>CAVPSB010000016.1:0-467295 GCA_963708025.1 uncultured Candidatus Rokubacteria bacterium | reverse complement strand
CTCGGGAGCACCTCGTCGGCGCGGGCCCGCACCGACGCGGGGAAGGTGCGCCCAAGCGCCTTCGCCGCCGATTTGCTCAGGAACAGCTCGTAACGTGTCGGGTCCTCGACCGGCACCTCGGCCGGCGGGGCGACTGGTCATGACGTCGACCGCCGGGCGGGCAAGAGGCGACGCGGGACGCGGGACCTGATATCCTCGGGGCGACACGCGGGCGCGACTCGCGCCCGGCCTCGAAACTCCGAGCCCCACAGGAGACCGTCATGGCCGAGAAGAATCGCCGGAAGACCGCCCGGATGCGCGCCGCCCTCAAGAAGAAGCAGAAGAATCGCAAGGCTCGCGTCGCCGGCCGATCCCGCTGAGCAGAGCCGCGGTATTGACGTTGGGCAGGCAGCCCCGCTCATGCTGACCGATCTAGCGTCCTCCGGAGCGCTGGCCGACCGCGCGCGGCTCGAGGCCGTGGCTCGCGAGTACCCGCACGCGGAGCCCTATCCTCACGCCGTCCTCGACGACTTCCTCGACCCGGCCGTCGCCCGGCAGGTGATGCGGGAATTCCCGCCGATCGATCCGTCGGCATGGATCAACTACACGCACGTCAACGAGCGCAAGTACGGATGGCGCGACCGGCGGAGCTTCCCGACGACGATCGGCCAGGTCGTGGACGAGTTGAACTCGTCCCACTTCATCGCCCGGCTCGAGCGGCTCACCGGCATCGCCGGGCTCCTCGCTGACCCGAGCCTCGAGGGGGGTGGGCTCCACCAGTCGGCCCGTGGGGGCCACCTCAACATCCACGCCGACTTCACGGGCCACCCGCACCAGCCGACGTGGCGGCGCCGGGTCAACCTGCTCATCTACATGAACGAGGGCTGGCAGGACGAGTACGGCGGGCATCTGGAGCTGTGGAGTCGTGACATGAAGCGCTGCGTCCGCAGGATCCTGCCGATCTTCAACCGGGCCGTCATCTTCAACACCGACGGCGACGCGTTCCATGGGCACCCGGAGCCCATGGCCTGTCCCGCGCACGTTACCCGGAAGTCTCTCGCGCTGTACTACTTCACGGCCGAGACCAGGCCCTTCCTCGTCCGCTCCACGGAGTACCGCGCCCGCCCCGGCGACGGTCTGGGGCGTGTCGCCATCTACCTCGACAAGATGGCCCTCCGGGGCTACGACCGGGCCAAGCGCGTCCTCGGCCTGGACGACCGGTTCGCGAGCCGGCTCCTCGGACTCCTCTCGCGCCTCCGGGGCCGGTAGGCGACCACGGAAGGCGGACCGCGGCGGCATGGGGGCACCCGTGGGGCGCCGTCTGGTCGTCGTCATGCCGGCCTACAACGCCGAAGCCACGCTCGAGCGGACCTGGCTCGACCTCCCGCGGGACGCGGTGCACGAGGTCATCCTGGTGGACGACGGTAGCCGTGACCGGACCGTGGACATCGCCCGCCGGCTCGGCCTGACGGTGCTCCAGCACCCCGAGAACCGGGGGTACGGTGCCAACCAGAAGACGTGCTACCGAGCCGCGCTGGAGCGCGGAGCCGACATCGTGGCCATGATCCACCCCGACTATCAGTACGACGCGCGGCTCCTCCCGCTCCTGACGGGCTTCGTCAACTTCGGGATCTGCGACGTCGTGCTCGGCTCCCGCATCCGGAGTCGAGGGGAGGCGTTGGGGGGCGGGATGCCCGCCTGGAAGTATCTCGCCAATCGCACCCTCACCATGCTGGAGAACCTGGTGCTGGGTCAGAATCTGGGGGACTTCCACTCCGGCTTCCGCGTCTACACGCGCCGGGTCCTCGAGACGATCCCATTCGAGGCCAACTCGGACGACTTCGTGTTCGACTCCGAGCTCCTCGCCCAGGCAGCGTGGTTCGGCTTTCGCATCGGAGACGTCCCCGTCCCGGCCCGCTACCTGCCGGAGGCGTCCTCGATCAACTTCCGCCGGAGCGTCGTCTACGGACTCGGCATCCTGCGCGTGCTGGCCCAGTATGTCGGGCATCGCAGCGGCCTGATCCAGTCCTCGCTCTTTCGGCCGCGCCCCCCGATGTGATCCTCCGGGCCTGTCGGCACCGGTCAGATGACGCGCTCACTTCTCGAATCGGGCGCGCCTCCACATCGTGTCCGGAACATAGCGGTACCCCGCGGGAAGCTGGGGAAAGTCCGGCGGGGCGACGGCGCGGAGCATCGGCTCGGTGATCACGACGCCGTCGGGATTCGGGATCCGCGTCCTGTTCGCTTCATACATGGACCCGAACCACGCCACTCCCCTTCGAACGTCGAACTTCATCACGCAGCAGGACATCGGCGGCGCCCGCACCGACTTCATCAACGACGCCGAGTTGCTCAATGCTCCCGACACGACCGCCTCACGCCGGGGCGGCGGCATGCCGATCCTGCTGATGACCGGCCTGGTGTTCGGTCGCGTCGACAAGCAGCCGTCGATCCGTCAGCTGTATCAAATCGCGGAGCTCGGTAAGCCCGCGGGGCAGCCGACGCGGGCGCCCGAGTTCATGCGGTTGCTCGTGGCGCCCGATCAGGCCAGGATCGCGGGTGAGGAACTCGACTTCCGCGACGAGGTCATGGCCCAGATCTTCGACCGGGGCGATCCCGTGCCCAGGCGCACGCTCACGTTCAACATCGAGGTCACCGACGAAGGCCGGACGACGGGACCGGCACTGCGCCAGCGGCGCACATTCACGAACTGGCGCCCGATCGGCGCGCTGACGTTCGACAATGCCGTGGCGTCCTACAACGGCGATCGGGTGATCCACTTCAACCATCCGACGTGGCGAGACGACCGCAACGATCCCACCACCGCGACGCGAGTCGAGGGCCGGAAGGTCCGGTGACCAGGGTCGGACGCGCGATCCCTCCCGCCGGGCGGGGAACCGGATCTGCCAACGCGGGGCGCGGGACCTGATATCCTCGGGGCGACCCGCGGGCGCGACTCGCGCCCGGCCTCGAAACTCCGAGCCCGACAGGAGACCGCCATGGCCGAGAAGAATCGCCGGAAGACCGCCCGGATGCGCGCCGCCCTCAAGAAGAAGCAGAAGAACCGTAAGGCTCGCGTCGCCGGCCGATCCCGCTGAGCGGAGCCGTCCGCAGGGGGGGGGGCGCCGAACCCCCCTGGGCGGTGTGGCGGTGGCGGAGGCGGCGTTCTTCCTGCTGTCGTGCGGAGGCGTCTCGCGCTACTGACGGCTCACGCGTCGGCGCCGGCGCGCACCGCGCCGGCGGCGAGTACACCCGAGATCATCGTGGCCGTCGTCTTCACCGTGCGCGGCCCCCGGGCTGACTCCGCCCACGCGTTGCCGAGCCTCGACCGATACAGTATCGTGGTGCCACCGGTGGGGGAGCGCCAGCCCGGCGCGCGAGCCGGCCGGTGGGAAACGTCGGAGACGCCGTATGACCTGATACGCCGTACGATCGCGCGAGGAAGGGGACTGCCTCTCATCGACGCGGTGGGGGCGGTGCAGCTGAGCATCGATCCGTCAGACCCCGACGTCACAGGCCGCGCAGCCGAGGAGGGTGCCATGAACTACGGAGTCGTCCTTCCGATCTGGCAGCTCACGGTCGCCGAAGCGGAGTCGCTGGCGGTGCGGGCGGAGGAGCTGGGTCTCGACGGCGTCTTCGTCCCCGATCACATCCTCGCCAAGCCCGCCACCACTCAGCACTACGGTGGCCACTGGCCGGATCCGTTCTCGCTCCTCGGCTATCTCGCCGGCCGGACGCGGCGCATCCGTCTCGGAGCCAGCGTCATCGTGCTCCCCTACCGAAGCGCCCTGGTGGCCGCCAAGGCGGCAGCGACCGTCAACCAGGTGTCGGGCGGGCGCTTCATCTTCGGCGTCGGCGTGGGCTGGGACGAGGCCGAGTTCGCAGACCTGCGGCTGCCGTTCCGCGAGCGCGGGCGGCTCAGCGACGACTACATCCGGGCGATCAAGGCCGCCTGGGCGAGCGACGTCCCCGAGTACAAGGGCGAGTACGTGAGCTTCGCCGGCGCGACCTTTTCCCCTCGCCCCGCACAGCGGCCGCACCCGCCGATCTGGGTCGGCGGCTCGCCGGGCGCCGTATCCGGGCCGGCCGTCCGCCGGTGCGCCGCGCTGGGCGATGCCTGGCACCCGCTGTCGCTCGGTCTCGACGACATCGAGAAGGGCTACGCGGCGCTGCGCGACCTCGCCGCCCGGGGCGGGCGGCGCGAGGTGCCCGGCCTGGCCCCCCGCAACCTGCTCGATCTGACGGACGCTCCGAAGGGCGTCGGCCGCGCGGCGTTCCAGGGCTCCGTGAACGAGGTCGTGTCCGACATCCGCCGGGCCCGGGCTCTCGGCGCCGCGTGGATGACGTTCGACCTTCCGTGCGCCGGCGTGCCGGCGATGGTGCGCGCGATGGAGCGTCTCGTCGGCGAGGTGAAGCCGGCCGCCGCGTAGCGCAGGGGCCACGGCGATGAGGAATGGCGCGCACGGCCGTGTGGAGGGCTACTGGGTGGTCTTCCTGAAGGATCCCTTCGGCAGCATGGTCGAGCTCCACCAGCTCGGCACCTGCCGCTGCCGCCGCGCCCGCCGTCCGTCGGCAGCGGCCGCGATGAGCTGACGATGGCTGCGCTCGACGCCGAGGGGCAGCGCGTCGTTGAGCGGGTTGCCGGGCTCACTCGCGACAAGATCGCGCCGCGCGCCGCTCGCTACGATCGCGAGGCGGTCAACCCGGTGGAGAGCTGGCGCGACCTGTGGGAGGCCGGCTATCTGGCCGCCACCATCCCCGCCGCCTACGGCGGCCTTGGCGTGGACATGCCGACCTACGTGGAAATCCTCCGCGTCATCGCCCAGGGCTGCCCGAGCACCGCGATGACCCTCCACATGCACGCCACGGTCATGCGGTTCATCGACGCGCTGGCCTCCGACGCGCAGAAGCGCCGCTACTTCGCCGAGGTCACCGCGCACGGCCGGTTGTTCGGGAGCTGGGGAAGCGAGCCGGCGCTGAGCCTGTCCCGCGTCATGCTGACGGAGACCACGATCCGGCATCTCGACGGCGGCTACGTGATCGACGGCGTCAAGCATTTCTGCACGATGGCGAACGGCGCCGGGTACTACATGGTCTGGTGCGCGCTGGACGGCCTGTCCGAGATGATGAAGGCGCTCTTCCTCGTGCTGGTGCCCGCGGACACGCCCGGCATCGCGACCGACGGCCGCTGGGACACGCTGGGGATGCGCGGCACGTACAGCCCGTCGGTCACGTTCACCGGCTGCCGCGTGCCGCGGGACGCCGTGATCGGCCAGCCCGGCGATGCGCTGCGCGTCGGCGTCGTGGAGAGCTTCGCGCTCGGCTACGCCGCGATCTACCTCGCCATCGCCGAGAGCGCCCTGGCGTTCGCCGTGGACTACGCGAAGAAGCGGGTCTTCAAGCCCGATCCCCTGCCCATCGCGCACGAGCCGACCATGCAGCGCCACATCGGCGACATGGCCACCCATCTCGACGCGGTGGCGCTGGTGCTGGGCAGCGCCGCGGCGGCCTGGGGCGCCGCCACGCCCGCGGAGCGGGGGGTGCTCGCCGCCCGGGTCAAGTATCTCGCCACCGAGGTGGGACTCGACGTCACGTCGAAGGTCATCCAGGTCGTGGGCGGGCGCGGCGCCTACCGGGATCACCCCGTCGAGCGAGCCTTCCGGGATCTCAGGACCTGCACGCTCATGGTGCCGTCGCCCGATCGCATGCTGGAGACGCTCGGCAAGCACGCCCTGGGCCTGGACACCGGGATGTTCAAGATCGCCGGCGAGCCCGGGAGCTGACGCGCGGCCTCATTGTGCCCGGCAGCCGGCGGGAGGCGGCGGGCCGCGACGAGTTGACACGCGCAGACCGGCACTCCTATCATCGGCTCACCCACCTGCGTTGGCCGACACGCCTGGAAGAGAAGGAGGCGGCTATGAACCGTCGCTCGTTCCTCACCACGACCGCAGTCGGCGCCGCGGCCCTCGGGGCGCCCGCCATCCTGCGCGCGCAGAGCAAGGAGCCGATCAGGATCGGCTTTCCGCTGCCGCTGACCGGCCCCTTCGGCGCGCTGGCCCAGGACCAGCAGCGGGGCGCGCAGCTGGCGGTGGACGAGCTGAACGCCAGGGGCGGCATCCTCGGGCGCACGGTCGAAGTGCTCTTCCGGGACGACCAGCTCAAGCCGGCCATCGGCGCCCAGCGCACCAAGGAGCTGATCGAGAACGAGAAAGTCAACTTCGTGGTCGGCGGCCTCGCCGCTCACGTGCAGATGGCGATCAACGAGCAGACCAAGAAGTCCGGCGTCCTCTTCATCTCCGTCAGCCAGTCCGACGAGATCAGCGCCAAGCCCGACACCAGTCCGCTCACGTTCCACGAGGCGTTGAACCCGACCATCACCACCCGCGCCGTCGGCGGCTGGGCCGTGAAGAACGTCGCCAAGAAGTGGTGGATCGTGTACGCCGATTACGCGTGGGGCAAGCAGAACGCCGCCGTCTTCGAGGAGGTGGCGAAGAAGGCCGGCGCCACCGTGATCGGCAAGACGCCCTACCCACTCGGCCAGGCCGAGTTCTCGGCTCACCTGCCGAAGATCCAGGCGGCCAAGCCCGAAGCCGTGTTCAGCGTCACGCCGGGCGCCGACAACATCGCCTTCCTCAAGCAGTACGCGTCGTTCGGGATGAAGCAGCAGATCCCGGTCGTGCAGCCGCTCCACTGGCTGCCCACCCTCAAGGAAGGCGGACCCGAGATCTACGACGGCATCTACGGCGGCACCAACTTCTACTGGGAGCTCGCCGACACGATCCCGCAGGTCAAGCGCTACGTCGAAGCCCACCAGAAGAAGTTCAACATGCCGCCGGGCGACTACGGGGCGTACGCCTACAGCGGCGTCATGGAGGTCGCCCGCGGAGTCGAGCTGGCCAAGTCCACCGACGCGGCCAAGGTGGCGGAGATGCTCCGCGCCAACAACACCTACGACCATTACAAGGGCAAGCAGTGGTGGCGGAAGTGCGACAACAAGGCGATGCAGGATCTCTGGATCGTCAAGGGCCGGGGCCCGGGCAAGCTGCGCGGCGAGTGGGGCGTGCTCGAGGTCGTGTCGCTCGTCCCGGCCAACGAGGAGCTCGACCGCACCTGCGCCGAGAAGGGCCTAGCCTAGCGCGTGTTCGACGTCTCGGCGACGGCGCTGGCCGCGCAGGTCTTCACGGGCCTGGTGCTGGGGGGCATCTTCGTCCTGCTCGCCACCGGCCTGAGCCTGATCTTCGGGCTCATGACCGTGGTGAACTTCGCCCACGGCTCGCTCTACATGCTGGGGGCCTACTTCGGGTTCTTCCTCCTCGGCCTCACCCGCAACTTCTGGCTGTCGCTGGTGCTGGCGCCGCTCATGGTCTTCGCCCTGGGGCTCGTCATCGAGCGGGTGCTCGTGCGCCCGCTCTACGGGCGCTCGGTGGACGATGCCCTGCTGCTCACCTTCGGCCTCTCGCTGGTGATGGTCGAGGCGGTGAGGATCATCTGGGGCAAGATCGGGCTCACGGTCAACCCGCCCCGCGTGCTGGCCGGCGCGGTCGACCTCGGCTTCATGACGTTTCCGCGCTACCGGCTCTTCGTCATCGCGGTGACCGCGATCGTGCTGATCGGCCTCTGGCTGTTCCTGGAGCGGACCAGCGTCGGCCTCATCATCCGCGCCGGCTCGCGCGATCCCCTCATGGTGCGCGCGCTCGGCCTCGACCTGGGCCGCGTCTGGCTCCTCGTCTTCGGCATCGGCGCCGGCCTGGCCGGGCTGGCCGGGATCCTGGCCGGCCCCATGCGCCCGGTCTACCCGGAGATGGGGATCACGATGGTCATCGAGTCGTTCGTTGTCGTCGTGGTGGGGGGCATGGGCAGCCTGCTCGGCGCCGTGGTGGCGGGGGTGCTCATCGGCGAGGTGGTCAGCCTGACCACCTTCTTCGCGCCCAAGCTCTCCGAGATCATGATCTTCGTCGTCATGGCGGTGGTGCTGCTGGTCAGGCCGAGCGGCCTCTTCGGTGAGGCCGGTCTCCTCGAATGATCCGGCGCGTCGCCGCCGGCATCGCCGCCCACCCGGTGCCGGCCTTCTTCGCCTTCTTCGCGGTCTTCCCCTTCCTGGTGCCGTACAAGGCGCTGGCCACGCAGGTGCTGATCTACGGCCTGTTCGCCCTCGGCTTCAACCTGCTCTACGGCTACACCGGTCTCCTCTCGTTCGGTCACGCCGCCTACTGGGGGCTGGGCGCCTACGGCACCGGGATCGCGCTGGCCAAGCTCAAGGTCGGCTCGCTCTGGCTCGCCCTCGGCGCCGGCATCGCGCTCCCGCTCGTCGTCGGCTCGGCGATCGGCTTCTTCTGCCTCCGGCGCCGCGGGATCTACTTCTCGATGCTCACGCTGGCGTTCGCCCAGCTCCTCTACTTCGTCGCCTTCCACCTGGCGGACTGGACGGGGGGCGACGACGGCCTCCGCGGCATCACCGTGCTGCCGGTGCGCCTGCCCGGCCTCACGCTGTCGCTCGACACGCCGCTGGCGTTCTACTACTTCGCGCTCGTCCTGGTCGGCCTCGCCGTGGCCGCGCTCAAGCGCATCCTCGACTCGCCCTTCGGGGCCGTGCTCCAGGCGATCCGGGAGAACGGCGACCGCGCCGCCGCCTGCGGCTACGACGTGACGAGGGTGAAGCAGCTGTCGTTCGCCTTCTCGGCGGTGTTCGCGGGGCTGGCCGGCGCCCTCGACGCCCTCCGCCTCTCCGTGGTCCCCGTCGAATCGCTCTACTGGACGACGTCGGGACAGGTCGTCATCATGACGCTGCTGGGCGGCGCCGGGACGTTCTTCGGTCCGTTCGTGGGGGCGGCGACGTACCTGATTCTCGAGGACCGGGTAGCCATCGTCACCGAGTCGTGGCCGCTCGTCATCGGCGCCGTCTTCATGGCCTTCGTGCTCTTCCTGCCCAGGGGAATCTGGGGGACGCTGCGAGGAGGGTTCCATGGCCGTCAAGGTGCTTGAGCTCCACCACCACGGCATCCGCATCGGGCCGGCGTCCGAGGAGGTGAAGCGCGCGCTCGGCTTTTACCGGGACGTGCTCGGGCTCGCCTTCGACCCCGGACGGCCCTACATCCCGACCATCGACGGCTACTGGATGGACGTGGGAGGCGCCGCCCAGATCCACCTCATGGGCGTGGACGGGATCAGCAAGTTCGCCAGGGGGCCGAACCAGGACCCGTCGCGCCCGCACGTGGCCCTCGCCGTCGCCGACATCCAGGAGACCCGCCGGGAGCTGGACCGGCTCGGCGTCGCGTACTGGGTGGCCGAGGGCGTGGTCGGGCCCCAGTCCCAGCAGATCTTCCTGGACGACCCGTTCGGCAACCTGATCGAGCTGCACCAGATCGACACCTGCCGGTGCGTGACGGCTCGACGCGGCGCCGCCGGCCCCAGCATGGCCTGACCGGCCTTCTCGATCCCGGCCCCGAGCGCGAGACCTCCCTAGACCTAGACGCCCAGGAACCGCTGCTGGATCGCGGGATCGCGCCGGAGCTCGTCCGGCGTGCCCTGGAACTGGATGCGCCCCTGGTCGATCACGTAGACGCGATGGGCCAGCGCCAGCGCCACCTCCAGCGCCTGCTCGACCAGGAGGATGGTGGTGCCGCGGCGGTTGATCGCGGCCAGGATCTCCTTGAGGTTCTGCACGAGCAGCGGGGCCAACCCCTCGGTGGGCTCGTCGACCAGCATGATGGACGGCCGGGCCACCAGGGCGCGCGCGATGGCCAGCATCTGCTGCTCGCCCCCCGAGAGATGACGCCCGCGGTGATCGAGCCGCTCGCGCAGCCGCGGGAAATACTCGAAGACCTGTGCGACGCGAGAGGTCCACGAGGCCCGGCCCGCGCCCCCCATCGGCGCATCCGATTCGCCTTCCGGGCTCGTCGCCTCCGCCGTCGATCGGCTCGCGCCCAGCCATCCCAGTCGGAGATTCTCGAGCACGGTGAGGTTGGGCAGGACGCGGCGCTCCTCGGGCACCCAGGCGATGCCCCGGCGCGCGATCTGGTGCGTCGGCAGCCCGGTGACGTCCTCGCCGCGGAGGACGATGCGCCCGCGCCGCGGCCGGGTGATGCCCATGATCGAGCGCAGCGTGGTCGTCTTGCCGGCGCCGTTGCGGCCGATGAGGGTGACGACCTCGCCCGCGCGCACGCTCAGCGAGATGCCCTGGAGGATGTGGGCCTCGCCGTAGTAGGTGTGGACGTCCTCGAGGGCGAGGAGCGCGTCGGCCATCTCGGTCATTCGGGGGGGTCTCGGAAGACCCCCCCGATGCCCCCCCTCGATTGCGCCGGCTGTTGGACGGCCTTCGGCCTTTGGGCCGGCGCGCGGAGGCTGGTCCCTCGCCGAGAATGCCTGGCGCAACTCTGGCGAAGCTCGGACATACATCTAGCGGGCGGCGCCGAGATACGTCTGCTGGACGAGCGCGTTGCCGCGGATCTCGTCGGGCGTGCCCTCGGCGAGCACGTGGCCCTGGTGCAGGACGGTGATGCGATCGGAGATCTTCATCACGACCTTCATCTTGTGCTCGACGAGGATCACGGTCCGCCCCTGGGCCAGCTCCCGGATGAGCCGCATGGTCTCGTCCGTCTCCTCGGGGCTCATGCCGGCCGTCGGCTCGTCGAGCAGCAGCAGCGCCGGCCCGGTGGCCAGCGCGATCCCGATCTCGAGGTGGCGCTTCTCGCCGTGGGAGAGATGCGCGGCCGGCAGCCCGGCCTTCCCGGCGAGCCCGATGCGCGCGAGCAGCGCCTGGGCCCGCTCGCGCACGTCCGTCAAGCGGCTCGCCTTCGACCAGAAGTCGTAGGCGTGCCGGTGGCCCTGCACGGCCACCCGCACGTTCTCGAGCGCGCTGAGATGCGGGAAGACGTTGGTGATCTGATACGACTTGGCCACGCCCAGCCGGGCCACCCGGTGCTGGGGCAGCCCCGTGATGTCGCGCCCGTCGAGCCAGATGCGGCCACCCGTGGGCGGCATCTCGCCCGAGATCAGGCGGAAGAACGTGGTCTTGCCGGCGCCGTTGGGACCGATGATCGAGCGCAGCTCGCCGCGCCGGACGGCGACGTCGACGCGATCGACGGCCAGCAGACTGCCGAAGGCGCGCGTGAGCTGCTCGGTCCTGAGCAGGACCTCGTCGGGCATGGGTGACACGGTATGTCAACCCATGCCGGCCTTCAAGCGCCAACGCCACTCCCCGCGCCCGGCGCTCCGCACCTGGCGGCTCGTCGTGCTACCTCCCGAGGAGGAGGGGGAGCGACACCACCTTGGCGGTATCTCGACCTGGCCCCGGTCGTACCGACGATACCCAGGGGCAGGATCGCTCTTACGATGAGCAGCCGGAGGGTAAACACCGCCGCGCCCCGGGGGGAGCGGGAGGCGGCTCGGGCGTCAGCCGGCGCGCGCCGCGCCGGCGGCGAGTAGCGCGTCGATCTCCCGGGGCGAGAGGCCGGCCAGGCCGGTGAGGATCTCCCGCGTGTGCTGGCCCAGGGCCGGGGGCGGGGAGAGCACGCGGGGGGGCGCCGCCGAGAAGCGGTACGGCATGTCGATGGCGCGCACGGTGCCGACGCGCGGGTCCTCGTAGGTCTTCACCATCTCCCGGGCGACGACCTGGGGATGGGTGAACACCTGCTCGAGGTCCTGCACCGGCCCGGCCGGGACCTGGTGCCGGTCGAGGATCGCCTGCCACTCGGCGGCGGTCCGCCCCCGGAAGATCGGCACGAAGATCGCCTCCAGCTCGTCCCGGTGGGCGAGGCGGTCGCGGACCGTCCGCGACCGGGCGTCGTCGATGAGGTCGGGCCGCTCGATGGCCCGGCAGAAGCCCGGCCAGTGCTGCTCGCCCGCGATGACCACCAGGTAGCGCCCGTCCCGGGTCTCGTAGGCCGCCGACGGGACCCGGTGCGGATCGCCGGCGCCCCAGCGCCGGGGCGGCACGCCGCGGTGGAGGTACTCGGCGGCCTTCACGGCCAGGAGCGAGACCTGGCTGTCCAGCAGGGCGAGATCGATGTACTGCCCGGCGCCGTGCCGCTCGCGGGCCAGCAGCGCCGTCACGATGGAGAACGCCCCGAAGAGGGCGCCCGAGAGGTCGGCGATGGCGACCCCGACCCGCACCGGCGGTCGCCCGGTTTCGCCGGTGAGCGCCATGATCCCGGACATCCCCTGGAGGATCGGGTCGTAGCCCTTTCGCTCCCGATCGGGGCCGGTCTGCCCGAACGCGGAGATCGAGCAGTAGACGAGGCGGGGATTGATCGCCGCCAGCGTGGGGTGGTCGATGCCGAGCCGGGCCGTCACCCCGGGGCTGAAGTTCTCGACGACCACGTTGACGTGCTCGGCCAGCCGGTGGACGACGGCGCGGCCCTCGGGACGCTTGAGGTTCACGGCGATCGAGCGCTTGCCGCGATTGAAGCTCGCGAAGTAGGCGCTCTCGCCCTCGGTGAAGAACGGCGGGTAGTTCCGGGTCTCGTCGCCGCCGTCCGGGTTCTCGACCTTCAGGACGTCGGCGCCGAGCTCGGCCAGCATCATCGTGCAGTAGGGCCCCGCCCACACCCGCGAGAAGTCGAGGACGCGGAACCCGTCCAGCAGGGGCTTGCTGGCGGTATCCGCGCTCAGTTCGGGACCTCCCGCCCACCCCCCCAGCCCCCCTCCCGATTGACCGGATCGCCGGGACGGCTCGGGCCTACGGCCCTCGCGAACTCCCGTCCCTCCGGCGGGCACCGGGGGGAGGGGGGAGCCGGAGGGACCGATCGCTTCACAGCCTTCACATCCACGCGGGGAAGCCGCGCTTGAGCAGCTCGGCCGCGATCATGTTGCGCTGGAGCTGCGGGGGTCCCCCGCCCAGGACCATGCCCCGGGCCTCGCGCAGGAGCCGCTCCACCGGGAACTCGCGGCTGAAGCCGTACCCGCCGTGGAGCTGGACCGCGAGGTCCGTCACCTCGAGGGCCATCTCGTTGGCGAAGAGCTTACCCATCGAGGACTCCAGTCGCGAGGGGAACCCGCGGGCGGCGTTGGCGGCGGCGCGGTAGACGAGCAGGCGCGCGGCCTCCACCCGGGTCGTCATGTCGGCGAGCTGCCAGCGGACCCCCTGGAAGTCGGCGACGGGGTGCCCGTGCGGCTCGCGCGTCCGCACGTAGGCGAGCGCCGCCTCGACGGCGGCCTGACCGATGCCGAGCGAAATGGCCGCGTTCAGGCAGCGCTGGGCGTTGAACGCGCTCATCATCTTGCGGAACCCGCCGGGGCCGACCAGCACCCCCTCGACTGGGAGGGGGCATCCCTCCATGACCATGTCGGTGGCGGGCACGCCGCGGAAGCCCAGCGTGTCCTCCGCCTTGCCGAACGAGAGGCCGGGCGTGCCGCGATCGAGAATCACCGCGCCGACCCCCTCCAGCCCGGGCTGGCCGTCGAAGCGCGTCAGGACGAGGTAGTACTCGGCCAGTCCCCCGCGGCTGATCATGCACTTCCGGCCGGAGACCACCCAGCCGTCGCCGTCGCGGCGCGCGTTCGTCTGGACCCGGGAGGTCGCCGAGCCGGCGGTGGGCTCCGTCATGCAGATGGCCGACACCGCGGTGCCCGCCGCGATGGGCGGCAGGTAGCGCTGCTTCTGGGCCTCGGTGCCGTACTCGGCGAGGGCGAGCGAGACGACGCCGGTGCCGGAGATCAGGGCGAGCGCGGTGTTCGGGCAGCCGCGCGCGATCTCCTCGATGGCGATCACGCCCTCGAGAAGCGTCTGGCCGCCGCCGCCGTAGGCGGCGGGGATCGTGAGGCCGGTGATCCCGATCGCGGCCAGCCGGCGGATGTTGTCCCACGGCAGCTCACCGCTCCGGTCCCACTCCGCCGCCCGCGGTCGGATCTCCCGCTCGACGAGGTCGCGGAGCGTCCGCCGCAGGAGCCGCTGCTCGTCGGTCGGCCGGAAGTCCATCCGCTCGCTCCCTCGCGCTGGTCAGGGGCGGGATGAGGTAGGGATCATCGCGATCGCCAGGCGATCGTCACCGGTGAAGCGCGCCTGAACTCCATCACGAAGCCTCGTCGCGTGTCAAGCGCGGGCGATCTATAGTCGCCGGCCTCGGGATCAGCCTGGCCGCGCTCGCCGGGCTGATCCCGAGGCTCGGGGAGACGATTTCCCGGCGGATTTGCCGAGAGCGCGCCCGGGCCGCTGGCTCGACCAGCTGGGGCGTCGAGGGAGCGGTCGGCTCGCTCGCATGCAGGGCGGCCAGCTTCGTCAGGCCGGCAGCGCTGGCTCGGGTCCCAGTATCGGATGTGCCAGATCGAGTACGGCCGCCCCGTCTGCGCCGATCGTGGCTGGACGATGTGCCCCATAGGCCCCGCACCATACGCAGGTCCCGCGAATCCGCCAACTTCCCGGCAAGCGGGTTCAGGGCCTCACTCACCATGCGGCATTCGCACGGCCCATCCGATCGAGAATCGGCCGGGTGGACGTGGGGGAGGGCGGGTTGCCCGCCTTCCATGCCCGACCAGCCTAATGGAATCCCGAACTCGGGTCCATTAGACTTTGGTCGTACGCCGCCGGCACTGCTTGGGGCGCGAACTCTGGAGCATCGGGAGGGTTGAGTGTTGGTGGGAGGTGTCAGGATCGAGCCTTCCTGCGTGTAGAACCGGAACGGTCAAGGAGGCGAATCTTAATGAAGAACGTCCATATCCTGATCACGTCAGCGATGATCGCGGCGCTCAGGACCGCGACGCCCGGCTCAGCGCAGGTTTCCCAAGGGACTCCGAAATCGCCCTCGATCCCGAGGCCATGAACGAACCGACCCAGGCGACGCGCATCGAGCCGCGCTGGCCCGCTGCACTCGCGATATGCGGGGTGCTCTTCTTGCTCCAATCGCTGCACCCCCGCCTCTCGGTGCTCCCGGTTTGGTTTCACTACGTCGTCACGATTGCGATTCTCGTCCCAATGGCCGGCGTCGCGCTGACGTCGGCCCGAGCGCCGTGGCTGCGCGTCGAGAGGACGAACGTGTTTCTCTTTTCGCGACCACCCAGGCCGCGACCCTGGTGGCCCTGGCGCGTTTGATCGGGGAGATGGTGTACGACTCGAAGGAGGCCAGCGGGCTCGTGCTACTGGCGTCATCCATTGGGGTGTGGGCGCAGAACGTGCTCTCATTCTCGTTGCTGTACTGGCAACTCGATCGAGGCGGGCCGCACGCTCGGGCGAACAACCTGAGCCGGAAGCCGGACTGGCTCTTTCCGCAAGCGGGAGTCCCCGAGGACGTGCGGCCCGGCTGGCATCCCACATACGTCGACTACCTGTTCCTGGGATACTCGACGGCGACGGCATTCAGCCCCACCGATGCTGTGCCGCTGACGTCTCGCGCCAAGATGCTGATGATGCTCCAGAGCCTGATCTCGCTCGTGACGATCCTCCTCGTCGCGTCACGCGCCATCAACATTCTCCAGTGAGACGGTGACCTGGCAGGAGACCACTTCTTTGGGAAGTGTCGGGGCGAGGTGATTGTCAATCGCCAGTTAACACGCAAGACCGAAGGCGGGCAACCCGCCCTCCCCCACGTCCACCCATCCGATCAGCAATCGGACGCGTGTGGGTGCTAGAGTTAAGTCTTCACCCATGGCGCCGTTACCACCTCCAGACGCACAAGGTCCCATTGCGCCCTTTATCCGAAAGGAGATGAGGACGCTCGAGCTGCTTTTTGATGATCCGAGCCTAAGCAAGCTTCGGAAGCGCTTTCCCGGGGCACCCAGCGGTATCGCGTTACGATCTATTCGCCCGGTTTGTCGAAGGGCAAATCACGCTGAAATATCCCAATGAGACAGACCTCGTGCTGGGCCTAGGAAGCGGCATGCTCGACGTCCTTTCTTTTCCCGAGACACCAGACGAAGTAATCGCCCTCCTTGCGCCTAGGTTCTTCAACAGGTGCGAAAACGAGTCAATGACTCGACCCAGTTCTGGGATCAGATGGTTGGACTCCAGTGCTGGTCATTGCTGCGATCCAGGGGGCTGTCCGTTGACGTTGTTGAACGGGAGGGGTTACCAGATCTGCGCGTTTCCGTCGGCGAGCCGAGCGGATCGCAGTGGATCGAAGCCAAGCGGATAAGACTGGGGACCAATCCGGAGCGTGTTCGGAGTGTCATCTCGACGGCGAATAAACAGATAAAGCGAGCCAACGAGGGAGTAGGTTCCGTTTACCTGCAAATCGAGCGGCCGGAGCAGCGCGTTGTCTTTGACGACCAGATTCCGCCTCGCATCCAACCGTACGTCAACGAAGTGTACCGAGAGCTCGGCAGCGGTTCCTCACGGAGCGTCGCGGACGTGATCGTTGCGTGGGACGACTACATGGTGTTTGATTCGCGTCCGGACAGTTCACTGTACGCGTTGCGGCGTCGGTCGCTCGTGATCGGTCATACGGCTCCGACGTGCCCCATCGGCTCTCCCTGGCCGCGTCCTCGACCTCGGCCGGGCCGTTGCTCTTCCGATCGAGTGGGTGGGCGCAGTGTACAAGCCGGAAGCGCCATCCATGAGAGTCGGGAAGGTCGCAGTCACAGAACTCTTCCGTCAAGAATGTGAACTACCTGGTTATGTGCGGTCCGTTCATGCGGAAGAGGCGCTGACGAATGCCGATACGTTGGAGAGGCACCCGTTTGACGATGTGACTGTTCTGCTTGCCACGCGGTGGGTAGACATTCCATCCAAGCCGTACACGCTTCTCGTTCTGGCCGCCGAGCGGCAACCCGAGGCGGTTACTGAAATCTATCTGGCCTTCCGGCTATATGACGACGGTGATTTTCGCGGAGGGAAAGGACTTAGCCCCTTGAAGGCATTCGGGGAACTGCTAAGGCGGTATGGAGCACCGATCAAAGTCGGCACCGAAATCGGCACCTTCATTCCCAGAATCAGAATTGAGGGACAGCCTGAGGAGGGGCTCGTTCAGGCTCAGACGCCATCGGAAGAGCCCATTATTGTCAGTGCCTTCATGACGAAGACTGCCGCTGGACCGATCGATATTACGTGGGCCTTCGCCATCCTGACGGCATGGTATCAGGCCGACGTCTTTCGCCACCGCCGCTAGGTAGGTGGGAGCGCTCGGAGGTCGTCATGCATGATGACGCATGAGCGCCCCCGGATTCAAGGCTCACCCACTTGCCGACTCCTTGGCGAGTCCGAAGGGGATCGATAAGGAGAACGGGCCTCCGGGGCGGCCGGTGCCGCCGCGGAACTGCGTGATTGGGAACGATTCGGTCGGTTAGGGCCCCCCGCGACTCACCCTGAGGAACGATCTATAATCGCCGGCAGCGACATGCGACCCTACCGGCTCGGCGTCGACGTGGGAGGCACGTTCACCGATCTCGTCCTGGCGGCGCCCGACGGCGCCGCCCTGACGCGCAAGGTCCTGTCCTCCAGCGGCAACTACGCCGAGGCCATCGTCCAGGGCGTGCGCGAGCTGGTCGAGCGCGGCCGGGATCGCGCCGGACCGGATCGCCGAGCTGATCCACGGGACGACGGTCGCCACCAACGCCATCCTCGAGCGCCGCGGCGCCCGGACGGGTCTCCTCACCACCGAGGGCTTCCGCGACCTCCTCGAGATCGGCCGGCTCCGGCTGGCCCGCCTCTACGACCTCGACTTCGAGCGCCCGGCCCCTCTGGTACCCCGGCGCTGGCGGCGCGAGGTCACCGAGCGCATGAGCCATCGGGGCGAGGTGCTGACCCCCCTCGATCCGGCGAGCGTCGGCGCCGCCGTGGACGCCCTGGTCGCCGAGGGCGTGGAGTCGGTGGCGGTCTGCCTCCTCCACGCCTATGCCAACGACGCTCACGAGCGGGCCGTCGGCGCCATCGTGCGCGAGCGGGCCCCGGGGCTGGCCCTCACGCTCTCCTCCGAGATCCTGCCCGAGATGCGCGAGTTCGAGCGGACCAGCACCGCGGTGACCAACGCCTACGTGATGCCGGTGATGAGCCGCTACCTGGGTCACCTGGAGGGCGAGCTGGCGGCGCTCGGCCTTCGCGCCTCGATCCTCGTCATGCAGTCCAGCGGCGGGGTCATGACCGTGGAGAGCGGCCGCCGCCGGCCGGTCCACGTGATCGAGTCCGGCCCGGCCGCCGGCGTCATCGCGACGGCGATGCTGGCCCGGCGCCTCGGCGCCGCCAACGCCATCAGCATCGACATGGGCGGGACCACCGCCAAGGCCTCGGTCATCGAGGGGTACGCGATCCAGCGGACCGGCGAGTTCGAGATCGGCGGCCTCATCTCGCAGGGGAGCCGGCTCAACCGCGGCACCGGCTACCTTCTGCGGGTGCCGGCCATCGACATCGCCGAGGTCGGGGCCGGCGGCGGCAGCATCGTGACGGTGGACGGCGCCGGTCAGCTCCTCGTCGGCCCGCGCAGCGCCGGGGCCATCCCGGGCCCGGTCTGCTACGACCAGGGTGGGACCGAGGTCACGCTGACCGACGCCAACGTGGCGCTGGGCTATCTCCATCCCGAGCGCCTGCCGAGCGGGATCCGGCTCGACGCCGAGAAGGCGCGGCGGGCGGTGGCCGACCAGGTGGCGGGGCCGCTCGGGCTCCCGCTCCTGGAGGCGGCCCACGGCGTCTACCTGGTGGGCTGCGCGCGCATGGCGCGGGCGGTGCGGGCCGTGACCATCGAGCGGGGGCGCGACCCCCGCGACTTCACGCTGGTGGCCTTCGGGGGAAACGGCCCGCTCTTCGCCATGGAGATGGCGCGGACGCTCGAGATCGGCACCGTCCTCGTCCCGCCGGCGCCGGGGGTCTTCAGCGCGCTCGGGCTCCTGGAGGCCGACGTGGAGCATCACCTGGTGCGGACCTTCCTCCGGCCGCTGGCGCCGGCCGCCGTGCCGGACATCACCGCCGCGTTCGCGGCGCTCGAGCGGGAGGCCGAGGGCCTCCTCCGTCACGAGGCCGAGGGCCGGGTCGAGCTCGAACGGTTCGTGGACCTGAAGTACCAGGGCCAATCGTTCGAGCTGACGGTGCCGCTGCCCGGAGACTGGGGGGACGCGAGCTCGATCGGCGAGCTGGCGACCGCCTTCGCCCGCGAGCACGCCCGGACGTACGGCCACGCGGCCGAGGGCGATCCGATCCAGCTCGTCAACCTCCGCCTCACCGCGCGGATCCGCCGGCCGGCCGCCGGCCCGCCGCTGCGGCTCGGTAGCGAGCGCGTGGCATCTCGGGAGACCCGGGCCGCCTGGTTCGGCCGCGACCACGGCCTGGTCGCGACGCCGGTCCTGGGCCGGACGGATCTGGGGACGGCGCCGCGGCCGGGCCCGCTCCTCGTTCGACGAGTACGATGCGACGACCCTGGTGCCGCCGGGGTGCGCGGCGCGGCTGGACGCCCACGGGAACATCGTCATCACCACGGGAGCACCGGCATGAGCCCGCGGACCGCGACCGATCCGATCCTCCTCGAGCTGGTCAAGAACGCGCTGGACGCCATCGTGGACGAGATGGCGATCTCGCTGGTGCGAACGGCCTACTCGAACAACCTGAAGAACGCGATGGACATGTCCTGCGCCCTGTGCGACGCCGAGGGCCGGCTCATCGCCCAGGGGCTGACCCTCCCGCTCCACCTCGGCTCGATCCCCGACGCCATGGCCGCCATCCGCCGGAAGTTCGCGGGGCGGATCGGGGCCGGCGACGTCTTCATCCTCAACGACCCCTACGAGGGCGGCACGCACCTGCCCGACTTCTACATCGTCAAGCCGATCTTCGCGGACGGCGCCCTCGCCGGCTGGTCGGCGAGCATCGGCCACCAGCTCGACGTGGGCGGCAAGACCCCCGGCGGCAACGGCTGCGACGCCACCGAGATCTTCCAGGAGGGGCTGCGCATCCCGCCGCTCAAGCTGTACGCGGCCGGGGCGCCGGTGGAGGCGCTGTTCGAGCTGATCGACCGGAACGTCCGGGTGCCGCGCCAGGTCCTGGGCGACGTGCGGTCCCAGGTGGCGGCCTGCCTCACCGGCGAGCGGGGCTACCTGGGATTGCTCGCCCGGTACGGCGGCGGGCTCCTCGCCACCTGCACGGCCGCCCTCCTCGACCAGGCCGAGCGGCTGGCCCGCCACGCCATCCGCGCGATGCCCGACGGGGTCTACCGGTTCACCGACCACATCGACGAGGACGGGATCGACCCCGACCCGATCCCCATCACGGTCGCGGTCACCGTGACCGGCGACCGGCTGATCGCCGACTTCACCGGCTCGGCGGCCCAGGTCAAGGGCGCCATCAACTCGCCGCTGCCCTTCACCAAGTCCGCCGTCTATGCCTGCGTCCGCCACCTGGTCGGCGGCGAGCCGCCGAACAACGAGGGGTACTTCCGTCCCATCGAGGTGGTGGCCCCGCCCGGGACCGTCGTCAATCCCGTGATGCCGGCGTCGGTCGCGGCCCGCGGCCTCACCGGCTTCCGGATCGCCAACGCGGTCTTCGGCGCCCTGGCCCAGGTCGCGCCCGACCGGGTCTTTGCCTGCGAGGTCGGCGGCGACACCGGGGTGTCGATCGGCGGCTACGACGCGGAGCGCCGGCCCTTCGTCTTCCTGGAGTTCCTGTTCGGCTCCTGGGGCGGGCGGCCAGCGAAGGACGGGGTGGATGCCTGCTCGAGCTCCGTCGTCAACTTCTCGAACAACCCGATCGAGGTGATCGAGTCCGAGTACCCGATCGTGATCCGGCGCTACGGCTACCTCCCCGACTCCGGGGGGCCGGGGCGGTTCCGGGGCGGCCTGGCGCTTGCGCGGGAGTACCGCTTCGAGAACGCGGAGGGCACGCTCCAGCTCCGGACCGACCGCCGGCGCTTCCTGCCTTACGGGCTCCAGGGCGGCCGCGACGGCACGCCCTCGCAGAACCTCCTCGACCCGGACGGCGAGCGCCGCGAGCTGCCGGCCAAGTGCACGCTGACGCTCCGGCGGGGGGACGTCTTCCGCCACGTCCTGGCCGGCGCCGGCGGCTGGGGCGATCCCTTCACCCGCGACCCCGAGCGCGTCCTGCGCGACGTCCGCGAGGAGAAGATCAGCGTCGACTACGCTCGCCGCGAGTACGGCGTCGCCATCGACCCCGCCACTTGGACGATCTTCGGAGAGGAGACCGCCCGCCTCCGCTCGACGCCGCCTCGCTGACCGCCCGGATCCGAGATTCCGGCGCTCGTCTCCAGGGAGGGAGCTCGAAGGCCTCCGGCAGACAGGCGCCCACCGAGCGCGCTTCGCTGGTCTATGCAACGAGGATCACAAAGATTCGGAAACGGCGTTCCGGTTTTCCGAATGGAGCGATTCCTGGAAAACCCTCGGGTCGCCTGAGGCCCTCCGATTGGGCCATTAGCTCGGCGCAGCTCACGGCAACTGTTCTTCCTCTGAGAGTGTGTCGAAGGAATGGGTCTTCCGGCTTCCCCTGGTGGGCGGGAGGTCCCGAACTGAGGTCCCGGATCCGAGAGCGGTGACGTGTCGCTCTGCCCGGGGCCGCTGGTCCCGATCTGTCCGAAGCGGTGAATATCTGACCACTTCAGCTCGCTCGGAATCCCCGACGCGACCACGATGGCTGTCGTGGGCGCATGTAAAGCGCACACGTCAAGGTTGCGCATGCGGGCAGTCCTGACGGACCGGTGACTGATTGGCACGAAGGTGGCATCTGACCGCCAGGCTGCACGAGGGGCCTTCCAGATTGAAGCGGTACATGTCGCAACCGTTGGCCCGCGGGACATGGCGCTCGCGGGTCGGGTGGGGAGTGTCACGATGATCGGTCCGGCAGCAAAGGTTGTCGTCCGCTACGCGGATGGAAGACTGGTCAAGGGCTACACCTACGACTTCGAGAGCCGGGGTCGCTTTCACGTGTTCCCGACGCTCGACGCGTCATCTGATCCCACCCCAGTCCTCGTCGCCGAGCTGAAGGCGGTGTTTCTCGTTCGCGATCTCGCCGGGAACGCCCGATACGACGAACGGAAGCGGTTCTCGGATACCGCAGCTCTGCCCGGCCGGCGAGTCGAGATCACCTTCAAGGATGGCGAAGTCCTGGTCGGCTCGACCCGATGCGACATCGGGGGCGGGCCGGGTGTTTTCCTGGTGCCGGCCGATCCGGCCTCGAACAATCTCCGTGTCTATGCCGTCGCAACGGCCATCCACCGAATTCGGGACCTGCCGATTGGCCACCCGACTGCGCTGCCGGCTGGGACGGCCCGACGGCGACCTTCGCTTCCCCGGCGGGCGCTCGCCTGGTTGCAGCAACCACTGATGCGGCCGGGACCCCGGCTGCAGCGTGGCCCGTCGGCATGAGACATTCCCGACGGGAGTCTTCGGGCGAGTCCACCGGCCAGATCGTTGACCCGGTCCCGGGGGGACTGGCCCGGGCCCGACCTCGACGGCGGCTCGGTCAATTCCTGCTCGAGCGTGGGGCCATCACGCCGGACGAGCTCGCCCGGGCGTTGAGTAAACAGGAGGAGACCGGCGAGAAGCTCGGCTTCGTGCTGGTGCGTCTCGGGCTGATCACCGAACCGGAGCTGGTCGACCACCTGTCCGCTCTGCTGGCGATCCCCGTCGTGACAGTTCTCGAGGACATCATCGACCCGGACGTCTTGAGACTCATCCCGTTGCGGATCGCTCAAAAATACGATCTCGTGCCTGTCCGCCGTATCAACGGATCACTGACGGTCGCCATGGCGGATCCGACGAATCTTCAGGCCATGGATGATGTCACGTTCGCGACCAGTCTGCGCGTCATCCCGGCGATCGCCGCCTCCTCGGCGATTCGCCGAGCGATCGGGAAGCAGCCCGAGGACACCCCTCGGGCCGATGCTCTTCTGGACACGGACGTCGATGCCCGCGAGGTCGAGATCGTTGACCGGGCGGCCCCCGGGAGCGCCGCCGACCTGTCGGACCTGAAGGCCTGGGCGGACCAGGCGCCGGTGATCCGGCTCGTGAACACGATTTTTGCGGATGCGATCGCCCAGTCCGCCTCCGACATTCACCTGGAGCCCTTCGAGGCCGGACTCCATGTGCGATACCGACTGGATGGCCTCCTGCAGCGGATCAAGGCGTTGCCCAAGCGGGTGGAGGCGGGAATCGTCTCCCGGATCAAGATCATGGCCAATCTCGACATCGCGGAACGCCGCCTGCCGCAGGATGGGCGGCTGCGGCTGCGCTACGAGGGCCGAGAGATCGACGTCCGGGTCTCCAGCATGCCGACGGTGTCCGGAGAAAGCCTGTGCATGCGACTGCTCGACCGGCAGGCCGTGCGGCTCAGCTTGGTCGATCTCGGACTTCGGGCCTCGAACCTCGACAGGTTCACCCGGGCGATCGACGCCCAGCACGGAATGATCCTGATGACCGGGCCGACCGGATCCGGGAAGACCACCACCCTGTACGCGGCGATCGACCGGCTACGTCCCCGAGAAGTGAAGATCATGACTGTCGAGGATCCGGTCGAGTACCACCTCGACGGCGTGACGCAGGTGGCCGTGCACGAAGACATCGGGCGGAGCTTTGCCGTCATCCTGCGCACCTTCCTCCGCCATGACCCGGACGTGCTGCTGGTCGGGGAGATGCGGGACGCCGAGACGGCCCAGATCGGCATCCGGGCGGCGCTCACCGGCCACCTGGTTCTCACCACTCTGCACACGATCGATTGTCCCTCGGCCATTCCCCGGTTGCTCGACATGGGCGTCCCGTTGACTCTCCTGGCATCGTGCCTTCGGCTGACCGTCGCCCAGCGACTCGTGCGCCGGATCTGCGTCCAGTGCCGCGAGCCCTACGAGGGGGACGAGGCGAGCCTCGTGCCCCTCGGGCACCGGGTCGCCGGGCCTGGCCCGTGCACCTTCTATCGGGGGCGAGGGTGCTCGGCGTGCCGGCACACCGGGATGCGAGGCCGGATCGCCATCTACGAAGTGATGGAGACGTCCGCTGACATCGCCGAACTCATCGCCCGTGGCGCTTCCACGAGCGAGATCCGGGCGACTGCCCGCCGGCGGGGGATGATGACCCTCCGCGAGGCCGGCCTGCTCAAGGTGATCGAGGGCATCACGACCCCCCAGGAAGTCCTGCGGGTGACGCTGGACGAGTCGGTCTTGGACGAGTCGTGATGAGGCGACCGGCTCTGAAAGAGAACATCTCTTCTCCAGGAGGCGGGTAAGCCTTGTCAGCGGAAATGAACGTCGGTGCCGGGTCGCGGAAGTGGATCCTCGTAGCCGATGACGATCCGGCGGTTCGCGAACTCTGGGTTGAAGAGCTGACCCGGGCCGGATACCGGGTGCTGTCGGCCGACAATGGTCTGGAGGCTCTCGGTCTCATGCAGGCGATCATCCCCGACCTGATGATCCTCGACCTCCGCATGCCCGGGCTCTCGGGCGAGGACATTCTCAAGGAGCTGCGTGGTTCCGCGATGCTGAAACGAATTCCCGTCCTCATCATCTCCGGCTTCCTCGACGGGGATCTCCGCGTCGGTGACGGGCTCAACATCGTGGCCCGCCTGCCTAAGCCGATTCGCACACGCAACTTGCTGGAGGCCGTCGCTGCCGCACTGTCACCGAGATCCGGTGACCTTCGGTCAGCCCCTTCCGGCTCACCGGAGGGCATCTTGCCGACCCCGGCCTGAAGGCGAGGATCGGTCGGCCAGAGTGTCTGGAGACGCGGCCACATTGCAGGGTTGGAGGGCGTAGAAGGGTACAAGAAGGGCCCCCGTATGGCCATCCGCGAGGGAGGATCGGGCATGGGCGAGACGAGTCCGAAGAGCCTCACACAGATCGTTGAAGTCTTCAGATCGGTCGTCGCTGACTGGGATGCCTTCGTCAAGCAGTTCGATGGGCTGACCAAGGCGAACGACGAGCTGCGCGAGCGTTCGGAGCGGCAAGAGCGAGAGCTCCTCGAGCTTCAGGAAAGCTTCGAGCGGTTGCGCCGGGAATCCGAGGAGAGTGGACGGACCCTCGCAGCTCTACGGACTCAGTACCAAGCCCTCCAGCACGAGCATGAGACCCTCCTCCAGGCCCATCGGGAACTTCGCGAAGGCCATGAGGGTCTTCGGCAGGATCGCGAATTCGCCGCCGGGGAGCTGGAAGCCCTCCTGCGACGACTCAAGTCGTAGCATCGGCACTTCTCGGGCCACTTTCGTCTCGAACTGTCCGGCAACGTCCGCGAACCGGCTTCCACCCGCGACCCGGTAAACCGGCAAACCGGCGCGGAGCTGAGCGGCGCCGGTCCATACCTTACCGGTCGCCACGGCTCTCGGCTGGCTCCGTTCTGGCTAACTCACCGCCAGGTCAACCTATCTCGGCCGAGCCGTAGACTGGCACCCGGCTTGCCATAACGTGGTGGATTGCCACGACGACGAAAGCTGCGGTTCGCGCTGGCGGCCACGACGGGTGCGGGCGCGAATCGTGGGGACTGATGAGGCGAAGACCAGTGGAGGCGGCCCGACTGAGGCTCGGGGACAGGACCCGGCGAGATCAGCCAGGGAGGAAGGGTGCCCAGGACGGCGGAGTCGATGGGCCTGAAGGCGACAAGGTGCGCCACTGGATCCTCGTGGCCGACGACGACAAGGCCATCCGGCGACTCCTGGTGCGTGTCCTCACCGATGCCGGCTACGCCGTGGTTGCCGCTCGGGACGGGGTGGAGGCCCTCGAGCTGGCGAAGCAGGTGTACCCCCACGTGATCATCCTCGATCTGCGGATGCCGCGCATGTCAGGGATCCAGTTCCTGGCGCATTCCCGCCAGATTCCCGTAGTCGTGCTGTCGGGGTTTCTCTCCGACCTGCCGGATGACCTGGTGTCGAGACCGAACATCGTCGCGCGGCTCGAGAAGCCGGTCTCCCTGGACACGTTGCGCGCGACGGTGCAAAGGGCCCTCGGATGTTGAGACCGGACGACCGTGACGTCCGAGGGAGGGGCAGCATCGTCGCCAACGGGCATCAGTCTCGCTCGAACGGCATGGGTGGCATCGGGGTGAGCCTGGTGAAGATCCTGGCCGGGGAGTACCGACCCATCGCCGAGCTCGGCTCGGATGGGTTGAGCACCGCCCTGCTGGCCGAGCAGCTCGACATGGAGCGGCGGCGCGTGCTGATCCGGGTCCTGTCGCCCGCCCTGGCTGGTCAGGGTGGGAGCTCGGCGCGTCTCCGCCGTGAGATCGCGACCATTGCGCTGATCCGTCATCCCAACATCGCGCCGGTGTACGAATGCGAGCAGGCGGCCGACGGCCGCCTGTACGTGGTGACGGAGTGGCTGGACGGACCCAGCGTGGCCAGCCGGCTTCTGGTCCATGGTCCGCTGGCGCTGGCGACGGTGATCGACATCGTCGGCCAGTGTTCCAGGGTCCTGCACATCGGGCAGCAGTTCGGCGTGCGCAATCGGTCGATCGCCCTCGATTCGATCTTCCCGGCCCGGGACCCGGCTGGTGCGCTGCGGGTCCGAGTGAGGGATTTCGGGCTGCCGACGTCCGCGGCGGTGGCGGCGGGCTCGCGTGCACGCCGGCTGGCTGGGCGGGCGAGGCTTGTGGAGCACGGGTCATCCTGGGCGGACGTCCATTCGCTGGGTCTGGCGGCGTACGCGATGCTGTCGGGCGAACCCTGGCTGACACTCGCGGCCGAACGGCGACTCGATGTGCCGCGTGAGGTGGAAGCGGTGCTGAGGGCGTCCCTCCGGCGCGGCGGCGCCCCTTTCCACTCCGCGGGGGAGTTCTGGTCGGCGCTCCGGGATGCGGCGATCGGGAGTGGCCGTCGCGCGTCGGCGACCTCCGATCTGGCGATTGGGGGCCGACTCGCGATCGTCGCGCCGAACGGCGCCCGGACAGCCGTCCACGACCTGGAGCGCGACGGCCCGGGAAGCACCGATGGCCGGCCGCATCGCCCGGTCGACGAGCTCGCTCTCGGTGAAAGATTCGTGTCCGAAGGTCGGCTTCAGGCGGCTTTCCAGGCGCAGGCTCAGGAGAAGCCCGGCACGCCCTTGGGGCACCTCCCGCTCGATCGGCAGCGGGTGATCCGCCGTCAGTTCAACGACCTCCTCGAAGGACACAAGAGGAAGTATCGGATCGGGGACCTGCTGGTCGAGACGAATGTCATCACGGAGGAACAGCTACAGGACGCGGTCCGAGAGCAGCAAGCGAGCGGGCTCCGGCTCGGTGAGGTCCTGATCCACATGGACTATCTGTCTGAGCGAACGCTCAGAGAAGCGCTGTGCAAGCAGCTCCGGATCGGATTCGTCGAGCTGGACCGAACGTTGATCGACCCGAAGCTCGCCGTTCTGGTCCCAGTCGAGTTCGCGGAGCGACATCGCGTCCTTCCGATCGGGGCGACGGCGGCGGGGCTGACGGTCGTCATGGACGACCCCACCGATGTCGACGTCATCGCGGACCTGCACGAGCGAACCGGATGCGCCATCGAGGTGGTGACGGCGACGCACGCTGAGATCCGGGAGGCGATCTTCTCCTATCAGAGGGAGGTCGGCCCGGGCCCGGCGCAGGCCGCAGCAGTGATCGATGCGGGGCCGGAAAGCGGCCAGGCGCGGCAGAGGCGCGGGGACGGCCTGCTGACGCGACAGGAGACATCCATGCGACAAGCAGAGATCGAAGAAACGCTGACACGGCTACAGTCGCAGTACACGACCCTGTTGCAGGAGCACGAGGCGGCAATGCAAGCGCTGCGCGAGCAGGAGAAGCACTTTCAGCTCCTCCTCCGGGAACGGCAGGACGTCGTGGACGGGCTCGAGCGACTGGCCCGCAGGTTCAGGGACTGAGGACCCGCCAGCGGGTCGACCTCCGGGAAGCGTCGTCGTCTCCGCGCGGCCGGAGGCCCAGGCCTGCCGAGCCTGGAAGGGGGCCCGGGCGGGCAGGGGCGGTGGCCTCCCCGCCGTTACCGTCTCCGGCGAGCTACGACCACCACTCGAGCACCGCCCACCCGATCAGCAGACCGAGCGCGATGAAGACGATCAGCCACCCGATGCCCGATCCCGATCCTGCCCGGAACTGCACGACTGCGGCCTGGCAGATGCCGCAGCTGCTCCCGACCTCCGCCGCCCCGATGACGCCGAGCTCGCAGCGGCCACAACGCCACGTGCCCTCGGCGTTCGGCGGACACCAGTAGACCGGTCCGCCCTGGAAGCTCACCGGGATCGATCCGTCCACCGGCCCCGCCTCGAGCTCCGCCTCGGCCGGCGAGGCCGCCGGCGGGGCCGGCGCGACCGGGCGGGACGCCCGTCCGATCGCGACGCCGGGGGCGGCGGGCGCTCGAGGCCCGGTCGGGCTGATGACGCTGTGGATCACGGCGCGGAACGCTTCGGCGGTGAACGGCTTGGGAAGGAAGGCCATGGCCCCCGCGTCGAACGCTCGCCGCCGGCCGTCGGGCTCGTCCGAGCCGAGGATGATGAGGGGCGTGTGCCGGTTGGCGTCCAGTCCGCCGATCTGCGCGGCCAGGGTGTAGCCCTCGCTGCCGGCCACGGTGAGGTCCAGCACGATCCCGTGGTAGGGGGTGGCCTTCAGCTTCGTCCGCGCCTGCTGGCCGTCGCCCACGGGGTCCGCGGCATAGCCCGCGTCGCGCAGCACCTGCTGCTCGAGGCGGAGAATCGCGGGATCGTTCTCGATGAGCAGGATGGTCTTCACGGGCGCCGGGCCTCTGATCCGTGTGGCAAGAACATAACACCCGCCACCGGGGAAAGCCCGAAGAAACAGGGCCTTGTCTCAATTGGGACAGGTGACCGTCCCGATCAGGGCTGGCGCCGTCGTCTACGTCGTCCGCACCACCCCCACGGTACCCAGCAGCCGGCCGCGGCGCCCGTAGACCACCTCGAAGATCGGCGTCGCCATCAGCGTGGTGACGACCGCCATCAGCACCATGATCGAGAACAGCGTCTGGGTGATGATCCCCCGCTCGTACCCGATGTTGAGGATGATCAGCTCCATCAGCCCACGGGCGTTCATGAGCGCGCCGATGGCCAGCGCCTCGCCGCTCGGCTCGCCGTGGAGGCGGGCGGCTAGCCAGCACGCCACGCCCTTGCCCAGACACGCCGCCGCCAGCACCCCCAGGGCGACGCCCCACAGGTAGGGCGTGTTCACGAGCCCGATCTTCGTGTTCAGGCCGGAATAGACGAAGAAGAGCGGCAGCAGCAGGTTGGTCGTCAGCGGCATCATCAGCCGCTGCAGCTCCTCGGCGAACTTCCCGCGGGGCATGGCCGTCCCCAGGATGAACGCCCCGAACACGGCGTAGATCCCGATTCGATCGGTGAACCAGGAGCCGAGCATGGCCAGCATGAGCACGAAGCTCAGCATCGGGGAGCTCATGGCCTGGCTGCGCTCCACCCGCCGGGCCAGCGGGGCGAGCGCCGGCCGGACGGCCAGCAGCACCATCAGCGTATAGAGGACGCCGCCCCCGATCGCCAGCACCGCGACCATGGGCGCGCTGCCGAAGCTGGCCAGGACGATGGCGAGCATGCACCACGCCGCCGCGTCGTCCATCGACCCCGCCGCCAGGGCCAGCGTGCCCAGCGCGGTGCCGGCCAGGCCGCGCTCGTGGATGATCCGGGCCAGCATGGGGAACGCCGTGATCGACATGGCCGCGCCCAGGTACAGGACCGCCTGGCCGACCCCCACCGTCTCGGTGAACATCGCGCCGTCGCCGTGGACGAGCAGCGCGATGAGGCTGCCGAGGGCGAACGGGGCCAGGATCCCCGCCGCCGAGACCGAGGCGGCGCTCCGGACCCGCTGCCGGATCAGGTCCGCCCGGAACTCCACGCCGACCAGGAACATGTACACGGCGAGCCCGAGCTGGGCGACGGCGAAGATGATGGTCATCGACGGGCGGGGGAACAGGAGGCCGTGGACGCCCGGCAGCACCGCGCCGAAGAGGGACGGGCCCAGGACCACCCCGGCGATCATCTCGCTCACCACCGGCGGCTGGCCGACGTACCGGGCGATGACGCCCACCAGCCGGCAGGCGGCCAGGATGACCGCCATCTGCAGGAAGAACAGGACCGACAGCTCGAAGTTGCTCATCGCCTCAGCCGCCGCCGGTGAGCGCGCGGCGGGGATTCTCGACGGTCATCGCGCGGTACTGCTCGTCGGCGACGCCGAGCGCGGAGAGCTCGTCGCGGAGGCCGGTCGCGACCCAGGCGTAGCCCCGGCCGCCGTACGCCACGTAGTCCGAGCGCCAGCAGACGTCCTGGGAGAGCAGGACGTGGCGCGTCAGGCCGGCCTGGACCATGCGCTGGATCAGGCGGAGCATCGTCTCGTGCTCGTACTCGTTGGGAACGCCGAGCCGGTCGAACGAGACGTAGGCGCCGCGGCGGGCGATCTCGGCGTGGTAGTCGTGGCTCGGATACGACTGGCAGTGACCGACGATCACCCGGCGGAGGTCCACCCCCTCCTCGGCCAGGATGTCGAGCTGGTCGAGGCCCACCGGCGAGTGGAGCGCGTGGGTCGCGATGGAGACCCCGGTCCGTTTCTGGGCCCGGGCGACGGCCCGGAACACCCGCTCCTCGACCGGCGACACCCAGGTGAAGTGGGCGCCGATCTCGCCGAGCAGGCCGGCCCGGACGTCGGTGCCGTCGATCCCTTCGGTCACGTCGCGGACCAACTCCTCGGCGATCTGGGCGGTCCGAGCCCGGTAGAGCCGCCGGTCGTAGTACGGCTCACGGTACCAGCCGGCGCCGAGCACCACCTGGAGCCCGGTCCGCCTGGCCACGTCGCGGACCGCCAGGGCGTGCTTGACGGGCAGGAGGTCGTGGTCGTGACCGCGGAGGCCGCCCGTCGTCTGGTCGACCAGCGTCACGCCGCCAGCGTCCTTGTAGCGCATCAGCTCCCGGTAGGCCAGCTCGGGGTCGTTCAGGAGGCTCATCTTCCCGGCCACGTCGCGGGTGAGGTCCAGGAAGATGTGCTCGTGCATCAGGGTGAGCCCGAGCCGATCGGCGGGCACGGGCCCGGTGACGGTCATGACGTGATCCACGGTGGCCTCCTGCGCGGGGTTCACGGATGGGCCGCGGCCTCCCAGTCCGGAGGGACGCCGGCCGGTCGCCAGGATACCATTGCCGCTCGCCGGCTCCGTCCCGGCGCCGGTTTTCGCCCGGTCGGGCCCCGCTGTATGATGGGCGGCACAACAGCGAGGAGGTGGCACCCATGCGAGAGGGCTCGAGAGGTCGCGAGCGGTTCACCCGGCGGCAGTTCGCGCTCGGCTGCGGGATTCTCCTCGGCGGCGCCCTGGCGGGGCGCCGGGTGGCGGCCCAGACGGCGCCGCCGTCGGCGGGGCCTGCGGCGCCTCAGCTCATCGAGGACCTCGTGGCCGCCAACCGCATCCTGGCCGACCAGGGCGTCGTCGACGGCTACGGCCACGTCAGCGCCCGGCACGATCGGGACCCCAATCGGTACCTGCTCTCGCGGTCACTGGCCCCGGAGCTGGTGGTCGCCGCCGACCTCATGGAGTACGACCTGGACGGCAACCCGGTGGACCCCAAGGGGCGCGCGATGTTCATCGAGCGCTTCATCCACGGGGAGATCTACAAGGTGCGGCCGGACGTGACGGCGATCGTCCACAACCACTCGCCCTCGCTGATCCCCTTCGGCATCACCGGGACACCCCTCCGCCCCGTCTACCACATGAGCGCGTTCCTCGGCGACGGAGTCCCGGTCTTCGAGATCCGGCAGGCGGCGGGGGGCGCGACCGACATGCTGGTGCGCAACCCGGCCCTCGGCCAGGCCCTGGCCGGGACCCTGGGCGCCCGCCCCGTCGCGCTGATGCGCGGGCACGGCGCGGTCGTGGTGGCCTCCTCGCTCCCGCTGGCGGTGTTCCGGAGCGTCTACACCGAGATCAACGCCCGACTGCAAGGGCAGGCCCTGGCGCTGGGCGGATCCGTGACGTATCTCGACGCGGAGGAGGCTCGCAAGACCGAGGCGACCGTGGCGGGAACGATCGCCCGGCCGTGGGAGCTCTGGAAGCGCAAAGCCCTGGCAAAGTAGCCGGAGGAGGCGCATCGCCATCGGGCTGGTGCTGATCGTGGTCGCCGTCTTCCTGGCGGTCGAGGTCAAGTCGCTCCTGGTCGGCGAGCGGGCCGAGCCCGATCTGGAGCTGGCCGTCCGGGAGATCGTGACCGGCGAGCCGGCCATGCAGGCGGTGTGGCGGATCATCACCGTCCAGCAGGGGCCGGGCGAGGTCCTGCTGGCGATGAAGGTCGAGTTCGCTCCCGCCGTCTCCGCCAAGGAGATCCCCGCGGCCATCAACCGGTTCGAGACGAAGCTGCGGGCCCGCCGTCCGGACGCGAGGTGGATCTTCGTGGAGCCGGACATCCAGCCCCGCCCGGCCGGGGCCGCCGCCGGGGGCTGAGGTCTTCGGGAAGTCTAGGAAGACCCCCCGATTCCCGGCCGCGCGGCCGGAGCCAGTGGGTTGCGAGAAGCCGACGGTCGGTGGGGTGGCTGATTCGCTCCCGTCCCCCCCCCGGCCGACGGACAGCGCGGGCTCAGGACCGGGACACGGGCGCGAGCTCCTCGGCTACCGGGAGAGGGGGCCGAGGACGTCGTCGACTGCCAGATGAAGGTCTTGAACCCCCGGGATGGGCAGAAGTCGGGAGCTGTCCGAACGCCGGAACTCCACGAGACCGGTATACTCTCGGCCGCGTGGCCCCGACGCAACCCACAGTCGATCGGCAGGGAGATCGAGTACCCAGACGGTCGGGATACCGGCCGCCGCGTAGATGCCGAGCTTCACACCGCGGTCGCGCTCGAGCGAGGTATCCGCCACCTCGATCAGGAAGAGGACGTCGGCGCGATCGGGATGAGACTCGGCGTAGAAATCGACTCGGGGGCGGACGACCGCCAGGTCCGGCTCCGGCTGGCTTGCCGGTTCCAGCACGACGGCCTTCTCCTCGCGCACCTGAGCGCGGCCTCCCAGGAGCCCGCGCAACAGCTCACCGAGACGGGCGACGTGGGCCGCGTGCCTGGGGCTCGTGGGGCTCATGGGCACGATGAGTCCATCGAGAAGCTCCAGACGCTCGTCCTCCGTGAGGACGCCAGCATCGATCATCCGCTGGTACTCCCGGACGGCGAACTGGCGCGTCGCGAGCTGGGTTACCATCGCCATCGATCGTCACCTGCCACTCAGTATACGTCCAGCCCCGGGAAGTCGAACCGGCATCGGTCGCGCCGTGGGCCGGATCAGCCGGGGGCCGGCGGGCTCAGGGCCCGGACGTAGGCGGCCGGTCGCTGGCGGAGGAGCTCGCGACACCGGCAGCCCGGTGGCTCGGCGAGGCGGTCGAGGAGCGACAGCTCGAGCGTGGCGGCGACCGCCGGGAGTGTCTCCATGTAGAGCCGGTCGAGGACGATCGTCGGGTCCTCGGGCTCGAGCCCCGTCCCCCAGTTCGACACCACGTGGTAATAGAGCAGGTGCATCCCGCAGACCCGGGCCAGGACCGGGCTCACGCAGTCGCCCGTGATGACCGGCAGGCCGGTGAGCCGCCCGTAGGCCTCCATCTCGCGACACATCGCCAGTGACTCGAAGCCGTTGCCGGCGAGCCAGCGGTTCAGGACGACGCCGGCCTCGGGACCGTGGATCCGGCGGAAGCGGAAGTCGGGCAGGCGCCCGGCCTCGGCGCGGAGCGCCTCGGCGAGCGGCGGGCAGAACGGGTCGTCCATGATCGCCACCTGGCGCGGCAGGCAGAACTCCAGCTCGGTCCCCGGCAGCCCGGTCGGCATGGGGTGGCGGGTCAGGTAGCTCTTCGGCAGGATCAGGTCGCCCGGGCGGACGGCGTCCTCGTCGGCGGCCGCCCGACGCCAGTCGCAGCTCCCGCTGGTGCCGCCGACCAGGAGCAGCCGCACGCCGGCCTTCCAGAGGATCCAGAAGGTCTTCCACTCGCTCCCGTGGAGGAGCGGGTCCTCGTCCGCCACCTGCCCGTAGGTCGGGATGCGCAGGAACTCCCGCCCGGACGGCGTCCGGTAGTGCTCCACCTGCGGGCCGAGCCCGTACGGGGTGCGGGGCCGCCCGACGCCCAGCCGGGCATGGCCGAGGGTGGCGGCGAACTCGTGGAAGCGATCGCCGAGCCCCCACGTCGGGCTGCCGCCCAGCGTCGCGAGCGTTGCTGCCGGCCCCTCGTAGGCGACGGTCGGGTCCAGGTGACAGAGGCAGGGACCGGTCACGCCCGTCCCTCCGGCAGCGCCTGCCAGTCCAGCCGCCGCCCCACCACGTGCACCACGGTGTAGATGCCGAACGAGAGGAGCGCCGCCAGGAGCGCGACCGCGTAGACCTCGTCGCCCCGGTACTGCTGCATGGCGCGGTTGATCACGTAGCCGAGCCCCGTGGTGGCGACCATCCACTCGGCCAGGATCGCCACGATGATGCTGCCGCTCCCGGTGATCTCCTGGGCGGAGACGATGTAGGGCAGGGCGTAGGGCAGCCGCACGTGGAGGAAGATCTGGCTCGGGCTCGCGTTGAGGACGCGCATCCGGTCGAGGATCACCCGGTCGGCGGCGAGGAGGCCCCGGTACGTGTTCACGAGCACGGGGAAGAAGCCGGCCAGCGCGACGATGGCGACCTTGGTGCCGAGCGTGCCGCCGAACGCCAGGAACAGCACGGTGACGAGGGCGACGTAGGGGACGTTGCGCAGCGTGATGGCGACCGGCATGACGACCTGGCGACTGGCCGGCAGCGCGACGAACAGCGCCGCCAGCCCGATGCCGGCCACGTTGGCGGCGAGGAAGCCGAGGGAAGCGGCCTCGAGCGTCGCCAGCAGGTGGACGGTGATGAAGGACCGCTCGATGACCAGCGTCTGGAGCACCCGCTCGGGCCGCGGGATGACGAAGGCCGGCAGGTCGGAGAGGAAGATGGCCAGGTACCAGAGCGCGAGGATCGACGCCAGCGGGGTGACCACCCGCAGCAGGACGCGGCCGAGCCGGGCCATCACGCCACCGGCGCCGGGGCCCCGTCGGCCCGGCGGAAGAGCAGGCTGCGGATGTGGGCAGTGGTCTCCACGAACCGGGGGTCCTGCCGGAACTCGGTCTCCCGCGGCCGGGAGGCCGGGACCCGCACGATCTCCAGGACCCGGCCGGGCGCCGGCGAGAAGACGAGGACCCGGTCGGCCAGCAGGACCGCCTCGTCGATGTGATGGGTGACGAAGAGGACCGTCTTGGGCCGGGCGACGAGCGTCCGCCCGAGCCACTCGCCCAGCTCTTCCCGCGTCATCTCGTCGAGCGCCGAGAACGGCTCGTCCATCAGGAGGAGTTGCGGATCGTGGGCGATCGCGCTGGCGATGTTGACGCGCTGGAGCATCCCGCCCGAGAGCTGGTGGGGGCGCTTCCCCTCGTGGCCGGCCAGCCCGAACTCGTGCAGCAGCTCGCGGGCGGGGAAGCCGACCCGGCCGGCGATGCGCTGGGTGAAGCCGACGTCGTCCACGGCCCGCTTCCACGGCAAGACCGCCGGGCGCTGGGAGACGAGGCCGAGGACCCCCTGCCGGCGGGCCACCGCCGGCGGGTCGGCCCCCACCCGGACCTCGCCGCTGCTGGGGCTCTCGAGGTCGGCCACGATGCGGAGCAGCGTGGTCTTGCCGCAGCCGGACGGTCCCACCAGCGCCACCAGCTCCGCCGGCGCCACCTCCAGGTCCACGCGGTCGAGCGCCAGCGTCCCCCCGAAGCGCCGCGAGACCGACCGGATCGAGATCGGGACGGACACGGCGGAGGCCGGTCGCCTACTTCTTGATGCCGGGGAGGAAGTCGTTCGTCATCATCTCGGCGGCCGGGAGCACGCGCGGGATGCGCTCGTACTCCTTGTAGAAGGCCATCATGCCCTCCCAGACCTTCGGGTTCATCCAGAGGAGACCGTTCCGCCGGGTGTCGTCGCTCACGAACAGCGCGTTCTGGATCTTCCAGCGCCAGGCGAGCTTGTCCGCCTTCTCGACCTGCTCCGGGTAGCCGGCCACGAGCTGCACGGTCTCGTCCGGATGGTCGAGGATGTACTCCATCCCCCGGGCCACCGCCCGGAGGTAGCGGCGGACGAGATCCGGGTTCTCGCGGACGATCTTGCCGGTGGTGAAGATCACGTCCGAGTAGGTCGGGATCGCGTAGTCGGCGAACGCGATCGCCTTCCAGACCTTGCCGCGGATCTGAGGCGGCGCATCCGCCTTGGCCGTCTCCTGCTCGATCTGGTAGGTCTGGTTCGTGACCCAGGCGGTGAAGAAGTCCACCTTCCCCACCAGCAACGGCTCGGCGTTGGCCTGGACGATTTCGATCTTGATCTTCTTCAGGTCGAGGTTGTGCTTCTTGGCCAGCGCCTGGAGGAAGATCTCCCCGTCGGACTGCATCCCGACCGTCTTGCCCTCGAGGTCCTTGGGCTTGGGGTCCGGGGCGCCGCGGTCGGCCAGGGTGATGTAGGCGTAGGGGCCGCGCTGGATGATGGTGCCGACGGCCACGATGTCGACGGGATCCGGCGCCAGGCGCGCCTGGTAGACGTTGTTGCCGCCGGCCGTGATGCCGAACTGGGCCTGACCGACCCCGACGATGGGGACGGGGTTCTTGCCGGGGCCGCCGTCGAGGATCCGGTGCTTGATTCCTTCCTCGGCGAAGAACCCCTTGGCGTCGGCGACCATGATCGGCGCGAACTCGCCATTCCGGAGCCAGCCGAGCTGGGTCTTGACCTCGACCGCCTGGCTCCAGGCGGTGCGAGGCCGCGCCGGCCAGGACGCCGAGGGCGAGGGCGAGGAGGAGCCACGAGCGCGATCGGGCCATGATCAGTCTCCTTGGCGGCGCGCGAAGCGGGAGAACTCGGCGAAGAGCGAGCTGCCCCTCGGCTCCGCACAGTGACAGGGACGGGGATTGGCCGGCTCCGCAGCGGCGATCGCGTCGATGACGATCCGGGCCATGGCCGGGCCGCACCGCCGGTAGATCGCCGCGAGGCCGGCGACCTCGAAGTCGCCCAGCCCTTCGGCCGGATTGACGACGATGGACAGGATCGCCAGGCACATGCCGTACATCCGGGCCAGCCGGAACTCCGGGCCGGCCGTCTTGCCGACGACGTCGAAGCCGAGGCGCCGGTAGGTGCGATCCTCGGTCGGGGTCTCGAACCACGGTCCCGGCGTGTGGACGTAGAGCCCGTCCCGCTTGAGGCGGGGCGGGCGGTGGGCACCGCCGGCGGTCGCCACGGCGGCGTAGTGCTCGCGGTTCGCCTCGACCGCCGCCCCCAGGTGGGCGCGAAGCCGCGGGCAGAGCCCGTCGCGGAACCGGATGAGCCCGCGCGCGACCGGCCGGGGCACCGCGCCGGAGAGGTCGAGCACGTCGGCGACGTCGACCAGGTCCCAGGCCTCGAGATCCTCGGCCACCGCCCCGGTGCTGTTGTCCACGAAGACGTGCTCGACACCGGCCCGGGCCAGCACGTCGAACACCCGCTCGCTCGAGTGGACGCTCCGGCCCGGGGCATCGACGGGGTTGGCCGGATCGATCCCGTGCATCCAGACGTAGAGGTAGTCGCGGACCTCCCGGGTCCGCCGGTCGGTGAGCCGGCACAGGCGAAACGACGGCGAGGGTCCGAACGGCGTGGCGACCTGGACGTCGGGCTCGACGATCTCGGCCGACAGGTGCGGGTGACCCTCCAGCGCGCCGTCCGGGTAGGAGAAGGCCCAGGTCCCGGAGCCGCCGATGTGCGCGAACCTCGCGCGTGGAAGTGTCACCATGCACGCCGCCTCCTGGTCGGATCGCGGCCCAGCATAGCGACGACTCCCGGGCGCGGCAAGGGGGATGCAGGCCGGCAAGGGGCACCAGGCCGCCAGGCCGGCAAATGCCGGTCGCGGCCAGGCCTCTCCAGCCAGTTGTCGGCGGGGTGAGGTCGGTGCGATGATGAGGCCGCCGCGATCGGCCCGTGGCGTCGATCCGACAAGGGAGACCCCCGCGATGGCATGCACCCGTCGGCGTTTCCTGTCGCTGTTGGTCCTGCCCCTGCTCGGTCTGCTGCCTCTCCCGGCCACCGCGCAGCAAGCCGACCCGCCGATCGTCTTCGTGCACGGCAACGGCGATACCGCCGCCCTGTGGCTGGTGCAGATCTGGCGCTTCGAATCCAACGGCTACGCCCGCAATCACCTCCAGGCCATCGACCTGAAGTACCCGCTGGCGCGCTCGGCTGACGACAAGCCGCAGGCTGGCCGCTCCTCGACCGCGGAGGCGATGACACAGCTGGCCGCCTTCGTCGCCGAGGTGAAGCAGAAGACCGGGGCGGCCAAGGTGGCGCTGGTCGGCAATTCCCGGGGCGCCAACACGATCCGCAACTACGTGCGGAACGGGGGCGGCCAGGCGCATGTCTCCCACGTCGTGCTGGGCGGCGGCACCAATCGCGGCGTGCTGGTCTCCGACACGGCGCTGGTCGGGAGCGAGTTCAACGGCGCCAGCCCGTTCATGCGGCAACTCAACGGCGGCCCGACCGAGGTGGTGGACGGCGTCAGGTTCATGACGATCCGCTCCGACCGGATCGACAAGTACGCCCAGCCCGACGGCCTGTTCCTGGGCATGGCGGGCAAGCCGACCGGCATCTCCTACGACGCGCCGGCGCTGAAGGGTGCCGAGAACGTCGTGCTGCCGGGGATCGATCATCGCGAGACGTCCTACGGGGCGTCCGCCTTCATCGAGACCTACCGCTTCATCACCGGGCGCCTGCCGGCGCGGCTGGAGATCCTGCCGGAGACGACGGCGACGCTGAACGGCAACGTCACCGGCGTCACCGGCGGCAGCTACGACAACGTGGGGGTGGCCGGGGTCACGGTCGAGATCTTCGAGTTCGATCCTCGCACCGGCGCCCGGTCGGAGGGAGCGGTCCATCGCCGGACGACGGGCGCCGACGGCGCCTGGGGACCGTTCCCCGGCAAGTCGGACGTGTACTACGAGTTCGTCGTCACGCTGCTGGACCACCCGATCACGCACATCTATCGCTCGCCCTTTCCCCGTGGCACCAACGTGGTGCACCTGCGCCCGGCCCGCATGGCCAAGGGCGACGAGGAGGCGGGCAGCGTGATCAGCATCACCCGGCCCCGCGGGTACTTCGGCCACGGCCGTGACATCTTCCTGATCGACGGCAAGGTGGCGCCGGACGTCAACGTGGGCGTGCCGGGCGCGTCGTCGAGCAAGATCGCGCTCCCGCCCGGGGCGCCGCGCGCGGTGCCGGTGCGCTTCAACCTGGAGTCGTTCGCGGTCCAGAGCTGGTCGATGGTGGAGAGGCGCCTGGTGATCGCCGAGTTCCACTACTGAGCGGCCGACCTGGTGCTGGCGGTGCCCCTCCTCGAGATACGCGGGCTGACGCGAAGCTTCTACGGCGTTCACGCGCTGCGAGGTGTCGATCTCGCCGTGGAAGCGCGGACGGTCACCGGTCTCATCGGGCCGAACGGCGCCGGGAAGACGACCCTCTTCAACTGCGTCTCGGGTCTGGTGCCGCCCGATTCCGGGACCGTCGTCTTCGACGGTCGCGACATCACGGGCTGGCGCCCCGACCGCATCACCCGGCGCGGCCTCGTGCGCACATTCCAGATCGCGCGCGGGTTTCCCCGCCTGTCGGTGCTCGAGAACCTGCTGCTCTATGGAGACCGGCAGCCCGGCGAGCGATTCGGCCACGCCCTGCTGCGGCCCCCCGCCGTCGGCCGGCGCGAGCAGGAGTTGCGCGAGCGCGCCTTCGCGATCGCCCGCCGCCTCGGCCTCACGCGGGTCTTGAACGATCCCGCCTCCGACCTGTCGGGCGGCCAGAAGAAGCTCCTGGAGATCGGCCGGGCGCTCATGGCCGATCCCAAGCTGATCATGCTCGACGAGCCGGTGGCCGGCGTGAACCCGACGCTGGTCAGGGACATCGTCGAGCAGTTGCGGGCCCTGGTCGCCGAAGGCGTCACCGTGTTCCTCATCGAGCACCACATGGACACCGTCGCCCAGCTCTGCGACCGCGTGGTGGTCCTGGCCGAGGGCCGGCACCTCGCCGAGGGCACCTTCGCCGAGCTGGCGGCCGACGAGCGGGTCCAGGAGGCGTACATGGGGCCACGGCGATGGGCGTCCTGACGGTCGAGGAGCTAGTCGCCGGCTACAGCGCGACCGACGAGATCCTGAAGGGCGTCAGTTTGCTGGTCGAAGCCGGAGAGATCGTCGGCATCATCGGCCCCAACGGCGCCGGCAAGTCGACGCTGCTCAAGGCGATCGCCGGGCTGATCCGGCCGAGCCGCGGCCGCATCCACCTGGGCGACCGATCCATCGCCGGCTGCGAGCCGCGCGAGATCAGCCGGCTTGGCCTGGCCTTCGTGCCCCAGGAGCAGAACATCTTTCCCACCATGTCGGTCCGCGAGAACCTGGAGATCGGCGGGTTCATCGACCCGGCTGGCAGCCGCCGGAAGATCGAGCTGGTGCTACACCGCTTTCCCGTGCTAGCCCGGAAGCGCCGCCATGCCGCCCGCACGCTCTCGGGCGGCGAGCGCCAGATCCTGGCGATGGCGATGGCCCTCATGGTCGAGCCGCGGGCCTTGCTCCTCGACGAGCCGTCGGCCGGCCTGTCACCCATCGCGGCCGAGAAGCTGTTCGAGAGTATCCTGGCGATCAACCGGGAAGGGGTCGCGATCGCCATGGTCGAGCAGAACGCGCGAGAATGCCTGGCCATCGCCCACCGCGCCTACATTCTGGTCGATGGCCGGAACCACCGGAGCGGCCCCGCCGCGGAGCTGGCGGCCGATCCCGACATCAAGCGGATCTTCCTGGGCGGCTGATCGAACGACCACGACCGCGGGCATCGGTGTGCTCGCAGGAGGCTCGAGATGACGACCACCGGAGGCACTTCACGGCGGACGTTCCTGACCGGCGCCGGCGCCCTCGCGCTCGGCCTGCTTCCGGGCCGCGGCTTCCCCCAGGGCCAGCCGCTCCGGCTCGGCGTGCTGACGCCGCTCACCGGCGCCGGGGGGGCCGACGGACCGCGCATGCTCAAGGCGATGCAGGCGGTGGTCACCGAGGTCAACGCCACCCCGGGCGGCTTGCTGGGCCGGCGCATCGAGCTGGTGGTCGAGGACGACCAGACCAGCCCCGAGGCCGCGGTCCGCGCGGCGCGCAAGCTGATCGACGTGGACAAGGTGCCCGTGATCCTGGGCACCTGGGCCTCGGCCGTGACGACCGCGGTCGCGCCGCTCTGCTGGGAGAGCAAGACCTTTCTCATGACCACCTCGGGGGCGGACTCCATCACGAAGCTGCCCCACCAGGGGTACCTGGTCCGGACCCAGCCGAACAACCACCTGCAGGCGGGCAAGCACGCTGAGTTCATCGCGGGCCTCGGCATGAAGCGCGTGTTCATCATGGCGATCCAGGCGCCGTTCTCGGTGCCGACCCAGGAGCGCCTCGGCGAGGTGCTGAAGGAGCGGGGCTCGCAGCTGGCCGGCGCGCTGATCTACGACAAGGACAAGACGACGTACCGCTCCGAGGTCGACCAGGCGCTGCGGACCCGTCCGGACCTCGTCTACCTGAACGGCTACGCGCCCGACGTGACCATCGTCCTGCGCGACCTCTACCGGGCCAGCTACGCCGGCGCCCGGTTCTCACAGTCCTACGCGGTCACCGGCAAGGTGGTGGAGTCGATGCCCCCCGAGGTGACCGAGGGCACCTACATCGTGCAGCCGTCGGCCGACGTCGGCTCGCCGGCCTACCAGCTCGCCGCCAGGCGGCTTGGGATTCCCGAGCCCGACTCCTACGAGTGCGCGGCGACCGACTGGATGAGCCTGGCCTGCCTGGCCATCGCCCGCGCCAAGGAGCCAACCGGCGCCGCCGTCCGCGACACCATCCGGAAGATCTCCCAGGGGTCCGGGACCAGGGTCCACAGCGCGGTCGAGGGCCTGGCGCTCCTCGGGACAGGGCGGCGACATCAACTACGAGGGGGCCAGCGGTCCCTGCGACTTCAACGAGATCGGCGACATCATCGACTGCAAGTTCCGGTACTCCCAGGTCGAGAAGGGGCGGTTCAGGTTCCTGAAGGTCGCCTGATCGACCACGTGAACGCCCTGCTCGCCCACGTCGCCCAGTTGCTCGTCAACGGCGTGATGGCCGGCACCATCCTGGCGGTGCCGGCCATCGGCCTCACCGCCATCTACGCGGTGCTGCGATTCCCGAACTTCGCGGTCGCGTCCCACGCCACGATCGGCGCCTTCGCCGGCTACGTTGCGAACGCCTGGCTGGGCCTCCCGGTCCTGCCCTCGGTGATGGCCGCCTTCGTTGTCGCCGGGATCGCCGGCGTCCTCACCGACGAGATCGTCCTCAAGCCGTTCCGGCCGGCCGGGTACATGACCACGGCGATCGCCTCGGTCGCGCTCACCATCGCGCTCGAGAACGTGGTCCGCTTCGCCTTCGGCAACGAGCAGCGTGGCTACGCCCTGCCGCTCGAGCGGGACTGGCGCTTCGCCCTCCTGCGGGTCGGGCCCCAGCAGGCCCGGAACCTGGGCATCGCCGTCGTGGCCATGGCGGCGCTGTTCTCCTTTCTCGCCTTCACGCGCACCGGCAAGGCGATGCGCGCGGTCGCCGACAACCCGATGCTGGCTGGCATCAAGGGCATCAATGCCGACGTCGTCGCCCGGCTGGTCAATTTCATCGGCATGGGGCTGGCCGGGCTCGGCGGCATGTTGATCGGGCTCGACACCACGATCGATCCGCTCACCGGATTCCGCACGATCCTGTCGGTGTTCGCGGCGGCGGTGGTGGGCGGACTGGGTAGCATCCCGGGGGCGGTGGTCGGCGCGCTGACCATCGGCATCGGCGAGGAGCTGTCGCTTCTGTTCCTGTCGCCCGACTATCGCAGCGCGATCGGCTTCGTCGCGATCCTCCTGGTGCTGACGCTCCGGCCGCGCGGCATTCTCGGCCAGCGGGCGTACTAGCGCCCCGGCGAGCGGCGCCCCCCTCCGATGGAACACTACCTGGTCTCCATGGCGGTGTTCGCCGGCATCTACGCGCTGATGTCCCTCGGGATGAACGTCATCTGGGGCATGGCCGGTATGATCAATCTCGGGCTGGCCGGCTTCTTCGCGGTGGGGGCGTACGCGTCGGCGCTGCTCACGGTCAAGGCGGGACTGCCGCTCGCCGCCGGGCCCGTGTGTGGCGGGGCGCTGGCGGCGCTGATCGGCGGGCTGGTGGCGCTCGTCACCGCGCGGCTGCGGAGCGACTATCTGGCGATCGTGACGCTCGGCTTCTCCGAGACGGTCCGGATCATCGCGAGCAACGAGCTCTGGCTCGCCAACGGCACCGACGGGATCTCGGGTGTTCCCGGCCCCTACCGCGGCGTGCTCACGCCGCCGCAGTTCAACCTGCTCTATCTGGCGATCGTCGCCATCGTGATCGGGGCGGTGTACGTCCTCCTGCAGCGTCTGTATCACTCCCCGTTCGGCCGGGTGCTGCGGGCCATCCGCGACGACGATCAGGTGACGGCGGTGGCGGGCAAGCACGTGCTGAGCTTCAAGATCAAGGCCTTCGCGACGAGCGCCGGCATTCTCGGGCTGGCCGGCGGGCTCTATGGCCACTACACGTCCTACGTCGCGCCGGACATCTTCAGCCCGCTGCTCACGATCTACATCGTGCTGGCGCTGCTGGCGGGCGGCGTCGGCAACAACCGCGGCGCGGTCGTCGGCGCGTTCCTGGTGGTCTTCTTTCTGGAATCCACGCGCTTCGTGGTGCCGCTCTTGCCGGGCTTGAGCGCGGTCCAGGGCGCCGCCATCCGGGAGCTGTTGATCAGCGGGAGCCTGATCCTGGTCCTGCGGGTCCGCCCCGCCGGCCTGATCCCCGAGCGCCTGCCGCGCATCCCCATCCCCGGCCGCCCGGCCGGCGCCAACCGTTGACGGGCGGGGGCGATGAGCATCGCATCGCGTCTGACATGGGTATCCGACCGCCGCGATAAATCCCGGGAGGGTTCAGAGGCTCCCCTTCCCGGTCAGCGGGCGAGGTCGAATGAGCTGCCAGGGCCCGCCAGGAGCTCCTCGGCGAGGCGCTTCACCTCGCCGGCGTCCGCCTGTCCCTTGTGGGTCTTCATGACATCGCCGACGAGCCGGCCGACCTGCCTGGGGTCGGTGAGGCCGAGGGCGCGGAGGCGCTCCTGGATCAAGCCGCGCAGGGCCGCCTCGTCGAGGCGCCGGGGCAGGTAGCGGTCACAGAACTCGATCTCGAAGCGGAGCCGGGCGGCCTGGGCGGCGCCGCGCTCGCCGACCTTCTCGAACTCGACCAGCGCCTTCTGGAGCTGCTTGCGATAGGCGCCGATGACCTCGAGGACGATGGCGTCGTCCACCTCGCCCGTGAAGCCCTTCGCGGTTCGCCGCTCGGCGAGCCGCGTCTTGATCATCCGCACGACGTCGGCCGTCGGCTGGTCCCTGTCCCGGATCGCCTGGGTCAGCGTCTGGCTGAGCGCTTGCTCGAGTCCCACGGGGTCATCTTACCAACCCCCACGGCCGCCCACGGCCGATTGTCAGGGCTGGGGGGATCTGTCGCCGGGGCGAGTGCCGGGGGCGGAGGCCGGAGGCGGTCCGGCCGGCGGCGCCGTCGGCTCCCCGGAGGGTCGCTCGATCCCCTGCAGGAGGCGGGCGCCGACGTCGAGATCGTGGCGAACCCGCTCCGACGCGGCTCGGAGCGCGGTCAGCCGTCGCACCGTCTCGGTGTGCCGCTCCCGGAGCTCGCGCATCGCCGGGTCGTCGGGCGCCACCGGGGGCGCGGGCGGGGCGATCCCCGTAGACGCGGCCGAAGGCTCGCCGGAGGGCGGCGCCGGTGGCGGTGACGACGTCGATCTTGCACGCCGCGGAGACCCACAGCGCCCCGATGACCGAGTAGTCGGCGGGATCGTCCATGGCGATCGTGACGCGATCGGCCGTGCGACGGATCGGGACCACCCGGTGACGCCGGGCATAGTCGCGGTCGATCACCTGGGCGAGCCCTGGATCGAGCGTCATCCGGTCGAGGTCGACGAAGGCGATCCCGAGCTGCGTCGCGAGGGCCTGGCGGAGCTGCGGCTCGGTGAGGAACCCGAGCTGAACGAGCACGTTGCCGAGCGGGTGGTTCGTCCGCTTCTGCCGCTGCAGCGCAGTCTCGAGCTGCTGCTCGGAGATGACGTTCGTCTCGACCAGGAAGTTCCCCAGGCGATACTTGTCGAGGATGGCGCCGAGCTGGCGCTGGGTGATGGCGCCCTGATAGACCAGGAGCTGGCCGACCGGAACACCGGGGCGCTCCTCCGCCTGGAGCCGCAGCGCCGCCTCGAGCTGCTCCTTGGTGACGAGCCCTTCGTCGAGCAGGATCTCTCCCAGGCGGCGCCGCCGGAGGGAGGGCTCTCGGCTCTCGCTCGCGGGCTTGCCGGACGCCGGGGCGGCGATCGACGGCGCTGGTGGGCCGGGGGCGGCCGGCTGGGCCCTCCGGCCGGCGGCGGTCGGCCCGTGCCGCGCCGCGATCCGCTGCAGCATCGCCAGCACCGCGGCGTCGGAGGGCTCGGAGCCGGGGGCTCCCTGATTCGGTGACGCGGCGTCCTTGCTCATCATGGGCTCGTCATGGGCTCGTCATGGTGCGGCCGGGCCTCGGGCGCTCGCCGCACGGCGGATGGGTGCAACCGTGACACCAGGACCGGGAGCGACGCTAACCCGCCGGCATCATTGCCCTCTCCCGGATGGGACGCCGGCGGGGCTGGACCATTTCGGTCCATCGCCGGCCCCGAACGAACGGAAAGCGGCCGGAGATGGCACGCGCCGCCCGGCCTTGTCGCGCCTTGGCAATCCTGTCATAGTAGCCGGCGCGCCGAGTCACCCGGGTGCGTGCCACGATGTCCGACCGACCAGCCAAGGAGATGGGGATGAGCACCTTCACGATCGCGTCGGCCCGTCACCTCGTCGCGCTGAGCCTCGTCGGAGCCCTGCTGGCGGTCGGCCCCGGTCCTCTCGCACGGCCGGCGGCCGCCCAGGAGAAGACCCTCGTCGTCGGCGCGAACTTCGTCATCAAGAGCCTCGACCCGGGCCGGACCGTGGAGACGACGAGCTACATGGTCAACCACGCGGCCTACGACTCGCTGGTCACGTTCGACGGCGAGAATCTGAGCAGCCCGAAGCCGTCCCTGGCCACGGAGTGGAAGATCTCCGAGGACGGGAAGACCTACACCTTCAAGCTGCGGCCGAACGTCAAGTTCACCAGCGGCAATCCGCTCACGGCGGCCGACGTCAAGTGGTCCTTCGAGCGGGTCCAGGGCATCAAGAGCAACCCGGGGTTCCTGCTGAGCACCGTGGAAGAGATCCGGGCCCCCGATCCGGCCACCGTCGTGATCCGGCTGAAAGCGCCGAACCCGGCGCTCCTGCCGATCCTGTCCAGCCCCAGCCTGGGGGTGCTCGACAGCAAGCTGGTCACCGAGCAGGGTGGTGACGCGAGTGCCGGCGCCAAGGACAAGGACAAGGCGGAGAGCTTCCTGAACGGCCGCTCGGCGGGGAGCGGCGCCTACATCCTGGAGCGGTACGTGCCCGACCAGGAGGTGGTGCTGGTCAAGAACCCGCAGCACTGGCGGGGAGCGCCCAAGCTCGACCGCATCGTGATCCGGAACATCACCGAGCCGGCGACCCAGAAGCTCCAGCTCGAGCGGGGGGATCTCGACATCGCGACCGGCCTGGACCAGGACCAGATCCGGGTGCTGCGGAACAGCGCGGGCGTGGTGGCCCGGACCAGCCCCGCCGCCACGACGTTCTACGTCCTGATGAACAACGACCCCCAGGTCGGCGGCCCGTTCGCGAACCCCAAGGTCCAGCAGGCGGTGCGGTACGCCCTCGACTACGAGGGGATCATGACCCTGGCCGGCGGGGGATCCGTGCGGCTGGCCGGCGTCATCCCGACCATGTTCCCGGGCTCGCTGGATCCCAAGCAGGCCGTCCGGACCGATCGGAACAAGGCCAGGGACCTCCTGAAGGAAGCGAACCTCGGGGAGGTCCGGGGCACCCTCACCTACGCCAGCGACTCGACCATCTGGGGCGTGCAGATGAGCCTGCTGGTCCAGAAGGTCCAGTCCGACCTCAACGCGGCCGGTATGCGGATCACGCTGAACGGGCTGCCGCGGGCGACGGCGCTGCAGCTCTACCGGGACGGGAAGAACCAGCTCGGGGTCTGGAGCTGGGCGGCCGACTACCCGGACGGCAACGACTTCCTGGTCTACGGCCCGGGGCGGACGGTCGGGAAGCGGGCCGGCTGGCTGCCGGAGGGGAGTCCGGAGGCCAAGGAGCTGGCCGAGATGGCCAACGCGGCCGAGACGGAGGTCGACCCGGGCAAGAGCGCCGGGCTCTACCGCCGCTTCGAGGAGCGGCTGGCCCAGATCGGCCCCTACGCGCCGCTCTTCCAGCCGGCGGTCCCCTACGCCTTCCGCGCGAGCGTCAAGGGGGTTACCTTCAACAGCGTGTGGGGGGTCGATTTCTGGACCGTGAGCCAAGTAGGACACGCCCCGGGTGACCTCGCGCGGCTCGGCGACCCCCCTGCCCCCCGCCAGCAGGCCGAAGGCCGTCTCGAGCGGAACCCACGGGATGGCCGGAGCCAAGGGCCGAAAGCCGTCGGGGGATTGAGTGGCGCGTGGAGGTCCCGATCCTGACCGGACTGCGGCTCTACGTCGCCCGGCGGCTCCTGCTGCTCGGGCCGATGCTGCTCGGCATCACCCTCCTGAGCTTCGTCCTGTCCCACGCGGTGCCGGCCGACCCGGTCACCGCCAACCTCGGCGAGCAGGCCGCCGCCGACCCGGCGGCGGTGGCCGCCTTCCGCCAGCAGTGGGGGCTCGACCGGCCCCTCCCCGAGCAGTACGCGATCTACGTCTGGAACCTCCTCCACGGCGACCTGGGGCGATCGATCTCCACGCGCCAGCCGGTCGTGCTCGACCTCCGCCAGCACTTCCCGGCGACGATCGAGCTGTCGCTGGTGGCCATGGTCCTGAGCATCGTGCTGGGGATCCCGCTCGGGCTCCTCTCGGCCGCCCGGCGCGACAGCGTGCTCGACCAGCTCACGCGGGTCGCCTCGCTGGTCGGGGTGTCGATGCCGATCTTCTGGCTCGGGCTGGTGGCGCTGCTCGTCTTCTACGCCCACCTCGGCTGGGCGCCGGCGCCCGGCCGCCTGAGCGCGACGCTCGCGGCGCCGCCGCTGGTGACGGGCTTCCTCCTGATCGATTCGCTGCTGGCCGGCCGCCCCGACGTCGCCGCCGACACCCTGGGTCACCTGATGCTGCCGGCGCTGGTCCTCTCGACGTACAACCTCGGCGTGCTGGCCCGGCTCATGCGGGGCAGCACGCTGGACGTGCTCGGCGAGGACTACGTCCGGACGGCGCGCGCCAAGGGGCTGGCCGAGACCACCGTGGTGCTGCGGCACGCCGCGCGGAACGCGCTCATCCCGGTGGTGACCGTCATCGGCCTCGGCTTCGGCCGGCTGCTCTCGGGGGCCGTGATCATCGAGAGCGTCTTCGCCTGGCCCGGGCTCGGGCTCTACGCGTTCCGCAGCGCGACCTCGCTCGACTTCCCGGCCATCATGGGCGTCGGGATGGTGGTGGCGGCGATCTACGTGGGCGTCAACCTGCTGGTGGACGTGGCGTACGCCTTCATCGACCCGCGGATCCAGGTGGCCGGGTAGCGGCGCGATGGACGTCGCCCTCGAGTCGTCCGGGCGGGCGCCGGTGGGTCGCGGGGCCGCCTGGGTGCGGTCGATCCCGTCGCCCTTCCGGCGCTCGCCGCTGGCCATCGTCGCCGCGTCGATCGTCGGGGCGTGGCTGGTGCTGGCGGCGGCGGCGCCGGCCGTGGCGCCCTACGAGCCGCTGGAGCAGGACATCGCGGGCCGACTCGCGCCACCCACCGCCGGCCACTGGCTGGGCACCGACGCCCTGGGGCGCGACATCCTGAGCCGCATCCTGTACGGCGCGCGCATCTCGATCCCGGTCGGCATGGGGGCCGTGGTCCTGGCGGCGGTGCTGGGGACGCTCGTCGGGGCCATCGCCGGGTTCGTCGGCGGCGTGGCCGACGAGACGATGATGCGGGCGACCGACCTGATGCTGGCGTTTCCCACGGTGATCCTGGCCCTGGTGATCACGGCCGCCCTCGGCGCCGGCATCCGCAACGCCGTGATCGCCATCATGATCGCGTGGTGGCCGACCTACGCGCGGCTGGTCCGCGGGCTGGTGCTGTCGGTGCGGGAGCGGGAGTACGTGCAGGCCGCCTACTCGCTTGGGCGCCTCCGACTCGCGGGTGCTGTCGCGCGTCATCCTGCCGAACCTGATCTCGTCGGTCGTCGTCATCGGCACGCTGGACGTGGGCCAGGCGATCCTGACCTTCGCCTCCCTGAGCTTCCTCGGGCTCGGACCCCCGCCCGAGATCCCCGAGTGGGGGTCGATGATCGCCGCCGGCCGGAACCACTTCGAGCAGTGGTGGATCGCCACGTTCCCCGGCCTGGCCATCCTGAGCCTCACGCTCGCCTTCAACGTGGTGGGCGACAGCCTCCGCGACTACCTGGACCCGCGACTGCGGAGCGCCTGACGGCGCGAGCCGGTCAGTCGACCCTCGGCGCGCGTCGCGCCAGAGTCACCCCCTGTCCTTTTCACGCCGCCTGGGACCGTGTAGGATGGGCCGCGCGATGGACGGGAGCTCCGTCGCGGCTTTCGACGGAGATCCTCCGTCAGGTCGAGACGAGCGCGGTCGAGACGCGCCGCTATGCCGACGCGGGGGCGGTCGAGACGCGGCGTCACGTCCACGCGACGGCGGTGGAGACGCGCCGCCACGTCGATGCGACGGCGGTGGACGACGCGCCACCACGTTGACGCGACGGCGTCGAGACCCGTCGCCATTTCGACGTGGTCGCAGAGGCTCTGCGTGGTGACATCCGGCTCGGTTGCCGAAGGCGTCACCGCGCTTTCCGAGCGCGCTCACCGCGGCTGGAAGCCAACCTCCGCGAGGAGATCCTGCGCGCGCAGCGCGAGCTCAGCGCGATGATGCGCTGTCTCGTACGCGGAGCTCGACCGGAAGATCCAGACCCTCGAACACCGCGTCGGCGAGCTCGGCCAGCGGTACGCGGAGCTCGAGGGTCGCCTCCAGCGGCTCGAAGCCGCCCGCTGACGACTTTCTTCTCCGCCCGAGGTTCAGGGCCGCGCAAGAGAAATCGCCGGCCTCCAATTCCGCGCCTCGCGCTGCCGCGTACCCGGCCTCGGCGGGCTGGTGCCGGCGTCGGTGCTGCGCCCAGCGCGCGACTGTGCGATTCCGACCCGGGTTTCTCGCCCCGACGGCCGACCCGACCCTCGTCGGCCCGACGCCGCGGGGGCCGGACCCTTGGACTTCGGCAGCCGTCCTCCCTAGGCGTCGAACGGTGACCTTCTCGCGACCGTCTCTTCGCGACGCTGAGAGCTGGCGATCGGTGCTTCGAGGAGCCCAACGTCCGTCATCGTCGGCTCCGAGGTGCCCAACCTGCTCCAGCCGGCGTGCCGCGTCCTCTCTGGTCATGTCGCAGGACGTCGACATCGCCGGTTCCCGTCAGCCATCATGCGGCGGCGAAGCGCCGCGTGGGAGTCCTGTCGAGGTTCCGGCTCTCGGCCGAGGAGCTCTCGGTCCTGCGTCCCCGAGGCCGACGATCTGCTCGTGGTGAACTTCGTCGCCATGGACCCGGCGAGCATCCCGGCGTCACCTACCTCCGTGCGGATCCCCAGCTTCCCCTGAGGCGTTCGGTCCGCTGTCGCTCGGTGAAGGCCGGCCACCTGATCGGGATCGACGGCGCCCGACTGCCGTTGCACACGCCCGGTCGGGCCTGGTCCTGAAGAAGCTCGTGACGGACCGGACCGGCGAGAAGGGTGACCGGGACCTGCTCGTGGCGCTGGGCCTGTTGATGACGGCGAGCCCGGACGACCTCCGGGAGCTCGACACGACCTATCGCGGGCTCCGGCCCGAGCTGCGCCACGTCGCCCGTTCCAGCCTGACGCTCCTCTCCCTCATGGCGCCACGCCCCGGGATGCCCGACCCGCGGGGAGAGCGGGCGCGGGTCGCCGCGTTGCTGCGGCGGCTGGAGACGGGCGAGGAGGACCTGCCGTGAGCGACGATCTCCGGCGCCGCGTCCGCCAGGTGCGATCGCGCGTCGCCGTGCGGGCCTGGGAGTACCGCCAGCGACACCACGCGAAAGGCGTGTGGATGCGACTCCGCCGCATCCTCGCCGATGCCGAGGCCGCGTACGTGATCCCCGACGGCGAGGCGGAGCGGCTGGTCGCCGAGGGCTTTCGGCCGGAAGCCGTGGGCCGGGAGCTGGAGCCGCCCAAGGTCATCCTGTTCCTGCCGGCCGAGCGGGTCGCCCGGCTCACCGGGGCGCACGAGATCCCCGTCCGTCTCGAGGTCGAGCTGCTGGAAGCGCGGGCGCTGGCGCTGGTCCGCTTCCCGTAGCGCGACCATCCCGCAGAGAAGAGCCAGCAGTCCGGTCCTCCGAGACACGCGGGTGGTCTTCACGTTGACCACCTTCCTCGGGCCCGGCAAGAGCTCGTGAGTGCGGTCAGGCACGTGCCGTGACCCGCTCTTCCACGCCCTGGTGGTCGCCCGCGGCTCCGCCGAGGAGACCGTGCGTGGTGCGCATGGTGGACGTCAACGAGTACAAGCGCCGCCGGGGGCCGATCGATGTGAAGATCACCCCGCGGGCGTTCGGCCGCGACTGGCGCCTGCCCATCGTCAACCGCTTCCGCGTGGGTCTCCTGGTCGCGCCCGCCGCAGGCGTGGTGGCGCTGCCCGGCGAGGTGCTCCCGCCGCGGAGCCGCAGCACGGGCTTCGGCCTCTTCTACGCGCTCTACTACGCGTGCATGGGTGTCGTCCCGGGGCTAGGCCGGCTACCTGATCGATCGGAGCGGCGGGGCCGCCGCCCTGTGGCTGGCCGCGATCCTGTGGCTGGCGACGCTGCCCACGCTCGGGATCTTCCGCGCGCTCCAGCGCCGGTGGTCCATGGCCTGAGCCGAGGCCGGAGCTGGAGCCGGAGCCGACGCCGGAGTCGGGGCCGGGTCCGCCCGGGAGTAGCCCCGCCGGCCTGCCGCCGAGTTGCCAGCGACCCATGCTTGGCGAGGGTCGGGAAGCCTCACGGGGCGTCAGTGGCCACCCCGCGCGGGGGGATCGGTCGTCGGGCGCCCCGCCAGCTGCGCGATCAGGCTCGCGAGCGCCTCCGCGCCGCGGAACGGGTGCCGCTCCCCGGTCAGCGCTCGTTCGACGGTCCCGGTCAGCTCCCGGGCCTCCCCCTCGCTGACTCGGACGACGAAGGTCGCCGTGCGCGGCAAGGACTCCATCGCCCGGCCTACCCGTGCGCTGCCGAGCGAGCGTCTGCGGCCTGGCCAGGCGCCCCCCCGCGGGCGGGACGGCGCGCGGCCAGCCCCGCTACGCTGGGTCCGATCATCCGCGCGATCAGGCGTGCGCCCTGCGAGTCCGGCTCCCATTGTTCCCCCTCGCGCGGGCCGTGTACGGCAACGAGCATGGGAACCGCGTCGGGCGGAGCGTCAAGAATCCGTGAGGCGCGGGCCGGGCACACCCGTGACGCCGAGCCGGGGGAGCCAGTGTCAATACACTGCGCCGCCGAAGCGGTCGTTGGTCTCGGATGCCCCTGGAACCCCAGGACTGTTCTGCGTCCAGACCTGGTCATTGGAGAACGTCAGTCCGTTGGCGGAAAGGAGCCATAGATGACGTTGACTGCGCCGGCATTGACGACGCTCCCTACGTCCTCGAACGGCGCCCCGATCGCGAGATCGGCGGTTTGGACTGACACTCTAAAGCAATCAGGCGTACAGACCTGGCGAGTTTCATTTCTGCCAAAATTCCAGGCGGTCAGACTGGAACCGAACCGATCGCCGGCTTCAGCCTCCTCTTCGATGTTGACGCTCTGTTGATGCCACAGCTGCGGCGCTCGCCCTGCGATCGACAGGCCAGTGGCCGAGCCATAGACCACGGTCACCGCACCCGCGTCTACGACGGTCTCGAAGCGGTTGGCGCTGCGCTGCACGAGCACGTCCTCAAACGGCGCGCCAATGGCGAGGTCGTCTCGACCGTCACCGTTGAAGTCGCCGGCGGCCAGGGCCGCGCCGAAGAGATCCCCGGCCTCCGTGGGACTCCCATCCCCGTCGCGCTCGTTGATTGCGGTGCTGCCAGGAAAGATCAGTGACTGCTCCCAGAACTGGTTCGTGCCCGATGCCGTCCTAAAGACCACCCACACCCCACCGGCCTGAGGAAGACCCCGGATGGCCTTGAAGGGCGCGGCCGCCGCCAGGTCATCCCGACCATCGCCATTGAAGTCGCCGGCCGCCAGAGCGGAGCCGAACCGGGCACCGGCTTGGGAGCGGTCCCCCACGCCGAAGCCGGCGCCTTCGAAGAGATCCGTCTCGTCAAAGAACCGGTTCAGCGTGGTCACGAGTCCAACACCGCTGCTTCCGAACAGAACCAGCACGGCTCCGGCATCGTTGAGGAGACCGCCACCCTGCGTGGCGGTACCTGGGACATTCTTCAACGGAATCCCGATGGCCAGGTCCGTGACACCGTCCCCGTCAAAGTCTCCTCCGGCCAGGGCTGCCCCGAAGAGGTCACCGCCAATACTGTTGCCCGGGATGCCGGGACTTTCCTGGGTGAAGACCTGGCTGCCCGCGACCTCCAGGCCGGTACTGCTCCCGAAAATGATGCCCACCGCTCCGGCCATTGTGGGAAAATCTTCAAAATTGTTGACCATTTCCCTCGGCGAACCCACCGCGAGGTCGCCAAAGCCATCCCCGTTGAAATCACCCCAGGCCAGAGCGGCGCCGAAGGAGAAGGTGCCAGGTACGTCGTCTTCCGTCGTAGCCGCGAAGGGGGCCAGTAGGCCCCCTGTGTTCAATTCCCCCATTGAAAAGCGCTGGGCCCTCGGAACGCCCAAGCTGTTGTCGGTCGTCAGTCCAACCGAGGAGCCGTAGATCACGTACACTTGCCCTACAAACCCCGCACCGCCTCTAACGCTCACATCAGCAGGCGCCCCGATGGCGAGATCTGAGAATCCGTCATCGTTGAAGTCACCCGCTGCCAAGGCCGAGCCAAACCCATCACCGGCCTCAGAGGTCCCCGGAACCCCGGTCGCGTTCTGGGACCAGAACTGAGAGGCCGGGACATTGGGGTCGGTTGCGGTGAGCCCGCTGGCCGAGCCGTAGATGACAATCACCGCGCCGGAACTGGGCACGCCGGAAGGCGTCTCTTCGCCCGGCACCCCGATGGCGAGATCGGCAAAGCCATCGCCGTTGAAGTCGCCCTTGGCGATGCCGTTGCTGCTGCCTCCCGTCGGACATCTCCCGTCGATCCTCTTCGCCTTGCCGTGCTGGTCCCGCAGAGGATCGCACCGATGATGCCGGTGCCTCCCGCCCTTGTCGCTGGCTCTTCCCCGATCATCGTTCCGACCACTCGAGTCGTGATGCTCATTGGCCCGCACATGGTGTCCCGGCGGAAGAGCCAAGACAGCCGCGAAGATGATCGTCATGCCAACGAACAAGGCAGCCCGCCTGACACCTCGTCTCATGACACCACCTCCGTGCCGGTCCGGGACGGCCCTATCTCGGTCATCTCGCGCGCCTGTGTCACGGAACTGGCCCACCTGGTGCCCCCGGGCACCCGCCCCTCGGGGCGGGCCGCGAGCCGAGCGACCACGTCGGCCAGTGCCACTTGCTCACCGGGGGGGGAGTCAACACAATGCCCATTCTCGGCCATGGCCCCCCGGGGGGTGTCCTTGGCGGCGGCCTCGTTCTGGTAGTAGTGGACGGCGCCCCGGGCGCCCTCGGCGGCGAGCTCGAGGGCGATCCCCCGGCCGATCCCGCGGGAACCTCCAGTCACCAGGGCGTGCTTGCCTTTGAGCGTGGTCATCGCGTGTCCTCCGCTTCTCTCTGGATGTGGTCGGCCTCCACCATGCGCGCGATCAACGTCGCGATGGCGGCGACTCCCTCGAACCGCTCCTTCTCTCCGATCCGCACCCGCTCCACGATCCCGGTCACGCGTCCGGCCTCGTCGAGCGAGAGCCGGACGACGAAGGTCATGTTCTTGCCCGGAGTTCGCGGGGACAGGGTGGCCGGGGGGGCCAGGGCAGATCCGGATACCGGTCGCGCAGCGCCTCCAGCTCCTGTTGGGTGACCATGTGAGACCTCCTTCGCGCCCGAGGGTAAGGGGGCGCCGTTACGGGCCCGTCCAGGTGAGCGTTAAACGCCCGTCGAGCCCCGGACTTGGCCCGCCATCCGGGGAGTGCTATGGTCGGCGTGGCCCCTGGCCGGTGGCCCATGGCATCCCTCCAGCTCACCCTCTTGGGCGGCTTCCAGGCCCGGATCGGATCGGGCCCCGCCCTCCCCCTGCCGACGCGGAAGGCCCAGGCGTTGCTCGCCTACCTCGCCCTCTCCGCCGGGCGGGCGCATCCGCGCGACAAGCTGGCGACCCTGCTCTGGGGCGACAGCCCCGAGGGCCAGGCCCGCAACAGCCTCCGCCAGGCGCTGTTCGCGCTGCGGCGGGCGCTGCCCGCCGGCGGGGTGCGCGTGGAGGGGGACGCGGTCGCGCTGGACCCGGCGGCGGTGGAGGTGGACGTGGCGGCGTTCGAGCGAGGGGTCGCCGAGGGGACGCCGGCGGCGCTGGAGGCGGCGGTGCCGCTCTACCAGGGGGACCTGCTGGCGGGGCTGAGCGTGGAGGGGGCGGGGGGCTTCGAGGAGTGGCTGCTGGGGGAACGGGAGCGGCTCCGGGAGCTGGCGCTGGAGGGGCTGGCGAAGCTCCTGGCGCACCAGAGGAGCGCCGCCCAGACGGAGCCGGCGATCCAGACGGGGCTCAAGCTCTCGAGCCTGGACCCGTTGCAGGAGCCGGTGCACCGCACGCTGATGCGCCTCTACGCCCAGACTGGCCGGCGGGGCGCCGCGCTGCGCCAGTACCAGCAGTGCGTGGGGGTGCTCCAGCGCGAGCTGGGGGTGGAGCCGGAAGCGGAGACGAAGCAGCTCTACCAGGAGATCATCCGGCGCCGTGACGAGGCGCCGTCCAGCCGGACGGCGTTGGGGAAAGCCGGCCAGGAACTGACGCGCCGGGTGCCGCTGGGGGCCCGTCCGGAGGCGGTGACCACCGAGACATCGCTGATCGGCCGCGACGTCGAGTTGGCCACGCTGCGGAATGCGTTGGCCGAGGCCGGCGGGGGCCGCGGCCGCGCCGTCGCGGTCCTGGGTGAGGCCGGCGTCGGCAAGACCCGCCTCCTCGTGGAAGTGGCGACTGAAGCCCGCCAGGGCGGCAGCCACGTCTTGGTCGGCCGGGCCTATGAAAGTGCCCAGATTCTGCCGTTCGGTCCCTGGGTCGATGCCTTCCGCACGGGTGGGCTGATCGCCGAGGAGGTCATGGTCAGCGGGCTGAACCCCGTCTGGCGGGCGGAGCTGGCCCGGCTGTTTCCAGAGCTCGCGGGGCCGGGGCTGCCCGCGCCCAGCGACGACTACCTCCGCCTCTTCGAGAGTGTCGCCTATCTCGTCGCGCACGTCGCCTCGACCCAGCCGCTCGCGCTCATGCTCGAGGACTTGCACTGGGCCGACGAGATGAGCCTGCGGCTGCTGTCGTTCCTGGGCCGTCGCGTGCAGGCGTGGCCCGTGCTGGTGGTGGCGACGGCGCGGGAGGAGGAGCTTGCCGACGCCGACACCCTGCGTCGGGTGCTCGGGGAGCTCCGAGGCGAGGGCCACTTCGGTGAGCTACTGCTCTCGCCGCTGTCGCGCCCCGACACGTCCAGGCTCGTGCGGTGCCTCACCGTGGCGGGCAGCGAGGCGCGCACGGTGGCGTGGCTGGAGGAGCAAGCGTGGGCCGCCAGCGAGGGCAACCCGTTCGTGGTCGTCGAGACCGTGCGGGCGCTGCGGGAGGGGCTGACGCTCCAGGAGCCGGCGACCCTGTCGCTGCCCCAGCGCGTCCGGGATGTCATCGCCGGACGCGTGGCGCGCTTGAGCGAGGGGAGCCGGCAGCTCCTCTCGGTGGCGGCCGTCATCGGGCGCGAGTTCGACTTCGCGCTCCTGCAGCGGGCCAGCCGGCTCCCCGAGCGCGATGCGGCCGAGGGCGTGGAGGAGCTGGTGCGGCGGCGGATGCTGCACGGCGTGGACGAGGGCTTCGACTTCACGCACGACCGCATCCGCGAGGTGGTGTACGGCGGGCTCCTGCCGCCGCGGCGGAAGCTTCTGCACGGTGACGTGGCCGTGGCCCTCGAAGCGCTCACGGCCGGCGCGCTCGATCCCCCCGCCGGCGCCCTCGGCCGGCACTATCGGCACGCGGAGGTGCCGAGGAAGGCCCAGGTCTGGCTGACGACCGCCGGGGACATGGCGGCGCGAAAGTACGCCACCGGTCCCGCGAATCACTATTACGAGGCCGCGTTGGCGATCGCGGACAGCCCCCTGGACCGCGCCTCACTGCATGAGCGGATCGGCGACATCCACATGCTCCAATGGTCGGGGGACGCCGGAGGCATCCACCATCGGCGCGCGCTCGAGATGTGGCACGCGGCGGGAGCGCCTGACGCCGGCCTGGGCGCGCGCCTGTACGCCAAGCTCGCCGAGGCGCCGACGCGCTGGCGGGGCGCCTTCAAGACGCCCCCGGCCGAGGGCGACGTCATCAGATGGATCCAAGCCGGCCTGGACCTCCTCCGCGACCAGGAGCCCTCCATCGAGAAAGGCCGGCTGCTGATGGCACGCGCGGCGCTGCCGAACTTCACCGGGCGACGGGACGAGGAGGAGCTGCGCCCGGCCCTCGCGAGCGCCGAAGAGGCGCTGCCGATCATGGAGGCGCTCGGCACGGCCCGCGACGTCTCGGCGGTACTCGATTCGATCGGCGGCGTGCACATGCACCTCGCCAACTACCCTGGCGCGCTCGGATGCCACCTGCACCGCCGTGACCTCGGCCCGCTCATCGAGGACCGCGCCGAGCTCATCGACATTGGCTGCATGCTCTCGCAGGCCTACTCCGCCCTGGGCCGATACGCCGACGCGGTGCGGGAGGCGCAGGCCGCCGCCGACCTCGGGGAGATCGGGTTGGGGGGATGGCACGTGCACGCGCTGCTCTGGCGGACCTGGGCGCACTTCGCCTGGGATCAGTGGGATGACGCGACGCGCTCGTTCGAGGAGTTCCTGCGTGTCTGGGAGAACTACGGCCGCATCTACCAGACGTTCGTCGGGGAACTCTTTCTCATCCAGGCTGTCGTGTTGGCTCGCCGCGGTCAGGAGGAGAAGGCGAGCGCGCTGGCGCGGCAAGCGCAAGACTACCCGGTGCGCCGCATGCTCCATCTCCCTGCGCTCTTGCTGATGGCGCAGGACCGCCTGGCCGACGCCCGCGTCGCGCTCGAGGAGCTCGCGGGCGAACCTCGCCGGCTTCTACCAGCGGTGCACGCCCACCTCGCGGAGATCCAGGCTCGGACCGGCGACCCGCGCGCCGCCGCGGCGCCGGACCACGTCCTCGCGTTGGCGACGCGCGCCGGCGCAGGGAAGGAGATCGCTCAGACCTACCGCGCGCGCGGCATCGTCCTCGGCTCCGTCGGCGACTCGTCTACGGCGGCGGAGCACTTCGCGGAGGCCCTGCGGCGGTATCAGGAGCTCGGGACGCGCTGGGAGGTCGCGCAGACGCTGCGTGATTGGGGAAGAGCGGAGCTCACGTCGGAAAACCCGGCATCACGAGACCGCGCGCGGGAGATGGCGGGCGCTGCGCTGGCGATCTTTCGAGAGGTTGGAGACAGGCGCAGCGCGGAGGACGTGCGGACGATGCTGGAATGAAGAGTCGGACTGAGGCCGCCCGGAACGTAGGATCTTCTCCCGCACCCACAGGGGCGCGGCGTGCGTGGGTGCGTATTCCGGCGAAGCTGAACGCTTAGATCGGCCCATCGTGAACGCGCCGATCGGGGGATCGTGATCGGAGCGGAGCGATGCTGGCCGGCCGATCAGCTGTCGAGCTTCCCCTCCTTTCTCCGTGAGGGCCCTTTTAGCACGAGTCGGTGAGCGACGGTCTCCGCGACGGCCTGGGCCCGTGGTTGCGGGACGCCTGACCGCGCGAAGATCGGTCTCGATCGCGGCCGCGGTCGCCGCCCTCGAACACCGGGTCATCGAGCCGTCAGTTGACCTTCGCCTCGTAGACGAACAGGCGTGACTTGTCGTCCTCCGGCATGAAATAGAGGCGCAGCCCGGCCGCCGAGGTCTCGATCCAGAAGGGGTTCTGGGTCATCACCTTGCCGCCGTCCGTCCACAGCGCGACGGGAATCTGGTGGAGCGGTCGGTCGGTCTTGAGGTCGACCAGCTCGAGCCCGCCGAGCGGGAACGGTGGGCCGTCGGGCTTCATGCGGTAGGTGTTGAGCCCCGAGCAGAGCATGCGGCTGCCGCCGACGTAGTGGCAATCCTGATAGTCGATGTAGAAGGCCGGGTTGAGCTTGCGTAGCGCCTCCGGCTTCGCAGCCGCGTTCGTCACCTTGAGCGAGCGGTCGAGCGTCCAGCGATAGAAGCGTCGCGAGCCCCAGCTCACGCCGTGGAGGGTGTTGGCCACGGTGTCGTGAACGATGCCGCCGACATGGTCGGCGAAGGACAGGACCTTGACCGCCTGCATCGTCTTCGGATCGACGCGATAGACGATCGAGTTGCTGTTTGGCCGGTACTCGGCCACCGGCACCCAGAGGTGGGTGCCGTCGAAGTCGATGCCGCCGGGGTGGTAGACGTCGCCCTCACCGAGCTGGATCTGGCGGAGCAGGGCGCCCTTCAGATCCATCTCGAAGAGATGGCCGACGCCCTTGCCCGCGCTGCGGTCCAGCCCGTCGCGCGGCTCCGGATAGCGCTGCGTGGCCTCCTGGATCTCCACGGTGGAGAAATAGAGGCGGTCGCCGATCTTCACCATCCCCTGCGGGTGATGGGTCGGGAACTGCACGGCCACGGTCTCGACGAGCTGCCAGTCCAGCGACCGCGCGATGCGCGTGAAGCGCTCGGCCACGTCATCGGCCGCACTGGCCGGAACCGTTGCCGATCCGAGCATCCAGGCCACCGCCACCACGATCCCGATTGTCCTCAGCATCGCTGCACCTCCGTTGCCGTCGCTATCCATTCGCGTCACGCGCGGACGGTCTGGCCCCGCAGGTCGGCGACGAAGCGGTCGACCGCGGCGAGGCCGGCGCGGATCGTGTCGGCCGGGGTGCCGGGGCCGAAGCCGAGCCGCACGTGCCCCTCGTGGCCGTAACAGCTCCCCGGGATCAGGTACGTGCGGTACGGCGCCTCCAGCAGGCGGACGCAGAGGTCCCAGGAGGGGATGTCCAGGTCGTAGCGGGGGAACGACAGGAAGCCGCCGCCAGGCGGGATCCAGGTGAAGACGCCGTTGTCCTTCATCCAGGCGGCCACCAGATCGTAGTTGACGCGGGCGGCGTCCATCGTCTTCCTCACCAGGCGCCAGTATCGGGTCGGCTCGAGGGCGGCCAGGGCCACGACCTCGTCGAGGCGGCTCTGCTGGTGGAGGCTGATGTAGTACTTCAGCTCCATGCACCGCTCGCGAAACGCCCGGTCCCGGGTCGCGAGCCACCCGAGGCGGAGCCCGCTCATCCCCAGGGTCTTGGAGATGCTGCTCGTGGTCACGCCCCGCTCGTAGACGTTGACCACCGAGGGAGACAGCGCCTCGTCCCACTCGAGGCCCCGGTAGATCTCGTCGGAGACGACGTAGGCGCCGATCCGATCGGCGACGGCGCAGACGGCCTTCAGCTCCGACTCGTCGAGGATCGCCCCGGTGGGGTTGCTCGGGTGGCAGAGGTAGATCAGCTTCACGCGGGGGGAGACCAGCCGCTCGAGCTCGTCGAGGTCGAACTTCCACCCGAGCTCCGGACGCCGCGGGAGGATCCGGGCCTGCACGGAGAGCGCCTCGCACAGGACCTTCGGCTGCTCCCACGAGGGTGACTCGATGATGGCCTCGTCGCCGGCCTGGAGCAGGGTGGCGAACGCCAGGTAGTTCGCGTGCTGGGTACCCGAGGTGACGAGGACGTCGTCGGCGGTGACCTCGTAGCGCTGCGACCGGACGATCTGTTCCCGGAGCGGCGGGTAGCCGTAGCGGTTGCCGGACTTCGCCAGGGGGAGGTCCGGCGGGATCCCCTCCATGATGTCCCCGAGCGTGAGGACCCGGCCTTCGGGGTTGACCAGGGAATGCACGGTCCAGGCCTGCTTCTGGACGTCCCACCCCCGGTCGCGCCCGATGTTGAAGAACTCGCTGAGCTTCTGGGACCTGATCTCCATGCCGGGGCCTCCCTGCCGCGCCGCTGGCGCTGGCTCGACGATGCTACCGGGCGAACCGATCCGTCAAGGGGAAGGGCGGCGCCGGCTCGGTAACCCAGCACTTGAGCACGAGGTCGCCCGTGTTGACCACCTTGTGGGTCCAGACGAGGCGGATCAGACCCCGGGCCGGGGCCCGGAGCGTCTCCACGACGTCGCCGAACTCGTCCCAGATCTCGCCGAGCGGCTGGCCCTCGGCGATCTCGTCACCGACCTGGACGGCGAGGCGCAGGAGGCCGCCGCGATCGGCCGGGACCACGAACTGGCTGACGCCCAGGAGCAGGTCCCGGGCGACGGTCGGCTCGCCCGGGATCATCTTCAGGTAGCGCATCACGCTGGTGATCCCGTTGACGTGCGTGCGCACGTCGGCCGGATCGAGTCCGCGGTCGCTGCCGCACTCGCCCAGGATCGAGGCGATGCCGCGCCGGGCGGCCTCGGAGGTGACGGTGCCGTGGGTGATGGCCAGCGGGAGGCCTTCCTTGAGGAGGGCGAAGATCCGGGGGGTGTACACGCGGGCCATGGCCTCGCCGACCTCGTCGACGGCGCGGTTGCCGGTCACGCGGTAGGCCGCGTACGGCCAGAGCGCCTCGGTGATGTCCCCGCCGTGGCAGTCGATGTGGTGGGTGGCCAGGGGCATCACCTCGCTGAAGAGGGTGTGGGCGATGCGCTCGGTGATCGTCCCGTCCGGGCGGCCGGGCGCCACCCGGTTCAGGTTCAGCCCGTCGATCGGCGAGATGAACGGCGAGCGGGCCTGGTACATCGGCATGTTGGTGACGGTGACCGCGATCACCGTGCCGGTCAGCCGCTCGGGGTCGAGCTGCCGGGTCAGCTCGCGGACGGCCGTGGTGCCGGGGTACTCGGTGCCGTGGACGGCACCGGTGAGACAGAGCGTGGGCCCGGGGCCCGACCCGTGGACGATCACCAGGGGCATCTCGATGGGCCCGGCCGCGGTCTCGCCGACTTTGAGACGCCCGCGCTGCCGGGTGCCCGGCTCGGCGACGATGTCCCGGATCCGGATCGCGTCATGACCCATGGCTGGCTCCCTTCATCGTTCGCTCCCGAGATCGCGTCCAGAGTGCGGCCGGGCTACCGAGAAGGCGAGTCGTGGTGACGAGGCGATCCTCGGCCCGCCCCCGCTTCCCTGGATCGGTCAGCGGGGAGCAGGGCCGAGGAGATCGTGGACAGGATCGCCGGCGGTTCTGGGGCGGGGTGCTACTGGACGACGACCAGCGCGAAGACCGCCCTGCCCGAGCCGTCAAAGCCCGCGGTCGCCGGGGTCACGGCGCCCCGCTGGGTCAGCTCCACGACGAACGGCCCGCCTCCCGTGCGATCCCGGCCTTCCCCTCTCAGGACTCGCCGGCTGGCGTCTTCGTACAGGACCAGGGTGCCGACGGCGGCCGATGCTTCGAACTGCAGCCGGCCGTCGGCGACCTTGACCTTGATCGGTCCGGCCCCGAGGCGGGCCGGCGTCGAGGACCAGGCGGTCCAGGTCCAGTTCCCGGCTAGCCGATTCACGTCTTGCGGCTGGAGGTCGCGGGCGGCGGGAAGCGTCGCGGCGCAGCCGGTCAGAGCGATGACGAGGGATGCGATAACGGCTCCCCTGAAGTACGACATCACGTCCTCCCATTCGAGATGAGTCCAACCCGGTTGCCTTCGAGTCTACCACCGCCTGGCGGGAACCCGCCACGCGCGTTCACCCGGGGGGCCGCGGCTGGGAATCACCAGTCGCCGCGCGATCTTCCGCGACGTGGCAGGCGACGAAGTGCGCGGGCGCCAGCTCGCGGAGCTCCGGCGACTGCCGGAGGCATCGCTCCTCGCGCCAGGCGCAGCGGGGATGGAACCGGCAGCCGGCCGGGATCCGGACGGCGCTCGGCGGCTCGCCCTCGATGGGGACGGTGTCCCGGCGCTCGCCGCCCACCTCGGGCACGGCCGACAGGAGCGCCGCCGTGTACGGGTGCCGGGGCCGGGCGAAGAGCGTCGCGGTGGGCGCGCGCTCGACGATCTTGCCCAGGTACATCACGGCCACCTCGTCGCTCAGATACCGCACGACGCGGAGGTCGTGGGAGATGAAGATCATCGTCGAGCCCGAGCGAGGTCCGCAGGTCGAGCAGGAGCTGGAGGATCTGGGCCTGGATCGAGACGTCGAGCGCCGAGAGCGGCTCGTCGGCGATGAGCAGCTCCGGCTCCACCGCCAGCGCCCGGGCGATGCCGACCCGCTGGCGCTGTCCGCCGGAGAACTCGCCCGGATACTTCCGGGCGTCGGCCGGGCTCAGGCCCACCTGGACCAGGAGCTGCTCCACGCGGTCGGCGGCGTCCCCCCGGACCGTCGATGCCGTGGACGTCGAGCACCTCGGCCAGGGTCCGGCCCACGCGCTGCCGGGGGTTGAGCGAGGCGTAGGGGTCCTGGAAGACGACCTGCAGGCGCTTGCGATAGGGAATCAGCTCGGCCTCGCCGAGCCGCGCCAGGTCCACGCCGTCGAACCGGATCTCGCCCCGGTCGGCGTCGTGGAGCCGGAGGATGCAGCGCCCGAGCGTGCTCTTCCCGCACCCCGACTCGCCGACCAGGCCGAGCGTCCGGCCCCGCTCGAGCGTGAAGGAGACGCCGTCCACCGCGCGGACGGCCTCGGGCGGCCGGCCGCGCGCGACGTCGAGGAGCGTGTGGCGCAGCGGGAAGTGCTTGACGAGGTCGCGGACCTCGAGGAGGGGCTCAGACACCGGTCGAGGCTTTCCGCCTTGATGCACCGACTCCAGTGGGCGTCACCGACCGGACGGAGCGGGATGTCGCCGTCCAGGCACTCCGCCGACGCCCAGGCGCAGCGGGGGGCGAACGGACAGCCCCGGCCGACCGCGACCAGGTCGGGTGGCGACCCGGGGATGGGCACCAGGGGCCGGCTCCGGTCGAGGCTGGGGATCGACGCGATCAGGCCGATCGTGTACGGATGGCGGGGCCGCGCGAACAGCTCGGCCGTGGTCGCCAGCTCGACCACCTGGCCGGCGTACATGACGGCGACGCGATCGACCGCCTGGTAGACCACGCCCAGGTCGTGGGTCACGAGGATGAGCGCCATCCCCATCGCCTTCTGGAGGCTCACGATGAGGCGGAGGATCTGGGCCTGGATCGTCACGTCCAGCGCGGTGGTGGGCTCGTCGGCGAGGAGCAGCCGCGGCTGGCGCGCGAGGGCGATGGCCAGCATCACGCGCTGGCGCTGGCCGCCGGAGAGCTGGTGAGGATAGGCCTGGAGCCGCCGCTCGGGGTCCGGGATGCCGACCTGCCGGAGGAGCTCCACGGCCCGGGCCCGCCGGGAGCCGCCATCGGACAGGACCTCGGTAATCTGGCGCTCGACGCTCAGCACGGGGTTGAGGGCCGTCATGGGGTCCTGGAAGACCATGACCAGGCCGCGCCCGCGGATGCGCTCCAGCTCCCGCTCGGGCAGCCGCACCAGGTCGCGCCCCTGGAAGACGACGCGGCCCCCGGTGATCCGCCCCGGCGGGTGGACGAGGCGGACGATCGCCCGGCAGGTCATCGTCTTGCCCGAGCCCGACTCCCCGACCAGGGCGAAGGTCTCGCCCGCCTGCACGCCGAAGCTGACGCCCCGCACGGCGTGGACGACGCCGCGCCGGGTCGGGATCTCCACGCGCAGGTCCTCGACCGCGAGGAGCCCGTCGCCGGTCACTGGATTGTTCGCCAGGGGGGGAGTCCCAACCACCAACTCGCCGGGACGCGTTCGGCCTGCGTAGATCGGACGGCCTTCGGCCTGTGGGCGTCCGTCCCGCCCTTCCGGCGGTCCCCACCTGGACCCCCCCACCTGGGGGTGCCGGATGCCCGCCTGCCGGCTCCTCTCACTGCCCCTTCACGCGGAGGAGGTCGGCGACCCCGTCGCCGAGGAGGATGAAGGCGAGGCCGGTGTACATGCAGGCGAAGCCGGGCATGGTCGCCACCCACCACCCGCTGGCCAGGAACTCGCGCCCCTCCGAGATCATCATCCCCCACTCGGGCGCGGGGGGCCGGACGCCCAGGCCCAGGAAGCCGAGCGACGCGGTGGTGAGGATGACGAGCACGACGTCGGAGGCGAGGAAGATGACCGCCGGGCGGGATCGCGTTGGGCAGGACGTGGCCGAGGAGGAGCCGCCACCGGCGGAACCCGAGCGCCCGCCCGGCCGCCACGTACTCCAGGCTCTTCTCGCGCAACACCTCACCGCGCACCAGGCGGGCGTAGGTCACCCAGCCGACGCCCCCGATGGCGATGAAGATGTTGACCTCGCCCGGCCCCAGGAACGCGACCACGGCGATCACGAGGACCAGGAAGGGCACCGCGGTGATCACGTCGACGACCCGCATGACCAGCGTGTCGACCCAGCGGCCGTAGTAGCCGGCCGCCGCCCCCAGCACCGAGCCGAAGACGAAGGGGAACGCCACCGCCAGCACGCCGATGCGCAGGTCGATGACGGCGCCATAGATGATCCGGGTCAGCACGTCCCGCCCGAAGTTGTCGGTGCCGAACGGGTGGGCGAGGCTCGGGGGCTGGAGGAGCGCGTCGAAGTCGTGGGCGGTCGGGGTGTACGGCGAGAGCAGCGGGCCGGCCACCGCGGCGGCGACCAGGAGTCCCAGCATGAGCCCGCCGGCCGTGAGGCTCCGGTGGAGCCGCGGCCGGGCCGACGCTGCGATCGGGATCTCCGCGGCGACGACGCTCACCGGGGCCTATCCCATGCGGACCCGGGGATCGAACAGCGGGTAGACCAGGTCGGTGGCGAGGTTGATCGCCATCGCGCCGAGCGCGAAGGCCAGGGTCAGGGTCTGGACGACCATGTAGTCGCGGGCCATGATCGACTCCACCATCCAGGACCCGAGGCCGGGCAGCGAGAAGACGGTCTCGACGACCACCGAGCCCCCGATGGCGTACGAGAGGCGGACGCCGATCAGCGTGACGATCGGCAGCAGCGCGGCGCGCAGCACGTGGTGGACCAGGACGTGCGGCCGGTCCAGACCCTTGGCGCGGGCGAAGTCGACGTAGGTGGTGGTCTGCACGTCGATGAGAGCGGAGCGGAGGTTGCGGGTCAGGACCGCCGCGAACGCGTGGGAGAGCGTGAGGGCCGGCAGGAACAGGTGGCGGAGGTGGCCGGTGAAGCCCTCGCCGTAGCCGGTGGCCGGGAACCAGCCGAGCTTGAGCGCGAAGACGATGAGGAGCAGGATGCCGATCCAGAAGGGGGGCGACGCCAGCGGCAGCGTGATCAGGGCCCGCACCGCCTGGTCGGGCCAGCGCTCGCGGTTCGTGGCCGCCACGACGGCCAGCGGCACGGCGATGACCACGGCCAGGACGAGGCTGTAGACCACGAGGAACATCGTCACCCCCATGCGGCGGGGGAGGAGGTCGATCACCGGGGTGCGGTAGCGGAACGACTGGCCCAGGTCGCCCGTCGCCAGGTTCCGCATGTAGACCGCGTACTGCTGCCAGAGCGGGCGATCCAGGCCCCACTGCCGGTGCAGGGCCTGGACCGCCGCGTCGCTGGCCCGCTCCCCGAGGATGGCCGCCGCCGGGTCCCCGGGGAGCAGCTTGATGAGGAGGAAGATCAGCACCGTCACCAGCAGGGCCACCGGCAGGGTCTGGCCGATGCGCCGGAGGGCGTAGCTGGCGAGGGGCACGGGGCCGCTACTCGCCGACGGTCACGTTCTTGAAGATCCAGGGCCCGGTGGCCATCTGCACGAACCCCTTCATCTTCTTGTTGATGGCGATGGTGTAGGGCGAGTAGTAGAGCCAGATGAGCGGCGAGTCCCGCAGCGCCAGCTCCTGGATCTCGTAGTAGATCTGCCGGCGCTTCTCGAGGTTCGTCTCGCGCATGCCCCTGGCCAGGAGCGCGTCCATCTCCGCCGACTTGTAGCCGCTGTGGTACGACTCGCTCTCCGTGAACCCCAGCTCGTAGGCCGCGAGCTGCGAGGGGTCGGGGATGTCGTTGGTCCAGCCGGTCACGCGGACCTGGAACTGGTTCGCCCGGTAGCGCTGCGTCTCGGTGGCGCGGTCGAGCGGCTCCAGCTCGAGGTTGACGCCGAGCTTGCCCCACATCTCCTTCAGGGCCACCGCGGTCGGCTGGTGGACCGCGTCGTTGGAGCGGTACATGAGCTTCAGCGTGACCGCCGTTCCCACCCCGGATTCCTTGAAGAGCTGCTTGGCCTTGTTGAGGTCGGTGGGGTAGCCCTTCGAGCCCTTGTTGAAGAACGGGGTCGTCATCGGCAGGAAGGTCGTCGCCGGCGTGCAGTTCCCGAAGCAGACGGCCTTGACGATGGCGGCCCGGTCGGTGGCGTAGGCCAGCGCCTGACGGAGCTTCACGTTGTTGAGCGGAGCCTCGCGGACGTTGAGCACGAGGTGCGACACCTGGGTGGAGGGATTGAGCTGCGCCTCCAGCTTGGGATCCTTTCTCAGCTCCTCCATGCGGGAGAACGGCGGGTAGTCGATGCCGTCCAGCTCGCCCGACTGGAGCGCGATGATCCGGCTGTTGTCGTCCGGGATGTACCGGATGTGCAGCTCGGCCGTCCTCGGCAGGCCCTTCTCGTAGTAGTGGGGGTTGGCCTTCATGATCAGCACCTCGCCCTTCTTCCACTCGGCGAGCATGAAGGGTCCGGAGCCGACCGGCTTGTTGGAGATGTCGTCGGCGGAGGCGTTCTTGAACACCTTCTCGGACATGATGCTGTTGGAGAAGAGCGAGATGTCGGCCAGGAAGGGCGCCCACGGCTCCTTGAGGGAGATGACCACCGTGTGGTCGTCCTTGGCCGCGATGTCCTCCACCGCTTCCAGGGCCCACTTCCACGGACCCTTGGTGTCGCGCGCCCGCTTGAGCGACCAGACGGCGTCGGCGGCCGTCACCGGATCGCCGGTCGAGAACTTGGCGTTCTTTCGCAGCATGAAGGTCCACGTCCGGCCGTCCGCCGACGTGGTCCACTTCTCGGCGAGGTCGGGCTCGAAGCCGTCGCCCTTGACGTTGACGCGCACGAGCTGCTGGTAGATCTGCATGAAGGCCCAGATGTCGGGGTTGGCGTCCTGGGTCACGGGGTCGAGGTTCTCGGCCCCCCGGTTGACGCCGAACTTGATCACCTTCTTCGCTTGCTGGGCCGAGACGTCCAGCACGGCGGGCAGGAAGCCGGCCACCACCAGTCCGGCGGCCAGCGCGAGGGTGAGGATCACTCGAAGAGTTCGCATCGACCCTACCTCCTTGGGCGGTTGAAGCGGAACGCCGCGGTCTCCTGCGTGGTTGGGCACGCGGGGCATGACGCCGGTTCGGGCGGCCCGGCTCCGCTCCGGGATGGCTCCACGTGGCGAGAGCGTAGCGCAGGCCGGGCCGTCGCACAAGGCGGCGGCGGCCTCGTTCTTCCGGGCTGATTCTGTGCTATCGGCCGCTGTAGCGTGGCGGTCGCTTCTCGACGAAGGCCCGCGCACCTTCCCGCGCGTCTTCCGTCAGGAAGCAGGTGACCGTCGAGGCGGTCTCCAGGGCCATGGCCGTGGCGAGATCGCTCTGGACCCCCGCCTCGAGGGCGAGCTTCGTCATCGAGATCGGGATGGGGGCCCTCGCCATGATCTTCCGCGCGAGGGCCTCGGCCACCGGGAGCACCTGGTCCCGGGGCACCGCCCGGTTCACCAGCCCGAGCCGCTCGGCCTCCCGTCCGTCGAAGAGCTCGCCCGTCATGATCAGCTCCTTCGCCTTGGCGAGCCCCACCGTGCGGGGGAGGAAGTGGGTCACGCCGCCGGTGCAGAACAGTCCGACCCCGGTCTCGACGAACCCGAACTTCGCGTCCTCGGCCGCCACCACGAGATCGCAGTCCAGCGCCAGCTCGCATCCGCCGCCGACCGCGTAGCCGTGAATGGCGCCGATGATCGGCTTGGGCATCGACTTCATGTCCACGGTGACCTGCTGGATCTCGTTGACGAAGTCGCGGACGTGGCCGACGTCGGTCGGGGCCTGGGCGGACTCCTTCAGGTCGTCACCCGCGCAGAAGGCGCGCCCTTCACCCCACAGGATGACGACCCGCACCGCCGCGTCCTCGGCGGCGGCCACGAACGCCCGGTGCAGGTCGCGCATGAGCTGGGGCACCATCGCGTTCAGCCGGTGGGGCCGGTTGAGCCGGATGCGGGCGATGCCGTCCTGCACGTCGTAGAGGACCGTCTCGAGCGTCATGGCTTCTCCTGTCGAGCGGCGGGCCCGTCGGCCAGGAACCGCGCCTGCTCGGCGTCCCACGTCCCGGTCGTTCTCCACTCCTCGCGGAGGGTCGTCTTCATGACCTTCTGGGTGTCGGTTCTCGGGAGATCCTCGACCAGCTCGACGTACCGGACGGTCATGTAGCGCGGCACCCGCTCGGCCAGCCACCGCGCGAGCCCCGGGGTGTCGAGCGCAGCACCTCGCCGTGGAACGGCCGCCACCTTGATGTCCTCCTCGGTCAGCTCCGAGGGTACCCCGACGGCGGCGGCCTCCAGGACGTCGGGATGGGCCAGGACCAGCTCCTCCAGCTCCTGGGCCGACACGTTCTCGCCGCGGCGCCGGATCGAGTCGGTCAGCCGGCTCTCGAAGTACAGGTATCCCTGCTCGTCCAGGCGGCCGCGATCGCCCGTGTGGTGCCACAGACCCCGCCACGTCCGGAGGGTGGCCTCGGGATCGCCGACGTAACCCTCCATGAGCGTGTGGGGCTCGTCCACGCGGATGGCGATCTCACCGGAGTGGCCGGCGGGAAGACGCCATCCGTCCGGCGACAGGATAGCCACCTCGCATCCCTCCACCGCCCGCCCGCAGGCGCCGGTCGGCTTGGGCTCGCCGGGGAGGCCGACGACGGGGAGCCCCACGTCGGTGGAGCCGTAGCAGTCGACCAAACGGCAGCCGAACCGATCCTCGAACGCGCGGGCGAAATCGGGCAGCGGCACGCCCCACCCGAGGCGCGCCGGGTTGTCCGCGTCATCCGGCGCCGGCTCCCGCTTCCACAGGAGCGTCAGCGTGCTGCCCATGAAGTCGAAGACCGTCGCCCGGAACCGGCGGATCTCCTCCCAGAACCGGCGGACCGAGAAGCGGACCCCGATCGCGGTGCCGGTGGCGTGGTAGATGGCGGGGGTCACCGTGAGGGCGAGCGCGTCGATGTGGTACAGGGGAAAGGGGGAGTAGAAAACGTCCCGCGGTCCGAAGCCCCAGTACCGCGCCGTCGTCTCGCACATCTTCGTGAACCATCGGTGAGACAGGGCCACCGCCTTGGAGGGGCCGGTGGTGCCCGACGTGCACAGGATCGCCGCGAGGTCGCCCGGCCGGGCCTCGACCCAGCCGGGATCGCCGTGATGCCGCTCGAGATCGTCCCAGCTCGCCCAGCCGGTCGGCGCCGGACCGAGCGCCACCGCCGGCACCGCGGTCTCGCTCCGGGCCAGGCCGTCCGCGATCGCCGCCGCCGCCCCGGGCTCCGCGATCACCAGGGCCGGCGTCAGCCGCCGGAAGAGATTCGCCAGCTGGGGACCCGTGAAGCCGGTGTTGAGGGGACAGAAGCACGCGCCGAGCCGGAGGCACGCCAGCCACAGGATGACCATCTCGGGCCGGTTTGTGGAGACGATCGCCACGCGGTCTCCCCGTCGAATCCCCAGGGCGGTGAGTCCGCTCGCGACGGCCCGCGACCAGTCGGCCGCCTGGACGTAGCTGAGGGTTCCATGCTCCATCGCGAGGAACCCCGTGTCGGCCGCGGTGTCGAGCGCGGCGCGGAAGCAGGCGGAGACGGTCTCGGGCCCCGTGCGCTCAGTCACCCTTCCGAATACCGGTCATCGTGGTGGCGGATGTCCACCATGAGGCAGCTACTCTAGCACGTGGGGCACGTTCATCTCAGAAGCCGACGCGCAGGCCGCCGCGGACGAGGGTCGGGGAGCCGAGCGTGGCCACCCCGTCGCTCATCCTCGCGAGCTCGAGCTCGCTGCCGAGGGTGCTCTCGAACGACAGGAAGAGCTGGGCGCGCCGGGCAAGCTGCATGGAGACGGTGAGGTCGAGGACCACGGCGTCGCCGAGACGGACTCGATTCCTGTCGTCCTCGAATCGCGGGCCCACGTAGCACAGGTCGGCCGAGAGCGTCGGCCACCCCGGGCGGCTGTGGCGGAGCCCGGCGGTGAGCTGGTACCGCGGGATCTGCGCCAGCTCCCGGCCCTAGAGGCGGCTACGATACAACCGCCCGGGCTCGGGACCCAGGTCGTTCAGGCGCGGGCCGGTCTCCAGGCGCCGGCGAGCGAGCGCGTCAGCTCGTGGTCGGGCGGGCGGTCAGCAGGGTGCGGATCGTGGGGAACCAGGCGGCCAGGCGTTGCCGGAGCGCCGCCCGCAGCCTGCGCGATCGGGCGTGGCGCTCGATGAAGGGGTAGTGGCCGTCACGGCTCCGCAACGCGTGAAGCGTGAGAGCGGTGAGGCCAGGATCGAGGGTCAGTCGGCGACTGTCGTAGGGACCCATCAGGTACCTCCCGAGTGCTCCAGACTCTATCATGAATGCGTACTCTTTTGACGGCGGCAGCGCGCGCGTCGGTTCAGTCTGGTCGTAACGCCCGTCTGTTGGTAGCTGTTGCCTCCGGTGACTCGAATCAATACGGTCGGCGGCCGTTTGAAGCCGTCGCGCGAGGGGGGTATCATCGGCTACGGCCATCGCCGATGACCAGAATCCCTCGACATCCTGCCGCTCGGTTCGCATGACGCCTGGCGCGCGCTGGGTCGGCAGCTCGGTGAAGCGGAGCGAGGATCTCCGCTTTCTCACGGGACGCGGACGCTACCTGGACGACATCCGGGTGGCGGGTCTGCTCCACCTGGCCCTGGTCCGGAGTCCCCATGCCCACGCCCGCATCGTCCGGATCGACGCGACGGAGGCCCGGCGCCGACCCGGCGTCCGCGCCGTTTTCGCGGCGGCCGAGCTGCCGGAGCTGGCCGCGGCGGCGATCCCGGCGCTGGTCCCCACGCCCCACTTCCGGCCGTACACGCACCCTGTGCTTGCCGGCGACCGGGTCCGCCACGTCGGCGAGGCGGTCGTCGCGGTCGTGGCCACGGATCCGTACCTCGCGGCGGACGCGCTCGACGGCGTCGCGATCGAGTACGCGCCGCTTCCCGCCGTGGCCCACGCCGACACCGCGCTGGCACCGGGGGCGGCCCGAGTGCACCCCGACTGGCCGGACAACCTCGCCGGGCTGTCGGCGGGCCAGGTCGGCGACGCGACCCGGGGCCTGGCCGATGCCGACGTCGTGGTGGAGACCGCTCTCCGTTATCCGCGGGTGCTCGGGGTCCCCATCGAGCCGCGCGGCGTGCTCGCCGTGCCCGAGGACGCCACGGGGCTCCTGTCCGTCTGGGTCTCGACCCAGGTGCCGTTCGCCGTCCGCAGCGCGATCGCGACCGCCCTCGGGCTCCCCGAGGAGCGGGTGCGCGTCCTCGCCCCCGACGTCGGGGGCGGCTTCGGCGTGAAGGGCCACGTCTATCCCGAGGACATCCTGGTGCCGGCGCTCGCGCGACGGCTCGGCTGCCCGGTGAAGTGGGTGGAGACGCGCCAGGAGCACTTCCTCACCGCGGCCGCCGACCGCGACCAGGCCCATCGCGCGCGGCTCGGCGTGCGGCGGGACGGCACGATCGTCGCGCTCGAGACCGAGTTCACCCGGGACCACGGGCCGTATCCCACGCTGGGCGACGCGATCACGGTCAACACGATCAACCATCTGCCCGGGCCCTATCGCGTCCCGCACTACCGGGCGACCGGACGGAACGTGGTGACCCACAAGACCTTCGCCGCGGCCTACCGGGGCGCGGGCCGTCCCGAGGCGGCCCTCGTCCTCGACCGGCTGCTGGATCGGGCGGCGCGCCGGATCGGGATGGACCCGGCCGAGCTGCGGCGCCGCAACCTGATCCGCCCGGCGGAGATGCCGTTCCGCACCGGGCTCACCTACCGCGACGGGGGCGCGATCGTCTACGATCCGGCCGACTTCCCCGCCGCGTTCGAGAAGGCGCTGGCCCTCCTCGACTACGCCGGGTGGCGCGTCGAGCAGAAGCGGCGCGCGGGGACCGGGTCGCCGATCGGGATCGGGCTGTCGGCGTACGTGGAAGGGACCGGCCTCGGCCCGTACGAGGGCGCGCAGGTGCGGGTCGACCCGTCGGGCACCGTGTACGTCATGGTCGGCGTCTCGGCCCAGGGGCAGGCCCACGAGACCACGCTGGCGCAGATCTGTGCCGATCGGCTCGGGGTGCCGCTCGAGCAGGTGGTGGTGATGGGCGGCGACACCCAGCTGGTGGGGTACGGGATGGGGACCATCGCGAGCCGCGTGGCCGCCGTCGCCGGCCCGGCCGTGGCGCGCACCGCTCGCGAGGTGGCCGACAAGGCCCGGCTCGTGGCCGCCGACCTCCTCGAGTGCGCTCCCGAGGACCTCGAGCTGGCGGAGGGCCGGGTCTTCGTCAAGGGCGTGCCGGGTCGCGGGATCCGGCTGGCCGAGGTGGCCCAGGCGGCGGTCCGCAGCCCCAGGCTGGCGACCGCAGGCGGCCCCGGGCTGAACGGCTGCGCCTTCTTCTATCCCGAGACGGTGACGTGGGCTTTCGGGGCCCAGGCGTGCGTGGTCGAGGTCGACGTCGAGACCTGCGCGGTGCGCCTGCTCAAGCACGTGGCGGTCCACGACTGCGGGCAGCCGATCAACCCGATGGTGGTGGAGGGGCAGCTCCACGGGGGCATCGTCCAGGGGCTCGGCAGCGCGCTCATGGAGGAGCTGGTCCACGACGCCGGCGGGCAGCTCCTGACGGGAAGCCTGATGGACTACGGGCTGCCCCGCGCCGACGAGGTGCCGCCCCTCGAGGTGCTGTCCGTGGACTTCCCGTCAGCGCTGAACGAGCTGGGGATCAAGGGCGTCGGCGAGAGTGGCATCATCGCCCCGGGCGCCGCCGTCGCCAACGCCGTCGAGGACGCGCTGGCCGACCTCGGGGTCGAGGTGGACGCGTTGCCCGTCACCGGCCCGCGGCTCTTCGAATGGCTCCGCTCGGCCGCCCGTCGGCGGCCGTCCTGAAGGAGATCGGCATGCCTCTCGTCGCCGCCGCCGCCTGCGCCCACACCCCGCAGCTCCTGGTCCGGCCGCCGACCGAGGACCGGGCGCTGGTGCTCCGCGTCCACGCGGCCTTCGCCCGGGTGAAGCGTCTCCTCGCGGACGCCCGCCCGGACGCCATCGCGATCGTCGCCGGCGACCACATCGAGGGCTTCTTCCTCGACGCGGTGCCGGCCCTCGGCGTCTTCGTCGGCGCCGAGGTTGCCGGCCAGTTCGGCCGCTACCGCTACAGCTTCCCGGTCCACGAGCCGCTGGCCCGGGGCATCCTGGAGGAGGGGATCGAGCGCGGCTTCGACCTGCTCTACTCCCAGGCGCTCCGGCTCGACTACGCCTTCTACGTCCCGCTCCACTTCACGATGCCTGAGCCGCCGGCGCCGATCGTGCCCCTCTACGTCAACGTCTACCTCCCGCCCCAGCCCACCCCCCGCCGCTGCTACGCCTGGGGGCAGGCGCTGCGCGCGATTCTCGATGCGCGCCCGGAGCGGGTGGCGCTCCTGGCCTCCGGGGGCATGTCGCACTTCCCGGGCACCGACCGCTACGACGCGCCCGACTACGAGTTCGATCGCCGTCTCCTGGAAGCGCTGGCGGCGGGACGAGGGCACGAGGCGGCGGCGCTGACCGGCGAGGAGCTGGGCAAGTCCGGGAACGTCGAGCTGCGAACCTGGGTCACGCTGCTCGGCGCCGTGGGCGACGCCCGGGCCGAGGTGCTCTGCTACGAGCCGTCGTGGCACCACGGCAACGCCGTCGTGACCTGGCCCGTCTAGCGGGCGGGGCCGATGAGCGTCGCATCGCGTCGTCGTTCGGACGGCCTTCGGCCTTTGGGGTCGTCGCCGATCCTCGGCGTACTCGGAGTACGCCTCCGGTCGGCGACTCCCTGCGTCCTAGCGCTGCTCGCTCCTCGGCCCCGCCCGAGAACCTGACTCGCCTGCCATGACTTGGGCGCGTCAAGGACCTTAGGGGAGGCTGGAGATATGGAGACGCACTATTTCTTCCCGTCGGCCGCCGCGTACCAGTTGAATCTGTGCCTGTTCCGGCTGAAGTCCGACGATGGCTTCCGCGCCCGCTACCTGGAAGACGCCGGCGGCGCCATGACCGAGATGGGCCTGGATCTCGAGACGCAGGGCGCGCTGACCGCCCTCGACCGCGACCGGCTGATCGCGCGGGGGGCGCATCCCTACCTGGTCTTCATGGCGGGCCTGCGCCTCCGGATGGCGCGCGAGCCCGACACGTTCGAGTACTTCTGACCGGCTACTTGCCTCGACCTGCCAGCGCGAGAGACATCGCCGCGAGACAGGCGATCATGCGCTCTTGCCCTTCGGGCAGGCCGGGCGAAGCGCTGCCGCCGGGGGGTGGTCTGCTGGGGGCGTTCCGAGTGAGACCCAGGCGGTGCGACGCGCGACCGCGACAGTGCCCGCGCCGGGTCGCCACATGAGACACCCGCGGACGATGATCCAGCTAGATCGGTACCAGCGCCAGGGCCGGCGCCGGGATCGACCCGAAGAACATCGAGAACGGCAGCAGGAGGATCCCCAGGAGGATCTGGGCGGTGGCGACGATGCGGAGCCTGGTCGCGGAGGTGGGACTCATCGTTCTCGAGCAGGCGGGCTATGCCGCTTCGGCCACGAGCTTGAGATCGCCCAGCAGCAGGCCATAGAGTCGGGCCTGCGTCGTCTCGTCCTCGCCCCGGAGGACCGCCGAGGGATGAAGCGTGGCGAGCGTCTTGGGCGCCCAGCGCGTGACCATGAAGCGGCCGCGGTCTCGCATCAGCCGGAAGTCCGGGCCCAGGAGCGCGCGGGCGGCGCTCGCTCCCAGGCACACCAGCACGCCGGGCTCGAGGACGGCGACCTCGGCCTCGAGCCAGGGGCGGCAGGCGGCGATCTCGACGGGGCCGGGCGTCTGGTGGATGCGTCGCTTGCCCCGCTCCACGAACTTGAAGTGCTTCACCGCGTTCGTCACGTAGAGCCGCTCGCGCGCGAGACCGGCTTCCCGGAGCGCGCGGTCGAGCACCTCGCCGGCCGGCCCCACGAACGGCGCGCCCTGAAGGTCCTCCTGGTCGCCGGGCTGCTCGCCGACCAGCACGACGCGGGCGTCTACCGGGCCCCGGCCGAACACTGTCTGGGTCGCGTGGCGGTACAGGTCGCAGCCGGTGCAGCGCCGGGCGGCCACCCGCAGCTCCGCGAGGCCGGCACCAACCGGCACGAACGGCGCCGCCCCCGCGGCCCCCGCGTCCCCGGACAGGGTGAGGGGCGCGTCCGGCGCCGCGTCACGGGCGCCTTCGCCCCGGACCTCGGCGGCCAGCGTGACGAGCCGGCGGACCTCCGGGTCGGCCTCGCTCGCCAGGAGGTCCCGGCTCTCGTGGACGAGCCGCCAGAGCACCGAGTAGAGGAGCGCCCACCGGGCGGGATCACCGTGGCGCGCGACCCGGCCCGCCAGCTCGATGAACCGGCGGGGCACGCGGATCGCCGCCGAGGGCCCACCCTCGGGCCCCGGGCGCACGGCGGCCGGGCCCTCGCGCCACTCGACGTCGCCGGGCGGCATGCCCTCGCGCAGAAGCGCCCGGGCCGCCTCCTGCCACGCCTCGAACGTGGGCTCGATCGCGACCGATCTCACGGACCCCTCAGGTCAGTAGCCAGGTCGCGAGGCTTTCCCCGCCGGCTACTCTTTCGCGGCCGGCAGCGCCGGGAGCGATCGCTCGGGAACGACTGGGAGCTCTTTCATCGAGACACCTCTCGGTCGTGCCGATTGTAGCGACGCTTCCAGGTGTCAGTCCAGTCGCTCGCCGTGGTCGGCCCGGGCCGTGGCGGGCGCTCTCCGGCGACCGGCTTGCGGGGAGGCGCGGCCCCGACGTAAGCTCCAGTGCCATGAAGGTCCTCGTTCTCGGCGGCGGCATCGTGGGCGTCACCACGGCGTACTTCCTCGGCCTGGACGGGCACGAAGTCACGCTCGTGGAGGCGAAGGACCAGCTCGGCCTCGAGGCGACCTCCGGCAACGCGGGCATCATCGCCCCCGGCCACTCCTTCGCGTGGGCGTCGCCGAGCGCCCCGGCCCAGCTCGTGCGGTCCCTCCTCGGGAAGGAGACCGCCATCCGGGTGAAGCTCGCGCCCGACCTTCGGCTCTACACCTGGGGCTGGCGGTTCCTCCGCGAGTGCACCGCCGAGCGGGCCCGCCACAACACGCTCATCAAGCTGCGCCTCTGCCAGTACAGCCAGGCGGTCATGACCGACCTCGTGCGGCGGGAAGGGATCGAGTACCACGCCATCACGCGGGGCGCCCTCTACCTCTACCGGGACCCGGTCGAGCTGGAGGCGGGAGTCCGGAAGATGGCGCTCCTGGCGGAGCACGGCCAGAAGCAGGAGACCCTGGACGCGGCCGCGGTGGCCAGGCTCGACCCGGTCTTCGAGCCGGTCCAGGACCGGATCGCCGGGGCGATCCGGGACCTCGGGGACACGAGCGGGGACTCCCGGGTGTTCAGCGAGAACCTCGCCCGGGTCTGCCGGGAGAAGTTCGGGGCGACCTTCCGGCTCGGGACGCCCGTCACCGGCCTGCGCGCCGAGGGGGACCGCGTCGTCGGCGCGATGACCGCCGGCGGCCTCCTCACCGCCGACGCCTACGTCCTGGCGCTCGGCGTCAACGGCCCGCTGATCGCCCGCACGGTGGGCGTGCGGCTCGCCGTCTATCCCGCCAAGGGCTACTCGTTCGACGTTCCCGCTCAAGGCGGGCGGCCTGGCGCCGACCCTGCCGGGCGTCGACGAGCGGTGGCTCGTCGGCTGGTCCCGGCTGGGCGATCGGCTGCGGCTCACCTCGACCGCCGAGTTCGCCGGCTACGACTGGAGCTGGACGCCGCGGGATTTCAACAACATCCTGAAGTTCGCGCGCGACGTCTTCCCGGAGGCCGTCGACTACGACCGGGGCGAGTACCGGGCGTGCCTCCGGCCGATGACCCCGGACGGTCGCCCCATCGTCGGGACCGGCCGGCACCGGAACCTCTTCCTCAACGCCGGCCACGGCCACATGGGCTGGACGATGGCGTTCGGCACCGCGCGGATCGTCGCCGACCTGATGGCGGGCCGGAAGCCCGAGCACGACCCGGCCGGCCTCGGCCCCCGCCCCGGCGCCGGCGGCTTCTAGGCCGGCAGTCCATCCGGGAAGCCGCCTGGGCCCCGTTTTGACACTGCTGACAATTCTGGCTATATTCTGGCTACCTTCTGGAACATCACCCCGAGTTTCTGCGCCGCGTGGCGGAAGCGCGCAAAGCTCTCAGGGACGGTAGCGGTGTTCGACTCGAGGACCTCCCGTCGTGACGGTCTAGCTTCGCACTCGAGCGGACGCGCCTCGCGCGCCGCTGAGCGCGATTGTTAGGCGAAGGACATGCCTGACTGGGCGCTCCGCCCTCTCGACCGGGCCCATGATGCGGTTCGTGAGATCGACCGCGCGCTGCGCCTCTCCATGCGCGGCATTGCACAACTAGCGAAGAGCGTACCGCTTGTTGAGGCGTTGGCCAATCTACACCGAGTGTAACTAACCAGGGCAACGCTATTCAGCCGAGTCTAACGACAACGGACCGCGAGGAGATCCCGTGATGCTCTACATGGTCATCGAGTACTTCAATGCGGGCGCGGCTCCGGAGATCTATCGTCGTGCTCGCGACCGTGGTCGCCAGCTGCCACCCGGTCTCGAATACGTCGACAGCTGGGTGGACCTCGACTACTTCCGGTGCTTTCAGGTCATGCGCACCGAGGATCGGTCGTTGTTCGATCCATGGATGAAGGCGTGGAGCGACCTTGGCCACTTCGAGATCATTCCGGTGCGCACCTCCGCGGAGGCCGCCCGACACATCGCCGACAAGCTCTGAGGGCCCGCTTTCGCTGCCATGCGGCTTCGGCATGACAAGGGCACGATAGCAACCTCTCGTGCTCTGTCAGCGGAGGCGCGGGGCCCGCCAGTCGGCGCGGCTCGCCAGGCGGGAGCGGGGCACCGCCAGGATGGTGTGGAAGGGGATGGGCGGACGGCCGGGGTGGCCCGTCTGCTGGGTGGCCCAGGCCCGCCCGACGGAGTCCAGCAGGTCGATCAGCGTGGCGTAGTCCGCCTCCCGCCCCGCCAGCAGCGCGTCAGGGCCTGCGGTCGTGGTGGTGCCCGCGCTTCACGCGGAGTGCCGCTGGTAGGCGTAGAACCGGGGCCGGTCCGGCGGCCAGGACTCTCCGGCCGGCCCGAGCGGCTCGAGGCCCCACGCCGGCTCGAGCCGGAGCGGCCGGTCGCTGAGCACCGAGCCCCCGGGCCGCAGCCAGCCATGGGTCTGCCCGACCACGAAGTGGTGCACCCGGGAATCCGGGGAGTCGCCACGCGCGAGATCCAGGTGGGCCAGGACGACCCGGCCGGCGAAGCGGGCGTGGACCGTCGGGTCGCGGAGCACGGCGTCGAACTCGCCCAGGTAGAGGTGATCGGCCGGCGGCGCCCAGCCGGGTGGCGTGGCGTCCTGGCGGTCGAAGCAGAAGACCTCGCGGTCGGGAAAGCGGGCGACCAGGTGGGAATACGAGCGCCCCTGGCCCAGTCCGAACTCGACCACCACGCCGTCGAGCCCGGCCACGCGCTCGGCCGCGCGATCGATCGCGTCACGCTGCGCGATCTTCTGGGCGATGTGGAACTCGAGCCGACTCAGGGGGGACTCACCGGATGGGTCGTCTTCGCCGCGTCCCAATGATGCTCCTCAGGGCGGCGCGATCTCTCCGCTCGCCTCCAGGGCTTCGACGTCGGCCAGGTCTCGGAGGCGACCCGTGGCGCGCTTGTTCTGAAGCAACTCCCGACGCCCTTGATGCACAGCCTCTCAGCTCTTTCGGAGAGCCGAGAGCTCGAGGAGGCGGACCGGCGCGTCCTGCCGACGGTACTGCGGCAGGGGCCTTCCGGTCAGCGCCCAGGACCTCGAGCGCCAGGGACCACATCATCTCCAGCCTCTGTTCCGCGGTGGTCAGCAGGCACAGGTCGGGCTCGTCGCCAAGGCGTAGGCGTCGGACCGGCCACGAGGCGCGATGCGTCCGATCCAGTGGTTGGCTGTTCCCCCCTGAAGGCTCACGGGCATATTCTATCCCACGAGCGCGCGAATTCCGGCTCGGCGGGAAGGCATCTCGAGGGCGGCCGTCACGGGGAGGCGGGCGTGAGGATCCAGGACCCGCCGCAGTTCTGCGTGGTGCCCTCGTCGATCCGCCGGCGGATGACCTGCCGGTCGTCGCGATCGGTCATGGCCACCAGCCCCGACATGGGCGGCGCGATGACGAGCGTCGCCGCGCACACGACGGTCTTGTAGATCAGGTAGAAGGGGGTCCCGATGACGGCCACGACCTGGCTGCCGACCGAGACGGCGGCGCGGCGGGTTCGCCGCGGGCTCCGACGTCTGCGGCGGACCCGCCGGCGCGGTGGCGCAGGCGGTGATCGAGAGCGCCAGGAGGCCGATGACCACGCGTCGTGTCATGTCGTTCCCTCCACCGAGCGTCGGTCCCATTTTCTACCTCGTGCCCGTGGAGATTGTAGCGCAGCCCGGGGCCGATGTGCGGGGTCCCGCCTTGACACCGCCAGGCCGTTGGCGCAGCATCGTCGGCGTTGCGTGATCCGACGACGAGGAGGACGACGGGATGGCCGAGGTGGGCCGGCTGGCGGCGTGGCAGGGGCTCGGCAAGGGCTTCGAGATCCGGGAGTACCCGGTGCCGGATCCGGTGCCGGGGGCGGTGCTGATCAAGGTCGCCCTGGCCAACGTCTGCGGCTCCGACATGCACTACTGGAAGGGCCACTACGACTTCACGAAGCGGGGCCGGCCGCTCCCGCTGAACACCGGCCACGAGCACATGGGCACCGTGTACAAGCTGGGGGCGGGCGTCACCCGCGACTCGGCCGGCCAGCCGCTCCGCGAGGGCGACCGGGTCATCTACCGGTACTTCATCCCGTGCGGGCGCTGCCCGGCGTGCCTGCGGCGCCACTTCCGGTCCTGCCCCACCCGGCAGTCGAACTGGGCGGTGAGCTGCGACGTCTGGCCCCATTTCCAGGGCGGCTACGGCCAGTACTTCTACCTGGGGGCCGGCCACGCCATCTTCCGGATCCCCGACGCCATCACCGACGCGATGGCGGCCGGCATCAACTGCGCCTTCACCCAGGTCTACGCCGCGCTGGAGATCGCCGGGTTCCACGCGGGTCAGACGGTCGTGATCCAGGGGGCCGGCGGGCTCGGCGTCTACTCCTGCGCGGCCGCCCGCGAGATGGGCGCGGGGAAGATCGTGGTCATCGACGGGGTGGACGAACGACTCGCCCTGGCGCGGGAGTTCGGGGCCGACGAGGCCGTCGACCTACGCGAGTACCGCACCCCGGCCAGCCGGGTCGAGCGCGTCCGGGCCCTGACCGACGATTGGGGCGCCGACGTGGTGATGGAGCTGGTGGGGGATCCCGGCATCGTGGACGAGGGGCTCCGCATGCTGGCGCCCGACGGGACCTACCTCGAGGTCGGCAACATCAACGCCGGCTTGGAGGGCACCATCGACCCGTCGTGGCTCGTCTTCGGCAACCGGCGCATCGTCGGCGTCATCCACTACGAGGCCGAGCACCTCAAGGCCACGCTCGACCTCATGATCCGCACCCGGGCGAAGTACCCCTATCAGCGGATCCTGTCCCACACGTTCCCGCTGGAGCGGATCAACGACGCCTTCCGGGAGCAGGAGGACGGACACATCACGCGCGGCGCGATCGCCCCCAACTAGCGGGCGGGCCGATGAGCGTCGCAATTCTCATCTCGGTCTGGACGCGCTCGGCCTACGTCGATCGGAGGGCCTTCGGCCTGTGGGCGTCCGTCCCGACCTATGGTCGTCCTCGGTCGTCGCCGATCCTCGGCGTACTCGGAGTACGCCTGCGATTGTCGGCGAACTCCTGCGTCCTTCGGACGGCCTTCGGCCTTTGGGCGCTGCTCGCTCCTCGACCCCGCCCCCCAGAGCTTGACCAATCTGTCATGACTCTGGTGCGTCAAGAGTTCTAGAGCGAAGGCATGGGAGAGCCGCTTCCCAAAGAGCTGTGGCGGTGGCTCGCCGAGGCGAGCACGGCCACCGTCACGACCCAGCTCTTCAAGCGCGGCCTGCGCCGGATGCACCTCCAGGGCGTGCTCCCGGTGAGCCGCGGGCGCCGGCTCGCGGGGGAGGCGCTGACGCTTCGCTACATCCCGGCCCGCGAGGACCTCGACGTGGTCGAGGTGTTCCAGAACCCCGAGCATCCCCAGCGCAAGGCGATCGAGCTGACCCAGCCGGGGCAGGTCCTGGTCGTCGACGCCCGGCGGGACACTGGCGCGGCGTCGGCCGGTCACATCCTGGTGACCCGGCTCCAGCAGCGCGGCGCCGCCGGCCTGGTGACGGACGGCGCCCTGCGGGACAGCCCGGCCATCGCCGAGATGGACTTCCCCGTGTACGCGGGCGCGGCGAGCCCGGCCATGAACCTCACCGTTCACCACGCCGTCGACATCAACGTCCCGATCGGCTGCGGCGGGGTGCCGGTCTTCCCGGGCGACGTGGTGCTCGGCGACGAGGAGGCCGTGGTGATCATTCCCCGGCACCTGGCGGTCGAGGTCGCCCGCGACGCCGCCGAGCAGGAGCGTCTGGAGACCTTCGTCCTCGCCAAGGTCCGCGAGGGCGCGGCGCTGCCCGGCACCTATCCGCCCAACGCCCGCACGCTGGAGGAGTATCGAGCCTGGCTCGAGGACCGCGATCGCTCGGGCCGACGCCCGGACTGATTCCACCCCCCACCGTGGAGGTTTCGATGACGCGTATCACGACCGGCTCCCGGTACCTCGGTTTGCTCGCGCTCGCCATTCTCGTCGTCGCCGTCCTCGCCCTGCCGGACGGGCGGCCGGCAACGGCCGCCGACCGGACGCTGCGTTTCGGCCACATCTGGCCGCCCGAGGGCGGGTGGGGGGGCGCGGCCCAGCGCTTCGCCGACCTGGTCGGCCAGCGCACCGGGGGCAAGATCGCCATCAAGGTCTTCCCAGCGAGCCAGCTCGGCAACGAGCGCGAGCTGGAAGAGGGCCTGCAGATCGGGAACGTCAACTTCACCTTCGGCGGGCCCGGCGTCCTGACGAACTTCGATCCGGCCATCGGGATCTTCGACATGCCGTTCATGTTTCGGGACTACGCCCACGCCAACCGGGTGATGGACGGCCCGATCGGCCAGCAGGTCTGGGACAGCCTGCGCGGGAAGGCCGGCATCCGGGTGCTGGGCTCGGGCGCCCAGGGCTTCCGGTACGTGCTGACGCGCACTCGCCCGGTCAAGGCGATCGACGACCTCAAGGGGCTGAAGATCCGGGTGCCGGAAGCCGAGACGTTCCTGAGAACCTTCCGGCTGCTCGGCGCCAACCCGGTGGGCGTGCCCTGGGGCGAGACCTACCTGGCCGTCCAGAACGGGGTCGTCGACGGCCTCGAAGGGGTGCCCGACGTCATCCTCAACCAGAAGATGTTCGAGGTGGGCAAGTACATCGCCAAGACCGGTCACATCATGGCCACGCTCCAGCTCCTGGTGAGCGAGAAGACCTACCAGGGGCTGCCCCCGGACGTCCGGAAAGTCATCGACGAGACGGGGCTCGAGGTCTGGCAGGCTCAGCGGGCGGCCGCCCAGGCCGGCAACGAGAAAGCCGAGGCCGAGCTGGCGACGAAGGGGCTCCAGCTGGTGGCGGTGGACATCAAGCCGTTCCAGGCCGCCGTCCGGCCGTTCTGGGACGAGTGGGCCAAGAAGACGGGGATGGCCGGCGTCGTCGACGCCATCCAGAAGCAATGACACCCTTTCTACCCTCTCCCCCTCGGGGGAGAGGGTAGGGGGAGATGCATCGGCACCACCCTCACCCTGGCCCTCTCCCTCCAGAGGGAGGGAGAGGGAGCGGCTAGGACTGTCGAGTCGGGATGAGAGCATGTGAAGGAATGGCGTGCTCCGGGGGGTAGGAGGGAGGTTCGGAACTGAGAACGTGTGGAAGCAATGGGTCTTCCGACTCCCGCCTCCCCCCGGTGGGTGGGGGAGGGGGGTTGGGGGGGTAGGAGGGAGGTCCCAAACTGACATCATCCAACGGGGCCTCGGGGGCACCAGCCGGGCTCGAGCGCGCCTACGCCGGGGTCCTGGCGGCGGTGCGCTATCTGACCAACGCGGCGCTGGTTGTGCTCGTCACGGCCGTCCTGCTGGCGGTCGCGGTGCGGTACTTCGGCGTGCTCGGCGGGTCGCTCCACTGGACCGACGAGCTGGCCCGCTTCACCACCATCTGGCTGGTCATGCTCGGGAGCGCGGTGGCCTTCGAGCGGGGGGCCCACGCGGCCGTCGACGTGCTGCCCGACCTCTTGCCGCCGGCCGCCGGGCGGCTCGTCCGGCTCGTCGCGTACCTCCTGAGCGCCCTGTTCCTCGCCGTGCTCGCCTGGCAGGGGGTGGCACTGACGCTGCGCACCATGCGCCAGGTCTCGCCGGCACTCGGTCTCCCGATGGGGCTCGTCTACCTGGCGGTGCCCGTGGGCGCGGCGCTCATGGCCCTTCAGGCCCTCGCCTTCGCGGTCGGTCGGGCCCGCCGCCCGGGCTGAGGCTGCCCGCTCCCATGGCTCTCCTCCTGGCCGCGGCCTTCGTCGCCGTGCTCCTGCTCGGGCTGCCCGTCGCCTTCGGCATGGGAGTCCTGGGGCTCGGGTACCTGCTGGTGGCCGGCGACTTCTCGCTCATGACCATCCCGCAGAAGATGGTCACCGGGATGGACTCCTTCCTCCTGCTGGCGATCCCGTTCTTCCTGCTGGCCGGCGGGCTGATGAACGCCGGCGGCATCACGAGCCGGCTGGTCGACTTCTCGACGGCGCTGGTCGGCCACATCCACGGCGGGCTCGGCCACGTGACGGTGCTGGCCAACGTCATCATGTCCGGCATGTCGGGGAGCGCCGCCGCCGACGCCGCCGCCACCGGGACGGTGCTCATCCCGAGCATGGTCCGCCAGGGCTACTCCCCCGGCTTCGCGGCGGCGATCAGCGCCGCGGCGGCAACCATCGGCCCGATCATCCCGCCCAGCATCGCCTTCGTCATCTTCGGCAGCCTGACCGGCGTCTCCATCGGCCAGCTCTTCCTGGCCGGCGTCGTGCCCGGTCTCCTGATGGGCGTCTACCTGATGGTGGCCTGCTACCTGGTCGCGCGGCGGCGCGGCTACGGGGCCGCCGCCCAGCGCCCGACGGCGCTCGAGGTGTGGCGGACGTTCCGGCGGGCCGGACCGGCCATGCTGACGCCGGTGGTCGTGCTCGGCGGCATGGTGGCCGGCGTGGTCACGCCGACCGAGGCGGCGGCCCTGGCCGTCCTCTACAGCCTCCTTCTCGGCCTGGCCTACCGCGAGCTCCGGTGGCGGGCGCTGCCCGGGATCCTCACCGAGGTCGTGGTCACCACGTCGGTCGTCTACCTGCTCCTCGGGGTCTTCAACCTGGTCGGCTGGATCCTGGCGGTGGAGCAGATCCCGCAGGGGATCACGACCGCGTTCCTGTCGCTGACCGACCAGCCATGGGTGGTCCTCCTGGTCATCAACGTCGTGCTGTTCCTGCTCGGGATCCCGATCGAGCCGGTGCCGCTGATGGTGATCCTCGGCCCCATGCTGGTCCCGGTCATCGCGAAGTACGGCATCGACCCGGTCCACTTCGGCGTCGTGTTCGTGCTGAACGTCGTCCTCGGGGTCATCACCCCGCCGGTCGGCACCAACATGTTCATCACCTGCAGCATCGCCAACTGTTCGGTGGCGACGTTCACCCGGGAGGTGCTGCCATTCATCACCGCCCTCGTGCTGCTGCTCCTGCTCATCACCTACGTGCCGAGCCTCACCCTGTTCCTGCCACGCCTGCTCCTGCGATGAAGCGCGGCCAGACACGAAGCGCGCCGGCGTGGCGGCGCGGGCTCGACCCGATCCTCTTCGAGGTGATCCGCAACGCCCTGGCCTGCATCACCACCGAGATGGGGCTGGCCCTGAAGAAGTCCGCGTACTCCACGAACATCAAGGCGCGCGAGGACATGTCCTGCGCCCTCTTCGACCGGGACCTCCGCATCGCCGCCCAGTCGTTCGGCCAGGGGAACCATCTCCCGGCCCTCGCGTTCATGGTGCCCACGGTGCTCCGGGAGTACGGTGTCGAGCGCCTCCACCTGGGGGACCAGGTCGCGATGAACGACCCCCACCGGGGCTCGATCCACCTGAACGAGCTGCTCTTCGTGGCGCCGGTCTTCGAGCCGGGCCGGGGGGGCCGGCTGTTCGGCTTCGTCGCCAACATCGCCCACCACACCGACGTGGGCGGGCGGGCCCCGGCCAGCATCTGCATCGCCACCGAGATCTTCCAGGAGGGCGTCATCATCCCGCCCATCCGGCTGGTCGCCGGCGGTCGGGTGGACACGGAGAAGCTCGACTTCTTCCTGGCCAACGTGCGCACCCCGAGCCAGAACGCGGGTGACGTGCGCGCCCAGATCGCGGCCAACGTCATCGGCGTGCGGCGGCTCACCGAGCTGCTCCGGCGGTACGGGGCGGCCCGGCTCGCGCGGTACATCCGGGCGCTCCAGGACTACACGGAGGACCGGACCCGGGCGGCGCTGAAGCGAATTCCCCCTGGCACGGTGCAGGCCGAGACCAGCCTCGACGACGACGGGGTGACCGGCGAGCCGATCCCCCTGCGGGTCACGGTCACCGTGGGCGGCGGCGAGGCGACGATGGACTGCCGGGAGGCGCCGCCCCAGCGGCTCAGCTCGATGAACGCCACGTTCGTGTCAACGTACGCCTCGTTCGCGTACGTCGTGAAGGCGCTCATCGACCCCGACATCCCGATCAACGACGGGCTCTATCGCCCGATCAAGGTGCTGACGACCGAGGGGACGATCTTCCACGCCCGGCACCCGGCGCCGGTGGTCGGCGCCGCCGAGGTGGGGATCCGGCTCTGCGACCTCCTGTTCCTTGCCTTCGCCGGGCTGGTCCCGGAGCGCGTGGTGGCCTCCAGCAAGGGCATCATCTGCTATATCGGCTTCGGCGGCACCCACCCCCGGACCGGGCGCTACTACTGCTTCGTGGAGACGGTCGCCGGCGGCGGGGGCGCCCGCCTCGACCGCGACGGCATGGACGCCGTGCAGGCCCACATCCAGAACACGGAGAACACGCCGATCGAGGAGGCCGAGCTGGCCTTCCCGTTCCGCGTGCTGCGCTACGAGCTGATCCCGGACAGCGAGGGCGCCGGCCGGTCCCGCGGCGGCCTCGGCGTCCGGCGGGACTACGTCTTCCCAGACCACCGCGTGGAGCTGACGCTCCTCTCGGACCGGACGAAGTTTCCCCCGTGGGGCCTCTTCGGCGGGGAGTCGGCGCGGCCGGCCGGGTACATCCTGAACCCGGGGGCCGCCGAGCAGGTGCTGCCCTCGAAGGTCACCACCACGCTGGCGCCCGGGACGGTGCTGAGCGTCCGGACGCCCGGCGGGGGCGGCTACGGCCCCGCGCGGGAGCGCGACCCCGAGGCGGTGCTCCACGACGTGCGCGGCGGCAAGGTGAGCCCCGCCCGCGCGCGGGAGCTCTACCGGGTGGTCGTGGACCCGGCCACCCTGACGATCGACGCCGAGGCGACGCGAGAGTGCCGGGAGGCGGGGACGTGACGCCTCGCCGGGCGGCCGCCGGCATCCGGGTCGGCATCGACATCGGCGGCACGTTCACCGACGCCGTCTACATCGACGAGGCGACCGGCGTCACCGGCGTGGCCAAGGTCCCGTCGACGCCCCACGACCCGTCGAAGGCCTTCATGGAGGCGCTGAGCCGGATCCTCGCCGTGGCGGGCGCCGAGCCGGGACGGCTCCGCTTCCTCGTCCACGGGACGACGGTCGCGACCAACACCGTCATCGAGGGCAAGGGGGCGCCGACGGCCTTCGTGACCGGCGTCGGCTTCCGCGATCTGTTCGAGATCGGCCGGCAGATCCGTCCCGACCTCTACGATCTCCGGGCGGACAAGCCGCCCGCGCTGATCCCGCGCGAGCTGACCTTCGAGGTCCCCCAGCGGACCGACGCCGAGGGCCAGGAGCTGGTCCCCCTCGACGAGGCCGCCGTCCGGGCGCTGGCGCCCGCGCTGCGGCGGTGCCGGGTCCGGGCGATCGTCGTCGGGTTCCTCCACTCCTACCGGAATCCCGGACCCGAGCGCCGGGCGGCGGCGATCCTGGCCGAGGCCCTGCCCGACGTCTTCGTGGCCGCCTCGTCGGACATCTGCCCCGAGTTCCGCGAGTACCCGCGCTTCTGCACGGCCGCCGTCAATGGGCTGGTGGCCCCGGTGGTGTCGCGGTACCTGGAGGGGATCGAGCAGGGGCTCGTCCAGGGCCGGATCGGGGCGCCGCTCCACCTGATGACCTCGAGCGGCGGGATCATCGCGACCGGGACCGCCCGCGTCCGCCCCGTCCACCTGCTGGAGTCGGGTCCGGCGGCCGGCGTCATCGCGGCCATGTACCTGGGGCAGGCGATCGGGGCGCGGAGCCTGATCGCCTTCGACATGGGCGGCACGACCGCGAAGGCCGGGCTCGTGGTGGACGGGGTGCCCCGGCTGGTCTCCGAGTTCGAGGTAGGTGGCCTGGCCGGTGACGGCGCCGATGCGGTCCGGGGCGCCGGGGGCCGCCGCGGCACCGGCTACCCGATCAAGGTGCCCGCCATCGAGCTGGTCGAGATCGGCGCCGGCGGCGGCAGCCTGGGCTGGGTCGACCCGGGCGGCGCCTTCCGGGTGGGCCCGCAGAGCGCCGGGGCCGACCCCGGGCCGGCCTGCTACGGCCGCGGCGGCACCCGACCGACGCTGACCGACGCCAACCTGATCCTCGGCCGCCTGAACCCCGACTACTTCCTCGGGGGGGAGATGCCGGTCAGCGTGGCGGGGGCCGAGCGGGCCATCGCCGACGAGCTGGCGCGGCCGCTCGGCCTCCGGCCGCGGGAGGCGGCGCTCGGGATGCTGGAGATCGCCAACGCCAAGATGGTGGAGGCGATCCGGATGATCTCGGTCCAGCGAGGCTTCGACCCGCGCGCCTTCCTGCTGGTCGCGTTCGGCGGCGCCGGCCCGCTCCACGTCACCGCGGTGGCGCGCGCGCTCGGGATCCGAAGGATCCTGGTGCCGCCCGCCCCGGGCGTCTCCTCCGCGCTGGGGCTCCTGACCTGCGACCTGAAGCACGACTACGTCCGGAGCTACCTCCGGCCGCTGGGCCAGGCCGACGCCGAGGCGATCCGCCGCATCCTCGCCGAGTTCGAGGCGGAGGCGACGCGGGTCCTGCGACGCGAGGGCGTGGCCGGGGCGCGCATCCGGTGGGTGCGGGCCCTCGACCTCCGCTACGTCGGTCAGTCCTTCGAGCTGGCGATCCCGTTGCCGGCCGGGCCCCTCACGCGCTCGCGCCTGGCCGGCCTGGAGGCGGCGTTCTTCCGGGCCCACGACCGGGCCTACGGCTTCGCCGCCCGGGGCGAGCCCGTCGAGGTGGTGAACGTCCGGCTCACCGGGATCGGCGTGGTCGCGCGGCCGCGCCTCCGTCGGGTGCCCGCCGGCGGGCGCGACCCGGGGACGGCGCTCAAGGCGTCGCGCCCGGTGGTCTTCGGCACCGGGTCGGCCGCCTCCGCCCGGCGCTGCCCCGTCTTCGACCGCTACCGGCTCCGGGCCGGGAACCGCTTCCGCGGCCCGGCCCTCGTCGAGCAGATCGATTCCACCACGGTGGTCGAGCCGGGCTTCGCGGTGGCGGTCGACAGGTTCGGCAACCTCCTCATCCGGCGCGTGGCGGTCCGGTGACCCTCCCGCGGACGGCGGAGGCGGTCGTGATCGGCGGGGGCTCCACCGGGGCCAGCGTCGCCTACCACCTGGCTCGCCGGGGCGTGCGCGACGTCGTGCTCCTGGAGCAGGGGTTCCTCGCCTCGGGCGCCACCGGCCGCTCCAGCGCCATCGTCCGGCAGCACTACGCCTACCCGGTGACGGCGCGGCTGGCCCGGCTGGCCCTGGATGCCTTCTCCCGGTTCGACGAGGTGATCGGCGGCAACTCGGGCTTCACGCGGACCGGCTACCTGGCGCTGGTCGGGCCTGGCGACCGGGAGGCCCTGGCCGCGAACGTGGCGATGCAGCGGGGTGTGGGGGTCGAGACCCGCGTGGTCGAGCCGGACGAGATCCGCGCGCTCGTTCCCCGGATGGCGACCGACGACCTGGCCGCCGCCGCCTACGAGCCCGACGCGGGCTTCGCCGACCCGGCGGGGACCACGGCCGCGCTGGCTCACCGCGCCCGGGAGCTGGGCGCGCGGGTCCTCGAGGGCGTGACGGTGCGGCGGATCCTGGTCGAGCGTGGGCGAGCGGCCGGCGTCGAGACCGACCGAGGCCCGATGGCGGCGCCGGTCGTGGTCACCGCGGCCGGCGGCTGGACCCCCCGGCTCCTCGGGCCGCTCGGCGTGGAGGTCCCCATCGTGAACACGCTCCACCGGATCGGCGTCTTCGAGCGCCCGGCCGACTTCGGCCCGCCGCATCCGGTGTGCGGCGATTTCGTCAACCAAGTGTACTTCCGGCCGGAGCAGGGAGGCCTGACGCTGATCGGCAGCACCAAGCACACCGCCGACGACGTGGTGGATCCCGACGGCTACCCGGAGCGCGCGGAGGCCGAGTGGATCCAGGAGTTCGCCGAGGGGAGCGTGGCCCGCTTTCCGCGGATGGAGGCGGCGCGGAGCCGGGGCGGCTGGACCGGCTTCTACGACACCACCCCGGACTTCCAGTTCATCCTGGACCGGGCACCGGGGATCGAGGGGCTGGTCGTCGCGGTCGGCTTCAGCGGACACGGCTTCAAGCACTCGCCGATCATCGGGGACCTCGTGGCCGACCTGGTCCTGGGGACGACTCCCGCGGACCCCCACCTCGACCTCGGCTTCTTCGCGCTCGGACGCTTCGCGGCCGGGCGCCCCCACCAGCCCCGCCACCGCTACGCCAGGGTGCTGCTGGGCCGGTAGCCCGGGCCGCCGGATGGCCGGTCGTGGCTGCCGCGAGCGGTGGCGAAAGGCCGGTCACCACCACCGCCACTTCACCCCTCGCCACGCGTAACTACGCGTCGTGATGCGCCTGGGGCCTGGCACCCGCGTTGCCATTCTCCTCCGGTGAAGGAGGCGATGAACATGCCACCGGCGCTCTTGCTGGTCCTGATCGTTGCCCTGCTCCACGTGGTCCTCCTGGCCGCCTGGGAGGAGTAGGTTGCGGACGGCCCAGGTGATCCCGGGTGGGAATCCCAGGCTTCGGTCGTGGCCCGCGGTGTCCACCTGTATCCATTTGGATACACTTGACGGCCTCTCGGCCTCGCTCTAGTGTGCGGACGTGGCCGGGACTGCCGTCTCGTTCCGGTCGGATGGCGGGTCGCGGTGAGCGGTCGCACGGTCGAAGACGGTAGAGTCGGGCCGAATGGCCTCGACCCGGTCGACGGTCGGGCCGCTCGGGCGGGCCGATGACCCGATCGAGCTTCGCGACGCCTCCGCCCCGGGCGTCCCGGTCGTTCCCGACCCGTTACGCGGGGCTCGCGGCGGCCCGTGACGGATACGTCCTGGAGGCGGGCCGGCTCTACCGGTTCGTGCTCGGGCTCGACGACGCGCCGTGCCCGATGACGCCCGCCGAGACGGCCCAGTGGCTGAACGATCCCCTGGCCACGCTCGTCCTGAGACGCGAGATTCTCCCCCAGACGCTCGACGAGCTGCTCGCGCAGCTCGACCGGTTCAATGCCGATCCGGAGGGCGTGCCGGTCCAGGCCAGCTACCTGGTGGGGGACGGCAGCCAGATTCCCTGGACACCGGCGAGCAGCGGCCTCGATCGTCGCTTGCGGTTCGCCATCACCCGGGCGGCGGCCGGCGGCGACGTGGCCCTCCTCGTCAGCACCGGTCTGGTCACGGATTCGGCCGACATGTTCCTCCAGGTGCTGGTGGCCCCCATGACGGGCTGTCGGACCCCACACGGCCCGAGGGGTGTGGCCGCGACGACGCCGAGGGCGGTGGGACCGATCCTGGGCCGGCCGGTCCGGAGCACGCGATAACGTCGGGGTGCGAGCCGCGGGGCGGCGCGCCGATGCGTGGCGACCCGAGGGAGAGACAGTGATGGCCACCGGCTTCCACAGCATCCACTTCAACGTCGCCGACCGGGAAGACCACGATCTGCAGGCGGTGGGCGCGCGACCTCTCGCGCTCCGCGGCGGGGGGCCGGCCCGGGCCGGGGCCGCCGAGGCGGCGCCCGGCTTCAACAGCGAAGAGGCGGCCGCGCGCTTCTATCTGAGCCAGCTGTTCGGGCGGGACACTCGGCCGTCGCTGCGGGGACTGACCGCGCCCGAGCGTCCCGAGGTGGTTCCCGACATGCGGCTGCGCGACAGCCAGCGCTCACCGTTGACCGGCACCTGGACGGTGCGCTTCGTCCAGACCAAGGCGACGATCCCCGTCTTCGGCTCCCGGGCCGTGGTCGAGCTGGACCGAAACCGTGAGCTCCTCTCGGTCGACGCCGAGCTCGCCGAGGTCAAGAACGCGTCACCCATCGCCGCGCTGGGCGCCGCCCATGCCCGGAGCCGCATCGCGACGCTGGCGAAGGTCGCCGAGGCGACGCTGGAGGGCGTGGAGCCTCCGGAGCTCACCTACTACCACGACGACGGGTCGGACCAGTGGCACCTCGTCTACTTCTTCCGGAACGTGCCGGCGGCGCCGCCCGGCTTTCTCGAAGCGACGCGGAGTCACGGGCTCGGTCGCTCGCTGGCCCAGCGGCATCCCGAGGTCAACTATCTCGTGGACGCCCACGACGGCGCGGTGCTCCTCTACTGGAGCGCGGCGCCGACCCTGGAGATCCCCAGTCAGTGCCGGGGCGCCGACGAGGACGGAGCGACCCAGGTGTTCTGGGGCCGCAAGAACGGCGCCGCGTTCGAGATGAGCGACCCGATCCGGGGAATCCGGACGTTCGACTTCGGATTGAACGACGTGGACACCACCCCGCCGCCGGCCGAGCCGATCGGCGGGCCGTCGAGCGAGTTCAAGAATGCGCCGGCGGTCTCGGCCCATGTCAATGCGATGCGCGTCTTCGACTTCTACAAGTCGGTGCTGCTGCGGGACGGGGTCGACGACAAGGGCATGGAGCTCGTCTCCTACGTGAACTGCACGGTGCCGGCTGAGGAAGCGCCACCCGAGTGGCACAACGCCGTGTGGTGGAGGCGGCGGATGTGGTACGGCCAGGCCCGGGACGCCACCGGCGCCCTCCGGAGCTACGCCCGCCACCTCGACGCCATCGCCCACGAGCTGACGCACGGGGTGACCGAGTTCACCGCCGACCTCGTGTACCTCCGGCAATCGGGCGCGCTGAACGAATCGTTCAGCGACATCTTCGGGATCATCATCAAGAACTGGGACGTGGCCAACCCGACCACCGGCGGGACGGTGGACGGCTGGAGCTGGGAGATCGGCTCCGGGTTCCGGGCCGGCGGACTTCCCCTGCGCGACATGCGGGACCCTACCCGGACCGGCGATCCCGCGCACATGGACCAGTACGTCAACACGCCGCAGGACAACGGCGGGGTGCACACCAACAGCAACATCCACAACAAGGCGGCGTACAATGTGCTCAGCGCGAAGGACGCTCAGGGGCAACCGGTCTTCACGCCGCGCGAGGCGGCCGTGCTCTACTACCTGTGCCTCACCCGGCTCGACAAGCTGGCCACGTTCTCGCAGACGCTCCAGACGCTGCGGAACGTCGCCAGCACGTACTATGCCGGCGATGCGCAGCGCCAGCCGAAGCTCGATGCCCTCACCGATGCGTACGCGAAGGTGGGAATCTCCTAGTGCCGTTCCAACTACATGAGCCAAGATAGACGATGCGCGCACTGTGTTCCTCGAAAGCACTAGCTGGAACAAGTTGGAACGGCACTAGCCGCCAGGTCAGCGGACGATGAGCGACCCCGTTCGGATCGTGCAGGTGCTGCTGCTGGTCGATGGCGAGACCTCCCTCGAGGTCGGTCCGGCGCTGTGGGCAATGCTGCTCGAGATCGAGCGGTTCTACAACATGGACCAGCCACGGATCAGCTTCCAGCGATTCTACATCTCCCCCCAGGTGCCCAAGATCAACCTGCTGGACGCGGCGCGGCGAAACCTGGATCGGCTGCTGAGGGGCGGGAAGGCGGTCGATGACGCGCTCGCACAGCTGAGCCCGGCGCAGCGGGTGGAGAAGCCGGTGTCGTCCAAGGACTCGACCGGGCGGTTCCGGCGGACGTGTGACCAGCGGAAGCTGGGCCAGGTGGTTCGCGACCTGATCGGGATCGGTCCGGACTCCGGGCTGCTCTTCATCGTGACCGACCGCGAGATCACCCCGCCCCCCGAATGGCGCTACATCATCTGGGACGACTTCGAGGGCGGCGCGGTCATCTCGATGGTGCCGACCGATCCGAAGTACTGGCGAAGCCCGGATCCCGGGCGGATCTCGACGATCAAGCATCGCGTCAGAGCGGCCGGGCTGTCGATCACCGGGCAGTTCCTCGGGCTGGAGCGGTGCGAGAACTCCAGCTGCTTCCTCTATTCGGACGTCGGCTCGGTGACGAACCTGGACCTGATGACCCACCTGGGGGATGAGCACGAGCTGCCGAAGCTCGCCGGCCGAGGCTTCCAGCTGGCCGTGGCCGACCCGGCGGTCGTCCAGACCGTCGTGGAGAGTCGGCCGATGGAAGGGGGTGTTGCATCGTGAGTCCGGCTACCGGCTTCTGCATCGACTGGTTCGCGGGGGCCACTGCCCAGGTCGAGCTGTTCAGCCCGGGCCCGGGGGCGGGGGGAGACACCTATCGACTGAAGTACACCCCGCCCTTTCGCTCGACGATCCGTCCACCGCTGGAGGAGCTGCGGCTGGGGTCCGAGGAGCTCACGCCGATCCGTGACCGCCTGAATCAGCTGGCGGTGGCGGTCGATGCGCGAGGCGGCGGCGCCGCCGGCGGGGCCGCGCCGGACGAGACGCTCCTCGACGAGACCAAGCTGATCGGCGGCCAGCTCCTGAACCTCATCATGCCGGGGTACGTCCAGGGGGAGCTGCGGACTCCCGACCTGTTCCTCGAAATCGGGATGGACGAGGCGCTGCTCGAGTACCCGTGGGAGCTGATGCACGACGACGACGACTTCCTGTGCTTCAAGCACCTCGTCGGGCGCTTCGTGAACTCCTCGAAGCCGGCGATCCCGTCGCTCCAGCGGGCGGCGGCCACGGTGGGGGCGACCCAGCTGTCGGTGCTGCTGATCAGCGTGCCCCAGCCGCAGCCGCGCGGGAACGTGAAGTACGACCCCTTGCCGGCGGCGGCGGCGGAGACCCAGGCGATCCTGGAGACGCTGGCGCCGCTGGGGGATGCCGCCAAGGTGTCGTTGCTGCAGGGCCCGAAGGCCAAGTACGACGACGTCTACAAGGCGATCAAGAGCGGCCGCTACCACATCGTGCACTTCAGCGGACACGCGTACTTCCGGAACGACAAGCCGCACCTCAGCAGCCTCGTGCTCTTCGACCGCGACATGAGCACGGGACCCATCATGGGGTTCTTCGGAAGCAAGCCTCCGGTCTTCTTCTTCATGAACGCCTGCGAGACCGCGGCGGCCAAGACCGAGGGCGAGTGGAAGAACCGCTTCGACATCTTCGGGTTGGCCCGCGCCTTCCTGGAGACCGGCGCCTACCTGATCGGCAACCGCTGGCAGGTGGGAGACGCCGCGGCGGCGGCATTCGCGAAGGCGTTCTACTCGGCGCTGGTCGAGGGGAAGCCGCTGGGGCGGGCGGTCAGGGACGCCCGGGTGGCGTGCCGGAACGCGACCGGGCCGACGGACTTCTCCTGGGCGTCGTATCTCTTCTACGGGGATCCGCGCGTCTATTTCCGCCGCGTCTGAGAGGCTACGGGCCGCCGAGGACCATCCGGCGATACGCCTCGGCGGCGGCCAGCCCGCGGCGCCGACCCTGCTCGCGGGCCCACAGCGTGATCATCTCAGTCGGGTCCCATTCCCCCATCTGGCTCTTGTGCTCCCGGAGCGCGGCCAGCTTGACGTCCAGCACGTCGGCGATGTTGACGAAGGTGTCCGGTCGGCTCGCGCCGTGGATGAACACCGTCTGGACGTGGTGGGGCGCCAGCCCCTCCTCGAGCAGCTCCGGGAAGACGAGACGGGTCTCGGCCGACGGGAAGACGGCGTCCAGCGCGGCGTCGGCCGCCGCCCGGTGGTCGGGGTGGTTCATGTAGCTCTGGCCGTAGAAGCGAACGGTGGGATCGCCGCAGAGAACCGCGTCCGGACGGTACCGGCGGATCACGCGGGTCAGCTCCCGGCGGAGGGCGAGGGACGGCTCCAGCAGGCCGTCCTCGTAGCCGAGGAACACGACCTCCTTGACGCCCAGGACGCGGCAGGCCTGGCGCTGCTCCGCCTCCCGGACGGGGACCAGCGCCTCGCGCGTCATGTGCGGCGGCGTGTACTGGTTGGAGCCGGCGCCGCCGCTGGTGATGCACACGGTCACGATCTCGCTGCCGGCGCGCGCCCACTTGGCCAGGGTTCCGCCCACGGTGAACTCCTGGTCGTCGGGGTGAGCGTGGATGCTGAGGGCCCGGGCGGGGGCCGCCGGCTCCGGCGGCCGGCTCGCCCGTCTCGCGCCCCGCTCGGGGATTCCCGGCGTCCGGTCGGCGCCCGACCGTCGGGCCGTCATGTGGCGCGGGCGGCCGGGACCGCCTCGCGGATCGGGTAGCGCGTGCCGCCGACGGTCAGGCCCGGCCCGCCGCCGTCGTCCGTCAGGAACGGCGCGAGCTGCTGGACGGCGACCCGGCCGAAGCGCGCCCGGAAGGCGCCGCGCCGCACGCGGCAGTAGAGACGGCCCTCCTCGACCTCCAGGCTGGCGGGATCCAGCGGCTCCCGATAGTCGCCCGCGAGGGACAGCTCCACCGCGGCGAGACGCTCCGCCTCGACGACGGGCCGCGCGCGGAGGACCACGAACGGCGTCCCGTCGGGGCCGCCGGCGTCGAACCAGTTGTGCTCGCCCTGGCAGACGACCAGGTAGCGGCCCTCGGGCGTCTGCGTCATGGCGCGCAGGAAGAAGCGCAGCACGAGCGGGTCCAGGATCTCGGTGCCGTCGTGGAAGATGCGGCCGTCCCCGTCCACCCGGTAGTGATACTCGCGCATACCCCGTCATTCTAACGCGGCGGGGAACCCACGGTCGCCGGCAAGCTTGACAGCCCCGGCCGGGCGTACCATCCTGGCCTCGAGAGCCGCCCGGTCCCCGTCATTGAATCGTCGCAGTCCCTGGCTCGCGAGTTCCACGAGACCGCGGTCGGCTTCCAGTTCCTCAAGGAGGTCGTCCCGGTCTCGGTCAACTCGTGGGAGGAGAGCGACGGCATGTCGCCGAAGGGGTGGAGCCGCGACAAGGACGGTCTCCTGGCCGCGCTCATCCTGACCGCCATGGTGCTCCACTATGATCGCCCCGCCGAGGCGATCCGTGCCGAGGCCGAGGCGGAGCTGGGCTCGTTCTACTTCGAGCGCCAGAAGGTGACCGGCCGGCTGCAGGGCGAGCCGCTGGTCGCCGCCCTCAGGGCGCACTTCGGTCGGCCCCGACCCGGCGACCGGATGTCGATCGACGGCCGGAGCTTTGCCGTCGCGCAGGTGATCAGGCTCGACGGCGTCAAGGTCGTCTTCGAGAACGGCTGGTGGGTCGGCGTCCGCGCGTCCGGGACCGAGCCGGTGGTGCGGCCCTACGTCGAGACGTTCGCCCCGCCCGGGGCTTCGGAGGCCGCGCGGGCCGAGGCGGTGGCCTGGCGCGACAAGATCATGGTCTGGCTGCGGGAGGAGATCGGCCGGGCCACCGGCTGACTGTTCGGGACCTCCCGCCCCCACCGCGGCCCCCCTCCCCCACCGTTCGACGGCCTTCGGCCTTTGGCGGGGGGAGGGGGTGCCGGACAACCGATTTCTTATCAGCTCCCGAGCTGCGGCTTCACCTTGTCAGCCAGGATGTCGATCGTCTCCAGGATCGCCGGGTAGGTGGAATAGGAGACTTCCAGCGCGACGTGGCTCACGCCGAGCGCCTGGAAGGCTCGCAGCTCCTCGGTCACCTTCGTCACCGGGCCCGCGATCGCGTGGCGGCCACGCATCAGCGTCATGTCGACGGCCGGGCGATGGATGCCGTCGATGAGGACGGGGATGCGGAGCGACCAGACCGGCTCTCCTTCACGCCCCGCCTCCTTCCAGAAGCGCCGCACGGCGTCGGCCCCCTGGCGGAAGCGCCTCGGGTGTCGAGGCGGTGGCGTGCCACCCGTCGCCCAGCCGGGCGACCCGCCGGAAGGCGCCCTCGCTGCTGCCGCCGATGTAGAGCGGCGGGCGCGGCTTCTGGAGCGGCATCGGGGAGACCTGCACGTCGTGGACGCGGTAGCGTCGGGTCTCGATCGCCGGTCGGTCCTGGGTCCAGAGGGTCCGGAACAGCTCGAGGGCTTCGTCCGAGCGGCTGGCGCGCTCCTTGAACGGCACTCCCAGCGCGTCGAACTCGCCCTCCAGCCAGCCGATCGCCGCGCCGACGATCAGGCGTCCGCCCGACAGCACGTCCACGCTGGCAAGCAGCTTGGCCACGGGGATCGGCGAGCGATAGGGCAGGATCACCACGCTGGTGCCGAGCGCGATCCGCTCCGTCACGCCGGCGAGCCACGGGAGGACGGCGAGGGGATCGAGCATGTGCTCCCGGTAGATCACGTTGGCGTCGAGCGGCACGATGACGTGGTCGGTCACCCACACCGAGTCCAGCCCTTGCTCCTCGGCGCGGCGCACGACCCCGAAGAGGCGCCCGACCTCGATCGGTCGCCCGTAGTGCGGGATGCAGATGCCGAGCTTCACGATGTTCCTCCCATCGCCAGCGTGCGGGCGAACAGGTCGATGGCCAGCCGGTACCCGATCAGGGCCAGCGCCGGGTCGTAGCGGGCGCCCTCGTCCCGCATGAAGGCGTGGGCCCCGTTGAACTCGTGCCACGTGAAGTTGACGCCGGCGGCGGTCAGGCGCTGGTAGATGAGGAGTCGGCCCTCCACCGGGATGTGCGGGTCCTGCCGGCCCCAGACCATCAGCATCTCGCCGCGGATGTCCCCCGCCCGCTCCAGCGTGTCGTCGCCGCCCTGGCCCAGGCTCCGGCTGTGGAGGTCGGTCGCGTAGAAGCAGGCGCCAGCCCGGATCTCGGGGTTGAGCGCCGCCCGGAAGGCGAGGTGCCCGCCGATGCAGATCCCCATCGCGCCGAGCCGGCCGGTGCAGGCGGGGAGGGAAGCCAGGTGACGGATCACGGCGCGCGCGTCGTCGTCGTAGACCGAGGTCGGCCGTGCCACCTTGTGACGGTTGCCCGCCTCGGTCCCGGCGGGGTCGTACGGCAGCTCGGTGCCGGCCGGCTCCAGCTCGTGGTAGATCTCGGGCACCGCGACGACGAAGCCGTGGCCCGCCATCATGGCCGCCGCCCGCTTGATCGGACCGGTTCGCTGGAAGATCTCCGAGTAGAAGATCAGGCCCGGATGGCGACCCGGCGCGACCGGCCGGTAGACGTAGGTGCGCATGGGTCCGGTGGCGGTGGCGAGGTCGATCGACTCTTCCTGGAGCACCATCGTGGGGGCCTCCCGGCTCAGGACCAAAAGGTCATGTTGCGGTGGCCGGGCTCGACTCGCAGCGCGACGATGACGTTGCGGGTCAGGTGCCCGAACGACGCGACGAGGGCGAGCGCGAGGACGAAGGCGCCCACCCCGATCGTGCGCGGCGGTCCCGGCGCCAGGAGGCGCCAGGCCAGCCCGCCAGCCACCGCCACGCCGCCCAGGGTGGACTCCAGGCAGAGTCGCGCCTCGGGCGGCCCCGCGGTCCGGGCCGCCGCCGGCGGTCCGTGAAGCGCGAGCCAGGCCAGGTCCCGAACGAGGCCGGAGCCCAGCAGCGTGAGTCCGGCCGCGACGACCCACGTGGACGCGGACAGCGAAAGTCGGGCCGGGACGAGGACAATCAGCGCGACGCCGGCGGCGATGGCGACGAGGTCGAGCGTTCGCTCCACCCGTCCGATCCGGGCATCGATCGACTCAATGCTCATGGCGCGCTCCGAGTCGCGCGGCCGTGTCCGCCGCCGAACGTGCGGCTCAGCTTAGACCGGGACACCGGCGGGGTCAACTCGCCGGCCTCGGTCGGCGGCCTCGGTCGGCGATCCTCCGCGGTGAAGCGTGAGAGTGAAAAATCACTTGACGAGTCCACGTGGGCGGTGGCACTTTATTGTGTCGCGGTCGGCGCGCCCTTCGGAGTCTCGGGGGCGCGGCCGGCCAGGAGTTCCGGTAGTCGCTGCAGGCCTCGTTGTCCTGTTGCTGACCGCCGCCGCAAACCTGGTTGGCCCTGGCCTTGACGGCGCTCTGCGCGACTGCTATGTATGTGTTTAGTATCGGCTGGCGGCTGGTCCGCCGGCCGGGGCTCTTTGACAGCTGAATATGCTACTGGCTCACCGAGACGGTGTGCATGCCCTTGAGGTCCGAGAGAGGTAACTGGAGAGTTTGATCCTGGCTCAGAACGAACGCTGGCGGCGTGCCTAACACATGCAAGTCGAGCGATTCGCCTGGGGCAACCTAGGCGGGGAGCGGCGGACGGGTGAGTAACACGTGGGTAACCTACCCAGGGGCCTGGGACAACCCTTCGAAAGGGGGGCTAATACCGGGTACGCTCCGTGGAGCAGAAGCTTCAGGGAGGAGAGGGGGGCGGCAACGCACTCGCTCCTGGACGGGCCCGCGGCCCATTAGCTAGTTGGCGGGGTAAGAGCCCACCAAGGCGATGATGGGTAGCCGGTCTGAGAGGATGGCCGGCCACACGGGGACTGAGACACGGCCCCGACTCCTACGGGAGGCAGCAGTGGGGAATCTTCCGCAATGGGCGCAAGCCTGACGGAGCAACGCCGCGTGGGGGATGAAGGCCTTCGGGTCGTAAACCCCTGTCAGTGGGAACGAGGGGCTTGGGGGTAAATAGCTCTCAGGCTTGACGGTACCCGCAGAGGAAGCCACGGCCAACTCCGTGCCAGCAGCCGCGGTAATACGGAGGTGGCGAGCGTTGTTCGGAATTACTGGGCGTAAAGGGCGCGTAGGCGGGGGGAGAAGTCGGGTGTGAAAGCCCTCGGCTCAACCGAGGAACGGCGCTCGAGACTCTCTTTCTTGAGTCCCGGAGAGGCGGGTGGAATTCCTGGTGTAGCGGTGAAATGTGTAGAGATCAGGAGGAACACCGGTGGCGTAAGCGGCCCGCTGGACGGAGACTGACGCTGAGGCGCGAAAGCGTGGGGAGCAAACGGGATTAGATACCCCGGTAGTCCACGCGGTAAACGATGGGGGCTAGGTGTGGGGGGTATCGACCCCCTCCGTGCCGAAGCTAACGCATTAAGCCCCCCGCCTGGGGAGTACGGCCGCAAGGTTGAAACTCAAAGGAATTGACGGGGGCCCGCACAAGCGGTGGAGCATGTGGTTTAATTCGACGCAACGCGAAGAACCTTACCTGGGCTGGACAAGCGGGAAGTAGGGAGCCGAAAGGCAACCGACCTGTCAAATCAGGAGCCCGCTCAGGTGGTGCATGGCTGTCGTCAGCTCGTGCCGTGAGGTGTTGGGTTAAGTCCCGCAACGAGCGCAACCCCTACCCCATGTTGCGACCAGGTGAAGCTGAGCACTCTTGGGGAACTGCCGGCGGGAAGCTGGAGGAAGGTGGGGACGACGTCAAGTCATCATGCCCTGGATGCCCAGGGCCACACACGTGCTACAATGGCCGGTCCAAAGCGCAGCAAACCCGTGAGGGGGAGCGAATCGCAAAAAGCCGGTCTCAGTTCAGATCGGAGGCTGCAACTCGCCTTCGTGAAGGCGGAATCGCTAGTAAGCGCGGATCAGCAGGCCGCGCTGAATACGTTCCCGGGCCTTGTACACACCGCCCGTCACACCACGAAAGCTGGCGGTACCAGAAGTCGCTGAGCTAACCCGCAAGGGGGGCAGGTGCCGAAGGTATGGTCGGTGATTGGGGTGAAGTCGTAACAAGGTAGCCGTAGGGGAACCTGCGGCTGGATCACCTCCTTTCTAAGGAGATCGGGGGGGTGGGGTGACCCACTGCCCGATCGACTGGGTCGATCACCACTCGCGCGAGCCAGTAGCATTAATCTTCCCACCTTTGGGGGCCTATAGCTCAGGTGGTTAGAGCGCGCGCCTGATAAGCGCGAGGTCGGTAGTTCAACTCTACCTAGGCCCACCACCCACGTGGGGATGTAGCTCAGTTGGGAGAGCGCCTGCTTTGCAAGCAGGGGGTCGCCGGTTCGAATCCGGTCATCTCCACCAGGTGCCGAGAGGATGGAAGAAGCTCGGGAGCCTGCGGGCTCCGAGTTGCTCTTTGACAACCGCATACGAGAACCTCGAGTAGCCAGAGCGTCTACACGAGACGGAAGTCATTCGGCGGACCACGGAGGGATCCGTGGTCAAGCTACGAAGGGCGGACGGTGGATGCCTAGGCGCCAGGAAGCGATGAAGGGCGTGGCAAGCTGCGAAAAGCCGCGGGGAGCCGCAAGCAGGCCGAGAGCCGCGGATGCCCGAATGGGGGAACCCCCGTGGGGTAATGCCCACGGATCCTTCGCTGAATTCATAGGCGGGGGAGGCGAACCGGGGGAACTGAAACATCTCAGTACCTCGAGGAGAAGACATCAACAGAGATTCCCCAAGTAGCGGCGAGCGAACGGGGAGGAGCCCAAACCGGTCGGGGCAACCCGGGCGGGGTTGTGGGGCGCGGGTAGGGTGTAGCCCGGAGAGTTACCAATCGACGCGGTAGTCGAAGGTCGTGGAAACGGCCGCCAGAGACGGTGAGAGCCCGGTAGACGAAACCGCGGTCAACTCTCTGACCCGCGATCCCGAGTACCACGGGACACGCGAAACCCTGTGGGAAGCTGGGGGGACCACCCTCCAAGGCTAAATATTCCCTGGCGACCGATAGTGAACCAGTACCGTGAGGGAACGGCGAAAAGAACCCCGGCGAGGGGAGTGAAAGAGAACCTGAACCCGTCTGCCTACAAGCGGTGGGAGGGCAATACCGGGGCAACCCGGGAGGCCTGACCGCGTGCCTTTTGCATAATGAGCCGGCGAGTGACTGGGCGTGGCGAGGTTAAGCGTGAAGAGCGCGGAGCCGGAGCGAAAGCGAGTCCGAAGAGGGCGGCAGAGTCACGTCGAGTCAACCCGAAGCCAAGTGATCTACCCCTGGCCAGGGTGAAACCGGGGTAACAGCCGGTGGAGGCCCGAACTCATGTCGGTTGAAAACGGCTGGGATGAGCTGGGGGTCGGAGTGAAAGGCTAATCAAACTTGGAGATAGCTGGTTCTCCCCGAAATCGCTTTAGGGCGAGCCTTCCGTAGGCCCCTGGGTGGTAGAGCACTGGATGGGCTAGGGACCTTACCGGGTTACCAACCCCAACCAAACTGCAAATGCCGAGGGGTGACGCGGGGGAGTCAGACGGCGGGGGATAAGCTTCGTCGTCGAGAGGGCAACAACCCAGACCGCCAGCTAAGGGCCCGGAGTCCGGGCTGAGTGGGAAAGGATGTGGGGTCGCGCAGACAGCCAGGAGGTTGGCTTAGAGGCAGCCATCCTTGAAAGAGTGCGTAACAGCTCACTGGTCAAGCGATCCTGCGCCGACAATTCAACGGGGCTCAAGCCCGGCCCCGACGCTGCGGGTGTTCGGGGCCGCAAGGTCCCGGGCGCGGTAGGGGAGCATTCCGCGATAGGGGGAAGGCCGACCGGAAGGACGGCTGGACGAGGCGGAAGAGAGGATGCCGGCACGAGTAGCGATCAAGCCAGTGAAAATCTGGCTCGCCGAAAGCCTAAGGGTTCCTGGGGAAGGTTCATCCGCCCAGGGTTAGTCGGGCCTAAGCCGAGGCCGCGAGGCGTAGGCGAAGGACAATCGGTTAATATTCCGATACCGCCGCTGGGACGTTCGACCGATGGGGTGACGCAGGAGGGGAGGCACCGCCCGCGATTGGAAGGGCGGGTCCAAGCCCGGAGGGGGGGAGGCCAGGGAAATCCGGTCTTCCGGTTCAGACCGAACCTCGACGGGTGGGGGAGGCCTTCGGGCCACAAACGGGCCGCACCCACACTGCCAAGAAAACCCTCTAGGGAGTCGCAGAGGCGCCCGTACCGCAAACCGACACAGGTGGGCGAGGAGAGAATCCTCAGGCGCTCGGGAGAACTCTCGCGAAGGAACTAGGCAAAATAACCCCGTAACTTCGGGAGAAGGGGTGCCCCGGTAGGGTGATGAGCCCGAGGGGGTCGCAGGGAAACGGGCCAAGCGACTGTTTACTAAAAACACAGGACTCTGCCAACACGCAAGTGGCGGTATAGGGTCTGACGCCTGCCCGGTGCCGGAAGGTTAAGGTGAGGGGTCAGCCGCAAGGCGAAGCGCTGAGCCGAAGCCCCGGTAAACGGCGGCCGTAACTATAACGGTCCTAAGGTAGCGAAATTCCTTGTCGGGTAAGTTCCGACCTGCACGAATGGCGTAACGACTTGGCCGCTGTCTCCGCGAGAGACCCGGTGAAACTGTAGTGCCAGTGAAGATGCTGGCTACCCGCGAGTAGACGGAAAGACCCCGTGAACCTTGACTGTAGCCTGTCATGGAGCTTTGGCGGAGTCTGTGCAGGATAGGTGGGAGCCGATGAACCCGGGGCGCTAGCCTCGGGGGAGGCGACGTTGAGATACCACCCTGACTGTGCGAGGGCTCTAACTGCGGGCCGTGAAGCCGGCCGGAGGACAGTGGCAGGTGGGCAGTTTGACTGGGGCGGTCGCCTCCCAAAGAGTAACGGAGGCGCCCCAAGGTGGGCTCAGCACGGTTGGAAATCGTGCGGCGAGTGCAAGGGCAGAAGCCCGCCTGACTGTGAGACGGACAGGTCGAGCAGAGGCGAAAGCCGGGCCTAGTGATCCGGTGGTCCCGAGTGGAGGGGCCATCGCTCAACGGATAAAAGGTACTCCGGGGATAACAGGCTGATCTTGCCCAAGAGTTCACATCGACGGCAAGGTTTGGCACCTCGATGTCGGCTCATCGCATCCTGGGGCTGGAGCAGGTCCCAAGGGTTGGGCTGTTCGCCCATTAAAGCGGTACGTGAGCTGGGTTTAGAACGTCGTGAGACAGTTCGGTCCCTATCTCTCGCGGGCGGAGGAGGGTTGAGGGGAGCTGCCCCTAGTACGAGAGGACCGGGGTGGACGCACCGCTAGTGTGCCAGTTGTCCTGCCAAGGGCAGCGCTGGGTAGCTATGTGCGGCAGGGAGAAGCGCTGAAGGCATCTAAGCGCGAAACCCGCCTCAAGATGAGCCCTCCCAGGCCGGAAGGCCTCTGAAGGCCCCTGGAAGATGACCAGGTAGATAGGCCGGGGGTGGACGCGCTGCAAGGCGTGGAGCTGACCGGTACTAATCGGCCGTGCGGCTTGACCACGGATGATTCCGCCGCCGGATGGCGATCCGACGGGTGGACAGGACGGCGACTCGAGGGACTCGTAGACGGCTGGTGCTTCCCGGCGGCCAGACCGGAGGGGCCACACCCGTTCCCATCCCGAACACGGTCGTTAAGCCCTCCAGGGCCGATGGTACTGCGCTGGTAACGGCGTGGGAGAGTAGGTCGCCGCCGGGGCTCTGTCGCAGAGCCCGGATCCGATCGGATCCGGGCTCTGCGTGTTTCCGGTACCCGGCGCGGGCTCAGGCCCGCGCCTTGATGACGTAGCCGTAGCGCAGATTACTGCGGGTGGGGCCGCTCCGCTCGTACTGGGCTTTGGCCACCGCGATGCCGTCGGTGGTCAGCGCGCCGCGCCGCTCGTACTTGTAGAGGCGCGCGTTGTTCTCGCCGAGGATCGCGTTCTTGACCGGGCCGTCGGCGGGCCCGAGCGGCTTGAACCCGTACTTCTGCTGCATCTCGTCGGGGATCTCCAGCCGGCGCAGCGCCTCGATCTGCCACTGGGGCGAGCCGGTCCAGATGGCGTCGGTGCCCCAGACGACGTGATCGGCGCCCAGCCCCCGGACGAGCTGGCCCATCATCGCCGCGCACACCCGCGGATCGGCCACCGTGCTCTGGGCGAAGATCTGCCCGAGGTCGCCGTAGACGTTGGTGACGCCGAACTTCGACGGGATCTCGGCGAGGTCGGTGACCCACTCGATGCGCCCGGTCTTCTCGAACTGGGCCCAGGCGTCCTCCACCTTGCCGCCGCCGGCGAAGCGGTAGGCCGAGTGGTAGATGACGAAGTTGAGCTGCGGCCAGTCCTTGGCCGCCTTGCCCACGTCCCGCACGTCCGAGTAGGCGAGGAGGTGCGGGAACTGCTGCTCGACCGACGGCGGGAAGAGTCCCTTGTGGACGCAGACGTTGACGAGGCCCGCCTTGACGAACTTCTCGTACGCCTTGTACGTCACCTTCTCGTCGTCCATCCGCCACGGGTACTTGCTGAGCTGCTTGTTCGTGTTGTCGCCGATGGTGTAGCCCTTGAACGAGTCGGGCTTCAGATCCTGGATGACGCGGTCGATGTCCTCCAGCCACCCCGGCTGGCCCGGCGTGAAGATGGCGTGGCTCAGCATCCGGCGTGAGCCCGGCCTCGCGGTTCACCCGGGCGCGGGCCTCGGCCTTCATCTCGTTCGTCAGGAACCAGTCCTGGACGATGTCCGACGGCGCGCCGGAGATCAGCGCCACCTTGGTGTCGCTGTCGAGGAAGATCTCCTTGTAGTAGTTGGCGAACTTCAGACTCCTCGATGGTCTGCGGCTTGCCGGCCAGCGCCGGGTTCCAGCCGGCCTTCCCGACCGCCTCCCGCTGGCGCACGAAGCTCATGATGCGGGTGTCGTCCCGGAGGAAGTGGGTGTGGCAGTCCATGACGAACTGATTAGAGAGCGCCTTCGCTCGGTCCGTCGCCACCTCCGGGCGTCTGCGCCTCGGCCTGGCTCGTCTCGAAGAGGCGGCCGTAGACCTCGTTCATGGCGACGAACGCGGCCGCCATGCCGGCGGCGGTCTGGAAGAACCGGCGCCGGCTCATGCCGTGCTTCCGGGCCAGCCCGTCGCCGAGCTCCTTGAGGCGCGCCTCGACCCGGCGCTGGGCCCGCGTCTGGGGCACGGGCATGAACTCGTCGCTGGAGACGTGCTGGGTCGGGATCGGCCCGGGATAGGAGTGAGTCTCGGCGGGCAGCAGTCGGCTCAGTTCCTCGGGGTCGAGCAGGTTCATGGCGTCCTCCTTGGCAAGGGTGGACGGGGATCACCGTCGGCCGGCCAACGCCGCCAGGATAGATCCGAGCCCGGCCGGGGCGCAAGGCGACCGCGGCGCAGGCCACTCCGCTGCTTCTCGAAGGAGCTAGTCGATGTACTGGCCGCCGTTCACGTCCATGCTCTCGCCGGTGATCCAGCCGGCGCCCGGCGAGGCGAAGAAGAGGACGGCCGCCGCCACGTCGTCGGGCGTGCCCGCCCGGGCCATCGGGATGGTCTTCAGGATGGCGTCGATCTGCGGCCCCCGCGTGATGGAGACGGTGGCCGGCGTGTCGATGAGCCCCGGGCAGACGGCGTTCACCGTGACGCGCGGCGCTAGCTCCTTGGCGAGCCCCTTCGTCAGCCCGATCACCGCCGCCTTGGCCGCCGCGTAGGCCGACTTGCTGACGGTGGCCGGCGGGCCGCCCCCGTGCTTGGCCGAGATCGACGCGGTGTTGACGATCCGCTGCTGGTCCCGGGTCAGCATCTGGGGGGCGAGGTGATGGGCCCAGTTCCAGGCCGACTTCAGGTTGTGGGCGACGACGCGGTCGAACTCGGCCGCGGTCAGCTCGAGGAAGCCCTTGGGCTGCCCGCCGCCGGCGACGTTGACGAGGATGTCCACCCGGCCGAGGGTCGCCAGCGCCTGCCGGGCCAGCGTGCCGGCGTGGTCGTAGTCGATCGCGTCGCCGACCAGCGACAGGGCGCGGCGGCCGGTCCCCCGCACCTGGCCGGCGACCGCCTCCGCCGCGTCCGCCCGGAGGTCCACGACGACCACGTCGGCGCCGGCCCCGGCGAGCGCCCGGGCGGTGGCGCCCCCGATGGCGCCACCGCCCCCGGTCACCAGCGCGACCCGGCCGTCCAGGTCGCAGAAGGGGTGCACCGGCTCAGGTCCCGCTGACCGCGGCGAGGAAGCCCTTGGCCCCCGGGTCGAGCACCGCGGCCAGCGAGACGTAGAGGAACCGGACGCCCCGCTCGCGGTACCGCTGGACGGTGGCGGGGGTGACGAGGCCGCCGGGGACGCGGCCGGCGGCCTTGATGCGGGCCACCGCGTCGTCGATCGCCGCCTGCACCTTCGGGTGATCCATCTGGCCGGGGAGGCCCATCGATTGGGCCAGGTCACCGGGGGCGACGAAGAAGACGTCGATCTCGTCGACCTTCAGGATGTCGTCGAGGTTCTCGAGCGCCTCGACCTCCTCCAGCATGACGACGACCATCGTCTCCGCGTTGGCCCGGCGCGTGTACTCGGTCATCTTCTCGCCGAAGGCCGAGCGGCCACCGGCGAACCCGCGGTGGCCGCTCGGCGCGAACTTCGCGTGGCGGACGGCCGCCTCGGCCTCGGCCCGCGTGTTGACGTGGGGGACCTGGACGCCGCCCGCGCCGCGATCCAGCGCTCGCGTGATCGTCGAGGGGTCGTTGGCCTGGACCCGGATGATCGGGGTCACGTTGACCAGCTCGGCGGCCCGCACCATGTTCTCGACGTCGTCCCAGCCGGCCGGTCCGTGCTCGCAGTCGATGAAGATGACGTCGAAGCCGACCCGACCCAGCAGCTCGACGAGCCCCGCCGAGGTGTAGGTCGGGGCGATCACGCTCACCGCCTGGCCAGCCTTCAGCTTCGCCTTGGCCGTGTTGTTCCGCACGTGGATCTCCTTTATCCGATGATCTCAGCCGCGGAGCTTGAAGCGCTGGATCTTGCCGGTCGCCGTCTTCGGCAGCTCGGCCACGAACTCGATCCAGCGCGGGTACTTGTAGGGCGCGATCTTGTCCTTCACGAAGCCGCGTAGCTCCTCGGCGAGACGGGGCGAGGCCTGGGCCGCGTCCTTGAGGACCACGAACGCCTGGGGCTTGACCAGCCGGTCGGCGTCTTCCTTGCCGACAACCGCCACCTCCAGCACCGCGGCGTGGGCGATCAAGGTCGCCTCCACCTCGACCGGCGAGACCCAGATGCCGCCGACCTTCAGCATGTCGTCGGCCCGGCCGCAGAACCAGAAGTAGCCGTCCGGGTCCTGGTAGTACTTGTCCCCGGTCTGGATCCATTCGCCGAGCAGCGTGCCCTTGGTCTTCTCGTGCTGGTTCCAGTAGTAGGCCATCGTGGAGTCGCCCCGCACGCGGAGGTTCCCGATCTCCCCCGGCGGGACCGGCCGCCCCTCGTCGTCCACGATGGTCGCCTCGTAGCCGGGAACGGCGAGCCCGGTGGAGCCGGGCCGGACGGCGCCGGGGCGGTTCGAGAGGAAGACGTGCAGGATCTCGGTGGTTCCGATCCCGTCCAGCAGCTCCACCCCGAAGCGCTCCCGCCACCGGTGGTAGAGCTCGGGCGGCAGCGCCTCGCCCGCCGACACGCAGAGGCGCAGCGAGGAGAGGTCGTAGCGCTCCGCCGCGTCCTTGACGGCCAGCATCGCGGCGTAGAGCGTGGGGACGCCGAAGAAGAGGGTCGGCCGGTGGCGGGTCAGCAGCTCGAACACGCCCTCCGGCGTCGGCCGGCCGGGAAAGAGCACGCTCTGGGCGCCCACGTCCATCGGGAAGTACCCGGCGTTGCCGAGGCCGTAGGCGAAGAAGAGCTTGGCCGCCGAGTAGACCCGGTCGCTCGCGGCGAACCCGATGACCTGGCGCGCGTACGTCTCGGCGCACACCACCATGTCGTGATGGAGGTGGACCGCGCCCTTGGGGAAGCCGGTGGAGCCGGAGGAGTACAGCCAGAACGCCGGCTCGTCCCGGTGTGTGGGCGCCGCCGCCAGCGTGGCCGACGCCTTGGCCACGCGGTCCTCGTAGGCCAGGTAGCGGCCCGGCGGGCCCCCGGCGACCAGGACGTGCCGGAGGTGCCGCGTCTCGGCCTCGAGGGCCGGCCCGACCTCGGCGAGGAGCGGCGCCGAGACGACCGCCACCCGGGCCCGGCTGTCCCGCAGGAAATACCGGTAGTCGGCCGCGCGGAGGAGCGTGTTGACCGGGATGGGGATCGCCCCGATCTTGATGGCGCCCCAGAAGGCCCCGAGGAACTCCGGCGCGTCGAGGCAGGCCACGAGCACGCGGCTCTCCGGCTCGACGCCTAGCTCGAGGAGCGCGTTGCCGGTTCGGTTCGCCAGTTCCTGGACCTCGCCGTAGCTCAGCACGCGGTCGCGGTCGGCCAGCACGAAGGCGGGCGCGCCCGCGCGGCCCTCGGTCACGTTCCGATCCACGAAATGGGCCGCGGCGTTGAACTCCGCGGGCAGAACGTCGGTCGCCCTCATCCTCGCCTCCTCCCGGCTGGTCGGCGCCTGGCGAGCGCTCCAGTCAATGAAGCGCCAGACCGTCCATCCAAGTCAAGCTCCGGGCCGGGTGGGCGGCAGGATCGCCGAGGGGGCGATCGAGGCCGGATTGCGGAGCGGCCACCGGCCGGCGTCGACGGCGGTGAGGAAGTCGAGCACCATCCGGTTGAACGCGTCGGGCTCCTCGAGGTTGATCGTGTGGCCGGACTTCGGGATGACGGCGAGGCCGGCGGACGGGATCTTGCGCTTCATGAAAAGGGCCGGCTCCAGGCACGGCTCGTCCTCGTCGCCGATCACGACGAGCGTCGGCACCCGGAGCGCCGCCAGCCCGTCGGCGAGATCGAAGACCGAGGGCCGGGTCATCTGGACTCCGCGCAGCGTCAGCGCGTGCCCTCGGGCGGAGCCGGCGGCCAGCCGATCGTGGAACTCCTGCCAGCCCATCGGGTCCTTGTCCCGGAACTGGACCCGCGCCGGCCCCTGGCTGTAGAACTTGGCGACGGCCGCCATCCCCTCCTCCTCGAACTTCCGGACCACGACCGCGGTGTCCCGGCGGAAGGCCTCGCGGTCACGCCCGGTGCCGTAGCCACAGCCGGCGACGACGAGCGAGAGCGCGCGATCGGGGTGGGTGAGCCCGAAGTGAAGCGTCGCGTAGCCGCCCATCGACAGGCCGCACACGTGCGCCTTCCCGACCCCGAGGTGGTCGAGCAGACCCCGGATGTCCTCGACCGCTCGCTGCTGGGAGTACGCCGCCGGGTCGTCAGGCACGTCGGAGGGCGGGTAGCCACGGGCATCGAAGGCGATGGTGCGATAGCGTCGCGCGAAGAACCGCACCTGGGGCGCCCAGCTCGCGTGATCCCCCGCGAACTCGTGGACGAAGACGAGAGGAACGCCCTCGCCCACCTCCTCGTAGTACAGGTTCACCCCGTCAACGCTCGCCTTTGGCATGCCAGTGTTTCCTTTCAGTCCGACCAGCCGGGGACCTCGACGACCGCCCCCGTCATCCCGCGTGCGGCGTCCGAGGCCAGGAAGACCGCCACCTCGGCGATGTCCGCCGGCTGGAGCCAGTGCGAGCGGTCGGCGTCGGGGCGGGAGTACGCGGTCAGCGGGGTGTCCACCGCTCCCGGGCAGATCACGTTGACCGCGATCCCGCGACCCCGGAGGTCGAGGGCCAGGGCTCGGCTGAAGCCGACGACCGCGTGCTTCGAGGCGCAGTAAGCGGCGCGGTCCGGCAGCGGCTTGATGCCCGCCGTCGAGCCGATGTTGATGATCCGCCCGGCGCGCCGGCTCAGCATGGCCGGCAGCACGGCGCGGGAGCAGAGGAACACGCTGCGGGCGTTGGTGGCCATCATCGTGTCCCAGGCCTCGGCGGTCGTCTCCAGGATCGCCCCCGGCAGCACGATCGTCCCGGCGTTGTTGACCAGGACGTCGATCCGGCCGTACTCGGCCAGTGTCCGCTCGACCAGGCGCCCGACGTCGTCCTCGCGGCCCACGTCGGCCGGGTCGACCAGGACGCGCCGGCCGAGCGCGCGGGCCTCGGCGGCCACCTCGTCCAGCCCCGCCGGCGCCCGGTCGGCGACGGCCAGCGTCGCGCCTTCGCGCGCGAAGGCCAGCGCGATCCCGCGGCCGATGCCGCGGCCGGCGCCGGTCACGATGGCGACGGTGTCGGCGAGCCGCATGGTGCGACACGGGTGACGCTCGGGCCGGATCCCACGAGTCCCGAGCATACCCGGCCGCGACCTCGACGGCGAGACCGATCTCGAGGGAGAAGGGCGCGATCCGTCATGCGGCCTGCCGCCGGGCGAAGGAGGTGACGGCCGCCGAGCCCAGCACGATGACGCCGCCGGCGAGGAAGATGCCCCGGTAACTCCGGGTGAGGTCGAAGACGAGGCCGCCGGCGTACGAGCCGAGCCCGCCGGCCAGGTGGTGGAACAGGTTGGCCATCCCGAAGATCGCGCCGTGATGGGCGGCGCCGAAGAGCTGTCCGACCATCGTCGAGGAGAGCGGCGCGGTCGTGAAGAAGGTCGCGCCGAAGAGGATCGCGAAGAGATAAAGCTGCCAGGTGTCGCGGACGAGCAGCAGCCAGAACAGCGCGAGGGCCCGGACGCCATAGGTGAGCACCATCGCGCCCCGGGCGCCCAGGCGGTGGGCGACCGTCCCGGCCGCCAGGATGCCGGCCACGTTGGCCGCCGCCCACAGGCTCAGCGCGTTGGCCGCCGCCAGCGGCGAGAGCCCGAGGTCCGTGGCGAAGGACGCCAGGTGCGTGGTCATCAGGAAGTCCGTGAAGCCGCACCCCATGAGGCCGGCGGTCAGCGCCCAGAACGCCGGCGTGCCGAGAGCGGCTCGCCGGGCGAGCCCGCCGGCCCCGGCGGGCGACCGGTCGGGTGCCGCGCCCGGTGGTCGCGGCGCGTCGCGGAGCCAGACGGCGATGACGGCCACGAAGACGGCCAGGATCGTGGCCAGCCATCCGTAGGTCCGCCGCCAGCCGACGGCGGCCTCGAGGTGGGCGGCGACCTGGGTGAAGACGAGCTGCCCGAGCGAGAAGCCGCAGGCGGCGACGGCCATGACGAAGCCGCGCTCGGCGGGGAACCATCGCCCGATGTGGACCGAGACGGGGAGGATGCCGGAGCCCGTGTACCCCACGGCGGCGACCACGCCGTAGAGCAGGATGAGCTGCCAGGGCCGCTCGGCGAGGGCGACCAGCGCGGTGCCCGCGGCCATCAGCGCCATGGAGGACAGGATGACCCGGCGCGGGCCCAGCCGATCGATCAGCGCGCCGAAGACCGGCTGGCCGAGCGCGTTCACGGTCAGGCCGGCGGTCGCGGCCAAGGCGAGCGTCGAGCGGTCGGACCCCAGGTCGAGGAGGATCGGCTTGAAGAGGATGCCGAAGGCGAAGTTGACGCCGGTGCTGACGAACAGGACGGTGAAGCCGGCCGCGACCGCGGACCGGCTCTCGCCGGCCGCGGCCGGCGCCGGGCCTTCACCCATTCACTTCGCGATCTCGAGCAGCTCCACCTCGAAGACGAGAGTCGCCCCGGGCTTGATCTTGGGCGGTGACCCGCGCTCGCCGTACGCGATGTCGGCCGGGCAGACCAGCCGGCTCTTGCCGCCGACCTTCATGAGCTGGACGCCCTCCGTCCAGCACTTGATCACCTGGTTCAGCGGGAACGTCGCCGGCTGGCCCCGCTGGACGGAGCTGTCGAAGACGGTGCCGTCGATGAGGGTGCCGTGGTAGTGGACCTTGACCGTGTCGGTGGCCTTGGGCGCCGGTCCGGTCCCGGCCTTGAGCGTGGTGACGACCAGCCCCGACGCCGTCTTGGTCGCCCCCTTCTCCGCCGCCGCCTTGTCGAGGAACGCCTGCCCCGTCTTCTTCTCGGCCACGGCCAGCGCGGCGGACCGCGTCCGCTGCATCTCCTGGATCTTGGGCCCGTAGGCCTGGAGGTCGACCTTCTTCTCCCGGTTCATGACGCCGTCGGTGAGGCCAGCCTTGACGATCTCCAGCTCGGCCTCGCTGAGGCCGAAGCCGGCCAGGCCGTTCGAGAAGCGCCAGGCCGATGGCGTAGAGGGTCTTCTGCTCCTCGGTCTTGAGCTCGGGCGCGGCGCCGGAGCAGAGGCTGGCGCCGGCCAGGATCAGGACGATCGAAGCCAGCAAGGGTTTGCGCATCCGTGAGCGTCCTTTCGAGTTCGGAGTGTGAGTCGGCTCGCCCGATCATTGTACGGCACGGGCCGGTCGATTCCCGCCGAACATCGTGGCGCGGGGGAGCGAGGGCGGGGCGAGGCGCGCGGGGCGCCTACAGCCCGAGGGCGAGACCGCCGGCGCGGGGGTCGCTGGCACCCCGGAGGACGCCGGTCGCCGGGTCGAGCTGGACGAGCTGGACCGTGCCCCCGCCGCTCCAGGGCCCCAGCACCTCCACCGCGTGCCCCCGCTCGGCCAGCGCCTGCCGGGTCGCCTCGGGGACGCGGCCCTCGAGCCGGAGCGTCATGGGCTGGGCCAGGTTGGCGGGGTCGCTGCCGGGGAAGCTGTGCCAGCGGGGCGCCTCGATGGCGTCCTGCAGGGACATCGCGTGGTCCAGGATGTTCGTGAGCGTCTGGACGTTCCACTGCGTCTGCTGGTCGCCGCCGGGGGTCCCGCCCACGAGCCAGGGCCGGCCGTCCCGGCAGACGAGGTAGGCATTGAGGGTGTGCATCGTCCGCTTGCCGGGCGCGATGACGTTCGGGTGGCCGGGGTCCAGCCGGAAGCCCCGCCCGGCGCGGTTGTTCAGGGTGATGCCGGTCTCGCCGGCGACGACCCCCGAGCCGAACGAGGCGGACAGGCTGTGGATGAAGGACACGGCGTTGCCCTCGCCGTCGGCCACCGCGAAGTAGCTGGTGTCGCCGCCGTGCTCCGCCGACGGCCGCCCCGTCGGGCAGCCGGGCCTGGTGGAGGTCGATCGCGGCGCGACGGCGGGCGGCGTGCGGCTTCGAGATCAGCTCGGCCAGCGGCCAGCGCACGAACGCGGGATCACCGGCGTGGCGGTTGCGGTCGGCGAAGGCGAGCTTCTTGGCCTCGACGGTGAGGTGGATCCGATCGGGCCCCAGGGGCGGGAGGGCCGCGAGGTCGAAGCCTTCGAGGAGGTTGAGCTGCGCGAGGAGCAGGAAGCCCTGCGAGACGGGGGGCGTCTCGTACACGGTGACGCCGCGGTAGTCCGTCGCGATCGGCGGGACGACCTGGGCCTCCTGGCCGGCGAAGTCCTCGGGGGCAAACAGCGCGCCCTCCCCGCGCAGGAACGTGACCACGCGCTCGGCGAGCTCGCCCCGGTAGAAGGCGTCGGCGCCGCCCTGGGCGACGATCCGCAGGCTCTTGCCCAGGTTGGGCGCCGCCCACCGCTGGCCCGCCGCGGGCGGCCCGCCGTTCGGCAGGAACTGCCGCGCCGCCAGCGGGTGGCGGGCCAGCAGCTCGGCCCGTTCGGCGAACCGGCGGCTGACGTGCTCGGTGATCACCACCCCGTCCTCGGCGAGCCGGATCGCCGGGGCCCACAGCTCGGCCCAGGGACGCGTGCCGTACCGCTTCCAGATCGCCTCGTAGACCGAGACCGCCCCCGGCACGCCGACGGCGTGGACCCCGTCCAGCGGCATCGTGCGGAAGCCCCGGCTCGTGTAGTACTCCGCGGTGGCGCCGGCGGCGGCGACGCCGCTCCCGTTGAAGGCGACCAGCTCGCGGCGCCGCGCGTCGTGGAGGACGACGAAGGCGTCGCCCCCGAGGCCGCACATCATCGGGAGCACCACGCCCTCGGCGGCCGCCACCGCGATGGCGGCGTCGAAGGCGTTGCCTCCCGCCTCGAGGACGGTCGCCCCCACGAGGGCGGCCACCGGGTGGGCCGAGGCGACCATGCCGCGGAGCCCGAAGGCCTCGGGCTTCCGCTCGGGCCGCCACTGGCCGGTGGCGGCCAGGCTCCAGGCGCCGTCGTCGATCCGGGGTCGAGCCATGACGGGACAGGCTAGCCCGGCGGCTGCGCCGAGGTCAAGCACTCCCTCGGGGGTGGGGTTCCCTCGGGACACGGGTGACGGAACGCGCCAGAAGCGGCCCGCAGCGCCGCGATGCCGCGGGGAGCGGCGCGCGCGCGTCTCACGCGGGCACCCGCCCGGCGATGGCTCCCGTCGGGCCGACCTCAGGGAAGGCCGGTCCGAGGGCCGCACGCGTTCTCCGTGGCCTTGACCCTCACGAGCTCGAACCCGGCGATCTCCGAGCAGCTCAGGAACGTGGCGGGATCGCTTCCGGCCCGAGAGATGGCGCCGGTCGAGTACCTGGCCCTCGAGTGAGTGGGAACCAGCAGCCCTCCGAAGATGCCGGCGACCGGATCGCGGGTCGGGCGGCCGCCGGTCTCGAAGGCGCGGAACTGGATCTCGACATGGGCATCGATTCCGGCGTCGTTGAAGACGGTGCCCTCGATCCGGCAGAGCCCCTGCGAGTCACTCACGAGTCGAGACGATTCCACCGTGGCCTGGGCGGACACGTCCGCGCCCTCGTCGCAGCCGCCCCCGGGGCCGCACGACGAGAAGAGCAGGGCTGGAATCAGGAACGCCGCGATCAGACAGGCCAGCATCCGCATCGTGGACACGCTGGGCCTCCGGCTCACCCGGACTGGGCCGGGCGGCATCCCGTTCTTTGGCGTCCGGCGGCGGGGCCGGCCCCGGGGTGGCGCCGCCCTCGCTGGAACGCGGCCCGCCGGTCCGGTGGAAGGCGCCTGGGGCTGTCCGGCGATTATACGCACGGCCCACACGACCGACAGCCGCGCCGCGCCGGTCGCGGCCCGCGTCGAGAGGCGGGCCGGGTGGCCGGGCGGCGGGGCCGCTTGCGCCGCCGAGGCGGGACGTGGTGTAGTCGGAGGCCGTGAGGCCGGGCGGGTCGGGCGCCGCCGGCCACTCGACGCGATCACCCGACCGGGCCGGAGCGAGAGGCGGATCCCATGAAGCGAGGCCGAACGGCATCACGCGGCGCGCCGCGGACGAAGACCCTGGACGGGGACCGGGCGCTCCGCCGCGCGCGCCGGCTGCTGGCGAAGCACCCGGTGATCGACGGCCACAACGACCTGGCCTGGACCATCCGGAACGACCCGAAGAGCCCGCGGGACGTCGGGGCCTACGATCTGCGCTCCCGGACGCCGGGGGATACCGACCTGGCCCGGCTGCGGGAGGGCGGGGTCGGGGGACAGTTCTGGTCGGTCTACATCCCGGGGGACGCGAAGGCCGAGGGCTTCGCCCGCCTCCAGCTCGAGCAGATCGACATCGCCCGCCGGGTGATCGCCCGCTACCCGGAGCTGGTGCTGTGCCTGACCGCGGGCGACGTGGTCCGGGCGATCCGGCGCCGGCGGATCGCCTCGCTCCTGGGGCTGGAGGGCGGGCACGCGATCGAGAACTCGCTCGGGGCGCTGCGCGCCTACTACGACCTCGGGGCGCGTTACATGACGCTCACCCACAACGTCACCCACGACTGGGCCGACGCCGCCAACGACGCGCCCCGCCACGGCGGCCTCACGCGGTTCGGGGAAGAGGTCGTCCGGGAGATGAACCGGCTCGGGATGCTGGTCGACCTCGCCCACGTCTCGCCGGCCGTCATGGCGCACGCCCTCCGGGTGTCCGAGGCCCCGGTGATCTTCTCCCACTCGTCCTGCCGGGCGCTCACCGACGTGCCGCGGGACGTCCCCGACTCCATCCTGGAGCGGCTCCGCGACAACGGCGGGGTCGTGATGATCACCTTCGTGGGCCCCTTCGTCTCCCAGGAGGTGGCCACCGCCTATACCGCCGCCAAGAAGGAGGTCAACCCGCTCATCGCGGGGGTCACCGACCGCGCGGAGCGGCGGCGCCGCGAGCGGGAGTTCTTCGCCGCCCACCCCCTGCCGAGGGCCACGGTCGCCCAGGTGGCGGATCACGTCGAGCACGCGCGCCAGGTGGCCGGCGTGGAGCACATCGGGATCGGCGGCGACTACGACGGCAACGAGGAGTGGCCGGTCGGTCTGGAAGACGTCTCCCGCTACCCGTACCTCTTCGCCGAGCTGATCCGCCGCGGCTGGCGCGAGGCCGACCTGGCCAGGCTGGCGGGCGGCAACCTCCTGCGGGCCTTCCGTCGGGCGGAGGGGGTGGCGCGCCGTCTCCGGGCCCGCCGGCCCCCCTCGACGGCGACCATCGAGGAGCTGGACGGCAAGCGGGCCTGACCTTCCCGTCCCTCACCCGCTCGTGGAATGGCAGCCACCGACCATCCGTCACAGGCCTCGAGAGAACGCGTCGGCGATGGGACCCGCGCGGTAGAGCTCCTGGCACGAGGAGGTCGGCGGTCGCCGCGGGGGGTCGACGACCGGGTTGCGCGGGCGGGGCACCCTGTCCTACCATTCGGGCGGGGCGTTCGACACTCTTGGAGGAGGGAGACAGCCCATGAGGACGAGTCTGTTGCACGGTGTCGTCGGGACCGTCGTCGCCGTCACGGTGGGGCTTGGGCCGGCGGCCCGGGCCGAGACGATCACCGGCCTGAAGCCGGCCGAGCCGCAGCCCACGGCTCAGCAGCTCACGCCCGGCCTGACCGTGCAGTACACCTACGCCATCATGAACTACGTCAACCAGATGAAGGGCCGTAAGTTCGAGAGCGGGCCGCCGCTGACCCACCTCGACTGGCGCATGGGGAACGGCACCGTCCTGACCAGCAAGACCCGGGAAGGCGTGGGCGCCCTCATCACCGGCTTCGTCCTCTTCGAGAAGGCGGGGACCTACGGCCTCGACGTCACCTCGAACGACGGCGTGCGGGTGGAGATCGGCGGCCAGCTCGTCCACGAGGATCCCGGCGTGCATTCCGACACGACGTCGGACCGCATCGACCTGAAGATCGACAAGCCGGGCTGGTACCCCATCACGATCATGTACTTCCAGAAGCGCTACACCGCCACGCTCGTGGTCCGCTGGATCGGACCGGGCGAGACCGGCAAGCTGGCCCCCCTCCCGCCCAAGGTCCTGGGGCACCGCAAGAACTGACCCCCGGCAGCGGCCCCTATCCAGCGTCGGTTTGTTCTTGGGGGCGGGGCCGAGGAGCGAGCAGCGCCCAGAGGCCGAAGGCCGTCCGAAGGACGCAGGGAGTCGCCGACCGGAGGCGTACTCCGAGTACGCCGAGGATCGGCGACGACCGAGGACGACCATAGGTCGGGACGGACGCGAGGCCGTAGGCGGAGGGCCGAGATGAACGTTGCGACGCTCATCGGCCCCGCCCGTTAGCGGCGGCCGCCCTGCCAGTAGAACGTGTCCGGGCTGTAGACCCCGAAGTGGGCGCCGGGGTCCCAGGCGTAGACCCCGTTCTCGGGCACGCCCCGGAGACCGGTCTTCACGACCACGGGCTGGAGCGTCCCGCCGAGGATGCCGATGGTGAAGAGCTCCTCGGCGCTGATGTCGAGCATCTCCCCCCACACCCGGGCCCGCTCGTCCCGATCCGTCGAGTGGAGCCAGCGGTCGTAGAGGGTGACCAGCCGGCGCGCGGCCGGCGGCGGCTCCTCCCCGCTCTTGCCCTTCGTCTCGTACCAGAGCCCCCACTGGGACCACTGGAGGTGGATGGAGTTCACCGGGGCCAGCTCGATGGGGCTCATGTCGGGGGTGGGCAGCCCGAAGAGGTCACTGTGGCTCACGCTCATGACCGCCTCGCCCGATGACACCCGGCGGCGAAAGACCTCGCGCTGGCTCGGGCGGATCAGGAGCTCGATGCCGATCTGCTTCCAGGTGTCGGCGATCAGCTCCAGCACGTCGACTTCCTCGGTGGACTCGCCGCTGGTCTCGACGATGATGTCCAGGCGCTTGCCGTCGGGGCGGAGCCGGAAGCCTCTCGAGTCGCGACTTCTCAGCCCCATCTCGTCGAGCAGCCGATTGGCCTGGGCCGGGTCGAACCTCGCGAAGGCCATCCGCGGGTCCTCCTGGGTGGCGGGACTCCGGAGGACCGAGTTCTGCCCGATGACACCCAGCCCGAAGAAGAGGATCTTGTTGATCTCGTCGCGGTCGATGGCCAGCGACAGCGCGCGCCGGAAGCGCCGGTCCAGGAGGAGCTCCCGCATCACCGGGTCGGCCGTCGTGAGGTTGGGGTAGAGACAGACCGAGCAGCTCGAGGCGGTGGACCACAGGTGGACCCGGTAGCCGGCGCTCTTTTCGTTCCGCTTGAGGAACGAGACCTGGTCGAAGGAGAGATAGCGCGCCTGGAGGTCGGCCTCGCCGGTTGACGCCTTGACCGAGATCACGGCCCGGTCGGCCAGCACCAGCACCAGACGGTCGATGTAGGGGAGCTGGCGGCCACGCTGGTCCACCCGGTGGAAGTAGGGATTCCGCTGGGCGGGGGCGACGTCGGCGGGCGGCGCCACCGACGGCCGCCACGGCTGGAGCGTCGGCATCTCCGGGTTGTCCATCACGTACAGCGCGTCGCGCTTGTTGTGGAGTGCCGCCCAGTTCCGACGCCGCTCGGCCTTCGCCATCTTCTTGAGCTTCTCCGGATCGGTGAAGGCCTTGTGGAACTGCTTGAGGTAGTGGGCCGGCCGGTAGAGCAGGGTCGGGTAGGCGCCCGCCTGATCGAGCAGGAAGAGGTTGTTGGGCTTCGACCAGCGGAACCGCACCGTCCACGCATCGGGAAACTCGACGGTCGGCTCCTCGCCGTCGACGAGAAGGAGGGTCGGGGGGCCTCCCGGCGACAACTCCTCTTCGTGGGCCACGTGCTTCCACCAGTAGGCGAAGTCGGCACTCGTGAACGGGGCGCCGTCCGACCAGCGGTGGCCCTTTCGCAGGTAGAACGTGAAGCTCCGGCCCCCGTCCTTGACCTCGAAGCGCTCGGCGATGTCGGGAACGATCTGATAGTCCGTGTCGAATCGAACCAGGCGCGCGTATCCGTAGACGAAGGCCAGCTTCCAGTCCTTGGGGGTGCCGATCAGCGTCCGCAGTTCGCCCCCGTAAGTCGCCTCCGTCTCCGTCTGGACGACGAGCGGCCGCTCGGGGAGACGGCGGGCCAGGGGGGGCAGCTCGCCGGCGGCCACCCGGGCGGCCAGCGAAGGGACCTCGGGAGGCGCGTCGGCCGCGACACCCGGCCGGGGCAGGACGGCCGCGAGGATCAGGAGGAGGCCGATCCGGCTACGTCGCCACATACTCAAAGGGGAAGGGTAGACCACTGAGGACCGGGACGCAACGTTCGCGATCGGCCAGTTTGCCGTGCAGCCCCCTCTGACGCCTGCCGGCCGGGGGTCAGGAGGGGGAGCCGCCTCCCGCCGGTCCTCGCCCCCCGGTGGCCCGCTCCATCCTGATCAGCGCCTTCCGCCGGATCCTCGGGTTGGTGATCGACAGAGCCACCTCCCGGGCGAGCTCCGGATCGCCGGCCGAGACCAGGTCGGGCGTGATCGACGCCAGACATTGCGAGCCCTCGTACGAGTGCTCTCCATCGTACTGGCCGCCCTTCGCCGGCTACCCGCCCCGGGAAGACCACCAGGCTCGGTGCCGAGGACGTACGATGGCGAACCGCTGTGTCATGACGGCAGCGTAGCATGTCGGCGGGGCGAGCCTTCCCGACGACCGACTGCCGATCGTGGGCCCCGGTGGCCGGCGGAGCGACGGCCCTTGACGAGCCGTCCCTGACCGGCGTATGGCAGGGGGAATGCCCGAGCCCGCCCGGATTCCCGAAGCCTTCGGCGCCTACTTCGCGGCGCTCGAGGAGCAGCCGGTGGCAGGGGACCTCTTCCACCGCTGTTTCGGCTGCGGACCGGGGCATCCGGCCGGCCTCCGCGTCCGGTGCTTCCGGACGGCGGAGGGGGTGGCGGCGCCGATCGTGATCGCGCCCGAATACGCGGGACCCCCCGGCGTGGCCCACGGCGGCATCGTGGCCGCCTACCTCGACGAGGTCTTGGCCGGCGCCGTCGTCCGGGCCACGGGCCGCGTCGCGGTGACCGGCGAGCTGACGGTCCGCTTCGTCCAGCCGGTGCCCATCGCCACCCCGCTCCTCGGGCTCGGCCGGCTGGTCGCCGATCACGGCCGCTACGTCGACGTGGAGGCGCGGCTCGTCGAGCTCGGATCGGAGCGGCTCCTGGCGACCGGGCGCGGGCGCTTCTTCCCGGTCACCCCTTAGCCTGCTTGGGCCGCTCAAAACCCTGATAGTGAGTCACGCTGTCGGGCAGGGCCGAGGAGCGAGCAGCGCTAGGACGCAGGGAGTCGCCGACCGCAGACGACGCGATGCGACGCTCATCGGCCCTGCCCGCTACTCGGGCAGCGTCCCGGCGAGCACCAGGGTGGCGCGATCGGGATGGAGGTGCCGGCGGACCGCCTCGTTGACCTGGGCGACGGTGACGGCGCGGTAGTAGTCGGCGTACCGGTCGATGTAGTCGGGGCCGAGGGTGTAGAACTCCATCGTCCACAGGATGTCGGCCACGCCGGCGTTGGTCTCGAGCCGGAGCGGGAACCGTCCGGTCAGATACGCCACTGCCTCGGCACGCTCGCGCTCGGTGATGCCCTTGTCCCGGATCCGCTTGGCCTCCGCCAGCATGGCGTCGATCGCCTTCTGGGCGTTGGCGGGGTTCGTGCCCAGCACGATCTCGAACGGCCCGGGGTAGAGGTTGGCGTCGTAGAAGCTGTACACGGTGTAGGCGAGGCCCATGTCGTCCCGGATGACGTTGCCGAGCCGGCTGTTGAGCGCGCCCGCTCCCCCGAGGACCAGGTTGAAGATCTGGGTCGCGTAGAAGTCCGGGTCGCTCCGCCGGAGGCCGCCCGCGTGGCCCCAGACGATCGCCGTCTGGCTCCGGTCGGGGACCTGGATCGCGATCCGCTCGGCCTTGTCCTGGAGGGGGACGTCCGGGGTCGAGAGGGGCGTGGAATCGGGGTTGCGGGGCCAGACCCCGAGTCGCGCCTCGAGCGCCTGCCGGACGCGGTCGGCCTTCACGTCGCCGGCGATCACGAGGATCATCCGGTCCGGCCCGTACTGCTGGCGATAGAAGCGCTCGATGTCGTCGCGGGTCGTGGCCGTGATCGCCTGCTGCGCCTGCTCCAGCGTCTCCGGCCGGAGCGGGTGGCCGGGCGGGTACACGGCGCGCTCGAACGCGCGGCCGGCGAGGCGGTCCGGGTCGGTCTTCTCCTGGGCCAGGCCGGCCAGCACCCGGCCCTTCAGCCGCTCCAGGTCGTCGGCCGGGAACGTCGGCTGCCGCAGCATCTCGGCCAGCAGGTCCATCACGAGGTCGAAGTCCTTGCTCTGGGCCCGGGCCGTGACCATCGTGGCCAGCGCGTTGGCGCTGGCGCCGAGGCTGGCCCCCACGTTCTCGAGGGCGGTGGCGAACTCGAGGGCGTTCCGCTTCTCGGTGCCCCGGCTCAGCATCGACGCGGTGAGGGACGCGACCCCGGGCTTGTCCCGCGGCTCGACGATGCCGCCGGCCGGGATGGTGCTGCGGAGGGCGAAGGTCGCGTTCGCCGGGTTCTCCTGGACCACGACCGAGAGGCCGTTCGCCAGCCTGAACCGGGTGACGTGCCGGCTGGCCGGGCGGGTCTTCGAGGGGCTCGGGAGCGGGATCTGCCGCTCGCCCCGCTTGGCCTTCTCGACCCGCGCCGAGCCCTCTTTGGGCGGCGCCCCGGCCGGCGCGCCGCCGGCGGTCGGGATGAAGTGGCCGACGGTCCGCCCGTCCGCCACCAGGTATTTCTGGGCCATCCGCTGGACGTCGTCCGGCGTGAGCGCCCGGATGCGGTCCACGTAGGTCGTCAGGTAGCGCCAGTCGTCCACCATCGCCCAGTACCCGATCTGGCGGGCCTGGGACGTCACGCTGTCGGCCTGGAACACGAACTCCGCCTCGACCCGGCTCTTGGCCCGGCCGAGCTCGTCGGCGGTGATCGGCGTCGTCTTGACCCGCTCCACCTCGTCCAGCAGCGCCGCCTCCACCTTGTCGGGGGTGACCCCGGGCCGGGCGGTGGCGCTCACGTAGAAGAGGAAGGGGTCGCGGAGGCTCGGGATGCCGGCGTCCGCGCTGGAGGCGATCTGCTTCTCGACCAGCCCCTGGTAGAGCCGGCTGGTGCGACCCTCGCCGAGCACCATGGCCAGCACGTCGAGCCCGTAGGCGTCCGGGTGGTTGGCCGCCGGCGCCTTGTAGGCCACCATCACCATCGGGAGCGAGCCGGACCGTTCCACGGTCACCCGCCGATCGCCGCGCTGGGGCGGCTCGACCGTGTACACGGGCGCCGGCGCCGGGATGGGCTTGAGCGCGCCGAAGTGCTTGCGGACCAGCTCGAGCGCCTTCCGGGTGTCGAAGTCGCCGACGATCACCGCCGTGGCGTTGTTGGGGCCGTAGTGGGTCTTGTAGTAGCGGTAGAGCAGTTCACGGGGCACGTTCTCCACGTCGCTCCGCCAGCCGATCACGGGCCACTGGTAGGGATGGGCCATGAACGCGGTGGCGGTCACCGCCTGCCACAGGAGCCGGCCCGGGCTGTTCTCCCCGCCCTCCAGCTCGCTGCGGACGACCGTCATCTCCGAGTCGAGGTCGGCCTTGTCGATCCGGCTGTTCACCATCCGATCGGCCTCGATCTGCATGGCCAGCTCGAGGCGGTCGGAGGCGACCGTCGCGTAGTAGTTGGTCCAGTCGTAGTAGGTGCTGGCGTTGAAGGCGGCGCCGTTGAGGAACAGGGTCCGGGGGATCTCCCCGACCCGGTACCGCTGGGTGCCCTTGAACAGCATGTGCTCGAGGAGGTGCGACACCCCGGTGATCCCGGTGTGCTCGTTGCGGGAGCCCACCTTGTACCACACGCTGAAGCTCACGACGGGCGCGCTGCGCACCTCCTTGGTCAGCACCCGGAGCCCGTTGGGCAGGACGGTCTCGCTGATCCCGGCGGTCAGCGCCGGACCCGGGCGGGGAGGTGCCGGAGCCGGGGCCTGGGCGGTGGCCGTCGCCACTGCGGCGACCAGGAGCAGGGTGACCAGGAGGAGCAGTCGGGAATGGACCCGGCCGCGGCCGGCCCCGTGGATGTCGTCGATGCGCATCGGGCCTCCTTGACTCGTCGGCCGCCGCCCGCTCCTCCGGGCGCGTCCGCACGGTATCTCAGTGTCTCACCGGTCCGCCCGGCCTGCTACTTTCTCTCGGGGTGATTGACGGGGGCGCCGGCCCGGGCGTAGAAGACAGTCAGCGCGGTGATGCGGGCGGAGAAGGAGGGGCCATGAGCCGGACGAGCGGGTCGCGGCGGGAGCTGTTGAAGGCGGCCGGGGCGATGGTGACGCCTCGCCGACCGAGGTGAAGGACGCGAAGATGCTCCTGACCATGGTCGGGGGACGGATCGTCCACGACGGCCGGCCCTCGCGCAGCGCCGTGCCCCAGCGCGAGGCCCGCGGCTTCGCGGTGCCGGACGGCTGCCACTGCCCCGACGCCGGCGCCGCGAGCCCGTAACCGATGGGTCCGTCACCTCATCTCGCGACGGCGGCCGCGCGAGCCGCCAGCGCCGCGCGCGAGCGGTTCGGGGTGCGGCGAGCCGCCCTCTTCTGGCGGGAGGCGGGCGCGGACGGCCTGACCTGCATCGCGTCGGCGGGCGAGGGTGGCGCCGAAGGCTGGCTGGGCCGCACGCTCCCCGCCGGGGTCGGGATGGCCGGGCGCGCGGTGGCCGAGGGCCGGCCGGTGTGGTCGGCCGATCTCCCGGCCGACCCCCGGGTCCCGATCGCCACGTGGCTGCGGGACCGATTGGAGCGTGAGGGGCTTCGCGTCGTGGCGGCCGCGCCGCTCCGGGTGGGCGGCGTCGTCCAGGGAGCCCTGGGGCTCCTCGACGGCGCCGGCCGCCGCTACGACGAAGAGGATCTCCGCCGGCTCGGGCAATTCGCCGACGAGGCGAGCGTCGCCCTCGAGCGAGCGATCACGCCGGGCCGTTGAGGGGGCCCACGCCCGACGGCCGTCGCGTTCCCGTGCCTCCCGAGCGCGCTCCGTTCGAGAAGCCGGCGGGGCAGCCCATCTCCCTGCCGGGGGCCGCGGCTATGCTATCCTGACGCCGCTCATGCTCAGGTCCATCCTGTACGAGGCGCCGCGCGTCGCGGCGAAGCCGGGTGAGACCGTCGTCACGAGCACGTGCGGCCACAACTGTGGAGGCCGGTGCGTGGTCAACGCGCACGTGTCCGACGGGCGCATCGTCAAGATCAGCACGGATCCCCGCCGGTGGACGCCCGAGATGCCCCCGCTCCACGCCTGCGTGCGGGGCTTCGGCCAGCTCGAGCGGGTCAACCATCCGGACCGGCTCCTCCATCCGCTGCGCCGGACGGGACCGCGCGGCTCCGGGCAGTTTGAGCGGATCGGCTGGGACGAGGCCCTGGACGAGGTGGCGCGCCAGATGCGGCGCATCCGCGAGGCCCACGGGCCCGCCGCCATCCTCGACTGCTCGCGGACGGGCAGCCTCTCCATGCTCCACGGCGGCCGGGCAACCGTTCAGCGGCTGCTCCACATGTTCGGGGGCTGCACGGAGCTGTGGACGAACATCTCGGCCGAGGCCGAGGTGTTCGCCGTGCGCCAGACCTACGGTGTCACCGCGGACTACAAGTGCGCGGGGCGGGAGCCGACCGACTACGTCAACTCGCGGCTCATCGTCATGTGGGGCTGGAGCCCGGGCGACGGGACCTTCGGCACCGGGACGGTCCAGTACCTGAAGTGGGCCAGGAAGCACGGCGCGCGGATCGTCTGCGTGGATCCCCGCCGGACGCGGTCGAGCTGGGAGCTGGCCGACGAGCACGTCTTCATCCGGCCCTCGACGGACGCCGCCGCCCTCATCGCGATGGCCCACGTCATCGTGACCGAGGGGCTCCACGACCAGGCTTTCCTGGACCGTCACGTCCTCGGCTTCGACGAGGCGCACCTGCCACCGGGGGCGCCGGCGGGCGCGTCGTACCGCTCCTATCTTCTCGGGCTCTCGGATGGCGTGGCGAAGACGCCGGCGTGGGCGGCCGCGATCACCGGCCTCCCCGCGGCCACCCTCCGGCGCCTGGCGATCGAGCTCGCCACCACCAGGCCGGCCGCCCTGCAGTGCGGCTACGCGCCGGGGCGCACCCTGCACGGGGAGCAGTTCCATCGGGCGGCCTACGCGCTGACCGCGATCACGGGCAGCGTCGGCCTCCCCGGCGGCAACACGGGCGTCAGCAACGGCGCGACGGGCCGCTGCGGGATCAAGAGCCTGCCGGCGGGACCGAACCCGGCCGGCGCGCGGGTGGCCTCCCCGCTCCTGGCCGACCTCTTGACGCGCGGGAAGGCGGGCGGTTACCCGGCCGACATCAAGATGATCTACTCGGCCGCCGGCGATCTCTTCAACCAGCTCCCCAACGTCAACAAGACCATCGCCGCCGCCCAGCACCTCGAATTCATGGTGGCGCACGACCACTTCGTGACGCCGACGGCGCGGTACGCCGACATCCTGCTGCCGGCCACCACGTTCTGGGAGCGCAACGACGTCCACACCCCGTGGGCCGGCGCCGGGCACTACGTCATCTTCATGCAGCAGGCCATCGAGCCCATGGGCGAATGCCGGAACGACCTCGACATCTGCGGCGAGCTGGCGCGCCGGCTCGGCCTCGAGGGCTACAACGACAAGACCGAGGAGGCGTGGCTGCGCGAGCTGACCGGCGACGTGATCGACGACTTCGAGACGTTCCGGACCCGGGGCCTGGCCCGGCTGCCGGCGCCCGAGGACGCGGTGGCCTTCGCCCGGCAGATCCGCGACCCCGAGCGGCACCCGTTCTCGACGCCGTCGGGCAAGATCGAGATCTACTCGATGCGCCTGGCCGCCGAGCCGGATCCCTACGGGCTGGGGCCGATCCCGCCCATTCCGACCTGGATCCCGGACGAGCCGGACGCGCGCCATCCCCTGCGGCTCGTCACGCCGAAGTCCCGGGCGCGGACCCACTCGATCCACGACAACCAGCCGATCCTGGCCCGCGCCGACCGCGACGACGTCTGGATCCACCCGGACGACGCCGCCACCCGTGGCATCGTCGACGGCGAGCGGGTGTGCGTCTTCAACGACCGGGGCCGGACCGTCCTCCCGGCCCGCGTGACCGACCGCATCGCGCCCGGCGTGGTCTCCATCAAGGAGGGCGCGTGGTTCACGCTGGACGAGAGTGGCCAGGATACGCGCGGGTGCGCGAACGTGCTCACCGAGGATCGCGCCTCCCCGGCCGGCGCCGCTTCGTTCAACACCTGCTTCGTCGAGATCGCGCTCGCCCGCTAGTGCCGTTCCAACTACCTGGGCCCAAATGGGCAAGCGATTCTTGAAGCACGGACTTGCCGCATTCCTCGAAAGCAGTAGCTGGAACAAGTTGGAACGGCACTAGCGCGGCCTCCCGGGCGAGGTCCAGGTGCGCATCGGCATCCTCGAGCTGCTGGCCACACCCTCACAGGGCTGGCTCGAGACGGAGTACGACCTCCTCATGGTCCGGCAGTACGCCTCGGTCACGCCGCAGGCCATCGCGACCTGGGCCCGACGGCTGGGCCATCGCGTCTTCTATGCCATCTACTACGGGCTCGGCGCGCCCGAGAAGCTGCTTCCCGACGACCTCGACGTGGTCTTCCTGTCGTCGTACACGCAGGCCAGCGCGCTGGCGTACGCGCTCGCCCGTCTCTACCGGCAGCGGGGGACACGGACCGTCATCGGCGGACCGCACGCGAAGTCGTTCCCGCGGGACTGTCTGCGCTTCTTCGACGTCGTGGTGAAGGAGTGCGACGAATCGCTGATCGCCGACATCCTGAAGGGGACCCACGACCCCGGCTCGATGGTCTCCAGCGCGCGGCCGTTCGAGAAGCTGCCCACGGTCGAGGAGCGGATGCCCGAGATCCGCGCCTCCGCGTTCCTGGCGGGACGCCGGTACTTCGCCACCACGGTCCCGCTCCTCGCCAGCATCGGCTGCCCGTACGACTGCGACTTCTGCATCGACTGGAACGCTCCGTACCGGCTCCTGTCCACCGAACAGCTGGCGACTGACCTCGCCTACGTGGCCCGGCACCTGCCCGGCTCCCTGGTCGCCTACCACGATCCCAACTTCGCGGTGAAGTTCGACGAGACGCTGGACGTGATCGAAGCGGTGCCCGGGCGGCCGCGGAACCCCTACATCGTCGAGACGTCACTGACCGTGCTGCGCGAGCCGCGGGTCCGGCGGCTGGGCCGGACGGGGTGCGTCGCGGTCGTCCCGGGGGTGGAGGCCTGGGGCGCCTATTCCAACAAGGCCGGGGTGGGCAAGGCGACGGGGATCGAGAAGGTCGCTCGGGTGGTGGAGCAGTTCGAGCTCCTACACGAGCACGTGCCGTACCTCCAGGCGAACTTCATGTTCGGGCTCGACGTCGACGCGGGCGAGGAGCCGGTCACGCTGACCAAGGAGTTCATGACCCGCACCCCGTTCGTCTGGCCGGCGATCAACATCCCGCATCCGTTCGGCGGCACCCCGCTCTACGACCAGTACCTCGACGAGGAGCGGATCCTGACCTCGATGCCGTTCAGCTTCTACTACGCGCCGTACCTGGTGACCCGGCTCAAGCACTACAGCGCCGAGACCTACTACCGGAAGCTCCTCGAGCTGTTCGAGCATCTCGCGTCGGCCCGGCTGCTCTTCCGGCGCCTGAGGACCACCCGCCACCTGCTGCCGCGGCTGGTCCACGCGGTCCGGACCGGCGCCAGGCGTCACGAGATGCGGGCCTTCCGCCGGATCCTCGCGATGCTCGTCGAGGACCCGCAATTCCGGGCCTTCCACGACGGCGACACGGCGGTGCTGCCCGAGTTCTACCACCGGGAGTACGAGCGGCTGCTCGGCCGGTACGCCGCCCTCGTCCCGCGGGCCGACCGATCTCCCGTGCTGGAGCGGAGCCGACCGCCGCACCGGGTGGCGCCGGCTCCCACCGCCCCGGTCGCGGCGGCCACCTGAAGGTCTTCGGGGGGGTCTCGGAAGAGCCCCCCGATGCCCCCCCTCGGAGGCCGCGCCTGTGGGACGGCCTTCGGCCTTTGGGCCGCGGCTCGAAGCGGAACGCCACGGCCGCGCGCCGGAGTCAGTGGGCTGCGAGAAGCCGACGGGCGGAGGGAGCGGGGGCCGTTGGCAACTCAGCCATCAGGGCGGCGGCGCCGCGCGCCGGCGAGCCACGCCGTGCCGACGAGTCCGGCGGTGACGACCAAGCAGAGCGTCACCGTCGGGTCCCAGCGCATGCGCGTGAACGGCGGCGGCGGGCCGGCGGGGGCCGCCTCGGACCTGAGGACGTCCCGGGTCCCGAGGCGAGTGCGGGCGACCACCGTGCCGCGCGGGTCGTAGACGGCGGAGATCCCGGTGTTGGCGGCGCGGACGACCCAGATCCGGTTCTCGACCGCGCGCAACGCGAGGAAGGCGGCGTGCTGGTAGGGGGCGGCGGTCTCGCCGAACCAGGCGTCGTCGGAGATGCTCACGAGGAGACGCGCCCCTTGCCGCCGCTCCTCTCGCGCGATGTCGGGGAAGATGGACTCGTAGCAGATGAGGACGCCGAGGGGCGGGAGCCCGTCGAGCCGGATCACGGCCGGCTCCTGGCCGGGGCGCAGGCTCGCGAACCCGAGGCCGACGTAGGCGGACAGCCAGCGCGAGACGACGGCCGTGCTGGCGAGCCAGGTCACCCAGCCCAGGAGGCGCGGGTGGGGCAGCGCCTCCACGATCGGCACCAGGCGGGTCTTGTCGTAGCGGCCGACCTGCGTCCCGCCGGAATCGTAGAGGAAGGCCGAGTTGGTGAACTGGAACGCCGGCCACCGCCCTTCGACGGTCAAGGCGCCCGCCAGGAGCGGCACCCCCGGGTCGCCGACGACCCGCGCCACCGAGGTCATGTCCGTCGTGTACAGCTGGGTCCCGTCGGTGCGGAGAAGGAGCGGGACCGCCGACTCGGGGAGAACCAGCAGATCGGGGCGGGAGGCAGCCGCCGCCTCGGTCACCGCGCGCACCTTCGTGACCACCTCCTGTCGCGTGGCGGTGTCCCACTTGAGCTGCTGCGGGATGTTCGGCTGGACGAGGGCGACCCGCGTGCGAGCGGCCTCCCCCCGGGCCGGGTCGTGGCGGGCCCAGGCGACGAAGTCGTAGGGCAGGGGAAGCCCCACCGCAACGGCGAGCGCGGCCGCCCGGACGAGCCTCCGCCGCGGGTCTGATGGATGCGCCCAGAGCTCGGCGATGCACACGTTCACCGTCACGATCCAGAAGCCGACTCCGGACACGCCGAGAACGTCGGCGAACTGGACCAGGAGCGGGACCGAGGCCAGGTCGTAGCCGAGGTCGAACCAGGGGAAGTAGAGGTCGCCGAGCCAGCGCAGGCGTTCCATGGTGATCCAGGCGAACGGGATCGAGAGCGCCGGCGCCACGCCCAGGCGGCGGTGGACGAAGCGGACCGAGAGCGGGAGCAGGACGACCTCGCTCAGCCCCAGGCCGATGATGACGAGCGCCGCTAGCCACGCCGTCCAGTGGTAGCGCACCAGCGAGAACAGCCAGTAACCGCTGCTCGTGTACCAGACCACCGCCATGGTCAGCGTGAGCAGCACGCCGGTCCGCCTCCGGCCGTCGCGGGTGAACGGACGGAAGGCGTCGAGGTAGGGGACGAGGGCGACGAACGCGAGCGGCCAGCACCAGGGGAAGAGGGTGGGCGTCGCGAGCAGCGCGCCGGAGACCGCCGCGGCCGCGAAGGCCCGCGGGCGCGCCCGCGCCTCCTCGAGCACCTGGCCCAGCAGGCGCCTCAGTTCGGGACCTCCCGCCCACCCGATTCGTCGACGGCCTTCGGCCTTTGACCCTCCTCCCCCACCCATGGACGGCCTCCGGCCCTTGGCCGGGGGGAGGGGGGAGTCGGAGGACCCATTCCTTTACGGGCTCTCACCTGATGAGTCTCCGGGCCTCGCGGCGACGCCGGCGGCGATCGGGATCGCCGGCCGTCCCGTGCCCGGATCCCGCCGTGGTCGCGCTACGGCCGACGGCTCACGGGAAGAAGATGGAAACGCCGGCGATGCCGAGGTGCGCCTCGAAGCCGCGGTTCGCCCGGCTCGTGTGAGCGTTCGACACGTGCTGGAGCCGGTAGCCGGCGTAGAGCGCGATCCGGTCCGTCAGGAACAGGGAGGCGCCGACCCCGCCCTGGGCCATCAGGGTGAACGTCGAGTCGATCTCCGGGATGTTCAGGTCGGAGGCGCCGGCGGCCCCGAACAGCTCCACGTAGGGCACCACCCGGCCGAGAGCCAGGAAGTGGTACCGGAGCAAGAGCCCGAGGCCGCCGAAGCGGGCGTCCGGGTTCCGGTACTGCTGGAAGAAGGGCTCGAGACCGACCTCGAGCGCCGCGCGGGCGGGACCGCTGAGCCAGGGGCCGAAAGGGATCAGGCCGAGCCGCATGCCCCCGTTGGTGAGCTCGAGGTCGCTGAGCGCGGCGCCCACCAGGTTGTCCTGATGGCCGCCCCCGGCTTCCACCGAAAGCACGAGGACGCCCTTCCGGAATGCCTCGTCGCCGTCGAAGGCGACCGCCGGCGTCGCGACGAGGATGGCGGCCCCCAGGGAGGTGAGAATGACGCCGAGGGAGAGCCGCAGTGCGGGCATGTGTCCGCCAGAGACTATCATCGCTCGGTCCCGGCCCCGCGATGATTGCTTTGACCTGGCACCCCTCGCTACCGGAGCCCGAAGCCCCGGGCCATGAAGCTGGCCACGAACACGATCGCCACCACCAGCGCCATCTGGACGTGGTTGACGACGAACAGGGCGCGGGCCGGCGCGGTGTCGAGCCGCTCGGCTCGGCGTCGCTGGCCGCGCCAGCGGATGAATGTCGTCATGGGCCAGATCTCGAGGGCTGCGACCGCCAGGAACAAGCCCATCTTCGTCCAGAACAACGCCGAGGCGAGATAGAAGGGGGTTCCCTTCTCCAGGCCACCGAACGCGCGCAGCAGGCCGGTCGCGATCCACAGCAGCGCGGCGAGGCCCCAGAGGTTGTCGGCGGCGAAGAGGCGGGCCAGGTTCCGGTCGTCCAGCGACCCCTTCAGGGCACGGGCGCGGAAGAAGACGGCGGGCAGGCCGATGGCCAGGGCCAGCAGGTGCAGCGCCGAGACGACCGCGGAGAGCATGGCTCGGTTGCTACCGGAGAATGAGTGTAACCCAATCGGGGACCGAACAGTGGGTCCCCTCCGATGATGTGGCCCGCTTGATTCTGCTCCCGGCTCGGCGTAGAAGACCCTGGAGAGACGCTCTAGCGCGCGCGTCGCGCTCGGGTGGGTCGTTGATGGAGGCCTCACGGAAGCAGGCCGCCGGTCGGCGAGAGCGCGACGCCGATCGTCCGGCCGAGGAGAGAGCGATGGCCCAGCAGCCGGTGGAGACGATCCTGGTTCGCCAGCTGGCCGGCTACCTGTCCGTGCCGGTGCTCCTCGTCAACCCCACGGAGACCGTGATCTTCTACAACGAGCCCGCGGAGCGGATCCTCGGGATCCGCTTCGAGGAGACGGGGCGCATCAGCCCGGAGGAGGCGGACCGGCTGGTCGAGATGAGCGACGATCCGGCGGCGACGGCCGAGGGCGTGGTCCTGCCGGTGCTGGTCGCGCTTCGGGAGCGGCGCCCCGCCCACACCCGGCGCTGGCTACGGCGCCGGGGCGACCGGGTGCGGCTCCAGGTCGAGATCACGGCGTTCCCGCTGATCGGCCAGGACGACGCCCTCCTCGGGGCGGTCGTGATGTTCTGGGAGCGGCGCGGGACATGATCGTCACCTTCTACGGGGTGCGGGGCTCGCTGGCGACGCCGGGCCCGTCGACGACCCGCTACGGAGGCAACACGTCGTGTGTGCGCGTGACCGGGCCGGACGGGAGCGTCCTCGTGCTCGATGCGGGGACGGGTGTCCGGACGCTGGGGCTGGAGCTCCCCCGGGCGCTGCGCCGGGTGGACGTGCTCCTGACCCACCTGCACCTGGACCACATCGTCGGACTGGGGTTCTTCGGTCCGCTCTACGACCCCCGAATGGAGGTTCACATATGGGGACCCGCCAGCGCCACGCTCGACCTGGAGGCCCGGCTCCGGCGCTACCTGTCCTCACCGCTGTTCCCGGTGCCGCTCGGTGACCTGCCCTGCCGGCTCGAGCTGCACCCGGTGCTGCGCGGGCGGGTGGCGATCGGCCCGTTCGGCGTCACCGTAGCGCGTGTGTGCCATCCCGGCCCCACCGTGGGCTACCGGATCGAGACGGGACGGGCCTCGCTCGCCTACCTCCCCGACCACGAGCCCGCGCTCGGCGCGCGGCGCTTTCCCCTCGAGCCGGAGTGGACCTCCGGCTTCGAGCTCGCGGGGGGAGCGGACTTGCTGATTCACGACGCTCAGTACACCCGCGAGGAGTACCCGGGTCACGTCGGCTGGGGGCACAGCTCGATCCACGATGCCCTGGCCTTCGCCCGGCTGGCCGGGGTCAAGCACCTCCTACCCTTCCATCACGATCCCAGCCGCGGCGACGCCGGGCTCGAGGCGGCGGTGAGCGCGGCCGTCGGGGACCTGCGGCCCGGGTTCCCGGTGACGCCCGCGGCCGAGGGGGCGCGCTTCGATCTGGGCTGAGAGCGTGTGAAGCAATGGGGCCTCCGACTCCCCCCTCCCCCCGGTGGCCGCCGGAGGGCGGGACGTCGCGAGGGCCGTAGGCCCGAGCCGTCCCGGCGATCCGGTCAGATGGAGGGGGGCTGGGGGGGTGGGCGGGAGGTCCCGAACTGAACCGTGCGCCCCGCCCGTCCGGGCTACGGCGCGGGACGCCGGATGCCGAGCTTCTTCAGCCGGTTCCGGAGGGTGCTCGGGCGGAGCCCGAGGCGCTCGGCCGCCTGCCCGCGGCCCTCGATCGCCCAGTGACAGTGCTCGAGGACCCGGACGATGTGGGCGCGCTCGGTCTCCTGCAGGGTCTCGAGGGCGGGGCTGCCCCGACGCTGCCGGCTGGCCGCGGGAACCGGCCCGAAGGCCTCGTCGATCCGGAGCTCGGGACCGGGAGAGAGGATCAGCGCCCGCTCGATCACGTTCTGGAGCTCGCGGATGTTGCCCGGCCAGTCGTAGGCCATGAGGGCCTCCATCGAGGCCCGCGGAATCCTGGTCACCACTCGCCCCAGCGTTCGCTGGCGCGCCTGGATGAAGTGCCACACGAGGAGGGGGATGTCCTCCCGGCGCTCCCGGAGCGGCGGGACCTCGATCGGGAAGACGGCCAGCCGGTAGTAGAGGTCGGGACGGAAGCGACTGTCCCCGAGGGCCTGCTTGAGATCCCGGTTCGTGGCCGAGATGATCCGCACGTTCAACCTTCCGGGTCACGGTGGACCCGAGGCGCTGGAACTCGCCGTCCTGGAGGACGCGGAGGAGCTTCGTCTGGAGGGCGGGCTCCAGGTCGCCGATCTCGTCGAGGAACAGGGTGCCGCCGTCGGCCAGCTCGAACCGACCGGGCTTGGCCTGGGTGGCGCCGGTGAAGGCGCCCTTCTCGTGGCCGAAGAGCTCGCTCTCGATGAGGGTGGCGGGCAGGGCGGCGCAGTTGACGGCGATGAGGGGGCCGTGGCTGCGGTGGCTGCGGGCATGGATCGCGCGGGCGAGGAGCTCCTTGCCGGTGCCGGTCTCGCCGACCAGGAGGACGGGGGCGTCGGTGGCGGCGACCTGCTCGACCTTCGTGAGGGTGGCGCGGACGGGCGCGCTCTGGCCGACGATGTCCCCGAAGTCGCGGGCCTCGTGGACCTCCTCCTGCAGGTAGGCGTTCTCGGCCTCGAGCCGGTCGCGCAGGCGCTCGTTCTCGGCGAGGGCGCGGCGCAATTGGTCTTCGGCCTCCTGGCGGGCGAGGGCGCTCCCCACGATCCCGGCGACGAGCCCGAGGCGCGAGACGAGCGCCGGTGACCACCGATGCTCGCGCCAGGACTGACCCGAGTCCCAGCACTCCCAGGAACCGGTCTTCCACGACCATGGGGGCCAGCGCCAGCGACAGCACGCCGAGCTGTGCGAGCGACACGCGGTCACGGGCCGCCTCGGGCGGGAGATCGTCGAGACTGTTCAGGGCGATGACCTCGCGCCCACCGAGTACCCGTGCCTTCAGCCAGGGCATCGACCCGTCCTGGACCAGCGCGGCGGGGGGCACGCCGTCTCGCACCCAGTGGTGGGTACGGGACAGGAGCCGATCTGCGGGGCCGTCCCGGTACTGGTAGACGTTGACCCGGTCGACGCCGAGGAATTCACCCACCTGCCCGATGGCCTGCTCGATGTGTCGGTCCATGGCGTTCAGGGGGAGGTGGACGAAGGTCGCGGAGAGCCCGGCCAGGAGGCGCTCGAACTCGAGGGCACGCCGCAGGGTCAGCTCGGCCTGCTTGCGGGCGATGGCCTCCCCGAGGATCCGGGCGACGAGCTCGAGCTGCTCGAGCACGCGGGACGGCCACGTGTGCTCCTGGCGGAGCCCTGCAAAGGCGAGCCATCCCACCACACTCCCGGCGACGGTGAGCGGGAGGGTCACGTTCGACCGGGTCCCGATCCGCTGGAAGAACTCCCGATCGCGCCGAGCCTCCGCCGGTAGGTCCTCCGGACGGGAGAAGACGACCCGCTCGCCTCGGGCAAGGCGGGCGGTGACCCAGGGCGCTGTCTCGTCGGGGATCCACTGCTCCAGCCGGGGCCATCGCGCTCTCACCCACTGATGGGTGATGCGGAGGGCTCCTCCGTCGGGAGGGCGCTGCCCCACCGTGGCGCGGTCGAGGCCGAAGAACTCGGCGACACGCCCGATGGCCTGCTCGATGTGCGCGTCCATCTCGTCGGCCCTGAGGCCCACGAAGGTCGCCGCCAGCTCCGCCAGGTGTTGCTCGAACAAGGGTAGTGCCACCTCGGGCCACACGCCCGTCCGGAACTCGGGGTGTCTTCTCATCGACCCCTCCGGTGAGCCAGTCAGGCATTCATTCTCGGCTCACCGGGTTCGGCGCGCTATAGGCCTTAGGTCTTCTGATCCTCTCACGGGTTCTGCCGGATGTGGAGGCCCCCCGCGGCCTCCGGCGGCGTCGAGGACCGGGCATGGCGCATCGTCGCGGCGGCTCCAGTGCTCCGGCCGGGTCCGAGGTGCCGAGATGCGGGATCTCGTTGAGACTTGCGGCGTTACCGTCCAGTGCGTCCCCTGGAGTGTCGCGTCCCCTGCTGGATCGCGCCTCGGGCCCGCCGGGAGGCGCGATTGCGGGAGGCCACCGTTTGGCTGGACGGCCTGGCGCCGGTGGACGACGCCGGATGGGGCCGCCGGCTGTTCTCCGGCTGCCGGCGCCGGTGCCGGGCCTCCGGCCGCTCGACCGATCAGGAGTAGGTGGAGCGGCGCTTGTCGTCGGTCGGTGGATGGGCGAGAGCGGAGGCGACCACTTCCCGGAGCCGGGCGAGCGAGATCGGCTTCGCCAGCCGCGCGACGATGTTCAGCTTGAGATCGACCACGGGCTCGTCCTCCAGGAAGCCGGAGATGATGAGCACGGGGATGCGGTGGAGGACCGGCCGCGCCTGGATCGACTGGAGGACGGCCCCACCCGTGAGGTCGGGCATCCGCAGGTCGAGGATCATCAGATCCGGCGCCACCGTCCGCATCAGGTCGATCGCTTCCCGGCCGGTGCGGGCCTCGACCGTCCGGTACCCCGCCTCCCTGAGCGCCTCCGTCCACAGCTGGCGAACGAGGTCGTCGTCATCCGCGACGAGGATCCATTTGGGAATCGGGGCGCGCGACATGCCCATCCACGGTACGGAGGGAAATCGCCGGTGTCAAGATTCGGCGGACGGGGACCCGCGAGGAGGGGACTCGGTGTAGGCTGGAGCGGAGGAGGTGCGGCATGGAGCGGCGTCGACTCGGACGGACGGGACACCGGAGTAGCGTGGTGGCGCTGGGAACGGCGGCGCTCGGACGGGTCGACCAGGCGACGGCCGACGGCGCCATCCAGGCGGCGCTCGACGCCGGCGTCAACCACGTCGACGTGGCGCCCAGCTACGGGGAGGCCGAGTTGCGGCTCCAGCCCTGGATGGCGCGGATCCGGGGCGGGGTCTTCCTCGGCTGCAAGACGCGGGAGCGGACCCGGGAGGCGGCCACCGCCGAGCTCCATCGCTCCCTCGAGCGGCTGGGGACCGACCGCCTCGACCTCTACCAGCTCCACTCGGTCGGCAAGCTCGCCGACCTGGATGCCTGCACGGTAGCCGGCGGCGCGCTCGAGGCGCTGGTGGCGGCGCGCGAGGCGGGGCTGGTCCGCTGGCTCGGCATCACCGGCCACACCCACGACGCGCCGCGCACCCACCTCGAGGCGCTCCGGCGATTCGACTTCGACACCGTGATGTTCCCGCTGAACTTCGTGCTCTGGTCGATCCCCGAGTACCGTCGGGACGCCGAGGCCCTGCTCGCCGCCTGCCGCCAGCGCGACGTCGGGGTCCACATCATCAAGACGGTGGCCAAGGACCCGTGGGATGACCGGCCGAAGACCCACGCGACCTGGTACGAGCCGTTCGCGGACCAGGAGACCATCGATCAGGCCGTGGCCTTCGTGCTCTCCCAGCCGGTGACGACGCTCTGCAGCGTGGGCGACGTGACCGTGCTCCCCAGGGTTCTGGTCGCCGCCGAGCGGTACCGGCCGCTGGACGCCGGCGCCCAGGCGGCGCTTCTCGCAGGCGCGGCGCGCTACCACAGCCCGTTCGTCGGCTCGTGGGCCTGACGCGATGAGTGCGGTCGCGACCGGGCGCCCGCCCGGTCACGCCACGCGCGACGAGACGGCCGCCTCTAGCGGGCGGGGCCGATAAGCTTCGCATCGCGTCGTCGTTCGGACGGCCTTCGGCCTTTGGGGTCGTCGCCGATCCTCGGCGTACTAGGAGTACGCCTGCGGTCAGCGACTCCCTGCGTCGATCTGACGGCCTTCGGCCTTTGGGCGCTGCTCGCTTCTCGGCCCCGCCCCGAGCGTGATTCGTCCGCTACGACCTTGGCCGCGGCCGGCGTAGAAGCTCAGGGGGATGACTGCTGGCGGACGAACTCGTCGAACGGGCCCGAGATCCGGATGATCTCGTTGATCGCCCAGACCTGGCGGGCGACCGCGACCACGAAGAGGTCGCCCGCGATGCCCGCGCGGCGGGTTTCCGGCGTGACGGGCGCGAAGGCCAGGCCGCGGACGTAGGTCCCATCCGCGCCGCTGGCAAAGTCGATCCGCTTCCCGTCCGCGGTGACGACGAAGAGCTTCGCGGTCCGCCGCTGGGCGAAGAAGAGCGCGCCGCTCGGGCTCACGCTGAGGCCGGCCGGCAGGGGGCCGGTGAGGACCAGCGTGGGCGTGCCGTCGGGGCTCGCCTTCCAGAGCTCGCCCTTGCCGTCCTGGAACGGGGTCTCGGCCGTCCCGTCGGTTCCGACCCAGAGCTGCCCCTGCTCGTCCATGGCGAGCATCCGCGGCCGGGTGACCGTGAGGTACCGCTCGTCGAGGACCTTGCCCGCGCGGTCCAGTCGCGCCACGAACCCCTGCTCCCGGTCCGCCACGTAGATGCGGCCGGCGCCGTCCACCGCCACGCCTTCCGGCTGGCGGAAGAGCGGGGAACCGCCACTGGGCGGCGTGCCGCCCGCCAGGAGCTGCGGGCGCCCGTCGGTCATCCGGTACAGGGCGCCGGTTCGACGATCGCGGTCGTAGGTGGTCACGTAGACCTCGCCGCGACCGCGCACCGCGGCGATGACGGGATTGCGGAGGGGCGGGCCGTAGAGATAGCGCGGCTCGATGTCGGGGTTCAGCCGTGCCCCGCCGAGGGGGATGCGGTAGATGGAGAAGAGGTCCTCGACCTCGCCCTGACGGAACCGGGCCCCGGTCTTGGACAGGTAGAGGTTGCCGAGGCCGTCGAACGCCAGGCTGGCGACCGCGGGCATCCCGAAGACGCCGCGATCGGAGCTCGTGTCGAACCCCTGGCCGGTCACGTACACCTGGGCGGTGAACCCGGGCGGCAGCGTGAGCTGCGCCCAGGCCGGGCCCGCCAGAACGAGGACGAGGGCGAGGAGCGCCGAGAGCCACGCCACCATGTGCGCCTCCTTGGTCCCGGTCCCGCCGCGGTCGCCACGGCGTCGGGGGACGATGAGCGGATTATACCGGACGCCGCTCCCGCCCAGGGGGATCTCCTTGCGGGATTGACGCGCCGCCGTGCAACGACTAACCGTTCCACTGCCTCCGCGCTCCGACAGCTCCTAACTGATTCCGCTGCCTCTCCCGTCCAGGGAGATTCCGGAGCTCGCCTTCCGCCACCCACCACATGCGGTGACCGACCACCTCCGGTGGTGGGGGGCCCGGCTCGCGGTCGTGGCGGCCGAGGGCCGGGCTTCATCCAACTCCACCGAGATGACGCGGGGTTCGGGACAGTCGGTCCCTTGGCCCGGTCATTGGTATCGATCTTGCCCCTCATGGGGCGGAACCCGGAGGGCTGCGGCGCGACATTGCGGGCAGGCAGGCCGGGATGCCCAAGCCAAGGAGGCGGAATGATGGTTCGTCGACTGTCTGCGTGGATCGCCGTCGGAGGGCTGCTGGCGCTGCTCATCGGGTCGGCCGTCGCCCAGGACGCCAAGAAGCCCGATGCCACCGTGAAGCTGTCGGAAGGCACGGTCGCAGTCGGGATCGGGTGGAGCTGGGGCAAGGGTGTGCTGACCTACAAGGGAAAGACCTATCCGTTCAAGGTGGACGGGCTCACCGTGGGCGAGGTGGGCATCACCAAGGCGGAGGCGACCGGCGACGTGTTCAACCTGAAGAAGGTCGAGGACTTCAGCGGAGTCTACGGGACCGCGGGCCTCGAGGGCACGGCCTACAAGGGGGCCGGTCTCACCGCGCTGCGCAACACGGAAGGCGTGGTGATCCAGCTGAAGAGCACGACCAAGGGCGCCAACATCAAGGTGGCGGTGGAGGGGCTCAAGCTCGCTCTCGAGAAGTAGCCGGTCGTGGGACCAGGGCTCCGGCGGGCGCCCGCCCGGGCGCCCGTTTTCTCGCCGCGCATGGTCTCACCCCCTCCCCCCGACCTCTCCCCCCCAGCGGGGGAGAGGGAAAAGGGAGGGTTGATCTAGTCACCCGAGCTGGGAGCACCCGGCGCGTAGGGTCCACAGGAGGTTGCTCGATGAATCACATCAGTGTCGCCACGGCGCCGGGACGGGTCGCCCGGGCCTCCCTCGCCGCGGTCGGTTTGTCGGCGGCGTGTATCTGGCTCGCCGCCGGCGAGGCCGATGCTCAGCCACCCTTCCAGGCGCCGCCGGTCCGCCGGGCGAGCGAGCTCCTGGCCCCGGACATGCTCGCGGGCCCCCTGTTCCGGGTGGAGGATCAGGTCCCCACCGACGGGCTTCTCGGCCGCTTCACGCTCCGCTCGGACGTGGGGACCTTCGTCGCGCCCGGACGCGAGCTGCTCCGGATTCGCATCGCCGAGCTGCCGGCCATCCGGCATCTGGAGTCCACGAGCCAGACCGACGTGTTCCTGAGCGCGGCGGGCAACGCGGCTGCCAAGCCCGTGGAAGCGGTCGCCGACCTCGTCATGAATCCCGTGGCGACGTTGCAAGGGATTCCCTCGGGTGTCTCGCGGTTCTTCGACCGGGTGGAGCTGGGCGCCGAGCACATCGTGCAGGGGGCTTCTGACCCCACCAAGAGCGAGCAGCAGAAGGTGCAGGACACCGCCCAGCGGGTCGGGAGCGCGACCATCACCGCCCTCGGCTTCGAGCAGGTCCGGCGGCAACTCGCGAGGGGCCTGGGGGTCGACCCCTACACGACCAATCCGGTGCTGGCCCAGAAGCTCACGGACACGGCCTGGGTCGCCTTCTCGGGACGGCTGGGGGTGAACCTCCTGGTGAGCGCGTTCGTCCCGGGCTCGATCGCGATCTCCGGCATGTCCTTCACGCACGACCTCGTGTATGACACGCCGGAGGCCGATCTGATCGTCCTCAACAAGCAGAAGATGATCACCATGGGCGCGAGCGAGGCGCAGGCGCAGGCGCTGCTCGGCACGCGGTGGTTCTCGCTGTCGGTCCTGACCGCGCTGGTCACCGGTCTCGAGCGCCTGGGGGGCATCCCGGGGCGTCCCGAGGTGATCGCCCTGGCCGCGACCGCCACCAGCGAAGAGGAGGCCCGGTTCCTGGCCGACGCCGTTCACGTGCTGACCCGGCTCAGCGTGAGCGGGATGCCTATCCGAAGGGTGGCGGCGCGGGGGAGCGTGATCGGGGTGACGCCCGACGACGCCGTGGTCGTCCCCGCTCCCGTGGACTACGTCTCGTGGACGGAGCGGATCGCCCGCTTCGCCGCGTGGCCGGACATCATGGCCGCCCGGCGGGGTCTCTGGCTGACCGGGCGAATGTCGGCGCCGGCGCAGCACGGCTTCGCGGCGCTGGGCTGGACCTTCCACGAAGTGCCCGTCGCTTCGGGGACACGGTAGGTCCTCGAGCGACCGACGGGGTCAGGGGAGTACGAGTTGAGCTCGGATGTGGGGCGACGTCGAGACGATTCACACCGTCTGGGGCTTCGCCGCTCGCTGCTCTGGATGCCTCGGGCCACGACGCGAGGCCGGCGGTAGCGCGTTGGCGTTGCGCGTGACCGTCGCCGAGGCTGCGGATCTCACCGCGATCCGTGTCGACGGACGGCTCGCCAACGACGGGGTCGCCGAGCTCGACGGCGTCTGCCGGAGGGCGCGGCGCCCGCTGGTACTCGATCTGACTCACCTGACGGGTGGCAGTGACGCCGGCGTGGCGCTGCTTCGGCGGCTGGCTGGCGAGGGCGTGCACCTGCTGGGGGCCTCCCCGTATGTCGCGCTGCTGCTGGCGTGTGCCACACCGGGGTCACCCGCGGCCCCGCCAGATCGGCGACGCCAGCCTCCGGTCCCGCGCCGCCGCCGGCGGGCGAGGGGAGGCGATGAGTAGCCACGAGCGGTCCCCGCTGTGATCGGGCGAGACAGGCGAGGGTGGCTATGAGCGAGGGGAGACGCGCCGTGGAGGCGGAGGAGGCCTCGCCCGGGGCGTGCAGCCTGGGCTTCGAGCGGCCGACGAGCGACACGCTCCTGGTCCGGCTGTCCGGGAGCTGGCAGCTCGGGCTGAAGCTGCCGGGCCCGGCTGAGGTCCGCCGGCACGTGGAGTCCACCCCGGCCCCCAGTCGCCCCAGTCGGATGTCGTTCGACACCGCGGGGCTCACCGGCTGGGACACCGGCCTCCTGACGTTCCTGGACGACGTCATCGCCGAGAACGATCGGCGCCACATCGAGACCGACCGGAGCGGGCTGCCCGGCGGCGTCCAGCGGCTGCTGACCCTGGCGGCGAAGGTGCCGAGGCGAACGGACACCGAGCCGGTCCGGGGTGCCCCCTCCTGGCTGGCGCGCCTCGGCATCGGCGCGCTGACGGCCGCGAGGCCACGACGGCCATCCTGACCTTCCTCGGCGAGGCGATCCTCTGCCTCCCGAGGCTGCTGCGCGGCACCGCCCGGTTCCGGCGGGTCGACTTCCTCCTGCTCCTGCAGGAGTGCGGCGCCCAGGCGCTCCCGATCGTCACCCTCATCAGCTTCCTGGTCGGCGTCATCCTGGCCTTCGTCGGCGCCATCCAGCTCCGGCAGTTCGGGGCCCAGATCTACGTCGCGGACCTCGTCGGGATCGCCATGACGCGGGAGATGGGGGCGATGATGACGGGCATCATCATGGCCGGGCGGACGGGCGCGGCCTTCGCCGCCCAGCTCGGCACCATGCAGGTCAACGAGGAGATCGACGCGCTGACGACCCTCGGCATCTCGCCCATGGAGTTCCTGGTGCTGCCGCGGATGCTGGCCCTGGCCGCTGATGATGCCGCTCCTCTGCCTCTACGCGGACCTCATGGGCATCCTCGGGCGGCGCGAGCGGTGGGGCTCGGCCTGCTCGACTCGGGCGGCGTCCAGTACTACCTGCGGACGAGCCGCCGCCATCGGCCTCAACGACGTGCTGGCGGGGCTCATCAAGGGCACCGTCTTCGGCGTGCTGGTGGCCATCGCCGGATGTCTCCGCGGCATGGAGTGCGGGCGCAGCTCCGCCGCCGTCGGGTGCGGCGGCGACCTCGGCGGTGGTGACGGGGATCGTCAGCATCATCGTGTCGGACGCGGTCATGACCGTGATCTTCGACCTCATCGGATTCTGAGGAGTGATGCGCGACCGACGGGACGATGCCCGAACGGGAGGCCCGCATCGAGGTGCGCAACCTCGACATGGCGTATGGCGAGCGCGTGATCCAGCGGGACCTCACCTTCACGGTCCGGCGCGAGGACATCTTCATCATCATGGGCGGCAGCGGGTGCGGCAAGAGCACCCTCCTCCGGCACCTGATCGGGCTGATCCGAGCCCGCCCGGGGCGAGGTGCTCTACGACGGCGAGAGCTTCTGGGAGGCCGAGCCGGACGCGCGCGAGCGCATGATGCGGCGCTTCGGCGTCCTCTACCAGAGCGGCGCCCTGTGGAGCTCCATGACGCTGGCCGAGAACGTGGCGCTGCCGCTCGAGCAGTACACCGACCTGCCGCCCGGCGGAGATCCGCGATCTCGTCTCGCTCAAGCTGGCGCTGGTCGGGCTGGCGGGCTTCGAGGACTTCTACCCCTCCGAGATCAGCGGGGGCATGCGGAAGCGGGCGGGGCTGGCGCGCGCGATGGCGCTGGATCCGGACATCCTGTTCTTCGACGAGCCGTCCGCCGGCCTGGACCCGATCAGCGCCCGCCTCCTGGACGACCTGATCCTCGAGCTGCGGGACAGCCTCGGCGCCACGGTCGTGGTGGTCACGCACGAGCTGGCCAGCATCTTCGCCATCGGCACCAACTCGGTCTTCCTGGACGCGGAGACGAAAACGATGCTCGCCACCGGAAATCCGAAGACCCTGCTGGAGGAGTCGCCGCACCCGACGGTCCGGCGATTCCTCACGCGGGGCGAATCGAAAGGGAGCATGAGGCATGGCTCGCAAGCCGAATCCGGCCCTGCTCGGAGGCGTTCGTGCTGGGTGCGGTGGTCCTGGCCGTCGCCGGCCTGGTGGTCTTTGGCGGCGGGAAGTTCTTCCGGTCCACCCAGCCGTGGGTGGCGTACTTCGACGAGTCCATCAAGGGCCTCGCGACATGGGCGCCCCGGTGACCTGTTCCGGGGCGTCAAGGTGGGATCCGTCACCGACATCAAGGTGGTGATCGACTCGAAGTCGGAGCAGGTTCGCGTCCCGGTCTTCCTCGAGCTCGAGGCCGACCGCATCACGCAGTGTCGACAGGCGGGATCACTGCAATTCCGGCCGGGAGCCGCGGGCATACGAGCCCTCATCGCAGCGCGGTCTGCGCGCGCAGCTGGAGACGCAGAGCTTCGTGACCGGCCAGCTGGCCATCAACCTCGACTTCCATCCTGGCACGTTCCATCAGGCTGGTCGGGCGGCCCGAGAAGTATCCCGAGTTTCCCACGATCCCGTCGCGCATGAGCGCGATCGGCCGGGGCCTGGAGGAGCTGAACACGGCCGAGCTGGCGAAGAACGTCCAGGACATCCTGCAGGGGATGGCGCGGCTGGTGAACCGGCCGGAGCTCGAGGCAGCCGTCGTCTCCGGCAGCGGCCGCGCTGAAGGGTCTCGACCGCCTGGTCGCGAACGCGGACGCCCGCGTCACCACACTCGGCTCCGTCCTCGACCGGACGTCGGCGAGCGCCAACGACACCCTGGCCGCGATCGAGGCGCTCGCGCGCCGCGTCGAGGGCCAGACCGTCACGGCGGTGAACGAGACCGTGAGGGACGCTCAACGGCTGGTGCGGCGGGTGGATGCCGAGACCGTGCCGGCGGTGAGCCAGGTCCTGACGGAGCTCCGGCCGCTGGTGGACGACACCGGGAAGGCCGCCGGCGCCGCGCGCGAGCTGGTGCGGCGGGTGGACGCGGAGACGGTGCCGGCAGTGAACCGGCTCCTGGCGGACCTCCGGCCGCTGGTGGACGACACTGGAAAGGCCGCTGGCGCCGCGCGCGAGCTGGTGCGGCGAGTGGACGCGGAGACGGTGCCGGCGGTGAACCGGCTCCTGGCGGAGCTCCGGCCGCTGGTGGAGGAGGTCGGGAAGACGGCCGGCGCGACCCGCGAGCTGGTGCGGCGGGTGGACGCGGAGACGGTGCCGGCGGTGAGCCAGGTGCTGGCGGACCTCGGCCCGCTGGTGCAGGAGATCGAGCGGACCGCCGGCGCGGCCCGCGGCGCCCTGGAGAAGGCCGAGACCACGCTGGCCAGCGTGGACGGCGTGCTCGAAGAGCAGTCGCCCCTCCGCTACCAGCTCAGGGTGACGCTCCAGGAGCTGGCGGCGGCCGCCCGGGCGTTCCGCACCCTGTCCAGCTACCTGGAGCGACGTCCCGAGTCCGTGCTGTTCGGCAAGGGCCGGAGGGGAGTCGAATGATGGGCCCTCTCCTCCGCTGGGTCTCGGTCGCGGCGTGCGCGGCCGCTCTCGGCGGGAGTGGGTGTTCGACCGTCCCGGAAACGAGATTCTACGTCTTGACCGCGCTCGCGGTCGCCGAGCGGCCGAGTGACGGCTCCGCCGGCTCTCGACCCACCGTCGGCCTCCGCCCGGTGGAGCTCCCGGCCCAGCTGGATCGACCGCAGATCGTGACCCGCGTCGGCGGCAACGCGCTCCGCCTGGCGGAGTTCGACCAGTGGGCGGCCCCCCTCGGGGACAACGTCACCCGGGTCCTGGCCGAGAATCTCGCCCTGCTCATCCCGACGGAGCGCGTGGCGGTCTTCCCCTGGGCGGGGGCTGTCCCCATCGACTACGAGGTGGCCGTGGACATCACCCGGTTCGAGGGGACCCTGGGCGGCGACTGCTGGCTCGTCGCGGCCTGGACCATCTCCAGACGAGGTGGAAAGGTCCCGGCCACCACGGGGAAGTCGAGCCATAGCGAGCCGGCCGGAGGGGGCTACGCCACGCTGGTCTCGGCCCAGAGCCGGCTCGTCGCGGCGCTCGGCCGTGACCTCGCGACGGCGCTCGAGGCGATCTGGCGGCAGTAGCCAGGTCCAAGGACGAGACGATGCAGGAGCGCGACACGCGGTCGCAGGCGCGGCACCGCACAACGTTCGTCGGCACCGCCAGGCTGGTGCTGGAAGACAGGAGGAAGCAATGAACCGAGGAAGCACGCGAATGTGGTTGCTGGTGATGGTGGTCGCGGTGGCGTTCCTGGCCGGGTGCGCGACGCCCATACCCCTGCCTCCCGCGAGGACGCTCCAGGCCGGGGACCTCAAGAGCCTCGCCGGCGAGTGGGAGGGCTCCGCGACGGGCGCCCGGGGCGCCGGGGCGTACGGCGGACCAGGCGTCTCGGGGCGGGTCACGGTCAAGGAGGACGGGACGTTCACGTCGAACATGGGCGGGGCGCCGGGGATGGGTACGTGGCGGATCGTGGACGGCAAGGTCGCGTACGAAGGCTCCACCATGCGGGGAACCGCGACCCTCTACGGGTCTGGCGCGCAGGAAGTCCTGAAGGGTGAGGGCACCCTGGTGGGCATCGACGGGCGAAGCAGCATCGAGCTGCGACGGCGGTGAGCCGGCCCGGGCCCGCTCCGGAATCGCTCGGATCCCTCACCTCCCGGCAGTTCGAGAGGAGAACTTGGCATGAGCAGGGTGGCGGTCGCGCTCCCGTTGCTGCTGGGCCTTGCCGTCTCGACGGCGGGCACCACGGCCTTTGCTGCCGACGGCGACCCCGCCAGCTGGCAGGTCACCGTCACCCCATACATCTGGGCGGCGGGCCTCTCCGGTGACCTGACGGTGCGGGGGGTCACCGCGTCGGCGGACGCCAGCTTCATCGACATCCTGGACAACACCGACTCCCTGATCGGCCTCCAGGGCCACCTCGAGGTCACGCGGGGGCGGTTTGGCGCCTTCGCGGACGTTTTCTACGTGAAGCTCGGGGTCGACGACGCCGGCGCCAAGGGGCTCGACATCCGGGAACGGATGTGGCTGGTGGAGTTCGGCCTGCAGTACCGCCTCCTCGACACGACGGGCGGCGAGGGGCGCGGCGTCGCCCTCGACGCGTACGCCGGCGGCCGCTACTCCGACGTGGAGCTGGACCTCGACACGCGGGGTGCGCCGTCCTCCAACCAGAGCCGGGACTGGATCGATCCGATCGTCGGCGGCCAGGTGACCTTCGGTCTGACCGAGCGCTTCTTCATCATCCTTCGGGGCGACATCGGAGGCTTCGGCGTCGGCTCCGACTTCGCCTGGTCGGCGCTGGGGCTCCTCGGGTACCGGTGGCAGGGCGCGGGGCTCGAGTGGGCCATCCTCGGGGGCTACAAGGCGCTCGGTCAGGACTTCTCGAGCGGCCAGGGCCGGCAGGAGTTCCGGCTGGACACGACGATGCACGGACCGATCGTGGGGCTGAGCATCCGCTTCTGAGCGATTGCCGCCGGACAAAGAGGGCCAAGGGATGAGCGCGCCCGAGCGCCCACGCCCAGCAGATCTACGGCATGCCGGGGTCGCCCAGCGCCACCGAGACGATCGACGGGAAGTATCTTCCGCCCCCGCCGGCGAAGTTCGGCGATCCACCTAATGCCGTAAGATCGGAGGAGCGAACCACATGCGGACGTCGATGACCTTTGCCCTGAGCGTGACCCTGCTGCTGGCCCCGCTGACGGCGGCGCCCGTCGCCGCCCAGGGGGCCGCCCCCGCGCGGGTCGTGCTGCCGACCGACCGCACGGTGCTGCCGATCCCGGAGCCCCAGTACCCGCACAGCACCGTGTTCGATGCCCGCAATGCCACGCCGCCGCCGCGGTTCGAGGTCAAGGCGCCGGCCAGCGCGCCCAACGTCCTCATCGTGCTGATCGACGACATGGGCTTCGGCCAGTCGAGCGCCTTCGGCGGGCCCATCCACATGCCGACGGTGGAGCGCCTGGCCAACGGCGGGCTGCGCTACAACGAGTTCCACACCACGGCGCTCTGCTCGCCGACCCGCGCGGCGCTGCTCAGCGGCCGCAACCATCACATGAACAACATGGGCTCGATCACGGAGACCGCCACCGCCTTCCCCGGACAGACCGGCCAGCGCCCCAACAGCGTGGCGCCGCTGGCGGAGATGCTGCGGCTGAACGGCTACAGCACCGCCGCCTTCGGCAAGTCGCACGAGACCGCGGCCTGGGAGGTCAGCCCCTCCGGCCCGACCGACCGCTGGCCGACCCGCTCGGGCTTCGACAAGTTCTACGGCTTCATCGGCGGCGAGACCAACCAGTGGGCGCCGCTGCTCTACGACGGCATGAACCAGGTCGAGCCGCCGAAGGACCCGAACTACCACTTCATGACCGACATGACCAACCAGGCGATCGACTGGATGCGGTACCAGAAGTCGCTGACGCCGGACAAGCCGTTCTTCATCTACTTCGCGCCCGGCGCCACCCACGCGCCGCACCACGTGCCGAAGGAGTGGATCGCCAAGTACAAGGGCAAGTTCGACCAGGGCTGGGACAAGCTGCGCGAGGAGACGCTGGCGCGGCAGAATCAAGCTGGGCGTGGTGCCGGCGGGCACGAAGCTCGCGCCCAAGCCCGAGGCCATCAAGGACTGGGCCGCGCTGACCGCGGATGAGAAGAAGCTCTTCGCCCGCCAGATGGAGGTGTTCGCCGGCTTCGGCGAGTACGCCGACACGGAGATCGGCCGGCTGATCCAGGCCATCGAGGAGACCGGCCAGCTCGACAACACGCTGATCTTCTACATCGTCGGCGACAACGGGGCGAGCGCCGAAGGCGGCATGAACGGGCTCTTCAACGAGATGACCTACTTCAACGGCGTGCACGAGACCGTCCAGGACATCCTCAAGCACTACGACGAGCTCGGCGGCCCGACGACCTATCCGCCACTACGCCGCCGGCTGGGCGGTCGCGGGCGATACGCCCTTCACGTGGACGAAGCAGGTCGCCTCGAGCTACGGCGGCACCCGCAACGGGATGGTGATCCACTGGCCCAAGGGCATCACGGCGAAGGGCGAGGTGCGCTCGCAGTGGCACCACGTCATCGACATCGCGCCGACGATCCTGGAAGCGGCCGGCCTGCCCGAGCCGAAGAGCGTGAACGGGACGCCGCAGACCCCCATCGAAGGCGTGAGCCTGGTCTACACCTTCGCCGACGCCAAGGCGCCGAGCCGGCACACGACCCAGTACTTCGAGATCTTCGGCAACCGCGCCATCTACCACGACGGCTGGCTGGCCGGCACCGTCCACCGGGCGGCCTGGGAATTCAAGCCCCGGACGACGCTCGAGAACGACAAGTGGGAGCTGTACGACACGCGGACGGACTTCAGCCTGGCGAACGACCTGGCCGCGAAGAACCCCGAGAAGCTCAAGGAGCTGCAGGACCTCTTCCTGAAGGAAGCGGTCAAGTACTCCGTGCTGCCGCTCGATGACCGGACCTTGGAGCGCCTGAACGCCGCCCTGGTCGGGCGGCCCGACCTGATGGCCGGCCGCACCTCGCTGACGGTCTACGAGGGCATGATCGGGATGTCGGAGAACGTCTTCATCAACGTGAAGAACCGGTCGCACACGATCACCGCCGAGGTGGAGATCCCGAAGAAGGGGGCCAACGGCGTGATCCTGGCCCAGGCCGGGCGCTTCGGCGGCTGGAGCCTCTACCTGAAGGACGGCAAGCCGACCTACACCTACAACTGGCTGGGCCTGCAGCGGTACACGGTGGCCGCCAAGCAGGCGCTGCCTGCCGGGAAGGCGACCATCCGCTTCGAGTTCGCCTATGACGGCGGCGGCGTCGGCAAGGGCGGCATGGGCACGCTCTTCGTCAACGGCAAGAAGGTCGCCGCGGGTCGGATCGAACGCACCCAGTGCTGTGCGTTCTCGGCGGACGAAGGCGCCGACGTGGGCGCGGATGAGGGCACGCCGGTCACCGAGGCCTACAAGGTGCCGTTCAAGTTCACCGGCAAGATCGCCAAGGTGACGATCGAGCTGAAGGAAGTGAAGACGGCCGATCTCGACGACGCGGAGCAAGCCCACAAGGTCGCCGTCCTCAAGAAGGCGCTGGCCGAATAGCAGAGCGAGGAGCAGGTACCATGCACGAAGCGGGGCGAAGGATGTCGATCCAGGCTGAGAAGGAGACGCGCCGCGTGCCTGAGCGAGCGCGACCGGCCCGCCTGAGACCGCCGCGGCTCCGGACGGCCGCCGCCGCTGTCGTCCGGGCCGGGGTGTTCTTCATCAGTTGGGTGGTGGTGTGACCGGTCGAGCATCCAGTGTGCTTCTCGGGAGACCGGGATCGTGAGCCCGGTGGCGATCGGTTGCATCGTGTTCGGGTGCGTGTTCGGGGGTGCGCTGCTCGGCATCCTTCTTCGCTCCGCTCTCCCTGAACACCACCTGAGCGCGGAGTCGAAGGATGTGGTGAAGCTCGGGATGGGATTGCTGGCGACGATGGCGGCCCTCGTCCTGAGTCTGCTGCTCGCCACGGCCAGGAGCTCGTACGAAACCCAGAGCAACGAGCTGAAGCAGGTATCGGCGAGCATCATCGTGCTCGACCGTGTCCTGGCCCACTACGGCCCGGAGACGAAGGACGCCCGTGACCTGCTCCGCCGCTTCGTCGCCCGCGCGCTCGAGCTGATGTCGCCGAACAGCGGTTCTCGAACGGCGCAGCTGGAGCCAGGGGCGGCCGGGGCCGAAGGTGTCTACGACAGGATTCAGGCGCTCTCGCCGGCAAGCGAAGCTCAGCGCTCGCTCCGGGCCGAGGCGCTCCGGATCAGCATCGATCTCGCGCGGACCCGCTGGTTGCTCTTCGAGCAGGGGGGCCGCTCGATTCCCGCGCCGTTCCTGGTGATGCTGGCCTTCTGGGTCACCGTGATATTCGTGAGCTTCGGCCTGTTTGCGCCCCGCCACGCGACCGTCATCGCGACCCTGTTCGTCTGTGCGCTGTCGATTTCGGGTGCGATCTTCCTGATCCTCGAGTTGGATCAGCCGTTCGAAGGAGTGGTCCGGATGTCCAGCGATCCACTGCGGAGCGCCCTGGCGCATCTCGGCCGGTAGGCAGGCGGAGGGCGGGCGCGTCGAGCGGTACGAGCTGCTGGAGAAGACGAAGCCTCCAGGAGATCAAGAAGGGCGACGAGGTGGTGCTGCGCCACACCGAGACCCTGGCGATCTTCGTCCGGAAGCCGTGACGGAGCCGGCCCGGGGGCCCTGCCGGTAGGGCCGCGCCGGAGGCCGGTAGAGCGCGTCGAGGTGAGCAGGGGGGGCGGGTCTGCGCCCATCGACCCTCGGGAGCGTCCGAGCGGCGGCTTCGCCGCCGCCACGACGGGGGGGCATCGGGGGGATCTTCCGAGACCCCCGAATGATCAGCGGGGGACGCGCTCGACGCGCATCTGCCGGTCAACGATACGGCCGCGCTCGATGATCGGCTCGCCGTCGAGCAGGACCGTGCAGTCCCGCATCGGCACGTCGTAGTGACCCCGGGTCGCGCGGGTGCCGCCGCCCTGGGTGTTCGGCCCCGTGGAGAAGAGGAAGTTCCCCGCGAACGCCCGGGCGGCGGCGTGGTGTCGGTCGGGGTTGTCCCCGTGCAGCGCGATGTCGTACCAGCGGGCCTGGGGGTTGAGACCCCAGCCGAGGTGCGAGATCGCATGACCGTCCAGGTCGTCGGGATCCCGGCGGTTGTCCTCCAGCCAGTCGCTCATCAGCTTGGCGTCGAGTCCCCCCTCGATCTTCCGGATGAAGCCCCCGCTGACGTGGAGCCGGATCGCGTCCTGGACGTACCGGCAGTACGGGAGGATCACGATGTCGCCCGGCGCGATGACCACCGTGCCGTTGGCCGAGCCCTCGTTCGGGAAGGTGTGGACCATGCCCGCGCCCCAGTGGTCGAAGCGGCCCGGCAGCTCGGCGAAGCCGTACTGGATCATGACGGGATACTCGCCGCAGCGCACAACGAGGTCGGTGCCGGCATCGCTCACCACCCGCATCTCCCGCGCCCGCTCCAGGCGCCGCCCGGCGTGGATCACCGCCTCCTTGAGGCCGGGGGGCGACATCAGCTCGGCGAGCTGGTCGGGAGCGTCGATGATCATGAGCACCCGGGTGCCGCCGGCCCGGACCTCGGCTAGCCACGTCGTGAAGAGGGGAATGTGGAGGCAGACGAGCAGGTCAGCCGCCTTGATCGCGTCGAGGGTGCCCTTGGCCGCCCCCACCGTCGGGACGCCGACCCGGTGCCACGACGGGATGGAGTTGACGCACAGCTCGTAGATCTGGGCCCCCAGCTCGTCGGCGGCGGCAAAGGCCGCGGCGACGTACTCGCGGCGGGAGGCCAGGTCGCTCAGGAGGGCGATCGTCTCACCCGGCTTCACGGCGCAGAGCTGGAGCTCGGCCCGGAACAGCGCGGTCAGCTTCGCCGGATTCAGGATCTGCGGCCGCATGGGGGAGTCAGCGCACCAGCTCGTGCCGGCGCAGCACTGCCGCGATCGCCTGGCGCTGGCCCTCGCCGGGTGGCGCCAGCGGAGCCGGCGGCAGCCCGGTCCCGATGCCGAGCATCGCGAGGGCGGCCTTGAGGGCGGGGAGCCAGTGGCCCTGGTCGTAGAGGCTCGCGAGGTCCTCGACGGCGGTCTGCAGCCGGGCGCAGGTCGGCGCGTCTGCCTTCCCGGCGGCCTCGCGCAGGGCGACCAGGAGCGCGGGGGCGACGTTGGCCAGGCCGGGGACCAACCCGTCGCCGCCCTGGAGCAGGCTCGCGGCGGCGAGGAACTCGTTACCCTGCAGGACGCGGAAGGCCGCTTGCTCCTGGCGAACCGCCAGGTAGCGCAGGAAGACCTGGAAGTCTCCGGCCGAGTCCTTGATACCGAGAATCCGCGGCTCGCGAGCCAGGACGGCCACGATCTGGGGGGCCAGCACCTGATGGGTGCTTTGCGGGATGTTGTAGAGCAGGCCCGGGAGCGGAGTGGCCCCCAGCACGGCCTCCACGTGGCGCCGCTGGGCGTCGCCGTCCACCGGAAAGTAGTACGGCGAGCCGACGACGACCGCGTCGGCGCCGGCCTCGGTCGCCTGGCGCGCGGCCTCGACCGCCGGCCCGGTGCCGGGCAGCATGACGCCGGCCAGGACCGGGATCCGGCCGCCGGCGGCCTGGAGGGTCGCCTGGATGACGGCGCGCCGCTGGACGGGGGTGAGCCAGGCGCCCTCCCCGCAGCCGCCGAGGACGAAGAGCCCGCTCACGCCGCCGGCCACCACGTAATCCACGAGCCGCCCGACGGCGGCGGCGTCCACGCCGCCGGTGGCGTCGAGCGGCGAGATCAGTGGAGGGATGACGCCCGAGAGCGCCTGCGACCACGACCAGCTTGGCTGGGTCACCTGTCGGCTCCTGACGATGAAGGGATTTGTGACGGTGCCTGCGTATTGTGTTCCGGGACAAGGCCGTTGACAACCCCCGCAGGCGCCGCATAAACTCCGGCCACGCCCATCGATCACGGTTCCCGCCCTCACCTTGCCACGGGGAGGTGGCTCCATGTCCAAGGCGAAGCGATCCCTGACCCGACGCGAATTCCTCCGCGCCTCGGCGCTCGCCGGCGGCGCGGTCGGCCTCGGCGGCCTCGCCGCGACGCCGCTGCCCGCCCTCGCCCAGGCGGCCAAGGCCCCGGAGCCGAAGCTTGGCGCCCAGCTCATCGGGAAGCTCGAAGGGCCGGAGCTGATCCTGGACCCGGCCAAGTGGCCCACGAAGTTCAGCGAGGCCCCGATGCTCGCCGAGCTGGTGAAGGCCGGCAAGCTGCCGCCCGTCGAGCAGCGAGTGCCCAAGGAGCCCCTGGTGATCAAACCGGTGCAGGGGATCGGCCGGTACGGCGGCACCTGGCGGCGCGGCTTCACCGGCCCCGGCGATGGCGAGAACGGCAACCGGATCGTCTCCGCCGACAAGCTCCTTTTCTGGGAGTACACCGGGACCCAGGTCCGGCCCAGCGTCGCGCGACAGTGGCTCCTCGCCGACGACGGGAAATCGGTGACACTCTACCTGCGCAAGGGCCACAAGTGGTCGGACGGCCAGCCGTTCACCGCGGACGACTTCGTTTTCTGGCACGAGGACGTCTACCTGAACAAGGACATCGTGCCGGTGCCGCACCCGGACTTCATGATCAACGGCAAGTCCGGGGTCATCAAGAAGGTCGAACGAGACGACTGTCCTCTTCGAGTTCCCCGAGCCCAACTACCTCTTCCTCGACATCCTGGCGGGCAGCACGGCGATGGGCGGTGGCCAGGCGCTCTGGCAGATGGATGGCCGGTTCATGGGCGCCTACATGCCGGCGCACTACATCAAGCAGTTCCACCCGAAGTACATCGGGATGGACGAGACGAACCGGAAGGCCAAGGCCGCCGGGTTCGACGCCTGGGTGCCCTACCTCAAGAACCGGTGGGACTGGCGCCTGAACCCCGAGCTGCCAGTGCTGACCCCGTGGAAGTGCGTCTCGCCGATCAACACGCCGACCTGGGTGATGGAGCGCAATCCCTTCTTCTACGAGGTGGACACGGCGGGGAACCAGCTTCCCTACATCGACCGGCTCCAGATGAGCCTCGCCGAGAACCTCGAGGTGCTGAACCTGCGCGCCATCGGCGGCCAGTACGACATCCAGGAGCGGCACACGGCGATGGCGAAGCTGCCGGTGTTCCTGGAGAACCGGGACAAGGTCGGCTACGACGTCCGCCTCGATCCGGCGCTGAATGGCGCCGACGCCACGCTTCAGATCAACCACGCCTACGACGCCGACCCCGAGATCGCGAAATGGCTCCACAGCCGGGACTTCCGGCGCGCGCTCTCGATGGGGATCGACCGCGACCAGCTCAACGAGACGTTCTGGCTCGGGATCGGCGTGCCGGGATCGGTCGCGCCGAGCGAGAGCACTCCCGTACAGCCCGGGCCCCGAGTGGCGGAAGAAGTGGTCGACCCTCGACATCAAGCAGGCCAACGCCCTGCTCGACAAGGTCGGGCCTCGACGCAAGAAGGACGGCGAGGGCTATCGCCTGCGCACCGACGGCAAGGGTCGGCTGCGGCATCGAGCTGCTGACCTCGGCCGGTGCTTTCATCCCGCACTCGCAGATCGCCGAGGTGATCAAGGAGCAGTGGAAGAAGATCGGCATCCAGGCCGACGTGAAGGAGGTCGAGCGGAGTCTGTTCGAGACGCGGATGCGGAGCAACGAGCAGCAGATCAGCATCTGGGCCAACGACGGCACCGAGTTGCTCTACCTGTTCCCACGCCACGCCCTGCCGGTGGACCCGATCGAGGCGAAGATGGGTCATCCGATCGCCGACTGGTATGCAAGCGGGGGCAAGAAAGGGAAGGCACCCACCGACCCGCAGATGCTCAAGGCGCTGGAGATGTTCCGCACGGCGAACGGCAAGAAGACCCAGGAGCGCTACAAGATCGCGCAGGAGATCTTCAAGATCATCGTGGACGAGCAGTTCTCCATCGGGACCGTGGGCCAGTCGCCGGCGACGATGGGCGTCCGCATCGTGAGCCGCAAGATGGGCAACATCCCGTCGAGGCAGATCAACGCCCAGCACTGCCGGACGCCAGGAACCTCGCAGCCGTCCACGTTCTACTTCAAGGCGTAGTGGATATCCCTCCGCTCTCTGTCCCTCCCTCTCCCCCGCCGCGGGGGAGAGGGCAGGGGTGAGGGGAAGGCCGCCCGATGCTCGCCTACCTGGTCCGCCGGCTGATCCTCGCCCTCCTGACCATCTGGGCCATCTCGGTGCTGTCGTTCGTCATCATCCAGCTCCCGCCCGGCGACTACATCACCTCGTACATCGCGCAGATGTCCGGCATCGGGCAGCTTCGTCTCCGAGCAGGAAGCAGACGCCCTCCGCGCAGGAGTACGGCCTCGACCGGCCGGTGTGGTTCCAGTACCTCCGGTGGATGAAGCATGGTGATGCAGGGCCGGTTCGGCATGGCGCTGGAGTGGAAGCGCCCCGTCTCGGAGGTCATCGGCGACCGGCTCTGGCTCACCATGGTGGTCTCGGTGGCGGCCATCCTGTTGACCTGGGCGCTGGCCCTGCCGATCGGCATCTACTCGGCCGTGCGCCAGTACTCGGTCGGCGACTACGTCTTCACCCTGCGTCGGCTTCATCGGGCTGGCCGTGCCGAGCTTCATGCTGGCCCTCGTCCTCATGTACTTCGGCTTCACGCTCTTCAACCTCAACATCGGCGGCCTCTTCTCGGACGAGTTCGCCGAGGCGCCCTGGAGCCTCGGCCAAGGCCTGGGACCTCGCCAAGCACCTGCCGCTGCCGGCGCTGATCCTCGGGCTGGCCGGCACGGCCCAGCTCATCCGCATCATGCGCGCCAACCTGCTCGACGAGCTGCGGCAAGCCCTACGTCGTCACCGCCCGCGCCCGCGGGCTGTCGGAGCGCGCGGGTCATCCTGAAGTACCCGGTGCGGGTGGCGCTCAACCCGTTCGCGAGCACCGTCGGCTACCTTCTGCCCTACGTGGTCTCCGGCAGCATCATCGTCTCGCTCGTGCTGAGCCTGCCCACGGTCGGGCCGCTGCTGCTCCGGGCCCTGGTCGCCCAGGACATGTTCCTGGCCGGCACCATCGTGCTGCTGCTGGGCGTCATGACGGTCATCGGCACGCTTCCTCTCCGACCTCCTCCTGATGTGGATCGACCCCCGCATCCGCCTGGAGGGCCGGCGATAGCCGAGCCGGGCGCCTCCTCAGCGGCCGCCCCCGAGGCCGCGTCGCTACCGGCGCAACCGAGCCGGCGGCCGAAGAGCGGATCTCCGTCGCCACCCAGTGGCAGCTCATGTGGTGGCGCTTCCGCCGCCACAAGCTGGCCATGGCTGGGCACGGTGGTCGTGGTGCTCTTCTACGCGGTCGTGGTCTTCGCCGACTTCCTCGCCTACGCGATCCCGACCGCCTCCGAGGCCCAGCGCTCGCTGCTGCCGCCCCAGCGCATCCACTGGTTCGACGAGGGGCGCTTCGCGCCCCACGTCTACGGGCTCAGCGGCCGGCGCGACCCGATGACGCTTCAAGCGCGTCTACACGCCCGACCCGAGAAGAAGATCCCGGTGCGCTTCTTCGCCCGCGGCTTCGAGTACCGGCTCCTCGGCCTGATCCCGACCGACCGGCACATCTGCTCGGCGTCGAGGGCGGCGCGGCGGAGGAATCGCTCTTCCTCCTCGGCACCGACGAGCAGGGGCGCGACCTCTGGTCGCGACTCATGTACGGGACGCGCGCCTCGCTCACCATCGGCCTGGCCGGGGTGGCCCTGAGCCTCGTCCTCGGCGTGCTGCTGGGCGGCATCTCCGGGCTCTACGGCGGCGTCATCGACACCGTCATCCAGCGCGTCATCGAGATCCTGCGCTCGATCCCGACCATCCCGCTCTGGATGGGGCTGGCGGCGGCGCTGCCGAACGACTGGACCGTCATCCAGGTCTACTTCGCCATCACCATCATCATCTCGCTCGTCGGCTGGACCGAGCTGGCCCGGGTCGTGCGCGGCCGCTTCCTGTCGCTGCGCGAGGAAGACTTCGTGATGGCCGCCGAGCTGGCCGGCTGCAGCCAGACGCGCATCATCTTCAGCCACCTGGTGCCGTCGTTCCTGAGCCACATCATCGCCGCCACGACGCTGGCCATCCCGGCCATGATCATCAGCGAGACGTCGCTCTCCTTCCTGGGCCTCGGGCTGCGGCCGCCCGGCCATCAGCTGGGGCGTGCTGCTCCAGCAGGCGCAGAACATCCAGGCCCTGGCCATCTCGCCCTGGCTGCTCATCCCGTCGATTCCGGTCATCGTCGTCATCCTGGCCCTCAACTTCATGGGCGACGGGCTCCGCGACGCCGCCGACCCGTATGGGCAGTAGCCCGCTCACGCTGCCGCCGCGCCCAGCGGGCGAGACGGAGCAGCGGGCGATCCTTGAGGTGCGCGACCTGCAGACGTACTTCTTCCCGGACGAGGGGACGGTCAAGGCGGTGGACGGCGCGAGCTTCGACGTCTACCCCGGGCGGACCCTCGGCATCGTCGGCGAGAGCGGCTGCGGCAAGAGCGTGACCGCGCGCTCGATCCTGCAGAATCGTCGAGCGGCCGGGCCGCATCGTGAGCGGCAGCATCCTGCTCCGCCGCGCGGCGACGGCGCCGGCGGCGAGGTGGACCTGACGCCGGCTCGACGCCGACGAGCCGCGAGATGCGCCAGATCCGGGGCGGCGACATCGGTCTCGTCTTCCAGGAGCCGATGACCTCGTTCAGCCCGGTCCACACCATCGGCAACCAGATGATCGAGACGATCGCGCCTCCACCAGCAGCGTCGGGCAGGCGCGAGGCGCGCGAGCCGGGCGATCGAGATGCTGCGGCCTGGTCGGCGTCCCCCGGCCCGAGCGGCGCGTGGACGAGTACGCCTTCCAGCTCAGCGGCGGCCTGCGCCAGCGCGCCATGATCGCGCTGGCGCTGTCGTGCGGTCCGCGCATCCTCATCGCCGACGAGCCGACGACGGCGCTCGACGTGACCACCCAGGCGCAGATCCTCGACCTCCTGCCGCGCGCTCCAGGACCGGGAGCGGCATGGCCATCATGCTCATCACCCACAACCTCGGCGTCGTCGCCGAGATGTGCGACGAGGTCGTGGTCATGTACCTCGGCCGCGTGGTCGAGCAGGGACCGGTGGACGCGATCTTCCACGCGCCCAAGCATCCCTACACGCGGGCGCTCCTGCGCTCGATTCCCAGTCATCCACGCGCCGCGTCCGCACGCAAGCTGCCCACCATCACCGGCTCCATCCCGCACCCGTACAACCGCCCCGCGGGCTGCCCGTTCCATCCGCGCTGCCCCGACTTCATGCCCGGGACGCTGCGAGCGCGCCGAGCCGGGCCTGCGGGCCGGTCGCCGACGGGCCAGGCGGTGAGCTGCTTCCTCTACAGCAGTCGGCGTGAACCCGGCGAGCGCGCTACCCGACTCCTGGACGTCGAAGGGCTCCGGAAGTACTTCCCGATCCAGCAAGGGCCTCCTCCGGCGGGTGGTGGGCCAGGTGCGCGCCGTGGACGACGTGAGCTTCCACGTCGAGCAGGGCGAGACGCTGTCGCTCGTCGGCGAGAGCGGCTGCGGCAAGACCACGACCGCCCGGTGCATCCTGCGGGCGCTCACCCCGACGGCGGGCGCGATCCTGTTCCGGACCGAGAGCGGCGCCGTGCTGGACGTGGCCACGCTGCCCAAGAGCCAGCTCCGCCCCCTCCGCCGCCAGATGCAGATGATCTTCCAGGACCCCTTCTCCTCGCTCAACCCGCGGCGGACGCTGCTCGACATCGTCGCCGAGCCGCTGGTGGCCAACGGCGTCGGCACCCGCCGGGAGCGGCTGGAGCGGGTCGCCGAGCTGCTGCGGCTGGTCGGGCTGCGGCCCGAGTACATGCGGCGCTATCCCCACGCCTTCAGCGGCGGCCAGCGCCAGCGCATCGGCATCGCGCGCGCCCTCGCGCTCAACCCGCGCCTCGTCGTCGCCGACGAGCCGGTCTCGGCGCTCGACGTCTCGGTGCAGGCCCAGATCCTGAACCTGATGCTGGACCTGCAGGCGCAGCTCGGGCTGACCTACCTCTTCGTCGCCCACGACCTCAGCGTGGTCAAGCACGTGAGCGACCGGGTCGCCGTGATGTACGTGGGCCGGATCGTCGAGATGGCCGCGACCGAGCCCCTGTTCGTCACCCCCCGGCATCCCTACACGGAGGCGCTCCTCTCGGCGGTGCCGAAGCCCGATCCCCGCCTGCGGGCCCGGCGGATCGTCCTGGAAGGGCGAGGTCGCCGACCCCGCCCACCCGCCCGCCGGGCTGCCACTTCCATCCCCGCTGCCCCTACGCGGTCGCCGGTCTGCCGGACGGAGACCCCCAGCCTGGCCGAGGTCCGGCCTGGCCACTTCGTGAGCTGTCACCGCGTAGAGGAGCTGAGTCTGCGCGGGGTTAGCTCTTAGGGGGCGGGGCCGATGAGCTTCGCGACGTTCATCTCGGTCGGGACGCGCTCGGCCTGCGGCCTCGCGTCCGTCCCGACCTAAGGTCGTCCTCGGTCGTCGCCGATCCTCGGCGTACGAGGAGTACGCCTGCGGTCGGCGACTCCCTGCGTCCTAGCGCTGCTCGCTCCTCGGCCCCGCCCCAGGTAGTTTTGACCTTGTCTACCATGACTTTGCCGCGTCGAGGAGCCTAGCGGTAGCTGGGCTCCTCTGTCCGGCCGTTGCCGTCTGCCCCCTCCTCCTGTCCGTCGAGAAGACGGTCGCCCCGTTAACGCCGGGCCTAGCCTCCGACGAATCGCCGGAGTTTCGGCGCGTCAAAGGCTGCGGGGTCCTGGCATGTCCGTTGCTCCCGTGGTGACCGAGCTCACGAAGTTTGCGGGCTCCGGGCAGGGCCGGGGTTAAGCTCTGGCGAGGTCGGGCGTTGGACTTCCTACCAACCAGTCGGAGGGTCGGCCGGTGCAGATTCTGGTCATCGCGCTCGTCATCCTGGGCTTCGTCGCGGTCGTGTACCAGGGCATCGCGCTCTCGAGCCGCGACGCATCGCTCTCGGGGGCCCCGGCGGCGGTGACGGTCGAGGAGCGCACCCGACCGTAGAGCGCGGGTCCGCTACTGCCTCACGGCGTCGCTGACGACGAGGCGAAGCGTGCTGAGGCAGTGCGGGCCCTCGAAGGTCCGCCCCGACTCGAAGCGCCCACCCGGCGTGAATTCCTGCTCCCGCTGACAGCGAGGGCAGGCGCCCCGCACCCGCACGATCGACCAGCCATCCCGGAGGGACCCCGATCGGACAGCGGACGCGGTATACTACGAGCCTTCGATGCCATCGAGCACGCGGACCCCCGGAAGCAAGCGATCCCGATCCTCGTCGTCGCGGTCCCGCCCCCGCCGATCGCCGTCCCGGCGGGTGGCCGAGGCCGCCGCCCCGCCGGCCCTCGAGCCGGCCGCGCCGCCCCCTGCCGCCCCGGTGCTTCCCGCGGTCCCGCCGCTCCTGGCGGCGCCGCCGGAGCCCATCGTCCTCGCCGAGCCCGAGCTCATCTTCGCGGCGCGTGCGGGCGTGCCGGAGGTGCCGCGACCGCAGGCGGCCCTGCGGCGGGGCGTCTTCTTCGATGTCGAGAACTCGAGCCGACCCGATCACGTCGCCTACGTGCTGGATCAGCTCCGCCTCGACTGGGCGGATCGGCGGACCGAGATCGTGGCGGTGGGAAACTGGCGGGTGGTCAGCGTGGAAACGGCCCGCCTGCTCGCCCGGCGCGGCGCCCACCTCGTCCACAGTGCGCCGTTGACCGGCGTACGGGACTGGAGCGACCTGCGCATCGCGGTCGCGGCGGGGGCCTGGCTCGCCGCCGCGCGCCCCGGGGACACCCTCGAAGTGGTCTCGGACGACCAGGCTTTCGACGCCATCGGCGACGTCGCGGCCAGCCTCGGCATCGGCTACCGCCGGCTCTCCTTCGTCGCGCTCGGCGGCCGGGACGCGGTGGCCGCCCGGGAGGAGGCGCCGGCCGCGTCCCGGGCGGGTAGCCGAGGTCGGCGCGGGCGCCGCGGGCGCCGCGGGCGCGGGGGACGCGGCGGGCGCGGTGCGAGCGCCACGTCGAGGCCGGCGGCGGCCCAGCATGCGGCCCCGGCGCCGGCCCACGCTCCGAGGCCGGCGGCGGTCCAGCATGCACGGCCAGCGGCGGTCCACCATCCGACGCCGGCGGCCGTCCCTCCACCCCCACCGACGGACTTGGAGGTGGGGTCGGAGCCGACGGCCGAGCCCCATGCGGCGCCGGCCGAGGAGATCCGGAAGATCGTGGACGAGCTGCTGGCCTCCTCACCGCAGGGCGTGACGCTGGACGCGCTCTCGCAGGCGCTCAAGGCTCACGGCTTCCGGCGACCCCCAGGCTCGCTGCGGCTGATCACACGGCTCCGCCACCTGAAGGGCATCGAGGTGACCCGCTCCGGCCTCGTTCGGCTCCGCGGCGAAGAGTCACTCTGATCGCGAGTCTGACCGGCACTTCGGGGGATTTCTGAGTCCCCCCCCCAAAGATCTCACCAGTCGAGCCGGGACTCGAGCACGACGCCGCGGCGCCGGCTCATCCAGCGCGTGAGGCGGACGACCTGGAAGAAGCCCCACAGCGACCACTGGAGGCGCCGCGGGAGCGTGCCGAAGGAGCCCCCGGCCAGGACCCCGGTGACCGCGTCCACCATGCCCAGGACGTTGTGCGGGTGCTCGCGCTCCCCGCCTGGTCGCTGGGAGCGTGTGAGGCAGTCGGGGCCTCCGACTCCCCCCTCCCCCCGCCAGCTGGGTGGGGGAGGGGGGTTGGGGGGGTAGGCGGGAGGTTCCGATCTGAGGTGGGCGGAACGCCGTCGAGTCGAAGGCGACCTTCTCCACGGTCGCGGGCTGGCAGACCGTCACGCCGGGCTGGGCGGCGGCGTGCTCGAGCAGGAGCTGATCGAACTCCGCGCGGTGCACGTCCAGCGTGAAGGCCGGCCACGGACGCCCGGGCCGGAAGCCGAAGGTCGACTCCAGCCCGAGCTCCTGGTCGTGGAAGGTGGCCCCGTACTTCACCTGGAATCCGTGGGCGAGCACGCGCTCCAGCACGCCCATCCGCTCGCAGATGGCCATGCAGGTGGGGATCAGCGACTCGCCGACCTTGAAGCGCGGGAAGCGCTCCCGCTCGACCACCGTCACCCGGAGCCCCCCCTGGGCTAGGAAGGTGGCCGCTGTGCTGCCCCCGGGGCCACCCCCCACGACGAGGACGTCCGCGTCGTGCGACGGCTTCATCGCCCCGGCCTCTTTCCCCGATTCAAATCAGGGCCCGGCCACCGAGCTTGACCGGCCGCCCCGCCTGGATCACGTCCACCACCTCGCCGAGGGCGCCCACGTCCCGGGCCGGATCCCCGGCCACCGCCACCAGATCGGCGGCGAGCCCGGGCCGGAGGCTCCCGACTTCGTGGCCGAGATGGAGCGCCTCGGCCGACTCGGCGGTGGAGGCGCGGATCGCCTGCCACGGCGAGTAGCCGAGCCACTTCACGAACGCCCGCGCGTTCGCCGCCGAGGCGTCGAAGCGGGCGTGGGCCATCCCCATGTCGAGGCCGGTCGCGAAGCGCACCCCGCGGGTGCGCATGTCACGGGCGGTGTCGAGGTGCTCCTCGTCGGACACCGCCACCGACGCCACCGCCCAGTGCGCCGCCCGCGGCGGCGCGCCGGCGGCGACGGCCTCGTTGCCCAGGAGGAGGAGGCCGATGGTGATGTCCACCCACTGGCCCTGGTCGGCCATCCGGGCGGCCAGGGTCGGGTCGTACTCGAGGCCCTTGGCGGGATCGGCGCTGTACCAGCGCGCGTGGATCAGGTGGTGGACGCCGGCCTCGACGCAGTTCCGGACGCCGGCCGCCGAGAGCGTGTGGGCGGCGACCGGCATCGCGAGCCGCTCCGCCTCGCGGACGGCGGCGGCCAGGACCTCGACCGGATACTGCACGCTGCGCGGATTGGCGGTCGGCGTGAACATGCCGCCGGTCGCCATGATCTTGATGCAGTCGGCGCCGAGCTTCTTCTGGCGCCGGACGGCCGTCACCACCTGGTCGGTGGTGTCGGCCTCCGTCCCGAACATCCAGCAGTGGCCGGCGGTGGTCGTGATCGGGGTCCCGGCCAGGATGAGGCGGGGACCCGGGATCACGCCGGCGCGCACCGCGTCGCGGACGGGGAAGGCGATCTCGTTGCGGCTCCCCAGGTCGCGGAGGGTCGTCACGCCGCTCAGCAGCACGGCCCGGACGTTGGCGGCGGCGCGCATGATGAGGCGGTCCCGGGATTCGCCGGTCAGCAGGCCGTAGGCGTCGGGCGTCGCCGAGCAGTGCATGTGCGAGTGGACGTCCACCAGGCCGGGCAGGAGCGACACGTCCCCCAGGTCGTGGGTCCGGCGGGTCTCGGCATCGCGGGGGAGCTGGCCGGCCGGCAGGATCGCGGTGATGCGACCGTCCTCGGTGAGGACGGCGTGATCGGGGAGCCAGGCGGAGCAGTCGGCGGTGGCGACGCGCCTGGCCTTGAAGACGGAGCGGTCGGACACGGGATCCTCCTCGTGGGTCGGGTGTGATCAGAGCAGGTGCTCGAGGCCGGCGGTGCGGGCCAGGACCTCGAGCTTGCTCCACGTCTCGTCCTCGATCGGGATGCCTTCCCGGCGGCGTCGCTGCTCGGTCCGGTGCTCGACCTCGCCCGGGTAGAGCACCTCGGTGAAGCCGGCGGCCGGGGGCGTCGCCTTCACGTACCGGGCGAAGGCCGTCACGTCGGCCTTGAACTCGGCCAGCGGCCGGAAGGCGGCAGGGTCGAAGGCGAGCAGGAACGCGCCGTCGTTGTGCCGGCCCTCGGGATCGACGCCGAAGCCGAGGCCCGGGAGGAGCGCGGCCAGCGTCTCGACGACGAACGAGAGCGCCGAGCCCTTGTGACCCTGCGGCCCGCCGAGCGGCAGCATCGCGCCCCCTTGCCGCAAGTGGCCGGGGTCGGTGGTCGGCCGCCCCTCGCGGTCGAGCAGCCACCCGGTCGGGATCGCCTCGTGCCGGGCCAGGGCGACGAGGAGCTTGCCGCCGGCGACCGCGCTGGTCGCCATGTCGACCAGGACCGGGGCCTCGAGGTCCGACGGGAAGGCGACGGAGAGCGGGTTGGTCCCGAGCCGCGCGTCCCGGCCGCCGAACGGCGCGACCTGCTTGGGCGCCTGGCCCGAGTCGCACATCATCAGCCCGACCAGGCCGGCCCGCGCCGCCATCAGCGGGTAGTCGCCCAGGCGGCCGACGTGGCTCTGGCGGAAGACCGACACGATGGCAACCTTCATCCGGCGCGCCTTGTCGATGCAGAGCGCCATCGCCCGGGTCGAGACGACCTGGCCGAAGCCCCAGTGGCCGTCCACGCGGGCGGTCGTCGGCGTCTCGTCCAGGATCTCGATCGGGGCCCCCGGCACGATGTGACCCTTGCCGATCCGGTCGAGGTAGGTGGGGAGGAGCAGGATGCCGTGGGAGTCGTGACCCGCCAGGTTGGCCCCGATCTGGTGGTCGGCCACCACGCGGGCGTCATCATGGCTGACCCCGGCGTGCGTGTAGAGTGCGACCGCGAGTCGATGGAGGTGGTCGGCGGTCCGGACCGGCATGGGGGTTACTCCTTCACTCGCAGGCGTAGTGGTCGAGGATGAAGCCGGCGATGCTGTGACGGGAGGGGCGGCTCGGCAGGGCGTGACACGGGAACCAGCGCGCGTCCTCCAGCTCCTCGCGGTCGACCGACAGCTCCCCGCCGGCGTACCGCGCCACGAAGCCGATCATGAGCTGGCTCGGGAAAGGCCAGTTCTGGCTCCCCACGTAGCGGAGGTCGGTCACCTCCACGCCGACCTCCTCCTTGACCTCGCGGCTCGCCGCGCCTTCCAGGGACTCGCCGTTGTCGACGAAGCCGGCCACCAGCCCGTAGCGACCAGGCGTCCAGCCCGCCTTCCGGGTGAGGAGACACCGGTCGCCGTCCTTGACCAGCACGATGACGCACGGGTGGAGGTGCGGGTAGTGCTCGTACGCGCAGCGCCCGCACCGCTTGCCCCACTCGCCGGGAATGCGCTCGGTGGGCGCACCGCAACGCGGGCAGAAGCCGCTCGTGCCCTGCCAGTGGAGAGCCTGCATCGCCATCCCGCCCAGCGAGAGGATCTCGTCGGGAAGCCGGGTCCCCTGCATCGGCACCAGCGTCTCGCGCTGGAGCCCCGGAGGCAGCGTGGCCTCCGGCGCGAGCGCCGCCACCCAGCACGGGGTGCCGGCGAGGGTCCCGAGACAGAGGGGCGATCCGACGGCGCCGTCGAGGCCAGCGGGCAGCTCGCCCTCCGGCAGCTGGAACCCCTCGGCCTCAGGGACGACGACGAGGCCCTGGTTCTGGACGAGGAGCCAGCGGCCCCGCCGCTCGGCCGGCGCGGTCGCGTGCTTGGCAGGGACGAAGGCGGCGCCCAGGCACTCCCGGTTGAAGGGGAGGTAGACGGACAGCAGCGCCGGGTTTTCCATGGAAGGGCTCGCCGCGATCGTACGGTGGAGCGTCGTAGGGAGTCAATCGGGGGCGGCGAGCGGCTTGACGCGGTTGCTGTTTCGCCGGATAGTGACCGGAGTGACTGCCGAGCCTGATCCCGAGCAGCGGACGATCGCCGACCTCGACCGCCTCGGCCTCCCCTACGAGCTGATCCGGATCGATCCCGAGTTCGCGGACACCGCCGCATTCTGCGAGCGCTACGGCTATCCCCCCGACCACGCCGGCAACACGATCCTGGTCGCCTCGAAGAAGGAGCCGAAGCAGTACGCCGCCTGCGTCGTGCTCGCCACCACCCGGCTCGACGTCAACCACGCCGTGCGGGACCTGCTGGGCGTCGCCAAGCTCTCCTTCGCCTCCGGCCCGGAAATGGCGGAGCTGACCGGCATGAAGGTGGGCGGCGTGACGGTCTTCGGCTTGCCGGATGGCCTCCCGATCTTCGTCGACGACCGCATCACGGGGCTCGACTACGTGATCCTCGGCACCGGGGGTCGCGACGGCAAGATCAAGGTGGCCCCGGAGGTGCTCCGCCGGCTGCCGGGCGTCCGGATCGTCCGCGGCCTGGCCCTCGACCGCCCCTAGTTTTCTTCGGGGGTCTTGGAAGACCCCCCGATTCCCTCCCCGCCGCTCGGATGCTGCTCCTCGCCGAGCACGAGGCCCGCTCCGACTCTCTAAAAGTTGACTCGGCTCCCCCGGGGGGCCCAGAATGTGATCCGCCACGGGAGGGGTGAGCAATCCCACATGAGTGTCACGCCGGGACCCCCGGCCACGATTCGCTTCATCGGGAGCCTGCTCGGCAAAGAGGTCTACGTGAAGCTCGCCCGGGAGTGGAGCGTCCAGGGCCTGCTCAGCGGTGTCGAGGAGAGCGGCCTGGTGCTCGAGCGGGTGGGGATCCCGCCGATCTTCGTGCGCTTCGATCACCTCGGGACCATCGAAGAGGCCCAGTGATGGCGGCCGCGCCCGGCGCCGCGCCGCCGCCCCTGGTGCTGGTCGCCGACGACGATCCGGAGGTCCGCGACTTCGTGTGCGAGGTCCTGCGCGAGGCCGGCTTCGTCACCGCGACCGCGACCGACGGGGACGAGGTCGCCGAGCAAGCCCGCCGGGCGACGCCGCGCCTCATCATCCTCGACGTGATGATGCCGCGAATGGATGGATACACGACGCTCACGCGCCTGCGCGGACATCCCGCGACCCGGGACATCCCCGTCATCGTCCTGACCGGCCAGGCCGAGCCCGTCTACCGGACGCTGAGCGCGGGGGTGGGCGCGGTGGCCCACCTCACGAAGCCCTTCTCGCCCGAGCAGCTCACCCGCACGGTGCGCCGCGTGATCGCGGAGGCTCCCGCATGACGCAGCCGGCCAAGCGGCGGCTCGGCGAGATCCTCGTGGAGCGGGGCTTCGTCTCTCCCGACCAGCTCCGCGAGGCCCTCCGCATCCAGTATCAGGAGGGCAAGCGGCTCGGCGAGATCCTGATCGAGATGGGCGCCCTGACCGCCGACGAGCTGAACTGGGCTCTCTCGGAGCTCCTGGGCATCCCGTACGTCGAGTTCCGGGACGAGATGGTCGATCTCGACCTCGCCCGCGGCATGCCCGAGGAGGTGTTGCGGCGACACGAGGCGTTCCCGGTGTTGCAGGTCGGCGAGGAGCTGACGGTCATCCTGACCGATCCGACCAACCAGCAGGCCATCGTGGAGCTGGAAGGGGTCACCGGCGCCCGGGTGTCGATCGCGATCGCTTCCCGGGAGACGGTGCTCCACCTGCTCGACAAGGCCTTTCCCCCGGGGACCAGCCGGACGCCCGGTGTCCGCTACGCGGAGGTGGCCCCCGGCGCGGCCGGCGTCGAGGGTGACCCGACGGGGGTCGCCCAGGTCTATGCCCTCCTGCTGGGTGCCCTCCGCCAGGAGGCGACCGAGATCCACGTCGAGCCCATGGCCACCGACGTGCGTGTCCGCGACCGCGTGGAGGGCCGGCTGGTGGAGCGGGGGCGCCTGCCCCGGAACCTCCTCGGTCCCGTCGTCTCGCGGTTCCGTATCCTGGCCGGGCTGCGCGGCGAGAGCCCTCCCCGCCAGTCGCACATCCGGACGCGACTCGAGCAGCAGGAGGTCGAGCTCGAGATCCTGTTCTTCCCGACGATCCACGGGGAAGCGGTGACCGTCAAGATCTCGCAGCGCCGCGCGGGGCTGCCCACGCTCGAGAGCTTCGACCTCGACGGCGACACCCGGGCGACCCTCTCGCGCCTGATCGGGGGCGCCGGGCTCGTCTTCGTGACCGGCTGGGAGTCGCGGGCCCGGGCCGCGCTGCTCTACGCCCTGGCCCAGGCGGCGGCGGCGCCGGCCAAGAAGATCGTGACCCTGGAGCGGGCCGTCTCCTACGTGGTGCCGGACTTCGTCCAGGTCGAGGTGCCCGGGGAGTTCGCCGACGAGGCGGCGACGATCCTGGCCCAGCCGGCCGACGTCGTCGTCCTCGAGGAGCTGGGCAGAAACCCGCTCTGCCTGGCCGCCATCGGCAGCGCCGAGCAGGGGGCGCTCGTCCTGGCCGGCCTCGCCGCCGGCACCAACGCCACCGGGCTGGCCCACCTGCTGGCCCTCGACGTGCCCCGCGTCACGCTGCTCGGCGCGACCGCCGGGCTGGCCAGCGTCCACCGTCAGGGCGCCCGCCACCGGGTGAGCGCCCTCGCCTTGACCGATGAGCTGCGTCGCGAGCTACTGGGCCGACAGGGGCCACCGACATGGATGTCGCGGATCTCCTGATCCAGACCAAGGAGCGGAGCGCTTCCGACCTCCACCTCTCGGCGGGGTCCCGGCCGATGATGCGCATCCACGGCGAGCTGACGCCGATCGACGCCCAGGTGCTGACCCGGGACGGCGTCCACCGGATGATCTACGAGCTGTTGAACGACGACCAGCGCCGCCTCTTCGAGGAGGCTCGCGATCTGGACTTCGCCATCGAGCTGGGCGAGGTGGCCCGCTTCCGCGTGAACGTGTTCAACCAGCGGAACGGGGAGGGGGCCGTTTTCCGCGTCATCCCGACCCAGATCCGCACGTTCCAGGAGCTCAACTTCCCGGAGATCGTGCAGACGCTGGCGCTCCGCGAGAACGGGCTGGTGCTGGTGACCGGCCCCACCGGCTCCGGCAAGTCCACCACCCTGGCCGCCATGATCGACCTGATCAACTCGGCGAGGAAGAAGCACATCATCACCCTGGAGGACCCGATCGAGTTCGTGCACAAGTCCAAGAACAGCCTGGTGAACCAGCGTGAGATCGGCCCCCACACCAAGTCGTTCTCCTCGGCCCTCCGGGCCGCGCTGCGCGAGGACCCGGACGTCATCCTGGTCGGCGAGATGCGGGACCTGGAGACCATCAGCCTGGCGCTGACCGCCGCCGAGACCGGTCACCTGGTGTTCGCCACGCTCCACACCAAGAGCGCGCCCAAGACCATCGACCGGATCATCGACGCGTTCCCGCCCGCCCAGCAGCAGCAGGTGCGCGTGCAGCTGGCCGAGGCCCTGCAGGGCGTCATCTCCCAGCTCCTGCTGCCGACCAAGGACAAGAAGGGACGGGTGGCGGCGCTGGAGATCATGGTGGCCACCGTGGCGATCCGCAACCTCATCCGCGAGAGCAAGACCCACCAGATGCCCTCGGCCATCCAGACCGGCACCGCCCTCGGGATGCAGAGTCTGGAGCAGGCGCTGAAGACGTTCATGATGCAGGGACGCGTGGACAAGGCGTACGCGGACTCGATCCTCCAGTCCACCTCCGTCGGCTCCGCCTCGCCCCTGGGCGGCGCCGCCCCGGCCGCGGCCGCCGCTCGCTGATCGGACGCCGCCCGTGACCGATCTGGACCCGATCCTCGCCACCGCCGTCGCGACCAACGCGTCCGACGTCTTTCTGATCGAGGGCACGCCCCCGACCCTCAAGGTCGACGGCGTCTCGAAGCCGCTGGACGGAGCCCCGCCCCTGAACCGGCTCGACATGCAGAAGCTCCTGATCACGCTCGTGCCCGAGGTCCAGCGGAAGGCGTTCGAGGCGGCCGGGGAGGCGAACCTCTCCTACGTGCACCAGGCTCACGGCCGGTTCCGCCTGAACTGCTACCGGACGCTCGGCGCGACGGGCCTGGTTCTCCGCCGGGTGAAGACGGAGGTGCCGACGTTCGAGGCGCTGGATCTGCCGCCGATCCTCGGCAGCCTGGGGCTCGAGCGCCAGGGGCTCATCCTCGTCGTCGGCGCCACCGGGGCCGGGAAGTCGACGACGGTGGCCGCCATGATCCACCACCGGAACCTGAACGCGCCCGGCCACATCGTGACGATCGAGGACCCGGTGGAATTCATCCACGAGCGCCGGCGCAGCGTCATCTCCCAGCGGGAGGTGGGGATCGACACCGAGTCCTACCTGGTGGCGCTCCAGAACGCCCTGCGCCAGGCGCCCGACGTGATCTTCGTGGGGGAGCTGCGCGATCGCGAGACGGTGGCGACCGCCCTCCACTCGGCCGAGACGGGCCACCTCGTGCTCTCCACCCTCCACGCCACCAACGCCACCAGCGCCGTCGAGCGGCTCCTGAACTTCTTCACGCCCGACGTCCGGGAATCCATCCTGATGCAGATCTCGCTGCTGCTCCGGGCGGTCATCGCCCAGCGGCTGGTGCCGCGGGTGGACGGCAAGGGCCGCGTCGCCGCGCTGGAGATCATGCTGAACACGCCGCGGATCCAGGCGCTGATCCGGCGCGGCGAGCTGGAGACGATCCGTCAGGCGATCGAGGAGGGGCTCAGCGACGGGCTCCAGACGCTCGACCAGGCGCTCCTCAAGCTCTTCCAGGAGAAGAAGATCACGCAGGAAGCGGCCCTCCAGTTCGCCGACAGCCCCAACAACCTCCGCCTCCGCATCAAGGGCATCAAGTAGCCGGGCCCGGTCACCGGGCGAGGATTTCTCGCAGCACCGGCTCCAGCCTGGCGGCCAGGCGGGCGTGGCCCTCCTCGTTGGGGTGGAGCCCGTCGGTGGTGAGTCCCGGGGCGACGCCGGTCAGGAAGTCCTCGACGAGCCACGTCCCCTCTGCCCGGGCGAGGTCCTTGTACCCCTGGCGGTAGTTGTCGGGCCCGATCGGCCGGGGATCGATGTGAACGAGGAGCACGCCCGCGCCGTCTTGCCGGATCCGCCGCACGATCGCCCGCAGGTTGCCGAGCGTCTGCCCGGCCGGTAGTCGCCGGAAGGCGTCGTTCACCCCGAGCTCCACGACCACCAGCTTCGGCCGGTGAGCCAGGACGTCGCGGTCGAGGCGGGCCAGGCCGCCCGCCGTGAGGTCACCCGGGATCCCGGCGTTCCGGATGTCCACCCCGAGACTGTCCCCGACCCGATGCGGGAAGGTGAGCGGGAGCGGCAGCCCGTGGCCCGAGGTAATGCTGTCGCCGAGGAAGACGATGACGTCCCGGCCGGGATCGAGCGGCGGCGGACCGGGCGGCGCGCCGGCCCACCAGTAGGAGCCCACGGCCACCACCGCGAGGGCGCCGACCAGGATCGGCACCCGCCGGGCCGACCATCCCCGGCTCGGACCGCGGGGGGAGCGTGGAGGCGGCCGGCGGGGTGGCGGCACGGTCCCGATCTTGCCCGCAACGGGCCGCCGGCCGCAAGCGTCGAGTCGTCGCGCGGTATACTGCCGTGGTCGTGCCCGACCCCCGCCTGCGGATCTATCTCCTGCTCGTCATGGTCGTCGTCATCTGGGGAAGCTACCCGACCCTGGTCAAGATCGCGCTGCGCGACATGCCGCCCTTCACGCTGGCGGCCTTTCGCTGCGTGCTGGCCTCGACCATCCTGGCGGTCATTCTCTGGCGGTCGTCCTCGCCGGGAGAGCCGCCGATCACGCGGGGCGATCTGGCCGGCCTCGTCGTGCTCGGCGTCTCCGGCATCACGGTGTCCACCGGTATCTTCTACCTGGCGGTCTCGCTCACGACCGCCACCAACGCGGTGATCCTCACCGCCTCGACGCCGGTGCTCGTCGCGGTGGGCGGGCACTTCTTCATCAACGAGCGTCTCTCCGCCCGTCAGTGGTCGGGGGTCGCCTGCTCGGCCGTCGGCGTCCTGCTCACGGTGACCCGCGGCGAGGTCCGTCTCCTGGAGACACCGCCGACCCCGGGTGACGGCCTCGTCCTGGCCGGGCAGGTGGCGTGGGCGACCTACACGCTGTACGGGAAGCGCGTCCTGACCCGCCTCTCTCCCCGGGTGGCGACCACCGCCGCCTACCTCATCGGCACCGCCTTCCTGGTCCCGCTGGCCGTGCTCCTGGCCCCCGCCTTCCCGGCGGCCGTGCTGACGTCCGTCCCCGCCTGGAGCGTCGTCGCCTTCCAGGGCACGCTTGGCACCCTCTCGCACATCTGGTACTACCGGGGCATTCAGAGCGTCGGGCCGTCGGTCACCGCTGTCTTCATGAACCTCCAGCCGCTGGTGGGCGTGCTGCTCGCGACGCTGATCCTCGGCGAGCGGCTGTCGGCGGCCCAGGGGCTGGGCACGGCCGCGATCCTGGCCGGCGTCTGGCTGACCGCGCGGCGGGCGCCCGGCACCGACCGCTTGCAAGCCCGAGGCTGAGGCCGGCATGCTAGCGGGACCGCCGAGCTGGGCGCGTGACCTCCGCGTGGACAGGCTGTACCGAGGAGACGCCATGCAATGCCCATGTGAGACCCGGCGCCAGGCGTTGCTCGCGCTCGCTGGTCTGGGTGTGCTGGTCTCGGTCTGGCCGGCGCGCGCAGCGAACGACGCGCAGGCCGAGATCGTGCAGCCCGCCCAGCCGACTCGCGAAGCGTTCATGCGGCGAGCGTTCGAGATGCGCCGCCTGGCCATCGAGCGGGGCGACCAGCCCTACGGAGCTGTGATCGTGCGAGATGGACGAATCGTCGGCGAGGGCGCGAGCGCGGTGGTCACCGCCCCCGATCCGACCGCTCACGCGGAGCTGCAGGCGATCCGCGACGCCGCCCGCCGGCTCGGAACCCGCGACCTGTCGCGATGCGAGATGTACGGCACGGCGCGGGCCTGCCCCATGTGTCAGGCCGGCGCCTACTGGGCCGGCGTCTCGCGGATGTGGTACGGCGAGTCGATCGCCGACGGCGGAGTGCCGAGGCTGCCGTAGCTCGCCCGACGGAGGAGCTCGGCACCGAGTGCTTGCAAATCGAGGGCTGAGGCCGGCATGCTGAAGCCGTGAAGGCGGTCGCGGTCGTCCCCCGCCAGCCCGGCAGCGCCCGCTGCCTGGAGGTCGACCCGCCGCGCAGCCGGCGCGGCGAGGCCGAGGTCCGCACGCTGGCGGTCGGCGTTTGCGGCACCGACCAGGAGATCCTGGCCGGCCTCTACGGCGCCGCCCCGGCCGGCGCCGACCGCCTCGTTCTGGGCCACGAGGCGTGCGGGGTCGTCGAGCGGGCCGCCGGCCGTCTGCGGGCGGGGGATCTCGTCGTGCCGATGGTGCGGCGGCCCTGCCCCGAGCGCTGCCTCAACTGCCGGGCCGGCGAGCAGGACATGTGCCTCACCGGACACTACCGGGAGCGCGGCATCATGGGGCTCGACGGCTTCATGGCCGAGCGCTTCGCCGAGGCCCCGGCATACCTCGTGCCGCTGGCGCGGCCTCTCCGGCCCGTCGCCATGCTCCTCGAGCCGCTGACCGTGGTCGAGAAGGGCGTGGACCAGGCCTACCGCCTCCAGCGCCGGCTGCGCTGGCGGCCGCGCCGGGCGGTCGTGCTGGGGGCGGGGCCGATCGGGCTCCTCGGGGCCGCGCTCACCCGGAGCCTGGGCCTGGAGACGACGCTCTGGAGCCGCCACGTGGGGCCCCGCCGGGTGGCCTGGCTCGAGCGGATTGGCGCCGGCGCGTTCCAGGCCGACCAGGCGCCGCTCGCCGAGCTGCCGGCCCGGCTCGGGAACCTCGACCTGGTCCTCGAGTGCACGGGGGCGCCACCGGTGATCCGCGAGGCGCTCATGACGCCCGGCACCAACGGCGTCCTCTGCCTCCTCGGCGTCTCCGGCGGGGACGCGGCCCTGGAGGTCCCGCTGGCGCGCTTCAACCTCCAGGCGGTGCTGGCCAACCAGGTCGTGTTCGGCAGCGTCAACGCGAGCCGCCGCGACTTCGAGGCGGGCGCGCGGCACATGGCGGCCTGGGCCCGCCGGTGGCCCGGACTGCTGGAGGGCCTCGTGACGCGCCAGCTGCCGCCCGATCGCTTCGAGGCGGCGGTGAAGCGGGAGCCGGACGACATCAAGACCGTCGTTCGCTTCGCCGAGTCGTGATGCTCGACCGGCGGGAGTTCCTGGCGCTGGCGCTGGCCCTGGCCCTGGCGCCGGCCCGCGCGGCGCGGGGGGCCGTCGACAGTCGCCAGGAGGCTTTCACCGCCGACGTGGGCATCCTGTACGGCGCCCTGCGCTTTCAGGTGGCGGGGACGATCGACGAGACGGTGGACCGGCCGGGCCGGCGCTACGCGGTGAGGATCCGGGGTCAGGGGAGCGGCATCACCCAGGCGCTGGACGCGTCGGGGCTCCTGCTCGAGGACCGGTGGGCGCCCCTGCGGACCAATTCGCTCTTCCTCGTCCATGGCCGGGAATCGCGCCTGAGCATCGCCTACGACTACGACCAGCGGGCCATCGAGTATCACAGCCGGAGCGAGACGTTCTTCCTGCGGCGCCGCCGTGTCGCCGACGACGTGCTCCCGATGCCGTCCGACGCCCGCGTCGACGACGCCCTGAGCGCGGTGCTCAACTACGCCGACGAGCGGTGGCCGCCTCAGCCCGACGGCACGCTCCGGACCCAGGTCGTCCGCCGGCACCGGCCGACGAGTGAGGGCCTGGACGACGTCGAGCGTCGCTACCGGGCGGAGCTGGTGCCGTTCGTCCTGCGGCTGGCCGCGGAGCCGGAGACGGGTCGGGCCACGGCGCTCTTCGACCTGACGCGCTTTTCGTCCTGGGCCCTGGCGGACCAGCCGGCCCGGATCGTCTTCGGCGCCCACCGGCGCCCGGAAGCGATCACGTCGTCGCTGATGCTCGGCACCTCGTTCGCGGTCCGCATCGCCGGCGCCTGACCTGCCGGCGGCCGAGACGGAAGACGAAGCGGCCCGCCCGCCCCAAACTCGAGGAGTCCGTCCGAGCATGTCCTGTCGCGGGCCGTGCGACGTGAGCCACGAAGAGCCTCCGAGCGCCGGCTTCGCCGGCGCAACGACGGGGGGGCATCGGGGGGGTCTTCCGAGACCCCCCCGAAGGACCTAGGCCGGGCTGCGGCCGCCGTTGATGGGTGGGTCGCTCGTGATCGGCAGCCGGATGATGAAGGTCGTGCCCCGGCCGGGTTCCGCCTCCACCTCGATGGTGCCGCCGTAGCTGGAGATGATGCCCGAGACGATGGACAGGCCGAGCCCCGTCCCCGTCTCCTTGGTGGTGAAGAAGGGCTCGAAGATCCGGCGCCGCAGATCGGGCGGGATGCCGGTCCCGGTGTCGGAGACGACCAGGATGGCCCACTCGCCCTCCCGCCGGGTCTCCAGCCCGACGACCCCGCCCTGCGGCATCGCGTCCACGGCGTTCAGGACCAGGTTCATCAACACCTCGCGCAGTTCGGCCCCGCGCGCCCACACCGGCGGCACCGGCTGGAGGTCCTGCTGGACGCGGATGGCGGCGCCGGTGCGGCCGCCGTGGGCCCAGCGGGGCCACGCGATCTCCACCACCTGGCGCACGACGTCGCGCAGATCGACGGGCTCGGGCTTGCTCTCGCTCTCCCGCCGGGCGTAGCGCTTGATCCGACCCACCGTCTCCACGCCGTCCCGGACCGCCTGCTCGATGGTCGTCAGCCCCTTGGAGAGGCGGTCGGGCGTCGGCTCGCTGGCGATGAGCTGGGCGTGCCCCAGGATCGCCTGCAGGAGGTTGTTGAAGTCGTGGGCCATCCCCATCGCGAGCTTGCCGAGCGCGGAGAGCTTCTCGGAGCGCGCCAGCTGCTCTTCCCAGCGGCGCTGCTCGGTCACGTCCTTCGCCACCAGGAGGAGACCCGCCTCCCCGCGGCCGCCCCAGGGGATCGGCGAGCAGGTGACGGTGAGGTCGAGGCTGGCCCCCTCGCCCCCGTCGGTGCGGAGCCTCACGGTCCGGCTGCCCCGGGGATTCGCCATGACCGGCTCCAGCTCGAGGAGGACGGGGGGCGGGAGCACCTCGGCCAGCGGGCGGTCCCGCACCTCGTCGAGCCGCATGCCCAGGATGCGCTCGGCCGAGGGGTTCCAGGTGACCACCCGGCGCTCGGGATCCAGCGCGATGATCACGTCGGCCGCCGACTGGATCAGGTTGCCGAGGAAGGTGTTGGCTTCAGACAGCTCCCGGTGAAGGTTGGCGTTGCGCACGACGAGCGCGACGGACTCCGAGAACATGCGGAGCAGCTCGCGCTCGCTGCGGTCGAGGACGCGGGCGCTGCCGCTGGCCTCGACGACCAGGTGTCCGAGCCGGCGGCCCTGGGCGACGAGCGCGAAGACACCACGGGCCGGCGTGTCGGCCGGCGGCGGTCCGTCCGGCTCGAGCAGCACCTGAACCCGCTGGTAGCCGGCGCCGTGCTGGAGCTGCTCGGTGATCGCGGCCAGCGTCCGGTCGAGGGCGGGGTCCTCGAGGACCGCGGCCGAGATCTGGCGCAGGATCTCCCGCTGCACCGCCCGGAGCGACTGCTCGGTCGCCTGGCGGGCCGCCGAGGCGAGGAGCAGCGAGGTGCGGATGGCGGTGACCATGAGGTCGAGGACCGGACGGAGGGGCGTGAGGTCGGGGGGGGCGTCCAACGCCGAGCGGCTCAGGAAGAGGGCGAGGTGGCCGGCGACGCGTGGGAGCCCGTCGTCGGCGACCGGCACCACCAGGATGCCCCGGACGTCCACGTTCTCGAGCGCCAGGCCGGCCGGCCACGGCAGGAAGCGACCGGCGCCGGGCCGGAACCACAGCGGCTCGCGAACCCTCCCCAGCGCCGCCTTCCAGGAGCTGGCCAGCGCCTCCGCCGCCCCCGGCGGCAGGTCCGAGTGCACGACCGCGGCCGGCTCGGTCCCGAAGAACGAGGCGGCCACCGCGCCCGTCGCCCGCTGCACCTCGCGCAGCATCGCCCGGAGCAGCCCGGGCAGGTCGTCGGCGCCCTCGAGCTGACCGGCGGCCGGCTCGCCGCGGCGAGCCAGGTCCCGCATCTGTCCGATGAGCGTGGTCAGCCCCCGGGCCGGCGCCGCCGAGCGCTCGCGCCGGCGGGCCAGCGCGCGCTCGGCCGCTTCCTCCAGCTCCTTGGGCGCGAACGGCTTGACGAGGTAATCCATCGCGCCGAACCGCATCGCCCGCTGCACCGTGTCGAGCGAGGCGTAAGCTGTGATCATCACGACCTCGACCAGCGGGTCGACCGCCTTGACGCGCTCGAGCAGCTGCACGCCGTCGATCCGGGGCATCTTCACGTCCATGAAGATGACGTCGGGACGGAGGGCGGGGAGCGAGTTCAGGACCTCCTCGCCGCTCCCCGCCAGGGTGACGTGGTAGCGCGGCTTGAGGATCATCCGGATGGCCTCGCGGGGGCCTTCCTCGTCGTCCACCACCAGCACGCGGGGCTCGGTCGCCGACATGGCCATGGGTGGGTCGCTACTGACTCGTGCGGGGCAGCGTCAGCACGAACCGGATCTCCCCCTCGGGGCCGCCCACGCTTAGCCGGCCCCCGTGCGCTTCGACGATCTTCTGGCTGACCGACGGCCCGACGTCGAGGAGCCGCTCGGAGGCGATGGCCAGTGGGCTGAACAGCCGCTCCCGCTCCTCGGGGGAGAGGACGGCGGGCTTGCCGACGATCGACAGTCGCAGGAGGCGGGGGTGGTCGGGGTCGGGCAGCACGTGGATCGCCAGCCGCCCGTCCGGCTCGACCCGGGCCATCAGGAAACGGATCACATAGCCGAGCGCCTTGCCGAGCTGGTCCCGGTCGGCCTTGACCATCAGGTCGGTCTTCGGCGCGTAGAGCACCGCGGTGAGCCGGCTCTGCCGATCGGGGACCTCGAGCAGGAAGATGGCCGCGTCCTGCGAGGCCCGGGGCCGCTCGAACCGGAGCGCGAGGTCTTCCAGGGTCTCGTTCACCAGCTCCCGCATGTCGCAGAAGTCGAGCTTGTACTCGCGATCGCCGGCCAGGATGATCAGCTTGTCCACCAGCGACATGAGGTGCTTGGTGTCGCGGCCGACGACCGAGAAGAACCGCTCCCGGAAGTCGGGGTCGTCGTATCGCTGGGGGAGCAGCTCGAGGAACGTGTAGATCGAGACCAGCGGATTCTTGATCTCGTCGGTCAGCCGGAGGAGGACCCGGTTCAGGAGATCGAGTGTCTGCGTGGTCTGCCGCTCGCGCTGGAGCAGGTAGCGGGGCGCGGGGTCGTCCAGCAACATGACCGCGCCAACGCTGGCGCCGTCGCGGTTCACGATCCGTGTGGTGCTCACCTCGAGCGTGGCGCCGGGTCGCCCCGGGAGCGTCACCTCCTGGAGCCTGAGCTCCCGCCCGTCCCGGGCCGTCTCGAACAGGAGGTCGCCCAGCGGGGAGGGCAGGGCCCGGAGATCCTCACCCAGCACGTCGCTCTTCGGCTGACCGAGCAGCTCCTCGGCGCGCTGGTTGAAGAGCGTCACCCGGCTCCCGCCGTCGATCGTGATGGCCCCGCTCTGCAGACGGGCCAGGACCTGCTCGATGAACGTGTGCTGGGCCCGGACCGTGTTGAAGAGCGAGATGTCCTCGAGGGCCACCGCGACCTGGCTGGCCAGGGTGAAGAGCCGCTCCAGGTCCTCACCCGCGTAGGCCTGGCCGGTGACCCGCGGCCCGAGCGCCAGGATGCCCACCAGCTTGGCCTGGACCCACAGCGGCACCGCCACCTCGCCGCCCAGCACGGTCAGCTCGCGGGCGGCGTCGAGCCATTCGGGATCACGCTCCAGCTCGCGCCGCAGCGCCGGCCGGGCATGGCGGCGGAACCAGGCCGGTAGCCCGTCGTCGCCCCGCAGCCAGAGCTCCCGCGTCAGCGCCGGGTCGAGACCCCGATGGCCGCGGATCCGGTAGCGCTGCTCCTCGTCGTCGGCCAGGAGCAACGCCGCCCGTCCCGGCCGGACCAGCTCGGTGATCGCGTCCAGGAAGAAGTCCACGATCCGCTCGAGGTCGAAGTGCGCGGCCAGCAGCTTGCCCATCTCCTTGAGCACGGTGCCCAGGCTGCTGGCCGGGCTGGCGGGCTCGCGCTCCGGGGCCGGGCTGATCTCGGACCGCTGTCGCTCGCGGCGGAGCGTCGCCGTCTCCTGACCCAGCCGCTGGAAGCGGAGGGCGTGCTCGATGCCGGAGCGGAGCACGGAGTCCGAGAGGTCGGTCTGCAGGACCAGCTCGTACGGCTCCACCTCGAGGGCCAGCGGCTCGCCCGCCTCCGCCGGCGGGAGCAGGGCGACGATCAGCGAGTCGGGGTGGCGGGCGCGGATCGCGTCCAGCTCGACTGCGAACAGCGGCACCGACGCCAGGTCCACCAGCACGAGGTCGATCGGCAACGCGGGGCCCTGGTCCTTGGCGACGGGGAGTGACACCCCCTGGACGAGGTGGAGCGTGCGGTCGAGGAGGCGCCGGAAGCGCTCGGCCAGCTTCGCGTCACGGGTGAGGAGGGCTGCGGTTCTCATCGAGTCCCCTCAGGGTAAGACAGCATGAGTGGTTCTGACCACTGACCGGTGCCGCTCATCGGAGGGCCTCGACGACCGGCGCCCCCACCAACGCCGGGAACTGGATCACGAACGCCGTCCCGGCGCCGGCGGGCCCTGGCTCGGCCCAGAGCCGCGCGCGGTGGGCGTCGGCGATGCCCCGGCAAATGGCCAGGCCGAGGCCGGTGCCCTGCGCCTTCGTCGTGAAGAACGGCTCGAAGATCCGGGACAGGTCGTCCCGGGGGATGCCGGGGCCGGTGTCCGTCACCCGGACAGTGACGAAGCCGCCCGAGGGCTTGGCGCCCCGACCGCGGCGGAGCCGATCGACCCGCGCCGTCACGCTGAGTGTCCCGCCCACCGGCAGCGCGTCCATGGCGTCCAGGGCGTTCAGGAGCAGGTTCAGGAGGAGCTGCTTGAGCTGATCGGGCTCGCCGAGCACCGGGGGCAAGTCGGGCTCGATCTCGCTCATCACGCGCACGTGACGGCGATCGGCCTCCCCCCGGAGCAGGTCGAGGGTGTCGGCGATGGGTCCGGTGAGATCGAGGGGATGGAGCGTCGCCACCGCCGGCACCGCCAGGGCCCGCAGCCGGCCCAGCAGCTCCTCGATCCGGTGGATCTCCTTGGCGGCCACCTTGGCGAAGGTGGACTTGAACTCGACGTCGTCGGCGCGCTCGGGGAGCAGCTCGGCGAAGGTCTTGATGGCGACCAGCGGGTTGCGGATCTCGTGCGCGATGCCGGTGGCCAGGGCGCCCATGGCGGCCAGCCGGTCGGCCCGCCGCTTGTCCTCCTCCAGGGCCTTCAGCCGCGAATGATCGTTGAAGACGACGATGGCCCCGCGGATTTGTCCGTTCGCGTCGTGGAGCGCCGAGGTGTGGGTCAGGAGCGGCAGGGTCCGCCCATCCGGATGGCCGATCGTGATCTCCGTCTCCGCGTCGGGCTGCCCGGTGAGGCTGGCCCTGAGAATGCCCTGGATGGCCGGGTCCAGCGCCTGGAGGGCGCGCCCGAGCACGACGCCGGCCGCCAGGCCGGTGATCTGCTCGGCGGCGGGGTTGAAGGTCGTCACCGCGCCGTCGTCACGGACGGCGACGACCCCCGAGTCCATCCGGGCCAGGATGCGCTCGTTGTACTCCTTGATCGACACGATCTCCTGATAGAGCTGGCCGTTCTTGAGCCCGATGGCGAGCTGGCTCGCCATCGTCTCGAGCAGATCCACGTCGTCGGCGAAGTAGGGATCGCCGGACAGCCTGGCCCCCGCCAGCATGATCGCGATCAGCTCGCCCTCGCGCCGCACCGGCACCGCCACCTCCGCCCGCCAGGCCCGTAGCTCGCCGGCGATGGCCGCGACCGCCCGTGACGGGGCGCGGTGAGCCAGGTCGTCGGTGAGCAGCGAGCCGGCGCTCTCCCGCAGCTCGCGGACGAGCGCCGACGAGGTCGGGACGGGCTGGGTCGGCCAGGCGAGGGTCGGGTCCAGGTGACGGGCGAAGCCGGGGTGGAACGTCTCGCGCTCGCGGTCGCGCACCAGGATGGCGAGGCTCTCCATCCGGAGGGCCGAGTTCAGTAGCTCCGCCATCGCCGTGGTGACCCGCTCGGGATCGGCCAGCGTTCCCATGAGACGGCTCCCGTCGCGGACGAGCTGCCGAGCGTCGTAGGCCGGCCGGTACAGATAGCGGTCGGCGAGTTGCCGCGTGTACGGCGCCACGGCCAGGAACCACACGGCGGCGACGAGCCCGACGAGCACGTCGATTGCCGGGGGAATGTTGTAGCCGAGGAGCACCTCGCTCAGCAGGATGGTGCCGGTGACCAGCAGGCCGGCGGTGACCACCCAGCCGACGATGTACGCGGCCGATCGGCTGATCACGATCCGGATGTCCAGGAGCCGGTGTCGCACGATCGAGTGCGCCGCAAAGGCGACGACCAGAAGCGTGAAGTAGGGGCCGTACCGGCTGAATCGGGACGTTCCGAAGAGCAGCGGTACCGCGAGGTTCGTGGTCACTGCCCCGACACATCCGAGCCCCGTCCCGAGGAAGAGGTACTGGAGCTGGGCCCGGGCGAAGCCGGTCGCCCGCCGAAGCTTCCGCACCAGGTGGACCAGGGCCCATCCGTACGACGTCACGAAGTACAGGGCGAAGAACGGGTGAAGCCGACCGTAGATCAGGCGGAAGCCGTCTCCGTGGATCCGGACCTCCGCGACGATCCACGGGGAGAAGGCCAGCCCGCACATGAACAGGCCGACGAGCGTCACCGCCTGCTCGGACCTGGCTCGAGAGACCCCAGGATTCGGAAACACCGTGGCGAATCGATAGAACATGACCGCGATGAGCGCCGCCGCGGCAAAAGCCGCCCGGGAGAGGATCAGGTTGACCGGTGGGTTCTCCACGGCGAGAAAGACACCGTTGACTGTGCCCCAGGCCGCCAGCGCCACGGCATAGCCGGAGAACCAGCGGTTGACCGCGCGGTTCGGACTCCGGACGAGCACCAGCACTGCCAGGAAGGCCTCGATCAAGGCGACCGCGAAGAGACCGAATACGGGGATCATGGGACCGGGGTTCGACGGCCGGTGCCCGGCGGGCGGCCCAGGATGAGCGCCGAATGGGTTCCGCCGAAGCCGTGCGCGCTGATGAGGACCTGGTTCAACCGGGACACCCGGCCCCGGGAGGGCACGTAGTCCAGGTCGCAGCCGACGTCCGGCACATCGTGATTCAGCGTGGGCGGCACGAACTGCTCCTCCAGCGAGAAGCATGTGGCGACGACTTGGAGGGCTCCGGCCGCGGCCAGTGACTGTCCGGTAATCGGCTTGATCGAGCTGACCGGTATGCTGTAGGCGTGCCGACCGAAGACCGCCCGGTAGGCGGCCGTCTCCGCGCGATCGTAGTCGGGGAGCCCGTTCCCATGGGCATTGATGTGGTCGATCGCGGAGGGCTCGAGGCGGGCCATCCGGAGGGCCGCCCGCATGGCCGCCTGCAGGGCGCCGCCCGCGGGGTCCACGGTGACGAGGTGGACGGCTTCGCTCGCGCTCCCGAAGCCGAGCACCTCCGCGTAGACGTGCGCCCCACGCGCCCGCGCGTGCTCCAGGTCCTCGAGAACGAATGCCCCGGCACCCTCACCCATCACGAACCCGTCGTGCGCGACGTCGAAGGGCCGCAGGGCCTGCGAAGGGGGGCCCGGCCAGCGGGACAGAACCCCGAGCGAGCACCAGGCCGCCTGCGTGTAGCTGGTGATCGGGGCCTCCGCGGCTCCCGCCAGCACCCCGGTGACCAGGCCGGCCTTGATCTGGTGGTAGGCCCACTGGACGACATCGATCCCGGTGGCGCACCCAGACGCGAGCGTCATGGTCTGGCCCTTCAGACCGAGTTCCACCGAGATATGCCCGGTCACCGCGTGGCCGGCGCTCTCGAGGATGGCCGACGGCGACACGCCGCGCATGCCCTCATGGGCGAACCGCTCGATGCCCCCCTGGATGTAGTCCGCGGCGTTGGCCGAGCTGCCGAAGCAGACCGAAAAGCGGGCGGCTCGAGACAGCGACGACAACGCCGCGTCGTCGTGCGCCATTCGGGCCGCCGCGACTCCGAACTGCGCGAAGCGCCCCATGGTGACGGCGCTCTTGGCGCTCATGAAGTCGCGGGCGTTGAAGCCGTTGACTTCCGCCGCGACCTGACAGGGATACGGGGTCGGGTCGAACTGCGTGACCGTCCCGATTCCGGGGATGCCGTTTCGGAGCGCGTGCCAGAACGTCTTGACACCGGTCCCGACCGGTGTCACAGCCCCGAGCCCCGTGATGACGACGCGACGCGTCACGCTGCCCTCCCGGATTCCCGGTCTGCTAGCGGGGCCTCCCGCCGGGGCTTTCGGGCGGGGGCTCTTGCCGCTCATCGGCCAAGCGCTGGACGAGGGCGAGGATGTCGGCGACGGTCGTCAGCTTCGCCACCTGCTCGTCGCTCAGGGCGACGTTGAACTGTCGCTCGGTGGAGATGGCCAGCTCGACGGCATCGAGCGAATCCATGCCCAGATCGTCGACGAGCTTGGCGCCAAGCGTGATCTCCTCGGGCGGAATGCCGAGGCGATGGGTCAGGATCTGCTTGACGCGGCGCTCGAGGTCCGGGATTACCATGCAGGCCCTGTCAATCGCGGGGGCCGGCCTCGCCGTCCTCGGGCGCCCTCCGGAAGACGAGCGTGACGTTGATCCCGCCGAAGGCGAACGAATTCGACAGGGCTACTCGGACCTCCATCCGGCGCGCCTGGTTGGGCACGTAGTCGAGATCGCAGTCGGGATCCGGGGTGCGGTAGTTGATCGTGGGCGGGACCATCCCGCGCCCGAGGGCGAGGATCGTCGCGATCGCCTCGACGGCACCCGCGGCGCCGTTGAGGTGCCCGGTCATCGACTTGGTGGAGCTGATCGCCACGCGCCGGGCGTGGGGTCCGAGGGCCTCTTTGATCGCCCGCGTCTCGTTGGCGTCGTTGTACGGGGTCGAGGTGCCGTGGGCGTTGATGTAGTCGATGTCGTCGGGATGCACCTTGGCATCCGCGATGGCGAGGGTCATGGCCCGGGCCGGGCCGTCGTCGGAGGGCGCCGTCGGATGGTGAGCGTCGGCCGTCAGGCCGTAGCCGGCCAGCTCCGCGTAGATGCTGGCACCCCGGCTCCGCGCGGTCTCCAGCTCCTCGAGCACGAGGACGCCGGCGCCTTCGGCCAGGACGAACCCGTCTCGCTCCTTGTCGAACGGCCGGCTGGCCCGGGTCGGCTCGGCGTTGTGGGTCGAGAGCGCTCGGAGCGCGCAGAAGCAGCCGACCGTGACCGGATGGATCAGGGCGTCGGTGGCCCCGGCCAGCATCACCTCGGCGTCGCCCCGCTGAATCGCCCGGAAGGCGTCCCCGATCGCCTGGCTGCCGGCCGCACACGCGGTGGCGGCGGCGGCGATCGGGCCGCGGGCGCCGGTTCGCATCGAGACCCAGCCGGCCGCCATGTGTGGCAGAAACCCGGGCATGGCATAGGGGCTGATCCCCCCCGGCCCCTCCTGCAGCAGCGTCTGCTGGGAAGCCAGGAACTGACCAATCCCGCCCATGCTGCTCCCGATGGACACGCCGACCCGCTCGTTCTGGCCTTCGATCTTGAGTCGGGCGTCGGCGACGGCTTCGTAAGCGGCCGCGAGCGCGTAGTGGATGAACGGGTCGGTTCGGACGACGTCTCGGCGCGTGAGGTGAGCCATGGGATCGAAGTTACGCACCTCGCCGGCGATCCGGCTGGGGAACGCCGAGGCGTCGAAGCGCGTGATGGGGCCGATCCCGCTGGTGCCGCTGGTCAGCGTCGCCCAGAACGCGTCCACCCCGACCCCGACCGGCGACACGACGCCCAACCCCGTGATCACGACCCGTCGCATCGGACCCCCCCCTGGGCCTCAGGCACCCATACTGGATGCTGCGTCGTCGGTCCGCAACTGCCCGGAAACACGAGTGAGTTGTAACCTACTAAAGACGAAGCGCTTTCTGCCAACGAAAAATGGGCCCCCAGATGGTGGGGCTTGGCTCGGCCGACCCCCCACACCAAGGGGGACCGGGTGAGACGGTCGGGTTTCGTGGATGGACCGCGTTGGCGCCCTCGCTCGCCCTGTCGCCCACGAGCGGGGAGTGGCCGGCCGAGGTTGCCAGCGCGGCGGAGGCTGGCGGCGTCCCCGCGATCACGATCCGGGGGCGCCGACGGACGATCGCCCGGGAGCTGGGCCCCGCGACGATCGCAAGTCTGTACGCAGAATCCGCTCATCGACTGGCTCATCGCGGTCAGCCTGCCCTGCCTCTTGTCGTCCTCATGGTCGGGCTCACGCGACTCGACCTCGGGGCGCCTCGATCATCACCGACACGTGGGGACGGTGCTCGACGCGGAGGCGAGCAGGGACCTCGATCGTCGCTCGAAGCGACCGATCGGGACGATCCTGAAGCGACACGGCGCCTGGGAACGCCGGTCGTTCCTCGAGCTGCTCCACGGATTCTTCATCCGGGTCGAGCCGCATCGCACCCTCTGGAGTAGCTAACAGCGGGCGATCCGGATCGCCGCGGCGCGTCGCCCTCCGGCCGACGTCCCTCCGATGCGCCCCGGCGGTGGGGCCGGGTGGCTCACCAAGACAGCAAAAGCAGGGCCAACCGCGATTCAGCGCGGGAACGGCCATTCCGTTGGGTACTTCGCTTCCGGGCACCCTGAGCCCGGACGATGGGGTGCACTGCGCACTGTGCAAGGTGCACAGCGAGGTGCACAGCGGGCCGTGCACCGGTGTCCCGCCTCACGCGGCGCCCCGCCGGGCGACCTCCTCGGCCAGCGCCCGGTGCTCCGCGCAGCCGATGACCCCCACCGCCGGAGCCGGCTTCCTCTGGAGGGCCCGGAGGGTCCGGCGGCGCGTCACCGCCCCCACCAGCGACAGGTGCCCGGCCTCGACGGCGGTCTGGATCGCGGCGACCGCGGCCTCCCGTCCCTCGGGCTCCCGGCAGACGAGGGCGAGGTCGCCTCCCGCCTCCAGGAACCGGACGGCCGCCCCCGCCACGCCCCATCGCAGGGCCACCGCGTGCATCTCGAGGTCGTCGCTCACGACCAGACCCCCGAAGTCGAGCCGGCGCCGCAGCCACTCCTCGATCACGACGGGTGAGAGCGAGGCGGGCCACGCGGGGTCGAGCGCGGGGTAGCGGGCGTGAGCCACCAGCACGGCCGGGCAGCCGGCGGCGAGCACGCGGCGGAAGGGGACCAGCTCGACGGCCTCGAGACCGTCCACCGTCGCGTCGATCTCGGGGAGCTCGAGGTGCGAATCCACCGCGGTCCGGCCGTGCCCGGGGAAGTGCTTGGCGACCGGGATCAGGCCCTCGGCCAGCGCGGCGCCGACGAAAGCCGCCCCGCAGGCGGCCACCAGCTCCGGATCGCGCCCGAAGGCGCGGTCGCCGATCGCGGTGCTGGCGGCCTCGGTCAGGCAGTCGACCACGGGCGTGAGCCCGGAGTCGAAGCCGGCGGCTCTCAGCTCCCGTGCCATCGCTCGGGCGACGGCGGCGGCGAGGGCCGGGTCGCCGGCCCGTCCCACGACGGCGGCCGCTGGGAAGCGCGTGAATGGGGGCGGCAGGCGATGGACCCGCCCCCCCTCGTGATCGACCAGCACGAGGACGTCGGGACCGAGACGCCGGGCGGCCGCGGTCAGGGCGAGGACGGCCTCGAGGGTCGGGCAGTTCCGCGTGAAGAGGACGACACCCCCGAGCCCCGCGCGCTCGGCGAGCGCGACCACGTCCTCGGGGAGCGCGGTGCCGTCGAACCCGACGGCCAGCGCCTCCCCCGGCCGGGGTGTCATTCGGGACGCTCCGCGCGGTCGCGGATCCACCCCGCCACCCACGGCAGGAGGGCGTACGCCGGAAGCGCGAGCCAGAACGTGAAGGCAAAATACCCGGCGTAGCCCCAGCGCTCGACGCCGATGCCGCTGACCGCACCGGCCAGCCGGCCGGTGAGGGAGAAGAGCGAGGAGAGAAAGGCGTACTGAATCGTCGCGTGATCGCGGTCGCAGACGCTCATCAGCAGCGCCAGGAAGGCCGCGGTGCCGAGCCCGCCCGCGAACGAGTCGATCATGGAGGCGGCGTAGAGGGCGGGCCAGGGCAGATCCCAGGCGGCCACCGCCGCGTAGCCGAGGTTCGAGAGCGCCTGCGGCGCGCCGAGGGCCCACACCCCGGTGAGGACGCCGTAGCGGCTGATGAAGGCGCCGCCGGCGAGGGCGCCGGCGATCGACAGGACGATGCCCAGGGTCGTGGGCACCACGCCGATCTCGACCAGCGACCGGCCCCGGTCCACCCAGAAGGGCTTGGCCATCGGGCCCAGCGCGAACTCGCCCAGCTTGTAGCAGAGGACGAAGCCAATCAGGGGCAGCGCCCGCCAGGTCCCGATCCAGCCGACGAAGGGCGAGAGCCAGCGCGTGCGGGCCTCGGGCGGGATCGGAAGGCGCGGGAGGCGCAGCGCGCCGAGCCCGAGGGCGAGGAACACGAGACCGGCGGCGCCGAACAGGAGGGACCAGGAGAGCCAGGCGGCGAGCGTGACCATGCCGCCCCCGAGCAGGACGAGCGCCACCCGGTAGGCCGAGGCGCGCACCCCGTTGGCCGCGCCCTGCTCGGGCGGATCGACCAGGGCCACCGTGTACGAGTCGATCGCGATGTCCTGGGTCGCCGAGGCCGTGGTGAGGAGGAGGACGAGCACCAGGAGGCCGAGCCCCGGGTGCCGGGCGTCGGGCCACGGGAGGACGACGGCCACGGCGGCGACGACCACCATGCAGCCGAAGATCCAGCGCCGGCGATCGCCGAAGCGCTGGACGAGGGGCGACCACAGCACCTTGAGGGAGAACGGCAGCTCCAGGAGCCGGAGGCCGCCGATGGCGCGGAGCGAGACCCCCTGGAGGCGGAAGTAAACGGGGAGCACTTCCCAGAGCACGCTGACCGGACTCCCCTGGATGAAGTAGAGCAGGGCGACCATCCCGAGCTTCGGTCGGGCGGCGGGCGGCACGCGGCCCGCGCCGAGCAGGGACCAGAGCCAGCGCGTCCGGTCCCTCGCCATCGGCTCGGCCTGCGCGCTCATCCCGCGTAGTATACGCGCCGCGCGGCGTCAGGCCGGCCGCCCCGAGGTCGCCGAGCCGGTGGTCCGCCTCGTGGGGTATCCGGCGCGAGCTCGACCCAGCCGGGTCCGGTACATTCGGGCCGTCAGGCCGGGCCGATGGCACGCCGGTCACCGCCGACCGGTTGACCGCTCGCGCTCGCCGGGCGTAGCATCCCGGCCATCGGGAGGTGGCGTGCCCTCGAGACGGCTCCGCTTCGGCCTCAAGGTCACCCAGATGGACGGGACGTACCCCCAGATGCGAGAGGCCTGGCTCGAGGCCGATCGCGTCGGATTCGACACGGCCTGGGCCCACGACCACCTGCTCAACCTCGACCCCACGAAACCGCAGAACGAGGGGTGGACGGTGCTCACCGCGTTGCTCGTCCAGTCGCGGCGAATCCGCGGCGGGCTGATGGTCACCGCGAACACCTTCCGGCACCCCGCCCTGCTCGCCAAGATCGCGACGACGGTGGACGTGGTCTCCAACGGCCGGGTGGAGGTCGGGCTAGGCGCCGGGTGGTTCGAGGAGGAGCACCGGCAGTACGGGCTCCCGCTGCCGGCGCTGGGCGAGCGCATGCGGCGACTGGAGGAAGCCTGCCAGATCCTGAAGGCTCTCTGGACGCAGCCGCGCGCGAGCTTCGAGGGCGCCTACTATCAGATCCGCGAGGCCGTCCACGAGCCCAAGCCGGTGCAGCAGCCGCATCCGCCGCTGGTGATCGGCACGAGCGGCGAGCGAGTCGGCCTGCGCATCGCCGCCCGACACGCCCAGACCTGGAACATGGCCCGCGCCACGCCCGACGATTTCGCGAAGAAGTCCGTGCTGCTCGACCAGTACTGCCGCGAGATCGGTCGCGATCCGGCGGAGATCGAGCGCTCGATCCAGTTCCTGCCGGCGGCGATGCAGGGTGACATCGTGGGTCTGGCCCGCGGCTTCATCGGCGCCGGCGCCACCCACCTGATCTTCAACTGCCCGATTCCCCCGAGCGCCGCGGGCACGCGGTGGGTGTGGGACGAGGTCGTCGCCCGGATCAGGGCGTGACGGGCCGCCCTGGAGGCCGTCATCGGTCGAGCCCCCAGTGTGGGCCGCTCCGCTGGGAGCCGCGGCCGGGCTACCAGTTGATCTGTATCAGTGCCTGCCCGGTCCGCTCATAGTACTCGACGCGAATGTCGTGCTGACCGCTGGTCAGGCTGCGTGTCGCCTTGTACGTCGTCGTCCCCTGATCATTCCACGCATCGATGACCGGGGTGCCGTCAACCCAAAGTCGGATCCCGTCGTCAGCGAGCACTGTGAAGGTCGTGTTGCCGCCAGCGAACGCGAATCGGCCCGTCCAGCGTACTGAGAAGAAGTCGGACGCGAGCCCGACACCGGGCCCTCCGGAGCTCCAGTTATGCTGGACACTCGTCTCGCAGCGTGTGAACGCCGGTGGTCCGCTCAGCGTGAGGTTGCCGAAATATTCGGCCCGGAACTGTCCGGTCGGGCAACTGCTGGCAGCCTGGGCTTGCCACCCCAGCGAGGCCGTCGCGACACCATTATTGTCATAGTACTCCATGCGTACCTCGTGAGAACCAGCGGTCATGGCGCGAGTGGCCTGATACGTCGTCGCTAGCTGGTCTCGCCAGGCCGCGATCACCTGGGTACCGTCTACCCACACTCGGACGCCATCGTCGGCGCGTGCGCCGAACACATATGTCGCAGCGACGAAGTCGAATCGTCCGGTCCAACGGACCGAGAACTGGTTGACAGCGACCCCGCCTCCCGGGCCTCCAGCGCCCCACTCGTACTGAATCGGCCCCTCGCAGCGCGTCAGCACGGGAGCGCCGGCCAGGGTCGTGTTGTTGAAGTATTCGGCCCGGAACTGTCCGGTCGGGCAACTGGCGCCGGTCGCCGTGAAGGTGGCGGTGACCATCGGGCTCCCATTGCCGCTCAGCGTGCACGATCCCGTACCCGCGCACCCGCCACTGCTCCACCCATCGAACCGGGAGCCGGCGCTTGGTGTCGCCGTCAGTGTCACGACGGCCCCGCTCGGAAAGGCTTCGGTACAGTCGCTTCCGCAGTTGATGCCACCGGGCGAGCTACTGACGCTGCCGGCCCCAGACTTTGTCACGGTGAGGTTGAGTGTGCCCTGGGCCGTCGCCGAGCACGCTTCGTTGGAGTAGCCGGACACGCCCGCCGCGTTGAAGGCGCGCACGCGGTAGCAGTACGTCGTGGACGCCGCAACGTTGGGATCGGTGTAGGCCGTAGTGTTGGCGGCAAGGACGGCGATCTCACTGTAGCTGCCGCCGCTGCCGATCTTACGCTCCACCCGATAGCCGCTCTCGTTGCCAGCGTTGTCGGTCCAGGTGAGCGTGAGTTGAGCAGCCATCGTGAGGCTCGGGGGCCCGATCAGGCTGAGCAACACCAACCACGGCGCCTGGCGGACAAGTCGTGACCGAGCGATGAGCACGATCTCCTCCTTGGAACCAGGGACCCAGCATCACGACTTCCCCGCATATGCCCTGGGTCGCCGACGAAAGCCCGACCTCGAAACTGCCCAGTCCGGCGCCCTACTGGGAAGTTGGGCTAGTGCATGCGCTGTGCTGGCGCCCCGACCATCCGGGTGGCGAAGGACCCGCGCACACGCAGGATCGCGGTTGAGTCAACGAAGCGACGCTGTCTGCATCGCCGCTCGAGTGGGACCTCCCGGACGGCCTGGCGGCGATCTGGCGTGCCGCGTCGATCCCAGATGACCTGGGCGGCCGGGTCGCCCGCGTAGCGCGCGTGGAGGGCGTGAAAGAGCTCGAGGGCGTCGCAACGGACGATGATGACGCGCCGCCAGTAGTAATGCATATGATGCTGCCCCCGGCAGCAGACCGTTGCCAGAGAGCGCCACAACCCCCTAAACCCGTACTGCCACTCCGCCATGTCGGGGCTTCGGTCTACGCGCCCCGGCGGTCTTTTGGCCACTCTGGTCTTTGCCCGCGCTACGCTCTGGTCTCTTGCCCGCACTAATGGGTGCACGAGTATGGAGTAGGTCATCCTTGGGGGCGGGGAACAGGGCGTCACCGACCGCCGTGCCAGTGGGCGAGGGGGGTAGGCCCACGCTCGCTACGCGGTGACTGCGGCCTGGCCGGCTGGCGGGCCTGCTCGAGCCCCCGGGGTGTCCTACTTGACGGCGGCGCTCGAAATCGCCCGGGGGAATCTGCGCCACGCGGAGAGCGTCCCGTTTCTGATCGCGGGAAAGGCCGGCAGCAGGGGCAGGGCGGCTTTGGGGGCCGAAGGCTGACAGGCACCGGCTGCCGGGGCGAGAAGCCCGACACGCCGGTCGCTCCCGGGTCTCTCCTTCGGTCCAAGACGCCCCCCCTAGGCCGCTCGGGTGGATGACCGGGCGGCTGGTAGGTCAGCCGCCCGGTCCATGATGGGCTGCGCGTTAAGGGGCGACCTCTATCTTGGAGATGACCTTCTTGCCGTCCTTCTCCTCGTAGCTAGCCTTGACCATCGCCCCTTCCTTGATCTGAGCGCTCTCCTTGACGGTGGCAGGCACGGTCAGCTGCGTGCCGTCTTCGAGCGTGATCGTCTGGGTCGCAGCATCCCACTGCTTGACTTTGCCCTGCACTTCGTTCCCGGCCGCTGAGACGATCGATACGCTCAGCAGGAGCGCGACGAGCAACGCCAGTGCTTTCATGCGCCTCCTCCTTCTGCTCCCATACGAGACTCCGGACTACGCGCGGTCCTGGTGAGCACGGCCCATTCCGTGGCGATCACCAAAGATGGCTCCAGGCAAGCAAACGAGATACCGGTTAGGTACCCTTGGTGATCGTTCGGACGACGGGCTAGTCAAGGCAAGGATGTATCGCCTTCGTACAGCGCGGAACGAGCACCATGTAGTCGATCGGAACGCAGGACAAGATCTCTTGTGGGGCTCGGCCGCTTGCGATCGGCCGTGTCGCCACCATATGACGAGCCAGGGCTACGACGCTGAGTCGATTCGATACGGAGGGAAAGGAGGGCGGGCGACGTTCTTCCCAAATGGGAGGACGCTCTCCGTCACAGAGTAGCGTGACACTGCGAATGCCCTCTGCTTGGTCGTTCCGTCAGACTGATCGGCGCTTCTGGTGGCGACGCAGTGGGGCCGCCCTCTCATTCTTGTTGACAGGCTCCGCCCGGCGCGGCCGGCGCGAGATGGCGCGGCGCGGCCTGTTGGGCGGTCCCATGCGGATACCGTCCCGATCCGGCCAGCCCAAGCTCGTGAAGCTGCGTGGGATACTCAACGGAAGCCTCCTCTCGGCCGTCGTCCCGGGGGGCGACCAGCATCCCGCCGACTCGGGCAACCCGCTGAGGCCGTGTCCGAGGGAATCCGTCTGGCCGGCTTCAGTCGCCGAGGGGGGACACAACACGGGGAGCACGCCGCCGGACTGCCTCGGCGCCTCGTCGCACGACGCCGCGGACCCGATCTCCGGCCCACACTCGTCCGCGCCACTGCGCGTGCATGAGAAACGGCAGCGGATCAAGGAGGCTGAGATGCCCGAACGCCTTGATTCGACGGGCGCGGCGGCAGAGGGCGAACAGATCCTGGCGAACGGGACGGTCCCCCCGGTTGTTCCACAGCGACTCCAGGTACATCGTCTCCCAGAGCCAGGCGATCCCATCGGGAAAGGTCTGCGCCGCCTCGAGATCTCCCCGCAGGAAAAGGTGGTAGAGGCCGGTGGGCGTGTCCATTCCCAAAGCTGTCGAGAGGCTCGTCAACCGGATGAACCGGGGATCGGCCTTGATCAGGATGAGCTGCTGGCTCCTCGAGTCGCGCCGAAACTCGACCGTGACCAGCCCGTAGTATCTCGCGGCGCTCATTAGCCGCGTCGCGGCCTGCACCGCCTCCTCGTCGTGAACGCTCTCGCAGTACACGTTGGAGCCCAGCTCGTAGGGATGAACGAATCCTCCCCGAGAGTACGTCTGAAGCTTCAGGCGTTTCATGCAGTAGGCCAGCAGAGGCCGGTGGCTGCGGTCGACCACCATCGTCACCCCGATGCACTGGTTCGCCTCTCCCGGTACGACCTCCACGATCATCGGATAGTCGCCCAGCCGGGAGAAGATCTCGAGACAGTTGGCCTCTACCGTCGCCGGGTCGGCTCCCGCGATCTTGGTGAACCGCCCGTTGCTCGACTCAGCGGGAGCCGTACCCGGAATCGTCTTGAGCAGATACTCACGATTGGCGAGATCGAGACTGGTGACGACTCGCCTGAGGTCCGTCTCGTCACGAGGCTTGAAGAGAATCGGCGTGCTCAATCCCACCTGATGTGCGATTTCGTAGAGGCGAGCGTGGTCCATCACCCGGCTCAGGATCTCCCACGGCGGTATCGTCAGGACGAAATGCCGGGACAGGGAGTCAGCATGCTTGGCCACGAGGATGAGGTAGTCGTCGTCGGCTGCGAAGAGCACGCCGCCCCCGCGCTGCCCGACGGACTCGAGGAAGGGGAGCAGTTCGTCCGGGGTGGGGTCGACCACGAACTTCTCTCGAAGGTAGCGCGAGTAGCAGTCTTGTAGGCATGCCCTGCGTCTGATCCCGATGATGGGAATGCCCGCCCGTCCCAGGGACCGGACGGCGGCCACGGCGCGGGGATGGCCGCTCACCCCAAGGACGATCGCCCTGCGGGGAGGGCCGTCCTCACGACGTCGGGTCTCGGTCGCTCCCATGTCGCCTCCTCGTGGGTATGGGATCGCCAGCAGCCGAGGGGGGGCCCGCCCTCGGCATCCGCGCCGATACTGAGTCAAAGGGGGGTGGACCAGCAAGGATCGAGCCACCTGACGTCGGCGATGGGGCACGGGTCCGCGTCCGGCTGCTGCGGCTCGCCGCGCTCAGCGGGCGGGCCGGGGCGCGCCGGGCTCGCCGTTTCAGACGACCGTATCGGCACTCCGCCGCCAAGCGCGCCATGCTGCAGCGCGGTTCGCTTTCTCGGCAAGCGCTTTCCCATCATGCCGAGGATCGACGTTTCGGGCATGCGGAGCTCGTACTCGGCAGGGCGGCGCACGACGCAGGCATCGGCCGCGGCGCGAGCGCGGGACCATGCCCGGCGGGCGCCGCACCGGGGTTCGCTGTTCGGTGGCGCGGTTGCAGTCCGCGGAGGCCGCACGCGCCGACGCGCCGTGTTCAGGGACCGATACGGGGCGTACACGGACGCGGACTCCGTCCGGACCCGTGCCGACATCCGCGTGAGCGCGCGAGGGCGCGGGTCGGGCCGCTCCGGCGCCCGGTCCTCCGTGACCCCCAGGGACTCACGCATGCCAAACAGGCCCGCACCGCGTGGTCCTCGGGCGCGACGGACGCGCCGAACAGCGCCGTGATCCCGTCGCCCATCACCTGATTGACGGTGCCCTCGTAGTGCCTGCTCCAGCGTTCACGAGTCTCGGGAGATGGGAGAGCGCCGTCAGCGCCTGCTCGAGTACGCGAGCTCCCTCCCACCGGCGGCCCCATGAGGGCTGGGCGGCGGGGGCCAGGTGCTACGAGCCCCTCTGTCTACGGAGCCCGTCTGTGACCCGGCTGGCCCCCCGCTGTAGCATCCCGGCCATCGGCTTTCCGACCTTTCTCGCGTAGTCCCCGCGCCGATCGCCGTCAGTCTTCGTCGACAGCGTGTACCGGCCGGGACCGGCCGCCGCGCCGGAATGCACGCCAGCCCGCGCTCGGCGGCGGGCACTTCGCGTGCATCGGGAACCGGCATGGCCCAATCCTCGGACGTCGCGCCTCCGACGCCCCCGGCCGCTCCGCCGGCCAACGGCCGGCCGCCTCGCGCGGCCGCGCCGCCGGTCCGCCTCGACGTCGCCGAGCCGGTGATCCGCATCGTGGACGACCTGATCCGCCAGGGCCTGGCCGAGGGCGCCAGCGACGTCCACATCGAGCCGCACGCGGATCGGATGCTGGTCCGGACGCGCGTCGATGGCTTCCTCGTCACGAGCCGCGAGCTGCCGCTGGCCCTCCACGCGGCGGTTGTCTCCCGGATCAAGGTCATGGCCAACCTCGACATCGCCGAGCGCCGGGTGCCGCAGGACGGCCACATCCGCCTGCGGGCGCCCGGCGGGGAGGCGCACCTGCGCGTCTCCACGCTGCCCTGCCGGCACGGGGAAAAGGTCGTGCTGCGGCTGTTCGAGTCCGGGCGCGGACTCCTGGCGCTCGAGGAGCTGGGCTTCGACGAGACGCAGCTCGCGCTGGTCGGCGCGATGCTCGGCCACTCGCACGGGATGATCCTCGTGACCGGGCCGACCGGCTGCGGCAAGACCACGACGCTTCGCGCCTGCATCCACCGGCTTCGGTCGGAGCACCTCAACATCATCTCCGTCGAGGATCCGGTCGAGTACGAGATCGCCGGGATCAACCAGATCCAGATCAACGAGCGGGTCGGGCTCACCTTCGCCGGGTCGCTTCGCGCGATCCTCCGGCAGGACCCGAACATCGTCATGCTGGGCGAGATCCGCGACGCCGAGACAGCCGACGTCGCCGTCCGCGCCTCGCTGACCGGGCACCTCCTGCTGAGCACCATGCACACCAACGACGCGGCCAGCGCGATCCTGCGCCTCGTGAACCTCGGGGTCGATCCCTACCTGCTCGCCGCCTCGACGATCGGCGTCGTCGCCCAGCGGCTGGTCCGTCTCGTCTGCCCAGCCTGCCGGATCCCGGCCGAGGTCCCCTCGGCGCTGCAGGCCGAGCTGCCGCTCCTGCGCGAGGCGGGCGACACGCTCGTCCGCGGCCGAGGCTGTGCGCGCTGCCGGCACACCGGGTACCTCGGCCGGACCGGGATCTACGAGCTGCTCCCGCTCGACGACAAGACCCGGGACCTCCTCGCGCGCGAGGCGGGCGGCCGCCAGTTTCACGAGGCGGTGCGAGGCGCCCGGCTCCCGACGCTGTTCGACGACGGCCTCGGGAAGGTCGTCCGCGGGCTGACCACGCTGGAGGAGGTGCTGCGGGTCGCGATGCCGGCGGCGCCGGCTCCGCGGTAGACTGGACGAGCCACGCCCGGGCGAGCCCGGCGTGCGTGAGACGAGCCCGGCCTAATGCGCGACGGGAGGGAGCCAGGGTGAGTGTGGCCGAACGGTGGGAGATCCTGGGCATCCGGCAGCTCGCGGCGACCGACGACCGGGCCGAGGCGTTCGAGGGCACGCTGCTCGTCCACCGCCCGGGGACCGGCGAGCCCGTCGAGCCGGTCGGGGTCGTCGTCAAGCGCACCGTCCTGGTCGAGCTGGAAAGCTATCTACGGCGGCTGCTAGAGCGCTCCCGCGGCCGAGCCGGCTAGTCTAGTCCGTGGGAGTATGCGCGTGTCGCGTTCCAATGCAAGGTCAGCCGTGAAAAGCGTCCGAGCGGCGGCTTCGCCGCCGCCACGACGGGGGGGATCGGGGGGGTCTTCCGAGACCCCCCCCCGAATGATCTAGCGGGTAGGGCTGCCGGCTTCCGGCAGCGGGACATCGAGGATGAAGGTCGCGCCGCCGTCGACCGTGTCCTCGACCCGGAGGTTGCCTCCATGGGCGAGGAGGATCTCCCGGGAGACCGCGAGGCCCAGTCCGGTGCCTTCGCCCGGCGGCTTGGTCGTGAAGAACCAGTCGAAGATCTTCTGCTTGATGGCCGGCGGGATCCCGGGGCCGTCGTCCGTGAAGCGGATCTCCACCACGCGCTCGAGCCGCCGGGTCTGGACGGTGATCGAGGTGCCCTTCTCGGCCGAATCCATGGCCTGGCGCGCGTTGACGAGCAGGTTGATGAAGACCTGACCCAGCCGGTGGGGATCGGCCTTGACCTGGGGCAGCGCGGGATCGAAGGCGGCCACCAGCTTGATCCCGGACACGGCGCACTGCGGGCGCTCGAGATCCATGGCGACCTGCAGGAGCTGGTGGAGCTGCACCAGCTCGAAGGTCGGCGGCTGCGGCCGAGCCATCTTCAGCAGCTCGCGGACCAGCCGCTGCGCCCGCGTCGCCGCCTCCATGATGTGACCGGCCCGCTCGCGGCTCTTCTCGTCCGACGACTCCTTCTGGATGAGCTGCGCGAAGGCGGTGACGGCCGTCAGGGGCGCGTTGATGTCGTGGACGACCCCGGCCATGCTCTGGCCCACGGTCGCCAGCCGCTCCGCCTCCATGAGGTGCGCGCGGGCCTGCGCCATCTCGGCCTCGAGCGCATCCACCGCCGCGGTCCGATCCTGATGCGAGAGCGCCATGTCGAGCTGGCGGGCCAGGCCTTCCAGCACGTTCAGGTCCTCGGCCGGCACGGCGAACATCGGGTCTTCCCAGCCCAGCAGCAGCGCGCACCGGGACGGCGTGTCGAGGGCCCCGACCGGGACCAGCAGCAGGCGGGCCGGGAGGAGGGTGTGGCGGGCGACATTGCCCTGGAGCGGGGGGACGGTGAGGTAGGCCGGCCCGCTGGCCTGGAACGCCGCCGTCACCTCGCCGGTCGTCGTCAGGCTGATTCCCGCGAGCCGGTCGGCCGCCCCCGGGCCCCCCCGAGGGGTCCATTCCGCCACGGCGGGGAGTCCGCCCGCCGCCGCGGAGCCGAGGAACGCCAGCACCAGCGTCGGGTGGAAGGTCTCGCCGAGCCCTGGCATCAGCCTGACGAGCGCCGCGTCGGGATCGTTCGCCGACGCGAAGGCGTCGGTGACAGACAAGAGCGTCTGGAGCGACCGGGCCCGCGTCTGGACCGTCTGCAGGAGGTTCGTCTGGTCGATGGCCAGCGCCGCGGTGTCGGCGAAGAGCCGGAGGACGGCGACGTCTTCCGAGGTGAACCTCTCGGCCCCGGCCAGGCGGTTCGCGTTCAGGACGCCGACCACGCGACCCTCGACGTGGAGCGGCACCGAGACGGCGGAGGTGATGCGCCCGCCCTTGGGCGTGAAGTTGGTGAACCGAGAGAAGTCGTCGCCCTCGTTGAGGAGGAGGGCCTGGCCTTCGCGGGCGACCCAGCCCGCCACCCCCTCGCCGATCTTGATCCGACCGATCCGCACCGTGATGTGCTCGCCCGCCTTCCGGGCCGACACCACCCGCAGCTCCTCGCCCTCGACGAGCATGAGGGAGGCCTCGTCGGCGTTCAGGCAGTCCGCCGCGCCGTTGACGATGTGGCGGAACAGCTCACGGGGGGTGACCTTCTTGGTCAGGAGGCTGGCGGTGACCGCCTGGACCCGCATGATGTCTTCGAGCCGGAGGGCGGGCTCACGACCGGCCGCCCCCTCGCTGTCGCCGGGGCCCGGGGTCTCCGTCGGGGGGGTGGAGGCCTCGGGAAGCGCTACCATCGGGGGGGGATCGGGGGTGAGGGGGCCCTTGGACTCGGAGGTGGGGTCGGTGGACGTCGGCCGCTTCCGCTTCAGCCAGCTCATCACCGAGTCCTCGAATGCCTCGAATGCCTCACGGACACCGGTAGGCCCTCCCGGGTGGCAGGTGAACGACGCCACAGTCTACCCCGGAAGGGCGGGGCGGCCAACATTTCGGGCGCCGAGGGGCGCGCCACTCCGCGGATTCGCTCCCAGGCGAAAACTCTTGGGAGCGCTTCGGCGAGCGTGCTATGGTGGCCGGGCATTGACAGGCGTGTCGATCGATGCGCGGGATCCGGGTGCTGGGATCCAAATGGGAGGGGAGCGGCCCCTCCGAATTTTCTGACGCTGACCACGGCGGCGGGGAGGAGCGGCGATGCGCGGTAAAGTTCTCGCGGTGCTGTTGCTGGCGGCCCTGATCGGGGCGGGTTGCTCTGCGGCGCAGCTCAAGGACAACAGGGACGCCTCCTGGAATGGCTTCCCGAGGGCATTGCCCGATGGCTACGACACGAACCCCGGCGGCTACGGGCATCCGTTCCGCGCGCTGGCGTTCGCGCTCCACCCGATCGGGGTCGTGCTCGACGTCGCGCTGGTCCGGCCCTTCTATCTCCTGGGTGGTCTGGGGCCGGAGTGGTTCGGCCTGACGGCCGAGGATGCGCAGCGCTACAACCAGCACCTGCCGGAGGTCGTCACCCCCCAGTCCACGCCGCGTCGCTTCGAGTAGGCCAGGATCACCGGTCTCGGGGCGGGGCCGAGGTTGCGACGTTCCTCGGCCCCGCCCTTGGTTTCTTCGCCACTCGGACGCCCTTGACGGCTCGCCTCGCACGGAAGGCGACAGGGCATACGGCGACGCTCCCCTAGTTCGATTGCCGACCTGACCGGTCGTCCGGCGACGACTGCCAGCCGGTCCGTTCCGCCACGACCCGCAAGACCTGGGCGGTCTGGAACGGCTTGGCGATGACCTGACAGATGCCGCTTCGTTCCAGCTCGGCCGGATCGAGCCGATCCCCCCAGCCCGTCACCAGGACCAGCGGCACGTGGGGCCGGCTCTGGCGGAGCCGGGCGGCGACCTCCCAGCCCGACATCCCGGGGAGCCCGAGGTCGATCAGCGCGAGATCCGGCGTGCCCACGCGCTCGAGGAGCGCCAGGCCGCTGGGTCCGTCCTCGGCGGCGAGGGGGATGTGGCCGGCGGAGCGCAGGATGTCCACGATGACCTCGCGCACGCTGGGTTCGTCGTCGATCACGAGCACCCGGGCCGGGAAGCCGCCGGCCAGCGCCGGCACCGGCGGCTCGGCCGGGACCGACTCTCTCCGGATCCCCTCGACGGCCGGGAGCCGCAGGGTGAACGTGGCGCCGTGGCCCGGGACGCTCTCCACCTCGATGCGGCCGCCGTGCCGCTGGACGATCCCGTAGGCGACGCTCAGACCCAGCCCCGTGCTGCGGGGCCCCTTGGTGGTGAAGAATGGCTCGAAGACGCGCTCCCGGACCTCGGGCGGCATGCCCGGGCCCGTGTCGCGGACCGTGGCCAGGACCGCGCCGTCCACCGGCCGCACCGCCAGGTGAATGCGGCCGCCGTCCGGCATGGCGTCGACCGCGTTGAGCAGCAGGTTCGTGAACACCTCGCGCAGCTCGGCGGCCTCCCCGGCGATCGGCGGCACCTCCGCCAGCTCGGTCGTGACGGCGTAGGTGACGCCCCGGATCTGCGCCTCGTCCTTCCAGCGGCCTCGGGTCAGCTCCAGCGCCTCCCGGACGATCCGGCCGAGGTCGATCGGCTCGAAGACCCGGGTCTGACGGGTCCGCGTGAACTCCTGGATGCGCTGCACGGTGTGGGCGGCGTCGGTCGCCGCGCGCTCGATGATCTGGAGTCCCCGGCGGAGATCGACCTCGGAGACCCGCATCAGCAGGAGCTGGACCCGTCCCAGGATCACCGCCAGCAGGTTGTTGAAGTCGTGCGCCACCCCGCTCGCCATCTCGCCGAGCGCCCGGAGCCGCTCGGTCTGGACGAGCCGGTCCTGCGAGGCCTGTAGCTCTTCCAGGGCCCGCTGCCGCTCGGCGTGCGCGCGCGCGTTGGCGATCGCCACCGCCGCGTGGTCGCCGAGGCCGGCCAGGAACGCCTCGTCCCTGTCCGTGAACGGCCGCCGGGTCCGGTTGAAGACCCAGAGGACGCCGGTGAGCTGGTCCTGGTGGAGGATCGGGACGCCGAGGCTGGTGACGATGCGCTCGGTCCGGGCCGCCTCGTCGAACGTGTGGGCGAAGCGGGGGTCGCTCAGGTAGTCGTCGGTCCGGAAGGGCCGCTTGTGCAGGAGGAACCACCCGCCGACGCCCTGACCGGGCCGGATGCGGTAGCGGGCGAACGCGGTGGACAGCGCTCCCGTGGAGGCGACCGTCTCCACGTCGAGGGTGGCCGGATCCACGACGGCGCAGAAGGCCGCGTCGCTGCCGGCTCCCTCGCGCGCGGCGTCGACGATGTTCTGGAGCACGCGCGGCAAATCGAGCGAGCGTGAGAGATCCAGTCCGATGCGCCGGAGCAGCTGGAGCTCGGCCGCGCGTGATTGAGCGGTCTCGTACAGGGCGGCGTTCTGGATGGCGACCGCGGCGTGGCGGGCGAGCGCCTCGATGGTGCTCACGTCGAGCGGATGGAACGGCTCGGGGGTCCGGCGGTGCACCGAGAGGACGCCGAGCAGCGTGTCGCCGGCCAGCACCGGCAGCGAGGCCGTGGCCCGCAGCTCCTCGATCCGGGCCGGCTCGTCAGGCGGCCAGCGGGGGTCGGCGAGGCGGTCGGGGCTCGCCACCGGCTCCCGGGTGGCGAGGACCTGGCCGGCCAGCCCGCGCCCCGGCCGGATCACCAGCCGGTCGAACGCGTCCGTGCGATGCCCGGTCCTGGCCACGACGGCCGCATCGCCGCCGGGCTGGCAGAGTGCCAGGCTGACGACGTCGGCCCGGCAGAGGCGCCGGGCGTGCTCGACCACCCGCTGCAGCACCGTGTCCCGGTCGAGCGCGGCCGAGACGTCCCGGGCGATCTCCGTCAGCGCCTCGGCCTGGTGGCGCTGGCGCTGCTCGGCGGCATACAGCCGCGCGTTCTCGAGCGCGATGGCCGCGTGGTCGGCGAAGGCCTGGACGACCGCGGTCTCGTCCGGGCTGATGACGCGGCGGGCCCGGGAGCGGAGGATCAGGACACCGGTGACGCGGCTCCCGATCCGGAGCGGCACCCCGACGAAGGTGTGGTAGCCGAGCCGCCGGTCGGCGTCCCGGTGTAGCGTGTCGAGCCGGGGGTCGTTCTGCAGGTCCTCGACGATGAGGACCTCGCCGGTCGCCGCCACCCGGCCGGACAGGCTCTCGCCGATCTTCAGGCGCGGCCGGACCATGACCGGATCGCCCCACTGGCCGGCCACCACCAGCTCGTCGCCCTCCACCAGCCTGAAGCCGCCCGTCTCGAAGCCCAGCAGCCGGGCGGCGGCGTCGGCGATCAGCTCGAGCAGGAGGGCCGGCGGGGTGAGCGCGGCGATGCGCTTGACCGTGTCGAGGAGCGCGCGCAGCTCGGGCTGCTCGCGTCCGCCGCCGGGCCCGTCCGTCTCAGGCGTCACCGAAGGGGCTCCCCAGGTCTGGTTCGCATGGGATGGGGCCGATTATATGCGCGACGGCCGGGCCGGCCAAACCAACCCGACAGGCTCCGCCGGGCCCCCCGGTCTCTCTGCCGGCCGGACGGGGCCCCCGTGGGATAATCACGCGCCACTACTCGGAATTCTCCGGATCGGGAGCTCGTGGCGCTCCTCCGCCACCTCCTCCGCCAGGTGGCGCGCACGACCGGGGCCGACTCGGTCGGGGTGTGGCTGGTGGACGAGGCGACCGGCGCCCTGGAGCCGCACACGGGCTACCGCGTCCCCTCGCCTGTCCTCGAGCGCGTCCGGCGCTACCGGATCCGGCTGGCCGAGAGCGCTACGCGCTCTCGCGCGCGGTGACCGGGCAGCTCGACGTCAACCGGCTCCTCCAGACGGTGTAGCGCGAGCTCGGCCGGCTGCTCGACGAGGAGCCGTTCGACGTCGTCTTCACCGACCTCGGGATGCCGGGGCTGTCGGGATGGGACGTGGCACGGGCCGTCAAGCTGCGGCGACGGGAGACCCCGGTGGAGCTGGTGACCGGGTGAAGCGATCAGATCGATCCCGCCGAGGCGCCGTGGCGCGGTGTTAACTTCGTGATGGCATGCCGTTCGAGGTCGAGGAGATCCGGAGCGTGCTCGGGGAGGCGCTCGCCCGCGTGCCAGAAAGGGACTGACGAGCGGCTACTTTTTCCGGCGGTGGGCCTCCAGGCCCCGCTCCCACAAGTACTCCGGTTCTCCGAGTCGCTTCGCGACCCAGCGCGAGAGGACGAAGAGCAGGTCGCTCAGCCGGTTGACGTAGCGGAGCGGCCACTCGGGGAGCGGCTCGATCCGCGACAGGCGCAGGACCTCCCGCTCGGCGCGCCGGCACACGGTCCGGGCCTGGTGGAGGAACGCGCCGACGCGGCCCCCGCCCGGCAGCACGAAGGACTTGAGTGGACCCAGCTCCTTCTGGCACTCGTCGATCAGCCGCTCCAGCTCCCGGACGTCGCCCTCACCCACCCGGTACATCCCCTCGTAGACCGACTCCTCGGGCGTGGCCAGCTCGCTGCCGAGGTCGAAGAGCTGGTTCTGGAGGCGGCGCAGCAGCCCGTCCAGCCAGCGATGCCCCTCGCCCTCCGCGAGGCGCTCCTCGTTGAAGACCCGGGCCAGGCCGATCGCGGCGTTCAGCTCGTCGATCGTGCCGTAGGCCTCGATCCGCGGCGCGTCCTTGGGCACGCGCTTGCCCCCCACGAGGGCCGTCTCGCCGCGGTCGCCGGTGCGGGTGTAGACGCGGGTGATGCGGACGGGCATGGCATCCTCCTGGCTCGCCGGCGGGGATACCGCGGGCGCTACGCCTCGCGGACCAGCCTCTTCCTCTGAAGTACTCGGACTGACCGCCCCACGTAGAGGTCGAGGCGGTCGCGGACGTGCTGCTTCAGGCTCTCCGGCGCGTGGGGCTCGACGACGAGGCGAAGGTCGGTCATGGGAGGCTCTCCATTCCGGTCGCGCTGCGGGGGCCACCGTAGCCCAGGACCGGAGTGACGTCAAGGCAAGCCGGCGGGGTTTACAGGGGGTGGGCCGGCGGCTAGCCTGGCAGTCCGCCCGAGTAATACCGTGTCGCGTTCAGCGTGAGGTGAGCCAGGAAGAGCCTCCGAGCGGCGGCCCAAAGGCCGAAGGCCGTCCAACAGCCGCCGCCACGACGGGGGGGCATCGGGGGGGCTTCCGAGACCCCCCCGAAGAAGCTAGCATGCTCTCGATGCGACGCAGCGTGCCGGGCCGAATCATCGCGGGCATCGGGGCGGCCATTCGCGCGCGCCCGGGTACCTTCCTGGGCGTCGCGGCCCTCGTCGTCGTCCTCGATCTCGTCCTGCCGCTCCTGGTCCTCTCGCTCACGCGGAAGCCGATGGATTTCTTCACCGTCAACCCCTGGCTCAGGCGGCTGCCCGAGTTCCTGGCCTCGACCCAGGTCCCGCTCGCCCGCAAGCTCGAGTTCCTGCCGGGGTTGACCCTGCTCACGTTCGCCGCGTCCAGTCCCTACGGGGCCGAGTGGGGGTTCGAGGTCAACGTGACCGACCTCGCCCGGTTCGCGCTGAGCGGCGGGCTGGTCGGCGCCTACTTCGCCCTCTGGCTCTACCGGCGCGACCGGCTGGCCGGCGCCGGCGGAGGATCCCGGCTCGGCCGATCGGGCGGGGTGACGGGGACGCTGGCGACCGTCCTCGGACTCTCCACCGGGCCCTGCAGCGTGATGGGCTGTGGGGCGCCGGTGATCCCGGTGGTCGGGCTGGCGTTCGTCGGGCTCTCGAGCGGCGCCCTCGCGCTGCTCGCCGTGGTCTCCCGGGTCGCGACCGCGCTCGTGCTCCTGGCCCTGGCCGTCGGCGTCGCCTGGCTCGGGTGGCTGGTCGGCGGTCCCCCCGACACCGGGGACCGCGCGACCAGAGACGTCGCCGCGCTCCGCGTGACCGCGCGCTCCTGATATCAACGGGAGAGAGGCTCCTCCCTCGAGCGTCAGTGCTTCGCCGGCATGATCGACGGACCCTGGTGATCGGCCGGGAGAATCTCGAAGAGCACGTGGACCATGGGGGCCTCGGTCTTGTTTTGCGCCGTGTGATTGACGTCCCCCGACTCGAAGAAGAAGTCACCCGGGCCGTAGACCAGCGTCTTGTCCGGGAGGACGTAGGTCATGTACCCGGAGGTCACCTGGCGGATCCCAGGGCCCGCATGGTGATGCTCGCCCACGTAGCCCCCGGGCTCCAGGACCAGCTCCGTGACCCTCAGCTTGTACTTGCCGTTGAGCTCGGTCAGGTACCCGGACAGGACGCTCTCGAACTTGATCCTGGCCGTGAGGCCCTTGGTCTCCACCTTCACGCCGCCGGGTGTCTGGGCCGCGGCCCCGCGGGTTTGCGGGAGCAGCGCCAGCAAGGGCAGTGTCCCGAGAGCCTGTAGGAGATCGCGCCGCGTGGTCTCCACGTTCGCCATGATCCTGCCTCCTTTTCCGGTGGGTCCAATGGGGAGACATCCCACCGCGCAGCCTGAGGCACGGGTCGGGGCGAAACCAGTACAATTAGCGAACTGGAGCGTGACCGTCCCTGCCGGTCTGGAGGTGCCTGCCATGTATTTGTACGGCCAGTACTGTCCGGTGGCCCGAGCGTCGGAGATCTTCGCGGACCGCTGGACTCCGCTCATCGTCCGCGAGCTTCTCGCCGGCATCCACCATTTCAACGACCTGGACCGCGGACTCCCCGGAATCTCGCGCGCCCTCCTCGTCGAGCGACTGCGCCGGCTGGAGCGGACGGGCATCGTGGAGCGGCGGCCGGGCGCCGGCGGCCGGGTGGTCCAGTACCACCTCACGCGCGCGGGCCGACAGCTTCAGCGGGTCATCGACGTGCTCGGCGGGTGGGGAGCGCGATGGGCGTTCGGCGATCCGCGGCGCACCGAGCTGGATCCGGTCGTGCTCCTCTGGTGGATGAGACGGCGGGTCCACCGGCACCGGCTGCCCCCGGGGCGCATGGTGATCCAGTTCGACTTCCGCGGCGGGCGGACCGGCAGCTACTGGCTCGTCCTGAAGCGGACCGACGTGTCGGTCTGTCTCCAGCACCCGGGGTTCGATGTCGATCTCCGGGTGACCGCGGACATCGATGGCTTCTACCGCGTGTGGCTGGGTCGGATCACGCTCGGCGAGGCGCTGCGCCAGGGCCTGGTGCGTCTCGACGGGATGCCGGCCGTCACCCGCGCTTTCCCGCACTGGTTCGCCTGGAGCCCGATGGCGGATGCGGTCCGCGCGGCCATCCCCAGACGCTCGACGGTCGCGGCTGCCGCGTCGGGGTGAGCAGGCCATCTGCCGCTCCGTCGCGCGACCACTGTCCCCTCCGAGCGGCGGCTTTGCCGCCGCAACCGAAGGGGGGGCATCGGGGGGGTCTTCCGAGACCCCCCCGATGGACCTAGCCTCGGAGGGTCTTCATCACCTCGGCGTTGTCGAGGGCGCTCCGGGGCGGGCCCTCGAAGATGATCTCGCCGCGATCGATCGCGTAGAGCCGGTCGGCGACGCGCGCCGCGTTCGCCAGGTTGGACTCCGCGATCAGGAGCGAGACGCCCATTGCCTTGATGCTCTTGACCGCGTCGATGAAGCGGCTCACCACGACCGGGGCCAGGCCCTCGAACGGCTCGTCGAGGAGCAGGATCGACGGGGAGAGCATCAGGGCCCGGGCGATCGCCACCATCTTCTTCTGCCCGCCGGAGAGGTACAGCCCCCGCCGGCCGAGGAACTGCCGGATCTCCGGGAACAGGGCGTAGACGCGCTCGTAGGCGTCGCTCGGGGCCCGGCCGGCCCCGCCGGACGAGCCGGCCAGCCAGTGGCTGATCTCGAAGTTCTCCTCGACGCTGAGGTCGGGGAAGATGCCGGCATCCTCCGGCGCGTAGCCGATCCCGAGGCGCGCGCGCGTGTGGGCGGGCAGCCGGGTGATGTCGCGGTCGCCCAGGGCGACGCGGCCCGCCCGCAGCGGCAGGAGGCCCATGATGCTCTCGATCGTGGTGGTCTTGCCGGCGCCGTTGCGCCCGACCAGGCAGACGGCCTCGTCGCCCTGGACGCTCAGCGAGACGGCGCGGAGGATGTGGGCCTGGCCGCGGAAGGTCTCGATCCGCTCGACCTGGAGGACCGCCGGGCGGGCCGGGGTCGCCATCAGGCGCTGGCCGGGGGGGTGCCGAGCAGGGTCAGGCTGACCTGCTCGTTCCGGCGGATCTCGTCGGGCGTCCCGTCGGCCAGGATCGTCCCCTCGTGCATGACCACGATGCGGTTCGAGTACTTGAAGACGACGTCCATGTCGTGCTCGATGATCACGGCGGTGATCTGCCCGGACCGCACGATCGCGGTGATGATGTCCATGATCGGCGCCTTCTCCCGGGTGCTCACGCCGCTGGTCGGCTCGTCCAGGAACAGGAGCTTCGGGCGCAGCGCGTAGGCGACGGCGACGTCGAGCAGCTTGCGCTCCCCCTGGGAGAGCCCCCCGCCACCATGCCGGCCCGGGCCTCCAGGCCGAACTCCCGCAGCACCTCCGTCGCCTCCCGGCGCACGGCGGCGTCGCGGTCGGCGAGGGCGAACAGGCGCCGGGTTTTGCCTTCCCGGGAGAAGATGGACAGCGCCACGTTGTCGAGCGTGGTGAGCTGGTCGAATAGGTTCACGAGCTGGAAGCTCCGGGCGACGCCCGCCGCGATCCGCTCGTGGATGGACTGCCGGGTGACGTCCCGGCCCTGGAAGACGATCTGGCCGTCGTCGGCCCGCAGCAGGCCGCTGATCAGGTTGACCAGCGTCGTCTTGCCGGCGCCGTTGGAGCCGATGAGGGCGAGGAGCTCGCCCTGCTCCACCCGGAAGTTCACCCGGTCGACCGCGTGGGTGTCCCCGAAGTACTTCATCAGGTTCCGGGTCTCGAGGAGCGGCATGTCAGGTCGCGCGGCGCCTGAGGAGTAGCCGGCTGGCGGTGCCGACGATGCCGGACGGCAGCGCCAGCACCAGGACCACCAGCACCACCCCGAGCACCATCTGCCAGTACACGGTGTGGCCGACCGCGTAGGTCTCCAGGTAGTTGTAGACGATGGCGCCGACGATCGGCCCCACGAAGGTCTGGAAGCCGCCGAGCACGGTGAAGAAGACGATCTTGCCCGAGAAGGTCCAGTGCAGGATGTCCGGGGTGGTCAGCCCGTTGAGCGGCACCCACAGCACGCCGGCCAGCCCGGTGTAGGCTCCCGACACCAGGAACGCCAGCCAGCGGTAGCGGCGCACCTGAACCCCCACGAACTCCGCCCGGGTCTCGTTGTCGCGGATGGCCTGGAGCGCCTTGCCGAACGGCGAGTGGACGATGACCCACATGAGCACGACGCACACGGCGAAGATGACCAGGACGTAGTAGTAGTAGCGGTAGGCCAGGAAGCTCAGCTTGTCCTCGGTCTTGCCGAAGGCGGTGGACAGCATGCCGCCGAGCAGCGCGGGGGTCGGCACCCGCAGGCCGTCGGAGCCCGCCGGTGAGGTTGTAGAACTTGAAGATCAGGCTCCAGAGCACCTGGGAGAGGGCGAGGGTCAGGATGCCGAAGAAGATCCGGGTGTAGCGGACACAGAAGAAGCCGAAGAGCGCGGCCAGCCCGGCCGAGGCCAGCATGCCGGCCGAGCACGTAGGCCTCCATCGACGTCACCTTCAGGTACTTGACCAGGAACGCGACGGCGTAGGTGCCCATCCCGAAGTAGGCCGAGTGGCCGAAGGAGAGGAGCCCCGTGTAGCCGAGCAGGAGATTGAAGCCGAGCGCCGCGATCGCGAAGACGAGCCCGTAGGAGAGCAGCACCGTCTGGTAGGGGGGATCACGAAGGGGAGCCCGAGCAGGACGAGGAGGATCGCGCCTCCCCCAGAGGACCAGGCCGGCGGGCGAGGGCGCTCGGCTCATGCCGGCAGGTCTCAGGCGCGCCCGAGGAGGCCGGCCGGCCGGACCAGGAGGACGACGGCCGCCATCAGGTAGAGCACCGCCAGCTCGATCTCGGGGAAGAAGGCGATGCCCAGCTCCCGCACGATCCCGACCATCAGGGCTCCGAGCAGCGCCCCTTCCAGGCTGCCGAGCCCGCCGATGACCACCACGACGAAGGCCAGGATCAGCGCGTCGACGCCCATGCCCAGCACCGCGCCCTGCTGGGGCATGACGATGGCCCCCCCGCAGCCCGGCCATGAAGCAGCCCAGCGTCGAAGGCCTGGCACGTAGCACCTGGTTGACGTTGACCCCCAGGGCCGAGGCCATCCGCATGTTCTGGGACGTCGCCCGCAGGATGACGCCGAACTTGGTCTTGTAGACGAACGCCCACAGGGCCGCCGCCGTCACGCCGCCCACGACGATGACGATGAGGTTGTACCTCGGGTAGATGGCCTCGCCGATCGCGATGCTGCCCGGCGCCTCGTAGAGCGCGCTGGCCGAGAGCGGCGTCGGGCCCCAGATGCAGGCGCATCAGGTCGTCGAGGATCAGGAGGAGCCCGAAGGTGATCAGGAGCTGGTACTCCTCGGCGCGCTCGTAGAGCGGGCGCAGGAGCGTCGGCTCGAGGCATGGCGCCGAGCGCGGCGGCGGCGATCGCTCCGGACGGGCAGGAGCAGGTAGAGCAAGCGGGCTCGGCGTCGCGCTCGCCAGCGTAGCTCTCGCCGAGGGCCGATCCCCACCGTCCACGCCGATCATGTACAGCGCCGCCAAGGCGTACAGGTTGCCGTGAGCGAGGTTCACGATCCGCATCACGCCGTAGATCAGGCTGAGGCCCGCCCGCGATCAGGAACAGGATGGACGGCGCTCAGAGCAGCGAGTTGAGCACGTGGATCAGCAGGGTGTCCATCGATCGTGCTGGCCGATCGTCCATGGCGTGTGAGCAGCGAGGATCTCGGGCCGGTCGTCCCGGCCTGTCGCCCGTCCACGAACAGCGTGGCCGTGTCGAGCTCCAGCGCGTTGTACGCGGACCGTGAGGGCCGCCATCAGAGTCAGCGGAGCGTCGCCGCCGACAGACCGCCCAGGCCGAGCGCGTAGATGCCGCGGCCGGAGTAGGGCACGGTGCCGGCGGCGACCGCCCGGTCGTCGGGGCCGACCGCGACGTAGCGGCACTCGGGCATGTCCGCGTGCGTCCACGATCGGCTGGGTGCGCAGCGGCTGCCGCGCGATCGCGGTACTCGCGCTGGAACTGCTCGCACCACGTCAACATCGGCGTCGATCTCCACGCGCTCGCCGCGACCCGCTGCATCGTCGCCGGGTACGCGCGGTGGGGGATGCGCGTACCGGTCGTACGATCCGACGCCCGAGCGGGTAGGCCGAGGTCGCGGACGACGGTCGAGCGACCACGGCGTCGTCCGACCAGCTGTCGAGCCGGTACGGGCCGCTGGTCACCAGCGTAGGTGCCTGTGCGCCCGGTAGAAGTCCAGGAGCGCCTTCCAGCGCTCGGCGGCCTCCTCGGGCCCGACATAGCGCCGCAGATCGGCCGGATCGGTAGCCGACCGGGCCGGCGAATGAACTCGATCAGGGGCACCAGCCGGCTCGAGGACGTCGCCGTGTCCCGGGCCAGGTCGAGCCAGGGAACGCCCCAGCCGGCGCGCGTCCTCGGCCGAGAGCGCGGCGAGGCGATTCCGTACCGCCTCCTCGGCGATGGCCGAGCACGGTCCAGGGCACGGGGCTCCAGGGCGGGGCGATCGACGCCGCCTGTGAGGTCATCGGCCGAGGCGTGTAGCGGCCGTAGACCTCGATCGTCTGGACGACCGAGGTGAACTTCACCTCGGCGATCTCGCGCTCGCCGCGTCTCGACGCCGACGATCTTGATGCGCCGGCAAGCCAGTCGCGGATGCGCGCGGTGGCGGCCTCGACCGCGGGATCGTGCCCGCGCGGGCCACGGCCGCCTGCCAGTGGTAGGCGACGCCAGAGCCCGTAGAGCGTGTCGGCCACGGTCATCCGGGTGCCGTCGTGAAAGGCGAGAGGCGCGCCACCCGGTACACGATCTTCACCGCCGCGGGAGCGCCGGTCCGCCCGATCGCGCGCAGACTGCCCGCTGCCAGCCTCGGGCAGGAGCGCGTCCTTGGGCACGCGACCGCCCTCGAGGCCGCGGTCACCGACGCCACCGTCACCCGGTTCCCGATCCAGCTCGCGCTACCGGGCGCCGGGAAGAAGCCCGGGATCGCCGAGCGCTGCCCAGACGAGGCGGCCGGCGGCATCCGTGAAGCCGCGCCCCTTCCGGGTGGTCCTTGCCGATCGCGTGGGGCGCCACCCCGAAGGCGATCGTGCTCGCGAACTTCATCTTCTTGAACGTGTCATAGCGGAGGGCCTGCTTGTAGAAGGCGACGTAGTCGCCGCCCCACACCGACGAGACCAGCAGGTCGGGCTTGGCCGAGATCGCCTTGGTGATGTGGGAGGTGAAGTCTGTCGTTCCGAGCTTCGGCCAGCCCTCCGACACCACCTCGACGTTCCCCATGAGCTTCTTCATCGCGATGTTGAGGTGGTCGAAGGCGTTGCGGCCGTAGGAGTAGTCGGGATGGATGTGGGCGATCTTCTTGGCGCTTCCCCAGGTCTGGGCGATGGCGACGGCGCAGGTGACTCCGTCGGCCGACTGGATGTTGGTGATCCGGAAGATGTAGTGGGGGTTGGGCACCGCCTTGTCGAACAGGTTGTCGGTGCAGCCGTCCACGAAGATCGTCAGGATCTTCAGCTCCTCGGCCACCGGGCCGAGGGCCGGCGTGTGCGCGCTGGAGGTGATGCCGGTGAAGAAGTCGATGTTCTCCGACAGCTTCATCCGCCGGAGCTCCTTCACGTTGGCGTCGAGACCGGCCGCCTCGTCGGCCTTCAGCGTCTCGATCTTCCGCTTGCCGAGCAGGCCGCCGGCGGCGTTGATCTCGTCGGCCGCCAGCATATGGCCCTTGTACATGGGCTCCCCGAGGACCGCCGCCGCCCCGGAATGGAAGGTCATGTGGCCGACCTTGAACGGCTTGTCGGGGATGGTGCCCTTGGGCTGGGCCGGGGTCTGCGCCTGGGCCAGGGCCGGAACGGCCAGGGGCGCGGCCGCGCCGGCGGCCGCGGCGCCGCCCACGGTCACGCCCAGGGTCTTCAGGAAGTCTCGGCGACTCGGACCGGGTTGCTCCGCCATCGTTGGTGTTCCTCCATGGATACCGGGGGTCGGGGTTGAGGAGTCTGGGTACAGCCGGTGGGACCAATTACGACCCGCTTGCCACGGATTGTCAAGAGCCTTCGGGTCATCTAGGCTGGGGCAAACCGCCAGGAAAGATGAGGAGGTTCTCATGAAGGCTGCCGTCCTGCCCGCGGTCGGGGCTCCGCTCGCGATCGAGGAGATCCCCGCGCCCAAGCCGCGGATCGGCGAGGTGCTGCTCCGGGTCCGCGCCTGCGGCGTCTGCCACACCGATCTCCACGTGATGAAGGGAGAAGTCCGCTTCCCGGTCCCCGCCGTGCTCGGCCACGAGGTCTCCGGCCTCGTCGAGGCGGTGGGCCCCGGGGTCACCGGCCTCGAGGCCGGCGCCCCGGTGGTGGCCTCGTTCATCATGCCGTGCGGGCGCTGCCGGTTCTGCGTCGAAGGGCGGGACGATCTCTGCGAGCCGTTCTTCGCGCTGAACCGGCTCAAGGGCGTGCTCTACGACGGCGAGAGCCGGCTCCAGCGCGCCGACGGGAGCCCGCTCGCCATGTACAGCATGGCCGGGCTGGCCGAGTACTGCGTGGTGCCGGCCACCGACGTCTTCCGCGTCCCGGCCGGGCTCCCGCTGGAGGCGGCCTGCATCCTCGGCTGCGCCATCATGACGGCCTACGGCGCCGTGACCCACCAGGCGGCGCTCCGCCCGGCGGAGACGGTGGCGGTCGTCGGGACGGGCGGGGTCGGCTCCAACGTGATCCAGCTCGCGCGCCGTGGCCGGCGCCGCCCGCATCATCGCGGTGGACGTCCGGGCCGAGAAGCTCGAGGCGGCCCGGGCGCTCGGGGCCACCGACGGGGTGAACGCCGCGGCCGGCGACGCCGTGGCGGAGGTGCGGCGGCTGACCGGCGGGGAAGGCGTCGATGTCGCCTTCGAGGCGCTGGGCCGGGCCGAGACGGTGGCCGCGGCGTTCCGCATGGTGCGGGACGGCGGCCGCGCCGTCGTCATCGGGATCGCGCCCGGCCAGACGGCGGCGCCGATCGAGATCACGCACCTCGTCCGGCGCGGGATCCGGCTCCAGGGCTCCTACGGCGCCCGGGTCCGCCGGGACATGCCGCAGCTCATCGCCCTGGCGGCCAGCGGCCGCATCAGCGTGACCCAGCCCATCACGCGCCGCTACCGCCTCGACCAGGCCGAGGAGGCCTACCGCGCCCTCGACCGCGGCGAGATCACCGGCCGCGCCATCGTGGTGATGGCCTGAAGCCTGGCGGCGCGGGACCGCCGTCGCGTGCTGCCGCCTGGCGTGAAACAGTCTCTACTGGGCGCCGGGCAGGATCTGCATGTCAACCCAGCCGACCGCGCTGTTGGCGAAGAAGCCACCGTAGTGGATGCCGGAGATTGGCCCGTAGCGGAGCAGGATCTGGTGAAAGCAGATGGAGTCGAGGAAACCGCCCGCGCCGGAGGTGCTCAGGCGCGCCGGCTCCCCGAGGGGGACTGAACGGAGGCGGATTCCGATGAACGGGGCGTCGCCCAAGTCGATGGTCCCGAGATCGATCGGGTCGATGCTCTCGACGGAGAAAGAGGCAAGGACGGCCTCGACCGTCGGAGGATTGAGGGCGGAGTAACCCTGAAGCTCGCCCGGGGACTCAGGCGGCCTGAAGCGTACGACATCGAGGACGGCCGGGCCGTAGATGCTGGTGTAGCCCTGGCCCTCGGGAACCAGCGTCTCGACCCTCCCGGTGCCGAGCAGCCGCACGGTCGTGGGGCGGAAGGCGGCGGGACCCCGATACCACGCGGCGTAGCTGAAGCCGTGACCGGGGAGCGTGCTCGAGATGAAGGGGACGTAGTTGTCGCCTTCACACTGGAAGAGGTATTCGAGGCTTCTCCGAAGCGCCATTGCCGGCGAAGAGACGGAGGGCGGTGCCGTCGAAGAGAGTCCATGGGATCGTAGAGCGAAGCGTAGGTGTTCAGCTGGGGTTTCGTGTCCAGCAGCCAGGAGGTGAAGTAGGGATAGCCGGTGACGAGACCGGAGCGCTCCCGCTGGAACACGGAGGACTCCAGGGTCCAGACCCGGGCGTCGAGCGGGGTGGCGACGACGGCGTCGGGCTCGTCGCCGAAGTGGCCGCGGAAGACGAGCAGGTAGCGGCCCGGCTCGGCGGGCGGGGGCTCGGAGGGCGAGAAGTCGGGGACGGCGAGCGGGGCGGAGGCGGCGCCCGGGGCGAGGCCGATGTTGTCCCAGCCGCCGAGACGGACCCGGATACCGTCGGGGGCGTCGTAGTGGAGGCTGAAGGTGCCCGCGAGGCGCTCGCCGTCCGCGCGATTGACGATCCGCAGCGCCGGGCGCAAGGCTCCCGCGACGGGAACGAAGTAGGCCTCGAGCTGGCCGCGGAAGAAGTGGTCGATCAGCGCGGTCGAGTAGCCAACCGCACGGGGGAGCAGCAGAGCGGCGTAGTCCTCGAGCACCTTCTCGTCGATCGTGGAGTCGCGCGCCTTGACGGCGTCGGGAAGGTAGTCGTAGAGGGCGCCGGGGAGGGCGAGGCGATAACGGCGCGTCGCGCCCGAGGGATCGCTGACCATCGTGTCGCCATGGCGCGCCTTCAGGATGTAGCGCCGCTGCCAGCCCCGTGCGCCCGGAGCCGGCTCGAGGGGCCCGAGCTCCAGGCTCTGGCTGGAAGGGAAGGGGCGGACGCCGAACAGCGCCGGGGTGTCGGCGAAGATGGTGTCGTTGGAGAAGAAGTTGGCGTTCGAGTACTCGGCCAGCCCGATGACCGGTCGCCCATCGGACGGGGTGGCGGTCACATCTGGATTCGTGCCATCGTACTGGCCGGTGTCGATGAGCGCGGAGACCGGCGCCGGGGCGGCGGCCCGGTCGATCCGTCGCGGTCGTGCCGATCCGGGAGAACACGCGCTCGGACGGGTGGACGGGGGGCCGACTCGAGGACGGGCCGCGAGCTCGGTTCGACTTGAGCTTGTCCACCCACCGTTCGTAGCGGTCGGGGTTGCCGAGGTCCAGGCCGAACACCACCTTGTAGAGATGCGGGTCGTTCCGAGTGTGAGCGGGGAGCGAGGCGTCCTGGACGCAGATGCATCACCTGGCCGAGGGAGCGGAAGAGCCGTGCGAAGGCGCTGTTCCGCTCGGCCTCGCTCCGAGAGGTGAGGGCTTCGAAGTAGCATTGCCGGGCGTCGGCCACGACCACGTTCCACTATCGCCGCCCGTCCCCGTGCTCTGCGCGGATTCTGCTGCCAGATGACGGAAGACTGGCCCGGCTGAGTGCCGAGGACGCGAAGACCGGCCACCGCTCCAAGTCGTTGGCGAGCGGGTTGTGAAAGTGATTCACAACCCGGATGTCTGGTATGTCCTCGCTCGCAGCGCCGAATCCTGGATCCAGTTCCGGGCTGTTCTGACTCCCATCTCACTGTTGCCGAACTTGGTGCCGGCGCCATCCGGCAGAACCCAACTGGAGTAGAACTTGGTCCACGACGAGAATCAAACTACTGGGATTGCGACGGCGGTGATGGCCGCGTGAGCTTGAAGATCGTACGCCGAAAACAAGCCGGGGCGTTCAGCAAGGGCGAAGTAGCTAACAGTATGCCGACCCATGACCGTCTTCATGGACTTGGCCCTCCAGCGCGACTCTTTAGGGCGAGGACCGGAGGAATCTCCGTTCATTCATCGATGGCGCGGTGAATCCGAGGCATCAGTGCGTCGGGAACCATCGACTGGAAGCGGCGGCAATGACCTTCGGCGCTCCGCCCAAGTCTTGAGGGGCGTCATCGCGAAGACCACGCCTTGCGTCTCCATCAAACGACGGACGTCGTCGATGTCTGAGTATTGTGGCAAACCCTGCTCCAGCCCTGGTCCGTAGCCTGGCTTGAACATGTGGAGGATCGGGCCGTCGAGGCTCACGAAGGGATTGACGGTGAGCACGCGGCGCGCCGGGATCACGAAGCGGCCGTCGGCGTCCGTCACGACTTCGTCCACGTCGTAGAAGTCGCGAGCCGCGGTGGATCGCCCCGGGGAGAGCTTGTCCCACTGCGCCAGGACGACGACGCCTTCCAGCGGCTTGCCGGTCTCGGCGTCGACGACCTGGCCGCGCCAGGGGCCGGCCGCCGCGGCCGGGTCGATCCAGCCCGCGAGGCTCATCGCTGCGAGGAGGACGGCCAGGAAGACGCCACGCCGCCGGGTCATTGGTCGGCCTCCTTGAGCCTGGATCCGGGTGATCCGCCAGACGGCATCCATGTCGGGCGCGAAGCGGACCTCGAGCGGCACCGGCAGGGGGCCCTTGCCCCAGTCCGGCGGGCGGACGCTCGCGTAGACCGCCTGGACGACGCGGAACTCGACGAAGCGGATCGCGGGCAGCGCCTTCTCCAGGTCGGCCCGCGGCAGCGAGCGCAGCAGCCCGTCGGTGCGCGGGCGGTCCTGGGCTGGCCACGCACTCGAGCGCGGCTTCGAAGTCGCCCCGGCGCACGGCCTCCTTGAGCGCGGCCCAGAGGCCCTGGAGCTGGGCGTCGAAGGCGGCGGGGGTGAGCACGGTGACCGGGCTCTTGAAGGTCCGGACCTCGCCCTGCGCGTCGCGGACGCGGATGGTCGCCGGGTAGTGCCCCGGCTTCTGGTAGGTGTGACCGAAGGCCTCGTCGCGGGTGTCGACCACCTCCGGCACCCCGTCGCCGTCGGCGTCCATCTCCACGGACTGCGCGCGCTCCTCCCGCGCGATCCAGACCAGGCCCACCGTGAGCGGGGCGGGGCCGCTCGGGGGCCAGAGGCCGACCGGGAGGCCCCGGACGACGCCGCTGTCCTCGAGCGCGCGGCGCTGCGCGGGGCTGGACTTCCCCCCGTCGAAGATGACCAGCCAGCTCTTCTCGAGCGCGAAGGGCGGGCAGGCCGGCGCCGCGGCCAGCGCGTCGGGCCGGCCGAGGAGCAGCAGCACCAGGGCGGCGAGCAGAAGCCCTGGTGCCCTGGCCTGGCGCCGCTCGTGGCGCGCAGGGACTCCGGTGCCAACCCTCAGGCTGTCCGACGGCATCTCGTCTCCCTCCCCTTGGCGAACGGGCTGGCCGGCCTCAGAAGAACCTGAGCCGCCAGACCCCGTCCGCGTCCCGGGTGAACAGGACGAGGTACGACATCGCGACGCCATTGTCGACCCGGAGCATCTCGTACTCGGCCTGAATTTCGTCGAAATCCACGAGGGCGATGTCGGTCAGAACCTGATCGATCTGGCTCAGCGGGACGGTCAGGGCGCCGAGCAGCTCCCGGTAGAGGTCCCGGGCACCGGTGGCGATGGCGCCCAGGGCGCCGTTGAGGTCGCCTTGACGCAGCGCGTCCTTCAGCCCGCTCCACTGGACCTGCAAAGCCGCGTCGAAGGCGGCCCGATCGACGACCTCCACGACGGCGGTGGCGGTGCTGGTGGCGCCGGAGGAGTCGGTCACGGTGAGCCGCGGGGCATAGCGCCCGGGCTGCGCGTACTCGAACAGCTCCGAATCCAGGACCGGGTTCGTCACGCTCCGGCCGTCGCCGAGGTCCAGGACGACCTGGGTGACCGGGAGCTCCGTTGCCATGACGAAGCGCACGCTGAGCGGCGGCGGTCCCGCGGCGGGCACGGCTCGGAACACCAGGCGGGGCTCGGGCGCCTGCACCACGGTCACGGACCGGCGAGCGTCCGCCGTGATGCCGTCGGGGGCCGTCGCGACCGCCACGACCTCGGTCATCGCGGGGTCGACGGGAATCAGCGCCGTGAACCGCTCGCCCTGGACGGCGGCGGGGACGCCGTTGACGGCGACGGTGGCGTCCGCCGCGCCACGAACCACGCCCTCGACCAGGGCCAGCGGGGAGTCCAGCGTGGCGCCGGCCTCGGGGGAGGTGAGCGACACCTCCAGGCACGGCGTCTTCGCGACGATGCGCACGCTCACCGCGCTGCCCGGGCGCCCGTCGAGCTTGACGCTGAGCGTGTTCTCGGCCCGCAGGGTCACCCGCCGCTCGATCACCGCATCCCGATGGTGGTGATCCCGGTGGTGAAAGTCGCGCGAGTGGACCACCGTGACGCCGTTGAGGCGGATCTCCGCCTCGTCAACGCGGTGGCGGGGCCCGGGACCGTTCTCGAGCTGCAGTCGGAAGGTCCGATCGGGGCGGCAGGCGGGAAAGTGCTCCGTGGCCCGATCGGGCCGGCCGCGCTCGCGCACGAACTGCTTCGGGCCGAAGACAGGGGCGAGCGGCTCGGCCCGGAGCGGAGCCGGCGGCGTGAGCGCGAGGACGAAGAGAGCGGCAGAGGCGATCCGAGCGGCCGATGTCATCGCGGGACCCTCCCCGGTGAATCGGGCCTGGAGTCACCACCCGGCCGTGAGGCCAGGTGCGACCGAGGGCCCGAGCAAAAATCCGGCCAGGGGCCGCGATCGCGGGACACCGCGGATCGGCGTGGGATTGCGGCGACTACTCGTCATCCGATGGTGAAAGGAAGAATGTGCAGGGTGCACAGGAAACTGTGCACCCGCGCCTTGACAGCCCCGGGGACGACACCGATAGTGGAGGCCATGCACGGCTACGGCGAGCGCATCCTTCACGTGGACCTGGGCACGGGCGCGAGCGAGATCCGGCCACTCGACGCGGCGACCGCGCGCGCGGTCCTCGGCGGGAACGGCCTGGCCGCGCGCCTCCTCTGGGACGCGGTGCCGGCGGGCGTCGACCCTTACGACCCGGCGAACGCGGTCGCGCTCGGCGTCGGCCCGATCACCGACACCCTGGTGCCGGGGAACAGCCGCGCCTGCATCGCCACCAAGTCGCCGCTGACCGGGCTCTTCTTCGACTCGACCTTCGGGGGCCGCTTCCCGGCGACCTTCAAGCGCACCGGCTTCGACGCCGTGCTGATCACCGGCCGGGCGCCGCACCCGGTCTACCTCGCCGTCAACGAGACCGGCGCGACGCTCCGCGACGCCCGGGCCATGTGGGGGCGGACCACGCGGGAGACCGTGGAGGCGGTCCAGGCGGCGGAGGGCGCGGACGCCGACGCGCTGGCGATCGGCCCGGCCGGGGAGCACCGGGTGCGCTACGCCTGTCTCGCCCACTACTGGAAGAACCGGGAGGGAGTGGCGGGGCGCGGGGGGATCGGCGCGGTCTTCGGCGCCAAGAACCTGAAGGCGATCTCCGTCGCCGGGACCCGGAAGACCGCCGTGGCCGACCCGGCCCGCCTGAAGAAGCTGATCGAGGAGACCCGGGAGCCGATGAAGAAGGGGACCGCCAACCTCTCCCTCTACGGCACCCCGTTCCTCACCGGCCCCATCAACGCGCTGGGCGGGCTCGGCGCCTACAACCTCAAGCAGGAGGTCTTCGCCCAGGCCGAGCTGATCGACGGCCACTCGCTCAAGGAGCACTACCACGACCGGGACACCACCTGCCTCAAGTGCCCGGTCGCCTGCGGGAAGCAGTTCGCGGTGCCGGCCGACGTCCCGGTGTACGGCGGCGTCCGCGGGAAGATGCCGGAGTACGAGACCCTCTTCGCCTTCGGCTCGATGCTCGGCAACGCCAACGCGCCGAGCCTCATCCAGGCCAACATCCTGTGCGACCTGCTCGGGCTCGACTCGATCTCGATGGGGGTCACGCTGGCCTTCGTCGCCGAGTGCCTGGAGCGGGGCCTCCTGAAGCCGGCCGATGTCGGCCTGCCGTTCGGCTGGGGCGATCACGACGGGCATGATCCGGCTGATCGAGCAGACGGCGCGCCGCGAGGGGTTCGGCAACCGCCTGGCCGAGGGCTCCCGGCGGCTGGCCGCCGAGATCGGGCAGGGGGCCGAGCGGCTTCCCTACGAGGTCAAGGGGCTGGAGCTCCCCGCCCACTCGGCGCGGGCGCTCAAGGGCATGTCGATCGGCTACGCCACCGCCACCCGGGGCGGGAGCCACCACGACACCCGGCCGACCCCCCAGTACGCCCCGGGCTTCGACCGCCGCTCGACCGAGGACAAGCCGGCCTTCGCCATCAAGAGCCAACACTTCACCGCCGTGGACGACAGCCTCGTCATGTGCCGCTTCACCTCGGAGCGGGGCTTCGGGCTCTTCGTCAACGACGCCTACGCCGGCCTCGTCTCGGCCGTCACCGGCTGGGACGTGGACGCCGCCGAGCTGGAGCGGGTGGGGGAGCGGATCGTCAACCTGGAGCGCTGCTTCAACGTGCGGGAGGGCGTCCGCCGCGAGCACGACGCGCTGCCCTGGAAGGTGATGCACGAGCCCATCCCCGACGGCCCCTCGGCCGGGATGTACTGCCCGCCCGCCGAGCTGAACGCGATGCTCGACGCCTACTACGCGCTGCGGGGCTGGGACGCGCACGGCGTCCCCACCCCGGAGCGCCTCCGCGCCCTCGGCCTCGCCGACCTCGCCGGCTAGACCCTTCGGCGCTTCCGCCCCGCGGCGTGCCTGCGCCGCACCCGCCCCCCACCGTCGTGGGCGATGACCTCTGGACCGTCGTTGTCCTTGTCGGCGCCCAAGAACGTCCAGCTGAAGCGCGCGCCGCATCAACGCCGCCCCTGGCCGGGAGTGTCGTTCACGCGAGCGGCCGGCCAGGTCGGCTTGGGCTCTGCGTCAACGACGCCTCCGCGGATCAATCTCCTCCGGGCTTTGGCTGGCATCACGCACTTCCTCCCGGGAGGCTACCATTGTCCCACCGTGCTAGACTCCAGCCACGCCCGAAGATCGCGGCGACACGAGGTCATCGATGACGGAGTTCAAAGAGGCTGACCTTCGACTCCTGACCTTCATCAAGCCCGTCTACGCCGGCGACCGCCTCACCGTGCACGGCGTCGTGAAGGAGATGCGATCCGAGGACGGCGCGACGCGCGTCGTGGTCAACGTGTGGTGCGGGAACCAGGATGGGGAGCAGACCGCGGTGGCGAGCGCCAGCGGCCGGCTTCTCGAGGAGCGGCGATGATCACCAAGTTCGCCACGGTGTACCCCGGCCACGTGGATCTGCCCGACATGGGGCAGCTGGCCACGCCCGCCAACGAGCGGCGCTATTCCAACGAGCACCTGGCGTCGGTGTTCGCGAAGACCGACGCCGTCGCCACCACCATGGACGAGCTCGGCTACCACGCGATCTGGCTGGCCGAGCACCACTTCCAGCACGAAGGGTACGAATGCCTGCCGAACATCCTCATGTCGGCGGTGCACCTGGCGCACATCACGCGCCAGATCCGGATCGGGTGCGGCTTCAACATCACGCCCATGTGGCACCCGCTGCGCCTCGCCGAGGACTTCGCCACCGCCGACATCCTCACCGGCGGGCGGGTGATCTTCGGCGTGGGCCGCGGCTACCACACCCGCGAGGTGGAGACCTTCGGCGCCCCCATGCTCGACGCCGAGGCCAACCGCGAGCTGTTCGAGGAGCAGGTCGAGATCATCTTCAAGGCGTTCAACCAGGAGTCGTTCTCCCACCACGGCAAGCACTACACGCTGCCGCCGGCCGTGCCCTACCGGGGCTACGAGCTGCGCGAGCTCACGCTGGTGCCGCGCCCGGTCCACCGGCCGGTGGAGTGCTGGCAGCCCATCGTGAGCGCGAGCGCGCGCGGGCTCGACTTCATGGTGCGCCACGACATCAGGGGCGTCATCGGCGGCGGCGCCGCGACGATGAGAGAGGGCCCGATCCACGGCTACCGCGAGGCCGCCGCCCGCGCCGGGCGTACGCTCGCCCTCGGCGAGAACCTGTGCCTCGGCATCTTCTTCCACCTCGCCGAGTCGCGCGAGCGGGCCGTCCGCGAGATCACGCCGTTCTACGAGGAGCACGTGAAGATGTTCGCCCCGCTCGGCTTCGTGCCGGGCATCCAGCCCGCTCAGGTCGAGGCCGCCGCGCGTCGCGGCGGCTGGGACGCCGCCGGCGTGCCCACCGTCGAGCACTACATGAAGACGGGCGCGTGGTTCGCGGGCCCGCCCGAGGAGCTGGTCGCTTACCTCCAGGACCTCCAGTCCCGGTACCCGGGGCTGCAGCACGTCAACGTGAGCACCAGCCTGGGCACGCCCCAGGCCGTCATGCTCGAGCAGTTTCGCTGGTTCGCGCGCGAGGTCATGCCGAAGTTCAAGATCGAGGGAAAGTGAGGCTGACCGGTGGCCAGGATCCCGAAGGCCTCAGGTGAGTTCACATGGCAGTACGATAGTGTTCGACGATGAGCATCTCGCACCCTCCCTCTCAACATCTAGAGCCCGGTGGGCGCCCGCTGCGCGTGGCGGTCGCTGAACGTGGCGGGCAAGAGGAGGTCCTATGAGGCTCGCTTCGGTTCGTGAGCTCAAACAGTCGCTCCCGGCTGAGCTGAACAGGACGTTCGCGGTCCGAGCCGCGGCCGGCAGGACTGCCAGCCTCGCGGTCGCTCGCGCGGCATCGCTGAGCCGCGAGACCCCGAGCTACTTCCTGGGGGTCTCGGCGCGGGGGAAGAAGAACTATCGGCTGGCGGTCCGCCTGCAGGACCGTGCGCTGGAGAAGAGCGAGCTGGTGGACAGGATCGCGGCCAGGGCCAAGGGCGAGGTGGACGTGCGGTACGTGGGCCGTATCCGCGCCCGCGCCAAGCCGTGGTACCGATCGAAGCAGCGCCCGCTGCTCATCGGGTCGTCCACGGGGTTCCTGGCCAGCGGGTTCATCATGGCCGGCACGCTGGGGTGCTTCGTCCGGTCCGGGTCGTCGAGCGCGCTGTACATCCTCTCGAACAACCACGTCCTGGCGGACGAGAACCGGTATCCCAAGGGCAGGCCCATCGTCCAGCCCGGCGCGCTGGATGGCGGCAGCCCGACGGCGGACCGCGTGGCCAAGCTCACCCGGTTCGTCCGGCTCGATCCCGGGCAGACGAACTTCGTCGATTGCGCCATCGCGAAGCTGAACGCGGCGATCCAGGCCGACGTGCACAAGCTGAAGGGGATCGGCACCCTCGCCGGCCAGCGCGGCAGCGACCTGCAGGTGGGCGACGTCGTGCACAAGGTCGGGCGCACGACGGGCGTGCGCCATGGGCGGGTCACCGCGTTCGAGCTGGATGGGGTGGCGGTCGAGTACGACATCGGCGTGATCTCTTTCGACAACCAGATCGAGATCGAGGGCGCGGGGAGCAGGTCGTTCAGCGACGCCGGGGACAGCGGCTCGCTCATTGTCGACGACCAGATGCTGGCGGCCGCGCTCCTCTTTGCGGGCGGCGACCACGGCGGGTCCAACGGCAAGGGGCTGACGTACGCCAATCCGATCGCCGCCGTCCTCGAGGCCCTCAAGGTGAAGCTCGCATAGGACGGCGCATGCCCATCAGCCTCGAACAGGCACGGGCCGCGAAGGACTCCGCCAAGGCGCTGCTGGCCGCTCTGCCCGGCGTGGTGGGGGTGGGGATCACCAAGGTGGGCGAGGACTATGCACTCAAGGTGAACCTGCGGGAACCGCTGCCGGCGGGCGTGTCGGCGCCGGAGCGCATTGGTGACGTTCCGGTGCGCGTAGAGGTGGTTGGGAGGATCACCAAGCGCGGCTGAGACACCTCCCCTTGGGCGCACCGCCATCATCTCCGGCGAGCCACTGAACTCGGCGCCCGTCAGGACTGTGCAGACGCGGGCGACCAGCCGACTTAGCTCGTCCCGCTGACTCTCAGTCGCCGGAGTGCTCTACTTTCCGCCCGCGACCTTGGCGACGGCCTCGATCAGGCCGGCCGCCGCCGGGGGCGCCGGCACCGTCCGCCGGATCAGGATGTCGGTGGGCGACACCGGCTTGCCGTAGAAGGCCTGGTTCAGGGATTCGCGGACGCCGACCACCGATCCCTCCACCGACACGCCGCCGTAGAGGCCCTTGGCCAGGGAGAAGCTGACGATGTCGGCGCTCAGCCCGGCCGTCTCGGCGGTCACGCCGGCACCCACCGGGCCGGCCGCCACGCTCGCGTCGGCCCCGAGCTTGCCGCTGGGCGCCAGGAGCTTGGTCACTCCCCGTTCGGTCAGAGCAAGGAGCACCATCTCGGAGGCGTCGCCGCCGGCCTGAAGCCCGAAGCTGGCTTCCCCGATGGTGTAGAAGGCCGGGCCGGACCACCGGCCGGACTCGTCCCGGGCGACCAGGACCCCGCTGCCTCCCGACGCCCCGAAGATGAACGCGCCCCGGAGGACCTGCGGCGCCACGTACACGCCCCGCGCGCGCTTGACCGCATCGCGGAAGCCGCTCATGGCGGGGTCGGTGGTAAACTTCTCGATGGTCAGCCGCGCCTTCTCCACGAGCTCCCGAGCCTCGGCAGCGTCGTCCGCCGAGGCGAGGGGCGGCCCCACCGCCAGGACCCCGATTGCCAACGTCGTGATGACGGTCCTCGTCCCGCGTCGCAGTAGCGTGCGCATATTCCTTCCTCGTGTGCGCGCCCGGCGCGCTCTCGGCTCCCTCGAGCTCGACCGGGGATCCGGCCGACTCTGACATGGTATGCCATTGTCCCGCACCAAGACGCCGCGTTCCCGCTCCACCCGCTTCATTGGTGGGGTGTCCTCCTCGTTGCACTTGAACCCCACGGCACCCATCTGATGGCCCGAAAACCAAGGAGACAGCGACGCCAGTGTCGGGGCCACGTACAAGTATAGCGAGATCCTCTTGCCGGGGTCATTGGACCTTGGTCGTACGCCAACCGGCGCCGCTCGGGCGTGAACTCTTGGTTCGTGCCAGTCTAGCCTCTTGGGCTAGTTCGAGTGGTCAACGGGAATCTATCCAGGGCGACGACCGGGCGTCAACGGGCCGGTCAGTTGCGCTTGCCGGCCGACCCGGAGCCCCAGCGCGTCCTCGACCCCTTCAGCGGGACGGCGATCGGGTCGAGGGACGCGCTCCGGCTGAGCCGCGCTGCGCGACGGTGAATTTCTTCCAGGTTCTACGAGGTTCGAACAGTCGCTTGCGTCTGCCGACACGTCGTCAAGATGAAAGAGTCTGCACCCACGCCCGTCTGGATCGCGTAGCTCGCGGCGATCCCACCGGTCGGCCCGGCGCGCGGGACCGGCGGGGCGCTCGTCCGAACCGCGGGTCTCGGCCTGACGGCGCCCGCACCCCGCCCTGAGCGCGGCGGCCGCGCGCCTATCGCCGCGCCGGGGACTCCCTCAGGAGCCAGTCGATGATGGCGCCGGGATCGTCGCCGCCTTCCGCGTCCGCGTCCGCGGCTGCGGTGCCGGGCGTGCGCCGACCGGCTTCCTCGGGAGCCTCGGTCGCGCGGCTGGCCGCTCGCTCAACTGTGGCCAGCCCGGCTGGTTTCGGGGGCTTCGCCTGAGGGCTCGCCGCCAGGGGGGGCGACGCGGGGGGCGCCGGCAGCGGAGTGTCCGAGCGCTCCTGAACCGGGATCGTGCCGACGCCCGAGTCGATCGCCGTCGGGCTCGGATCGGACGACAGCCCGGGCGTCTGCGAGGATACCGCCGGGCTCGACTGCCGTGACGGCGGGGTCTCGGATCGCCGAGCCCCCGCGCGGGTTCCGGAATACAGGTATCCGCCGGTGGCGAATAGGAGCAGCGCGAGCACCGCCACTAGCGCGACCCATCGCCGAGTCGAATCGTCGAGCGGCAGCGACCACGGCCTCTTGGTTTCTGAGTGAGCCGACGCCCGGACGACGGAGTTCCGGGCGGCCCCGCAGGGTGGCCCAGGCCTTTCCTCGGAGGACGCCCTGACGAGCGGCGCGTCGATCACGTCGACGCCCTGGCGGGCCCCTTGCCACAGCGCGAGATTGCACCGCGTGTTGATGAGGCGCGGAATCCCGCGCGAGACCGCGGCGATCTCGCGAATCGCGTCCGCCGTGAACACGGGCCGCTCGGCACCAGTCACCTTCAATTGATGCCGGACGTACTCGGCGACTTCGTCCTCGCTGAGCGGGCGCAGGCGCAAGCTCACGCGGACTCTCCGGAGCAGCCTGCCACCCTGGAGCTCCGACAGCCGCGGGCCGAGGTCATCCTGTCCCACCAGCAGCACGCTCAGCGGGCTGGCCCGATCGTGCCCGTCCCCTCGGCCGATTGTGAGCACAGCCTCGATCTCGGCCAGGAGGTCGGCGGTCAGGCTTTGAGCCTCGTCAATGACAATCAGTGCCGCCCGGGATCCGGACGCTTGGCTCAGGAATCGAGTGAGCTGCACGATGAAAGGCGGCCGCCTCCCATCTCCAGCCTCGAGCCCCCACGCCTCCGCGATCATGGCACGGAAGTCGGCCGGCTTGAGCCCCGGGTAGGGCCGGACGGTGGCGCCCGCCGCATCGCCGAGGTCACCCAGCAGCGCGGCGGCCAGTATCGTCTTTCCTGTCCCCACGTCCCCGGTCAGCACGAGAAGCGGCTCTCTCCGGAGGACCGCGGCCTTCAGCTCTGCCAGGGCCTCCCGCTGTGACGGGCCCAGCCACAACCGTCCGGGATCCGCGCCGGTTGAGAAGAGTCTCGCCCATGCATCGATCCGGGCGGGCGGGTTTTCGGCTCTCATGTCTGCCTCCCCTGGCTCGGGACCCGGCCAGAATCTGCTTCATGGTCTCTATGAACAGAATTGTAACGCCCGAGCGGCGGGCGTGGCTGACGGGGGTTTTCCCTAAGAACTTCCAGAGGCAAAACTCGTACTGCGTCTCTTTCACGGACCGAGGAGTTCAGATCCCCCACTTCGGCGCCCGCGCATCACGGGAGCCTCGGCCTCCCGTGGGGCGGTGTGACGCGAGGCTCCAGCCGCCACGCGAGCCCCCAGAGCAGGAACCCGCCCATCATGAGGCCGATGAGGGTGCCGGAGACGCGCGTCGTCGCCGACGTGTAAACCCACGCCGTCACCGACCAGACGAGCACGCCGGCCACCATGAGACCGACCAGCGTGGTGATGACGTCCCGACCGTTCATCGCCTCGTTCGCCCCCTGCGCCTTCCACGCTACTCCACCGGGGGCCCGGACCGGAAGAAAACACGGCCCTGCCTGCCTATCTCTCCGGATTCACGGTCAGAACGAACCGGCTTCCCGCTTCGGTCGGTACTGTCCCGACCATCGGCACATTCTGCGCGCCCGCGGCGACGATCTCGAGGCCACGCTTGGCGTGCGCGTGGCCCCGCACGTCGGCGAAATCGAGGCCGTCGCCCCGCCCTTCCCGCCGGCCCCGCGACTGCGGGTGGCGGGGGAGATCTCCCGCTCGCCGTTCAGGTACACGACGACCCGGTGATTGTAGCGAAGTCAACCGGAGGGAATTGGACCGCCGGTATTGGTTCACAGCCTCTGAGTCAACCTATAATGGCGGCCGGCGGAGGCGCGTGACTCACGGGGACCGACTCCGCCTGGCGAGGGAACGCCTGACCATCGACACCGAACGCCAGCGAGTCACCGAGAACCAGATCGTGGTGCCGCTGTCCGAGGCTCTGGATGCGCCGCGCGACCGTACTGCTCGCTGACGACCACGCCGGGGCCGCCGGGGCGCTTCGCCGCGGGCGCGCACGGCTTCATCGACAAGCACGCCGCCGGCCCCGACCTCATCGCCGCCACCCATGCGCGGTCATGATCGAAAGGCCGAGCCGCGAAGCACTGGAGCTGGTCGAGATCGCGTCAGACGCGCAGGCGCTCAGCCATTGAGCAGCCCTTTCGTCGCGGGCCCGCCGATACGCATCGCCGGTGCACCAGGTGGTCGGCTGGCCGGCTTGACCTTCGCCGCCAAGGATCTCTTCGACGTCGCCGGCCATCCGACGGGCGGGGGCAATCCGGACTGGGCGCGGCAGAATCCGGTCCCGACGCGCCACGCCTGGGTGGTGCAGCGCTTGCTCGATACCGGTGCGACCTTGATCGGCAAGACCATCACCGATGAGGTGTCGCTCGGCATCCTCGGCGAGAACCCGTTCGACGGCACGCCACTCAATCCCAGGGCGCCCGAGCGCGTGCCCGGCGGATCCTCGTCGGGCTCGGCCTCGGCTGTGGCCCAGGCGCTGTGCGATACGGCGCTGGGCACCGACAGCGGCGGATCCGTTCGCGTCCCGGCAAGCTTCTGCGGACTCTATGGCATCCGACCCACCCACGGCCGGCTCGATCTCGGCGGCATGATGCCGCAGGCGCCGAGCTCCGACACGGCGGGATGGTTCGCGCGCGACGCCGACTCCTTCGCGCGCGTCTCGGAGGTGCTGCTCGGCGAGGCCATCCCGGGTACCCTGCCGAGCAGGCTTGTGGTGGCGGTCAACGCCTTCGGCCTCGCGGATGCCGAGACCGCCGCGGCCCTCCGGCCGGTCGTACACAGGCTCTCCGCGCTGGTGCGGAACGCTCGCGAAGATCTCCTGGCGCCGCCCGGCTTGTCAACGTGGTCGCGGGCGCAGCGCACGCTGCAGGCGCACGAGGCCTGGCTCACGTTCAAGGAGTGGATCGATCGCGACAACCCGCGCTTGCAGTTCAATGTGGCCCGCGGCCTGGCCCTGGCCAGCACGATTCCCGAAGGCGATCGCCAATGGGCGGCGTTGATGCGCGCGGAGGCGCGAGCGCGTCTCACCTGGCTGCTTCCACCCGGAACCATCCTATGTCTGCCCACCACGCCATTCCCCGCGCCCCGGAAGGGACTTTCGCTCGGGACGCTCGATCCGCTGCGCGCGCGGATCAGCTGCCTGACTTCACACGGTGGTCTCACGGGTGTGCCGCAAGTGAGTCTTCCAGGCGCGCACGTCAACGGGCTGCCGGTCGGGCTGTCGATTCTCGGCCCGCCCGGCAGCGACGCCGTGCTGGTGGCGGTGGCGAAGGCCATGGAGAGCAGCCGATGATGGACGTGACGGCCAGCGTGAGACCGCATGAGCTCGACGACGTCGCGAGCGAGGTCCGGGAGGCGGCGGCGACCGGGCGCCGCTGGGTCTGCTCGGGCCCAGGGCCTCGGCGGCGGGCGGGCCCCGGAGACGACCTCCACGCGGTCTCCGCGGCCGCCCTGTGTCAGGGCGCCGCGCCGTGGCTCGCCGGGGTGAGCGGGTTGGCCAGGGGATGCAAGACGTCGAGCGCCCAGCCGAGGTCGAGGCGCTCCCCGTGCCACTCCGGGCAGGCCGTCCACGGGCCGAGGCGAAGCTCCTCGAGACCCGGCCGGTCGCCCCGTCGGGACCTGTCAAGCGAAAAGTGGCGCCGCTCGGGTCGAATCTGACTCTCGCCGTTGACCGCCCGGGGCGGCGGGCGTAGCATCCGGCCCATCGGAAAAGGGCTTGTGAGGCGGTTGGCCGTTACCCTACTCGCCCTAGACCCACCCCCGCGCACGGGGCGTCACGTGGACCACGACCTGGTAGCGCTCGCCGGGGGCCCCGGGATCGAGGCGGTGGTGGAGGGCGCTCTCCGCGAGCAGGGCCAGCGCGTCGGCCTGCTGCTGCGCTGCCGTCGGGGGCTCCACGGGCGGGTCGGTCGCGACCGGGACCGCGCCCCGGGCTTGCTGGTACAGCGTGTCGCGGGCCGCGGCCAGCGCCCGCATCAGCAGGGCGCCCGCCTCCGGCTCGAGCCGGCCGCGAATCACCACCATGCCGTCCTCGTCCGGGGAGACCTGGAGCGACCGGCTCACGTGCTGCCGGGCCGTTTCCCGGGCCTCGGCCAGCCGGTCCACCCGCCGCCAGCCCCGCACGATGCGCTCCACGTGGGCGGCCGTGCCGGCCCGGCCCACCGCGAGCAGCCGCGCCTCGGTCTCCGGCGTGGCGACGCGGGTCAGGGCGCGGACCTTGGCGTAGGACAGCTCGCCGCGGGCCAGCGCCGCGGCCAGGGCCGGCAGGGTCCCCAGGCCCCACGCTCCGGCCGGGAGGCCCGCTCATGAAGATCGCGACCATGGAGCACCTGCACGCCGACGCCGGCCAGCGCAACTTCGACTTCCTGAAGCTCACCAGCGACGACGGCCTCGTGGGCTGGAGCGAGTACAACGAGTCGTTCGGCGGCCTCGGCGTGTCGGCGGTGATCGATGGCCTCGCCCCGTTCGTGGTGGGCAAGGACCCGCGCGCCTACGAGGCGATCGTCACTCACCTCTACGCGGTGCGCCGCCAGGCCGCCGGCGGCGTGATCCAGCAGGCGATCGGCGCCATCGAGAACGCGCTCCTCGACCTCAAGGCCAAGGCGCTGGGGGTGCCGGTCTACGAGCTGCTGGGGGGGCCCGTGCGCGACCGCATCCGGCTCTACTGGTCGCACTGCGGGACGTATCGCCTCCAGTGGTCGAATGAGATGCAGATCCCGCCCCTGCGGACACTGCAAGACTGCGTGAACGCCGGCAAGGAGGTCGTGAGTCGCGGCTACTCGGCGCTCAAGACCAACGTGTTCGTGCTGGGCGCCGACCCGTATCTCCACTCGCCCGGCTTCGCGCGCCGGGGGCCCGGCTACCCCGCGCTGAACGCCGAGCGCCACGTGCTCAGGGCCATCCGCGAGCAGCTGGCCGCGTTCCGGGAGGGCACCGGGCCGGACGTGGACATCCTGGTGGACCTCAACTTCAACTTCAAGACCGAGGGCTTCCTCAAGGTGGCGCGCGCCATCGAGCCCTTCGACATCTTCTGGATCGAGATCGACACGCGCGACCCGAAGGCCCTGCACTACATCCGCTCGCGCACGACGATCCCGGTCGCCTCCTGCGAGTGTCTGTTCGGCCGCCGGGACTACCGGCCCTACTTCGAGGAGCAGTCGGTGGACGTGGCGATCGTCAACACGCCCTGGAACGGCGTGGCCGAGTCGGCGAAGATCGCGGCCATGGCCGACGCCTACGAGGTCAACGTGGCGCCGCACAACTTCTACGGCCACCTGGCCACGCTCATGAACGCGCACTTCTGCGCCGTGGTCCCGAATCTGCGGATCATGGAGATCGACCCCGACGTCGTGCCCTGGTACGACGACCTCGTGACCCACCCGCCCGACATCGAGGACGGCCACCTGGTGCTTCCCACGCGGCCGGGGTGGGGAACCGACGTCGAACGAGGCCGCCGTCCGCGCGCACCCGCCGAAGAAGCGGTGAGCGACGGCGACCTCGGAGCCCGGGCGCGCCTGGAGACGGCCTTCGCGCGCGAGGAGCGGCGGGGCCTGATGCTGGCGGCCGGCGCGCGCTCGGCGGCGGTGGCGATCATCGTCGGGTGGCTCGCGCTGTCGAACCCGGAGCGGGGCCTGGCCTTCGCGTGGGTGCTCGGCACCGCCGCCTTCTTCCTCGTCACCGGGCTCGCCCAGTTCTGGCTCTACCTCCGCGGCCTGGCCCCGCTGCTCGCCGCCTACCTGTTCACTCTCGTGGACTCGCTGGCGCTCGCGGCCGTCCTCCTGCTCCCGAATCCCTTCGCCACGCTGGACCTGCCGCTGGCGATGCCGCTGCGCTACGCCAGCTTCATGTACTTCTTCGTCCTCCTCATGCAGGCGGCGTTCTCGTTCCGGCCGCGGCTCTTGCTGTGGACGGGGCTGTGCGGCGTCGGCGCCTGGACGGTCGGCTTTCTGTGGATCGTGACCCGGCCCGGCACCCTCACCGACCCGCCCGGCAGCGGCAGCCGTGCGGCCATGCTGGCCGCGTACTTCGATCCGAACTACGCCTCGGTCCTCAAGTACCAGAACGAGATCATCGTCTTCCTGCTGGTGAGCGCCGGCCTGGCGCTCCTCGTCCGGCGATCGCGCGCGCTGGTGGCCGAGCGGGTCGAGGCCGAGCGCGCCCGCGGCAACCTCGCCCGCTACTTCTCGCCCAAGGTGGTGGACACGCTGGCCGAGCGCGACGAGCCGCTGGGCCGCGTGCGCCGGCAGGCGGTCGGCGTGCTCTTCGCCGACCTGGTGGGTTTCACCACGATGGCGGAGGAGATGACGCCGGAGGAGGTCATGGCCCTGCTGCGCGACTTCCACGGCCGGATGGAGGAGGTCGTGTTCCGCCACGGCGGCTGCCTGGAGAAGTTCATCGGCGACGCGCTGCTGGCGACGTTCGGCGTCCCCGACACCGGCCGCCGCGACGCCACCGACACGCTGGCCTGCGCCCGCGGCATGCTGGCCGCGCTGGCGGGATGGAACCGCGAGCGGGACGCGGCCGGGCTGCCCCCCTGCGGATGGGGCTCGGCCTGCACTACGGCCCGGTGGTGGCCGGCGACATCGGCAGCCGCCGCAGCATGGCCTACGCCACGGTCGGCGACACCACCAACGTCACCAGCCGGCTGCAGGCGCTGACCCGCGACCTCGACGCCCGCATCGTGGCCAGTGGCGCGCTGGTGGCGGCGATCGAGCGCGAAGCGGCGGAGCTGGGCTTGCTGCAAGGGCTGGCGAGCCGCGGGCCCCACGCGCTGCGCGGGCGCGACACGCCGATCGAGCTGTGGGCGGAGTAGGCATGGACGCCTCGGCGACGTGGTCCTGCGCGGGTGCGATGTCGACGGCATGCAGCGCTTCTACCGGGAGGTGTTCGGCGTCGAGCTGCTGCGGCGCTTCGAGCCCCTCGGCCGGGACCCCGCTTGCTTGGCGGCGCCTGCGTCGGGAGGGTGCCGGGCACCGACAGGTGCCACCTCGCTCGGGGTCGTGCCCTTGACACAGCCCTTGCCGGCCACGCACCATCGGGCCGCAGGGACTTCGTCCGCCAGCCCCCCGGGCAGGACGACGGGCCCCCGGGCAGCTCCCCGGGACGCCGGCCGAGAACAGGGCACGATGTTGACTGCCCGCGGACTCATCAGAGCATGGCTAGCGAGCCGGTGACGCACGAAACATACACGCACGGGCATGCCCCTGCGACGGTGCGCCAGCACGCCCAGCGGACGGCCGAGGAGGCCGCGGCGTTCCTCCTGCCCGAGCTCCGGCCCGGGATGCGGCTTCTCGACGTTGGCTGTGGGCCCGGGAGCATCACTCGGGGTCTGGCCGAACGGCTCACCCCCGGGAGAGTGGTCGGCCTTGACCTCTCCCGGGAGACGCTGGCCGCGGCCCGGCAAGACGCGGCGGCGCGGGGTCTCGCGAACCTACAGTACGAAGAGGGAAGCGTCTACGAACTTCCCTTCCCGGATGCCTCGTTTGACGTCGCCTACGCCCATCAGGTGTTCCAACATCTTCGCGAGTCCGGGGCTGCGCTACGCGAGATGCTTCGTGTCGTGCGGCCCGGTGGTTTCATCGCCATTCGGGACGTTGACTGGGGCACCGCGTCGTACTGGCCAGTTGACCCCTGGATCGACCGCTTCGTCGAGGTCCACCTGAAAACGTGGTATCGAAACGGCGGCGAGCCCCGGATGGGCCGGCAGCTCCGCGCCCTCTTCAACGCCGCCGGTGTGATGGACGTCCGGGTCACGGCAGCGGTGTGGTGCTATGCCACGCGCAGCGAGACCGTGGAGTGGGGAGAATCCTACGCTGAACGCCTGCTGACCTCCCCAATGGGCGAGCGCGCGGTCGAGTACGGATACGCGTCCCGTGCGGATCTCGAGTCGATGGCCGCGGCGTTCCGGGCCTGGGCTGTCCATCCCGACGCCTTCTGGGCCTTCATTCACGTCGAGGCCCTCGCCCGGAAGGCCGGTTGAGGTGAATGCCGCGCTGGTCCGTGTGACAGGGCGATACAGCGGACCGGCTGCGCCGGCCCCCGCTGAACGCCGGCGTTGGGTCGTCTCAGAGAGAGACCGCGCGCGGTGAGCCTGATTGGACGGCTCAATCGGAGGGTCGCGCCATGCCTTCTCGTAACCCTTGCCCCTGGCACCCTCTCCGCGCCTGACCCGACCTCCGCGCAGCCCACGGGGAAGGTCTATCGGGTCGGCTACCTCCAGACCTCGTCACGGGAGGCCCAGCGCCAGCTAGAGGCGGCCTTCGAGGCTGGATTGCGCGAGAGCGGCTATACCGTCGATCGCGACATCGTGGTCGAGTACCGCAAACCCGTGGAGTGAAGTGACAGCGTACAAGGGGGGGGCGGGCCTCCCGAGCGCCTGGCCGCCCGTCGCTGCGGAAGGGGCGGGCCTGGACTACAATGCGGGCCGAACCACCACCTTGGGAGGATGGCCGGCATGGACCACGCGCGACTCTCGATGCCCATCGGCGAGGCGATGTTCACCCAGCGGTCGATCCGCCGCTTCCGGCCCGACCCGATCCCGGTCGAGGACCTGCGGCTGATCCTGGAGGCGGCGGTGCGGGCGCCGAACGGCGCCAACCGTCAGATCGCCCGGTTCCTGGTCGTCACGGACCGCGAGCGGCTCCGGGAGTTCGGCCGCCTCTACCACGAGGCGTGGTGGGCGAAGCGCCGCGAGGAGCGTGGCTGGACCCGGCCGGAGGACATCCCGCCGGAGGACCGGTCGTACCGCTCGGCCATGGGGCTGGCCGAGAGGATGGTGGACGTGCCGTGCGTCGTCCTCGCCTTGGCCGTGCCGCCCGGGGCCGCGAACTCGGTCATCCCGGCGGCCCAGAACCTGATGCTGGCGGCGCGGGCGCTCGGCATCGGCTCGGTGCCGACGACGCTCCATCCCCAGGTGATGGAGCGGGCCCGCGCGCTCTTCGGGATCCCGGCCGACGCCACCCTGCACTTCTGCATCCCGCTCGGCTACCCGGAGGGCCGCTTCGGGGGCAGCGTCCGCCTGCCCACGGCGGAGACGACCTACTTCCAGGCGTGGGGCGCGCCGCCTCCCTGGGCCTGACGAATATCATCGCGTCGTGGCAGCACGTCCATGAGGCCCGCGTTCGCAGCCTTCGCCGAGGCGGAGCACCGCGATCGGTTCGCCCGGGCCCGGCGGAGCCTGCGGGACGCCGGGCTGGACGGCTGCATCAGCGTCGCGCCGGAGCACCTCTACTACCTCGGCGGCTACGACGCCTGGGTCAGCGTCAACAGCCCCCAGGCGCTCGTGTTCCGGACCGACGGCGGCGAGCCGACGATCGTCCTGCGCGACGTGGACCGGCTGCTGGCGCTGGAGACGTCGTGGGTGCGGGACCTCCGGATCTACCGGCTCCTGGCCGACGACCCCGCCGCGCTGATCGCCGAGGTCGCGCGCGAGCATGGGCTCCGGGAGGGGCGGCTGGCCGTGGAGCTCGAGTCGTACGCGCTGCCCCACGCGCTGGGGCTCCGGCTCGAGGAGAAGCTCGCCCCGGCGCGCGTCGAGGACGCGACCGCGCTCCTCGGCGATCTCCGCCTCGTCAAGTCCGCCGCCGAGATGGCGTACCTCCGGGACGCCGCCCGGCACGCGGAAGCGGGGCTCCAGGCGGCCCGGCGGGGACTCCGGCCCGGGATCACCGAGGTCGCGCTGGCCGGAGAGATGGAGGCCGCGATGCGAGCGGCCGGCGGCGACTACTGGGCCATTCCCACGGAGCTGGCCAGCGGGCCGCGGACGCCCGGCGGCCACGCGACGCCGCGCGACCGCGTCCTGGAGCCGGGCGACCTCGTCCACGTGGAGTTCGCCGGGGTGGCGCGCCGCTACCACGCGGTCGCCATCCAGACGATGGCCGTCGGCGAGCCCGGGCCGCGCGCCCGGGAGCTCTACCGGCTCACGCGGGAGTCGCTGCGGGCCGGCGTGCGGGCGGTCCGGCCCGGGGTCCCGGCCGAGGACGTGGAGGCGGCCTCCCTGGAGCCGCTCCGGAAGGCGGGGCTCGAGGGCGCCGCGATGATGCGGTTCGGCTACGGCGTCGGGGTGGCGTACCCGCCGATCTGGCTCGAGACCCTGCAGATCAGCCGGGGGATCGAGCGGCGCCTCGAGCCGGGGATGGTGTTCGTCCTCCACGCCTGCGTGGAGCTGGTGGACGAGGGGCTCGGGGTGATCCAGGGCGGGACCTACGCCCTGACACCGGGCGGGCTCGAGCTGCTCGCCGGGGCGGGCGACGTGGACCTCCACGTTGGGCACGTCGGGTAGGGGCATGACGCGCGAGGCCGACGTCGTCGTCATCGGCGGGGGCATCGTCGGCTGCGCCGCCGCCTACTACCTGGCCCGGCGGGGGGTCCGGGCGCTCCTCCTCGAGCGCGGCGAGGTGGCGGGCCAGCAGTCGGGCCGGAACTGGGGCTTCGTGCGCCAGCAGGGCCGCGATCCGCTGGAGGTGCCCCTCATGGTCGAGGCGAACCGGATCTGGCGCGGGCTCGAGGCGGAGCTCGGCACCCCCGTCGACTGGGTGCAGGGCGGCAACCTGGCCCTCGCCGCCACCGAGGCGCGGATGGGGCTGTTCGAGCAGTGGCTGCCCGTCGCGCGGCAGTGCGGGCTCGACACGCGGCTCCTCCGCGGCCGCGACCTGGAGTCGGTCGTGCCCGGCATCCAGGGCGCGTGGGCCGGCGGCCTGTTCACGCCGAGCGACGGGCACGCCGAGCCGGCGAAGGCCACCGAGGCCTTCGGGCACGCGGCGGCGGCGCGCGGCGCCGAGCTCCGCACCGGGTGCGCCGCCCGCCGCATCCTCGTCACGGGCGGCGCGGTCAGCGGTGTCCTCACCGATCGGGAGGAGGTTCGGACGAGCCGGGTCGTCTGCGCGGCGGGGGCCTGGTCGGCGACGCTCCTCCGGGCGGCCGGGCTGAGCCTTCCCCAGCGGCTGGTGCGGGCGACCGTCGCGCGGACCACGCCCGCGCCGCCGATCACGCGGGCCGGCGTCTGGGGCCCGGCGGTGGCGTTCCGGCAGCGGCCGGACGGGCGGCTCAACCTCGCCGCCGGCGGGGCGACGGACTACGACGTCACGCTCGACTCCCTTCGCCACCTCCGCCTGTTCCTGCCGAACTACTGGAAGAACCGGAAGCTGTTCCGGTTCCACGTGGGCGCGCCGCTCTGGCGCGACCTCCGGCGCCGGTGGCCGGGGTCGGGGCGGGACGCGCTCGATCCCCATCTCGATCCCGCGCCCAATCCCGACAAGGTCCGGCGGAGCCTCGAGGAGTTCCGGCGCCTCTTCCCCGCCGTGCCCGGGCTCGCCATCGAGCGGAGCTGGGCGGGCTACATCGACGCCACGCCCGATGCGATCCCCGTGCTGGGGGAGGTGGTCGCGCCCCGGGGCCTCGTCGTCGCGACCGGCTTCAGCGGCCACGGCTTCGCGATGGGGCCCATCGCGGGACGCCTCGTGGCCGAGCTGGTCGTGGACGGCAAGGCCTCGCTCGACCTCCACGGGTTCCGCTTCTCCCGCTTTGCCGAGGGAGCCGTGGCGGAGCCGCGCAGCGTCCTCTGACGGTTCGGCGAGACTGCTGCCCGCGAGGGCGCCGGGTGAGCCGGTTAGGCGCAAAGTTGCCGGATTGCCCAGCCTGGACGGATGGGGTATCGTCATTGCCGGCCGGCGGGGAGCGCAGGCAATGGTCACCGTTCAGTCTGAACCGGGGCCCGGGTGCGGTCTGGAGCCGGGCGGCCCCGATCTTCGACGCATGATCCCATGACTCCCGGCTGGCGCCGCGCATCGTTTGACCGGACTCGACGGTTCCGCAGAGCACGGCGGGCTTCAGCACCATGGCGTGAGCCAAGCTCTGAAAATCTCACGCCGACCCCTCCAGTCGATGCGGAGCCCTGCGGGGCAACTATGCTGCAGCGAGCGCTGCGTCACCGTTGCTCGACAGTTCCGCCGAATTCACGTTAGCCGGAGGTAGGACTCACTCCTTTGACCACTCTCGAAAGTTAGGACGGATCTGCAGTGAACGTCGGCAACTCCGTGAGAAAAGCCATTGACGACTGGGGTCTGGGTGATCTAGATGCCGCGATGCTCCACGCCTGCAACGCGATCGATGGTACCGCGAAGAAGCTTCACCCCTCGCTCGGGAGCAACGCCCGCTTTACGGGTCTCTTGCGAGACAACTACGCGATACTCGGGCCGATGGGTGCGCCGGGGATCAATCTCGAGGACACCCGATTTCCTGTTCACGTCAAACGCTCTAGGGCCCCAGGCGGGAAGCCGGACCTCGCGGATGTTATTTACGGTATCCATCGGTGCGCCCACGGACACGGCGACGAACTTCCCGCGGGTTTCGAGCTCATCTCCGACGCCGCAGGCCCGGTACGGAGCACCCGCATGTCTGTTGAGCGTGGCCGAATCCGACTCAGCGACCGCGTAATCTTCGGACTACTTGGCGTTGCCGTTCTTTCCACGGCCAATCTTGACCAGCGTGTCCCCGGTTCCTATTTCCGGCTCTCCACCAGAATCTGTACGGACCCCAGTGTGCAGTGCGGCGTGACGGTGACGGGTCGGCGGTGGCGCGTTGGACCTTGAGCAGCAGGTACTCGTGATCACGGTCAGCGCCCGACCCCGGCGAAGCGCTTCCCGGATGTTGGCGTCGACGGCCTCGACCGTTCCGAGGGGGACCTTCTCGTGGCAGTAGTTCAGGAGGCCGTCGAGGTGCCGAGTGAGGAGCCGACCCCAGCTTCTGGAAGGCCGGCAGCCGCTGCCAGCGCAGGGCTGCCGAGCCAGGTGGTGAGGAACCGCCGCGCCGCGCCTTCGCAGGTGTACGTCCACAGGTGGGCGAGCTGCTCCTTGAGCAGATAGGCCTTGGCCAGGCGGCGGTTGAGCGCGAAGAGGTGCCGCAGGGTCTGCCGCTCCGTCCGGTCGAGGTGCGCCCAGGCTCCGCAGCAGCAGCCGAGCGCTTGCCCCGAACCACGGTCGCGGGCGGCCCGGCCGTGGCGGAAGAACTCCGCGCCGCCGCGGTCTGCCATCGACGGCCTCGCTGGCGTGGCGCAGGACGTGGAACTTGTCCGTAGACGAGCCGAGCAGCGGGGCACGTGCGTCCGCAGGCTCTGCGCGAACGGCTCCCACATGTCCACGCACACTGGCCCGCACGGCGCGCCGGCGGCGGGCCGGCAGCGCCTCAGCGAAGTAACCGATCCAGGGTCTCCCGCTTGCGCTCCAGCCCCATCCACAGGGGCTCGCGGGTCTCGAGGTCGCTGACCACGGTGAGGAACTTGATCTTCCCCAGGAAGATCTCGTCCACCCCCAGGTAGCGCCGCGGCGTCTTCGGGCGGGCCGCCGCCCACCGGCGCAAGACCCGCTTGTCCATGCGGCGAGACGGTCGCCGGGGGCAGCGCCCGACGCTGGCGGCCACCCGACTCACCGGGGCGTTGCTCACCAGTCCTCGGCCACCGCGGCCTCCAGCCGGGCTCGTATAGTGGGCTTTGCCCGCCAGAAACGGCATGGCGTTCGGTGCGCACCCCACAGCCGGCGGCATCGCACCCGGTGGACGTCCACCGCCAGCCAGACCGTCCAGGTCCCGCCACCGCGAGGTCCCGGAGCCGCCGCTCGTCGCCAGCTGTGCGACCTCGCGGACCGAGAGGCCGCAGCCCCCACATGCGCTAGTCACGCGGGTCCGGGCCGTCTGCCAGCACCCACAGCGTCAGCGATGCTCGCGCGCCTCGTCCGCCGTCCGAGGTGGCATGACGCCATTACTGCCACGGCAGCCGTCAGGATGCGTCGAGGACGCATCGCCTCGGGCATCGGTTCCCTCCTTCTGCGTGATACGCCAGTCACGTGAGGAGGTCGTACCACTTCCTGGACCGATGCGCGCCTCTCACTTCCCCCGCCCCCCAGCAGCCGGGTCCGTACAGATTCTGGTGGAGAGCCCTATTTCCTAACGTTCGGCACCCAGAAGCTGCCGATCAACGATTGGTGGGGTCGATCAGCTGACTTCGCCGCTATCGCCGCACAAGATCCGGTCCCCAACGTCAAGCTCGACTTCGGGGAGTGGATGGACGTGGTGTGACACGGACCCCGGCTAACAGGCCGCTGCAGCCGACGAGCGGCGGGCACGCGAAAGTCGAGTGCGGTAGCATGGGGGTCGCCGCTCGCGGCTGAGCGGCACGACGTTACGCCGCACAAGCTCGCGCGCCCGGCAAGGGACGAAGAGGTCCGTGAGACACACGCGCATCATCGTCACTCACTACGGCGGACCCGATGTACTTCGGGTGGTAGAAGAAGAGTGCCCCGAGCCGAGGAATGGTGAAGTGCGGGTGAGAGTGCTGGCCGCAGGCGTTTCCTTGCCCGACGTGATGGCGCGCGAGGGCGTTCATCCCGAAACGCCCCCGGTACCCTTCACGCCGGGGTGGGATCTGGTTGGCGTGGTGGATCGGCTCGGCGATGATATCTCTGGAATCGAACCAGGCCAGATAGTTGCCGCGCTGCCGATCCACGGTGCTTACGCGGAGTTCGTCTGCCTGCCGCAACGTGAACTGGTTCCGGTGCCATCCGGATTGGACGCCGCCGAGGCTGTTAGTCTCGTGCTGAACTACATCACCGCGTACCAGATGCTGCATCGTTCCGCTAAGGCCAGATCAGGCCAGCGTGTGTTGATTCACGGCGCGGCAGGCGGGGTCGGCACGGCACTCTTGCAGCTTGGGCGCCTCGCCGGGCTGGAGATGTACGGAACCTGTTCATCGCGAAGTGCGCCGGCCGTTTCCGACCTGGGCGGTATCCCAATTGACTACCAGCATCAGGACTTCGTGAAAGAAATTCACCGCCTCACGAGCGACGGTGTGGACGTCGTCTTTGACCCCCTCGGTGGTGCCCACCTCTGGCACTCCCGCAAGGCTCTCCGTCCTGGCGGGAGGGTGGTTGGCTATGGCCTTCGTTCCTCGCTACGTGGGGAGGGATTGGCTTCAGGCCGTCCGGGTCGTCGTCAACGCTTTCGTGGAACCGCCATCTTCGGGTTATATATCGCCGCCGCCTGGCTTCTCCCCGGCCGGAAGCGGGTGGTCGCCTACAGCATCCAGACGCTTAAACGGCTGAAGCCGGAGTTGTTTCGACAGGACTTGATCGCCCTGTTCGACCTCCTTCAACACAAGGAGATCAAGCCGCTCATCGCGCAGCGATTTCCTCTCGCCGAGGCAAGACACGCGCACGAGTTGCTGGGCAAGGGAGGCGTGACAGGCAAGATCGTGCTCGTGCTCAACGGGTCATCTTTTGAGTCAGGGGCGGCGTGACAACGGCATGCAGCGGACGGCGCTTCGCGCCGCCGCTGATGCCGAGCGTTAGGCCGCGGAGGCGTTGGCCGCGCTATGGCTGGTGAGAGCCTGTCCAGCGGCGCCGACGATCCGCACGACCTCGGCCGCTTCGTGCAGGCGCAGGAGGACTGCTACGCGCAGGCACTCGCCGAGATCAGGAGCGGCCGGAAGCGGTCGCACTGGATGTGGTACGTCTTTCCCCAGTTCGACGGTCTGGGGTACAGCTCGGCGTCGAGGCGGTACTCGATCAAGAGCGCGGCAGAGGCCGAGGCGTACCTGAGGCATCCCACCGTCGGGCCGCGGCTGCTGGAGTGCTGCGAGGCGGCTCTCGGCGTCGAGGGGCGATCCGCGCTCGAGATATTCGGCTCTCCGGACGAGATGAAGCTGAGGTCGTGCGCGACACTATTCGCATGCGTGTCCCCTGCGGGTTCCGTATTCGATCGTCTGCTCGACAAGTACTTCCAGGGCCGGCGTGACGACAGGACGTTACGTCTCATGGGCGTCGCACCCGAGACCGAGTAGGTTCTCGAGAGTCAGGGACCCGATGCTCCTCAGCACCGGGCGGCGTCGTCGATCAGCAGGGTGACCTGCCCGGTGGCCGGGTCGTAGTTGTAGTCGTTGCCCTCGCACTGGAAGTTCGGCGGGGGGCTGAGGAGGGCGGCCACGGCCTCCTTGCTCGCCGGCCACTGGCCGTTGGACGCGTGGTAGACGCCGAGCGATGTCCGGATCGACATGATCGTGGCGCGATCGGCGGTGAGCCGGGCCTGGGAGAGGGGCTTCTCCTGCTGGATCACCTCCAGCGTCTTGCTGGTCGAGCCCAGGTAGGCGTAGAGGACCGAGCCCACGATCGCCAGCACGACCAGTACGATGGCGATCTCCACGAGGCTGAACCCCCGCGCCTCGCGACAGGGTGACCAGACGCGCCGCCCGATGCCTCGCATCACGTCTCTCCTCCCGGTGGTTGACTGGCGCTATCTTCCGTAACCGCCCCGCCCGGTGTCAACTTTTGGGCGGGCCGGCGGCCGCCCCGCTGGACGAACTCCTCCATGATCTCCATCTGGATCTGCTGGATCTCCAGGAGCCGCTGCCACTGGTGGGTGAGCAGGAGGTCCAGCTTCGCGTTCAGGTGGCGGACCTCCAGCTCGGCCTTGAGGTTCACCCGGTAGTCGTGCTCGCCCCGGAGCCGGTCCTTCGCCTCCTGGCGGTTCTGGCTCATCATGATCACCGGGGCCTGGAGGGCGGCCAGGCACGAGAGCACGAGGTTCAGGAGGATGTAGGGGTACGGGTCGAAGGGCTCCCGGAGGAGGGCGATCGAGTTCACGACGATCCAGACGGCGAGGATGACGCCGAAGGTGATGATAAAGCGCCAGCTCCCGCCGAACTCGGCGACCCGGTCGGCCAGGCGCTCCCCGAGCGTCAGCTCCCGCTCGAACTCCACGTTGACGTTGCGCGACAGCGTCTCGTGCTCCTTCAGGCTCCGGACGACCTCCTCCTCCAGGCTCGACAGCTCGCCCTTCTCCGTCTCCAGCACGTCCTGGACGTGCTCGGTGCGGAAGTGGTTGAGGTCGGTCAGGCAGATGAAGCCCGGGGGCGCGAAGTCGGGATGCGCTCGCCGGATCGTCTCGGCGACCGAGTTGCGGACCAGCTCGGCCGGCATCACGTCGTTCGGCCGCTTGAGCTGCTTGCAGATTTGACAGGGCACCGAGGCCGGCTGCGCCCGCGGCATGTGTCCCTCCCGGCAGCCCGGCCGTCAGGCCGGCTTCTTCGTGTCCGAGGCCTTGTCGTCCTCCGTCGCCGAGCTCACCCCTTTCTTGAACTCGTTCATCGAGCGCCCGAGCGACCGGGCCAGATCGGGCAGCTTGCTGCCGCCGAAGAAGATCATCGCGATCAGGGCGATGACGAGGAGCTCCTGGGTGCCGAGACCGAACATGGCGTGCCTCCTGTTCCCGGACGGGTGCGTTGCGAGCCACCGCGGAGTGGCCACCGGTGACGCGGCGGTCGTCAGGCCGGCGGAGGCGCGCGTGCGATGGGGCCCGAGAGCGGGGCGGGACGCGGGCGGGCGGCCCGGGTCGGGACCGGGACGCGGCCGCTGTCGCCGGCGCCGGCGATGAGCCGGGCCGGCGCGGGCAGCAGGGCGGGCTCGAGCGGCGGCGCTCCCGCCGCCGGATCGTCGGTCCCGTCGTAGAGCCCGGGCGTCACGCTGTTGTCGTCGGGGGCGAGCACCCAGCCGGTGGCCAGCAGGAGAGCGACCAGCAGGCAGAAGAGCCCGGCGCGACGGGGTCCCACGCCCGCAGTATACGCCGCCGGGCCGCGACCGGGCGCCGCGCCGGCGGCGCCCGGTGCTATAATGAGCGCCGTCGAACAGAGGGGGGTGGGTGATGGCGACGTACATCATGCTCTCGACGCTCTCCGAGACCGGCCGGAAGGTCATCCGGAAGCTCCCGGGCACGATTCGCAAGGTCAACGCGGAGGTCGGCCGGATGGGCGTCAAGGTCATCGCCCAGTACGCCGTCCTCGGCCCGTACGACTTCGTCACGGTCCTCGAAGCCCCGGACAACGAGACGGTGGCCAAGGTCTCCATGGAGCTGGGCGCTCGCGGCTCGGTCCAGATGATGACGATGGCGGCCATCCCGGTGGACACCTTCATCTCGCGCCTCGCGTCCCGCCCGACGAACGGCCGGGGGGGGCTGCGCCGCAAGCGCTGACCGTGACTGGCCGGCCGCCCGGCCGTACCAGTCCGACGCCGCTGTCGCGCGCAGCGGGGTGAGGAGTCCTGACATGACGACGCGCGAGCCGATCCGGGCCCCCCGGGGCTCCCGCCTGACTTGTCGGAGCTGGCCCCAGGAGGCCGCCCTCCGGATGCTGATGAACAACCTCGACCCGGAGGTCGCCGAGCGGCCGGAGGACCTCGTCGTCTACGGCGGCTCGGGGAAGGCCGCCCGGAGCTGGGAGGCCTACCACCGCCTGGTCGCCTGTCTCACGACCCTCGGCGACGACGAGACCCTGCTCGTCCAGTCGGGCAAGCCGGTCGGCGTCTTCCGCACCACCCCCGAGGCGCCCCGGGTGCTCATCGCCAACTCGCTCCTCGTCCCCGCCTGGGCCACGTGGGAGGAGTTCCGGCGGCTCGAGGCGCTCGGGCTCACGATGTACGGCCAGATGACGGCCGGCTCCTGGATCTACATCGGGACCCAGGGCATCCTCCAGGGCACCTACGAGACGTTCGGCGCCTGCGCCCGGCAGCGCTTCGGCGGCTCGCTCCGCGGGCGCTGGGTGCTGACGGCCGGGCTCGGCGGGATGGGCGGGGCCCAGCCGCTGGCCGTGACGCTGAACGACGGCGTGGCCCTGTGCGTGGAGGTCGATCCCGAGCGGATCGAGCGGCGGCTCAAGACCCGCTACCTCGACACCGCGGTCGAGACCCTCGACGAGGCGCTCGCCTGAGGTGGAGGCGGCGTGCCGGAAGGGCGAGGCGCGCTCGATCGGCCTCCTCGGCAACGCGGCCGACGTCTATCCCGAGCTGGCGCGCCGGCGGACCGTCCCCGACGTCGTGACCGACCAGACGGCCGCCCACGACCTCCTCACCGGGTACGTCCCGCGCGGCCTCTCGGTGGCGGAGGCGCGCGTCCTCCGCGCCGGTGATCCCGAGGAGTACCTGCGTCGGGCGCGGGAGTCGGTCGCGGTCCACGTCCAGGCGATGCTCGACCTGCAGGCGGCCGGCGCCGTCGCCTTCGACTACGGGAACAACATCCGCACCGAGGCCGACCAGGCCGGCGTCCGCGACGCCTTCGGCTTCCCGGGCTTCGTCCCCGCGTTCATCCGCCCGCTCTTCTGCGAGGGCAAGGGGCCGTTCCGCTGGGTGGCCCTGTCGGGGGACCCGGCCGACATCGCCGCCACCGACGCGGCGCTCCTGGCCGAGTTCGCCGACGACCCGCACCTCGTGCGCTGGCTCCGCATGGCCCGCGAGCGGGTGGCCTTCCAGGGGCTGCCGGCGCGGATCTGCTGGCTCGGGTACGGGGAGCGGGCCCGTGCCGGCGCGATCTTCAACGAGCTGGTGGCCTCGGGGCGCGTGAAGGCCCCGATCGTGATCGGGCGCGACCACCTCGACGCCGGGTCGGTCGCCTCGCCCGTACCGCGAGACCGAGGCGATGCGGGACGGCTCGGACGCCATCGCCGACTGGCCCATCCTCAACGCGCTGCTCAACGCCGTCGCCGGCGCCCACTGGGTCTCGGTGCACCACGGGGGCGGGGTCGGCATCGGCTACTCGCTCCACGCCGGGATGGTCGTGGTGGCCGACGGGACCCCCGCGACCGCGGCCCGGCTCGAGCGCGTCCTGACCACGGATCCCGGCACCGGCGTCGTCCGCCACGCCGACGCCGGCTATCCCGAGGCGCTGGCCGCCGCCCGCCGCCACGGGCTCCACATCCCCGGCCTGACCGGCGAGTGAGCCCGCCCTGAGCGAACCACAGTCGCGATCGGTCTGCGCGACGGGCAGCGCCGACGTCGCAGGGGCCAGCCCCCCTCCCCCCGCCAAAGGCCGAAGGCCGTCCCATTGGTGGGGAGGGGTCGGGGGTGGGGGGGGTCCCGAATAACCCAGCCCGCCGACTTCATCCTCACCGGGGCGGGCGAGCTGCTCACGCTCGACCCCGACCTGGACCGGGGTCCGCTCGGCGTCATCCGGGGCGGCGCACTGGCCGCCAACGCCGGCAAGATCATCTGGGTCGGCAAGACCTCCAAGATCCACAAGAACGTCTGGCTCCTGAAGGACGGACGGGAGCTCGATGCCCACGGCCGGGTGGTGATGCCCGGCTTCGTCGACTCCCACACCCACCTGATCTTCGCCGGATCCCGGGAGGAGGAGTTCGCCCGCCGGATCGCCGGCGCCAGCTACCAGGAGATCGCGGCCGCCGGCGGCGGCATCCTCTCCACCGTCGAGGCCACCCGCGAGGCCGCGACCGACGAGCTGGTGGCGGTGGCGATGCGGCGGCTCGACCTCGTGCTCCAGCACGGCACCACGACGCTGGAGGCCAAGTCCGGCTACGGCCTCACCACGGCCGACGAGGTCAAGATCCTCAACGCGATCCGGCTCCTGGCCGATCCCCACCCGGTCGAGGTCCACGCGACCTTCTGCGGCGCCCACGAGGTGCCGCCCGAGTTCCGGGGGAACACCGAGGGCTACGTGGACCTCGTCGTGAACGAGATGCTCCCGATGGTGGCGGACAAGCGGCTGGCCGAGTACTGCGACGTCTTCTGCGAGGCCGGCGTGTTCTCGGTCGAGCAGTCGCGGCGCATCCTGACGGCCGGCGCCGAGCACGGCCTCCGGGCGAAGCTCCACGCCGACGAGTTCTCCCGCTCCGGCGGCGCCGCCCTGGCGGCGGAGCTCCACGCCTTGTCGGCCGACCACCTGCTCCACGCGACCCCGGAGGACGCCCGCGCCATGAAGGCGGCGGACGTCACCGCCACGCTCCTGCCCGGCACCGCCTTCTTCCTCGGGCTGCCCTACGCCCCGGCCCGCGCCTTTCTCGAGGCCGGCGTCCGGGTGGCGCTCGCCACCGACTTCAACCCGGGGTCGTCCTACACGCCGAACATGCAGCTCATGATCACGCTGGCCTGCACCCAGATGCGGATGACGGTGGAGGAGGCGATCCGGGCCGCGACCGTCGGCGGCGCCTGCGCCCTCGGCCTCCAGGGCCAGATCGGCCAGCTGACGCCGGAGCGCTGGTGCGACCTGACCGTGCTCGACATCCCGAACTACTACCACCTCCCGTACCTCTACGGCGTGAACCACGTCCAGACCGTGGTGAAGGCGGGCCAGGTGGTCTGGCCGCGCCCGTGAGGCAGGACGAAGGAGCGGAGCGGTCCGGTCCTGACGAGCTACAGATACCGCACGGCGGCGACGGCGCCCGAGACGACGAAGATCCTGAGGTTGTTGCTCCGCGGATCGGCCGGGAAGAGGAAGAAGCCCGGGCGCCGGGAGTCGTACCCCAGCGCGTAGCCGATCAGCCGCTCACCATCGACGAAGCACACCTCCACTCGCCGGCCCGATTGTCGGTGGCCACGGGTCGCCGTGTGGAACTTCTGTTCCCTCCTCCCCTTGGGAGAGAGGGAGGGAAAGGGGGGCCGGGCATCCGCGAAAGCCCGCCGTCATCGGCATCACGCGCCGCAGCAGCCGCAGGAGCAGGTTGCGCTCGGGCTCGATGGTGCTCTCGGAGAACGCGAGCTTCACGCCGGTCAGGATTAGGAACGCCCCGAAGATCCAGGATGACCCAGTGGAACTGCATGAGGACCGATCCCAGCGCGACGAACGCCGCCCGGAACACGAGCGCGCCGAGGATCCCGAAGAAGAGCACGCGGCGCTGATGCCGCGCCGGCACCGCGAAGTACCCGAGGACGAGGACGAACACGAAGATGTTGTCCACGGACAGGGAGTACTCGACCACGTAGCCGGTGAGGAACTCGAGCGCCATCTGCCAGGCCGCGGCGTCCGGGTCGAATCCCGGGACCCCGGCCAGCCGCGGATCGCGGGCGAAGGTCCACCGCGCGTAGAAGTAGAGCGCGACGTCGAAGGCCAGCGCGAGGCTGACCCACCCGGCCGTCGCCGCCGCTGCCTCCCGGAACCCGACCGCCTGCGCGAGGTTCGGGTTCATCCCTACCGAAGGGGGCGGCTTCTACCGCGAGGCGCTGGCCGAGGTGGAGCGCGGCGAGGCCCTCGGCTTCGACTCGGTCTGGATGGAGGAGCACCACGGCGTCCGCGACCACTACTGGCCCTCGCCGCTCGTCGTGCTCGCCGGCTTTGCGACCCGGACCTCGCGGGTCCAGCTCGGCACGGACATCGCCGTGCTGCCCTTCTACGACCCGGTCCGGGCGGCCGAGGACACGGCGGTCCTCGACGTCATGTCCGGCGGCCGGGTCGTCTTCGGCGTCGCCATCGGCTACAAGCCGGACGAGTTCGCCCTCTACCGGACGGCCCTCGAGGGCCGCGGGAAGCGCTTCGCGGAGGCGCTGGAGGTGATCCGCGCGCTGTGGACCCGCGATGGCGTCAGTCACCCCGGGCCCCACTACCCGCTCGAGAACGCGCGCATCGAGCCCAAGCCGGTCCAGAAGCCTCACCCGCCGATCTGGATCGGCGGCTGGGGCGAGCTGTCGCTGCGCCGGGCGGCCCGGCTGGGCGATGCGTGGGTGCCCGGGCCGACCGCGAACCTCGCGAAGCTGCTGGACGCCAAGCAGGCCTACCAGCGCGAGCTGGCGGCGGCGGGGCGCCCCGCTCCGGTGACCTGGCCCCTCACCCGGGACACGGTCATCGCCGACACGGATGCCCGCGCCATCGAGCTAGCGGAGCGGCACCTGCTGGTCAACTACCGGGACGAGTACGGGGGCGGGAAGTGGAAGCACCCGCTCATCGGCGCCGAGGACCGGACGCCGGTCGACCGGCTGGACGCCATCGGGGCCGACCGCTTCGTGGTCGGGGGCCCCGAGCGCTGCGTCGCCCAGATCCGCCGCTTCGTCGAGGCCTACGGCACCGACCACCTGATCTTCCGGCTCTACTTCCCGGGGATGCCCCACGCCCACATCCTGCGAGAGCTGGAGCTGCTGAGCCGCGAGGTCTTCCCCGCGTTCCGCTGACCTATTTCGAGGGACGCAGGGCCAGGGGGCCGGAGCCGAGCATCAGGAGGGTGACCGTCGCCACCGTGAGCAGGAGGGCGTGCTCGAAGCTCGACGAGAGGACACCCTGGGGGAGCTGGACCCGGACGAGCGTGACCGCCGAGACCAGCGCGGTGACGGCGGCGGCGCCCCGGGTCAGCACGCCCACCAGCAGCATCAGGCCCCCCAGCCCGTAGACGGCGATCAGGACCCAGCCCATCAAGCCGGGGTGGGAAAGCCCGAAGGTGGCCGCGGCGAACCGTCCGGCGCCGGCCGGTGTCGTCACGACCAGGAGCCGGTAGCCGTGGACCAGGTAGAGCGCGCCGACGACGATTCGTAGGATGGTCAGCCCGTACGCCTTCATTTATTCGGGACCTCCCGCCCACCCCCCCAGCCCCCCTCCCCCACCCACTGGGGGGAGGGGGGTGCCGGAGGGGCCGATTGCTACAGCCGGTCTTACACGATCCTGGGGACGATCTCGCGCATGGCCAGCTCCGCGTTCGCGAGGTCGTCGGAGGTGAAGTTCAGCAGGAGCAGCTCGGCGCCGGCCGCCCGGATCTCGCGGAGCCCGGCGGCGCACTCCTCGGCGCTCCCCGCGATCGCGACCTCGTGCGCCATTTCCTCGTTCCTGTAGAACCAGCCGAACCAGTCACGGAGGCGCGCCATCGCGCGGGCCTTGTCGGGGTCGACGGCCAGGTAGACGCGCTTCGCCAGGGCGAAGCTGGCCGGGTCGCGCTTTCCCTCGGCCAGGTACTGCCGGATCAGCGCGACCTGCTGTGTGAAGTCAGCGGTGGACGACGACCCCGCCCCGATGAAGCCGTTGCCGAGCGCCACCGCCCGGCGGAGGGCGTCGGGGTGCCGGGCGCCGAACCAGATCGGGGGATGGGGCTTCTGGACCGGCTTCGGCGCCATGGGAGCGTCGTCCAGCGTCCAGAAGTCGCCCTTGAAGGTCACCCGCTCCTCGGTCCAGAGCCGCTTCATCACCTCGATGCCCTCGGCGAACCGCCGGACGCGGCGCTCCGCCGAGATGCCGAAGGCCGGGTAGACGTTCGTCCGGCCACCGAGGCCCACGCCGACGATCAGGCGGCCGCCGCTGAGCTGGTCCACGCTGCCGAGGCTCTTGGCGAGCTGGACCGGGCTCCGGAGCGGCGTGATGAGCACCGCGACCCCCAGCCGGACCCGTCGCGTCAGCGCGGCGGCGTACGCCAGCAGCGTGACCGGCTCCAGCGTCCCGGCGATGCCGAGGATCTGCTCCTGAGTCCAGACCGAGTCGTACCCGAGCGCCTCGGCCCGCCCCAGGAAGGTCTGGAGGCCGAGGACGTCCACGTGCGGCCGGCTGAACGCCTGGGGGATGGCCACTGCGAACTTCACCGCGCCCTCCATCGTCATGAGTGTCGCCCCTCCGCGTGCGTGGTCGGACCGGAGCCCGGGAAGACGATAGCAGGAAACGTCCGGAACGAGGCCTTAGAATGGTGACCATGCGCGGGAAGATCCTGGCCGGGGCCCTGATCAGCCTGGTCCTCCTCGTGGGCGGCCAGGTGACGCTCGACCGCTACCAGAGCCTGGGGCGGCCCTTCACCGGCTTCATGGTGATGGAGAACCTCCTGGTCGCCGTCGGCGGCGCCGAGCGGGGCGGGCTCGAGCCGTTCGACTGGGTCCGGGCGGTCAACGGGCAGTTCCTCACCTCCGGCCGGGAGCTCCAGGCCGAGGTCGCGCGGCACCCGGTGGGGACGAAGTTCCACTACCTCCTCAACCGCCGCGGCACGCTGGTCGAGGCCGACGTCGCGAGCCGCGCGTACTCCCACCGCGACTTCAAGCGCTTCCTGGTCGAGGGGCTGCTCGCCGGGCTGCTCTACGTCGCCCTGGGCGCGCTCGTCTTCTACTTGCAGCCGGGCGTCTGGCGGAGCTGGCTCTTCCTCGCGTTCTGCCTCGGCTGGTTCCTCATCGACGTCACCTACGCCGACGCCCACACGACCTACCGGTTCACGGCGCTGTTCATGACCGCCTGGGCGTTCTCCCCCGCGATCTACGCCCACCTGGCGCTCACGTTCCCCCAGCGGCGCACCATCGTTCGCCGCTACCCCCGCCTCGTCTGGCTGCCCTACCTCATCTCCGCCCTGCTCGCGGTTCTGCTGCAGGTCCGCCTGCATCCGATCCAGTACGTGGTGCTGCCCGGTGTGGGCGCCGCCTACTGGGGGCTGGCGCTGATGCTGGTCCTCGCGGGGCTGGCGCGGACCGCCGTGGCGGGTGCCACCCCGCTGGTTCGCCAGCGGGCGCGGGTCCTCGGCGCCGGCTTCGCGGTGGGGGATCTGCCGGGGGTGCTCGGCACCGCGATCGAGGCGGTGTTCCGGGTTCCGGTCCCGTTCCTCAACGAGCTGTGGAAGCTCAACTTCGTGTTCCCGGTGGCGGTCGCCTACGCGATGGTTCGCTACAACCTCTTCGACGTGCGGGCGGCCATCCGCCTCGGCACCATCTACTCGGTCGTCACCGGTCTGGTGGTGGCGGCCTACGCCGGCGCCATCGTCCTGCTCGACCTGACCTTCGCGACGCTGGACGTCGCCTCCTCGCCGCTCCTGGCGGCCGGGGTGGTCGCCGTGGCCGTCGTCGCCTTGCTGAACCCCGTCTACGTGCGGACGCAGAAGGTGATCGACCGTCTGTTCTTCCGCGAGCGCTTCGACATCCAGCAGTCGCTGGAGCAGGTCGCCGAGACCATGACGAGCCTACTCGACCTCCAGCGCATCGTGGCCCTGATCCACGAGACGATCGAGCGCCTGCTCCACCCGACCCGCCAGGCCCTGGCTCTGTACCACGACGCGAGTGGAGGCTACGTGCTGACCGGGCAGGACGACGTCGAGGCCGGGGCGCCGATGCCGGCCGAGGGGCCGCTCCCGCGGTGCCTCGCCCGCGTCCGGGCGCCGGTGACGCGCGAGCAGCTGGAGGAGGATCCGCGGCTGCGGGAGTTCCGGGACGCCTGTCTGCCCGAGATGGGGGCCCTGGGTGCGGAGCTGGTCGCGCCCGTCGTCTTCCACGACCGGGTGACCGGCTTCCTGGCCCTGGGCCCGAAGCGGTCGGGGGCGGCCTACTCGACGGAAGACCTCCGGCTTCTCCGCGTGCTGGTGAACCAGAGCGCCGTCGCCTTGGAGAACGCCCGGGCCTACACGACGCTGGAGGCGGTCAACACCGAGCTGAAGGTGGCGCTGCGGCGGGTGGAGCTCCTGGAGAGCATCCGGTCGAACCTCTCCAAGTTCGTGCCCCGGACCGTCCAGACGCTGATCGAGCAGGCGCCGGAGGCCCCGGAGCTGGCCAAGCGCGAGACGGACGTCTCGGTCCTGTTCGTGGACATCGTGGGCTACACGCGGCTCAGCGAGCGCCTGGACGGAGACCAGGTCAACCGCCTGGTGGAGCGTTACTTCGGCTCGTTCCTGGACGAGGTGCTCAAGCGGGGGGGCGACGTGAACGAGACGGCCGGGGACGGCCTCATGGTGATCTTCCAGGACGTCGACCCTCGCCGCCACGCCCGGGCCGCGGTGAAGGCGGCGCTGGGGATCGTCCGGCGAACGCACGAGATCAACGCCAAGCTCAGGGACCTCCCCGAGCCCATCGCGCTCCACATCGGCGTCAACTCCGGGGTGGCCACGGTCGGGGCGACGAAGATCGAGGGCATGGCCGGAACGCGCTGGGTCTACACGGCGTCGGGATCGGTGACGAACGTGGCGGCGCGACTGGCCGCCCTCGGGGAGCCGGACACGATCATGCTCGGTCCCGAGACCCGAAGCCGGCTGGGCAACGAGTTCGCCTGCGAGGACCTGGGGGAGCAGGCGCTCCGGAACGTCGAGCAGCCGGTCCGGGTCTTCCGCCTCGCCGCCCCCCGGCCGCTCCTCGGGTCGCCGGTGGCGGCGCGATAGCTATCCTCGCCCCATCTCCCAGAAGCTCGCCCCGAACCGGTCCCAGGGGAGCCGCCACTCGTCGGTCTGCTCGGGATCCGCCGAGAAGAACCGGTTCACCGCGTAGAGCATCGCCTGGGGCCGCGTTCCCAGGTTGGCCACCCCGTGGGCGACGCCGCGGGGGATCAGCAGCCGGTGACAGCGCCCCCCGCCCAGCGCGAGGCGCTGAACCGTCGAGGCCGTCGGGGAGCGGCGCCGGAGGTCCACGAGGCCCACGAGCAGCGCCGAGTCGGGCGGGACGATCCAGAGGTCCTCCTGGTCGAGGTGGAGGTGCCAGGCCTTCACGGCGCCGGGCTCGAGCAGGCTCCAGTTCCACTGGACGGGGCGAAACCCCGCCACTCCCTCGACCTGGCGCTCGGGATCCAGGCGCACGACCTCGGCGAAGAGCCCGTCGGGGCTCCGGAAGACGGGCACCTCCCCCAGAGTGACGCCGGCGATGGGCGGCCGGGGGGCGTAGGACTGACGCGCGAGGTCGCGGGCCGCGTCCTCGACCAGGTCCCCGGGGGTGAGCGGCGCCGGATCGGTGGCTGGAGCCATGGCCGCGGCATTGTAGCAGCGCCGCGCGCGGGAAGGCAAACCGCCGGACCCTCCTGTACCGTGCAGGCCTCGGGATCGCGGTTGGTGCCGGCAAGCAGACTCCCGGCGAGGGCCGCTGAGTCGCCCGGGCCGGCTCCGACACTCGGCGGGTCCGCACTCGATCCGGTCCCCGACGCGGCTGTGGACCGCCAGAGTCCTCGGGGGCGCCGCTCCGTGTCGCTCGGGGTACGCGGATGCGTTATGCTGTCGGTCGTGACCGAGCTCCTGACCGCCGACAATCTGCTCGCCCTGGCGACCCTCACCCTGATGGAGGTCGTTCTCGGCATCGACAACGTGGTCTTCATCGCCATTGTGGCGGGGAAGCTCCCGCCGGGCCAGCAGCCGCTGGCCCGGCGCGTGGGGCTGACGCTGGCACTCGGCATCCGGGTCCTCCTGCTCCTTGCGATCACGTGGATCATGGGACTGACCGCGCCGCTCTTCGCCGTGCTCGGGCGGGGCGTGTCCGGCCGCGACCTGATCCTGCTGGGCGGGGGGCTCTTCCTGATGTTCAAGGCGACCTGGGAGATCTACGACAAGCTGGAGGCGGAGCACGACCCGGCCGCCGCGGGGGCGGCCCGGGGGGCTTTCCTGCTCGTGCTCGTCCAGATTTTGCTGCTCGACATCGTCTTCTCGCTCGACTCGGTCATCACCGCCGTCGGCATGGCCAACCAGCTCTCGATCATGATCACGGCCATGGTGCTGGCCATGCTGGTCATGCTGGCCTCGGCCGGGTCGATCTCGAGCTTCGTGGAGCGGCACCCGAGCGTGAAGATCCTGGCGCTCTCCTTCCTGCTGCTGATCGGCGTCATGCTGGTCGCCGAGGGGATGGGGACCCACATGGAGAAGGGGTACGTCTACTTCGCCATGGCGTTCTCGCTCTTCGTGGAGCTCCTGAACATGCGCTACCGAAAGGCACGGAAGCCGGTCGCGCTCCATCACCGGTTCGACTCGGAGCATGCGTAGCGGGGGGTCGCCGGGCCCGAGGACGGCGCTGGTGACTGGGGCCGCCCGCGGCATCGGGCTCGCCATCGCCACGCGCCTGGCCGCCGGCGGCGCCCGGGTCGCGCTGCTGGACGTCGACGAGGCCGGGGTCGAGGCGGCGGCCCGGCGGGTCGGTGGCGAGGCCGTCGCCCTGACCGCCGACGTGACCCAAACCGCCGAGGTCGACGGCGCCGTGCGGTCGGTGGTCGAGCGGTGGGGCCGCCTCGACGTCCTCGTCAACAACGCCGGGATCACCGGCCGCTCTTTCCCGATCTGGGAGCTGGCCGACGAGGACTGGGACCGCGTGATCGCGGTGGACCTCACCAGCGTCTTCCGCTGCTGCCGGGCGGCGATCAGGGTGATGCTGGGGCAGGGCGGCGGGCGGATCGTGAACATCGCCTCGATCGCCGGCAAGGAGGGGAACCCGACCCTGGTGCCGTACTCGAGCGCCAAGGCCGGCGTCATCGGCCTCACCAAGGCGCTCGCCAAGGAGGTCGCCACCCGCGGCATCCTGGTCAACGCGGTGGCGCCGGCCGTGATCGAGACCGAGATCCTCCAGCAGATGGAGAAGAGCACGGTGGACCTGCTCGTTTCCAAGATCCCCATGGGGCGCGTCGGCCGTCCCGAGGAGGTGGCCGCGCTGGTCGCCTGGCTGGCCTCCGACGAGTGCTCGTTCTCGACGGGCGCGGTGTACGACCTCTCCGGCGGCCGCGCCACCTACTAAGGGGGCGGGGCCGATGAGCTTCGCAACGTCGATCTCGGTCGGGACGCGCTCGGCCTACGTCGATCGGACGGCCTTCGGCGTGGGGGCGTCCGTCCCGACCTATGGTCGTCCTCGGTCGGAGCCGATCCTCGGCGTACTCGGAGTACGCCTGCGGTCGGCTCCTCCCTGCGTCCTAGCGCTGCTCGCTCCTCGGCCCCGCCCCCGGGAGCTTGCAACTGTTGCCCTTCGAGGATTCAAACAGGAGCCGATGAGCGTCGCATCGCGTCGTACTGCTCTGACGTGAAAGGGGCTGAAATGGCGGGAGCGCTGACCGTGGTGGCGAAGATCTACCCGAAGGCCGGCAAGGAAGACGAGGTCGAGGCCATCCTGGTTCAGATGGCCGAGGCGGTGAGGAAGGCGGAGCCGGAATGCATCGTCTACCGCCCGCATCGGCTGGAGAAGGAGCCGGCGGTCTTCCTCTTCTACGAGCAGTACCGCTCCGAGGCCGCCTTCGAGTTCCACAAGACGGCGCCCCACCTGGCGGGCTTCCGCGGCCGGATGCGGGAGCTAGTGGCGAAGCCGACCGAGATCGACCTGTACCGGGCGCTGACCGACTGAGCACCGGCAGGGCGCGCTGGCCGGAATGGAAGTTGCACGGACCGCTCTGGAGGGGTCTGTTCCCGATCCGGAGGCAGTGGTGGACGCCAACCTGTCCGTCGGCCACCGCAGTGGTGCCTCGACTCCGGACATCAGCTGCCGGCGTGGAGCACGGGGCCCGGGCTCGGTCTGAAACAGGAGACGCCGAGATGAGTATCGAAGAGGCGCCACCAGTCGCGTCCGGCGCGCTCCACGGCGACAGCGACGCGACCGGCCACTGCGTCCAGTTCTACGAGGACGACACATTCCTGCTCGACTCGGTGAGCCGGTTCATCGGCGCCGGACTCCGGGCGGGGGGTGGGGGCGTCGTCATCGCCACGAAGCGCCACCTGGACGGTCTGGCGGCTCGGCTGAGAGCGTGGGGCCCGGACGTCGCCACCGCTCTCGACCGTGGGCAGTACGTCGCGGTGGACGCGGCCGAGACGCTGTCGGAGCTCATGGACGACGGCGGGCCTGACCCCGGGCGCTTCGCCGAGCTGGTCGGCGCTCTCCTCGCGGGAGCGGCCCGGGGGGGCCGGCCCGTCCGGGTGTTCGGGGAGATGGTGGCGCTGCTCTGGGCGGAGGGGAACCAGAAGGCCGCGGTCAGCCTGGAAGAGCAGTGGAACGATCTGGGGCGGCGCCAGCCGTTCTCCCTCCTGTGCGCGTACCCGATGCGCGGCTTCGGCCGGGCGGAGCACGAGCAGGCGTTCCGGGACGTTTGTGGCCAACACTCCCGGGTGATCCCCGCCGAGAGCTATGCGGCGGCACCGACCACGGCCGACGGCCTTCGCCTCATCGCCCAGCTCCAGCAGAAAGCGACGGCTCTCGAAGCCGAGATCGCGGAACGCAAGGAGATCGAGAGGGCGCTTCGGCTGCGGGAGCGGGAACGCGCCGATCTGCTGGTTCGGGAACGGGTGGCGCGGGCCGAGGCCGAGATGGCGAGCCGGAGCAAGGACGAGTTCCTGGCGACGCTCTCGCACGAGCTGCGCACTCCGCTCTCCGCGATGCTGGGCTGGGTCCGGCTGCTGCGGAGCGGGCGGCTCGACGCCGCCAAGACCGCCCACGCGCTCGAAGTCGTCGAGCGCAACACGAAGGCGCAGGCGCGCCTCATCGGGGACCTCCTCGACGTCTCGCGGATCATCACGGGCAAGCTGCAGCTGGACCTTCGTCAGGTCGAGCCCTCGACCGTCATCCGGGCCGCGCTGGAGGCCGTTCGCCCGGCGGCCGAGGCCAAGGGCGTTCGCCTGGAATCGGCATTCGATCCGTCGGTGGGACCGATGACGGGGGATCCCGATCGCCTGCAGCAGATCGTGGGGAACCTGCTGTCCAACGGGGTCAAGTACACGCCCGCCGGGGGTCGCGTCGAGGTCAGGCTCGAGCGGGCGGACGCGAAGACGCGGATCACGGTGAAGGACACGGGCATCGGCATCGGGTCCGACTTCTTGCCCCACGTCTTCGAGCGGTTCACCCAGGCCGAGCATGGCCCGGCCCGATCCGACTCCGGGCTCGGCCTGGGTCTGGCCATCGTGCGTCACCTGGTGGAGCTCCACGGGGGCAAGGTTCACGCCGAGAGCCCGGGCGAGGGGCAGGGGACGACGTTCACGGTGGATCTGCCGGTCCCGGCCGCCGACATGGAGCGGCGATGCCTCCAGCCGGCGGCACCGGGATCGCGAGACGGGCGCACGCTCCGGCGCCCGGTGCTGGACGGGGTGCGGGTTCTCGTCGTCAACGACGACGGCGACGCGCGCGAGCTCCTCACGACGGTCCTCGAGGAGTGCGGCGCCGAGGTCTGCACGGTGGCCTCGGTCCGCGAGGCGGTCGAGACCCTGAAGCGGGTGACCCCGGACGTCCTGGTGAGCGACATCGGACTGCCCGGTGAAAGCGGGTACGATCTGATCCGGGCCGTGAGGGGACTGGGCGCGGAGTGGAGCGGGATCCCGGCCGTCGCGCTCTCCGCTTACGCGCACGCCGAGGACCGGGAGCGGGCGCTCACGGCCGGCTACCAGCTCCACCTGAGCAAGCCGGTCGAGCCGCAGCTGCTGGGCGAGGCGGTGGCGCAGGTCGCCCGGCGAGCCCCGACCGCACATCACCCGCCGCGCCACCCGTCCCCGCCGTAGCTTCTCCCGGGCCGACGTCGCAGCTTCGACGCGGCCTGACTCCCGGCCGGACTCTCCCGACAGCCCCGGCGACCAGACGCGAGGACTAGGGCCGGCGCGCGCGATGGTGCGCCACGATCAGGTCCGCCACGCAGGCGGTGAGGCGCTCGGCGAAGGGCAGGTGCAGGAACTCGTTCGGGCCGTGAGCGTTGGAGCCGGGACCGCCGGTCCCGGTGATGAAGAACTGCGCGCGCGGGAAGCGTTCCCCGAGCATGGCCATGAAGGGAATGGACCCGCCGAGTCCCGTGAACATCGCGGGCCGATCGAAGTGGCGCCGGGACGCGGCGTGCACGGCATCGAGAAGCCACGACTCGGTGGCCGGGGCGTCCCAGCCGGGCGAAAGGCTGTCGGCCGTGAAGCGCACGCGCGCCCCGTATGGCGGGTCGGCCTCGAGGATCTGCTGGAGGCGCCGCGCGGCCCGCGGGACGTCGAGGGTCGGAGGGACCCGGAGTGAGAGCTTGAGCGACGTGAAAGGCCGGAGCACGTTGCCGCCGTCGGCCAGCGCGGGCAAGCCAGCGGCGCCGGTGATGCCCAGCGTCGCTGCCCAGGTGTTGGCCAGCAGCAGGGTGGCGGGGTCCGGGTGGGCGTAGCGCATCCCCTCGACGACGGGATACCGCCCCGCGATCTCTCCGCCCAGCGCCTCGGCCACCGCCCGCGTCTCGGCCACCCGGGCCGGCGGCACCTCGACCCGGAAGTCGGGCGGCAGGATCTCGCCGGTCCGCTCGTCCTCGAGGCGCGACAGGATCTGGCGTGCGATGCGGAAGCTCGAGGGGACGATGCCGCCGGCCGCGCCCGAGTGCATGCCCTCGGTCAGCACCTCGACCGTGAGCACGCCGTTGATCAGTCCGCGGAGCGACGTGGTGCCCCAGAGCTGCTCGTAGTTCCCGCACCCGGAGTCGAGGCAGATCACGAGATCGGGCGTCCCGATGCGCGCGGCGAGGGCCTCCATGTACGCCGGCAGGTCGGGGCTCCCGCTCTCCTCGCTCGCCTCGACGAGCAGGATGCAGCGGGCGTGCGGGACGCCGGCGCGCTGGACGGCCTCGATGGCCGTGAGCGCGCAGAAGGCCGCGTAACCGTCGTCCTGGGCCCCGCGGCCGTAGAGGCGATCCCCCCGGCGGACCGCGGTCCACGGGCCGAGGCCCTCGGCCCAGCCCGTCATCTCAGGCTGCTTGTCGCAGTGGCCGTAGAGCAGGATGGTCTCCGGAGCCGCGCCGGGGGTCTCGGCGAGGAGGACGGGCGTCCGGCCCGGCAGCCGGAAGGTCTCGACGGCCAGGCCCTCGATCGGCCGGCGGCGGCTCCAGTCCTCGACGAGCGCGATGGCCCTGTCGATGTGGCCGTGGGCCGACCACTCCGGGTCGAAGGCCGGCGACTTCGCCGGGATCGCGATGTAGCGGGCCAGCGCCGGCAGGACTTCCTTCTCCCATCGGCGGTGGAGGAACTTCCGGGTCTCCTCGGGCGGCGGAAGGCTCGTCGGGCTGGTGCTCACGGCCGCCCACCGTAGCATCCTCGATGGTGGGGCGCAACGCCGTGTCGGACCACACCGGGGTTTTCGCCTCCCCGGGGATGTGCCAGAATACCGCGCGTAGCCGGTAACCCGGCGATTTACTGGGCGGTGAGCGCCGCCGGCTCGCCGGCGGTTGCGTAGAGGTTGCGGCCGGTGGCGTCGTCGAGCTTGTCAACCGCCTGCCGGTTCGCCCCCGGGATCAGGTGGCCGTAGGTGTCCACGGTGAGCTTGATCGAGGCGTGGCCGAGCTGGTCCCGCACGTAGGCCAGGCTCTCCCCGTTCTGGATCAGGATGCTGGCGAAGGCGTGGCACATCTGGTGGGGGGTGCGGAACCGGAGCCCGGCGCGGCGGAGCAGGGGCCGCCAGACGTTGCGGTTGAACCACTCCCGGTCGAGCAGATCGCCGTCCGGGTCGGGGAACAGGTAGGGGGACGGCGCCTGGCCGCGGACTACGGCCTCGGCCTCCCGGAGGCTCAGGTACCCCTGGAGCACGCGCGCCAGCTGCCGGCTCATGTCCACCCGGCGCCCCTTCCGGTTCTTCGGCGTGCTCAGCTCCCCCTTGTACGCGCGGCGCCGGACCAGCACTGCAAGGTCCCGGAAGTCGAGATCCTTCGGCTTCAGGGCCGCCAACTCGCCGAAGCGCACCCCCGTCCGGGCGAACGCCAGGAGCGCCGGGTACCACTCGGGCATGTCGGTCTCAGTGGTGGCGAGCAGGCCACTCAGCTCCTCGCGCGTGAGGGGATCCTGGCGCTCCTGGGGCAGCACATCCGACCGCATGAACCGACCGAGCCGGCTCGCCGGATTCGCCACCAGGAGCCCGTCCTCGACGGCCGCGCTCAGGCAGCCCTGCAAGGGGGGCAGGGTCGAGGCGCTGATCGTGCTCGCCCGCAGCCCGCCCGCCAGGCCCGCCAGGACCCCCTTGATCCGGTCCCGGGTGAGGGCCGGCCAGGGGTAAGGCCCCGGCGCGGGAATCCAGTGGGTCCGCATCACGCGGGTGTAGGTGGTGAGGGTGGAGGGCTTGCACTGCAGGCGCACGTGGCCCGCCAGCCAGCGCTCGGCGTACGCGCGGAACGTGACGGGCGGCGCCGCGGGGGTGACGGTCTCCAGGGGCGTGTGGTCGCCGAGGGCCAGCTTGGCGGCGATCTTCTCCGCGGCCGCCTGGGCCGCCCGCTTGCCGGTCGTGCCGACGCCGACGCGCCGAGCCTTCCGTCGGCCCTTGTAGTCCGTGAAGACCCACCAGGCACCCTTCCACTCGCGTACCTTGACGGCCATCTCAGCACCTCCCGTCAGAACAGGGTGACGTCCGCGCGCGCCCTGGAGCGGGAACAGTACGGCGCGAAGGCCGGAGGGCTGCGCGGCCGGTGATAGGCAGGAGTCCAGTTCGGCTGGCCGGTCGGGGGTGTCTGAGGGAGATGGGCTAGGTTGGAACCGTTGCGGGCGTCAGGATAGACGCGGAACTGGACGTCGGCCCGGCCCGCTGACGTCACCGTGGCCCGGCGGCTCGCGGCGGCGCCGCCAGGGCTTTGAGCACCCCGACGACCGTCTCACGACGGTTCGGGTCGCGGCACGTCCCCTGGGGCTTCAGGTGATCGGCCACGCCCCCCGGTTGGTGGCCGACGCGGGCCACCCTTTACGTCTCGCTTGCCCTGGGTCTCCTCCCAGACCAGACTTGCCAGGTGCGCTCGCAAGGTGTCTGACTCGAGAACGCGCTCCGGGTTCTCACGGTAGGCCCGGTCAATCTTCTCCCGTTGCCTATCCGACATCGCACTCATTAGCTTGCCGACTATCTGGACACGGTCTAGTAGAAAGTCACCGAAACCCGACTGGCTAATTCGTTGGGGTGAGCTTATAGTTCCCTGCCTCGCGATCAACGTACGCTCCCATCCCTCGACGAGCGGAGGCTCGACCCCAGCCCAGAACATCATTCCAGGCAACTTTGAGTAGACGAATGCGGCTCTGGACGAGTGGGCTACAGTTCCGTCCGCTGCGCGAAGGATGTACATGTGGAAGCCGCGAGGCAGCACCCCACCCTCTACCTGCGCCGCTACATCCCAAAAGAACAGGTGGTGTTCGTAAGGACCGGGATCATGTGACTCACCGAGAAGGAAGACTCGCCACCGTTCTTGCGCCTGTTCAAGTCGTCGCTCGAGCGCAGGAGCTAGCTTTGTCCGCTCGGGAAACATGTGGTACGGTGCGCGATGGAATCCGATCACTGTCCGCCAAGCAAGCGATGTAGCAAATGAGAGCAACCATTCCCCGTAATCGAAGGATTGCCGGCGCTCTTGCTGGAACGGGAAGAATACGCGCTCGGCGAATCGATTCTCCCATGCCGCGAACCGCTGTTCACAGTCATCGCAGAGGAGCGGCTGCGTACCAAAGTCCTGTCGCCGAATATTGGGGTGAATCGCCTGCCGGAGATATTGAGTGGCACCAGTGTCCTTCAGCCACCTGACTACAAACTTCGGGATGATGTGACTCTGCCTTAAAGGCCGGTCCCGCTGGCAGAGTGCGCAAGAGGCCATCACCGTACTTTACGCGATCTGCCGACGATCAGGCCAGTCTTGGAGGGCCCCTCTCAGTGAGACAGTGGCCACCCGGAAGTTTACTGTCGAGGGCGAGCAAGGATCGAAGGTCGATGAGCATCCTGGAGCGGGCTCTCGGTGGGCCGGAGATCGAGGTCGTGGCAAAGGCGTTGCGTCGGCCCTTCACCCTCGAGTACAGGCGGAGGGTCGACCGGGAGGCCGACGGGTGTAATGCCCCGGAGCTCCTTCTGCGGCCCCCGGGCGCCTGCCCGGAGCTTGGGTCCCGGGTAACGGCTCCTCGGGGCGCTTCAGAGCGGACTCAGCACCACGCGAAGCGCCCACCGCGGTGGGCCTGCGAGCAGTTCGGATCCAGCCCGCGATTCGGTCCTGCGACTGGAGCCCGGCCTCTGTCGCAAAGCATGTGGTTTGCGTCAGGGCCTGGGGCTTCCAGGCACCTCAATCTCCAGGCTAACTTGTAGGGGCACCCCGAAGCGGAGGTTTGCGACACCTGAGGTTCGGTACGGTTCGGTACGGTGCAAACTCTTGCATCTTGACAGTCGTCTCGGCCGACGCGCACACTGCTTTCGCCCACGCGACGCCATTGGAAGGCATGCCGCAAGAGGAGGACTCATGGACGAGCGGAAGCCAGTGTTCATCGAGCCCGAGTTGATCAAGTATCAAGAGAAGCTCGCGGACATCACAGCTAACGCTACCGGTTACATTCCTCCGGACCAAACGAATACCTAGGTAGGATACGGCTCCACCAGCCCCGGCCGCGCCTGCGCCACCGAGTGCCGCGCGAGCACCAGCACCATCGCGTCCACCAGGTCGTCCAGCGCCGTTGGTGGGTCATCCCGCAGCTTGCCGCTCCCCGCCACGACGCGCTCCACGACGGACTCGAGCAGCTCGTCGAGCTGGCCCTCGGTGGCGATCGCGCCATCGCCGGCGGGGAGGACGGCGGCGAGCAGCCGGGTGACCTGGGCGTGGACCGCGGCCGCCAGGCCGGGGTAGCGGGTGACGATCGCGCCGAGGGTGGCGCGGTCGGCGGGGGTCAGGGGGTGGGGGGCGGGCATGCGGGGCCCTCCCGGAGCGGCGCTAGGGCTGCCGCACGACCGTGAACGACGTGGAGACGGGACCGGCGCACCCAGTCCCGGAATACGACCCGCCCAAGCTCGAGCCGCCCTCGCCGATTGTTGCCATGCCCGTGAACCTGGCGGAGCAGGGATGGAGCTGCTCGATACGGAGCTCCGCCCGCGTCGGGGATAGGAGCCGGCCCGTCACCGTGCCCGAGCCGCCGGCCGTAGTCAGCCACGTCCCTGTGACTTGATCGCCCTGCTGAGCCAGCGTGATGGTGATCCGCGCGGAGTAGGGGCGTCCTTGCTGGTCGCCAGACACGGTTCCGTGATACGTGCCGTTCACGGGGGAGATCGCCGCCGATTCCATCGGAGACCGAGCCGTCGAGACACTCGGCGAGGGCGACGCGGGCGGTGGGGCTGGCGAGGCGGCCGCCGGGGCCGCCCCGCCGGAGCTTCCCTTCCATTCGAGGCGGAGGGGGAGGATCTCCGGCGGGGCGCTCCCGGAGGCGGCGAGAGTGAGACGGCCGACCAGCAGCCGCGTCGCGCCCTCTTGGTGCAGGACCAGCTCTCCGGAGTCTCGGCCGGCATACCAGACGCGCCCATCCCGGATAGTGAGCGACCCACGAATTCGATTCGTCACCGGGTCGTTCTCGCCGACCTCGACGGTACCATCCTCGCGGATGGCTGCCTCCACGGGCATCTGGAACCCGCCGGACTGGTAATAGCCCTCCCAGCGACCAGCTAGGCCAGCCAAGTCGGCGGCCAGGAGCGACCGGGCCGGTGGGAGCGGCACCTCCGGTGATGCCGGCTGCCGCGATCGTTGCCCGAACCCCCGATGCAGTTCGACTCGGACGGGGACGACAATCGCCTGCCCACTGGCGTCCCTGCCAATGAACCGGCGCTCGACAGTGAGGCTCCCAAGCGCCGCCGTGCCGCCGAACTGGGTGCCTGCGTAGCTAACCCATCCCCAACTGTCCGTCGCGCTGTACCGAAGTTCTGACTTCGCGTCTAGCCGACGATTGAACAGGACGCGCGAGGTCCCACCAGTTTCCAGGAAGGGTCCCTGAGCGCCGCGCTCTCCCAGGTCGCGAGGAGTCAAGCGTCTAACGCGGTCAGACCGCGGTGATGCGCGGCGAGCAAGATCCGGCGCGCGCTCATGGCTCTACCTATCGTCGCGGGGAAGAGCGTTCAGCGGGCCCCTTTTTGTCCGGCCAGGGCGACGCCCAGCCGGAAAATGATCGCCACGCCGATGCCGAAGACCACGTGAAAGCCGATCTCGATCGGCACCATCGCCGGGTGGAAGCCGCCGCCAATGCCGGCCCCCTTCAGCGGCAGCACGACGAACCAGTACGCGGCCAGCGGAGCAAGGCCGAAGACGAGCCCACCCAGCCACCATGTGAGGCGCGCGGTGAGTCGCGGCTCGAGCACGGCGTAGAGCACTCCCCAAAGCCCGGCCCAGAACCCCAGGTTGATGCTCATGGGCACGCCGAAAGGCGGCACCGGCATGAGACTCCAGATCAAGGACGGCAGCAGGTGCGCGGCGTAGAGAATGGCACCGAACCCGCCCTGGAAGATCAGGTGCGAGAGGAACCCGGCGATAAAGCCGAGGACAAGGCGGGTCGAAATCGTTGACATGGGAGACTCCCTTTTGTGGCGGATCAGCGCCGCCGCCACGGATTCGGTAGGTGCCTCTGCTCCTCAGCCGCCGAGCTGACCGACATGATAGCCCAATCGCGTTTCGACATCTCCGGCCTTATGCAAGCCGCGGCTCATCAAGGTCTTGATCTGGTTCTGGCTCGCCGGACGGCCGAGCGAGGCCATGAAGGCGTCCCATTCCGGCGCGATCTCGGCGTCGGACGGCAGGCTCGCGACATTCACCAGGCGTTTGGTGTCGGCGATGGCCTGCTTGTCGAACGAGGAAATCCGCAACGCCAGCGCGTTGACGAAGGCATCGAGCTCGGCGTCCGGCAACGCGCGGTTCACATAGCCGTAGAGCTCGGCGAAGTCGCCGCGGATGTCGGCGGCGGCTAGGCAACATAATGCCCGTTCTCGCCCCCGGGAGGCGGGCCGCCCCCTCCGGGGGCGGGCCGCGGTCCGGGCGGCGCTCCAGCCGAAGGAGTCCTGACCGCGGGCCCCGGCGGGCCCCGTCACACCGGGTCGCGGATCAATGGCGCGGTAGAGCAGTGGATGCCGCCGCCCCCGCGATAGACGGCGTCGAAGTCGAGGCTCAGCACCTCGATGCCCTCCTTCGCCAGGCGATCGAGGGTGTGCGGCGAGGTCTCGCTCATGATCACGCGGCTCGGCCGGACCGCCAGGCAGTTGATCGTGAACGGGTGGTCCTGCGGGTGGAGATCGATGGTGCGGATCCTCAGCTCCGCCAGCTTCTCGAGCAGCGCGTAGGGCGCCAGCGTCGGGTTGACGAGCGCGGCGTCCACGTCGACCATCACGAACACGCCGTCCAGGTGCTGCCGGTAGCCGGGAAGCTGGACCCGCAGCAGCTCGACGCCCCGTGTCCGCAGCACCTCCTCCACCTGACGGGCGCCCTCCGCGTTGGCGCGGGTCCCGAGCCCCACGACCGCCGTGCGCCGGTTCAGCCACGCGAAGCTTCCGCCTTCAAGGATGCCCGTGCCGTGCACGGTCCGGAGGATCGGCATGCCGGCCCGGGCGAGCGTCCGCGTCGCCGGGAGCTCCTCGCCCCGCCGGATGCGGGCGCCCAGCCGGCAGACGATCGCGCCGCCCTCCACCGCGATCACCGCGTCCCGCGGCGAACAGGACTTCGTCCGGCCCTCCGCCGGAGGCTCGAGGTGGATCACCTCCACTCCCTCCTCCCGGAGGACCTTCACGAGGGCATCGTGCTGGTCCTGCATCCGGGGGAGGTCGGGTGGCTCGGGGCCCCGCCAGTACCACCCCTTCTCGAAGTCGCCGAAGGCGCCGATCTCCTCGATGTACCGGCGCGGGTCGACGACCTGGATCTCGACGCCGGGGCGGTGCACGAGCACCGCCCGGAGCCGCCCGACGTCGCTGGTGCAGCCCCAGCGGCGCCCCCAGACGAGCTCCTGCATCTCGGCGCTCTCGAAGGCCGGCTCCGGCAGCGAGGGAAACGCGGCGATCAGCTTGTTGTAGCTATAGTCGCCTTCGGACATGACCGGCATGGACCGCTTCTCCTCTCATGCGCCCCATTCCATCAGGTCGTGGGTATCGGTCTCCCCGGTGCGGCGGAACCCCAGGCGCTCGTAGAATGCCCGCGCCCGCGGGTTGACCTTCAGCACGCGCAGGCGCACCGGCCGCCCCAGCCCCCGCGCCTCCTCCGCCCGCGCGATCCGGTCGAGCACCGCGGTGCACGGAGTCTGGCCGTGTTCGTAGGTCACTACGGTGTTCCGGGAGACCCCCATCGCCTCGGCGAAGGCCCCTTGGGACAGCCCGAGCCCGCGCCGCACGGAGGCGATGCGGTGGGCCAGCCCGTCAGGCTGCGTGGCGAGGGCGCGGCGCTTCTTCATCGCGGTCAGCGAAAGCGATCCGGACGGTTGGTGCGGAAACCCTACGCCGGTACGAGAGAGACCGTCAAGGGGGGCCGGGGATCGAGCATCCGGCCTCCGTCAGAATCACGTGACATCGCGCAGGCCGCCCACTGGACGGTTCGTCAGGCCGAGCGGCGCTTCCGGTGGCGACGCCGGGGTGCCGCCGTGGCAAGGGCCGGCACGAAGACGCGGACGCTGCGACCGAAGCGCACGGCCGGGACATCGCCGCGCCGAATCATCGCCCGGAGGGTGGTGAGGTGAACGCCCAGTCGCCCGGCGGCGTCCGCCATCGTAATGAGCAGAGGCGACCGTGTGGGGGCCTGCATTACAGAGAGGCGCCCGAGAGGCTGATGAGCAGCCCGAGGACAACACATCCAACGGGGATCCACAGGACATCGCCGAGCGTTCGCCGGTCCACGGTCCCTGCCCCTCCTAACCGAGTGTCAGAGTGCCTCGTCGCACCAGACGGCGCAACCGTCGGGCCACCCGCACATGGGCCTAGCCGAATAGTTCGCAGGTTAGCCGCGCTGTCAGTCCGTGGGTGGTGAGCAGGGAGGGTCGCACCGAATCGGATGGCCGGCTGGTGGAGAGGGGGCCCGGCGGCCCCGGCCGTGCTCCAGTCCAGGGCGCGCCGGATGGGGAACCGTGGGTGCAGACCTTCATCTTGACGAAACTATGAGAACGGGACGACTGGGTGGAGTGCGCGGCGGGTGCCAGGGGCCCGCCCGATCGCGCGTCAGCGGGGCCCGGCGGATCGAGACGGCGTCGCCAGTGCCTTGAGCACACCGACGACGGTCTCGCGGCGGCCGGGGTCGCGCCACGCCTGCCGGAGCCAGGCGACCGCCTCGCCCCAGGCCGGATCCCGCGCCTGCGTGATGGCCACCGGCCGGTCCCCCCGGAGCAGCCAGTCCGCCGTGACGCTGCCGACCTCCGCGATCCGGTCGAGCGTCCGAGGCTAAGGGGATCTGTCACGGGCGGCCGGGCGGCGCCCCGGCAAGGTCACCCCGCCGAGAGCGCCGTAGCAGCCCGTGTACGGGCCTGCAGGGCTCGGAGACGGGACTTCGTGGGCCAGGGGGCCTCTCTTCTCCTTCTCCGCTGGCGACGGCCGAAGGGCCGGGAGCGGTTACGCATCCGGCGGCCGGTTGCGCCGGGGTTGCGGATCGTGCCGCGTTCTGCCGCGATCTGCAACCCGCCGACAGCGATCTATCGCGGGCTTCTGCTTCCTCTACCGATGTGCCAGAATACCGCGCGTGCCCTCGACGGCTACCTGGAGCGCGGCCCTCGCTACCGATCGCGTTGACCCTTCACCGCGTCCGCGCCGCTGATGACCCGGGTGAGCCGGGCCCCGCGGCGATCCAGGCGCGCATCCGCGACGATCCATACGCCGCCTGGCTCGGGATCGAGCTGCTGGAGCTGGCTCCCGGCCACTGCAAGGCGGCCATGCGGCTCACCCCGCAGATGGTGAACTTCCACGGTCTGCCCCACGGGGGCGCCATCTTCTCGCTGGCCGACTACGTCTTCAGCGGGGCCTGCAATGCCGAGGGACAGGCGGCGGTGGCCCTCAGCGTCACCATCCAGTTCCTCGCCGCCGCCGAGCCCGGCGCCCGGCTCACGGGCGAGGCCCGCGCGGAGCGCCAGGGTCGCCGCGCCGGCTTCTACGCGATGACCGTGACGGACGACCGCGGCACGCTGGTCGCGTCCTGCCAGGCCGTCGCCTTCCGCCGGGACCCGTGAGGCTGGCTCGACGATCTCAGAGACTCAGAAGGACGATGCCGCCGAGGCAGAGCACCGTCCCCGCCACGGCGCGCCGGCTGACCCGCTCGCCGAAGACGACGAGGCCGATCGGGATGGCGAAGAGCGGGGAGGTGGACGAGAGGACGCTGGTGACCGTGATGCCGGCATACTTCAGCCCCGCGACCCAGGTGACGGCGCTCAGGGCCGTGAACACACCGATCGCCAGCAGGAGGGGGCCGGCCGTCCGGAGATGACGGCGGACGCGGCCGCCGGCTCCCCGGGCCCATGGCGTGACCCAGAGGACCAGCGCCGCGAAGGGCAGGCGGACCGCCTGCACGCTCACCGGATCGACGTCCATGATCGCCGGCTTCATCAGCACCGGGCTCACGCCCCAGGCGGTGGCGGCGAGGAGCGCGAGGCCGAGCCCGCGTCCGGGCCGGTCCTCGGCCTCGGGCGTGGCCGGGGCGCGCTCGCTCACGATGAGGGCGAGCCCCGCCAGCGTGACGACGGCCCCCGCCGCCACCGTGGGCGTGATCCGCTCGCCGGTCAGCCAGATGGCCAGCCCGCTCGCGATCAGCGGATTGATCATCGAGATGGTCATCGCCCGGGCGAGGCCGAGGCTCTTCGTGCTCTCGAAGAAGGCGGTGTCCCCGATCGCGAAGGCGGTCAGGAGCGAGATCCCCAGGTAGATCCACGCCGGGGCCGAGACGTCCCGCAGCGACCCGAGCCCGCCTCCTGCCAGCGCGACCAGGGTGAGCAGGAGGCCGCCGATCGCCGAGCGCAGCATGTTGATCGACAGCGCGTTGAAGTACGGACCGAGCGCGCGGGCCATGACCCCGATGAGGGTCCAGATCAACGCCGACAGGAGCGCGCACGTGGCGCCGAACGTCGGCCCGGCCAGCTCGGCCACGGTGGGGCCCGGGAATCCGGGGGCTACGCCCGGGTCGCGGCGTCGCGAGCGGCGCGGATCAGCTCGGGGAAGCTGTAGGTGGGAACGGCGCAGCCCGGGGCGAGCAGGAGCCGGTCGCGTCCGGCCTCGGCGGCGGCGCTCCCCACCTGGGCCCGGATGGCGGCGGCCGACACGTACGGGAAGGTCGTGTGGTCGATGCCGCCCACCAGCACGCGCGAGGTTCGCCGGCGCGCCTCGGCGAGCGTGGGCCCGCCGGCCCGGTCGGCCCAGGAGATGGCGTGAACCGGATAGTCGAGCAGCCGGTCGAAGTAGAGCTGCGACCCGTGGGCGTGCAGGACGTGGCACTCGCCGCGGTCGCGGATCGCCTCCAGCAGGGCCAGGTCGAACGGCCGCATGAAGCGCTCGTACTGCTCCGGGGTCAGCGACTCCGCGGTGGCCGGCGCCGAGAGGAAGATGCCGGCCGCGCCGCGCTCGAGGCTCGCCAGCGCGTAGCGGGTCAGGGTGTCGTTGACCACGCCGAGGGCGGCCTCCAGCTCCCGGGGGTGGTCGCGCATCAGCGGCTCCATCGCGTCCTTCACGACGTTGCGCTTGAGCGTGTTCCAGGCGTTGAAGACGGTGTTGACGAAGAGTCCCCGACCCCGGAGGGCCGGGGTCAGGATCTGCACCACCCGGAGCTGCTCGCCGATCGAGCCGCGGGTGACCTCGAGCGGCCGGAGCCGCGCGAGGTCGCGCGGATCGCTCAGCGTCTCCAGCCCGTCCGGCATCGGGTAGGAGTAGTCGTTCATCACCTTCAGCCAGTCGAGGTGGTAGGCGTCGAAGAACTCGAGGTGGGCCTGGGCCACCCGCTCGGCCGGGGCGTGCTGGAGGCCGAAGTGGTACCAGATGCTGAACGGCGGGCGGTCCACGGGCCGGCCCTGGAGCGCCGCCCGCACCCGCTCGATCGGAGTCATGCGCTCCGGCTCAGAGCACGTAGAGCCAGGGTCGGGCCGCCAGGCGGTCGGACGCCCAGAAGCCGGTCTCGGCCAGCCAGCCCGTCGCCTCGGCCGCATCGGCCGAGCGCATGACCGCGAGCGTCAGCGGACCGTCGAGGAGGCCGCCGAAGAGCAGGCGACCGCCGCCCCGCAGCTCGACCAGCGCGAGCTGGGCCATGTCGGGGTCCGTGGTCGGGCCCTCGACGACGGTGGCGCGCCGCGAGCCGTCGAGGACGACCGGCGGCACCTCCCACGGCTCGACGAACTGGGAGAAGCTCCGCGAGGCGTATGCGGTCCACACCCCGCCCCGGTAGTAGGGGTCCTCCTCGACCACGGGCGCCAGCTCGGCCGGGCGCCTCAGGCGGTAGAAGATCTCGGCGGTTCGACCGTCGGGCGCCGGGCCCCCGCCGACGAGGGCGCCGCGCCCGCGCAGCTCGACGAGTCGCTCGATGTGGGCCTGGCGATGGGCTTCGCGACGGGTGAAGTAGTCCGGGGCGCCCGTGGCGACGACGTGGACGGCGATCACGCCGCTCATCATACTCCGCTCCGACCGGGGGGGCGAGACTCGCCGGATGGCGAGCGGCGCACCGGTTGACGCCGGGGGCGCATCGAATGACTGAGCGACTTTGTGAAGCAATCGGGGGCGTCCGACTCCCCCCTCCCCCCGGTGGGTGGGGGAGGGGGGCCAAAGGCCGAAGGCCGTCGAAGGATCGGGTGGGCGGGAGGTCCCGAAAAGAGGCGATGGGTGACTCCCTCGACTTCCTGGTCCGCCACGGCTACGCGGTCGTCTTCGGCTGGGTCCTGGCTGAGCAGCTCGGGCTCCCGATCCCCGCGGTGCCGGTCCTGCTCGCGGCCGGCGCCCTGGCCGGCAGCGGCCGGCTGAGCCTGGGGCTGGTCGTGGCGCTGGCCCTGGTCGCCTCGGTGGCCAGCGACGTGGTCTGGTACTGGATCGGCCGCATCCGGGGCGCCAGCGTCTTGAGCCTGCTGTGCCGGATCTCGCTCGAGCCCGACTCCTGCGTGCGGCGGACGCAGGAGGCCTTCAGCGGGCAGGGGGCGCGCACGCTCCTGGTGGCCAAGTTCGTGCCGGGCCTGAGCACCGCCGCGCCCCCGCTGGCGGGGATCGTCCGGATGCCCTGCCTGCGCTTCGTGGCGTTCACCTGCCTCGGCGGGCTGATCTGGGTCGGGGTCTTCGTCGGGCTCGGCTACGTGTTCAGCGATCAGCTCGAGCGGGTCGCGGCCTACGTTTCGCGCCTGGGCACCGGGCTGGTGGCGTTGCTGGCGGCGGCCCTCGTCGGCTACATCGCCTGGAAGTACGTCGCGCGCCAGCGCTTCCTGCGCCGGATCCGCATCGCGCGGATCACGCCGGAGGACCTGAAGACCCGGCTCGATGCCGGCGAGGACCTGGTCGTCGTCGACGTCCGCCACCCGGTGGACTTCGAGAGCGAGCCGTCGATCATTCCCGGCGCGCTCCACCTGACGACGGAGGAGCTGGAGGCGCGTCACCTCCGAGATCCCGCGCGACCGGGAGATCGTGCTCTACTGCACCTGACCCAACGAGGCCTCCAGCGCCCGGGTGGCGCTGATCTTGCGACGGCGGGGCATCGAGCGCGTCCGCCCGCTGGCCGGCGGCTTCCAGGGCTGGCGCGACCGCGGCTACCCGGTGGTCAACCTCGAGGCGCCGCGAGCGGCGGACCTCGCCGCCGGCCCGACCCGAAGCTGACGATGCCTCGCTCGAGGCGACGGCCTGGTGACGAAGCGTCGATGCCGACCCGGGTGTCGTGCTGACGGCGGCGGGCCGCCTGGGCGCGGCCGTGATTCTCGTGGCCACCGCATCGACCCCGATCGCCTTCAGCGAGCCGTCCGTCGAGGAGCGGCCGCCCGCCGTCGTGGACTGGCTCCGGGCCAACCGTTCGGGCGCGGCGACGGGCGTCGTGCACGACGGCGCCTCGACCTACCTGGTGGCGTCCGCGGGCGAGCGCAGGAGCGGAGGATATCGCCTCCGCTTCACGGAGGTGGCCCTCACGAACGACGGCATCGTCGCCACGGTGACGCTCAGCAGCCCGCGGCCGGGCTCCCCGGTCACCCAGGTGCTCAGCTACCCGACCGCCGTGGCGCGGATCGAGCGGACCGAGCGGCCCGTCGTCTTCCGGTGGAGCGAACGCGTGGAGAGCCAGCCGGCTCCGTAGGTCCCGGGCGCCGCGCGGCGCCGAGCGGCCTCACTGCACGACCAGTCGGGCCTCGCTCGCCGCTCGCTTCTGGCCGTCGCCGGTCTCGAGAACCGTGAGCACCGTGTACTCCCCCGGCGCCATGTTGCTCGGGACCTGGAACTGGTAGGCCGACGTGAAGACGCCCTGCTCTCGCCGCGCGTCACGCTCGACCGGCCCCATGACCGTCTCCCCGGACTTCCGGATCGCCCGCCACTCCTTCAGGTCCACGCGCTGGTCCGGGTTCGGGGCGAGGACGCTGTACTCCACCCGGAGCACGACGCTCTGACCGGGCCTGGCGGGGAGCGGCTCGACTTCCGACTTCTGGACCTCGACCAGGTTGCCGCTCATGGGAACGTACCCGACCTGACGCGCCGCCGTGGCGCGGTCCCCGACCCGCCGGTCGAGGTACCGCCCGACGAGCGCGCCGGCCCCGGCCCCGACGAGTGCCCCGGCTCCGGCCCCGATGGCGGCTCCGCGGGGGCCCCCGATGAGCGCCCCGACGAGGGCCCCCACCCCGGCGCCCGCGGCACCGCCGACCAGCGCGCCGGTCTGGGTCTTCGTCGCGCAGCCGGCGAGCCCGACCGCGAGGGTCAGCACGAGGAGGGCGGCGAGACCCCGGCTCGCCGGGGACGGGGTCCGGCCGGTTCCTGCTGCCGGGCCGGTGACGGGGCGGCGTGGACGAGGAAGCGCCGCGGTGACGATGGGGGAAGAGGAGCGCATCGCTGGCCTCCCTCCGCGGCGCCCGGCCGGGAACCGACCGGCGATCGGCCTCACTCTAGCAACGGCAGGCGGGTTGTCAATCGCGGGCGGGCCGACCGACGCGCGCCGACCGGCGCCGCCGATCCAGCGATCGCGCGGGTATCACCTCGGCCAGGAACCTGGACGCGGCGCGGTCGAAGGCGGCTACTCCCGCCGGAGGAGCGGGAGCGGCCGCTGGCCGAGCAGGCGGAAGGTGCCCAGGAAGCCGACGGCGAGGGCGAGCAGCACCGGCAGCGTGACGCCGAGGGCGAGGGGGCCCGGCTCGAAGGTCCACGGCACGTCGAGCACCCACCGGAGCACGATCCACGCCAAGAGCACCGCCAGCGCGCTGCCCCCGAGGCCGGCGACGGCGCCGAGGCAGGCGTACTCCACCGCGAAGGTGCGGGCGACGAGGACGCGGGTGGCGCCGAGCGTCCGCAAGAGCGCCGACTCGTAGAGCCGCTGGTAGCGGCTGGTGGCCAGCGCGCTCGCCATCACGACCAGGCCGGCCCCGATCACGAACGCGGCGACGGCTCGGACCGCGACCCCGACCTGTTCCATCACGCGCCCGATGCGCTCCAGCACGTCCCGCACGGGGATCGCGGTGACGTTGGGGAGGGCGCGGACGACGGCGTCCTGCACGGCGGTCTCGGCCGCGGGTGGCACCCGGGCGGTCGCGACGTAGGTCAGCGGTGCCCCATCGAGGGCGCCGGGCGAGAAGATCACGAAGAAATTGGTCGAGAGGCTCTGCCAGTCGACCTTGCGGAGGCTCATCACCTCCGCCTCGACGCGGACGCCCTGGATGTCGAAGGTCAGCGTCCCGCCGACGTTGACGCCGAAGCTCCGGGCCGCCTCGTCTTCCACGGAGACCCGGGGCCGCGCGGCGGCCTCGGCCGCCGTCCACCAGCGGCCCTTCGTGACCACGTTGGCCGGGGGCGGCTCGGCGGCGAAGGTCAGCACGTACTCGCGCGTGTAGCGCCAGGCGTCCTCGCGCCCCTCGGACCGCTCGCGCCGGACGGGCTGGCCGTTGATCGCGGCCAGGCGGGAGCGGACGATCGGCGTCAGCTCCGGAGCCGGCCCGCCGCCGGTGGCCTCGCGGACGATCCGGGCGAAGACGTCGGCCTGATCCGGCTGGATGTCCACGAAGAAGAAGGTGGGCGTCTCGCGCCGCCGCTCCACGTCGATCTGGGCGCTCAGGGCCCGCTCGAGGAGGGCCACGGCGACGACGAGCATCACGCCGACGCCGAGCGAGACGACGATCCCGGCGGTCTGCCCGCCGGGGCGATGGAGGCTCGCGAGCCCGTGGCGCCAGGCCAGGGACGGGAGCCGGGGCAGCCGGCGGGCGAGCACCATCACGCCACGGGCGAGGCCGGCCAGCAGCCCGAGCGCCGCCACGGCGGCCACCACGAAGATCGCGGCGACCTTCGGGCTGCCCGCCTGCCAGACCGCGAGGCCCACCAGGCCGGCGGCGATGGGGAGCGCGGCGAGCCACGGCCGGGGCCCCCGGACGGGCGTGGGATCGACGGGGGCGCGGAGGATCAGGTTCGGCGGGATCGCGCGGATCCGGCGCAGCGGCCACAGCACGCAGAGGCCCGTCGCGCCGAGGCCCATGGCCAGGCCCCGGGCGGTCGCCCACGGCTCGACGCCGAGCGACAGCTCGAAGGGGAAGAAGCCGGCCAGCATCGGGACCAGCAGCGTCTGCACGCCGAGCCCGACCGCGGCACCGGCGAGGCTGCCCAGGCCGCCGAGCGCGAGCGCCTGGGTCAGATAGGTCAGGGTGAGCCGGCGCGAGTCGGCCCCGAGGGTCTTCAGGATGGCGATCGTGAAGCGCTTCCGCTCGACGAAGCTCCGGACGCTGGCCGCGACACCGATGCCGCCGACGAGCAGGCTCACGAGGCCGACCAGCCCGAGGTAGGTCGTGAGCTGGGAGAAGAAGCGGCGGAGCCCGGGCTGCGCCTCGTCGAACGTGGTGATCCGGATCGCCGGGTCGGGGAGCGCCCGGATGAGCGCCACGCGCACCGCGCGGGCGTCGAGGGCCGCCGGGAGCCGCAGCAGGGTCCGGTAGCGCACGCGGCTGCCGAGCTGGATGAGCCCGGTCCGCTCGAGCGCGGGGGACCCGATGAGGACACGGGGGCCCAGGGTGAAGAGCGTCGCCGCCCGGTCCGGCTCCCTCGTCAGCACCCCCGTGATCCGGAACCGACCGGTTCCGATCTGCAGCGGGTCGCCCACGCGAAGCCCGAGCCGGGCCAGGAGCGCCTCCTGGACGACGGCGCCGTCCTCGCCGAGGAGCTCCGCCAGGGGCCGCGCCGGCACCGTCTCGAGCCGGCCGTACAGGGGATAGACGGCCTCGACGGCCTTCAGCTCCACCAGGAGCGTGGTCCCGCGCCCGGGGTCGCGCGCCATGCCGGCCAGCTCGCGCACGTGGCTGACCATGGCGCCCCGCCCGCGCCACGGCTCCAGCAGCGCCTCGGCCTCGGCGTCCAGCGGGCGGGCAGAGCGCAGCTCGAGGTCGCCTCCCAGCAGCGCCCGCGCCTCGCGGCCGAGCGTGCGGTCGAGGCTGGCGGCGAAGCTGCCGACCGCGACCAGCGCGGCCACGCCGACGCCGATGCACGCGACCAGGACGGCGACGTGCCGCCAGGCGGCGCGGGTCTCGCGCCACGCCATGCGCAGCGGGAAGGCGTTCAATGGCGTCCCGAGCCGTTCAGGCGATCCGAGGCGATCCGCCCGTCGCGCAGCTCGACGACGCGGTCGGCGTGCTGGGCGAGCGCCGGGTCGTGGGTGACCAGGACGAGGGTGCCGCCGTGGCGGCGGTTCCAGGCCACCAGGAGGTCGATGATCCGGGCGCCGGTGGCCGAGTCGAGGTTGCCGGTCGGCTCGTCGGCGAGGAGGAGGGCGGGCCGGTTGGCGACGGCGCGGGCGAGGGCGATCCGCTGCTGCTCCCCGCCCGAGAGCTGGGCGGGGTAGTGGTGGGCGCGGTCGCCGAGGCCCATCTCGCCGAGGCGGGCGGCGGCCTGGCCGGCGGGGTCGGCGGCGCCCGCCAGCTCGAGGGGCACCGCGACGTTCTCCAGCGCGGTCAGCGTGGGGATCAGGTGGAAGGACTGGAACACGTAACCGATCCGGTCGCGCCGGAGCCGCGCGAGGGCGTCCTCGTCGAGATCGCCGAGATCGCGGCCGTCCACGCGGATCGAGCCGGCCGTCGGGCGATCGAGCCCGGCGATGAGGCCGAGAAGCGTGGACTTGCCGCTGCCCGACGGCCCCGTCACCGCGACGAACTGCCCGGCCGGGACGGCCAGCGTCACGCCGTCGAGGATGGTGACGGGACCGCTCCCGCTCGGGAGCCGCATCACCAGGTCCACGACCTGAATCATCACACTGCTCATATTACACTTGGCGTGTGCGCCTGCTCCGCTCGCTCGCCCTCCTCGCGCTCGGCCTCGCGGTGCCCGCCGTGGCGCCGGCCGCCGAGGAGCGGGTCATCGTCGCCTTCGGCGACAGCCTGACCGCCGGCTTCGGCGTCGATCCGGAGCTGGCGTGGCCGGCGTTTCTCCAGGAGCGGCTCGCCCGCGAGGGCTATCCCTACCGCGTCGTCAACGCCGGGGTGAGCGGCGACACGACGGCCGGCGGGCTCCGCCGGGTCGACTGGGTGCTGCGCGCCCAGCCCGAGGTCGTCGTGGTCGCCCTCGGCGCCAACGACGGCCTCCGCCACCAGCCGGTCGCCGCGATGCAGGCGAACCTCACCGCGATCGTGGGCCGTCTGCAGGCGGCGGGGGCGCGCGTGCTGCTGGCCGGCATGCGGGCCCCGCCGAACTACGGCCCCGAGTACACCGACGACTTCCGCCGGGCCTTCGGAGAAGTGGCGCAGCGGGCGAAGGTGCCGCTGATGCCGTTCCTGCTCGACGGCGTCGCCGCCGACCCCCGCCTCAACCAGGCCGACGGCATCCACCCGAACGCGGAGGGGCACCGGCTCGTCGCCGAGCGCGTCTGGCCCTACCTCCTCCCGCTCCTGAAGAAGTGAGAGCGCGCGAAGCGATCGGGCTTCCGGCCCCCCCTCCCCCCGGTGGGTGGGGGAGGGGGGCTGGGGGGGTAGGCGGGAGGTCCCGAATGACCGAGCCGACCGTCAACGAGGCGGCGTTCTGGCAGGGTCTCTACGAGCGCCAGGGGGACCGCTGGGAGCTGGGCGGCCCGGCGCCGCCGCTGGTCCACTACCTCGCGACGCATCCGCGGCTCCCCGGTCAGCACATCGCGGTGCCCGGCTGTGGCCGCGGCCACGACGCCCGGCTCCTGGCCCGGCGGGGCTACCGGGTCCGGGCCTTCGACTTCGCCGAGCCGGCGATCCGCGAGGCCCGCGCACTGGCCGCCGAGGCGCGGGTCGAGGTGGCCTTCGAGCAGCGCGACGTCTTCGGCCTGGCCGCCGACTACCGGGGGGCCTTCGACGGGCTCTGGGAGTACACGTGCTTCTGCGCCATCGATCCCGCCCGGCGACCGGAGTACGTCGCCCTGGTGCACGCGCTCCTGAAGCCCGGCGGCTGGCTGCTGGCCTGCTTCTTCCCTATCGGGGAGCGCCCACCGGAGGGACGGGACGGACCGCGGCGTCCCGGCGACCCGAAGATCGGGCCGCCGTTCGCCACGACCGAGACCGAGGTCCGCCGCCTCTTCGAGCCGCGCTTCGCCTTCGAGGAAACCTACGTCCCGGCGACCTCGGCCGACGGCCGCCAGGGCCGGGAGTGGCTCGTCCTCGCCCGCGCGACCGCCTGATCGCCTCGATCGCCGCGCGCGCCGCCGCGCGCCTTGCCGGTGGAGTGCCCCTCGTCTATGCTGCGGCTGCGGCTGTCGCGGCATGGTTCGAGTGACGGGGGTGTGATCCGGATGGTCTCGTCAGGTTACCGATCACGTCGGGAGGATCCATGGCACGAAAACGCGTGATCGCGCACTTCATGCACGAGAGCGAAGCGGCCCAGGTGGTTCCGCGGCTCAGCGACCGCGTCGTCACCGCGGGCTTCGCGGTGGGGGAGATCGACGAGGCCGACATGGCCGAGCTCGAGCGGCGCGGCATCGTCTTCCAGGAGGTCGAGGAGGCGCCGCGACCGCGGCTGGGAGCGCCGGCGGCGCGCGAGCGCGTGGCGATGGCCGCCGCCGACACCGCCGCGGCCCCCCCGCCGGGCGCGCCGCCGGCGCCGAGCAACACCTTCTACCTGACGCTGTCCGGCCCGTTGATCGCCGAGTGGCGGACGCAGCTCGAGGGCCTCGGGGTCGCGTTCCGGGAGGCGCTGGCGGGATATCGCTGGGTGACCCGGATCGCGCCACCCCAGCTGGCCGCGGTGCGGGCGCTGCCGTTCGTCACGGGCCTCGAGATGCGGGAATCGGACCGGAACCTGCCGACCCGGCGGGAGCTGGCCGGGTTCGGGTCGCCCACCGCGGTGCGCGAGATGGTGCCCTACGACGTGCTGCTGGACCGGGACGCGCCGCTCCCGGAGTTCCTCGGGTGGCTGCAGCAGCGCAACATCCAGGTGGCGGCCGCCGAGGCGAACAAGGTGCGGGTCCACCTGCTCGAGGACGACGCGCGGCTGACCGAGATCTCCGAGCTCACCGACTGGGTCATCGACATCCAGCCGTACGTGCCGCCGGAGCTGCACAACGACCACGCCCGGGTGCTGCTGGGCCTCGACGGTCCCCCGTCGGCGAACCCGCCGTTCCGCTTCCCGCTGGAGGGCGACACGGAGATCGTCGGCGTGGCCGATACGGGCCTGGACGACGCGCATCCCGACTTCGCCGGCCGGATCGTGAAGCTGGTCCCGCTGGGTCGGCCCGGCGACGCGTCGGATCCGCACGGCCACGGGACGCACGTGGCGGGGTCGGTGCTGGGCGACGGCAGCGCCTCCAGCGGCGGTCTCAGGGGCGCGGCCCCGCGGGCGCGGCTGGTCTTCCAGTCGCTGCTCGACAAGAACGGGGGCCTGGGAGGCTTGCCGTTCCGGCTCGGCAGTCTGTTCGCGGACGCGTACGCGGCGGGCGCGCGGATCCACAACAACAGCTGGGGGTCGGCGGCGGCGGCGGCCTACCGGCTGAACTCGCGGGAGGTGGACGAGTACGTCCACGGCCAGAAGGACATGCTGATCGTCATCTCCGCGGGCAACGACGGGACGGCCGCCGATCCGCTGCTGGGGGCGCGCAACTCGGCGCCGGGGTTCGTGGACTGGCTGAGCGTGAGCGCGCCGGCGACCGCGAAGAACGCCCTCACGGTCGGGGCGTCGCGCAGCGACCGGTCGGTCGGCGGCCTGTCGGCGCTGACCTACGGCGCGGTGTGGCCGCCGAAGTTCCCGGCGCCGCCGGCGGCGACGGAGCCGATCTCCGGGGACGCCGAATCGATCGCCGGCTTCTCGAGCCGTGGCCCCTGCGACGACTACCGGATCAAGCCCGACCTGGTGGCGCCGGGCACCGACATCCTGTCCTGCCGGTCGTCGGCGGCCCCGCTGCACCGCTTCTGGGGGCCGGACCCGGTGAACCCCCGGTATGCGTACCTGGGCGGGACGTCGATGGCGGCGCCGCTGGTGTCCGGCTGCGCGGCGGTGGTGCGGCAGTACTACACGCAGCAGCGGAGCCACCAGCCGAGCGCCGCGCTGCTGAAGGCGACCCTGATCAACTCGACGCGGCTCCTCGGCGGCGCCAGCTCGACCGCGGACTTCCCCACGCAGCCGAACTACCATCAGGGCTTCGGCTGCGTGTACCTGCCGAGGGCCGTGCCGAACGCGCTGGTCGGCGGCTTCGGGCTGGAGTTCCACGACAACTGGGGGTCACCGGCCGCTCACTTCACCGTGACGGGACAGCGGCGCCGGTTTTCGTTCACTCTCGACCCCGGGGGCGAGCTCCGGATCACGCTCGCCTACACCGATCCCCCCGGGCGGTCGCTCCAGAACAACCTCAACCTGTTCCTCCAGCTCCCGGACGGAACCAAGCGGTTCGGCAACGCGGGGGTGCCCCAGGGGATGAACCGCCCCGACGCCACCAACAACGTCGAGGTCATCCGGCTGGACCCCGCCCCGGCCGGCAGCTACCTGATCCAGGTGGTGGCGAGCAATCTCCTCGAGCCGCAGGATTTCGCGCTGGTCGTCACGGGCAGCCTGTCGACGCCGATGACGGAGGTGTGAGCGATGTTCCGGCTTCATGCCGTCCAGGCCGCGTTCGGCGATTGCCTGCTCCTCGAGTACGGGACGAGCTCGTCGCGCTTCATCCTGATCGACGGCGGGCCGCCGGACACCTTCCGGTTTCATCTCCGGCCGGCGCTGGAGCAGATCGTCCAGGCCGGAGCGCCGCTCGACCTGGTGGTGCTGAGTCACGTGGACAACGACCACGTCGTGGGCCTGCTGGACTACTTCGCCGAGCTCCGCCTGGCGAACAGCGGGCTGCCGGTCCCGCCCGGCCTCTGGCACAACTCGTTCACCCGGACGGTGGATCCGCACGGCCTCGTCCAGCCCCGCCTGGCGGCGCTGATCACCCAGACGCGGGCGACCGTGATGTCGGGGTCGGGGCTGGCGGTCCAGGGCATCCAGGAGGGGGCCGGCCTGCGCACGCAGGCGCTCGCCCTCCAGATCCCGATCAACGGCGGGTTCCCGGGCGATCTGATCACCGTCGACAACGCGCCCGACCCCCGGGTGTTCGACAACCTCACGCTCACCGTCGTGGGTCCGACGCAGGCCAACCTGGACGCGCTCGAGCAGAAATGGATCGACTGGCTCGACGCCCACGAGAACGGCATCCTGTCCGACGATCCGTTCGTGATGGCGAACTCGGATGCCAGCGTGCCCAACCTGTCGAGCATCATGCTCCTGGCCCGGGCCGACGGCCGGACCATGCTGCTGACCGGCGACGGGCGGAGCGATCACCTGCTGGACGCGCTCGGGCAGAAGGGGCTGCTCGACGCCAGCGGCCGGATGCACGTGGACGTGCTGAAGCTCCCGCACCACGGCAGCAACCGGAACATCACCAAGAGTTTCTTCCGGAAGATCACGGCGGACACCTACGTCGCCTCGGCCAACGGGAAGGACGACAACCCGGATCTGGCCACCCTGATCTGGCTGGTGGAGGCCGCCAAGGAGCAGCAGCGTCCGGCGGCGATCGTGGTGACCAACCGGACGCCCTCGGTCGAGAAGCTGCTGGAGGAGTACCCGGCGAGCGAGTTCAGCTACTCGCTGCAGGTCCTCGCGCCGGGCCAGCATTCGATCGTCGTCTGACGGCCGAGATCCCGCGATCCTCGGCCCAGGTAGACCAGCGCCGCGTGGCTGGCCCGGAGCTCGCGCCCGCCCGCCCGCCCGCCCCCCATCCGGCCGCCGCAGAAGTTGCTGCGGGAGTCATCCTCATCTATGCTGCGCCTATCAGCGGCATCCACCGGACGACTTGTCGAGGCGCGAGCGTGAAACGGGGCGGTTGTTGCCGCTGGTGCTCGCGCCGTTCAGTCTGAAGTGGGGAGGAACCTGAGCATGCCCAAGAGCAGCTACACCGCCATCCTCGAGAAAGAGGGAAACCTCTACGTTGCCCTGTGTCCCGAACTGGACGTGGCCAGCCAGGGCGCGACCGTGGAAGAGGCCACGGCCAACCTGAAGGAGGCGGTCGAGTTGTTCCTGGAGTGCGCGGACCTACGGGAAATCAAGGACCGACTGCACAGTGAGATCTTCGTGACGAGATTCGAAGCAGTGCATGGGTAGACTCCGCGTCCTGTCTGGGCGCGATGTCTGCGGAATTCTCGAGCGGCACGGCTTTGTCGAGGTGCGGAGGCGAGGAAGTCATATCGTCATGCAGCGCCGGACCCAGTCGGGGACGGTGACCGTCCCTGTTCCGGATCACCTCGAAATAATTCGCCAGAGTGGCGTAGCCCGCGTGGAATTCGAGATCCAAGCCGGTTAGCTGTTCGTGCCGGCCACCGCTTCCTTGGCCGAAGTCGTGGCTTCGAAGCCCAAGGGCGAGCGCGCGATCGTCCGAATCGCCCGGCTCATCATTGGCAATCTTCTGCGCCCCGGGAGGCTCCGGCCATGACCGAGCCGCATCGCTACTTCGACCGGTCGCTGCTCGCGGCGGCCGCCGGCGCCGGCCTCCTCTACGGCCTCGTCGTCCGCGCGTTCTTCGGCTTCAACGCTGGGAAGGCCATCTTCCAGGTCATGTCGCTGGCGTTCCTGTTCGGGGTGCCCTTCGTGGTCGGCTTCCTGGTCGTGGCCATCGCCGAGCGGCGCCGGCCGATACCGTGGACGCTCTGGCTCGTGCTGCCCTGGCCGCCGGCCCTCCTGAGCCTCGGCGCGGCGCTCACGCTGGGGTGGGAGGGGCTGATCTGCATCTTCCTCTGGATCCCGCTCTTCCTGGTCCTGTTGACGCTGGGCGGGCTCGTGGCCGGGATCTGGCGCCGGCTCCAGCGCCGGCGCCTGGGGGCATCAACGATCGCGGCGGCGCTCCTGCTGCCGCTGGTGGCGGCGCCGCTCGAGCGGCTGGCACCCACGCCGCTCGAGGTGCGGATCGTGGAGACGGCGATCGAGGTCGCGGCCGACCCGGGCACGGTCTGGCGCGAGATCGTGGACGTGCCGCCGATCCGCGCCGAGGAGCACCGGCGCGCCTGGACCCACGCGATCGGCTTCCCGCGCCCGATCGCCGCCGCAGCCTGATCGCGCGGTGCGCCACGCCACCTTCGAGCGCGGCGTGCTGTTCATCGAGACGATCACGTCCCTCCCGGGACGCTCGACGAGCACGTCACCGTCGGCGGTCCCTACTTCGACGTGCTGGAGGGGCGCTACCGGATCGAGCCGATCGCGCCGGGGCGCGTGCGGCTCCACCTCGCGAGCCGCCACCGCCTCTCGACCCACTTCAACCTCTACTCGGGGCTCTGGACCGACGCCATCCTGCGGGAGACCCAGGCGTACATCCTCGACGTCATCCGCCGCCGCGCCGAAGCGGCCGCCGGTCCCGCCGTCCGACGGCCGGGAGCCCAAGTAGGCCCGCCAGGATAGCCCTGCGGCTTGCCGACCATGGTCACCCTGCGGGCGACGGTCCTCATGAAGACCGACATCGGCGGCTCCACGGCCCGGTTTCGAGCCCTGCCGGAGTCGGACCTGAGCGCCGTGCTGGCCGCCCACCGCCAGCTCGTGACCCGCGTCGCCGCGACGCACGAGGGCCAGATCGTCAAGCCCGAGGGCGACTCGTTCTGGCTCGTCTTTCCCAGCGTCACCGCGGCGTCCTTGGCGGCGATCTCCATGCTGGAAGAGCTGGGGTTCTCCCAGCCCGGCAAGGGCGAGGATCGGCTGGCCATGCGCATCGTCATCACGCTGGGCGACGTGCTGCGGGAGGAGGAGGCCCTGGTGGGTGACGCGGTGGTCCTGGCGGCTCGGATCGAATCGGTGACGCCACCGGAAGAGATTTACCTGTCTTTGAGCGCGTGGCTCGCGGTGAACAAGGCGGAGGTCCGGACGTCCCCCGTGGGTGCGTTCCTGCTGAAGGGGTTCGACGAGCCGGTGCCGGTCCACCGGGTGGACCCGACTCACCGGACGCGCGTCATCGAGAACCAGTACATCGTCGTCGCGGATCTGCGACGCTTCAGGGCCCTCGTCGAGGCGCGCCCGGTGCCGGTCGTCGAGAAGGCCCTCGACCAGCTCCTCGAGGCGGTCGACGGGGTCTGCAAGGAGTTCGGCGGCACGAACCGCTTCGGCGTCGGCGACGCCTACTGCTTCACCTTCGCCGAGCCTGCCGGCGTCATGACCGCCATCGAGCGGCTGAGCGAAGCCTGGGCGGAGTTCGACCGGCGGGAGGCGCTCGAGTGCCCGATCAACATCGCCGTGCACAAGGGCACGTTCCGCGCGTACCGGACCTACCTGTACGGCAAGAGCGTCGACGTCGTGCACCGTGTCGAGGCCGCGACCCACGCGCTCGGTAGTGAGGCGGGGATCTTCGTCACGGAGCCGGTGAGGCAGGAGCTCCAAGGGACTCCGTGGGCCGCGCGGCTCCGAGCGGTCCCGGCGTCTCAGGTACCCGCCGGCCCCGCGGGCGTCGCGATCTACCGGCTGTCCTAGACGGGAGCGCGATGCTCGACGTCGGGGAGGGAGCGACGGCCCTGTCGTAGCTCCCGTCGGACATCCTCGGCCCGGGGAGCGGAGGACGGCGAGCGCGTCGCTGCCCGCCAGTGAGCAGCCGACCCGGCGACTCGGCGACTCCGCGGATCAGGCGGGCACCGCCTCGACCACGCTGAATCCGACCGACGTCGGGACCGTCCGCGCGTGTCGAAGACCGGCCGCCTCGAGCAGTGCGCGGTACGCGACCTCCGTGCGCTCGCGCCCCCCGTGCATGACCATCATGTTGAGGTCCGAGAAGGTCACGGTCTCGCTCGCGCCGGACGGCTCGACCACGGTGGGCAGCAGCCGCTCGACCAGAAGCAGGGTGCTCCTCGGCGACATCGCCCGGCGGCAGCTCCGTAGGATCGCCGTGGCGGAGTCGTCATCCCAGTCGTGAATGATGCTCTTGAGGATGTAGGCGTCACCCCCGCCGGGAACGCCGTCGAAGAAGCTCCCGCCGACCACGTCGCAGCGGTCTAGGACGCCCGCTCGGGCCAAGAACGGACCGGTGCCGGCCACCACGTGGGGCAGGTCGAACACGACGCCTCGCATGCCGGGACTGGCCTGGAGGAGGACAGCCAGTAGCTCCCCATGCCCGCCCCCCACGTTGACGAGCGTGCCGATCGCGCCGAAGTCATAAGCCTCGGTCACGGCGGGGGCGATTCCGGCCGTGAGCCCTGTCATCGCGTCGTCAAAGAGCCGCGCGTACTCCGGATGGCCGGTCCGGTATTGCCAGACACCTTGCCCGAAGAGATGGTCGAAGGCGACCCTGCCGCTGCGCACGCTGTGCATCAGGGCCCCCCAGGCCTGGTAGGTCTCACCGCCCAGCACCATGCTCGCCCAGGCCCGCAGGGAGCCGGGGGCGTCGCTCCGCAGGGTGGCACCGACGGGCGTCAGTGCGAACCGCCCGGCGTCGTCCTGGGTGAGCACTCCTACGCTGCACAGAGCCTGCAGAACGCGCTGGAGCGAGGGGCCGTGCGTCCCCGTCACATGCGACAGCTCAGCGGCGTTCTTCGGCTCCTCGAGCAGGTCCGCGATCCCGAGCGTTGCGGCGACCCAGAGGGCCCGTGAGATCCACAGCCCCCGGATCAGGTGATGCATGGTCGCCCGGGGCGACACCCCTGGCGGCCCGGAAGCAAATGACGGTCCCGACATGGCCACCTCCACGCTCAATGTACCCCCGATTCCCGCCCGAGCGACGACGCCCCAACCCCTTGATCCGAAGAAAACGGGGGATGGCGAGGAGTTACGCTGGACGAGACCGACCTCGGCGCCGCGACCGGCGCCGTGCTCTGGGCGCCGGTCGCCGGGCAGCACGCCCTCTCCCTGGTTGACCCGGCGGGACGGATCGTGGAGTCCACCCGGTTCGAGGTGCGCGGCCCGGCCTACGTGCCTGACTGAGATCTTCGGGACCTCCCGCCCACCCCCCCAGCCCCCCTCCCCCACCCACCGGGGGGAGGGGGGAGCCGGAGGCCCCGATCCCTTCACACGCTTTGAGTCCGTTCCCGACTCATGGACGTCGCCCTGCCTGTCTACGCGGCGATCGCTGGCCGAGCGGATCGTGGTAGGCTCGCTCGGCGGGCACCCGCCAGAGGAAACCTCGTCAGGGGAGAGTCATCATGCTGATGCGCAGGCTGGGTCGCAGCGGGCTCCGGGTGGCGGCGCTCTGTCTCGGGGGCAACACGTTCGGGTGGACGACCGACCAGAAGGCGTCGGAGGCCGTCCTCGACGCCTATCTCGAGGCCGGCGGCAACTTCATCGACACGGCGGACGTCTACTCCCGCTGGGCGCCCGGCAACAAGGGCGGCGAGTCGGAGGCGGTGCTCGGTGCCTGGCTGAAGGCGCGCCGGAACCGCCAGGCGGTGGTCATCGCCACCAAGGTGATGGGACCGATGGGGCCGGGACCGAACGACACCGGCCTCTCGCGCCAGCACATCATGCAGGGGGTCGAGGCCTCGCTGCGCCGGCTCGAGACCGACTACATCGACCTCTACCAGGCCCACTGGGACGATCGCGACACCCCGCTCGAGGAGACGCTGCGCGCGTTCGACGACCTGGTGCGCCAGGGCAAGGTGCGCTACATCGGCGCCTCGAACCACCACGCGTGGCGGCTCACGCGCGCCCTGTGGGAGAGCGACAAGCGCGGCTACGTGCGCTACGAGTCGCTCCAGCCGAAGTACAACCTCGTGTTCCGCGACGAGTACGAGCGCGAGCTCGAGCCGCTCTGCCTCGAGCAGGGCGTGGGGGTCATCCCGTACTCCTCGCTCGGGAGCGGCTTCCTCTCCGGCAAGTACCGGCGCGACGCGAGCCTGCCCGCGACCGCCCGGGCCGCCGGCGTGCAGAAGGCCTACATGACCGACCGCGGCTTCGCGGTGCTGGCCGCCGTCGAGAAGGTGGCGGCCGGGCTCGGCGCGACGCCGGCCCAGGTCGCGCTCTCGTGGCTGGCCCACCGCCCCGGCATCACGGCGCCGATCGCCAGCGCGACCTCGGTGGCCCAGCTCCAGGAGCTCCTGGGGGGCATCGAGCTCCGCCTGGACGAGGAGGCCACCGCGACCCTCGATCGCGCCAGCGCCTGGCGCGACTCCTAGAACGCGAACAACGGATCGTGCCACAACAGCCACCCATTCAAGCCCGCGGTCACCCACCCCAACCACAACACGAAGGCCGATCTCTGGCGCGCCCTTGCGATCCAGATGAACAGGACGATACCGAGAACTGCCAGAGGCGCCCAATAGCGCAGCCATGGCACGATTCGGCCGAAGCCCAGCAGCGCTTCCAGCCCCAAGATCGCGCCGGCCAGAGCCGCGAACACGCGGTCGGTGAACAAGCCCCGCCACCCGTACACCAGGGCCGGAAGGCCGACCTGCAATCCCCAGAGCGAGGCGCCAGCGAAGGCTGTCCACGAAAATCCCGCTCGAAACTCCGGCAGTGCCGAATAGGCCTGTACGGCTCTCACGGACGCCCACAGACCCAGGACCGTCCAGCAGCCCGCCAGCAGGAGACCACCCACGGCCGTGGGAACCAGGTACATCCCGCGCTCCCTCCACGCCCGGCCACGTTCAAACCACAAGCTCCAGAAGAACAGGCCGACCGGCACCAACAACAACGGCACCAATGCCACTCGCGTAATCGCCGCGAAGAAACCCGCGACCCCACTCGCAGCGAGCCAGCCGACGCGCCGGCCGGTGCCCTCCTCGGCAAGAGCCCGCACCATCGTCCACGCGAATAGCACGGTCAGGGCAAGCCCACCAAGATCGGTCTGCAACGATCCGATCGCGCGAATGACACAGACATGGCCGAAGAACAGGAGGCCGATCGCGATCTTCGCCCGGTCGTCCACCAAGCGAAAGCAGCGCATGATTCGCCACAGTGCGGCAACGGCGAGGAAGAACAGCGCCGTATTGACCACCGTGTATGCCTCGCGCAGCGATAGGCCCCACGACTCGAAGATCCCGATCGCCAGCGGCACGAAGAACGCCTGGCCACTACGATTCTCGGCCAGGATATCGGCCATTCCCTGAAACGTGATCTGACCCCGGAGGAACCTTGCAACGGTGTGACCGAGCGCCGGGTACTCGTCCGGCCAGAACGAACCCCAGAACTGCCACAGGCGGAACTGCCAGCCGTACGAGGCGACCAGAAGGCAACAGGCCGCCATGATCAACCAGGCCGACATCGCCAGCCGCGTCTTCTCTCGGGCCAAGAGCGAGAGGATGGCCAGGAGGATCAGGCCCACGACGAGCGGCGAGCGCGGAAAGTCAGGACGTGTCTCCAGCCACAAGACAGGCGGTTCGCTCGCCGCGCGTTCCTTGTTGCCCCATCGCACCACCGACGTCGAGCCTTCGATGCTGAGATAGTTGACCCGCCATCCACGACCGGCCGGAACCTCCGGCATCGCGTACGTCATCACGTAACGGTCTCCGGGGACGAAGGAAAGGCCGCTCAGTACACCGAGGATCGCCCCGTGCCGCTTCTGCGCTTTGTCGGATTCGACGCTCTGTGACCAGAACGGCTGGTCGTCGTGCGGACGGCGCACGGCGAGCACCAGTCGCGCGTCCGGCGGGCCATCCGCGCCTGCATCGAAAAACAGCCAGAGCCCCGCCAGCGCCCGGTGCCGCGCAGTGAACTCGAATTCCAGGACGGCCTTTCCCCCGAGTCGCTCGGTGGCATGCACCGGAAAGACTTCGCCATTGTAGTAGGCGGAATGGAAGCGCACGTACGCCTCGTGGGCCGCCCAGACAGCGAACGCGATCGCAACCAGGAAAACTGCGCCGTCCAGCGATCGCTTCACCGCCGATCCATGCGGCCCGGAGTCACCCGAGCGGTGCTCTCGACGCGCCTGCCGCCGTCGCGGGACGCGACCTGCTTCGTCCATGGCGTCGGCGTCCACCATCCGGCTGGCGTTGTGGTCGGTCCACTGCTCGCCCCTGAATGCCGTCGTCGGGGGCTCCCGATGAGCGAGATGGACGAGCGTGGCATCGGTGAAAGGGCATCGGGTGGTCCGCGTAGCGCCGCGTGAGAGCGGTCCAAAGCGTGTCTCCCGCGCGTTCCCTGGAGCCACCGCCAGGCCAGCGGCCCGACTCGGCAGCCCAGCTCACGGGCTCGCGCCATCGTCAACGTGGCCGGAGTGTAGCGCGCTCGGTGGCGGAGGGACAAGGGCGGTGGCGTGCGGCGAGTCGGCCGCCGGGAGCTCCCGAGCTCGAGCCGTAGAGCCGGAGAGTTTGACAGCCGCGCGCTCCAGGCCATAGACTCCGCCCGGACCCTGCCGAGCGGACGGATGAGACGGTTGCGCCTGGTTCCGAGAACGCTCGCCCTGCGGCTTTGCCTCTACATCGGCGCCGCCACCTGCACGGTGCTGGCCGCGACGGCCTGGCTCGACTACCGGGCGAGCCAGGCGGCCCTGGAGGAGCAGACGGACGGCGAGGCGCGGAAGCAGGTGCAGGCGGCCGCCCAGGACCTGGACGACTTCGTCGCCAAGGTCGCCATCCTGCCGTCCAGCATCGCGGCCCGCCAGAAGGCGCTCGGCCCCCAGCCCGACGGTCTGCTCGTGCCCTATCTCGTGCAGCTCCTCCAGGAGGCGCCGCCGGAGGTCTACGGAGTCTACCTCGCGTTCGAGAAGAAGCACTGGGCGGAGCCGGACTCGATGCCGTGGGTGGATCGCCGCAGTTGGCCCTCCGCCGCCCGCCTCCACTACGATTTCCACGACGCGAAGCAGGAGTGGTACAACGGCCCGAAGCGGACCGGCCGCCTCTACGTGACCGAGCCGTACTACGACGAGGGCGGCTCCGACATCACGATGGTGAGCGTGACCGTGCCGGTCCACGACGAGCAGGGCGGGCTGATCGGCGTGGCCGGGGCCGACATCGCGCTGGATCGGCTCGGCGCGATGGTGAAGCAGCTCCATCTCCGTCACGCGCCGGGCAGCCGAGCCCCCGCCGGCGACTACGCCTTCCTGGTCAGCCGGGCGGGGAAGGTGATCACCCACCCGAACGAGGCCCTCATGCTGGGCCGGGGCCACCCCGGCGAGGACATCCAGACGCTCCCCGATGGGCGGCTGGCGGTGGGGACGGCCGAGGGGATGGCCCGCCTGCCGATGGGGGGCATCCCGTGCCGCATGTACTGGGCCTCGGCGCGGCTGACCGGCTTCAAGGTCGTGCTCAACGTCCCCGAAGACCTCGTGCTGGCGCCGGTCAGGGAGCTGGGGCGGCAGCAGGCCGCCATCGGGTTCGCGGCGCTCCTCCTGATGGCCGGCCTGGTGGTCGTGGTCGGCGGCCGGGTGGTGCGCGTGGTCGAGCGCATGACGGTGGCGTCCGCCGCCATCGAAGCCGGCCGGTTCGAGGCCGGGTCGGTCGCCGACATCGCGGCGCGGAGCGACGAGATCGGGCGGCTGGCCCGGGCGTTCCAGACGATGGCGGGGGAGATCCGATCCCGGGAGCGCCGGCTCGAGGAGTGGAGCCAGAACCTGGAGCGGACCGTCGAGCTGCGGACCGCCGAGCTGGCCCAGGCGGTCGCCGAGGCCCGGGAGGCGCGCGCCGCCGCCGACGAGGCCAACCAGGCGAAGAGCGCGTTCCTGGCCACCATGAGCCACGAGCTGCGCACGCCGATGAACGCCATCATCGGCTACAGCGAGATGCTGCTGGAAGAGGTGGAGGGGACCGGGGCCGCCGCCTACGCGGCGGATCTCCACAAGATCCGGGGGGCCGGCAAGCACCTGCTCGCCCTCATCAACGACATCCTCGATCTGTCCAAGGTCGAGGCCGGCAAGATGACGCTCGACATCGAGCCGTTCGACGTGGCCGGCATGATCCAGGACGTCGTCGCCACCGTGCGACCGCTGGTGGACAAGCGCGGCAACACCCTGGAGGTCGCCGGCGCCCCCGACTGCGGGACGGTGCGCGCCGATCTCACCAAGGTGCGTCAGACCCTGTTCAACCTGCTGAGCAACGCCAGCAAGTTCACCGAGCGCGGAACCATCCGCCTGCTGGCGAGCCGCCGGACCGAGGGCGGCCGCGACTGGGTCGCCTTCCGGGTCAGCGACACCGGGATCGGCATGACGCCCGAGCAGATGGGCAAGCTCTTCCAGGACTTCGCGCAGGCGGAGGCGTCCACCGCGCGGGAGTACGGCGGGACCGGGCTCGGGCTGGCGATCAGCCGCCGGTTCTGCCAGATGATGGGGGGTGACATCACCGTGGAGAGCGAGCCGGGCCAGGGCTCCACCTTCACCGTCACGCTGCCCGCCGAGGTGACGCAGACGACGCCGGTGCCCGCCGAGGCGGCACCGGACGCCGCGCTGGCCGCGACCCCGGCGCCGGCCGGGGCGCCGGCCGGGGTCGTCCTGGTCATCGACGACGACCCGGCCGTCCTGGAGCTGATGGAGCGCTTCCTGGGGAAGGAGGGCTTCGCGGTCCGGACGGCCGCCGGTGGCAAGGAGGGCCTGGCGCTAGCGCGAGCCCTGCGTCCGGCGGCCATCACGCTGGACGTGGTGATGCCCGGAATGGATGGGTGGGCCGTGCTGGCGGCGCTGAAGGCGGATCCCGAGCTGGCGAGGATCCCGGTCATCGTGCTCACCATGATGGACGACAAGGCGATGGGCTTCGCGCTCGGCGCCGTGGACTACCTCACCAAGCCGCTGAGCCGGGACCAGCTCGCCGCCGCGGTGAAGCGGCTCCGGGTGGCCGGCTCGACCGAGCCCGTGCTGATCGTCGACGACGACCCGTCCGTGCGGGAGCTCGTGCGGCGCGCGCTGGAGAAGGAGGGCGTGGCCGTCGCCGAGGCCGGTCACGGCCGGGCCGGACTGGCCGAGGTCGCGCGGCGGCGACCGGGGCTGATCCTGCTCGACCTGATGATGCCCGAGCTGGACGGCTTCGGGTTCCTCGAGGAGCTGCGTCGCGTCCCGGCCTGGCGGGACATCCCGGTGATCGTGCTGACCGCCAAGGAGCTGACCGACGCGGACCGCCAGCGCCTCCAGGGCTCGGTGGAGAAGATCCTGGAGAAAGGGGCGTACGACCGCCAGTCGCTGCTCCAGGAGATCCGCGGCCTGATCGCCGCCAGCGCCCCGCCGGCCGCCGCGGCCGCCGAGGTCGAGAGGTCCCGAGCCGAGAGCGCGTGAAGGAATCGAGTCATCCGCCCCCCCCCCGCCAAAGGCCGAAGGCCGTCCAACGGTGGGGGAGGGGGGTTGGGGGGTGGGAGGGAGGTTCCCAATAACTTATTCGGGTTTCGACCTCGACGGCCGCGTGGTGGTCGTGACCGGCGGCGGCGGCGGCCTCGGCGGCGCGATGGCCCGCGGAGTGGCGAGCGCGGGTGCGGCGGTGGCGGTGGCGGACGTGGCCGCCGAGCGAGCGGCCGCGGTGGCCGCCGAGATCGTGGCGGCCGGGGGCCGGGGCCTCGGTGTCGGAGTCGACGTGACCGATCCCACCGGCGTCGCCCGGATGGTGGACGAGGTGACCCGCGCGCTCGGGCCCATCGACGGGCTTGTCAACGCGGCCGGGATCACGCGCCGCGCGCCGGCCGCCGAGTTCCCGCTCGAGGACTGGCACCGGATCCTCGCCATCAACCTGACCGGCACCTTCCTCTGCTGTCAGGCGGTGGGCCGGGGCATGCTGGCGCGCCGGCGGGGGAAGATCGTGAACATCGCCTCGATCGCCGGGCGCATCGGACTGCCCGGCACCATCGCCTACAGCGCGAGCAAGGGGGGCGTGGTGATGGTTACCCGGGGGCTCGCCGTCGAGTGGGCGCCTCACGACGTCCAGGTGAACGCGATCGCGCCGTCCTGGTTCCACACCCCAATGGGCAACCTGATCGAGCGCGAGCCCGAGTACCGGGAGCGGGCCATGCGCCGGGTGCCGGCCGGGAGGCTGGGTCAGCCCGAGGAGCTGGTGGGGGCACTGGTCTTCCTCCTCTCCGACGCCTCGCGCATGGTCACCGGCCACATCCTCGCCGTGGACGGCGGGACGCTGGCCGGCTGAGCGGAACGTGAGGGGGGCTCCGCCCCCCTCCCGGACCTCCCCCGTGCGGAGGCGCGGGCGAAGCCCGCGCCAGGAGTGAAACGCCAGCCCGTCAGTCCTGGAAACGGTGCGCTGCGAGAAGCCAGCCCGGGTAGGATGAGCGTGAGCCGATTTCGTCGCCGGCTCCCAGAGCGTGTGCAGCAATCGTGGCCTCCGACTCCCCCCTCCCCCCGGTGGGTGGGGGAGGGGGGCCAAAGGCCGAAGGCCGTCGAATGATCGGGTAGGCGGGAGGTTCCGATAAACCGCATCGGCATTGGCCTCGTCGGGACGGGCTTCGCGGCCCACCTCCACGCCCACGCCCTGGCCCCGCTGCGCGGCGCCACCTGCGAGCTGGTGGCGGTCTCCTCCCGCTCGCGGGAGCGCGGGGAGGCCTTCGCCCGGAGCTTCGGCATCCCCCACGTCTACGCCGATCACCGGGCGCTCCTCGAGCGACGCGACATCCACCTGGTGACGCTCCCCGTCGAGACGAGCGTCCACCACGCGCTCGCCATCGACGCGGCCCGGGCTGGCAAGCACGTCGTGGTCGAGAAGCCCCTGACCGGCTGCTTCGCCGAGGCGTCCGCGCTCTCGCGGCGCGCGATGCTGGAGGCGGCACTCGCCAACGCCGACGCCGTCCTCGATGCCTGCCGGGAGCACCGGGTCACCCTCGGCTACGCCGAGAACTTCGTCTACGCCCCGCCGGTGGCGAAGCTCCGGCGGCTCCTCGAGCGGAGCGGGGGGACAGTGCTCGACCTCCGGGCCGAGGAGAGCCACTCCGGCTCCCACGCCGCCTACTCCCGGCGCTGGGTCACGGCCGGTGGCGGCTCGCTCCTTCGGATGGGGTCCCACCCCATCGGCGCGGTGATCCACCTCAAGCACTGGGAAGGCCAGCGTCGGGGCGGCGCGCCCATCCGGGTCCGGTCCGTCGTCGCCGAGGTCGGCCAGCTCACGAAGACGCCGGCGTTCCGGGCCGAGGCGAAGAAGTGGCTGGTCGATTCGTGGGAGGACGTGGAGGACTGGTCGGCCGCCATCCTCACGTTCGAGGACGGCACCCGGGCGACGGTCCTAGCCACCGACGTGAGCCTGGGCGGGGTGAAGAACCTCCTCACGGCCTACTTGTCGAACGGCGTCGTCCAGGCGAACATCAATCCGAACACCACGCTCCAGGTCTACGCGCCGGCGCCGGGGGTCTGGGGCGACGAGTACATCACGGAGAAGGTGGAGACGACGGCCGGCTGGCAGTTCCCGAGTCCCGACGAGGACTGGATGCGCGGCTATCCGCAAGAGATGGCGGACTTCGTGGACGCGGTGCGCGAGGGTCGTGAGCCGCTCTCCGGCGCGCTGCTGGCCCGCGAGACCGTGGAGGTGATCTATGCCGCCTACGTCTCGGCCGAGGAGGGCCGGCGGGTCGAGTTGCCACGGTGAGGAGCACGGTGTGGGGGGGAGGCGGGAGGTTTCGATCGTGAGAGCAGTGATCAGGCGCCGCCCCGGGCGCTTCGCTGGGCCGGCGGGCGCCGCGCTCGCCGCAGTCCTCGTCTTCCTGTCGGGTGCCCCGGATTCGCTCGCGGCCGCGCCTCCGGCGCCGATGGTCGAGCCCCGCTTCGATGCCGATTCCGCGGGCCCGGGGCCGTTCCCGTCGGATCGCCTGACGGTCCCCGATCCCGGCCAGCGGACCGGGCTCCGCGTGGCGCTGCCCCTCCCGAACTGCCTGGGAGAGTCCTCGGCCTGTGACGAGGTCCACCTCCTCAACGAGCTGGACGGCTTCGACCTGAGCCCGCGCCTGGCCGTGCCGTTCTCGGGACCCATCGACCCGGCGAGCGTGAGTCCTCGCAGCATCTTCCTCGTGCGGCTCGCCGCCGGCCCCCCGGAGGCGACCGCGCTGGAGCGCCTGGTCTACGACCCCCTCACCCACACCCTCTACGGTCGGCCCGAAGCCCTCCTCGAGCCGGAGACCCGCTACGGCCTGGTCGTGACGCGGCAGCTCCGGGATGCCGGGGGCCGTCCGATCCGGCCGGCGGCCGCCTTCCAGCGCTTCCTGCGCCGGCAGGACGGGCCACTGCCAGCCCGCGCCTATCGCCAGGCGCTCGCGACGCTGATGACCACGCTGGCCCGCCGGGGCCTGCGGCCCGACGACGTGGCGGTCGCGGCGACGTTCACGACCGGCAGCGTCAGCGGCTTCCTCGAGCAGGCCCGGGAGGCGCTGGACCGGCACCCGCCGGCGCCGGCGCTGATCACCGCGCCCGAGGGCGGCGGCCGCGCGTACTTCCCGCGCGCCGCGCTGCGCCGGCTCGTCCTCCGCCGCCAGGTGCGGGTGGACAAGGACGCCGCCGAGGCGTTCCGCGAGGCGCCGCTGCCGGTGGATGCCCTGCCGTCCGAGGTCGCCGGGCTCGGGGTGGGCTGGTTCTGGTCGCCCTCGTACCTCACCGTGGACCACCGCATCGTGGATCGCGCCACCGCGCGCCGGCTGCCCGACCCGTCCCGGGCGGTGCCGGTGCCGTTCGTGATCGTAGTGCCGGCGGGGACCCCGCCCGCCGGCGGCTGGCCGGTGGCGATCATGGGCCACGGCTATGGCGGGGAGATGTTCGGGAGCGCGCTCCTGATCGCCGGCACGCTGGCGCGACACGGCATCGCGACGGCGGCCATCACCGTGGTGGGCCACGGCGGCGGGCCCGATGGGCGGCTGGTGGTTACCCCGGCGACCGGCGCCCCGCTGGAGGTGCGCATCCCCGGTCGCGGGGAAGACCTGAACGGCGACGGGGCCATCGAGCCGACCGAAGGCCTCTCCACGCCCTCGGCGAGCCCGCTGGCGACGCTCGGGCTGCGGGACGGCCTCCGCCAGCAGGTGGTGGACCTGATGGCGTTCGTCCGCGCCCTGGCCGGCGGTCTCGACGTGGACGGGGACGGCGTCGTGGACACGCGCGGCGCGCCCCTCGCGTACGTCGGCCAGTCGCTCGGCGGTATCTACGGCACGCTCCTGCTCGCCGTCGATCCCCGGGTCCGGCTCGGCGTCCTGAACGTGCCGGGCGGGCCGATCCCGGAGATTGCGCGGCTGTCGCCGGCGTTCCGGCCGCTTCTCCGCGCCGCCCTCGGCCGCCGGAGCCCGCCGCTCCTCAACGGCGCCGACGAGTTCCACGAGGATCTGCCGCTGCGCACCGAGCCACCGGTGGTCGCGCCGACGCCCGGCGCGCTCGCCATCCAGGAGTACCTGGCCCGGGCCGAGTGGCTGGGCCGGCGCGGCGATCCGGTGGCCTACGCCCGCTACCTGCGCGCGGCGCCGCTCGCCGGCCAGGAGCCGAAGCCGGTCCTCGTCCAGTTCGCCCGGGGCGACCGGATCGTTCCCAACCCGACGACGAGCGCGCTGGTCCGGGCCGGCCAGCTCGCCGACGCGACGACGCTCCTCCGCTACGACCGGATCGCCGGCACGCTCCCGGATGAGCTAGCCGAGCCCCACACCTTCCTCCTGCGGGTCGGGGCGCCCGGTCTGGCGGGAAGGCTGGCCCGCGCGGCCCAGGAGCAGGTGGCGCGCTTCTTCGTCAGCGACGGGACCGCGGTCTGGAACCCCGACGAGGCGCTCGCCGGCTCGTTGCCGGCGCCCGTCTTCGAGGTGCCCGCCGGAAGCCTTCCCGATGGGCTGACCGCGGCCCCGCCCGACTGACTTGTTCGGGACCTGCCGCCCACTGTTCGAACCTCCCGCCCACCCCCCCAACCCCCCTCCCCCACCCACCGGGGGGAGGGGGGCCGGACGCCCCGACTCCTTCACGCGCTTTCGGAGCCTGTGAGCGAACCACCCGACGAATGGTTCGCCCCCGGGGCCCGCTTGGTTGAATGACCGGGAAGACTGTGTTTACATAAGAGCCGGTTCGCGATTCACGAGCCTGTTCCGCGCGTCCGGCTCTCCCGGCGCCCCGCGACGAGCCCCGAACCCACGAGGGACACGCATGAGGGTCCTGAAGATCGTTCCGGAGCGGTGTACCGGCTGTCTCCGGTGCGAGTACGCCTGCTCGTACACGCAGACCGGCACCTTCCAGCCCGCCCGGTCGGTGATCCGGGTGTCGCCCTACGAGGGGCACACCAGCTACGCCCCGTACACCTGCACCCAGTGCGCCGAGGGCTGGTGCATGACCGCCTGCCCGGTCGGCGCCATCGTCATCTCGCCGGTCGGGGCGAAGGTGGTCCTCGACGACCAGTGCGTGGGCTGCAAGCTCTGCACGATCGCGTGTCCCTACGGCACCATCTTCTACAACCCGGAGACCCAGAAGGCGTTCAAGTGCAACCTGTGCGGCGGGGACCCGGCCTGCGCGACGGCGTGCCCGACCCAGGCCATCCTCTACGAGGAGCACCCGACGGCCGACTGGCTGGGTGACTTCGCGAGCGAGCGCGGCGCGCGGCTCCTGGCCGCCGTCGGCGGGAACGGAGGCCGCTGATGCCCCGGCGCCACGTCATCGTCGGCGGCGGCACCGCCGGGCACAACGCCATCACCACCATCCGCCAGCTCGAGCCGCGGGACGAGCCGTCCGACATCACGCTGGTCTCGGCCGAGCGGCCGTACTCCCGGATGGTCCTGCCGTACTACCTCGGCCGCACGATCGCCGAATCCCACGTCTTCACGGCCACACCCGGGCGGCTCGCCCAGCTCGGCGTCAAGCCGCACCTGGGCCGGCGGGCCGTCGGGCTCGACCCGAGGGCCGGCAAGCTGACGCTGGACGACGACACGGTCGTGGAGTACGACGACCTCCTGATCGCCACCGGCTCCTCGGCGGTGCGGCCGCCGATCCCGGGGGCCGACGGCGCCGGCGTCCACAGCTTCTGGACGCTGGAGCAGGCCCGCCGTGTCGTCGCCGAGATCCGGCCGGGCAGCCACGTCGTCATGGTGGGGGCCGGCTTCATCGCCTTCACCATCCTCAACGCCATCCTGTCGCTCGGCGCTCGCCTCACCATCGTCGAGATCGCCCCGCAGATCCTGCCGCGGATGATCGACCGGGACGGCGCCGGGATCGTGGAGGCGTGGCTCCGCCAGCACGGGGTGGAGGTCCGGACGGGCGTGACGATCAAGGCCATCGAGCCGGTGGGGGGCAAGCGGCGGCTCACGCTGGAATCGGGGGGCGATCTCGACGCCGACGTCGTCATCATGGCGACGGGCATCCGGCCGAACCTCGAGTGGCTGCGGGGCTCGGGGATCCCGGTGAACCGCGGCGTCCTGGTGGACGAGCACCTCCGCTCGAGCGTGGCGACCGTCTACGCGGCGGGCGACGTCGCCGAGGGGCGCGACCTGGTGACCGGCCACCCCGACGTGCACGCCATCGAGCCGACGGCGATGGAGCACGGCCGGGTGGTCGGGGCCAACATGGCGGGGCGCGCCGTCGCCTACCGCGGCAGCCTCCTCATGAACATCGTGGAGGTCTGCCACCTCGACGTGGCGAGCTTCGGCCGCTGGGACGACGGGCAGGCCGAGATCTTCGCCGCCGTCCATCCCGACCGGCCGGCCTACCGGAAGCTCCTGTGGCACGGCGACCGGCTCACGGGGGCGATGATCCTCGGCCGGGCCGAGGACGTCTGGACGACGAACGACGTCGGGATGCTGAAGGGGCTCGTCCAGACGGGCATCGCGCTCGGGAAATGGAAGGAGCACCTCCGCCGGAATCCGTTCGACGTCAAGACCGCCTACATCGCCTCGCGGACGACGGCGCGGCTCCTGCCCGAGACCGTGCTGGGCCGGCCGTCGGCCTCGCCGGCGGTCGTCGCCTCGACGCGCGGCTGAGAGCATGTCGAGGAACCGCGTGCCTCCGGCTCCCCCCTCCCCCCGGTGGGTGGGGGAGGCCAAGGCCGAAGGCCGCGAAGGATCGGGTAGGCGGGAGGTCCCGAAAGGAGAGAGCATGGCGCAGGCCGGTACGATGGCGCGCAGCGAGGGCGGAGCGGCACCCCAGGCCGAGCTTCCCGGCGCCTACGCGGGCAAGCTCTTGCGGGTCGACCTGACCACCGGGCGGATCTGGAGCCAGCCGTGGACGCCCGCCGAGATGCGCTTCTACCTCGGCGGCGTCGGGGTGGGGGCGAAGGTGCTGTGGGAGGAGGTGCCGCCCGAGGTCGGCTGGGATCACCCGGACAACCGGCTGGTGCTGGCGACCGGGCCGTTCGCGGGCCTGCCGGTCTGGGGGACCGGCGGCCTCACCGTCATCACCCGGGGGGCGATGACCAACGGAGCCACCTCGACCCAGGCCAACGGCTTCTTCGGCGCCAACCTGAAGTTCTCCGGCTACGACGCCATCGTCCTCCAGGGCCAGGCGCCGCGGTGGGTCTACCTCCTGATCCACGACGACCGCGTCGAGCTCCGCGACGCGAGCCACCTCCTCGGCCAGGACACGTGGGAGACGCAGGACGCGCTCTCCGCCGAGCTCGGATGGAAGGGCCACATGCTCTCCGTCTACTCGATCGGCCCGGCCGGCGAGACGCTGGTCCGGTTCGCCGCCATCCAGGGCGACTATGGCCACGTCGCCTCCAAGAACGGCGTGGGCGCGGTGATGGGGAAGAAGCGCCTGAAGGCGGTCGCCATCGTCCGGGGCACCCGTGCGATCCGCGCCGTCGATCCCCGCGGGGTCTACGCGGCCGCGGACGAGATCTCCTACGACCTCCGCACCAACCCGGCCGCCCGCACGCTGTACGAGTACGGGACGCTCCCGGGCGTGGTCAACCTCCACGGGCTCGGGGCGCTCCCGATCAAGAACTACACCACCAGCGTGGCCCCGCCCGACGTGGACATGAAGAAGTGGGAGGCGCCCGCGCTCCGGCAGGGCTTCGACCATCGCGGCCACCAGTGCAGCTCCTGCGGCATGCACCACTGCCACATGCAGGTGCTCCCGACCGGCCCGCACCGGGGCGACATCGTCGACGAGCCGGAGTACGAGGGCTGGTCCGGCGCCGGCTGGACGATCGGCTGCACGGACCCGGTCGCCGTCTCCTGGCTCAACACCCAGCTCGACCGGGCCTGCGTGGACGTCAACGAGTTCGGCTGGCTCTGCGGCTGGGTGATGGAGTGCGTGGAGAAGGGTTACATCACCGAGCGGCAGCTCGGCTTCGCCCTCCCGTGGGGGGACGCCGAGGGGGCGAATCGCCTGCTCCAGCTGATCAACCGGCGGGAGGGTCTGGGCGACCTGCTGGCCGAAGGCGTCAAGCTCGCCGCCGAGCGGCTGGGCGGGGGCGCCGCCGAGTGCGCGATCTACACCGGGAAGAACGCCTCGCCCCGCGGCCACGACCACCGCGCGCGCTGGGACGAGATGCTGGACACCTGCACCGGCTCGACGGGGACGCTCGAGACCGGCCCGCCCGTCCACCCGACCGAGCTGGGCCTCCCGGCCCGGATCAACCCGTTCGATCCCGACCAGGTGGCGCGGCAGACGGCCGCCCTCAACGGGCGCCGGCACTTCGAGGACTCGCTCGGCGCCTGCATCTTCACGACGCGGACGACGTTCGAGAACCTGTGCCGCGCGCTGTCGGCCGCCACCGGCTGGGAGTACACGCGGGACGAGGCGTTCCGGTTCGGCCGGCGCATCGGCGCGATGCTCCGCGCCTTCAACATCCGGTCCGGCGTCGGGCCGGAGCTGGAGCGGCCCTCCAAGCGCTACGGCTCGATCCCGGTGGACGGACCCGCCAAGGGTCAGTCGGTCGAGAAGCACTGGGACCACATGCTCGACGTCTGGTACGACGGCATGGGCTACGACCGGCCGACCGGCCGGCCCAAGCGGGAGACCCTGCAGGCGCTGGGGCTCGAATGGATGATTCCGGCCGTGTGGGGCGATGGGAAGCCGCAGGGCCCGAGGTGATCAGGGTCTGCCATGACCGTTCGACCCCCAGGTGGGGGAGGTCCAGGAGGGGGACCACCGGAGGGGCCGGACGTCCCGAGAGCCGCAGGCCCGAGGCGTCCAGGCGATCTGATGGTTGGGACTCCCCCTCCTGAAGGACGACAGCGCGCGGAAGTGACGGCCCCGCCCGGCGCGACCATCCGCGTCCGGGTCGAGGTGCTTTCCTGGGTCAACCGGTTCGTCGGCGGCCCCGGCACCGGCGAGGTGACGCTGACCGAGGAGGCGCCGCGCGGCGCGACGGTTCGCTCGGTCCTCCGCCAGGTCAGCGAGCGCAACCCGGCGCTGGCCGGGGCGCTCTGGGATCCGAAGAGCTCCCGGGAGATCGGCGACAACATCGAGGTCATGGTGAACAACGCCGTCCTCGGGGTGAGCCACGACCTCGACTCCGAGCTGCTCGAGGGCGATCGGATCATGCTCCTCGGCCAGTACATCGGCGGAGCGCAAGAGGAGGACAGTCGATGATCCTGAACGAGACCGAGCGCTCGACCTACGTGGACGTCGCCGGGATGGACTGGGAGCCGACCCCGTTCCCCGGGGTCTGGAACAAGGTGCTCTACCAGGACGCCTCGGGCCGGCGCACCGTGCTCACGCGGATGGAGCCCGGCGCGCGGCTGCCCCGCCACCGCCACGTCGGCCTCGAGCAGAGCTTCATCCTGGAGGGCTCGCTGGTGGACGAGGACGGCGCCTGCACGGCGGGGAACTTCGTGTGGCGCCGGCCGGGCTCGATCCACAGCGCGTGGTCGCCCGAGGGGTGCATCGGGCTCGGGATCTTCGAGCAGCCCAACGAGTTCCTGCCCTGAGGACTTTTCGGGGGGGTCTTCCAAGACCCCCCCGATGCCCCCCCCCTCGGAGGCCGCGACTGTTGGACGGCCTTCGGCCTTTGGGCCGCGGCTCGAAGCGGAACGCCACGGCCGCTTGGGGGGAGCAGAGCGTTGCGAGAAGCCGATCGGCGGTCGGAGTGGGAGCCGGGCGGCGGGGACGGGGGCCTCCGGCATGGATGGCGGGAATGGGAGTCGCCGGTATTGGTTCACGCCCTGAGGAGAGCGGGGAAGCGCGTCTTCCCGTGAGCCCGGCGGTCCCCGCGCCGGGGCGTCCCGGCCGCTACTGGCTCTTCTGGGACGGCGGGTGAGGGTTCTGACGGCGGTCGGTCGCTTGGGTCAAGCGACGGGATCGGGATGACGTCTTCGAGGCCGTGCCCTACCAGGAGGCCCCGCGCCCGCCGATGACCGACGCCCTGGCCGAGCGCTGCGCGCGCGCCGTCCACGTCCTCGGCCCCGACGGCACGCTGCTCGCGGCCGGCCGGGCCAGCCTGTTCATCCTCGAGCGGATCGGCTTCCCGCGCCTGGGCCGCGTCCTCCGCGTCCCGCCGCTCGTCTGGGCGGTTGAGGCCGGCTACCGGCTGGTCGCCCGGAACCGCCCGTTCTTCGCCCGCTTCCTGTTCCGGCGTTGAAGATCAGGGGCCTGGCGGAGGTTGCCGTCATCTTCTTCGTGCTCGTGGGAGTCTACCTGGCCAACGGGAGAACGATCGCGACCGGGGACACGCTGCCGGCCCGCTACCTGCCTCTCAGCATCCTCCGGGGGGGCACCTTCCATCTCGATGCGTTTCCCTTCCTCTTCGACGAGAGGGCGCCGGGCGGGCGGATCGGGGGCCTGCCGTACTACATCGTCCAGGCCAAAGGGCACTACGTGTCGTGGTACCCGGTGGGGGTGGCGCTGGTGGCGCTGCCGATCTATGTGCCGGCGGTCTTGCTGGGAATCAGCCCGGAGAGTCCCGGCATGGCGGAGCAGGAGAAGCTCTCGGCCGCCATCATCGTGGCGCTGTCGGCCGTCGCCCTCTATCTCGTTCTCCTGAGGCTGACGAGCCGGCGGGTCGCCGTCGCGATCGTCGCGGTCTACGGGCTGGGCACGAGCAGTCTGAGCGTCAGCAGCCAGGCGCTCTGGCAGCATGGCCCGAGCCAGCTGGCGCTGGCGACCACCCTGTATTGCCTCGTGCGGGGGCGGACGGAGCCCGGCTGGGTGGGCGTGGCCGGGTTTCCGCTGTCGTTTGCCGTGCTCGCCCGGCCGCCCGACATCGTGCTCGCGGTGCCCCTCCTGGTCTACGTCCTGCGGTACCACCTCGCTCAGGCCTGGGTGTTCGCTCTCGGCGGAGTACCGTGCGTGCTCTTCCACCTGTGGTACAACACCGTCTACTTCGGCCGTCCCCTTCACACGCAGCTGCCCCTCTTCGAGCCATCGTTGTGGCGGACCCCTCTGTGGGAGGGGCTCACCGGGGTCCTGCTGAGCCCGGGACGGGGGCTCCTCGTGTACTCGCCGGTTTTTATCCTCTCGGCGGTGGGCTTCGCGTCCGCCTGGCGACGCGGGGGAGACCCGCTGCTGCGCGCGCTGAGCGTCGGGGTCGTTCTGACCGTCCTGATGTACGGCAAGTGGGCCAAGTGGTGGGGCGGGTGGACCTACGGCCCGCGCCTGCTGGCCGACCTCACGCCGATTCTCGCGTTGTGTCTCGTTCCACTCGCCCCCATGGTGATGCGCCGCCGGGCATGGCAGGCCACCTTCCTGGCGCTCGCCCTCTGGTCGGTCGCGGCTCACGCGATCGGCGCCTTCCGGGACGACCTGTCATGGAACCAGCGGGTCGACGTCGAGGAGCATCCCGACCGCCTGTGGCGCTGGAGCGACAACCAGCTGGTGAATGCACTGCGGGACATGCTCGGGCCCGACGGGTGACGCCAGGCGAGGCGGTCATCGTCGCCGATGGCCTCCTCCCCGATCTTCCGTTCCTCGACTGGCTCGCGGCCCGCCGCGGTGCGGCGCCGGCGATTTCCCTGGTCCTCTACTCGGGGACCGTCGGTTTCGAAGAAGTGTGGCGTTCGAGCCCCATGACAGGTCCGATGTCTTGACCACGGACTCGATCAGCGGCTGGCCCGTTCCGAGGTTGACGATCCGCAGGAGATCCTCGGCGAGCCGGTCGGAGAGTCTCTCGAAGTCGCGGCCCGGCGCAACCCGGCCGCAGCGCTCGCGCCCTCTCAGATTGAAGCGCACGCCGCCCGTGGCGTGGTTCGCCGCGAGCTCGAAGAAGCGACGCCGCTTGAGCTGTTCGGTATGACGATGCCGATAGGCCCACGCCATCGGGGTAGTCTTGAGGAGCTGACGCCGAATTGGGCGGGGAACCAACGCCCGGTAGAAGGGCACAATACGGTCACCCCAACTCCGTGGTGCGGGCGGAGCGGTCGGGCCCTCATAGGACTCCTCGATCTTGAGGAGCAGATCGTCGAGGAATCGGGTCGCGGTTCGCTCCGGGCCCATGCCGTGGCTGGAGTAGACGATGACCGTTGCGTCGTCGTCGATCACGTTCAGTAGGCGGCCGATGCTCGCATCGATAGCCGCGTAGACGGCACGCAGCGGATCGCCCACCCGCGCTGCAATCGCCGGATCATGACGCTCATGAGTCGCGTCGTGAACGTGCCAGCACATGTGCCCCATATCGTGCGCATCGTGAAACACGGCTATGAAGAAATCCCACGGCTCCTGGGCCAGCACCTCTCGGCAGAGCGCTTCCTTCCGAGCGACCCGATCGATGAGCTGGTCGCGAAAGGCGACGATGGCGCCGGCTGTGTTGACCGCAACGTCGTTGGTCGGACACCGGTTCGAGCCAGCGAACGGGTTGACCCCGTACTTCGCGGCGATCTGGGGTGCAGCGCCGGCTGGCCGCGAGGCGAAGCCTTCGGGCTGCGTCCGAACGTGGGTCAGCCAGTTGACAATCTGGACGCCATTGATCTCGTCCTCCAGCATGGCATAGGGAACATCGACGACTGCGACGCGGCGGCCCGCCTTGGATGCCGCGACCCAGAATGGCTCTCCGGCACGTTCGGCCGGACTCAGGAGACGGACCTCGTAGGTTTCCGTGTCGAACTTGTAGGGTCCGTCGAACTGGCCGTGCTCGTCGGGCATGGCGCCGGTCGTGAAGGTCGGCCAGACGCTACCGGCTTCGAGCCCGAGCGGATTGTTGACCGAACCCCGGAAGGTCGTTTGGAGAAGCTTCGCGAAGGTCGGCATGTCGCCGGCGCGGGCCCACGTCTTCGTGAGCTCGAGGTCCAGGGAGTCCACGCCCAGCACCACGACGCGCTGTCGAGTCACGTTCCTTTACCGTGTGGTCGGCCTTCGGGGCCGTACGAGAACGCGAGCTGCTCCGGGGTCAGGCCCGCGTAGCCCGCGAGCAGCGTCCGGAGCAGGCCTCGGCACACGACGAACCGCCGTCGCGAGGGTAGTCAACATGATGCCCTGTTCATCGCGGGCAAGGCGCTCGGCGGCCTGCTCGGCCCGGAACGCCTCGGATGGAGAGAGACGGCGCTTCACGGCCCTGAGCATACCATCGGGCCGGCCCGAGCCCCGGCTGTCAGGGGCCGGGGGTCGGGCCCTTCCGGTAGCGCCCGCAGACGGACCACCTGGCCGCGGCCCTGCCAGGCGGCGTCCAGGGCGTCCAGCAGCCGGAGCATCTCGATGCCGCGGACGATTATGCTCCTGGGTTGGCGGTGTCCAGCGCCCGGGCAGCACGCCATGCATCTCGATCACGTCTTCACGGAGGACGATTGTGTCGAGAAGCGCTCCTAGCCGCGCGCGTCCCCGGGTCGGGGACGACGCCGCCTGACGGCGCGCCGGCCTGGCGTCCCGGCCAGGCGGTCGCGTGGGCTGACGCCGGCCGCGGGCCATCTCCTCACGATCGGCTCACCGGCCGGGTCAACCCGAGACCGGCCGCCTACAAGGACGGCCACCGGAGGAACGCGCCATGGAGAAGCATACCGGGCGGGGTCTCGTCCCGCGGCGCAAGCGACGTCGTGTCGGGCCCTGTGGAGTTCAGGGGGTCAGGGTGATCGTGGGGTTGAAGAACGTGGAGTCATTGGAGTTGTCCGCCCGGCTGTTGATGACAAAGTCGAGCCTTTCCCCCTGGCGAATCGCCACCGTCACGTCGAACGCCACCCCAGTGGTGTTGCCGTTGTTGATCGTCGCCTGCCAGATCACAGTCGCCCCGTGGCGGATGAGCACCACGACCCCATTGCCTCCACCCGCATCAAGGTCCCGCGCCGTCCCCGTGATCCGCGCCCTGCCACCCTGCGGCGCCGTCCAGCGGCGCACCACATCGATCGTGCTGCCCGGGTGCCACCCACTGCTCCAGAGCATCACATACGGGGCGGCGCCCCGCCACAACTGGGCCGCGGCGTCGGGGGTGAGCAGGGCCCCGGTGGAAGCCAGATAGGACCAGCCGCGCTGCCCCTGCACCAGCGAGAAGTCCGCCTGCGCCTGATACGTCGTGCTCCCCGTTGGGTTGAAGGTGGCGATGACCTTTAGGCTCGCGTTGCCGCTCAGCATGCACGGTCCCGTACCTGCGCACCCCCCACCGCTCCACCCATCGAACCGGGAGCCCGCGCTCGGTGCTGCCGTGAGTGTCACGACACTACCGCTCAGGAAGGCTTCGGTACAGTCGCTCCCGCAGTTGATGCCACCTGGCGAGCTGCTGACGGTACCGCTGCCGGTACCGGATTTGGTTGCCGTGAGGTTGAGCATGCTCTGGGCCGTCGTCGCACACGCTTCGTTGGAGTAGCCGGACACGCCCGCCGCGTTGAAGGCGCGCACGCGGTAGCAGTACGTCGTGGACGCCGCAAGGTTGGGATCTGTGTAGCCCGTACTGTTAGCGGCAAGGACTGCGATCTCACCGTAGCTGCCGCCGCTGCCGATTTTCCGCTCCACCCGGTAGCCGCTCTCATTGCTTGCGTTGTCGGTCCAATTGAGCGTGAGCTGAGCACCCATCGCGGGGCCGGGGGCCACCACAAGCGCGAGCAACACCAACCACGGCTCCAGGCGGACAAATCGAGGCCTGATAGTGAGCACGATCCCCCCCTTTTGGAACCCGCATAAGCCGGTGGCGCGCCCAGAACCCTTCTGCTACTGCCACAGCGTTGGCGTACGCCGTACTACCGGACCGGTGCGAGCGGAATGGTCAGCCGCCGTTTGGTCCACGTAACGGGCGGCGCGTGTCCCCCGTCAGTAAATCGGATTGCTGCCGGACGACTGTGAACGATGTGGAGCACAGCCGGTGCCAGAGTATGAACCCCCGAGGCTCGCCGGCCCACGCCGACTAGTCGGGGCGGGTCCGGCCGGCGCCGGGCTGACCCGGACGCCGACCGGCCGCAGGCGCGCGTTACTCGCTCGGGGTCACGAGCCGGACGGCAACGCGCCGGTTCTGGTCCCGGCCCTGCTTGGTGGTGTTGGCGGCGGCCGGGCGGGCCTCGCCGAGGCCGATGGTCTGGACTCGGTGGAGATCGATCCCCTTCTCCACGATGAAGCGGCGGACGGACTCGGCCCGGCGCCGGCTCAATCGTCGAGGAGTGTCCGCACCGCATCCCGGATGGCCGCGATCGAATCGGCCCGTTCGATCCCGTCAGTCCCGTGAATCCTCCCGACCTCCGCGTCACGGATTGAACGACGCGTGTCGCTCGGCGAAACACTGCGCGCGCTCGGCCGTCCCTCATCGGCGCAGTCTCATCTGAGAGCCGCAACTGCCACCTGGAGGAAGTGCCGAGCTGGTGCGGAATTCTCGAGTGATCGGGGCAATCCGTTCCGCTGGCCTCAGCTGCCGTGTGTTCTTCCATGGAGTCGGGGGCCAGAGATCCTGCACGAAATGTACCGGCACTCCATTCGTGACCTTCGGACGCCTCTGGGCGCATCATGTGACCTCGCGGGTTGGCTGATCTGCCCTGGTCCGAGTTGGACCACTCGTGAGATCACCTCATCCCGTATCACGCGGCCGTACCGGGCTGTTGCCACGATCACCGTGGCACGAAGAGCCAGTCATTCTCCTGCTCGACATGAGCGCGCCTGGCGTGAACCCCGGCCAAAGCGCTCGAGCTCGTCAAGATGCTCGAGATCGGGCGGTGTTGCGAGCCGGAACACGATGTCGCCGACACGGTCATCCGCGGGTGGACCGGCGAGTCCGCTACCAAAGACGAAGCACTGCTGAGAACGGAAGAAGTAACGCCTGATACTCCGCAGGGATCGCCGGCATCAGGCCGCGCGCGCAGATATCCTGTGCAACACGCCATAACCCCCTCGAGCAGCCCTGAAAGCCCGGCCCTCACGTACTCCCGTTGCGCGCGCGGCCTCGTTCACGGGAGCAGAACCCCGAGCAGATTCTCGACGAACTTCGTGGCCCCGATGACGGTGAAATGGCAGGGGTCATTGAAGTAGAGGCCGGACCCGGGCATCAGACGCGCCTGGTCCACGAACAGAACGCCTTCATGCTGGGCGGCCAGACCCCGTACGATCTCGTTGTGGACGCCCACGGTTCGGACGACATGCTCGGGGTCGCCCCAGAGCTCGAGAGGCAGCTGATGAAGGGCATAGTCGAGCCGCTTGGCCCACGAAAACGACGTGCGCCCATCGGGGCCCCGGGCGACGACGACCAGCGTCTCGGAGGTGTTTCCAACCATGGCCACGCATTCGATCGGCAAGGCGACTCCGGGCAGGACCTGCTTCAGTGGTCGTGAAGACGGCTGCGGCTTCGGACAACCTTCGCTTCTGTCCATCCTCGGAAACGGCCTTGTTGATCGCGGTAACGTTCCAGGCGCCATTCAGCTCGATGTTCCGCTTCAGGCACTCGAAGTTCGTCGGTTCGGGCTCCACGGCGTAGACCCGTATGAAGGGGTACTTCCTGCCGAGGTAGATCGACACCACCCCGACGTGTGCGCCGACGTCGACCACGATGTCTCCCTCGCGGAAGATCGCGGCCCGCGAGAGGTAATAGTCGGTTTCCATCCGGCGCAGCGCGTCGGACAGTCCGGCCTTGTCGGGCCGAGCCAGAACAAGCTCCTGCTCGTGGACCTGACGGACCTCGACCAGCGGTTCCTCACCCCGCGCGGTCAGCTCATGGAGTTCCGCCGACCGAGCCTCGATCGCCTCCGGCCGCGCAGCCAGGGTTGCCGAACCGCGCAACGTTTCGACGAACGACCGAGCCACGGACCTCGCTCGCTGCCGCAGGCGCCCGAAGCCGAGCCGTCGATGAACACCTGGCCGGCGCCCGTTCAGCACGAGGCAGACCAGCCTGAGCAGCGGCCACTCGCCTCGTGCGACCCGTTCGTACGCGTACAGCCAGCTCCGCCGCATGCATACAAATCTCGACAGCTCCTCCGGTGTCGCCTGCCGGAGGAACCGTCGAGTGGCGCTCTCAGGGATCATCCGCAACTGTTTCGCCGCGGACGCCAGGAACTCGCGCTTGTGGCGGGATTGAACCCTGTCTTTCAGTAACCAGTCGAACTGTCGCAGCTGCACCCGGGCGAGCAGCATCCAGATGTCAGGGGAGACTTCCCAGGTCGTGAGATTCTTTCGGATCGCGTCGAACACTTCGAACACCTCGAAGACCTTTCGGTTCGTCCGCGCCGATATCTGACCCGGCCGGTTCTGTCGGTAAAAGAACAGCGCCGTATCGAGAAGCGATATTCTCGTGGCCTTCAACAGGACGGAGAAGTGGAAGCAGATGTCCTCATAGGAGTTCATTCCATCCTCGAACTCCAGGGCGTGCTTCTGCAGGAATGTTCGTCTGTAGAGCTTCGTCCATGCGACCGGTTCGAGCAACATCACGCGCAGGTCCCGGCTCAGCTCGAATGGCGTGGCTCTCAGTTGGGGGTCCAGTGCCCTCCGGATGTGCTGATCGAAGAACGGCCCGAACGTCTTGGAGTCCTCGTAGAACACGGTGGCGTCCGCGATGACGACGTCCGAGCCGTCGTCGTGGGCTCGCTGGTACGTGACTTCGCACATCCGTATATCGGCCCAATCATCCCCATCCGTGAACGCAATGTACTCGCCTCTCGCGAGCCTCATCCCGATGTTCCGGACGCTCGCCAGGCCCATGTTGTGCTCGCAGGTCACGACCCGGACGAGATGCGGATGTCGCGCCTTGTACTCACTGAGGATCGCCGCGCTGTTGTCTTGTGACGCGTCGTCGACGACGATGATCTCGACATTCTTCAGCGTCTGATTGACCAGGGAGTCGAGGCAGTGACTGAGGTATTGTCCGACGTTGTAGGCGGCGACGATCACCGACACCAGCGGAGTGGCTCCACCGCCGACGTCTGCATCGAGCTCCGACCACGTCGATGAAGAACGCCGTATGGCGTTCGCCGGGCCTACCGGCTGGTCGCCTGACCGCCTGCGCGGAATCGCCGATCCCAGTATCCCGATCATGCGCTGAGTCATCCTGTCCCAACGGTGCCAGTCGGCTGCGAGGCCACGAATCCCCGCTCGCAAGCGCTCACGCAACTCGGTGCTGTGTCCGATCAGATCGATTGCCTCGGCAAGGGCTTGTGCGTCCCGCGCCCGGCACAGGTAGATGTTCCGGCCGTGCTCCAGTGCCTCGTCCCGTCCTTTCGACAATTCCGTGGCGATCACAGGGAGACCGTGCGTGGCCGCCGCGGCGAGCGAGCTGTTGTTCAGCGTCACCCCGTAGTGGAACGGCAGAACACAGAGGTCGCCGGCGTGCAGATACCGGGATCCGGCGTCGCTGTCCCAAGTGAAATGCCCCGTCCAGACGACCCGCTCGGCAATGCCCAGCTCTTCTGGGAGCTGGCGGACCGTCTGAAAGTAGTCGCGGCTGATCGGCCCCGTCGGGACATCGAGGCTCCCCCCCACGATGAGCAGGCGCATGCCCGGATGCCGATCGCATACCATCCGAAACGCCTCCAGGAGAGTCTCCACGCCCTTGCCTGGGTAGATATATCCCCAGTACATCAGGACAAAATCGTTCTCAGCCGCCCCGATCGCCTCGCGCGTTCGCCTCCGGGTCGTGGCGGGATCATCGCCACAGACACGGATGAGCGGCGGTGGCGGCATGACCGCGCTCTTCTCCTCGACCGCGGGGTCGTGGGCCAAGAGTCGGGCCCGGTGAGGACTGCTGAGGGCGATGACCCGGGCGCTATCGCGCAACAGCGTCCCGAACAGGTAATGCACATTCTTCCAGCCCGCCAAGAGCGCCGCTGCCTTGCGCAGCGCGCGTGTCGACAACGATCGACGGGGGGTTCCGAGATCGACGATCTCGAACTGTGTCACGCACGGCACGCCGGGGAGGGCTGCCTTGCAGATAGTCGGCAGGAACGTGATCATCGGCTCGTTGTCGTAGACCCAGCCGATGTAGAGGAGGAGAACGACGTCTGGACGGGACCGTCTCAGGCACCTTACCACTCTCGGAAGATCCGACCAGGTCCAGTCGGCGATGACTGGATGCACGACGATGTTCCGGCGCGTCCCGACGGCTATGCTCCCCCTCTTGCACAGGACGTGGACATCGACTCCGGCCTCGGCCAGATGCTCGCTGATGTGGAGGGCGTGGTTGGCCTCGGGGGCAGGATCGGGTGGGTAGGCCGACACGATGAGCACTCGCATACGTGCCTCTACTGCTCCCGCATCGCCGGGCCAGGTGCGCTCGACGCCGGTCGCTGGGGAAGGTCACTCCTCTTGCCGTTGACCTCGAAGCGCCACCGATGCGGCATCCGGAGAAGCCCCTTGCCGGAGTTGCTCGCCCGGACCCGCAGCGAGTACACGTGCCAGTGCGAATCGTAGGTATACGACCATTCCCGCTCGTAGGCGCTGACGTTGATGAAATATTCGCCGGCGGACAGATCGAGCCTCTCCATGGCGAGTCCGACCCGGCCGCGCCCGACGAGATCCGGCAGGACGTGCCCATCTGCGGCCGTGGTGACCTCGAAGCACACGAACTCGTCAGGCCGGGAGATGGTCACGCCGAAATGCGGACAGGAGACAGGCCGCGGGCTGTGGTATTCGATCTCGATCGTGACCGCAGCGCCGGGCTCGATCTCTTCGATCGGCTCGCCCCGATCATCGAGGATCCTCACCGCGGTGATCTCGAGCTCGAGCGAGCCGAAGCGGTTCTCGTTGAGGCGTAGCTCGCGTCCGCTGGAGGCTCGGGCCGCGGGACGACCCGGCGCCATCCGACGGCGTGTCTCGGCCATCGACTCGTCGACGTAGCGCCCGATGACGTCCTTCGGCTGACCGTACGCCTCGGTCCGTCCGTCGCGCAGCCACAGCATGTCGTCGCACTGAGCCTCCATGGTCGCCATGTCGTGCGAGACCAGGAGAATCGCGCAGCCGTCTTGCTTGAACCGGGCGATTCGCTCGAGGCACTTGTACTGGAACCCCACATCGCCCACCGCGAGCAGCTCGTCCACCAGGAGAATCTCAGGATCCGTGTGCACGGCCACCGCGAATGCCAGACGCATCAGCATCCCGCTGCTGAACGTACGAGTTGGCTGGTCGATGAATGTCTCGAGCTCGGCGAAGTCCACGATGTCGTTGAACCGCTCCAGGACCTGACGCCGGGTGAGTCCAGCCACCACGCCGGCGACGATCACGTTCTCCCGGCCAGTCAGATCGTGGTGGAAGCTCGATCCCAGATCGAGCAGGGCGCGGACGCGCCCATACGTCATGAGCCGCCCTTCGGTGGCCTGGCCGATTCCGCCCACGAGCCGGAGCAGCGTCGACTTCCCCGCGCCGTTCTTGCCGATGACCCCGAGGGCCCGTCCCCGCCCTACGCGAAAGCTGACATCCCGCAGCGCCCAGAAGCATTCCGGTGGCTGCCGCCGTCGCAATCCTTGGAGCACGTGCTCGGACAGGCTGCGGGGGCGATCCGCATGACGTCGGAACAGCTTCCCGACGCCCTCGACGACGATGGCGTCCTGCACTCACGTCTCCTCGGCGAAGCTCACGCTGGCGCGATGGAACATTCGATGCCCGAGCCAGAGCAGGGCTGTCGCGGCCGCCCCGACGGCCAAGAGGCCCGGGATATCGGGCCACTGTCCCGCGATCAGGATGTCGCGGTAGGCGCCGATGAGATGGGCCATCGGGTTCAGGACGTAAACGACCTGATAGGCCGTCGGAACCAGACCCGGTCGATAGAACACCGGGGTGAGGAAGAACCCCAGGAGCAGCAGCATCGCGAGGAGGTAAGCGGTATCGCGAAAGCGCACCTGGACAGTGGCCGTGACGTACCCAAGGCTGAGGGTGACCAGGAACTGGAGGGCCACGACCAACGGGAGCGCAAGGACGGCCGGGGTCAGCCAGCCGCCGCTGATCACCAGGACCACGAGGACGAGGGCCATCGCGATGGCGAAGTGCACGAGACTCGACAGCACCGGCACCGCGGGCAAGATAGCCGCGGGAAACCCGGGCTGTCGAATCAGCTGGCGATTGCTCGTGATAGAGATGGTGGCCGCCGGCAGGGCGGCACTGAACCAGCTCCACGCCAACACCCCGGTGAACACGAACAGTGGATAGTTCGGGATGTTCAGCGGCGCGACCCACTGGAAGACGAATACCAGAACCACCAGGTGGGCCAGTGGATTCAACAACGACCAAAGCACGCCCAGAACGGAGTCCCTGTAGCGCAGCTTGATGTCGCGACCGACGAGGACGTAGAGCAGGTCGCGGACGTGCCGTCTAGGGCGATCCGCGCTCCCACCCTGCGACGTCGCACCAGGTCGATCTCTCAGCATCGATAGATCGGCACAGTCTGTAGCATCTCCGGTGCCAATACATGTCGCAGGAAGACAGAAAAGCTGTGACGTCAGTCGCGAGGATCCCTACCACCTGTAGAGAAGGTGGCTGGCCTTAAGCTATTGTCAGAATAGGGACGTTTCGCCAACGAGGGCGACCTGAACGCCGGCGGGGAGCCCGGAAGGATGGGCCGGACGTCGGAAAGCTGAGCGCTTGGCCAGCGCTAGTCGCATCAGGTCAAAGCCACCGATATGCAGATCATCGGCAATATTCTTCCACTTAGGTTCCCAAGGGCTGGAGGTCTTCGCGCGGCATTGCTTGATCGACTAGACGGAAGAACTCCATCCGCTCTGACTCGGGCACGGACTTTCCAGCCTCGTGGAGCATGGCCTCCCAGAGGTGGTCAGGATCAATCGCGTCCAGGTAGCCCAGGGCGGCTGCCTGCCGCGCTTCATCTGAACTGAATCGTCGGGCTCCCTCGTGGGCCCAACGGTGGAAGCGGGTGGAAAGGCGCGGTCGAACTTCTGACTCGTCATCCGGCCGGCGCAACCGGCCAAGACGACGATCAAGCCGAGTCCTATCGTGAGCCTTGAAAGCGGCATTGACTTAGTTTAACTAAGTGGCCGGTTTCGTTGAGACGACCAGCCGGTACCGGGTGGGTTCGTAATTGTCCGGAGCGTCCCCCTCGGCTCAGCCGACGAGCGTCGGCCCGCCGCGAGGGCGCTACGTGGCCTTGCCGGCCAGGTACATCTCGCCCGAGGGGACTGGCCGGCCGCCGGCCGGCTCCAGGGTGACCGCGAAGACTTCCGCCCGGATCGCCCCCGACAGGGGCTCCACCCGCAACGCGCCCTCGCCTCGCGGGTCCACGGCGAAGGTTCCCGCGCTGATCGGCTTGCCCTCGCTGATGATCCAGAGCTGATAGGTCATGCCGGCGGGGAGGGGTGGGAGCCCGCTGGCCACGAAGAGGCCGGCGCGGCGCTCGCCGTTCCACCACATGCGCCCGCGAGCGGCCGGACTCGAGGGCCGGCCTTCGAGGGCGACGGCCTGGGTGCCGGGGGCGCCGAGCAGGGCCAGGAGGTCGCGCTGGCGGGCGGTCTCCGCCCGCAGGGTGGACGCTTCCTCGGCCAGCGCCGCCAGCTCGCGCCGGAGCTCGCCCATCTGCACGCCGAGGTAGAGCAGGAGCGCCGCGGCGGCCGCCAGGGCCGTGGCCGCGAGGGCCGGCCACCACCGCCGGGAGCGGGCCCGCTCGGGACCGGTGTGCCGGCGACGTCGTCGCGATCCGTCGGAGCAGCGCGGCCTTGACCTCCGGTGGCGCCGGCGCCCGCGGCAGCTCGCGGACCAGCGCGACCAGCGTCTCGGCGTAGTCGGCGAGCGCCGTCTGGCACTCCGGGCAGCCGGTCGCCACGTGGGCCTGGAACTGCTGCCGCTCCTCGGACTCCAGCGCGTCGAGGGCGTAGCCGGCCGCCAGCTCCGCGTACGCCTCGTGGCTCATGGGCGCTCGCCCTCGGTGGATCGGAAATATCCCCGCAGCCGCTCCAGACCGGCGCGGATGCGCGTCTTGATGGTCCCGAGCGGCTCGCCCAGGCGCTGGGCGATCTCCGTCTGCGTCAGTCCGCCGAAGAAGGCCAGCTCGATCGCCTGGCGCTGCGCCGCCGGAAGGATCGCCAGCGCGGTCTCGACGAGCGTCCGGTCCTCGGCCAGGCTCCCGGGGTTGGGGGCCGCCCGGTCCGGGGCCTGGCTCATCGTGTCGTCCTTGGGCTGCACGAACGTCTCGCTTCTCCTACGGATGGCACGCAGTCGATCGATGGCCCGGCTGCGCGCCCGGTTGAGGAGCCAGGCCTCGGGAGTCCCCCGGCTGGGGTCGTAGCGCGCCGCCTCCCGCCAGGCCTGCCAGAAGACCTCCTGGAGCACCTCTTCGCCCTCGGCAGGCTGGGGTAGCAGGCGTCGGATCTGCGCGAAGACGAGGTCGGCGTACCGGTCGTAGAAGGCGGTGAAGGCCCCCGCGTCGCCGGCGGCCATGCGTCGAGCCAGCGTCAGGCCGTCCACCTGCTCGGCGGGTTGTTCGGTCACGCCCGAGGTCCCGAGGGAGATTGATTCCGCACTCGCTCTACGGCCCGCGCGCCCTTCCGGATTTCGCCGCCGGAAGACCGGTCGCCTCCCTGGCCCTCGAGGGGGGCCCTACGCGGACAGCTCCCTCCGGTCCGCCTCCCGGAGCGGGAGGAAGACGAAGAAGGTGGTCCCCCGTCCGACGTGGCTCTCGAACCGGATGTGGCCGCCGTGCGACTCGATGATCCGCTGGCTGATCGAGAGCCCGAGCCCGGTTCCCTCCGCCTTGGTGGTGAAGAACGGGTGGAAGAGCCGGTCCTGGACGTCCGGCGCGATGCCGTCGCCGTGGTCCTCGATCTCGATCTCGCCGCCTCCCGGGACCGCGCGGGTCGTTATGCGGACGAGGCCGCCGGAGGGCATCGACTCGGCCGCGTTGGTGAGCAGGTTCAGCACGACCTGCTGGACCTGGCCGGTCTCCAGCCGCAGGCAGGGCACCGAGCGCAGCTCGGCCCGGACCTCGATGCGGCCTCGGCGCGTGGCGCGGAAGAGGTCCACGGCCACCCCGACCACGTCGCGGAGGTCGGCCTCCACCGGGCCGCCCTCGTCGCGCCTGGCGAACCGGCGGAGGTCTTCCACCAGGCGATCGATCCGGGCCACCCCATCGAGGGCGGCCTTCCCGTACCGCGCCACCTCGTCCACCAGGCCGGCCAGCTCGGGCCGGGTCCGGGCCGCGTGCTCCAGCCGCTGGCGGATCAGGAACAGGTTGTTGGTGACGTAGGTGAGCGGGGTCCGGATCTCGTGGGCCACGCCGGAGACGAGGGTGCCGAGCGTCGAGAGCTTCTCGCTCATCGCCACCTGGTGACGGGCCGCCTCCAGCTCCTGCTCGGCGCGCCGGCGGGCTAGGGCGGTGGCGAGAACCGTCAGGATCTTCTCGGGTGTCATGTCGCCCGGCTTCTCGAGAAACGCGTAGGCGCCGGCCTCCCGGGCGGCGAAGCCGCGGAGCCCGGACCCGTGTCCCGTGATCACGACGGCGGGCAGCCCGGGCCGGCGAGCCCGGATCTGACGGAGCAGCTCCAGCCCGTCCATGTCCGGGAGCACGAGGTCGACGAAGGCGCAATCCCAGTCGCTCGCGTCGACGGCGGCCAGCGCCTGAACCCCCGAGGCGGCGGTCTCGACCGTGTAGCCCTCCGCCTCGAGCACCAGCCGGAAGGAATCGGTGATCAACGCCTCGTCGTCAATGACCAGGACGCGTCGTCCTCCCATGGCTCCTTTCTCGCTGCCACGGCCGGTGAGGCGGCCGGAGGTCACTGCCGCTACTCTAGCGGAATCGCCCGCGGATGGCCAGTTTCATGGACGTCTGGTAGTGGGCGCCAGTGGACGGCAGTAGGCGACTCACGGACGGGCCGGGCCGCCGGCGGCCGGCCCGATGTCGGCGAGGGAGTCGACGACGACGTCCGCGTGGTCCCGGAACTCGGCCGCCGTGGTCACGCCGGTGAGGACACCGACCGTCAGCGCCACCCCGGCACCCTTGCCCATCAGCACGTCGGCGACCGCGTCGCCGACGACGACGGTCTCGCTCGCCGGCACGCCGACCGTCCGGCACAGGAGCTCGACGGCCTCGGGGTGGGGCTTGGGGAGCGTCACGCCGTCGGCGCCGACGACGGCCTCGAACAGGTCGGCCCAGCCGAGGGCGGCGAGCCCACGCTCGGCCTGGGCGGTCGTGTCGGTGGTGGCGACCGCCAGCCGCGCCCCGGCGGCCCGGAGCCGGCGCAGCGTTGCCTCGACGCCGGGAACCGCCCGCCCCACGCGGACTGGGTCGACGGCCTCGTCGGCCCGCCGGTACGCCCGCCGCACGGCGGCCATCGCGTCCTCCCACGAGAGGCCCGCCCCATAGAGGAGAGTCGCGCCGATGACCGTCGTCTCGGTCCGGGGCGCAATGGCCAGCGGCCCCCGGGGATCGACGCGGCCGCCGTCGGGATCGTAGCCGAAGGCCCGCAGGAGGGCCGACTCCAGGCCCGGATCGACGGCGGCCTCCTCGACGATGAAGCGCGCGCGGGCCTGCACGACCGGCACCCAGACCGACCGGAAGTCGACGAGGGTGCCGTCCTTGTCGAGGATGACGAGACGGCAGTCGGTCTCGCGGGCGCCGCAGCGGAGCCTCACGCGGCCGCCTCCCTCGGGCCCTGGCCGGCGCCTATCCCGACATGAGCCGGGTGTAGATCTTCTCGTACCCGCGGGCGTCGATGAGGCGGGGATTCCCGACGGTCTGGGGATCGGCCTCGGCCATCTTCGCCAGCCGCGGGATGTCGGCCGGGCTGGCCCCGGTGAACTCGCGGAACGGCGGGAACTCGAGATCGCGGGTCAGGGCCGCGATCGCCCCCACGCCCCGCCGCGCCGCCTCCAGCGTCGAGAGCCCGCGGACGTTCTCGCCGAGCGCGACGGCGATGCGGGCGTACTTCTCGGGGTGGCCGAGCAGGTTGTACTCCGAGCACGGCGCCAGCATGATGCCGGTCAGGTAGCCGTGGTGGACGTCGTAGACGCCCCCGAACGTCTGGGCCATGGCGTGGACGGCGCCGGCCGACTCCGAGCCGTAGGCCAGGCCGGCCAGCATGGCGGCCATGGCCATCCGGTGACGGGCCTCCACGTCCTGGCCGTTGGCGAACGCGACGCGGAGGTGCTTCCCGATGTACTCCATGGCCAGCAGCGCGACCGCGTCGGTGAACGGCTGGGCGTAGGCGCAGGTGAAACACTCGACGGCGTGGGAGAGGGCGTCCATGCCGGTGAAGGCGGTCAGGTGCGGGGGGAGGCCGACGACCAGGAGCGGATCGATGAGGGCCACGTGCGGCCCGATGAGCGGGCCGCCCACGTTGAACTTGATCTGGCGGACGGGGTCGGTGATCACCGACCACAGCGTCACCTCGCTTCCGGTGCCGGACGTCGTCGGGACGCAGACGAGCGGAGGGATGCGCTGGCTGAGCGGGGTGTGCCCGTACTCGTAGTCGAGGATCTTCCCGGCGTGGGCGACCTCCACGCCGATCGCCTTCGCCACGTCCATGGAGGAGCCGCCGCCGAGGGCCACCATGCCGTCCGCCCGGTGGTCCCGGTACGCCTCGCTGCCCCGGGCGACGTGATGGACCGACGGGTTCCCCCCGACCCCGTCGAAGACCGCCGGCTCGAGCCCGTGGGCCCCGAGCAGGCCGGCGGCCCGGTCCACGTGGCCGGTGGCGACCATGCCCTTGTCGGTGACGATGAGCGGGCGCCGGACGCCGAGCCGGCCGGTCTCCTCGCCGAGCGCGGCCAGGGCGCCGACGCCGTGCTTGATGACGGTCGGCAGCTCGTAGCTCTGCACCTTGATCTGGCCGAGTTCCATGGGACCGCTAGAGTCCTTGACGCGCCAAAGTCATGGCAGATGAGTCAAGTTCTCGGGGGCAGGGCCGAGGAGCGAGCAGCGCCCACAGGCCGAAGGCCGTCCGAAGGACGCAGGGAGTCGCCGACCGCAGGCGTACTCCGAGTACGCCGAGGATCGGCGACGACCCAAGGCCGAAGGCCGTCCGAACGACGACGCGATGCGACGCTCATCGGCCCTGCCCGTCAGTCCTTCGACTGCTTGCGGCGCTCCCGGTAGTACTCGGTCGCCGACATCGGCTTCGAGGCGTCCGGCTTCCACCGGGACGGCTCCCGCGTCGGCTTGCCGAGCGCGCGGGCCATCTCCCGGATGTGGGTGGCGACAGCCCCGCAGCAGGCGCCGATGAAGTTGGCCCCGATGGCCTTGGCCTCCCGGGCGTAGTCGGCCATCTCCCAGCGCGTGAGCTGGTAGGGCTCCATGGCGTCCGGGAACCCCTTGAGCCCGGTGAAGAACGGGGTGGCGTCGGTAGTGCGGTAGGCGGGCGCCTGGACGGCGATGTACGCGTTGGTGGCCTTCCGCATCTCGGCGACGATGGGCAGCATGTGCTTGGGTCCGCGCCAGCAGTTGGTGCCCACGATGTCGGCGCCGGCGTCGGCGAGCGCCTTCGCGCACTCGGCCGGCGACTTCCCGTCGCGGGTCACCAGCTTGTCCTCGAACGACATCGTCACCATGATCGGCAGTCCGCTGCGCTTGCCGAACTCGGTGGCGAGGACGGCTTCGCCGAGGTAGAGGTACGTCTCGGCGATGATGAAGTCGATGCCAACCTCCATCTGGTGGCCGAGCTGCTCGTCGAGGAGCGCCCGGACCCGGTCCTTGGCCTTCGGGCTCTCGGGCTCGTACTCCCAGGTCATGCTGAGGTTGCCCGCCACCAGGGCCCGGTCCCCGGCCGCCTGGCGGGCCAGGCGCACCGACGCCCGGTTGATGTCGCCGACCCGGTCGCCGTAGCCGACGGTGGCCAGCTTCCCCCGGTCGCCGTAGAAGGCCAGCGCCTGGATCACCTCGGCCCCGGCGTCCACGAACTCCCGCGAGAGCCCGAGCACGGCGTCCGGGTTCTCCACGGTCGCCTCCGGCGTGAACGGGCCGGCCAGGACGTAGCCGCGCTTCTCCAGCTCGAGGACGTAGCCGCCGTCCCCCAGCACGATGCCCTCTCGCAGCCGCTCCATGATCCCCTTGGCCATTCGTGGTTCTCCCTGTCTCCGGGTCGTCCGATTAACGGAGCGGGGCGCCCGCCAGCCGCTCCAGGATCGCGATGGGCGCCTTGTCGGGGAGCGCGAGCGACTCGCGCGCCACGATGAAGGTCTGCTCGAGCGCGTACTGGCCGCGCAGCACCGCGTGGCTGACCATGTCGGTGAGGACGAGCCACGTCGAGCCAGGGGCGAAGCTGTGGGTCGCCTTGGCGGCCTCGGCCTGGTACGCGTGGTTCTCCTTGAGGAAATGGTGGAAGCTGAGCATGAACTCGTCGTACGGCGAGCGGGTCCGCACCGGCAGCCCGAAGGCGTGGAGCAGTCGTCGGGCTCCTCCCGCCAGTCCCCCGCGCCGAGCCCGGTCGAGCAGCCCCGAGGGGCGGGCGAACTGCTCGGCCAGCGCGTCGAAGGTGTCGGCGGTCTGCCACACGCGGGGGGCACTGGGGTTGATGTTGGTGAAGACGCGGAGGATGCGGTCCCCGCGGCTCGGCCGGGTGGGGAAGGCGTCGACGTGAACCAGGTCGTTCCGGGAGCGGAGCGCCAGCCGGCGCCCCGCCTCCTCCTGCGGGCGGAAGCTGGCGAAGTCGATTCGCCAGGTGCGCGCGTACGTCGGCAGCAGCTCCGCGGTGAGGGCGATCGCCCGCCGGGAGTAGTCGCGGAGGACCCGCCGGAGCGTCTCGTCGTCGCCGGGCCGCTGCTTGACGAAGCCCGTCACCCGGTCCGACTCGGGCCGGTAGGCGATGTTCTTGTGGTACCCGGCCTCCACCTGACGCTGGCCCAGCAGGAACGCGCGGTCCGCCTCCGGCAGCTGGGGAGGGAGCCGCGGCAGGAGGAGGACCTGACCCTCCTCCAGCGCGCGGCGATGGGCGAGGTCCTGCGCGGGGCTCGCCGGCTGCCCCGGGCGGAAGTCCTCCACGGTCACGATCGCGGTGGGCATGGTGTTGGTTCGGGACCTCCCGCCTACCCGATCCTTCGACGGCCTTCGGTCTTTGCCTCCCTCACCGTCTGGACGGCCTTCGGCCTTGCCGGGGGGGAGGCCGGAGTCCGATTGCATCACGCGTCTCAGCTCTCGCGGCCGGGGCCAGGCCGAAGAGGCCCGTGATCGACTTGAAGGGGACCAGGACGCCGTGCTCGGACAGAGCGACCAGCCCGCCGGTCTGGCCGAGGAGGCCGAGCAGGGCCGGCTGCTCCTCGAGGGGCCAGTCGCGGTATCCCGGGGCCAGGCGGTGCGTGATGCGCCAGCCGGCGGGCTCCACGCGGCCCCGCAGGTCGAGCCGCAGGGCGCGGACGGCCCCCTCGATCGCCGCCCACCCCGCCGTGTCCAGAAGGAACGACTCCAGCAGCTCCCGCCGCCCGCCGAGCGCCGTCACCTCGGCCTCGAGCCGCGGGCCGAGCGTCAGGACGAACGCCACCGCCAGCGGGCAGCCGGCGAGGAGCGTGGCCACGGCCCGGCCCGAGAAGAGGGCTCCGGCCGCCAGCTGCACCGCGTCGGGATGGCGGGCGGCCACGCGCACGGCCGTGAGCAGCGCCGCCGGCTCGATCAGCGCCTCGGCCCGCCCTGCCATGCCGCGGGCGGTCTCCCAGATCGCCGGCGCCACCTCATCACGACGGCGGTAGCGGGACAGGCGCAGAACCGTCCAGGGGTCGATCGGAGCCCGGGGGGGACGCCAGCGCTCGACCACGCCAGGCAGGAGCGGGAGGCCGGGTGAACGACTGTCCGGGCGGACAGCCGGAATCCGGGGATCGCGTGCGGGCGTGGCCATGCGGAGCATCTCGGGGCGCCTGATCGGGCGCCCCGAACAATAGCACAGCCGGGCCGCACTGTCGCGGGCATCTCGCCCCGGGGGCTCGTCGCCTCCGGCCCCGCGACCCCCACCTTGACGCGTTCGCCGCGGTTCCTATAATCGAGCGGTGAATCACGCCTCGGTCCCGCCGGGCGCGACCTGCCCCGGAACTTTCCAGCCAGGAGGCGACGATGTCAGAGCCTGTCGGTTTCATCGGCCTCGGGATCATGGGCCGGCCCATGGCCAAGAACCTCTTGAAGGCCGGCCATTCCCTGATCGTGCACAACCGGAGCCAGGCCGCCGTCCAGGAGCTGGTCGGCCTCGGCGCCAAGGCCGCGTCCTCCCCGGAGGCGGTCGCCCGCGAGGCGCAGGTCATCATCCTGATGCTGCCCAACTCCCCCGACGTCGAGCTGGTGGCGCTCGGCCCCCAGGGGCTGCTCGGGAGCGTCCGGTCGGGCCAGACCGTGGTCGACATGTCCACCATCTCCCCGATCGTCTCCCAGAAGGTCGGTGCCGCCCTCGCCGCCAAGGGCGTCCGGATGCTGGACGCGCCGGTCTCGGGCGGTGAGAAGGGGGCGATCGAGGGAACGCTCTCGATCATGGTGGGCGGCGATCCCGCCGTCTTCGAGGAGGTGCTGCCGATCTTCCGGGCGATGGGGAAGACGATCACGCACCTCGGGCCGCTGGGCTCCGGCGGCTTCACGAAGCTGGCCAACCAGATCATCGTGGCCGTCAACCTGACGGCGCTGGCCGAGGCGCTGACGCTGGCCGCCAAGGCCGGGCTCGACATCGAGCTGACGCTCAAGGCGCTCGGGGGCGGGCTGGCCGGCTCCCGCTGTCTGGAGCAGAAGACGCCGAACTACCTGGCCCACGAGTTCAAGCCGGGGTTCAAGATCGACCTCCACTACAAGGACCTCGGCCTCATCATGGAGTCGGCCCGGGCGCTCGGCGTGCCGGTCCCGACCACGGCGGTCGTGCAGGAGCTGTTCAGCGCGGTCCGCGTGCGCGGGGGCGGCGGGCTCGACCATTCGGGCGTCATCACGCTCCTCGAGCACCTGGCCGGCGTCGAAGTGCGCAAGCGCGCGTGAGGATGGTCGCGGCTCAGGCGCCGGGCGACCTCGGGAGGGGGACGTGATCAAGGTTCGGCGGGTTCGCAAGGGTGACCTGGCCCGGATCCGGGAGGTCATCGAGTCGGCCTTCGCCGACTTCTACGAGCGCCAGCTCGGCTCGCGCCCCCGACAGGTCTTCGGCGGGGCCCAGTACGTGCACCACCGCTGGCTGATGGAGCCGTGGGGGTGCTACGTCGCCGAGGAGAACGACAGCAAGATCGTGGGCGCCTCGATCGCCGTCTGCTGGGGGAGCGTGGGGCTCTTCGGTCCGGTGGCGGTCCTGACGCCCTACCAGAACCAGAAGGTCGCCCAGCAGCTCCTGAAGGCCACCCAGGGCTTCTTCGACGAGAACCACGTGACCCTGGAGGGGCTGGTCACCTACCCCTACAGCCCCAAGCACCTGGTGCTCTACCAGAAGTTCGGGTTCAAGCCCAAGTCCCTGGTCGCCATCACCGGCAAGTCGCTGGAGCGGCGCGAGCTGGCGCCGCCGGCCAAGCCGGTCCGGGGCGGGCCGCAGGTGCATCGCTTCTCGGCCTACGAGGAGGGGAAGAAGAAGGCGCTACTGGCCCGGCTGCGGGCGATCACCGGCAAGATCTACCGCGGGCTCGACCTGACCAAGGAGATCGAGATCGTGAACGGCCTCGGGCTGGGCGACACCCTGGTCCTCGAGAAGGACCGCGCGGTCGTCGGCTTCGCCATCTGTCACACGCCCGGGGCCTCCGAGGCGCCCCAGGGCACGCTCTACATCAAGTTCGCGGCGATCGACCCCGGGCGGCGCCGGCCGGAGCACTTCACCCAGCTCCTGGCCGCCGTCGAGGACTTCGGGGTGGCGGCCGGCTGCCAGCGCGTCATCGCGCCGGTCTACACGACCTACTGGCGCGCCTACCAGATGCTGCTGGCCTCCGGGTACCTGATGGAGATGCTGATGATCCGGATGAAGCGGGGCAAGAACGTCGACTACGAGCGGGAGGACGATCTCCTCCTCGACGACTGGCGCTGAGCGAGCCCTGGCTGCTCGTCACCGCCCGAACCCCGCGACGAACACCCCACCCGTGAAGCTGGGGTCGTAGGCGAAGAACGAAAGCTCCTGGGTCATCACCACGCCGCCGACCACGCTGAAGCTCGCCACCTGGGGGCCGCCGCCCGGCCCGGCCCCGGTGATCACCTCGGCGCGACCGTCTCCGTCGAGGTCGGCCGCCGCGACCCGCACCCCGCCGGTGAACATCGAGTCGTAGGCGAAGAACCCGACCATCCTCGTCACCGTCGTGCCGTCAACCTTCCACACCCAAACGCGCGGCCCACCCCCCGGGCCGGCGCCGGTGATGATCTCGGCCCGGCCGTCGCCGTTGACATCCCCCGCCCCGACGAAGACACCGCCCCCGAAGGTTGACGCATAGGCCAAGAAGCTGGCGACCTCCTCCACCGAGACGTTGGAAATCACGCGGAAGGCGCGAACATGCGGCTCACCGCCGGGGCCGGCGCCGGTGATGATCTCGGCCCGGCCGTCATTGTCGAGATCGGCGCATGCGACGAACACGCCGCCGGTGAACATCGAGTCGTAGGCGAAGAACCCGACCATCCTCGTCACCGTCGTGCCGTCAACCTTCCACACCCAAACGCGCGGCCCACCCCCCGGGCCGGCGCCGGTGATGATCTCGGCCCGGCCGTCGCCGTTGAACATCGCACGCGGCGACCCGCACCCCGCCGGTGAAGGCGGGATCGTAGGCCATGAACTCGACCCCGAAGGGGGCATTGCTGCTGCGGAACGTCCGTACCAGCGGCTGCCCTCCACTGTCCGGTCCCGTGATGATCTCGGGGTCGCCATCGCCGTCGAGATCCCCGGCGGCCACGAAGACGCCACCGCTGAAGGTCGCACTGTAGGCCAACAGGCTCACTTCGCCCGCGTCTCCGAACTCGTCGAAGGTTCGGACGTGCGGGCCGCCGCCCGCTCCCGGGGCGGTGACGATCAGGCGCTTGTTGCTCGGCGCGTCATCGCCGACGAGGGTGACGGTGGCGCTGCCAGGCGTGCCGCGGGTGTAGGCGGCGTTGGCGGCCAGGGTGACGACGACGGTCTCGTTGGGCTCGACGAGAGTGTCGCTGATGGGCGTCACGGTAATGCGCGCAGAGGCGGCGCCGATCGGGATCGTCAGGCTGCCGGGGAGGGTCGTGTAGTCGGTCCCCGCGGTGGCGGTGCCGCCGACGGTGTAGTTGACGGTCAGGGCCGCGGTGGTGGCGCCGGTGCGAGAGACGGTGAAGACGCCGGCGGTGGGGCCGGCCTCGGTCGCGGTGGCCGTCGTGGCGGCGATGGTCACGGTCGGCAGCGAGGCGACGTCATCGCTGACGAGGGTGACGGTGGCACTGGCCGGAGCACCGGTGTAGGCGGCGTTGGCGGTCAGGGTGACGACGACGGTCTCGTTGGGCTCGACGAGGGTGTCGTTGATGGGCGTCACGGTAATGCGTGCAGAGGCGGCGCCGATCGGGATCGTCAGGCTGCCGGGGAGGGTCGTGTAGTCGGTCCCCGCGGTGGCGGTGCCGCCGACGGTGTAGTTGACGGTCAGGGCCGCGGTGGTGGCGCCGGTGCGAGAGACGGTGAAGACGCCGGCGGTGGGGCCGGCCTCGGTCGCGGTGGCCGTCGTGGCGGCGATGGTCACGGTCGGCAGCGAGGCGACGTCATCGCTGACGAGGGTGACGGTGGCGCTGGCCGGAGCGCCGAGGGTGTAGGCGGCGTTGGCGGCCAGGGTGACGACGACGGTCTCGTTGGGCTCGACGAGGGTGTCGTTGATGGGCGTCACGGTAATGGGCGCAGAGGCGGCGCCGGCGGGGATGGTCAGGCTGCCGGAGAGCGTGACGTAGTCACTCCCCGCGGTGGCGGTGCCGCCGACGGTGTAGTTGACGGTCAGGGCCGCGGTGGTGGCGCCGGTGCGAGAGACGGTGAAGACGCCGGCGGCGGGGCCGACCTCGGTCGCGGTGGCCGTCGTGGCGGCAATCGTCATGGATGGTAGGGCCGCCGTGGTCCCGCACGCCTCGTTCGAGTACGCCGAGTTTCCGGCGACGTTGAAGGCGAATGTCCGATAGCAGTACGTCGTGCCGGGGGTGAGACCTACATCAACGTACGAGTTGGCATTCGAGCCTGTGGTGGCCCGCTGGACGTAAGTCCCGCTCGTCCCGATCTTGCGCTGGATGCCGAAGCCATCTTCGTTGGAGGAGTTGTCGGCCCACGTCAACGTGAGCTGAGCCGTTTGGGCATCCGCAAGGCCGGCCAGGCCGAGAACGACGAGCAATGAAGTGAGCGCAGCCGATCGGCGCAGCCTCCATCGGACGAGCATGGGCTCCCTCCCCCACGTCCGCGGGCGAAGACACAGCCTTGAGAAGGCCGCGTTCGCTCGGCAACCCTGCGACCGTAACTCGGATGAAGCGGCCTCCAGGACTTCCCGCCACTCCGAATGTCTTGCCTATCCTCGACGGCCGTGGGTCCGCACAGTGTCCTCTACTGGCGTCGAGCAGCGGCGAACTGCTGCAAGTCAGAGGCCAGTCGCTTCTGCAGCGACTTCAAAATGGGAACGGGGCCAAACGCCCTGCGTTGCTATGCAGCTCCCGTCTCTCACCGAACTCGCAGGCTACCCGACTCATTTGGGATCGTGCTGAGACAGGGACGGATTGGCCCGCCGAGATGTCGTGAATCGTCACTTCGTGTCGCTTAAGCCGCGGGGCGAGCCACACGAACCGGCCGCCTCCGGCTCACTGGTCTAACGCCGTATCTCGTGGAGCGCCTGCTCGTGTAGGCGGGTCGTCAGGGGACGGTGGAGCGCTGGCGGGCGAAACAGATGGCGGTCTCGCAGCAGGGGGGCGGGCCCGAGCCCTTCCCGCTGGCGCTGGCCCGCGAGAAAGAAGGAAAGGGGGCCCTTGGGCCCCCTTCCGGGTCGCGCCGAGTTACTCCCCCGATCTACTCGCCCATCACTTGGACGCCCAGGGTGCGGGTCCGCGGCCCATCGAGCTCGGCGATGACCAGGCTCTCGTAGGTCCCGAGCGCCGGCTCCCCGTCCGCTACCGCCACCGCGACGCTGCGGCCGAGCAGCGTGGCCCGGAGATGCGCGTGGCCGTTGGCGCGGTCGCAGTCCGAGAACCGGGGATCGTCGTGCCGGTAGCCGTCCCGTCGGGGGACCAGGCGCTGGAGGATCTCGCCGAGATCATCGATGAGTGCCGACTGAAACTCGTTCATGAACAGCGCCATGGTCGTGTGCAGGGAGTTCACGATCAGCATCCCGTTTCGGATCTCGGATCGGGCGACGACGTCGCGGACCCGCTTGGTGACGTCGATGAACTCCTGGCTCTGCCCGGTCTGGACCGTGATCGTGTCCCGAAACCACTTCATTGACCACCCTCCTCCTCTTCCGCGGACATCGTCGAGCACCCGTTCGCCTCGCGGACGACGAGACGCGACCCTCGGGGACGGCCGTTCACCTTCGGAGGACGGCTGGCCGCCCCGGGGGCGGTACGGGCTCCTCGGAACGCTAGCGGCGGGGAGGTCCTCTGGTCTGGAACGCCGGGACCGCGTGGGGCGCGGTGGCGACTTCCCGGAGGGGGGTGGTCGCGGCCAGCAGGATCAGGACGGGGGCGAGCGACGAGATGAAGTCACCGAAGATGGCATCCAGCGCGGACAGCGAGCGGCGGCCGGCGTCGTCGGCGACACCGGCGATCCCCGTAAGACCAGGCAGGCCATTCCACCCCGGCTGGGGAAGCGTTGACAGGGCCCAGAGCAGGACCAGCGCCAGGAGCAGGCCGGACCTTCCCATGCCGTGGCTCATGCCGGCCTCAGTGTACCACTCCGACCCGCCGGCCCCCGGCGAAGCGGTGGACGGTAGAGCGGTCGGCGGCGCTTGACCCTGGCCCGGGCGGCGGCATACAGTCTCCACGCCGGCCGCCCCGCAGGGCGACCGGGTCCGACGATGGACGCCGTTCCCGATCGCACCCGCGACACGCTCGCCCTCCTCCTGGAGACCAGCCGCTCCTTCCACGAGCTGGTGGACGTCGAGGCGCTGCTGCCGGTCATGATGGAGAGGCTCAAGAGCCTCCTGGGGGCCGAGACGTCCTCCATCATCCTCTACGACCCCGGGCGCGACGAGTTCTACTTCCCGGTCTCCACCGACGAGCGGCTCGACGCCTCCCAGCGGATCCGGGAGATCCGCTTCCCGGCGAGCCAGGGGATCAGCGGCGTGGTGCTCCGGGAAGGCCGCTCGATGCTCGTACCCGACGTCTCGCGGGAGCCGCGCTTCTACCAGGCCGTGGACCGGCAGGTCGGCACCGCCAGCCGCAGCCTCATCTGCGCGCCGCTCCGGACCCGGTCGGGGATCATCGGCGTCACCCAGGTCATCAACAAGAAGGAGGGGACCTTCACCCCGGAGGACCTGGCGCTCCTGGAGGCGGTCGCCGGTAACATCGCCGTCGCGCTGGAGAACGCGCGTCTCTACCAGTCGCTCCGCCAGGAGAAGGAGACGATCCAGCGCGAGAACGCGGCGCTCCGGCGGGCGGCGTTCCATCACTTTCCGGGCCTGGTGGGGGGGCCGGTCCTCCAGCGGGTGCTCGAGCAGGCGATGCAGGCCGCCCCCACCCGCGCGACCGTGACCATCCTGGGCGAGACCGGGACGGGCAAGGAGCTGGTGGCCCGGGCCATTCACGACGCCAGTGACCGGGCCGCCGCCCCGTTCGTCGTCATCAATTGCGCCGCCATCCCGGCGACGCTGCTCGAAGCGGAGCTGTTCGGCCACGAGAAGGGGGCGTTCACGGGGGCGACGGCGGCCCGGCGGGGCAAGTTCGAGATGGCCCACCCCGGGACCCTCTTCCTGGACGAGATCGGTCGAGGACTCCACCGAGAAGCATCCGGTCACCCCGGCCCCGGTCCTGCCGGCTCGCGAGATGCTCGGCGACCTGCTGCTCGAGCTGGGCCAGGCCCGACCCGCCCTGGTCGAGTACGAGGCCTCGCTGCGCCGGGAGCCGAACCGCTTCAATGGCCTCCGCGGCGCCGCCCGGGCGGCCGAGCTGGCCGGTGACACCGCGACGGCGAAGCAGTACTACGGGCAGCTCGTCTCGCTGGCCGCCCAGGCCGACACCGACCGGCCGGAGCTGACCCACGCCCGGGCGTTCCTGACGGCGCACTGAGCCGCTGACGAGTGGCCATGACCAGCCGACGCGCCGAAGCGTGGACCAGGCGAGAGTTCCTGGGCGGCCTGGCCGTCAGCGGAGCGGCCGGGCTCTTCGGGCTGGACGGGGGGCCGGCCGCCGCCGAGCCGCCGCCCGAGACGACGCGGCTCAGGCTCCTGAAGTTTCCGAGCCTCTGTCTGGCTCCTCATCTGGTGACCGGGAACAGGCAGTTTGTGGCCAAGTACCCGGTCGCCACGAAACGCGCAATCCGAGCCATCCTCAAGGCCGACATGCTTTGTGCACAGGAGCCCGAACGAGCCGCTCGGGTCATGACCGACCGAGGCTTCGCCAAGAATTACGACTCCACACTGCAGACCATGCGGGATGTTCCATACGGGCGCTGGCGCGATTACGATGCGGAGGATACGGTCCGATTCTACGCGCTCCGCCTGCACGAAGCGGGGATGATCCGGTCGAGCCCCCAGAAGATCATCGCCCAGGGGACCGACTGGCGGTTCCTGACCGAGCTGAAGAAGGAGCTGAAGGGATGATGACCCGGCGGGCGCTCCTGGGGCGGCCTCACCGGGATCGGCGCGGCAGGTCTGCTGGCGGCGTGGCCGGCGCCGGCGGCACGCGGAGTCGCCGCCGAGATCCCGCGGGTCCGGCTCGTCCGCGCGCCAGCCCTCTGCCTCGCGCCCACCGTACGTGGCCGAGGAGCTGCTCTCGGCCGAGGGATTCAGCGCGATCGACTACGTGGACCACGACCGGCGGCGACGCCATCCGGGAGGCCCTGGCGTCCGGAGAGGCCGACATCGGGGTCGTACCGCGCCGAACCTGGTCATCTGGGTCGACAGGGGGGCCCCGCTCACGATGGTGGCCGGACTCCACGTCGGCTGCTTCGAGCTCTTCGCGACCGGCCGGGTCCGCGCGATCCGCGACCTGAAGGGCACGTCAGTCGCCGTGCCGAGCCTCGGAGTCGGGACCTCACGCGTTCCTCGTCAGCATGCTCGCCCACGTGGGTCTCGATCCCCGCCACGACGTCAACTTCGTCGCGATGCCGCCCGATGAGTCCATGCGACGGCTGGCCGCGGGGGAGATCGACGCCTTCATGGCCTTTCCACCGGAGCCGCAGGAGCTCCGGGCGAAGAAGGTCGGGCGGGTGATCGTCAACACGACGCTCGACCGGCCCTGGTCCCAGTACTTCTGCTGTACCGTGGTCGCGAACCGGGAGTTCGTCCGCCCGTCCGATGGCCACGAAGCGCGCGTTGCGAGCGATCCTGAAGGCCAACCAGGTCTGCAGCCTCGAACCCGAGCGAGCCGCCCGGCTCCTCGTTGACCAGGATTTCACCCCGAGCTACGACTACGCGCTTCAGGCGCTGACGCGATGATCCCGTACGCGCGGTGGCGCGAGTACGATCCCGAAGACACCCTACGATTCTACGCGCTCCGCTTGCACGAGACCGGTCTCATCAAGTCGAGCCCGCAGAAGATCATCGCCCAGGGCACGGACTGGCGGTTCCTGAACGAGCTGAGGAAGGAGCTGAAGGGATGATGACCCGCCGTCGCTTCCTCAGTGGCCTTTCCGTGGCTGGCGCCGCGGGACTGCTCGGCGTGGACGGCGACGCCGGTCGATGCGGAGCCGCCGCCGGAGACGACGCGGCTGCGGCTGTCGCAGATCGCCGGCATCTGCGTGGCGCCCCAGTACATCGCCGACGAGCTGCTGCACGCCGAGGGGTTCACCGACGTCCGGTACGTGAGCTTCCCTGAGGCCAATCCGTACCCGGCCTTCGCCGCCAACGACCTCGACATCAGCATGGCGTTCGTCGCGCCCTTCCTCATCCAGGTGGATGCCGGGCTCCCGGTCGTGCTCTTGGGTGGCGTGCACGTCGGCTGCTTCGAGGTGGTCGGGACCGATCGGGTCCGGGCGATCCGCGACCTGAAGGGGAAGACGGTCGGCATCCCCGGAATGGGATCGGCCCATCACGTGTTCCTGTCCAGCATGGCCGCCCATGTCGGCCTCGACCCCCGAAAGGACATCAACTGGCTGATCCATCACCCGGCGGAGTCCGCCCGGCTCCTGGCCGAGGGGCGGGTGGACGCCCTGATCGGCTTTCCCCCGGTTCCCCAGGAGCTGCGGGCGAAGAAGATCGGACACGTGGTGGTCAACAGCGCCGTGGACCGCCCCTGGTCTCAGTATTTCTGCTGCGTGCTGGCGGCCAACCGCGAGTTCATCCGGAAGTCTCCGGTGGCCGCCAAGCGGGCGCTGCGGGCGATCCTCAAAGCCGCCGACCCTGTGCGCCCTCGAGCCGCAGCGGGCCGCCCGGCTCCTGGTGAACCGGGGTTACACGAAGGAGTACGAGTATGCGCTCCAGACCATGAAGGAAATCCCGTACGATAGATGGCGCGATTACAACCCGGAGGATACCGTCCGGTTCTACGCGCTCCGGCTGCTCGAGATCGGGATGATCAAGGCGAGCCCGCAGCGGATCATCGCCCAGGGCACCGACTGGCGGTTCCTCGCCGAGCTGAAGAAGGAGCTCAAAGGCTAACGGGTGCCGAGCCTGACGCGGCGGGACTACCGCGCTTCTCCTCCTCCTCGCCTGCACCGCCTGGCCGGCGCCGGGCCTCGGCCACCAGCCGGGCCAGGATGCCCGTCTCTCGAAGATCGGCCCGGCCCCGGAGTTCAGCCTCACCGCCCAGACCGGGGATCGGTTGACCCTGGCCGCCCTCCGCGGCAAGGTGGTCGCCGTCACCTTCATCTACGCGAGCTGCACCGACACCTGCCCGCTGCTGACCGCCAAGCTGGCCGGCGTGCAGGCCCGCCTGGGGCCGGCTTCGGGCCCCGGTCTTCTTCGTCTCGATCACGGTGGACCCCGAGCGGGACACGCCGGACGTGCTGGCGCCGGTACGCCGGGTCCCACGGGGCCAACCCGGCGGGGTGGGCGTTCCTCACCGGGACGCCGGCCGAGATCCAGGACGTCGCCCGGCGCTACGGCGTCGTCTACCGGAAGCAGGAGCGCGGGGACGTGGACCACACGTTCCTGACGTCGCTCGTCGATCGCGCAGCGGCATCCTCCGGGTCCAGTACCTCGGGGTCCGGTTCGATCCCGACGAGTTCCTGCGCGACCTCCAGGCGCCTGCTCCGCGAGGGCGGCACCGCGATGACCGACTGGCTGCCCCGGCTGGTCGCCCGGGTCCCGGTCGCCGTCCACGCCAAGCTGCTGGTCGCCTTCCTGGCGATCGTCGTGCTCCTGATCGATCGTCGGCGCCGTCGGTCTCCGAGTGCTCAGCCGGCGCCAACCACCGCGCCGAGGACCTGGTGCAGCTGCAGCGCAAGATCGCCGCCTACCGCCAGCTCCAGCACGACACCACCGGCCAGCTCTACAGCGTCGCGTCGGCGCTCCTCGTTCCCGACGAGCGCACGCTGGAGGCCACCCTGCGCCAGCTCAACCAGTTCGGCTACGACCTCGACCGGCTGCAGTTCGTGGCCAAGGACGAGGTGGAGTTGCTCGGCCGCGTCCGCGAGGACTACGAGGAGTTCATCAAGGTCGTCACCCAGGTGATCGAGCTGATCCGGAGCGGGCAAGGCCGCCGAGGGGCGCGACCTGCAGATCGCCCGGGCCAGCCCGCTGGCCGACCGCCTCGAGCGGCTCACCAACGAGCTGGTGAACAAGGCCGAGGCCGACATGGTGGCCAGCATCGAGACGAGCCACGACGCGTACGTCGACCTCCCGGCGGGTGGTCATCGGGTTCGCGGTCGGGAGCATCGGCCTGGCCCTGGTCCTCGGCTACGCGATCTCGTGGTCGCTGATCGGCCCCGTCAAGCAGATGGACGCGCGGCTCCGGGAGATCGCGGCCGGGCGACTTCTCCGGCCGGGTCGAGGTGGCGAACCGGGACGAGCTGGGGACCCTGGCCACGAACCTCAACCGCATGAGCGAGGAGCTGGGCCGGCTCTACCAGCAGCTCGAGGCCGCCAGCCGCCACAAGTCCGAGTTCCTCGCCAACATGTCGCACGAGCTGCGCACCCCGCTGAATGCCGTCATCGGCTTTTCCGAGGTGCTGCAGGAGCGGATGTTCGGCGAGCTGAACGCCGAAGCAGATGGAGTACGTCGGGGACATCCACGCCTCCGGGCGGCACCTCCTCTCCCTCATCAACGACATCCTCGACCTCTCGAAGATCGAAGCCGGCCGGATGGATCTGGATCTCGGTCCGTTCGACCTGCCGGCGGCGATCGAGAGCGCCCTGACCCTGGTCCGCGAGCGGGCGGTCCGCCACGGGGTCACCCTGGAGCTCAACCTCGATCCCCGGCTGGGCGACTTCGTGGGCGACGAGCGCAAGATCCGGCAGATCCTCCTCAATCTCCTCTCCAACGCGGTCAAGTTCACCCCGGACGGGGGCCGGATCGGGGTGACCGCGGCGCCGGGCGACGGCGTCGTGGAGATCGCGGTCGCCGATTCGGGAGTCGGGATCGCCTCCGAGGACCAGGCGGCGATCTTCGAGGAGTTCCGTCAGGCCGGCTCGGACACCGCCCGGAAGCAGGAAGGGACGGGACTGGGTCTCGCGCTCGCCCGGCGATTCGCCGAGCTGCACGGGGGCACGATCCGGCTCCAGAGCGAGGTCGGGAAGGGCTCGACGTTCACCGTCACGCTTCCCGTGAAGGCGTGACCGGGCGGCTGCCTGACCGCGCTACAATGGGTGCCGAATGATACGGTCCTGGAGGCGCGATGGCGTCCGTGCGTGAGCCGCGCGGGCGGCTCTTCCGAAAGTACGTCGTCCTCTTCGTCAGCCTGGTCAGCGGGGCCCTGCTCACCAGCGGCCTCCTCGAGATCTATTTCTCCTACCAGGAGAACAAGGCGGCGCTGGGGGCCCTCCAGCGTGAGAAGGCGCTGGCGGCCTCGACCCGGATCGAGCAGTTCATCAAGGAGATCGAGCGCCAGGTCGGCTGGGCCAGCCAGCCCCAGATCGGCGTCCGGTCGACGCTCGAGCAGCGCCGGTTCGACTACCTCCGGCTCCTCCGGCAGGTCCCCGCCGTCACCGAGATCAGCCTCCTCGACGGCGCCGGCCGTGAGCAGCTCAACGTGTCCCGGCTGGCGATGGACCGGGTCGGCAGCGGGATCGACGTCGCGCGGGAGCCGAAGTTCCGCGAGGCCCGGCCGGGGACGACCTGGTTCGGGCCCGTCTACTTCCGGAAGGAATCCGAGCCGTACATGACCCTCTCGGTCGCCGGGCGGGGGGACGAGGCCGGCGTCACGGTGGCCGAGGTCAACCTCAAGTTCATCTGGGACGTCGTCTCCCAGATCAAGGTCGGTCAGGTCGGCCGCGGCGGCCACGCGTACGTCGTGGACGCCCGCTGCCTCCTGATCGCCCACCCGGACATCAGCCTGGTCCTCCAGAAGACGGACATGTGCTCGTTGCCCCACGTGAAGGCGACCCAGGCCGCCGCCGGCCGCCCGGCCGCGGAGCGCGAGGAAGCGATCGTGGCCCGGGACCTGAGCGGGCGGCAGGTCCTCGACGGCCTCCGCCCTCATCGCGCCGCTCGGCTGGCTCGTGTTCGTGGACCTTCCGCTCGCCGAGGCGTTCGAGCCGTTGACGGCCTCCATCAAACGGACGGCCATCCTCATCCTGCTCGGTATCGGTCTTGCGGTACTCGCCAGCCTCCTTCTCGCCCGGCGGATGGTCACGCCCATCCGCGCGCTCCAGGCCGGCGCCGCCCGGATCGGAGCCGGCGCCCTCGACCAGCGGATCGACGTCCGGACCGGCGACGAGCTGGAGGCGCTGGCCCGGCAGTTCAACAGCATGGCCGCGGAGCTCCACGAGTCCTACGCCGGCCTGGAGCGGAAGGTCGAGGAGCGGACGCGCGACCTCACCGAGGCCCTGGAGCAGCAGACGGCGACGGCGGAGATCCTGCGGGTCATCTCCAGCTCGCCGACGGACATCCAGCCGGTGCTCGACGCGGTCGCCGAGCAGTGCGGCCAAGCTCTGCGAGGCCACCGATGCGCTGATCTTTCGCGTTCAAGGCGATCCTTCGCCTGGTGGCCTCCCGACGGATCGCTCGGCATTCGGCCGGACGTCTTCCAGCGCGGGATGCCGGTCAGCCGCGGAACTGGGTCACCGGGCGCGCGGTCGTGGACCGGCGGACGGTCCACGTTCACGATCTCGCCGCCGAATCGGACACCGAGTATCCCGGAAGGCAAGGCCTACCAGAAGGATGTCGGTCATCGGACGACGCTGGCCACACCCCTCCTGCGCGAGGGCGCGCCACTCGGGGCCATCCTGATCCGGCGACTCGATGTCCGACCGTTCTCCGAGAAGCAGATCAAGCTGCTGGAAACCTTCGCGGCCCAGGCGGTCATCGCCATCGAGAACGTTCGCCTCTTCCAGGAGCTGCAGGCCCGAACCGGCGAGCTCGCCCGGTCCGTCCAGGAGCTGCGGGCGCTCGGCGAGGTCGGCCAGGCGGTCAGCTCGACCCTGGACCTGGAGACGGTGCTGACGACCATCGTGTCGCGGGCCGACGAGCTCTCGGGGACCGACGGCGGTGCCATCTACGAGTACGACGAGGCCACCGGACAGATGCAGCTGCGGGCGACGCACCGGTTCGACGAGGCGCTGGTGGAGGCGCTCCGGAGCCGCCCGCTGCGTCCGGGGGAAGGGGCGGTGGGGCAGGCCGCGGTGACCCGCGAGCCGATCCAGATTCCCGACATCGCGGCGGAGGGCGCCTACGTGGGCCCGCTGCGCGACATCCTGCCGCGGGCCGGCTTCCGCGCGGTGCTGGCGGTGCCGCTGCTTCGCGAGGATCGCATCCTCGGCGGGCCTGGTCCTGTCCCGCAAGTCGCCGGGCGCCTTCCCGCCCGAGACGATGGACCTCCTCCGGACCTTCGCCGCCCAGTCGGCCCTGGCCATCCAGAACGCCCGGCTCTTCCGCGAGCTGGAGGGGAAGAGCGCGGAGCTGGAGGCGGCCAGCCGCCACAAGTCCGAGTTCCTCGCCAACATGTCGCACGAGCTGCGGACGCCGCTGAACGCGATCATCGGCTTCTCGGAGGTCCTGTCGGAGCGGATGTTCGGCGAGCTGAACCCGAAGCAGGCCGAGTACATGCAGGACATCCACGCCTCGGGCCGCCACCTCCTCTCGCTCATCAACGACATCCTGGACCTGTCCAAGATCGAGGCGGGCCGCATGGAGCTGGAGCTGGCCCGCTTCAGCCTCCCGGCCGCCCTGGAGAACGCGCTCACGCTGGTCCGGGAGCGCGCCGAGCGCCACGGGCTCACGATCGGCCTCACGGTGGATCCCCGGGTCGGCGAGCTGGCCGGCGACGAGCGGAAGATCAAGCAGATCCTCCTCAACCTCCTCTCCAACGCCGTCAAGTTCACCCCGGAAGGCGGGCGGGTCGCGGTCGCCGCCGTGCCGGCCGACGGCTTCGTGGAGGTATCGGTGACCGACACCGGGATCGGCATCGCGCCCGAGGACCAGGAGGTCATCTTCGAGGAATTCCGCCAGGCGGGCGGCGACTACGCGCGGAAGCGCGAGGGCACCGGCCTGGGCCTCGCGCTGGCCCGGCGCTTCGTCGAGCTGCACGGAGGGAGGATCTGGGTGAAGAGCGAGGTCGGAAAGGGCTCGACGTTCACTTTCACCATCCCGGTGCGACCATGGCCGGCGAGCTGATCCTGATCGTCGAGGACCACGAGAAGAACCGGAAGCTCGTCCGGGACGTGCTGCAGGCCAAGGGGTACCGAACGGTGGAGACCGAGACGGCCGAGGAGGGGATCCGGGTGGCCCAGGAATCGGGCCCGGCGCTGATCCTCATGGACATCCAGCTCCCCGGCATGGATGGGATCGCCGCGCTGAAGATCCTCCGCGGCGACGCCCGCACCCGCGACATCCCGGTGCTCGCGGTCACCGCCTCCGCGATGACCCACAACCGTCAGGCGATCATGGCCGCCGGCTTCGACGGGTACCAGTCCAAGCCGATCAGCATCCGGGAGTTCCTGGAGGCCGTGCGGGCCACGCTGGACCGCGGACGGAGCCCGGGAGGCGCCGCGTGACCGCCGCCGCCCGCATCCTCGTGGTCGACGACACCCCGCTCAACGTCCGGCTCCTCGCCGATCTCCTGACGGCCAAAGGCTACGAGGTCCTGACCGCCGCCTCCGGCGCCGAGGCGCTGGCGCGGGTGGAGGCGGACCGGCCGGATCTCGTCCTGCTGGACGTCGTGATGCCGGGCATGAGCGGCTACGAGGTGTGCCAGAAGATCCGCGCCAACCCGGCGACCGGCATCCTGCCGATCGTGATGGTCACCGCGCTCGATCCGGGGCAGGAGCGCGTTCGGGGCCTGGAGGCCGGGGCCGACGACTTCCTCACGAAGCCGATCAACCAGCCCGAGCTGCTCGCCCGGGTCCGCTCGCTCCTGCGGATCAAGATCCTCTACGACACCGTGCAGGCGCAGGCCGGCCAGCTCGCCGACTGGAACCAGACCCTGGAGCAGCGCGTCCAGGACCAGGTGGGCCAGCTCGAGCGGCTGGACCGGCTCAAGCGGTTCTTCTCCCCGCAGCTCGCCGAGCTGATCCTGGCCGGGGGCGCCGAGGATCCCCTGAAGACCCACCGGCGGGACCTGACGGTGGTGTTCCTCGATCTCCGGGGCTACACGGCCTTCGCCGAGACGGCCGAGCCGGAAGAGGTCATGGGAGTGCTGCGGGAGTACCACGGGGCGATGGGGCGGGAGGTCCTGGCCCACGAGGGGACCCTCGAGCGGTTCGCCGGCGACGGGATGATGATCTTCTTCAACGACCCGGTGCCCGTCCCCGATCACGCGGAGCGCGCGGTGCGGATGGCGGTGGCGATGCGGGAGACGATGGCGGGCCTGGCCGAGAAGTGGCGCCGGCGCGGTGACGACCTCGGCATCGGCATCGGCATCGCCCAGGGCTACGCCACCATCGGCGCCATCGGCTTCGAAGGGCGCTGGGACTACGGCGCGATCGGCACCGTGACCAACCTCGCCTTCCGCCTCTGCGGGGAGGCGAAGCCCGGCCAGATCCTGATCTCCGGGCGGGTCCTGGGGGCGGTCGAGGCCCTGATCGCGGCGGAGCCGGTCGGCGCGCTGCCGCTCAAGGGGTTTCTCAAGCCGGTGCCCGTCTTCAGCCTGCTCGGGCTCAAGTAGGCGGAGACCGTTTGAAATGACCCTGCCCGTTGGGGTACGTTGGTGAGGGCCCGGGAACGGCCATGATCAAGCGCGTCCATCACATCGGCCTCGTCGTCCAGGACCTCGCCAGCGGCTACGCGTTGTGGCGTGACACGCTCGGCCTGTCGGTGACCCGCGAAGCCGAGGTGAAGGACCAGGGGGTCCGGGCCGCCCTCCTGGCCTGCGGGTCGATCGAGATCGAGCTGCTGGAGCCGACGACGCCCGACTCGCCCGTCGGACGGTACCTCCAGAGCCAAGGCGAGGGGCTGCATCACCTGTGCTTCGAGTCGGACGACGTCGCCCGTGACGTCAAGCGCTTCGACGGCACCGGGGTCGAGATGATCGACGCCCGCCCGCGGAAGGGGCTGGCCGGGATGATCGCCTTCATCCACCCCCGGGCGTGCGCCGGGATCCTGATCGAGGTGGCCACGCCGATCGAGAAGACCCCGCCGGCCGACGCCCCGTTGACGCTGACCGTCGTCCACCTGGTCGTGGAGGGCGTGGAGGGCGCCGCCCACCTCTACCGCGACCTGTTCAGCCTGACCATCCGCATGTCGCGGCCCGACTGGACGCTGGCCCAGCTCGCCAGTGGCGACGTCATGCTCCAGCTCTCCCCAGCCAGCGCGACCTCGGGGAAGCCGCGCATCTCCATGCTGCGGCTCATGACCCGGGATCTCACCGGCCTCGCCACCCGCCTCCAGGACCAGAAGGTCGCGTTCCGGCAGGAGGCCGTGGGACTCGTCCTCGGTCCGGCCGCGACACGGGGTGTTCCGCTCGTCATTCACCAGCCGCAGGCGTAGGAGAATCGACGTGAGACTGAAGGGACAGGTCGCGCTGGTCACCGGCGGCGGGACCGGCATCGGACGGGGCATCTCGCGGGCGTTCGCCCGCGAGGGCGGCCAGGTGGCGGTGAACTACTCGAAGTCCCGCGACCGGGCCGAGGACACCGTCCGCCAGATCGAGGCCGCCGGGGGACAGGCCATCCCGCTGCAGGGTGACGTGTCGAAGGAGGCCGACGCCCGCCGGCTGGTGGACGACGTGGTCAAGGAGTGGGGCCGGCTCGACATCCTCGTGAACAACGCGGGGTGGACCCGGAGGACGCCCCACTCGGACCTGGACGCGCTCACCGACGAGGTCTGGCAGAAGACGCTGGGGGTGAATCTCCTCGGCGCCTGGTACTGCATCCGGCACGCCATCCCGCAGATGCAGCGGCAGGGCCGCGGCGTCATCATCAACGTGACCTCGGTCGCCGCGTTCCACGGGATGGGCTCGTCCATGGCGTACTGCGCGTCGAAGGCGGCCCTGACCAGCCTCACCCGATCGCTGGCCCGGGCCTTCGGGCCGACGGTGCGGGTGAACAACCTGGCCCCGGGCCTGGTCGACACCGGCTTCGTGGACTGGCCGCCCGGCGTGCTCGAGGAGGGCCGGCAGGCGGCGGCGACGGGTGCGCTGCCGACCCCCGAGGACCTCGCCGAGGCCGCAGTCTTCCTGGCCGCCGATGCCCGGTCCACGACCGGCACCACCATCTTCGTGGACGGGGGCATCGTCCCGCTCGGGCCCAAGACCTACCGACCCTCCGCCCAGGCCCGCACCTAGCCCCGCGGCCGGCGTCGATGTCCAGCACGACGGCGCGCCGTGACACGGCGTGGCTGGCCGGGGTCTGCCTGTCGCGCTTCCTGATGGCCCTGGTCTTCACGAGCTACGCCGCAGTGCTCCCGGTGCTCCAGCGGGACTGGGACATGTCGGCGGCGGCGGCCGGCTCGGTCGCCTCGGCCTTCCAGATCGGCTACGCGATCTCCCTGGTCGGCTGGAACCTCCTGGCCGACCGGATCGGCGCCCGGCCGGTGTTCCTTTGGTCGAGCCTCGCCGGCGCTCCCGCCGCCATGGCCTTCGCCCTCCTCGCCGATGGACCACTCTCCGCCGCGCTCCTCTACGGGCTGACGGCGCTGATGATCGGCGGCAACTACACGCCCGGGCTCATCCTCATCGCCGACCGCTTCCCGGCGTCCACGCGTGGGAGCGCCACGGGCTTCTTCCTCGCCGCCACCTCCATCGGGTACGCGGGGTCCCTCTTCCTGACCGGCGCCGTCCTGGCCCGCTGGGGCTGGCGGGCCGCGCTGACCGCCGCCTCCTTGGGTCCCGTCGTCGCCGCCGTCGTCGCCGCCTGGACCGTGTGGGACACGCCCACCCGGGTCCACCCGCCGGCCGCCGGCCAGGGCTTCGCCGCCGAGGTGCTGAGGAACCCGGGCGCGCTCCTCCTGATGGCCGCCTACACGTTCCACTCCTGGGAGCTGCTCGGCATGTGGGCCTGGACGCCCGCCTTCCTCTCGGCCTCCCTCATGCGGGATGGCGTCGAGCTGGGGCAGGCGACCTTCGGCGGCGCCCGGCTCACCGCGCTCTTCCACCTGACGGGCTTCGTGGCCTCGCTGAGCGCCGGCTGGCTGTCCGACCGCTTCGGCCGCACCGCCGTGATCATCGGCATGCTGGCGGTGAGCACGACCTGCTCGTTCCTCTTCGGCTGGCTGGTGGCGGCGCCGTTCTGGATCCTGCTCGTCGTCGGGCTCGTCTACGGGTTCAGCGCGGTGGGCGACTCGCCGGTGCTCTCGGTCGGCCTGACCGAGGTGGTGGCGCCCCACGTGCTCGGCTCGGCCCTGGCACTCCGCTCGCTCCTCGGCTTCGGTGCCGGCGCCATCGCCCAGTCGGCTTTCGGCCTGGTGCTGGACGCGACCAACACCGGGCGACCCTACACCGAGTGGGGCTGGGCCTACGCCCTCCTCGGCGTCGGCGGGCTGGCGGGGCTGGCCTCGACGGTGTGGCTCCGGCTCCGCCCGGAGAGCGCGCGCCTGGCCCGCGGGATGCGGTAGACCGAGCCCGGTCAGGAGGCGGGCGGGCGGGGGTCGAGGCGGATCAGCACGACGCGCTTGGGACCGAGCCGGGTCTCGGCGAGCACGGAGACGCCCGGCTGCTCCAGGATCGCGAGGTCGTCGTTATCGACGAGGCCGTAGCGCGGCCCGTCGGCGGCCCGGGTGGCGAGCAGCTCCGACGGGCCGGGCAGCGGCCGGATGGGCCGGTCCAGGTAGAAGGCGACGAGGTTGTCGTAGTCGTAGAGCAGCGAGAAGAGCGGCTGGCCGGGCGGCACCGCGGCCCGGACACGGGCGACGAACGCCCGGACGGGATACTCGGCCTCGTACTGCGGGGCGCGCACGGTGGCGACCGTGAGCAGCAGGACCGCCTGCACCGCCACCAGCGCCGCGAAGGTGCCGGCCGGTCGTCCGCGCGCCCACAGGAGCCACACGGCGGCGGCGCCGGCGAGGAGGAGCAGGACCGCCACCCCCAGGAGCCGGGGGTCGCCGGGCACGAGCGTGTGCACCATGCGTCCCGGGACGAGCCGGCGGGACACGAGGCCGAGGCCGATGGCCAGGAGGCCGAACGCCAGGAAGGCCGCGGCCCCGCTCATTACCCCCAGCGGGATCCCCACCCAGCGGGTGCCCGTTCCGCGCGCGAGCATCCGATCCCACACCCAGCCCACCATGAGCGCCGCCGCCGGGTACAGAGGGAGCAGGTAGGCGCCGCGCTTGCCGGACGAGAAGCTGAAGAAGATGAAGCCGGCCACGAACCAGCCGAGCGGGAAGAGGAACGGCCGGGACCCCGACCCGGCCCGGCCGCCCGCCTCCTCGTCGCCGGGCCGCCAGCCGAGAACGAACGCCCCGGGCAGGAAGAGTACCCAGGGGAAGAACCCCGAGGGGAACTCGCCGAAGTAGTAGTACCAGGGCGCCTTGTGCGCCCACGTCTCGGCGTAACGCACCGCGTGCTGGTGAACCAGCGTCTCGTAGAGATAGCTCGTGCCGTAGCGGAGGACGGCCGGCCCGTACCAGGCGAGGACGACGGCCAGGAAGATCCCGAGGCCGGGGCCGAGACGGAGGCGGGCCGGCACCGCGCGGAGGGGACCGGTGGCCGCCGCGTACACGAGCCCGGCGAGGAGCGGGAGGACGAGCCCGAGGAGGCCCTTGCTCAGCACGCCGAGCCCCATGGCCACGTAGGCGACGGCGACCCAGGCATTCCGGGCCGCACCGCCGGGCGAGCCGAGCACCCGCCAGAGGCCAAGACAGGCGAGGGTGACGAATACCGTCAGGAACTGATCCGGATGGCCCTGGCGCGCGTACCAGAAGAAGAGATTGCTGGTCGCGAGCACCAGCGCGGCCAGCAGACCGCTCCGCCGGCCGAAGAGGTCGCCGCCGAGCCGGTAGACCAGGAGCAGTCCGGCCAGCGCGGCCAGCGCGGCAGGCAGTCGCGCCGTGGCCTCCCCGATCCGGCCCCCGTCGAGCCAGCCGAACAGCGCCGTGACCCAGAAGTAGAGCGGGGGCTTGTCCGGGTACAGCTCGCCGAAGAGATGCGCGACGAGCAGGGGGCCGCCGCGGAGCATCTCGCGCGCGGCCAGCGCGTATCGCGCCTCCAGGGGATGGCGGAGGATCTCCGCGCCGAGCCCCGGCAGATAGAGCGCGAGGCCCAGGGCGACGATGAGCCCGGCCCCGGCCAACCGGGGCGCGCCGGCGGTCGGCTCCTCCCCGCGTCGTTCGCCGATGGGCGCGGCTCGCTTCTCGGCCCCGCCCGGATCACGGTGTGCGACGCGGCCCGTCATGGGGTGATTGTACCCGCTCGGGCCTCCGGGGCGGCGCCGGGACACGGGCCGACCGGAGCGCTGCCCAGCAGCACGTAGCCCCCGCGCGTGTCGAGCGGCGCCAGCGCGGCGACGGCCGCCGGGAGATCCCCCACCCGCAGCCGCGGCGTGAGGACGAAGAGCCGGCCCGGCCGAGCGGCGATCTCGGCGAGCCGGGAGGCATCGCGGATGCCGACGAAGTGCACCGGACGGCGGGCGTACCAGGCGAGGCTCGGCCGGTAGGGCTCGATCACCACGACGTCGTCGCACGGCCGGGCCATGGCCCCGGCGGCGCGGGCGAGCTGGCCGGCCGGGGCCACGAAGCGGGCATCGAAGGCCGGCCACGCGAGGTGGACGCCGACCGCGAACAGGAGCGCGGTGGCGGTGGCCAGCAGGGGGAACAGCCGCCGGCCATCCCGGAAGAGCGCCGCGGCCCCGGTCGCCAGGGCCAGCAGCCCGAGGACCACCAGGCTGCCTGGCAGCGCCGCCTCGCGGGCGGCCGGATAGGCCGGGGTGAGGAGCCGGGCCATGATCGGCCCGAGCGCGGTGGCGGCGATGAGCGTGCCGCCGCACAGGAGCCCGAGCGCGGCGAGCAGGACACGCGCCATGGCCGGCACGCGCGCGGGCCACCGGGCCGCGAGCAGGAGCGCGGCGGCCGGGAACAGCGGGGCCACGTAGTGGGGCAGTCGGCTCTGGAAGAGCGAGAAGAGGACGAGCACCGCCACGACCCAGATCGCCGTGAAGACGCCCGCCGCCTCCACGCGATTCTCGGCGGCGCGCCGGCGCGCCCCGCGGAGAGCCTCGACGAGCGTCCCCGGCAGGAGCGCGCTCCAGGGGAAGAGGCCGACGAGGACGACCGGAAGGTAGAAGAGCACGGTGCCGCCCGGCCCGGTGACCGTCCGGAACACCCGGCCCAGGGTCTCGCCCTGCGCCCGCGCGAGGAACGTCCCGCCGTGGAGCCACCACATCGCCGCGAACCAGGGCCCGGCGACGAGGAGAAAGAGGGCCAGACCCCAGGGGAGGCCGGCCTCCCGCCCCACTCGCCGCCAGCCGCCGGCCACCGCCAGATAGAACGCGATGACAATCGCGGGCACGAGCACGCCGACCGGTCCCTTGGTCAGGGTGCCGAGGGCCAGGGCCCCGTACATCGCGGCGTACCAGGGCCGGCGCGGCGGGGGCCCGTGGTGAGCGCGGAAGAAGGCGAAGCCGGCCGCGGTGGTGCACAGGACGAGCAGGGCGTCGGTCAGGGCCAGGCGTCCCAGCGCCACCACGAGGCCGGTGAGCAAGAGGATGAGGGCGGCGCGGAACGCGGTGGACGGGTCGAAGGCCCAGCGGGCGAAGGCGTACTGGAGGAGGACGAGGGCGGCGATGGCGATCGCCGAGGGCAGGCGCGCGGCCGTCTCGCCGACCCCGAGCGTCGCGTAGCCGCCGGCCATCAGCCAGTAGACCAGGGGGGGCTTCGCGAACCGCGGCACGTAGTTCAGGGTCGGTGAGACCCAGGATGCCTGCTCGCGCATCTCGCGGGCGGTCTCGGCGTTGGCGCCCTCGTCACGGTCGGTGAGGGCGGTGGCGCCCAGACCCGCGAAGAGGAGGACGACGAGGAGCCCGAGGAGGACGGCCGCCTGCCGGCGTACGATCACGCGCCCGATTGTACTCGCCATGGGACGCGGCCGGGCGCCGCGCCGGCCCGGGGACCGGAAGGAGCGGGGGAGCCGCTCACTCCTTGCGGGGTCGGGCGTCCTCGCCGCCCGGCCCCCGCTTCGGCAGGTGGAATGGACGGCCCTGAGGGTTGACCCCGAGCGCCGCTTGGATCACGCCTTCCCGGTCGCGGAACACCACGCCGACGCCGCCGGCCGGTCCCACGCCGATCGCGGCCCGCTCCCGGCCGTCCTTGTCGGACAAGGTGAGCGACACGGGGCCCACCGTGTCGGCGTCGAGCAGGGCCCGGATCTTTCCTGTCGCATCGCGGAGCATCAGGCTCTGGGTCTCGACGCTCCGGGCGACCACCGTCGCCGCGGTCACGCGGTCGGACCCCTGGCCCATCAGCAGGAGCCCGGCCACCCCGACCACCATCACCCCGAATCCGCGCTTCAGACGGCGGTGGGCCTGCTCCAGGCCTTCGAGACGTCGCGTCAGCGCTTCGAGCGTCAGCGGCTCAGCTGTCATCGGCTCCCCCCTGTTCGGGACGGTCACGCCACCCGCGGCTCACCGCCCCGACGTCGCGAGCCGCCAATCGACGGAATCGGTGCGGCGGCTCCGGAAGCTTCGGGAGGTCCTTCAGAAGTGGCGGAGCGCCGTCAGCCCATCCATCCCGGCGTCGCTGGGGTGGCCAGGTCGTGGCCGACCACGAGGATTCGGGGTTGCGGCCAGCAGTCATGGCGCCCTCTCCAGCGTCTCGCCCGCGGTCGCGCCGAGCTTAGCCCGTCGCCACGAATCGGGTCAAGCAACCACCCTCTGCGGCCACCCGGCTCGTGTGAGGCGAAAGCGCCCCAACCTGCCCAGGCGGGGGGACAGCGTCCGGCGATCGCCGGGTCCGGGTTCCGGGAGGATTCCCCCGGTGTGGCGGGGAGCGGCCTGGCTTCCGCCGCGGAGGCGACGCCCGAGGCGCGTGGTACCCTCGTTGCACCGCCAACGACGCAGGGGCCGAGACGCCCCAGGAAAAGGAGCGAGCCGCGATGAATGGCACCGGCAGCGCCATCCAGTGCCTCGAGGCGCGGGCAGGGGCGTCGACCGCGGTTCACGTCTTCGCGAGCCGGCTCGATCTCGCCGGGCTCTGAGCCGGGCGGGTGCGACGGTCCAACGCTCCGCTCTCGGCGGTCGGGGCGCCGCGTGATGGGGCCGCCCCGCGGGCGTGGCACGCGCTCCCGTCGGGCGACGTCCTCGCGCTCCTGGGCGTCGGGTCCGATGAGGGCCTGGACCCGGGCGAGGTCGAGCGCCGCCTCGCCCGGGTCGGCCCCAACCGGATCGCCGACCGGCCCGACACGCCCCTCTGGCGTCTCGCACTCCGCCAGTTCCGCAGCCTGGTTGTCCTCCTGCTCCTGGCCGCCGCCGCCGTCGCCTGGGTCCTCGGCGAGCGTGTGGAGGCTCTCGCCATCCTCGCGGCGCTCCTCCTGAATGCCGCGATCGGCTTCGCGACGGAGTGGCACGCGCGCCGGTCGCTCGCGAAGCTGCGGGCGCTGGCGGTCCCCCAGGCGCTCGTGCGGCGCGGTGGAACCGTCACGGCCGTCGTCGCGGCCGAGCTGGTGCCGGGCGACGTGGTGGTCCTCGAGGCCGGCGCGCAGGTGCCGGCCGACGGCCGGCTCGTCCAGGCCTCGGCGCTCCGCGTCTCGGAAGCTTCCCTGACCGGCGAGAGCGAGGCAGTGGAGAAAGACGAGTCGGCCCGACTCGCAGTCGACACCCCGCTCGCCGAGCGGCGGACGATGGTGTACCTGGGCACGACGGTCCTGGCTGGCAGCGGCCTCGCCGTCGTCACGGCGACCGGCGCCACCACCGAGCTGGGCCGCATCGGCCAGCTCGTGAGCGAGGCCGGCGAGCGGACGACGCCGCTCGAGCGCCAGGTCGAGGGCCTGGGCCGACGGTTGATCGGGCTGGCCGTCGCGATCTGCGCGGTCGTGGGCCTGGTCGGCATCCTTCGCGGCCAGCCGGTCGGGCTCATGCTCGAGACCGCGATCAGCCTCGCGGTCGCCGCGATTCCCGAGGGGCTGCCCGCGGTCACGGCGGTCGCGCTCGCCGCCGGGCTGTGGCGGCTGGCCCGGGCCGGTGGCTTGATCCGCCGGCTCCCGGCGGTGGAGACCCTCGGTGCGACCACCGTGATCTGTGCGGACAAGACGGGCACCATGACGGAGAACCAGATGACGGTCACCCGCGTGGAGCTCGGTGGCCGGCTGATCACGGTCACCGGCGGGGGACGCTCCGCCGCCGGCGCCTTCCTGGAGGACGGCCGCCCGCTGGACCCGCTCGCCGATCCGGGACTCGCCCGCCTGCTCACCGTCGCGGCGCTCGTCAACGACGCGAGCATCGAGGCGAAGCCCGATGGGCTGGCCCTCCATGGCGACCCGACCGAGACGGCGCTCCTCGTCCTGGCGCTCAAAGCCGGCCTCGAGGCCCGGGCGCTCGCTCGCCAGTGGCCGCGCCAGCGCGCGATCCCGTTCGATTCGGCCACGCGCTTCATGGCGACGTTCCACGTGTCACCGGACGGCGGGCGGCTGCTGGCGGTGAAGGGCGCGCCCGGGGTCGTGCTGGAGCGCGCCACCCACCGGCAGGTCGGGGCGACCGTGGCGCCCCTCGACGACCGCGACCGCGCCGCGCTGCTGGAGGCCAACCGGACGCTGGCCGGTCGTGGCCTGCGGGTGCTGGCCATCGCCTGCCGGCCTGACGGCGGGCCCGCCGAGGCGCGGGTGGACGGTCTGACTTTTCTCGGCCTCGTCGGGCTGGAGGATCCGATCCGCCCCGGCGTCCGCGAGGCGATCGCGCGCTGCGCCGAGGCGGGGATTCGCACCGTCATGCTGACCGGCGACCAGCGCTCGACGGCCGAGGCGGTCGGGCGCGAGCTGGGGCTTCCCCCCGACGCCATCCGGAGCCGCGTCTCGCCGGAAGGCAAGCTCGAGCTGGTCACCGGCCTGCAGGCCGCCGGCGAGGTCGTCGCGATGACCGGGGACGGCGTCAACGACGCGCCGGCGCTCGCGCGGGCCGACATCGGCGTGGCGATGGGCCGGCACGGGACGGACGTCGCCCGCGAGGCCGCCCATCTGGTGCTCACCGACGACAACTTCGCGACCATCGTGCGGGCCGTCGAGGAGGGCCGCGTCATCTACGCGAACCTGCGCAAGGTGATCCGCTTCCTCTTCTCCTGCAACCTCTCCGAGATCCTCACGATCTTCGGGGCCATCCTGTTCGGGCTGCCGGCGCCGCTCCTGCCGCTCCAGATCCTCTGGGTCAACCTGGTCACCGACATCCTGCCGGCGATGGCGCTGATCCGTGACCCCGCCGAGCCGGATGCCATGCGGCGTCCCCCCCGCGACCCACGCGAGCCGCTCGTCACCTGGCGGCTCGGCGGGCGCATGCTTCTCGAGGGCGCGCTCCTGGCCGCGGGCGTCTCGACCGCGTACCTGTGGGCAGTGTGGCAGGACGGGCCGGGGCCGCGGGCGAACACGATCGCCTTCCTCGCGCTCGTGCTGATCCACCCGCTCCAGGCGCTCGCCTGCCGCTCGGAGACGGTCGGCTGGTGGCGGCTGCCGCCCAACCGCCTCGTCTGGGTCTCCCTGGCCGTCCTGGCCGGCGTCCAGGCGCTGACCGTCGCGTGGCTCCCGCTGGCGACGCTGCTCCACACCGCGCCCCTCGAGGCGACCGACTGGCTCGTCGTGAGCCTGGCCGTGGTGTGGCCGGTGGCGCTCCTCGAAGCCGTAAAGGCGGTGCGATCGGCGCCGGCGAGCCGGCCAGCTTGATGACCCGGAGCCTCCGCCCACCCCGCGGGGGGTCGGGGGCCGATTGCCTTACGGGGCGGATCCTCCATCGTTCAGCATCGATCGCACCGTCTCCAGGAGCTGGAGCGCCGTGAAGGGCTTCGCCAGGAAGGCCGCGGCGCCGGCCGCGAGGGCATTCCGGGCGGCGGCCTCGGAGGCGTAGGCGGTGAACACGACGATCGGGGTGGGCGGCGAGAGCTGCTTCGCCGCGCGGAGGAGCGCGAGCCCATCCATCTCCGGCATCCGGAGATCGGTGAGGATCAGATCGGGGTGGTCGCGGGCGAGGATGACCAGCGCCTCCCGGCCTCCCCCGGCGGTCAGACACTCGTAGGCGCCACGCCGCAGGATGCGCGCCACGTTCTCCAGCATGTCCGGCTCGTCGTCGACGACCAGCACCTTGCGGGGGAAACCCGGTGGATCGTGGCCGTGGGCATCGAAGGGCGAAGGCATCGGGATCATCGTCAAGCAAGCGCTCTGCCAGGCTGACCGTGGACGGTGGCACTGGCGTTGCACGACCAGCGCGGCATGAACACCTCACGACTGGCCATCGCACTCGTCGGTTTCGTCCTGAGCGTGAGCGCCTGCTCCGTCGCTTCGCAACCGCCCGAGCAACCGGCCGCGCAGGGACGCCGGCTCTACACCGAGTACGGCTGCTACGGCTGCCACACGGTTCTCGGTACCGGGACCCCGATCGCCCCGGATCTCTCCCACGTCGGCTCCTTCCAGACCGAGGGTGAGCTGTCCCGACGCCTCCGCGACCCGGCGGTTCACAAGCCAGGCGCCCATATGCCGAAGCTGGACCTCACCGAGGCGGACATCCGCGCCCTCGCCGCCTACCTAGCCAGCCTGCGGTGACGGGGCTCACGCCACCGTGGCCGACCTCCGGCTGGGGCGGCGGCTGGGGCGGCGGCGCCTCGATCGGGGCACCGACGCCCCAGGAAGCGACGGGGTCAGGCATGGGCTCCGGCCAACCGCGCGACCGCGCGGCGGTCTGGCCCCCGGCGCCACGCGGCATTCTCGTTGCAAACCTCCCCTCCGGCCACCGGTGAACACGAGGTCGCGTCACCGAAAGGAGTCGCGATGTACAGGCGCATGCTGATCCCCCTGGATGGATCCGAGCCGGCCGAAGCCATCCTGCCCGTGGCCGAGCGGATCGCCGGCCCGGTCAACACGGAGGTCGTGCTCCTCTCCGTGGTGGAGCCGATCTCCGTCGTGACCGGACTGGCCAGCGCTGGCGTGGTCGGGCCCGACGCCCTCTTTCTCCGCCAGGTGGAAATGAAGAGATACCTGGCCGAGGTCGCGGCCCGTCTCGAGGCCAAGGGCGTCCGCGTCCGGACCGTGCTCGGGCTCGGGGCGCCCGCGGCCGAGATCCTGGAGGTCGCCCGGACCGAGCACGCCGACCTGATCGCCATGGCCACGCACGGGCGAGGCGGGCTCGGCCGCGTGGCATTCGGCTCCGTCGCCGAGACCGTGCTCCGGTCGGCCCCGGTCCCCGTCCTCATGATCCGGATGACGGCGCGGGCGGCCGCGCCCCTGGAGGCGAGCGCACCATGACCGCGATGAGACCCGGTCGGTTTTCCGGAGTCGGCGGGTGGATGGCGGAGCGATACGGGCGGGCCCGGCGATGAAGATCCTGCATCCGACCGACTTCTCCGAGCACGCCGACCGGGCGCAGAAGGAGGCGATCCGGCTGGCCCAGGGCCTAGGCGCCGAGATCATCGTGCTCCACGTGACCGTGGACACGCCGCTCTACGGTGAGGGGCTGATGAACCGGAAAGAGGTGCGTGAAGTCTACGAGGCGGCGCGGAGGTGGGCGACGAGCACTCTGGACGAGCGGGTCGCGGCGATCCGGGAGCTCGGGCTGACCGCGCGCTTCCTCCTGAAGACCGGCGTGCCGCACGCGGAGATCGTGAAGGCGGCGGCGACCGAAGGCGCCGATTACATCGTGATCGGCACCCGGGGCCGGGGCGGGCTGGAGCGGGCATTCCTCGGCAGCGTGGCGGACCGGGTGATCCGCACGGCGCCGTGTCCGGTGGTCAGCGTCCGACAGCCCGAGGATTGACCGCCGCGGACGGGGACCGGTGCCGGACCGCCGCCCGGGCGCCGACCGGATGCTGAGCCGCATCGTCCCGGCGAGCCGGCCGCGGGGCGCGGCGGCGGCCGATCCCCGGAGACCCTTCTGGACCCGCTCCCCCGTCGAGGCGCTCGAGGACGTCGGCGGCAGTCCGACCGGGCTCTCCACCGCCGAGGCCGTCGCCCGCCTCCGCCGCCACGGCCCCAACGAGCTGAAGCCGCCGCCGCGCTTCGAGGCGCTCCGCGGGATCGCGCGCTACCTGGCCAACCCGCTGGTCCTGATCCTGCTCGTCGCCAGCGGCGCCTCGGCGGCCCTCGGGCAGGTGCCCAGCTCCGTGGTCATCGCGCTGATGCTGGTCCTAAGCGTCGCGCTCAACGTGACCCAGGCCTACCGCTCGCAGTCCGCCGCGCGGCGCCTGCAGCGGCAGGTCGCGCACGCGGCGACCGTCGTGCGAGACGGGGCGGTCCGGGAGGTGCCGGCTCGGACGCCGCCGACATCATCCTGCTGGAGAAGCGGCTGGGCTCGTCGAAGTCGCCAAGCGGCGACTCTTCGGCGCGGACCGGGGAGACGACTCCGATCTGCCCGGCATCGCGCCGACTCGCGGTGGGACGGTGGCGCCACGGTGGGGCGGTCGTGCCCCAGCCGGGTGAGCCGCAGGCACGCTCCCCCGGCTACTTGCTCGCCGGGGGCGTGGCACCCACGTTGCACCCATCGCCCACGTCCGACACACGCGAGGTAAGGAGGCGACGGATGAAGATCGACAAGATCCTGGTGCCCCTGGACGGTTCCCCCGTGGCGGAGGCGGCGCTCGCCACCGCCGTCGATCTCGCCGGGACGCTGGGCGCCCGGATTCTCCTGCTCCGGGCAGCGCAGGCGCACACGCTGCCCGGCGTGGATCCCACCGAAGCCGAGGTCAGGGTCGTCCACGAAGCCGAGACCTATCTGGGCCAGGTGACAGCCCGACTGGCGACGAGTGGCGTCGGTGACGTCGAGACCGCCGTCTGGTACGGGCCGGCGGCGGTGGCGATCATCGAGGCAGCGCAGTTCCACCACGTGGGCCTGATCGTCATGACGACCCACGGCCGCACCGGCATCAGCCGGCTCATCCTCGGCAGCGTGGCCGAGTCGGTGCTTCGGGGGACGGCAACGCCGATCTTCCTGCTCCGGCCGGACGGCGCCAGCCTGGAGCGGCCGATCGGGCGCGCGGCGGCGGTGGCCGGCGGCGGCAATGGCTAGGGCCAGGGCCGGGGGCGGCCGCCGGTCCGTCGCCTTCCGCCGGATCCTGCACGCCTCCGACTTCTCGCGCGCGTCGGCGAGGGCATTCGCGACCGCGCTCTCCCTCGCCCGCGCCAACCGCGCGGCCTTGACGGTGGCGCACGTGCTCACCCCGGTGGTGCCGGTCACGGGCGAGGGCTACGTGCTTGCCCAGACCTACGACCAGATCGAGGCCTCGGCCCGGGCTGCCGCCCGGAAGCAACTCGACCGGCTCGTCGCCAGGGCGAGGGCGGCGGGCGTCCGCGCGAGCGGCCTGCTGCTCACGGGCACGCCCCACGAGCGGCTCGTCCGCGCGCTCCGATCCCGCCGGACCGACGTGGCGGTGATCGGCACCCACGGGCGCACCGGGCTGGCCCGGTTCTTTCTCGGCAGCGTGGCGGCGCGGGTGGTGGCGTCGGCCCCGTGCCCGGTCCTGACCGTCCGCGGCCGGTGACCGGGAGGCGCCCGGAGAGGGGCGGCGGTGGTCGCCCCGGTCCCGTGCGTGGCCGCCCGGCTGGACTTCGGGTGGGGCGGCCGTGTCCCGCTGGGGCGTCGGCGCCTCGGAGGGGTCCGCGTCCGGCGGGGCCAACCGGCGGTGGCGTCGCGCCGCATGCACGGATCTGCGTGGCACCCCCGTTGCACCTCCTGACGTCCGCCATGGTGGACTGGCACCCCGACCTCGACGGCGCCGTGCGCCACCGGATGGCCGGGCGGTGAAGGGTTCGCTGACGGCGCTCTTCGAGCCTCGCAGCGTCGCCGTCATCGGAGCCTCCCGCGATCCCTCCAAGGTGGGCGGCAGCGTCCTGGCGAACCTCCGGGCGGCCGGGTTCGAGGGCCGCGTCGTCCCGGTCAATGCCGCGGCTGATATCGTCCAGGGCCTGGCCGCGGCGCCGTCGCTTCTCGCGGTCGACGGCCCGATCGACCTGGCGGTGGTCGCCGTCCCGGCCCCCGCCGTCTTGCCCACGCTGAAGGAGTGCGCGGCGAAGTCGGTGGGCGCGGCCGTCGTCATCACCGCGGGATTCCGCGAGAGCGGAGCGGAGGGTCGGGCCCGGGAAGCCGAACTCGCGGCCTGGCTTCGCGCGCAGCCGCTCCGCGTCCTCGGTCCGAACTGCCTCGGGTGGATCCGACCGTCGCGCCGGCTCAACGTCACCTTCGCGCCCGGGATGCCGCGGACGGGCACGATCGCGTTCGTCTCCCACTCGGGAGCCCTGGCCACGGCGATCCTGGACTGGGCCCGTGACCGGCACCTCGGCTTCTCCCTGTTCGCGAGCCTCGGCAACCAGGTGGACCTGAACGAATCCGATCTGCTCGACGCCGTGGCCGCCGACGCCGAGACCCGGGTCGTCGTGGGCTACATCGAGGGTGTGGCCGACGGGCGGCGCTTCTTCGAGGCCCTTCGTGCGGCCGCCGCGGTCAAGCCGGTGATCCTCCTCAAGACGGGCCGGTCCGTCGAGGGCGCCCGGGCCGTCGCCTCGCACACGGGGGCCCTGGCCGGCTCCGACCAGGCCTTCGACGCGGCAGTCCGGCAGGCGGGCGCGGTGCGGGCCCGCACCGTCGAGGAGCTGTTCGACCTGGCGCGTGGGCTTGCCAGCCAACCCCTGCCGCGAGGGCGGCGGCTCCTGGTGGTGACCAACGGCGGAGGAGTCGGCATCGTCGCGACCGACGCGGCGCGAGAGGCCGGGCTCGAGGTCGCCCCGCTCGCCGCGGGGACGCAGGCCCGGCTGCGGGCGGGGCTGCCGCCCACGGCGAGCGTCGGCAACCCGGTGGACCTCGTCGGGGATGCCGATGCCGCGCGGTACGGGAACGCCCTCCGCGCCGTCGGCCCCTCCGCCGACGCGGCGCTGATCCTCATGACCGCCCAGGCCGCGACCGACAGTCTCGGCGTGGCGCGGGCCGTGATCGGCGCGGTCCGCGACTGGCCGATCCCGGTGGCGGCGGCCCTCGTGGGAGGCGCGCGCGTCGCCCCCGGTGTCCGGGCTCTGGAGGACGCCGGGATTCCCTGTTACCCGTTTCCCGAGCCCGCGGTCCTCACGCTGGCCGGGATGGCGCTGGTGTCCGAGCGCCGGCGCGAGCGGGCCGTCGCCGTTTCCTCCCCGGCGCCGCCGCCCGAGGCCTCCGCGCACGTCGCCGCGCTCCGTCGCGGCGGCGCGACGGGACTCGGCTGGTGCGAGCTGGGGCCCTTGCTGGCGGCATACGGGATCCCGGCCGCGTCCAGCGAGGTGGCGTCGACCCCCGACGAGGCGGCGGCCGCGGCGACGCGACTCGGAGCGCCGGTCGCGCTCAAGCTTCTCTCGCCGGACATCAGCCACAAGACCGACGTCGGGGGCGTCCGGCTGGGGCTCGGCACAGCGGAGGCCGTGCGGGAGGCAGCGGTCGCGATGCTGGCGCGTGTCCGGCGGGACCAGCCGATGGCGACGATCCGGGGCCTCCTGGTCCAGCGCATGGTGTCCGGCCGGGAGCTGCTGCTCGGGGTGGTGCGTGACCCGCAGTTCGGACCGCTGGTCGTCGTCGGGTTCGGGGGCATCTACGTCGAGGTCCTCAGGGACACCGCCATGCGGCTGGCGCCGCTCACGCCGTCCGAGGCCCTCGCGATGCTCGACGAGCTGCGCATGGCGCCCGTGCTGCGGGGGGTGCGGGGCGAGCCGCCGGTCGATCGCGCCGCCCTGGCGGAGGTGATCGTGCGGTTCGCCCGGCTCGGCGTCAACGTGCCGGAGCTCGCCGAGATCGAGCTGAACCCGCTGATGGCGAGTCCGGCCGGCGCGATCGCCGTCAACGCGCGCGCCCGGCTGGATCCGAGAGTGCCGCAGGCATAGAGGAGGGGCCAGGCCGTGGACGAACACGACCATCCGAAGGGCGCCTTGCTGTTCATGCTGGTCTACCTGCTGCTGCTGGCCCTCCTGTGGACCAATGCCTATCTGAAGCTGTGGACGGGGTGAGCCGATGCGACAGGGGACGACCGTCTATCTCTACGAGCTGGCCTGGATCCTCCCGAGCGTCGCCATCCCGGTGGGGATGCTGGCCGCGCTCATGGTCACCGCGTTCGGCGCTCACATCCATCTGCCCGGCCAGGAAGGCCGGGTGGACCCGACCCGCGTCGCCGAGACGGCGCCCTTCGACCAGCCGGGCGTCGTGGCCGTGGGCCCCGGCCAGTACGAGGTGCGGATGGTCGCCGGCATCTGGTTCTTCGCGCCGGGCGAGATCCGGGTGCCGGCCGGCTCGACCGTGACGTTCGTCGCCACGAGCCAGGACGTGGTCCACGGCCTCCTGATCCACGGGGCCAACGTCAACGTGATGCTCTTGCCGGGGCAGATCGCCCGGGCGACGGCGCGCTTCGAGCGGCCCGGCGAGTATCCGTTCGTCTGCCACGAGTACTGCGGGATCGCGCACCAGACGATGTGGGGGAAGGTCATCGTGGAGCCGCGCTCGTGACGCGGCCGGCGCCGGAGGGTCCCGGCATGGCGCGCGGCGCGCCCGACACCCCCCGCACCCGACGCTCGAGCCGCCGACGGACGCCTGACCGCCGCCTACCTGGCGGTGGCGCTGGTCGCGCTCTTCGGCGGCGTCCTGACCGGCCTGTTCCAGGCGCTCGAGAATGCCGGGCTGGACCTCTACCCGGCGCTCGACCCGGTGATCCGCTCCTACTACCACGGACTGAGCCTTCACGGCGTCCTGAACGTGCTCGTCTGGACGACCTTCTTCATCTGCGGGTTCCTTCCGTTCCTCACGGCCCGGGCGCTGGGGATGCGCCTCCACAGCCTGCGGCTGGCCTGGGGGACCTTCTGGCTCATGACCGGGGGCCTCGTCCTCGCGGCGATCCCCCTGGTCGGGAACGCGGCCACCGTCATGTTCACGTTCTACCCGCCGCTCCAGGCGCACTGGGCCTTCTACGTCGGCCTGACGCTGGTGGTGGTGGGCACCTGGCTGGTGACGCTCAATCTCGCGCTCACCTGCCGGGCCTGGCGCCGGGAGCACCCGGGCACGCGCACCCCCCTGGCGGCGTTCATGTCGCTGGTGACCTTCGCGATGTGGACGATCGCCTCGCTGGGGCTCGCGGCCGAGATGCTGCTCATGCTGATCCCGTGGTCGCTCGGGTTGGTGGCCGGTACCGACGCGCTCCTCGCCCGCGCCCTCTTCTGGTTCACCGGCCATCCGATCGTCTACTTCTGGCTGCTGCCCGCGTACGTCTCCTGGTATACCCTCGTCCCGCGCCAGGCCGGCGGGCGGCTGTTCAGCGACCCGCTGGCCCGCACCTCGTTCATCCTCTTCCTGGTGCTGTCGACGCCGCTCGGCTTCCATCACCAGTACACGGACCCGGGCATCGACCGCGGCTGGAAGCTCGTCCACGCGTTCCTCACGTTCGCCGTCTTCTTCCCGAGCCTGCTCACCTTCTTCAACGTCGTGGCCTCCCTCGAGAGCGGCGCCCGCGCGCGGGGTGGGAGGGGCTGGGTCGCGTGGTTCGGGAAGCTGCCGTGGGGCGATCCGTCGCTCGCGGCGCAGGTGCTGGCGATGCTCCTCTTCACGTTCGGCGGGATCGGGGGCCTCATCAACGCCTCGTACAACCTGAACCTCGTCGTCCACAACACGGCGTGGATCCCCGGCCACCTCCACCTCACGGTGGGCACGGCCGTCACGCTGAGCTTCATGGGCATCACGTACTGGCTGGTCCCGTACCTGGCCGGCCGCGGGCTCTGGAGTCGCCGGCTGGCGCTCGCCCAGGTGTGGCTCTGGTTCGGCGGGATGCTCGTCTTCTCGAACGCCCTCCACCGCCTGGGGCTCATGGGAGCGCCGCGCCGGACGATGCTCGGCGCCGCCCCCTACCTGCAGCCGGCCTGGAAGGCGGTGCTGCCCCTGGTGGGCATCGGCGGGACGGTCCTGTTCGTGAGCGCCCTGCTCTACTTCCTCAACATGGCGCTGACCGTGTGGGCGTCGCGCCAGCCGGCGCCGGCGATGCCGGCGTTCGCGGACGCGCTCTCCGGCCCGGAGCACGCCCCGCCGATCCTGGACCGCTGGCGGCCCTGGCTCGCCCTGGCGGCGCTCCTGATCGCCGTCGCCTACGGGCCGACGCTGCTTCGCCTGGCGCTGACCACGCCGCTCACGACGCCGGGGCTGCGGGTCTGGTGAGGCGGGCCCGGTAGCTCCTCGCCGGTCGGGGGTCCGCGCTTGACACGGCTCGGGCCCGGGTGCTAGTCAGAGGCCATGCTGCGGCTCCCGAGGGCGGCTGGCGCCCGAACGCTGATCGCCGGGGTCATCGCGCTCGTCCTCACCCTGCCGCTCGATCCGATCCTCCACCGCCTCGCGTTACGGCACGTCGACTCCCACGAGGTGCGGCTGCTCGCCAACGGCGTGACCCTGCTCGGCACCGCGTGGGCCGGCGCCGGCCTCCTCGGTGGCCTCGCGCTCGCGGCGTACCGCACGGCCGACCTCGATCTGTGGCGGGCCAGCCTCGGGGGTCTCGCCGGCATCGCGGTGGCGAACGCGGCGGCCCACGTGGTCAAGCAGGTCGCCTGCCGGGCGCGGCCGCGACTCGTGGACGGGTGGGGTGTGGACGCCGTGCCGGCGCCCGGCGCCGGCCCGTCCCCGCCGGCCTCCGCGGTCGCGGACCCGGGAAGCACCGGCTTCTTCCACTGGCCCTGTCTCGTCGACTCGCGGTACCACAGCTTCCCCTCCGGCCACGCCACGACGGCCTTCGCGGTGGCGGCGGCCCTGGCCCGCGCGGCGCCGGGACGGCGCCGTGTCTGGCTCGCCGTCGCCGGCGGCATCGGCGCCTCCCGGGTGCTGCTCAACGCGCACTTCCTCTCCGACGTCCTGGGAGGCGCCGTCATCGGCTGGTGGGGAGGCCACCTGGGTCAGTGGCTCGCCGATCGGTTCCTCCCGCGGCGGCTGGCCGCCTGGCCCATCGAGGCGGCCCTGAAGGCAGGGCCCGGGACGCCGTCTTCGTGACGGCGACGGGGACGGCTCGCGCGCTGGTCATCCATCCCGGCGCGCTCGGCGACGTTCTGCTGGCGCTCCCGGCGCTGGCCCACCTTGCCCGGCTGGCCCCGGGCGCCCGCCGGGTGCTGGCGGTCGCGCCGCGGCTGGCGGCGTTGCTCGACGGGTCGGCGTACGTGGAGGAGACCATCGACCTGGAGGCGCTCGGGCTCCACCGCCTGTTCACCGCCGTGGCCGACCCGAGCGCGCTCCAGCCGCTCGCCGGCTACGACGCGGTCGTCTCGTGGCTCGGCGCCGGCGACGCGGCGTACCGGGAGCACCTCGGGGCGATCGGCGAGCGCCCCGGGTGCCGGATCGTCATCGCCCGCGCGACGCCGCCCCCCGGGCTGGGCCGCCACGCCGCCTGGCACTTGCTCGACACGCTGGCCGCCCTCGGTCCGCCTCCCGCGACCCTGCCGCCCGTCCGGCTGACCGCCGGCGCCGGCGAGCGCGACTGGGCCGCGGGCTGGCTCGAGGAGCGCGGCCTCGCGCCGGGGACGGTGGCGGTGCTCCACCCGGGCGCCGGAAGCCCGACGAAGGTGTGGCCCGGCTTCCCGACGCTGGCCCGCCGCCTCGCGATCCTGGGGTTGCCGGTCGTGGTGGTGACGGGGCCGGCCGAGGCCGGGAGGGTGGCGGGGCTGGCGGCGGCGGCCGGTCTCCCCGAGGCCCGGGTGGCGCGGGACTTGTCCCTCCGTCAGCTCGCCGCGCTCTTCGAGCGAGCGGCCGTCTTCGTGGGCAACGACTCCGGCCTCAGCCACCTCGCCGCCGGGGTTGGCTGTGCCAGCCTGGTCCTGTTCGGGCCGACCGACCCGGCGGTGTGGGCTCCGGTCGGCCCCCGGGTGATGGTCGTGCGCGGCAGCGGGTTGACGGCGGCCGATCCCTGGCAGGGGGTCGACGTCGGTCGCGTCGAGCGCGCAGCGCTGGATCTGGCGCGCGGGAGTGCGGTCGGTGTCGGCTGAGCTCCGGGCGCCCGCCCCGCGGCCCGCGCTGTTCGTCGTGAAGGCCACGATCACACCGGAGCGCGAGGCGGCCTTCAACGAGTGGTACGATTCCGTCCGCGCCCGACAGGCCGCCCGGGTGCCCGGCTGCCTGGCCATGCGGCGCTACGTCGCGCTGTCGCTCGACACCCCGCATGGCGGAGCCGAGCCCTGGCAGTACATGGTGTGCTACGAGTTCGACTCCGAGGCGTCTCTCCGCGCGTTCGTCGCCTCGGACACCCTGCGGGCCATGACCGAGGACTATGACCGCCGCTTCGGCGGGGCCGGGGATCGGATCCGCCTGGCGTACCGGCAGATCTACCCGTAGGCCGCGCCGGCGCAAGTCAGGGAGGGGAGCGCATGGAGAGCGTCGTCGGGATCGTTCCGCCGGTGGTCGTGGTCCTCATCGTCCTCTGGGCGGCGATCCGGATCGTCCCCGGGTGACCCGGTGAGACGTCCGGCGCGCGGCGGAGTGCCGACGCCGCGGGGAACGGGGCGGCCCCGGCGCGATCGCCGGACCATCCGGCGCGGGGGCGAGGGGATGGCCGGCGTCCTCAACCACGTGCTGGAGGGCTGGGAGGGGGTCCGGATCACGCCGATGTTCGGCCGGTGGGGCTACTTCGTCGGCGGCGAGCTGTTCGGCTGCTACCCGATGCGCCTCAAGGACCACGACCTCTGGGTGCGCCTGTCACGCGCCGACCAGGAGCGGGCGCTGGCCTTCGCCGGCGTCCGGCCCCACCGCCGCTTCGCCGGCCGGGGCTGGATCGAGTGCGACATCGTCGAGCCCGGGGACCTGCCGGGCGCGCTCAAGTGGCTGCGCCGGGGCCACGCGCATCTGCTTCGCCAGCGCGCCCCCGAACGCTGAGGCCAGCGGGAGCGGACTTACTGATCGAAAGGGCCGCCGACTGGCGCTCGTCAATGCGGAAAGCACAGGTTCGAATCCCCATCGGGCAGGAGGCCCCGGCCGACTATTGGGACAGGACGGGGTTTGGCGAAGGACAGGCGCCGAGTCTCGCCGCGGCGCATGAGGATTCGGTGAAAACCCTGCTGGATGCCGCGGCCTCTGCCCTCACGCGTGCCAGCGAAGAGCTTCGCCGCGTAGGCGAGCTGTTACAGCTGCTGCGGGAAAGCGAGCGGGAGCCAGCATCCAAAGAGCCTTCGGGCAGATCCTCTGGAGCACCCCGATGAGCTTCGACCGCGCCCTCTAGCGCAGCATCGCCCGTATCCGCTCGATCGCGGCCTCGGGGGCCCTCACTCGGTAGTGCACGCCGTCCCCTTCGTAGGACTCCGAGATCACGTGGACCTTGTGGATCTCGCCGATCGCGCTGCCCGCGTCGTACGGGACGACGAGCTCGACCTCGGTCATGTCCGCCTCGAAGGCCCCGATGATCGCGTCCCGCACGCGCCCGACGTCCGCCGGGTCCTTGGCCGAGACGAGCAGCGCGGCCGGGAACTCCTTCAACAGCTCCTCCCGATCGGTCTGGGCGACCTTGTCGATCTTGTTGAGGACGAGGATCCACGGCACGTCGCCGGCGCCGATCTCGTCCAGCACCTCGCGGGTGACCTGCATCTGGGCGCGGAAGACCGGGTCGGCCGCATCGACGATCTGCAGCAGCAGTGACGCTTCGAGCGCCTCGTCGAGCGTCGAGCGGAAGCTGGCGACGAGGTCGTGCGGGAGCTTCTTGATGAAACCAACCGTGTCCGAAACCAAGATGCGCGGCCGAGTCTCGGGCCACAGCGCACGGACGGTGGTGTCGAGGGTCGCGAACAGCTTGTCGGCGACGAGCACGTGCGAGCCGGTGAGCGCGCGCATCAGCGACGACTTGCCCGCGTTGGTGTACCCGACCAGCGCGACGCGCAGCGCCTCCTGACGCCTCGCCCGTCGCGTCTTCGACTCGTCTTCGATGGCGGCCAGCTCCGCCTTGAGCTCGGAGATGCGGTCGCGGATCTTGCGGCGATCGAGCTCCACGGAGGACTCCCCCGCGCCCCTCAGCCCGATGCCGCCGCGCTGGCGCTCGCCGCCGCCGGTCTCGCGCAACCGGGGGGCCACATAGGTGAGCCGCGCGATCTCGACCTGCAGCCGCGCCGGTCGGCTCGACGCGTGCCGGTGGAAGATCTCGATGATCACGCCCGTGCGATCCAGGACCGCCGCGGCCGAGGTCGCGCCCTCGATGTGGCGGAGCTGGCGAGGCGACAGCTCGTGGTCGATGACGACGACGGTGGCGCGCGGCTCCCCGGTGGGCGCGGGCGGCGCGTCGAGGTGCAGCGGTTCGGTCTCGTCCTCCTCTTCGTCTTCTTCGGTCGCTTTCTTCTTGCCGGGGGGTCCCTTGGGGACGACGCCCGTGCCGCCGGTCCAGGCGGCCAGCTCCACCAGCTTGCCCTCGCCGAGCAGCGTGGCAGCGCCGAGGCCCTTGCGCTTCTGCGTCACCTCGCCGACGACCTCGAAGCCGAGCGTCTCGCACAGGCGCTTGAGCTCCTTCAGCGACGACCGCTGTTCCGCGTCGGTGACGCCTGGAAGTTGCACGCCGACGAGCACGGCCTTGGGGCGCGGGGCTTCGGTGGGGGATGACATGGTAGTGCTCCGGGGTTTCCAGGATAACGTGCGCCGCCTCCCGAAGGAGACTCCATGCTGCTCGCGCTCGCCTTGTACGCCTCGACCGCCCACGAGAAGACGCCGCACTACGACCTCGACCTGTTGTACCACGACGGACGCCGCAGCCGGCGATCAGGACGCGCATCGCGATCCCGTCCGGCGCCTCACCCGGTCCGCGATGCCGCGCAGCATCCGCCCGAAGACGAGCCGGGAGCTCCCGGGGATGCGGGTCGAGGTATGGCCAGACTGTTGACGTCGGGGAGCGGCCGGCGCCTTACTGGATGACCGAGCGAGGCGTCGCTACCAGGCGAGTGACCTTGATCTGCTCGCGGTCGATCAAGAGCGGGACCCTGGGAGCGATCTCGTTTTTCCAGTAGTCGCTCTGGTACACGGCGTCGTAGAGGCGCTTGCGCTCCTGCTCGTTCTCGAATCGACGAATCCAGACGTAGACGCTCTCGTCCTCCTCGCCGGCGAAGCTGCCGACGATCACCATGCCCATTTTCACCTGGAACGGGATGATCTCCTCTTCCATGCACTTGACCCAGGCGTCGCGCTGTCCTGGGCGAACCTGGTACTGCCGGAGCTCGAAGAACATACTGGCCCTCCTGGCTCGGGCGCTCGACCGGGCCACCCGGCGCCGAAATGGTACACCGCGTGTATGATCGTGTCACCGTGTCACGATTCGGGCCGCACGGCGCACGCCCAGGCGGCGAGGAGCGGGGTTCGGAGGGTGTAGCATAGGCGGCGGGCGGCGCGGCGCCCGCCCCCGGAGGAGCCGGCATGGACTGTCCCGAGTGCCACGCGGAGAATCGCGACGGCGCCCAGTTCTGCCGTGACTGCGGGCGCCAGCTCACGGGACGCTGCCCTCGCTGCGAGGTGCCGGTGGCGCCCGGCAGCAACTTCTGCGACGCCTGCGGCCTTCCCCTCGGCCGCACCCCGACCGGCGGCCCGGCCCCCGCCCACCTGGACGCGCCCGCGAGCTACACCCCGCGGCATCTGGCCGAGCGGATCGTGGCGGACGGCCCCGCCCTCGAGGGCCAGCGCAAGCAGGTGACGGTCCTCTTCTGCGACATCGCCAACTCGACCGCGCTGGCCGAGCGGCTCGGAGCCGAGGCGATGCACGCGTTCCTGAACCGGTTCTTCGAGGCGGTGCTGGTCGAGGTGCACCGGTACGAGGGCACGGTCAACCAGTTCCTCGGCGACGGCTTCATGGCGCTGTTCGGCGCCCCGCTGGCCCACGAGGACCACGCCCGGCGCGCGGCGCTGGCCGCGGTCGGGATCCGCCGGGCGCTGGCCACGGTGCGCGGCGAGGCGGGCCTCCCCCCCGGGACCGCGCTGGCGGTCCGCATGGGGCTGAACACCGGCGGCGTCGTCGTGGGGAAGATCGGCGACAACCTCCGGATGGACTACACGGCGATCGGGGACACCACGAACCTGGCGGCGCGCCTCCAGCAGCTCGCCGAGCCGGGGACCATCGTGATGAGCGAGGCGACCCACCGGCAGACCGAGGGGGCGGTGGAGGGCCGGTTCGTCGGCGAGTGGGCGGTCCGGGGCAAGGCGGTGCCGCAGCCGGTCTACCGGCTGGACGGCACCCGGACCGCCAGCCGCTTCCAGCTCTCGCTCCAGCAGGGCCTGACGCGGCTGGTCGGGCGGGAGCGGGAGCTCGACATCCTCGAGGCGTGCTACCGGGACGCCCAGCGGGGCGGCTCGCGGGTGGCCGACGTGCTCGGGGAGGCCGGCATCGGCAAGTCCCGCGTGGTCTACGAGCTGCGCCGGCGACTGCCGGTCGCCGCGGTGGTCCTGCAGGGCCATTGCTCGCCGTACGGGCGCACCACGGCGTTCCTGCCGTTCATCGAGACGATCCGCGGCGCGTTCGCCCTCGCCGAGGGCGACGACCCGGCCGAGGCCCGGCAGAAGCTGGCGGCGGGTCTCGGCGAGCTGGGCCTGAAGGTCGAGGAGACGCTGCCCTTCCTGGGGACGCTGGTGGGCCTGGAGGTGGCGAGCGACACGCTCCGCGGGCTGGATGGCGAGATCGTCGGGGCGCGGACGCGGGAGGCCCTCGCCGCCTGGATCGACGCCCAGTGCCGCCGGGCCCCGACGGTGCTGATCGTGGAGGACCTCCACTGGATCGACCGTGCCTCGGAGCAGCTCATCATGCGCCTCGTCCAGAGCGAGGCGCCCATGCGGCTGCTGATGGTGTGCGCCTACCGTCCGGACTACCGGCCGCCCTGGACGGGGCGGGCGAACGTCCTCGAGCTGGGCCTGGAGCCGCTGTCGGAGGAGGGCTGCGTCGATCTGGTCCGCCACCGGCTGGGGTCGGCCGACGTTCCCGGAGAGCTGGCGCGGCTGATCGTCGACACCACCGAGGGGAACCCCCTCTTCGCCGAGGAGATGCTTCGCTATCTGCTGGAGAGCGAGCGGCTCGCCCGGACCGAGCACGGCGTCTCCCTGCGCCTCGACGGCCCGCGGATCGGGATGCCCGCCACCCTGCAGGACCTCATCATGGCGCGGGTCGATCGGCTGGCCGAGACGCCGCGGCACATCCTCCAGGTGGCCTCGGTCATCGGTCGGCGCTTTCCGACGGCGCTCCTGCGCGCGGTGGCCGACGCCCCCGAGGGGCTCGCCCGGCCGCTCCGGGCGCTGGAGGAGCAGGAGCTGGTCTTCCCGGCGGCGGGCGGGGGCGAGGAGTACCGGTTCAAGCACGCGCTGGTGCAGGACGCGATCTACGAGAGCCTCCTCCGGCCGCGGCGCGAGGAGCTGCACCGGCGGGTCGCGGAGGCGATCGAGCGACTCCACGCCGATCGGCTGGCCGAGTGGGCCGAGGTGCTGGCCTACCACTACGGCCACACCGCCCAAACGGAGAAGGCTGCGCGCTACACCGCGCTGGCGGGCGAGAAGAGCCTCCGAGTGTACTCGGTCGAGGAGGCCCATCAGCGCTTCCGCGACGTCCTGGCCCTCGTGGACGCGGCCCCCGGCGCCCTCGACGCCGCCTTCCTGGGCGACGTGCTCCTGGCGTGGGCCCGCGCGCACTACTACCGGAAGGACTTCACGGGGCTCCTGGCGCTCGAGCGCTACCTCCCGGCGGTGGAAGCCGCCGGCCAGACGCGCGCGCTCTCACTGCTCCTCTTCTGGCTGGGCTTCGCCCACATCTTCGGCGCCCGGGCGGAGGCGGCGCGGCCGCTCCTCGACCGGGCGCTGGCGCTGGGCGAGGCGCTCGACGATCGCGAGTGCGTCGGCTACGCGTGCATGGGGCTCACCTACCTGTACGGCCTCAAGATCGGCGACCGCCCGCCGGAGATCGTCGAGCGGCTCGCCGCGCGCGGGCTCGCCATCGCCGAGGCCGGCGGCGACGTCTACCTGGCCTCGAAGTGCCTGCTCGGGTTTTGGCAGCACGCGGTGTCCAGCGGCCGGTACACGGCTGGCCGGGCGTTCGCCGAGCGGATCATCCAGCTCGGCCGGGAGACCGGCGATCCGCGCACGATCGGCATGGGGCTGAATGCGCTCGGCATGGTCGCGATCTACGATGAGCGCTACGACGACGCCGTCCGGTATGCGGAGGAATCCCTGGCGATCTCGCCCGACCCGCTGGACCGGCTCTGCGCCGGGGCCAACAAGGGACTCGCGCTGGCCCTGGGTAGCCGGAATCCCGCCGGCGTCGAGATGGTCGCCGAGGCCCGGCACGAGCTGGAGACGGGCGGGGGCACCGTGCTCCTCGGGTGGTTCGACCTGCCCTTCGGCGTGGCCATGATCGTCACCGGGCGGATGGCCGACGGGCTCCGGGCGATCCAGGCGGCCATGCAACGGTTCGAGGAGTGGGGCTACGCCCGGGGGCCCGCCCTCGGGCACCTGGTCCTGGGCGAGATCTACCTCCACCTCGCGCTGAGGAGCGAAAGTCCGTCCTGGTCGGTCGTCGTGAAGAACCTCGGGTTCATCGTCGCGGCGCTGCCGTGCGCGGCCCGCCGGGCGCGCCGGCACCTGGAAGTGGCCGTGCGGGCCGCGCGGGAGCTGGGACTCTCCGCCATCCAGGCCCGCGCCCTTCACGATCAGGCGCTCCTGCTCCTGGCGCGGCGGCGCTGGGGGCCGGCGCGGGAGTGTCTGGACCAGGCGGCGGCCCTCGCGGAGTCGCCCTCGCTCCTCCTCGACCGGATCCGCGCCACCCGGTCCACGCTCCCGGCGGCCGCCTCCCCCGTGGTACCTTGACCGCGTGAGAACGACCCACCATTCGGTCTGTCCCCACGATTGCCCGTCGGCGTGCAGCCTGTCCGTCTCCGTCGAGGACGGCCGGCTCCTCGACGTGGTGGGCGACCCCGATCACCCCTTCACGCAGGGCGTGATCTGCGGCAAGGTCCACGACTACACCGAGCGCGTCTACTCGCCGCTCCGCGTCCTCCACCCGATGCGCCGGGTGGGAGCGAAGGGGGCCGGCGAATTCGAGTGCATCTCGTGGGACGACGCGATCGAGGAGATCGTGCATCGCTTCACCCGCGTGATGGCCCAGTGGGGGCCGGAGGCGATCCTGCCCTACTCGTACGCGGGCACGCTCGGACGCCTCCAGTACTACGCGGGCCATCCGCTCTTCCATGCCCTCGGTGCCAGCCAGCTCGACCGCACGATCTGCGTCTCGACGGCGTACGCCGGCTGGAGGGCGACGGTCGGGACCGTGGCCGGCAACGATGCCGAGCAGATGGTGGACGCCGAGCTGATCGTCCTGTGGGGCATCAACGCCGCCTACACCCACATCAACCTGATGACACTCGTCAAGCAGGCCCGGGCCCGCGGCGCCCGCGTGATCTGCATCGATCCCTATCGGACCCGCACCGCCCGGCAGGCCGACGAGCACCTGATGATCCGCTCCGGCACCGACGGAGCGCTGGCCCTCGGGCTCATGCACATCCTCGTCGAGGAGGACCTCCTCGACCACGGCTACCTCGCCCGGGCGACGACCGGCTTCGAGGCGCTCCGCGCCCACGTGCGGGCCTATCCGCCGGTGCGCGTCGCCGAGATCACCGGGCTGCCGGCGGCGGCCATCGTCGGCCTCGCCCGGCGCTACGGAGGCACGCGGGCGGCGTTCATCCGCGTCGGCATCGGACTTTCCCGGCACGAGAACGGCGGGATGACTTGTCGGGCGATCGCCTGTCTGCCGGCCCTGACTGGGGCCTACGCCCATCCGGGGGGAGGCGCGCTGCTGGCCAGTTCGGGCGCCTTCGGGCCGGGCGACGCCGTCCTCGAGCGCCGCGACCTCCTGCCCGATCCGCCGCCCCGCACGATCAACATGATCCACCTGGGCCGGGCGCTGACGGACCCGGCGCTTCGCCCGCCGGTCATGGCGCTCTACGTCTACAACTCGAACCCGGCCGCCGTGTGCCCGAACGCCGAGCTGGTCCTCCAGGGGCTGGCCCGGGACGACCTCTTCACGGTGGTCCACGAGCAGGTCCAGACCGACACCGCCGACTACGCGGACATCCTGCTCCCGGCCACGACCAGCATGGAGCACGCGGACCTCTACCGCTCCTTCGGCCATCTCTACTTCCAGCTCGCCGAGCCCGTCATCGCGCCGCTCGGCGGGGCCCGGCCGAACCGGGAGGTCTTTGCCCTGCTGGCCCGGGCCCTCGGCGTCGGCGCGGACGGCCACTACGCCCGGGGGGACGCCGACCTGATCCGTGACTATCTGGCGGCATGCGGGCCGCCGGCGGAGGGCATCAGCTACGAGCGGCTCCGCGCCGAGCACACCGTCCGCCTGGCCCTGCCGCGGCCCTTCATGCCGTTCGCCGACGGAGCCCCCACGCCCTCGGGCAAGGTCGAGCTGTACTCGGAGACGCTGGCGAGCCAGGGACTGCCCCCGCTCCCGACGTACGTCCCCCTGACCGAGAGCGCGGACGAGCCGGAGGTCGGCCGGCGGTATCCGCTCCGCTGTCACGTGCCGCCGAACCGCTTCTTCCTGAACTCGTCGTTCAGCCAGTCGGCGCTCTTGAGAACGCGTCAGGCGGGTCCGGTGGTCTTCGTCCACCCCGACGATGCCGCGGCCCGGGCCGTCAGCTCGGGCGACCTGGTGGCCGTCAGGAACGACCGCGGGCGAGCGCTCTTCACCGCAGTCCTGAGCGACGACACCCCGCCCGGCCAGGTGGTGGTCGAGGGCATCTGGTGGCACAAGTTCATGCCGGGCGGCCGGGGGGTCAACGTGCTGACCTCCGACAAGGTGGCGGACATGGGCGGCGGGCCAGCCTTCCACTCGACGCAGGTGGAAGTCGAGCGCGCGGAGGCGTCGGCGCGCGACGCCTGGCAGCACCTGGCCCGGGCCACGACGTCCTGACCGCTGCCTGATCCGGCCCGCCCCCGGCCCCCCGAAGCCGCGGCCTTGCGTCTCCTTCTACGACGTGAACGCGACGTCCAACTTCGTCACCGACGCGCCGGCGCTCCTGGGGTTCGACCCCACCGCACGGTTCGCCGACTACATTCTCGCGGTCGCTGCCGGGGCCCGACCCGTCTCGGACCCCGCCCCGCCGCGCGCCTTCGCGGCCTGATTCCTCGGGCGGCCATTCCGGGCCCTCGCCGGCCAGGGGGGGGTGTATCATGAGGCCCCTGGTCAGACCACGCCGGCGTCCAGTGGCGAGGCCCTTCCGCGCCCGGACACCGACGGGCCCGCGAAGGAGATGCCGTGGCCGACGCCGATCGCTCCCGAGCGCGTGACACTCCGGAGCCCAGCCGGCCGTTCGAGGCGCGACCGACCGAGGCGGAGACGCTGCTGGCCGTCAGTCAGGCGGTCGGCTCCACGCTCCAGCTCCGGGAGGTGGTCCGGCGCGCCACCCGCGCCCTGGTCCGGGCGCTCGGGGCGGATACCGGTGGCGCCTGGGGTCTGAGCGCCGACCGCCGTCAGCTCGTCCCGCTCGCCGGCTATCACGTCCCCCCGGCAGTGCTCGATACGCTCCGGCAGAACGCCGTCGACGCCCGCCATCCCCTCATGGAGGCGGCGGCGCGGCTCGGGGGTCCGATCTACGCCGAGGACAGCCAGGCCGATCGCCGGTTCGAGTACCCGCCGCTCCGGAACGTGCCCCACCGGTCCGCCCTGGTCCAGCCGATGCTGCTCAAGGGCGAGGTCGTGGGGTGCTTCGCCGCGGTGTGGCTGACCGCGGCGCATCGGTTCACGCCCGAGGAGCTGCGGCTGGTGGACGGGATCGCCCAGCAGGCGGCGATCGCGATCGGCAACGCCCGGCTCTACGAGGAAGCCCAGCGCCGCGGGCGCGAGGCCGAGGTGATTGCCGACATCGCCCGCACCATCAACGCCTCGCTCGACCTCGATACGGTGCTCCAGCAGGTCGCCGAGGCCGCCCGTGAATTGTGCGAGGCCGACGTGGCCTGGGTCGGCCTGCGGGATCGGCTCACGGCCAACGTGGTCCCGCGCTACCGGGTCGGCGCCCGATCTCCCCAGGACGCCGTGATGATCGTCGAGCGCGGGAAGGGCGCGGGCGGGCTGGTGCTGGTGACCGGGCAACCGTTCCGGACCGACGACTACGCCGGCGATCCCCGGATCACCAAGGACTACCTCGACGTCATCCGTGACGAAGGAGTCGTCTGCGAGATGGTGGTGCCGATCCGGATCGGCGACGAGGTCGAGGGTCTCCTCTACGTCGACAACCGCGCCCCGCGGCCGTTCACCGATCTGGACGAGTCGGTGCTCTTTCGAGTGGCCGATCAGGCGGCGGTCGCCATCCACAACGGCCGGCTCTACGCGGAGGCCGATCGGCGGCGCCGGGCGGCGGAGAGCCTGGCCGATGTCGGCCGCCTCGTGTCGCAATCGCTGGATCCCGACGAGGTCCGGCAGCGCATCGCGGACAGCGTCCGGCTGATGCTCGGCACGACCCGCGCGACCCTGTTCCGTCTGCATCCGGTGACGAACACGCTCGATGTCCTGGCCGTGTCGGGCGAGGCCGTCGCTTCCGAAACAGCAGATGCCGGCGCCGACACCGAGGTGGTTCACCTGGCGGTGCGTGAGCGGCGGCCGGTGGCGACACCGGATTTCCAGGCGGATCCCCGGCTGACGGCCTCCCCACCGACCGGCGCCGGGCGCGAGGACCCGCCTCATCGCTCGGTTCTGGCGGTCCTGGCGGCGCCGCTGCTCGTGGGGAGCCGCGTGATCGGCGCCCTGTCCGTCCGCGACCGGCCCGGCCGGCTCTTCGACGACGAGGATGGCCACCTGCTTCAGGCCTTCGCCAACCAGGCCGCGATCGCCCTGGAGAACGCCCGCCTCTACGCCGAGACCGCCCGGCTCCTCGGGGAGCACCAGCAGAAGGTGGATGAGACCACCCGCGCCTACGACGAGCTGGCGCGGACCCAGGACCAGCTCGCCCAGGCTCAGAAGATGGAAGCGATCGGCCGGCTGGCAGGCGGGATCGCCCACGACTTCAACAACCTCCTGACCGTCATCAAGGGGCGAAGCCAGCTCGTCCTCCAGCGGCTCGGGCCGGACGACCCGCTGCGGCGCCAGATCGCCCTCGTCGAGCAGACGGCCGACCGGGCCGCCTCGCTGACCCGCCAGCTGCTGGCGTTCAGCCGCAAGCAGATGCTCGACCCGCGCGTCCTCGACCTGAACGTCATCGTCGACGGGATCGAGAACATGCTCCGCCGGCTGATCGGCGAGGACATCGAGCTGCGCACCACGCTGGCGCCGGACCTGGGCGCGATCCGGGCGGACCCCGGCCAGCTCGAGCAGGTGATCCTGAACCTGGTCGTCAACGCGCGCGACGCGATGCCCGCCGGCGGCACGCTGACCATCGAGACGGCCAACGTGGAGGTGACGGCGGCGCCGGTCGAGGCACCGCTCGACATCCCCGCCGGCACCTACGTCCGGCTGTCGGTCAGCGACACCGGCGTCGGGATGTCAGCCGGCACCCGGGCCCATCTCTTCGAGCCGTTCTTCACGACCAAGGAGCTGGGGAAGGGGACGGGGCTGGGGCTGGCCACCGTGTACGGGATCGTCAAGCAGAGCGGTGGCGCCATCGCCGTGCGCAGCGCGCCGGGCTCGGGCAGCACCTTCGCCATCTTCCTGCCCCAGGTCGGGGAGCCGGTCGAGCCGGCGCGGCCGGGCCGGGCCGAAGGCGAGGCGCCGGGGGGGACCGAGACGATCCTGCTGGTCGAGGACGAGGACGCCGTGCGGGATCTGGCCCGCGAGGTCTTACAATCGGGGGGGTACACGGTGCTGGAGGCGCGTCACGGCCACCAGGCTCTCGAGATCGCCGAGGCGCACCGGGGACCGATCGCTCTCCTGCTGACCGACGTGGTCATGCCCGGGATGGACGGTCCCGGGCTCGCCCGGCGCCTGGCGTCCATCCGGCCGGGCGTGCGGCTCCTGTACGTCTCGGGCTACGCCGACCGGGTGGCGGAGGCCGGGGATGGCCTGCCGGCCGCGGCCCTGCTCCACAAGCCCTTTTCGCCTGCCACCTTGGCCGGCAGGGTGCGCGAGATCCTCGATGCCCCCTCCTAGACCCGCCAGCCGGGGCCGGGCCGTTTCACATCGCGTCCCGGCCGGGGTTTCAGTAAGTGATCGGGGAGCGTCACGGCGCCCGAGACGAGGCACGAAGGGGCGCTTTCACACCGGGGCCGGTCACGGGGTCTCATCAGGTGATTGACGATGCGGAGTTCGAGGAAATGGTGGCCACGCACCACGCGGAGATCTATCGATACGTCCTACGCACGACCGGGCGGACGGGCGACGCCGACGACCTGTCCCAGGAGACGTTTCTCCGGGCGTACCGGGCATACCGGGCGTTGCCGAAGGACGCCAACGTGCGGGCCTGGCTCTTCACCATCGCGACGAACCTTTGCCGGAACTACTTCCGGGGCATGAAGCGTCGCCGGCTGGCCTATGCCGCCGTGTCGGGTGTGATGGTCGAGGCCGATTGTGCGGGACCGGATCGGGTGGCGATCTCGCGCGAGGTGGGGGCCGCCGTCGAGGCGGTCGTCGCGGGCCTGCCGTTCAAGCAGCGGGTCGCCTTCCTCCAGCGAAAGATCCACGATCTCGATTACGAGGCCATCGGCCGGAGCCTGAGCTGCTCGGCCGAGAGCGCGCGGGCCCACGTCTTCCAGGCGCTGCGCAAGATCCGGCGGGCCCTCGACGGGCGCGGGCTGTCGGAGAGGAAGGAGTCGCGGCGGTGAGCAAGTCTGCGGTCTGCGTGGACATCGAGCCCGACCTGGTCGCCACCGCGGTCGGCGAGGCGGAGGCCGCGACCGCGCACCGGGTCCAGTCCCACGTCGAGCGGTGCGGCCCCTGCCGTGACGAGCTGGCGCGGTATCGGGCCATCGAGGGCGAGGTGACGGCCATGCGGAGCCATCTCCTGGCGGCCCCCCACGTCACGCGGGCGCGGGCCGAGCTGGAGTCGAGGCTCGCGGATCTCCGGAGCCGGCTCGTCGCCTACCGGGTCTTTCCGTCGCCGATCGGCAACATCCTCATCGCGCGGTCCGAGCAGGGCGTGCTGCTGATCGAGTTCCTCGGGCGGGCCCACCGGCCCGACACCTCCAGGCTGCGGCGCCTCGGAGCGGAGCTGGTGGAGGGGGACGACGTCGAGGTGCTGCACGGCGAGCTGCTGGAGTACCTGGACGGCCGTCGGGCGCGCCTCTCCTGGCCGCTCGACCTCCGGCTGGTGCAGAGCGACTTCCATCGGGACGTGCTGCAGGCGACGGCCGCGATCCCGTACGGGGCGGTCGCGTCGTACGCCGGCTTGGCCCGCGAGGTCGGGCGACCGCGCGCGGTGCGGGCGGCGGCGCAGGCTCTGCGCTGGAACCCGCTGCCGATCGTGATCCCCTGCCACCGGGTGATCGGCAGCTCGGGGGCGCTCACCGGCTACGCGGGTGGCGAGGCGACCAAGCGGAAGCTGCTGGAGGCGGAGGGGATCCCGATCGTGCGAGGGCACGACGATCTCCACGTCGTGCGGGACGCCATGTACGTGCTGGCGCCGGGTGACCGCGAGTACTGCCTGCCGAGCTGCGCCTCCGTCGATCCGTTCCCGCTGGGGGGTCGGCTGTTCGGCTCCCGGGCGCGGGCGGAAGCCGTCGGGCTGGCGCCGTGCACCTCGTGCCGCCCCGACCTCCACCCCCTGGCGCGGGGCCGATGAGCTTCGGGCGCGGGGCCGATGAGCTTCGCGACGTCCATCTCGGCCGGGACGCGCTCGGCCTACGGCCTCGCGTCCGTCCCGACCTATGGTCGTCCTCGGTTCGTCGCCCATCCTCGGCGTATGCGGCATACGCCTGCGGTGGGCGACTCCCTGCGTCCTAGCGCGGCTCGCTCCTCGGCTCCGCGCCTTCCTCGCCCCCCTCGACTCGGGATGCCCGCCTCACGTTGACGACTAGGCGAAGCCTAGCTGCGCCTAGCTTCGTCCTCGGTCGCTGGCCCGCCTCGGCGGGCCTCCGCCCCGCGTTGGCTCCGCCCGACATCTCCTCCCACCGGTTTTTCTCCGCTGAGCGTTTCACGGGGGCGTTCTTGCGGGGTCATAGGGGGCGAAGGAGGACAACATGATCACATCGCTGGCCGTCTTGGGACTCACGCTGTCGCCCCTGATCGCGGTCGTGGTCCTGCTGCAGCTCACTGCCTGGCGGGAGCGCCGGATCGACGCGGCCATCGCGCGCCAGATCGCGCTTACCGATGCCATCGGCGCCGAGCTGGGCTCCGTGGTCGCGCCGATCGTCGCCCGGCCGGTGGGACGCCCCTGGCAGGTGCGGATCGCCGTGCCGTTCTCTCGTCCCGCGCTGGTCACGCGCGTCCTCGCCATCACGCAGCGCGTGCTGGATCGGACGTGCGCGAGCGGGTACGAGGTGGTGCTCACCCCCCAGGAGGAGCCGGCGCGGATCGTCGGGCACCTGGCGGTGATCGCCCCGCGCATGAAGGTCGCGTGAGGAGGATGCCATGCTGATTGAGCTGGCGGCGCTCGGCGGAATCATGGGATTGTTCGTGGGTCTGCTCGAGATCTCGCACCGGCTGGAGGAGACGGCCCCCGGCCCGCTCACCCCCGAAGTCGCGCTGCGAGAGGCGATGCGAGGGCCCGATGGCGGGGTGCTCCGGGCCGAGTTTCGGCGGCGGGGGGTGGAGTCTCCGGCCTCCCGCGCTCCCCTCGGCTTCGGGCTGTAAGTCCTCCGGGGGGGGCCCCTGATCGGACCGGATCAAACAGGGGCCCTCTCCGCTGCCTTCGCTTCGCCGCGGCCTCCGCGGGGGCATCGGGGGGTCTTCCGAGACCCCCCGAAGAGTCACTTGGGGGCCGGCTTGGCGGGCGCGCTCTCCTGGGTGTCCGACGACCGGAGGGCTCGCTCCAGCCGGGCGAGGGCGTCGGCGCTCTCCCGCCGGGCAGCGTCGAGGGCCCCCTGCAGCGCGCGGACGTGCTCGTCCAGCGCGCGCGTCCCCCCGGCTTCCTTGTAGGCCAGGATCGCGATCACCAGCGCGATCAGCGAAATGAGCAGCGCAAGCTTGGCCACTGTGTGCCTCCCGGCCCGCCGTGATCGACCACCCCGGGGCCGGCTTCCATCTTAGCCCACGGCGCCCCGCCCGCCCGCGACCGGAGGCCCGCCGAGGGGCGCGGTCGGGTCCCGCGCGTCACGCCACGCCACGAGGAAGCCGTAGCCGACCAGGGCCCACGTGACCTCCCGCACGCGGCGGATCAGACCGAAGCTCAGCCCGGCGCTGGCGTCCAGTCCGAGCGCGAAGAAGATCCCCACGAGACCCCCCTCCTGGACGCCGAGCGAGGCGGGGATCAGGAACGTGGCCGACCGGATCGCGCTGGCGAACGCCTCGATGACGATGGCGGTGCCGAAGTCGAACCGGAGAGCCGAGGAACCGGAGCGCCAGCCAGACCTCGACGCTGCCGGCGATCCAGCCGAGGAAGTGAAAGAGCAGCGAGAGACCCAGCCGAGCGCGCTGGCCCTGGTAGAAGGCCCGCACGTGGTCGTCCAGGCGGGTCAGGTGTCCGACCACGGGAGCGCCGAGCCCCATCCAGCCGAGGGCGCGCCCGCTGGCGCCGAAGAGCCCGCGCTGCTGAGCCCAGACGAACGTCCCGATCGCCAGCATTCCCACGCCGGTCAGCAGCGCCATGGAGGTCAGCAGCCCGGAGGCCGGCCGCAACCGGGCAGCGGCCAGCATCAGCCCGAGGGCGAGGAAGCCGAGATGGGAGACGACCAGGGTGGTCTTGGCGATGACCACCGAGACCAGGCCGTCCACGATCGGCACCCCCCTCCGCGTCATGAGCCACGCCTTCACCGGCTCTCCCCCGAGCGTCGCCGTCGGCGTCGTCACGTTCACCGCCTCCCCGGCCAGGCGCACGGCCACGCAGAGCGGCAGCGGCGGCAGCCGTCCGGGGAAGGCGTAGCGCCAGCCGGCGGCGTCCAGGACCGCCACCAGGCCGTACGGCAGGACGAGGACCGGCCCCCGCCAGGAGAGCGCCGCGAGCTGGGTCCAGAGGGCCCGCGGTCCGATCTCCCGGACGAGCCACGCGATGACCGCCACGCCGGCGACGGCGGCCAGCGCGCGTAGCCACCTCACCGGTCCCCCCGCCGGTCGGACGCCGTCACCCTCGGGGCCGGACACTCGGAGTGACGCGCCGGCCTCGGGAGCGGGGCGCAGCCGAGGGGCGTGAACGTGGACTTTCTGGTGTAGGATTCCATGAAGCGACAGAGCTCGACGGCCGCGCCTTCGCCATTCTATCGTGGCTCGAGAGCGCGCGAAACGCCGGAGACCCGGAAGGGGTGGGGCGATGACCGAGCGTGAATGGGTGCTGCTCAACCCGGGTCCCGCCAACACGAGCCCGGAGGTCCGCCGCGCTCTCCTCACCCCGGATCTCTGCCACCGCGAGCCCGAGTTCTTCGAGGTGATGCGCGACTGCCGGGAGCGGCTGGTCCGCCTCGTGGGGGACGCGGAGCGCCTCACGGCCGTGCTCTTCACCGGCTCCGGCACCGCGGCGGTCGAGGCCGCCGTCTGCTCGACGGTGCCCCGGGACCGTGACCTGCTGGTGGTGAAGAACGGCGTATACGGTGACCGGCTGGCGCGGATCGCCGAGGCGCACGGGATCCGCGCCGAGGTTCTCGCCTACGACGCCGTCACCCCGGTGCCGCCGGGCGACGTGGAGAAGGCGCTCCGGGCGCATCCCGAGGTCAGTCACGTGGCGCTCGTTCATCACGAGACGACGACCGGACTCCTCAACCCGGTCGAGGCCGTCGCCGGGGTGGCCGCCCGGCTGGGCCGGCGGGTGCTCGTGGACGCCATGAGCTCGCTGTTCGGCGAGCCGCTCGACGTCGCCGCCGACGGCGTGGACTTCGTCATGGCCAGCGCGAACAAGTGCCTGCAGGGCATCCCGGGGATCGCCTTCGTCCTGGCCCGCCGCGCCGCGATCGAGGCCCTGAAGGGCCAGCCTCCCCGCAGCGTCTACCTGGACCTCTACCACCACTACGTCACCCAGGAGGCGGACAACACCCCGTTCACCCCCGCCGTCCAGGTGCTTCACGCCATGCGGGAGGCGCTCGGCGAGCTCGAGCGAGAGGGAGTGGAGGCCCGGATCGCCCGGTACGCGGAGAACGCGCGGGTCCTCCGGGCCGGCATGGCCGGGCTGGGCTTCGACATCCTGGTGCCGGAGCCCGCGCGCTCCAACGTCCTCACGACGTTCCGGCTCCCACCGGGCCTGGCCTACGACGCGCTCCACGACGCGATGAAGCGCCGCGGCTACATCATCTACGCGGGGCAGGGCGACATCCGGCGGTACGCGTTCCGGGTGGCCAACATGGGGACCCTGACCCCACGCGACATGGCGGATGTCGTGGCGGCCTTCGCCGCCGTCCTCGAGGAGCTGGGGGTGGCGGCGCGAAGCGGCGCCGCCGGGAGGGCGCGGTGACGCGGCCGAAGAAGGCGCTGGTCTTCCTCGTCAACGGGTTCGACCCGGCCTACGTCCAGCCGGAGCGGATGCCGCGACTGGCGGCCCTGATGAAGGGCGGCGCCTCGACGCTCGACGGCCGGGGCGTGCTGCCCAGCCTCACCAACGTCAACCACGTCTCGCTCCTGACCGGCACCTATCCCGAGCGCCACGGGCTCTCCACCAACTTCTATTTCGACCGGGACGCCTGGAGCGAGGTCTTCATGGACCAGGTCTCGTTCGTGAAGGAGCCGCTCCTGTTCGAGCGCCTCCGGGCGGCCGGCTGGTCAACGGCCCTGGTGACCGCCAAGGAGAAGCTGACCCGGCTCCTCCGCCGAGGGCTCGATCACTGCGTGGACATGAAGAGCCATCCCGCCGCCTTCCAGGCGGCGGTCGGCGCTCCCCCCGACATCTTCTCCCTGGAGATCAACCTGTGGGTGCTCCGGATGGCCCGGGAGGTGGCCAGGGGTCTCCGGCCGGACTTCCTCTACGTCGCCACCACGGACTACCCCCAGCACAAGCTCGGGCCGGACGAGCCGGCGATGCAGACCTACCTCGAGCAGAGCGACGAGGAGCTCGGTCGTCTCCTCGACGCCTACGACCTCGACGAGACCGTGGTCATGTTCACCGCCGACCACGGGATGAACGCAAAGCCCCGCTCACTGTCGCCGGTCCGGGTGCTGGCCGAGGCCGGGATCGAGGCCCACGGCGTCCCGCTGATCCGCGACGGCCTCTTTGCGCACCACCGTGACCTCGGCGGCGCTCTCTACCTCTACTTCCGCGATCCAGCGGCGATCGGCCCCGCCCGCGACCTGCTGGCCGGCGCGGCGGGGATCGACGAGGTCGTGGCCCGCGAGGAGGCGGGCCGCGACCGCCTGCCGTCCGACCGGGTCGGCGACCTCATTTGCTGGGCCGCGCGGGACACCGCGCTCGGGACCTGGAACGAAGGGCCGGCCCGGCGCGATGAGACCGGGCTCCGTTCCCACGGCTCCAAGCACGAGCAGCGGATCCCGATGGTGGTGGCCGGCGCCGGCGTCCGAGCCGGGGCCACGATCGAGAACGGCCGGACCGTGGACCTGATGCCGACCCTCTGCCACCTGCTCGGCATCGACGCCGGGGCCGTGCAGGGGCGAGTGCTGGAGGAGATTCTTTCCTGAGCGGGCCTCTGGGGCCCGACGACTCGCGCGCCCGGTCCTAGTCTGACTTATTCACGAAGGTGTGGAGGCGGCGCGTGACACGCTCCGCGAATCATTCGGGCTAGAGCCGCGATCGGGCCGGGGAGCGTCGGGTGGGTGGCTTCACAGGCACGGTCCCGGCCGGTGCCAGGGGGGCGTAGAGCGACAGGACCTTCCGGACGTACTCCTGCGTCTCCGGAAACGGAGGCACGCCGCCGTGGAGCCGGACGGCGTCCTCTCCCGCGTTGTAGGCGGCGAGCGCCAGCCTGACGTTGCCGTCATAGCGGAGCAGCAGCTCCCTCAGGTGCCGGACGCCGCCGTCCAGGTTCGCCCGGGGATCGAAGGCGTCGGCGACGCCGAGGAGCGCGGCCCGGGCCGGCATGAGCTGCATCAGCCCCTGAGCGCCTTTCGGCGACACCGCCCTGGGATTGCCGCCCGACTCGACCTGCACGACGGCCTGGACCAGGCGGTGATCCACGCCGTAGCGGGTCGCGGTGTGCGCGATCTCCTGCCGATAGCCGGGGACGGGCACGGGGTCCGCGATGGTCGCCGCCACCGCCGGCGCCCCTGTGGCGGGTGGCGGCGGGCAGGCGTCCGGCGCGAGGCGCCGATAGGTCGGGTGGCAGGGGTTGTTCGTGTAGTGGATCGCGCCGGTCTCGTCCTCGATCCGGACGATCTGGGCCGCGGCCGGCGCCGCTAGTGGCAACAACGTTACCAGAGCGGTGAGCCAGAGCCGCATTCCCGCGTATGGGTGCAAGCCGCGTGCCCTGCCGGCCGGACTGGTCCCGACCCTCGCCGCCGAGCGGTGCGGCCGCCTCGACCGCGTGGAATCGTCGGTCCCCTGCCAACCCCGGCCGCGCATCACGCGCCCGCACCCGAGAGCAGACGGATCTGCGGCAGCACTTCCGTCTCGGCCGCCTGCAGATCCTGAGGAAAGTCGATCTCGATCCACGGCAGCCCCCCGGTGAGGCAGACCGAGAAGCGGTGGCGGGGCAGCAGGCTGTCGAGGGCGCGCTCGTAGTCCCCGTCGGCGCGCCCCTCGCGAACGAACGCGTCCAGGGTCGCCGCCAGCTCGACCCCGGCCGCGCGCCCGACCTTGACGAAGCCCACCCACTCGGCCCGGGCCTCGTAGAGCGCATCGGGTGGTCCCATCACGCCGCGGCGGATCGCCATGACGTGGTCGCCGCGCACGTACAGGTTCTGCTCCTCGCCGGTGTCGACGAAGTCGGGCTCGCCCAGGAAGACGTTGGGCTCCGGGGAGCGGACGACGCGCTCGAGGAGCGGCGGCGCGAACAGCACGTCGCCGTCGGCCAGGATCACCTCGTCACGCTCGAACTCGGCCCGGCCGGTCCACAAGGACAGCAGCGCGCTCCGGGTGTACTGCGGGTTCTCGAGGTACCGGACCGGCATCCCGGCGTGCGAGTCGCCGAGGTGGGCGCGGATCTGCTCCTGGCGGTAGCCGACGACCAGCGTGGTCTCCGCCACGCCGGCGGCCCTGGAGGCCGTCGAGGAGCCGGGCCAGGAGGCTCCGGCCCCCCAGCTCGATGAGCCCCTTGGGGCGCTCCTCGGTCAACGGCGCCAGCCGCTTGCCGAGGCCGGCGGCGAGGACGAGGGCCCTCATGGCTTCGGCTTGGCCTTGTCCGCGTCCTCGAAGACCAGCTCGGCCTGCTTCGTCTTGAGCTTCTTGATCAGCTCGCCGCAATTCGACTGCTGGACGATGCGGTTGAACTGGCTCCGGTAGTTCGACACCAGGCTCACGTTCTCGATCACGACGTCGTACGCCCGCCAGCGGTCGCCTTGCTTGAGCATCCGGTAGTCGATGGGGATCTCGGTGTTGGACTTGGTGAAGAGCCTGGTGCGGACCGTGGCCTGGTCGCCCTCCATCGACTCGCCGCCGTAGACGATGCGCTCGCCGCTGTAGAGCTCGAGCTTGCCGACGTACGAGCGCTCGATGAGGTCGGCGAAGAGGGGGGAGAACTCCTCCCGCTGCTGGGCGGTGCAGGCCTGGGTGCTGCGGCCGAGGGCCCGCTTGCCCGTCTCCTGCCAGTCGAAGATCTCGTTGGCCACGGCCCGGATCTGCTTCCGGCGCTCGTCCACCCGCGCCGGATCCTTGAGCTGGGGATCCTGCAAGATGCCCAGGACCCGGTCGGTCGCCCCCTTGAGCTGATCGGTCGGCGCCCCCGCCTCGACCGGCGGCCCCAGGGCCACCAGACCGAGCAGCGCCAGGATCGCCAGCCCCTGCCTCATCGCTGTCCTCCCGCCGCGGTCCGGGCCGACGGGGGCGCCAGCCGGTGGACCTCCTCGACGTCCAGCCCCGCGGCGTGCGCCAGCTCCTCCAGGCCGTACACGTGGCCGTAGAGGGCCAGGAGGTACTCGCCCCGGGTCTTGGCGTAGGCCATGAACGCGTCCGCGAGATCGCGCGGCTCCCCGACCCCCAGGTCGAAGTTGGACGAGGCGGCCACCAGCCACCTCCGGGCATTCTGGTGCGCCTCGTCGAAGGCCTTGACGTTCCGCTGGGCCTCCACCACCCCGTCATACGCCTGCTGCACCTGGAGCGGGATCCCGTCACGGGCGTAGTCGCGCAGGGCCTCCAGCTTCTGGACCTCGGCCTGGGCCTCCTTGATCTTGCCGTCCGCGATGCCGAAGTCGAGGTTGTACTTGAACCCGACGATCGGGCTGACGAACGAGTCGTTGAGCGGATCGTAGATGAACGGGTTGTCGACCCGGTCCCGGTTGGTGGCGTAGGCGACGACGCCGAGGACGCCCAGGAAGAACAGCGGATAGCGCTTCTTCCGCTCGACCTCCACCAGGTTCTGGCGCGCCTTGATGCCCTGCTCGAGCTGGGTGAACTCGGGCCGCCGAGCCCGGGCATCGTCGACGTAGGCCATGAGCGCGCGCAGGTCGCGCAGCTGGCTGGGGGGGCCGGCATCGGCCGGCTCGACGACGACCCCCGCCGGCTGCCCCGTCCAGGTGGCGAGCGCGAGTCCGGGCCAGCCCGATGTTCTTCTCGACCAGGTTCAGGTTCTTCTCGAGCTCGCCCTTGCCGGCCCGCAGCCGGTACACGTCGAGCGTCGGTGGTGAAGCCGCTGTCGACGAGGCGCTCGCTCCGGGCGATCGCGTCGTCGACCTGGCCCCGGACATCGAGGAGGAAGTCGCGGATGGTCTTGGCGACCACCAGCCCCCAGTAGGCCTGCTTGACCTTCAGGGCGACCTCGGTGGCCTTGACGTCCACGCCGGCCTGCGTCGCCCGGACCCCATGGTCGGCCGCCAGCCGCGCGTTCTCGATCAGGCCCCAGGTGAAGATGGGCTGGATGATCTCGAAGCTGGCCCGGACGAACACGCCGCTGATGTCGAGATCGTACTTCTTGTCGGGGGACGAGACCTGGTCCCCGCGGGCCCGGGGTGAGGCGCCCAGCCCCGCCGTGACCTCGACCTGCGGATAGCCAAGCCCCTTCGCCTGGAGCTGCTTGCCCCGGATCCCTTCCACCTCGGCCTCGCTCTGCCGGACCTCGGGGGCGCGGGTGAGCGCGGCCTTCAGGCTCTCTTCGAGGGTCAGGGTGACCCGCCGCTCGCCGGCGGGGGCCGGGGTCTGGCCGAGGGCGGCGGCCGGAGCGGTCAGCCACAGGGCGAGCGCGATCGAGGCCAGCCGGATCGGGCGTGGGGTGACCATGGCCCTAGATTCTGCCGAAGACGTACTTCGAGATCAACTCCTCGATGTCAACCGGGGACTCCACCTCGGTGAGCCGGCCGCCGGGGGGGACGAGCTTGTCCGAGCCCCCGGGGCTGATCTGCACGAACTTCTCACCGATCAGCCCCTTCGTCTTCACGGAGACGATGGCGTCCGACTGGAGCGCGACCCCGTTGTCGATCTCCATCGCCACCCGGGCCTGGTACTCCTTGAGGCGGATGGACTCGACACGGCCGACCCGGACCCCGGCGATCTCCACGGTCGAGCCGCTCTTGAGCCCCCCGACGGTCGGAAAGTCGGCGTACACGGTGTAGCCCCGGGTCCCGAAGAGGTCCACCTGCCCGAGCCGGACCGAGAGGTAGGCCAGCGCGAGGACGCCGACTACCATGAAGAGCCCGACTCCGATCTCGATCTCGCGGCGCATGCCTCGCCCTCCGCCCGCTACCTGACCTCGGTTTCGATCTCGCCCTGGATGAACTGCCGGACGGCCGGGTCCGGCGAGCCTTCGATCTCGGCCGGCCGGCCGACCTGGCGGATGCGACCGTCGTGAAGCACCGCGACCCGGTCGGAGATTTGAAAGATCTCCGGGATCTCGTGGCTGACCATGATCGCGGTGAAGTTGAACCGCCGGTGGAGCGTCACGATGAGGTGGTGGATCGAGTTGACCAGGATCGGGTCGAGGCCGGTGGTCGGCTCGTCGAGGAACACCACCAGCGGCTCCGTCACCAGCGCCCGGGCGATGGCGACGCGCTTCCGCATGCCGCCCGAGATCTCGGCCGGGAACTTGTGGCCCATGTCGGCCAGGCCCACCTGGGCCAGCGCTTCCAGCGCCCGGGGGACGATCTGGGCCAGGGGGAGCCGGCCCTTCTCCTTGATCGGGAACATCACGTTCTGGAGGACGGTGAGCGAGTCGAAGAGGGCGCCGCCCTGGAACACGACCCCGAACTGCTCCCGCACCTGGTCCAGCGCGCGGCCCCGCAGCGTCGTGATGTCCTGGTCCCCGATCAGGATCCGGCCGGCGTCGGGGCGGACGAGCCCGAGGATGTGCCGGAGGAGCACGGACTTGCCCCCGCCCGAGCGGCCGATCACCACCATCAGCTCGCCGGGCTCGACGTGGAGATCGACCCCGCGGAGGACCGGCTGGTCGGCGAAGCGCTTCTGCAGGCCCTCGATCCGGATCGACGGTGCACCGCCGGCTCCTGACGGATCGCGCTCGCGGAGGGCGGGCTCTACCGTCACCATGGGGTCACGGCAGCACGGAGCCCATGACGTAGTCGAGGAGGAAGATCAGCACCGACGCCAGGACGACCGACTCCGTCGTGGCCCGGCCGACGCCCGCGGCGCCGTGCCCGACGTAGAAGCCCTTGTAGCAGGCCACCCACGCGATCACGATCCCGAACGCCAGCGACTTCCAGAAGCCGACCCAGATGTCGGTGGTGGAGAGGAACGCCTGGATCTGGCCGAAGTAGGTGCCGCCGGAGAGGCCGAAGAGCTTGACCGCGATCAGGTAGCCCCCGAAAATGCCGACGCTGTCGAAGACCCAACCCAGGATGGGCAGGGCGATCACCCCGGCCACCAGCGTGGGGACGACCAGGTACCGCATGGGGTTCAGCGCCATGACGGTGAGCGCGTCGATCTGCTCGGTGATGCGCATGACGCCGATCTCGGCGGCCAGCGCCGAGCCGGCGCGCCCGGTCACCATGAGGGCCGACAGGACCGGGCCCAGCTCCCGCACGAGGGACACGGCGACCGCCGGCCCCACGAACGCCTCCGAGCCGACCCGGCGGAGCATCAGGACGCCCTGGAGGCCCAGCACCATCCCGGTGAACGCGCCGGTCAGCAGGATGATGGACATCGACCGGACCCCGATGAAGGAGATCCGCGAGAGCGTCTGGCCGACCTTGAACGGCGGGACGACCAGGTAGAAGAGGGCCTGCCCGAAGAAGATGCCGAAGCGGCCCATCGCGCTCAGGCCGCCGAGGGTCGCCTGGCCGAGCCGCTGGACCGGATCGAGGATCGAGGCGAACACGGTGCCCGACGGTGGCCGGTCGATCACCGGAGGATCAGGGCCGCCGCTGCCGCCAGACCCCTAGCGCCCAGAGCGGGAAGTAGTGGGCGTAGAGGTGATACTTCAGGTAGAAGACGCGGGGGAAGCCGGTGCCGTTCCAGTAGGCGTCGTCCCAGCCCCCATCCGCGCGCTGCGCGCGCACGAGGTACTCGATCCCGCCCTCCACCGCCGAGCCCCGGTCGCGGCCGGCCGCGAAGAGCCCCAGCAGCGCCCAGGCCGTCTGGCTCGGCGTGGAGCGGCCGGCGCCGGCCTCACCCGGGTCCGTGTAGGAATCGCAGCTCTCCCCCCAGCCGCCGTCAGGGTTCTGCCGGCGCTCGAGCCAGTCGGCGGCCCGCCGCACCATCTCGTGGTCGGACGGCAGACCCACCGCCCCCAGCGCGCGCAGCACCGACCAGGTGCCGTAGATGTAGTTCACGCCCCAGCGGCCGTACCAGGCACCCTCCGGGGTCTGGCGCCGCCGGAGGAGGGCCAGGCCGGCCTCGATCGCGCGATGGTCCGTCTTCATCCCGAGGCGCGCGAAGCACTCCAGGCAGCGGGCGGTCAGGTCCTCGGTCGCGGGGTCGAGGAGGGCTCCGTGATCGGCGAACGGGATGTTGTTGAGCTGGAGCCGGGTCTGGTCCACGTCGAAGGACCCCCAGCCGCCGTCCCGGCCCTGCATGCCCAGGAGCCAGCGCGTGCCGCGGTCCACCGCCTGGCGCAGGCGCGCTGGATCGGGGTGGTCGACCTGGGCAATACCCATCAGCACCATCGCCGTGTCGTCGAGATCGGGGTAGAAATCGTTGTCGAACTGGAACGGCCAGCCGCCTGGCTCGAGTCCCGGGCGGCTCCGCTGCCAGTCGCCAGGCTCCAGGATCTGCCGGTCGAGCAGCCAGTCGGTGGCCCGGACGAGCGCGGGGTGCCCCGCCGGCAACCCCGAGTCACGGAGCGCGTTCAGGGCGAGGCAGGTGTCCCACACCGGCGACAGACACGGCTGCACGTGGAACCGCTCGGGCTCCTCGAGGCCGAGGGCTTCCAGCTCCTTGAGCTGACCGGCGACGAGCGGGTGATCGTCGGCGTAGCCGAGCAGCCGCAGCGCGAGCACCGCGTTGGTCATCGCCGGGTAGATGCCGCCGAGTCCGCCGGGGACCGAGAGCCGGGGCACGAGCCAGTCGTGCGCGGCGCGGATGGCGCGCTGCCGCCACGGGCGCGGGCCGTAGCCCTCCCAGGCCTTGACGAACCCGTCCATCCCGATGAAAACGTTCTTCCAGGAGAGCCAGCGCCGTCGGGCGTAGGAGGGATCCTCCAGGTGGAGGTGATGGGCCCACAGCTCGTCGAGACCCCGCTCGCCGGGCAAGGGGTGAACCGGACGGCGGTCCATGAGGACAAGGAGCGGAACGATCACCGTGCGTGACCAGTACGAGACCGCGTAGATGTTGAAGTACGACCACCGGGGGAGGAGCATGATCTCGACGGGCATCGCGGGCACGCCGCCCCAGGGGTACTGGCCGAAGAGCGCCAGCGTGATCTTCGTGAAAACGTTGGCCTGGACCGGCCCGCCGTGGTCGAGGATCCACTGCCGGGCCCGGACCATCGCGGCATCGCCGGGGGCGACCCCGGCCATCTTCATCGCGAAATAGGCCTTGATGCTGGCCGAGATGTCGCCGGTGCCGGCCTCGTAGAGGTTCCACGAGCCGTCGGGGCTCTGGCGCTCCCGGATGTACCGCACCGCCTTGGCCTCGAGGGCGGGGTCCGGGGTGCCGAGAAGGTGGCGGAGCAGGAGGTACTCGGATGTGATGGTGACGTCGGCCTCGAGCTCGCCCAGCCAGAATCCGGCGGGGTCCTGAAGCTCGAGCAGATGGTCCTGCGCCCGGTGGATAGCTGCGGCGACCGACGTGTCGAGCATGCGCGTCAGCGGATGAACGCGCGTAGTGTAGCATGGCGCCGGGAGCCGAGGAAGTGGGAGATTCCCAACCTCGCGCCCCGACTGCCGAACTTCCGGCACGACGCAGTGCGTTGTCGGCGGTTGTCACCCGGCGTCGCGGGCGTTATGCTCGGCCACGAGCATGTCCGAGACCCCCGGCGCCGCGACCCTCCTCTGGGGCAGCCTGCTCCTCCGCCCGTACGTCTTCGGCTTCCTCGCCGTCTACCTCGCGGCTGCTGCGGCCGAGCGGGGCTGGCGGCGCGCGCTGGCTTTCACCGGACTGGCCGGCGGGCTCGCCCTCGGAGCCGAGCTGGCCTCGACGCGGATCGGCGTCCCGTTCGGTCTCTACCACTACACCGGCATCACCCGGGGGCGGGAGCTGTATCTCGCCAACGTGCCGTTCTTCGACCCGCTGTCGTTCACCTTCCTGGCCTACGCCAGCCTGGGGATGGCACGCCTCCTCCTGGGTCGGTGCCAGCCGGGGCGCCTGGCGGTCGCGGCGACGAGCGGCGTCCTCATGACCTGGCTCGACGTGGTCATCGACCCGCTGGCCGTCAGGGGGGACCGCTGGTTTCTCGGGCGCATCTTCTACTACCCCGAGCCGGGCTGGTATTTCGGGGTGCCGTTCGCGAACTTCGCGGGGTGGGCCCTGCTCGGCACGATCATCGTCGGGGTCTGGCTGGCCGTCGAGCCGCGCCTCGGCGGGGCTCCGCCGGCCTGGGCGGCGTGTGTGCCGGGACGCCGCTACGCTCCGGTCGCCGTCTACTACCTCGTCCTGGCCTTCAACCTGACGGTCACGGCCATGGTGGCGGAGGCGACGCTGTTCTGGGCCGGGGTCGCGGCCCACCTCCCGCTCGCGGCGGTCGTGGTATCCTGTCTGGCGTCTTCATCTTCTGTTTCCGAACGTGCCCCCTACGCGGGGGAGCCGGCCTGACGAGGTCGGGGAAGGCCCTGGCGGTGATGTCTGCTTCACGCTTCCCCGCCTCCGGAGTGGATGGATGAGTGTGCCCGTGTCCCAGATGTGGACCGTGGCTGCCTACGTGCTGAGGCAGCGGCTCCGCGGACGGAAGCGCTACCCGTTGGTCCTCATGCTGGAGCCGCTGTTCCGCTGCAACCTGGCTTGCGCGGGCTGCGGCAAGATCCAGTACCCGGCCCAGATCCTCCGCAAGCACCTGACGGTCGAGCAGTGCCTGGGGGCCGTCGAGGAGTGCGGGACGCCCATCGTCTCGATCCCGGGGGGCGAGCCCCTCATGTATCCCGAGATCGGCCGGCTGGTGGAGGAACTGGTCCGTCGCAAGAAGTACGTCTACCTCTGCACCAACGCGCTGCTGCTCAAGGAGAAGCTGGAGGCCGGCCTCTTCACGCCCTCCAAGTATCTGAGCTTCAGCGTGCACATGGACGGGCTCCGGGAGGAGCACGACGATGCCGTTTGCCGGGATGGTGTGTACGACCGGGCGGTGGAGGCGATCGGGGAAGCGCTCCGCCGAGGCTTTCGCGTCACCACCAACACGACGCTGTTCGACGGGGCGCAGCCGCTCCGGGTCCGGGAGTTCTTCGACGAGATGGTGAGCCTCGGCGTCGAGGGGATGATGGTCTCCCCCGGCTACAGCTACTCCAAGGCGCCCGACCAGGAGCACTTCCTCCGCCGCGCCAAGACCCAGCAGCTCTTCGCCCGGGTCCTCGCGAACCCGAAGCGTGGCTGGCGCTTCAACCAGTCGCCGCTTTTCCTTCAGTTCTTGATGGGCAAGCGCGAGTACGACTGCACCCCGTGGGGCAACCCCACCTTCAACATGTTCGGCTGGCAACGCCCCTGCTACCTCCTGCAGGAGGGCTACGCCTCGACCTTCGCGGAGCTCCTGGCGACGACGCAGTGGGAGCGGTACGGCCGGCGGAGTGGGAACCCGAAGTGCCAGGACTGCATGGTGCACTGCGGCTTCGAGCCCACGGCCGTGAACGAGACCTTCGGGAGCTGGAGGGGATTCCGGGACACTGTGGTGGCGACGGTGACCGGGCGCCCCTAGCGGGCGGGGCCGATGAGCGTCGCATCGCGTCGTCGTTCGGACGGCCTTCGGCCTTTGGGGTCGTCTCCGATCCTCGGCGTACTCGGAGTACGCCTGCGGTGGGCGACTCCCTGCGTCCTTCGGACGGCCTTCGGCCTTTGGGCGCTGCTCGCTCCTCGGCCCCGCCCCCGAAAACGTGACTCATCTACCATGACTTTGACGCGTCAAGGGACCTAGGGTCGTGGAGGAGGAGCACTCGCTCGAGGGCTGGCAGCCCCAGCCGAGCTCGGAGCTGCCCCTCGGGCGCATCATCGACCTGGCCTTCGACTATCGGGGCAACACGACGGTGGTGACGGTGGACGGCCGCGCGCTGGACGGCTACCTCTTCAACCGCGACGCCGATGCGGCCGAGCCCTTCATCGAGATGTTCGATGTCGACGGGACCGGCCCCCACCGGATCCCATACTCCGAGATCCGGACGATCCGGTTCGCCGGCAAGGACATGGCTGCCGGCAGGTCGTATGCTGCGTGGCACCGGCGGAGGGAGCAGGAGAGGGGCGGCGATGCCGCCGGCGGCCGGGCTCACGATGACCATCACGCGCGCTGAAGAGATGGCAGTGGGGGAGGGGAGCTGGGGAGGTGGCCGGGAGGTCCCGATCTGAGCCGTCCGGCCGGAGCGTAACCGCCGCCCCCCGCCCTGGACCCCTGCTCCTCGTCGTCGCCGTGGATTTCGAGGCCCGACTCCTCGCCCGCCGGCTCGGCCTGGCCGGGTGGTCTTCGCCTCCCGGCCCCGCCGGCGAGCCTGCCCGGCCCGGCGTGGTGCTCCAGCGGATCGGTCCGGCGGGGGCCGAGCTGCCTCGCCTGGCTCCGGCGCTGACCGCGCTGCGGCCTTCCGGGGTGCTCGTCGCCGGGCTCGCTGGTGGCTGCGCGCCCGACGTGAGCACGGGCGACATCCTGGTGGGCAGCCGGGTCGGCTCGGCGGGGGACCGGACGTGGCTGGCGCCCGACAGGGATCTCGAGCAACGGGCACTGGCCGCGCTGACCGGCGCCGGCCTGAACCACCGGGTGGGCCCGCTCCTCACGGTCGAGGAGATCGTGGCGACGCCGGGCGCGAAGGCCGACTGCTGGCGCGCCCACGGCGCGCTTGCCGTCGACATGGAGAGCGCCCACGTGCTGCGGTGGGCTCGGGAGGCAGGGCTGCCGGCGCTGGCCGTGCGCGCGGTCGCCGACGGGCCGGCCGACACCCTGCCGCCGGCTCTTCTCCGGGGGATCGACGCGGCGGGCCGCTTGCGGCCGGCCGCAGTGCTGGGCTGGGTCACCCGCCCCACTCTCGTCGGCGCCGCGTGGCGGACGTGGCGCCGGTCATGCACCGCCCTCGACCACCTGGCGCGCTTCCTCGCCGCCTTCACGACGCTCCGGCCCTGAGACGCCTCGGTCTCGCGCTCCTGATCCTCCTGCTGCTGTGGCCGCCGCGGACGGCGGCTGCCGAGTACTCCTTCATCCCGCTCCCGTCCATCGACACCGATCCGAACGCCGGCGCCACCTACGGAGTCCTGCCCGTCCTCCTCCTGAAGGACCAGGCGGACGAGGCGCTGCGCACCATCATCGCCCCCTCGGTGACTTACAACGAATTCCGGGGCTGGACCGGCACGTTCCGCTACTACGCATTTCCCACCGTGGGCGAGCGGTTCGATTTCGAGGCAGGGTACTCGGAGACGATCGAGCGCCGGCTCAACCTCCACTACCGGAACCTGGCCCTGTTCGGCGAGCGCTTCCATTCCGACGTCCAGCTCCTCTTCGACCGCGACTCGACCGTGCGGTTCTTCGGCCTGGGGCCCTTCTCGAAGCGGGTCAACGAGACGAACATGACGCTTCAGGTCGCGGGCTTCTTCGGGACCTTCGGGGTCAACGTCACGCCGACCACCCGGCTGTCCCTCACGGAGACGGTGGAGCAGTTCGACGTCCTGCGCGGGAGCATCCCGGGGCTGCCGTTCACGGGAACCGTCTTCCCGACGCTCCCGGGCGTCAACGGGGCGTTCATCCACAGCCAGCGGGTCGCGCTCGCCTACGACAACCGCGACTCGCAGACGACGCCCACCCGGGGCGTCTCGCTGACCGTCTACGCGGAAGCGTCGGCGGAGCTCCTGGGCAGCAGCAGCGACTACATCAAGTGGGGCGCCGAAGGGGCGTACCTGCAGCCGGTCTGGGAAGGGCGCGTGGTCCTCGTCGCCCGGGGGCTGGTGGAGGCGATCAGCGCCGGGAGCGACGTTCCTTTCGAGGTCCGGCCCACCCTCGGCGGCGCCACGACCCTCCGGGGGTTCAGCCAGAACCGCTTCTACGGGGACGCCCGCGTCCTCGCCAACCTCGAGAGTCGGGTCCGGCTGTTCGTCATGCGTCTGTTCGGGGTGACGACGGAGCTCCAGGCCGCGCCCTTCCTGGACATGGGGAAGGTGTTCAGCTCGACGGACCAGCTCGTCGGGAGCGGGTTCGAGGTGACTCCGGGGATCGCGATCCGCGGTCTGGCGCCCCCGAGCATCGTCGGACGCATCGAGATCGGCGTGAGCCGGGAGGGGCCGGCCGTCTTCGTCGGCCTCGACTATCCGTTTTAGCTGGTGCGGGCCCGATGAGCGTCGCATCGCGTCGTCGTTCGGACGGCCTTCGGCCTTTGGGGTCGTCTCCGATCCTCGGCGTATGCGGTATACGCCTCCGGTGGGCGACTCCCTGCGTCTGTCGGACGGCCTTCGGCCTGTGGGCGCTGCTCGCTCCTCGGCCCCGCACCCGAGAACTTCCGCACACGGTAACCACGGATGATGTCCGCGGTCAGGGTTCCTCTGAGGAGCGGGTCCGGCGAGAGACTTCGCGCCGCTATGATGACTTCGTGAATAGAGTCGGTCGGGGGGTGGGCGCGTGACGGTGCTGGTGACGGGGGGGACGGGGTTCGTCGGGGCCAATCTCGTGCGCGAGCTGGTGGCCGACGGGGTGAGGGTGCGGGTCCTGGCGCGGCCCACGAGCGACCGGCGGGCCATCGCCGGCCTGCCGGTCGACGTGGTCGCCGGCGACCTGCTCGATCCGGCCTCCCTGCCGGCCGCCCTGGCCGGCGTGCGGGTGCTGTACCACGTGGCAGCCGACTATCGGCTCTGGGCGCCCGATCCGTCGCTGCTCTACCGGGTGAACGTCGACGGCACCCGGGCGCTGCTGGCGGCCGCCGAGTCAGCGGGTGTCTCGCGGATCGTCTACACCTCCAGCGTCGGGACGCTCGGTATCCCGGCGGACGGGACGCCCGGCACCGAGACGACACCGGTGGCGCTGGCCGACATGGTGGGCGACTACAAGCGCTCCAAGTTCCTGGCCGAGCGGGAGGCGGAGGCGGCCGCTGCCCGTGGCCTCCCGGTGGTCATCGTGAATCCCTCGGCGCCGATCGGGCCGTGGGACTGGAAGCCGACGCCGACCGGCAAGATGCTCGTCGACTACCTCCGGGGCCGGATGCTCGCCTACCTCGACACCGGCCTGAACCTCGTTCACGTGCGGGACGTGGCCCGCGGCCACATCCAGGCGGCGGAGCGAGGGCGCGTGGGGGAGCGCTACATCTTGGGGCACGGGGCGGGGAACCTCGGGCTCCCCACGATCTTCCAGCAGCTCGCGCCCTACGCCGGCATCCCGGCGCCCCGGGTCCGGCTCCCGCACGGCGCGGCGCTCGCCATCGCCGCCGTCCTCGAGGGCGTCTCGCGGGTGAGCGGCCGCGAGCCGCTCGCCTCCCGCACGGCGGTGCGGATGGCGGCGAAGCGGATGTTCTTCGATCCGGCCAAGGCGATCCGGGAGCTCGGCCTCCCCCAGACGCCCGTCGACGAGGCGCTCCGTGACGCGGTGGACTGGTTCTGGGCGCACGGCTACGCCGCGCGCCGGAAGGGAGCGACGGATCGTCCCGGCCGAATGCCACCGGCCGGCCCGTAGGCCCGGCGTCGAGCGAGCCGGCTCGAACCCGCGGTGTATAATGGCTCCGCAGCGCCGGGGCTCCGGCCTCATCACCGGCACATGAACGCAGCCGAGCTGGTCGCCAGCCTGACTCGCCGCAGCGGGTCCAACTTCTACTACTCGTTTCTCTTCCTGCCGCGCCGGAAGCGCGAGGCCATGTACGCGCTCTACGCGTTCTGCCGGACGGTGGACGACGCGGTCGACCAGGGAGGCGGGAGCGTCGGGGATCAGCGGCGGGTCCTGGCCGAGTGGCGGGCGGAGCTGCGACGCGTCTACAGCGGCCGCCCCACCCAGCCGATCGCCGTTCGGCTGGCCGAAGTGGTGCGGGACTTCCCGATTCCGCCGGAGCACCTCGAGGCCATCCTGGACGGCGTCGAGATGGACATCGACAAGCGCCGGTACGCGAGCTTCGAGGAGCTGTACGAGTACTGCTACCGGGTCGCCGCCGCTGTCGGGTTGGCCTGTATCGAGATCTTCGGGTACACGGACCCGCGGGCGCGTGACTACGCCGTGAACCTGGGGGTGGCTCTCCAGCTCACCAACATCATGCGCGACCTGAAGACCGACGGCGACCGTGGGCGGATCTACCTGCCCCTCGACGAGCTGCGACGCTTCGGGTATCCGGAGGAAGACCTCCTCCGCGGCCGCTCCACCCAGGCCTACCTCGAGCTGATGCGCTTCCAGGCCGACCGCACGCACGCCTACTACCGGGCGGCCCGGGCCGCGCTGCCGCGGGTGGACCGGCGGCGGCTGGTCGCCGCCGAGATCATGGGTGTCATCTACCACGCGCTGCTCCGGGCCATCGAGGCACGCCGCTTCCGGGTCTTCGACCGCCGGATCCGCCTCTCGGCCGCCCGGAAGCTGGCCATCGCGGTCGGCGTCTACCTCCGGGCTCAAGTCCCTTGACCGCCAGGTTTGGCGGCGGCGAGAGACCCCCGCACGGTGGAGATCGGGGGGGTCAAGGGGGGGCACCACCGGAGGGGCGGGACGCACCGAGGCGTCCAGGCGATCCGGCGGTTGGGACTCCCCCCCCTTCTGGTCAGATGCGCGTGGCCGTGACCACGGCGCCCGGGGTCATCCGTCTCGAGTACCAGCCCACGCCCACCATTGGCCCGGGGGAGCTGCTCGTCCGCGTCCGCGGCTGCGGTCTCTGCGGCTCCGACCTGGCCAAGCTTCGCGCCCCCAGCCGGCTGCCGATCGTCCTCGGTCACGAGGTGGTCGGCGATGTCGTCGGGGCGGGGGAGGGCGTGACCGGCTTCGAGGTCGGCGACCGGGTTGTCGTCGCGCACCATGTCCCCTGCTTCGCCTGCCACTACTGCCGCCGGGGCAGCGTCTCGATGTGCCGGGGGTTCAAGGAGTCGAACCTGGACCCGGGGGGCTTCGCCGAGTACGTGCGGGTCCCCCGCGAGAACGTCCAGCACGCCACCTTCCGCGTGCCCCCCGAGGTGCCCGACGCCGTCGCCGCCTTCACGGAGCCGCTGGCCTGCTGCCTGCGCGCCATCCGCCGGACCGGCGTCGGCCCGGGGGACACCGTGGTCGTGGTCGGCCTCGGGGCGATCGGGAGCCTGCTGGTCCAGCTCGCGGGCCGGGCCGGCGCCCAGGTCGTGGGGACCGACCTCCTGCCGGCGCGCCGGGAGCTGGCGCGATCGCTCGGCGCGGTGGCGGCGCCGCCGGAAGCCGTGCTGGGCGCCCTGGCGCCGCTCAGCGACCGGCGCGGCGCCGACTGCGTCATCCTCACCGTGGGCGCCCCCGAGGTGGTGCGCGATGCCCTCGGCTGGGTGCGGGACGGCGGCCAGGTCCACCTCTTCGTCGGCGAGGGCGAGGGGCCGCTCCCCATCGGGGAGATCTACCACCGGGAGCTGACGCTCTCCGCGACCTACTCCTCGTCGCCCGCCGATCTCGCCGAGGCGTTCCAGCTCGTCGTGACCGGAGCCATCCAGGTCGCCGATCTCTGCTCCCACCGCCTGCCGCTGGAGCGGCTCACCGAAGCGGTGCTGCTCGCCGAGCGGCTGGAGGCGCTGAAGGTCTACGTCGACGTGGCCACGGTCGAAGGCGGAGCGATGGCGGTCGGCGACGGGATGGCGGAGTGAAAGCGCAGGTCTTCCACGGCCCGGGTGATCTGCGCTACGAGGACATCCCGGTCCCGGAGCCCGGCCCCGGCGAGGTGCTCCTGCGCATCGAGGTGGCCCTGACCTGCGGGACGGACGTCAAGACGCTGCGGCGCGGCCACCCGGTCATGATCCCGAAGCTCCCGACCGTGTTCGGCCACGAGCTGGCGGGGACGATCGTCGCGCCTCGGCCCCGGCGTCGAGGGATTCCGGCCGGGCGACCGGGTGGTCGCCGCCAACTCCGCGCCGTGCGGCGTCTGCCCGCCGTGCGGGCGCGGTCAGGCCAACCTCTGCGACGACCTCCTGTTCGTGAACGGCGCCTACGCCGAGTACATCGCGCTGCCGGCCCGGCTGGTCGCCAAGAACCTCGTCCCCGTTCCCGCCGGCGTTCCGGTGGTCCGGGTCGCCTTCGCCGAGCCCGTCGCCTGCTGCCTCCACGCGATCGACCTGGCCGCGATCCGACCGGGGGACTGGTTCGCCGTCTTCGGACATGGTCCGCTCGGACTGCTGCTCGGGCTCCTGGCCCAGCGGGCGGGAGCCCACGTCGTCCTGGCCGGCAAGGCCGGCCCGCGACTCGCCGTCGCCGCCCGACTCGGGTTCGCCGCCTGTCTCGACGTGACGGCGACGGACGACCCGGCGGGCCTCGTCCGCGGTGCGGCCGGGGGCGGGGTCCGCTGCGCCATCGACGCCACCGGCCGGCCCGAGGCGTGGGAGCAGGCGATCGCCGCGACCGACAAGGGCGGGACGGTGCTGTTCTTCGGCGGCTGCGCGCCGGGAACCGGCATCCGGCTCGACACCCGCCGGGTGCACTACGAGGAGCTGCGGCTCCTCGGGGTCTTCCACCACACGCCGGCGCTCATCCGGCGTGCGGTCTCACTGCTGGCCGCCGGTGAGCTGGATCCGACACCGCTCCTCACCGGCGAGGTCGGGCTGGCCGACGTGCCCGACGCGCTGGCCCGGATGAGCCGGGGCGAGGCGCTGAAGGTTCTCGTCTACCCGTAGGCTCTCGGGAGGGGGCTCCGCCTCCCTCCGGTTCGAGGAGGGGCGTGGGGAACCTCCGGTGGTGGGGCGGGTGGCTGGGCGCTGTCCTGCTGGGGCTCGGGATCCAACCGGCTCCCGTGTCGTCGGCGGAGGAGCGCTTCCGCTTCGGCACCACGGAGCTGAACATCGCCGGGGGCTACTCGGTCAGCCACAGCACCGTCGACACGGAGCCCGGCCCGGTCGTCCACAGCTTCCAGGCCCTCCCGCACTTCGGCGTCTTCCTCACCGACGAGCACGGCCCCGGCTGGCTGCGCGGGAACTTCGAGCTGCTGGCCGAGCCGACGGTCGTGACCTTCAGGGCCAAGCCGGACTCGGCCACCGCGGCAGGGTTCGCGGTCCTCGGGCGCTGGGTCTTCGGGGCCGGGTGGGTGGTGCGTCCCTACTTCGAGCTCGGGCTCGGCATCCTGAATGGCCAGTTCGACATCCGCCAGACGAGCTGCGACGTGAACTTCATCGCCGAGGGCGGGCCCGGATTCCTGTGGCTGGTCTCGGAGCGAGTCGCCATCACCGCCGGCTACCGCGTGCAGCACATCTCGAACGCCAGCCGGTGCGACCAGAACCTCGGCATCAACTCGAGCCTCTTCATGCTCGGCGTGAGCCACTTCTTCCCGTGATCGCGCGCCTTGCGTTGCCGGGGGCCGGTCCCTATACTGAGGAGCGGTTTCGCCTCCAGGTGAGCCAGGGAGGATGAGCATGCCCGAAGCGTCCGGATCGCGCCCCGCCCTCGACGAGATCGTCCTGGCCGGACCCCGCGGCTTCTGCGCGGGCGTCGAGCGCGCCATCGAGGTCGTGGAGCGGGCGCTCGACGTCGTCGGCGGTCCCATCTACGTGCGGCGGGAGATCGTGCACAACCGGCACGTCGTCGAGGCTCTGCGCGAGAAGGGCGCGATCTTCGTCGACGAGCTCGACGAGGTGCCGGCCGGCGCCACCGTGATCTTCAGCGCTCACGGCATCTCGCCCGCCGTGCGGGACGATGCCCGGGCTCGCGGGCTCCGGGTGATCGACGCCACCTGTCCGCTGGTGACGAAGGTGCACGTGGAAGCGCAGCGCTACGCCCGGGAGAGCTACACCATCGTGCTGGTCGGCCACGCCGACCACGACGAGGTGATCGGCACCACCGGCGAGGCGCCCGAGCGGATCGTCGTCATCGCCTCGGTCGGAGAGGCCGAGCGCCTCGAGGTCGAGAACCCCGAGAAGGTCGCCTATCTCACCCAGACGACCCTCTCGGTCGACGACACCCGCGCCATCGTGGAGGTTCTCCGCCGCCGGTTCCCCGCGATCGTCGGCCCGTCGAAGGACGACATCTGCTACGCGACGCAGAACCGCCAGGCGGCCGTGAAGCAGCTGGCCGCCGGCGTGGACCTCGTCCTGGTGCTCGGGGCGGCCAACAGCTCGAACGCCAACCGGCTCCGCGAGGTGGCGGCGGTGCTGGGCACCCGCGCCCACCTGATCAACGACGTCCGGGACATCCGGCCGGAGTGGCTGGAAGGGGTGAGCCGCGTCGGTGTGACGGCCGGAGCCTCCACCCCCGAGTTCCTCGTCCGCGAGGTGATCGCGTACCTGTCGTCCCGCACGAGCCCGGTGGTCCGCGAGCTGAACGTGATCGAGGAGGACGTGCGGTTCGGCCTGCCCCACGAGCTGATCGAGATCGCGCGCCTGTCCGGCAAGCGGCTGGCCGCTTCATCGCCTTCCAGCTGATCGGACGGGCCCCGACCCGGACCCCGCGCCGGGGTCGCGTCCTGACACCCTTCGGTCCTCGGGAGATGACGGCATGAAGCTCGCCGGCCGCGTCGCCATCGTGACGGGCTCCAGCATGGGCATCGGGGAAGCGATCGCCGCCGCCTTCCTGCGTGAGGGGGCGCGGGTGGTGGTGAACTCGCGGGAGCAGAAGCGGGCCGACGAGGCCGCCGCCCGGCTGACCCGGCCGGGCGGGGAGGCGGCGGCGGTGGCCGCCGACGTCGCCACCCAGGTGGGGGTCGACCGACTCGTGGACGAGGCCGTCCGGCGCTGGAGCCGGCTCGACGTCATGGTGAACAACGCCGGGACCTCCATGATCGCGCCCTCCGTGGAGCTGGCCGAGGCCGACTGGCGGCGGACCCTCGACCTCAACCTGACCGGGGCCTTCCTCGGATGCCAGGCGGCGGCCCGGGTCATGCTGCCCCGGCGGGCCGGGTCGATCATCAACATCGGCTCGATTCTCGGTCAGCTCGGGCTGCCGAAGCGGGCTGCCTATTGCGCCTCCAAGCACGGCCTGATCGGGCTCACCAAGGTCGTCGGCGTCGAGTGGGGCCGCCAGGGCGTCCGGGTGAACTGCATCAACCCCGGGTACATCAAGACCCCGATGGACGTCCACGACCAGTCGGTCGGCGACTACACCGACGCGGACATCACCCGGCGCACCCCGGCCGGTCGGTTCGGCTCGGCGGCGGATGTGGCCACGGCCGCGGTGTGGCTCGCCTCGGACGACTCCGCCTACGTGACCGGGACCTCGATCGACGTGGATGGGGGGTGGGTCGCCTACGCCGGCTGGGGCAACTACTAGGGAGGGGGCGGGGCCGATGAGCTTCGCAACGTTCATCTCGGTCGGGACGCGCTCGGCCTACGGCCTCGCGTCCGTCCCGACCTATGGTCGTCCTCGGTCGTCGCCCATCCTCGGGGTACGCGGCGTACGCCTGGGGTTGGCGACTCCCTGCGTCCTAGCGCTGCTCGCTCCTCGGCCCCGCCCCCGCGCGACTTGACTCGTCAGGCATGACTTGGCTACTTCGAGGAACCCGGTGAGCGCGAGTCTGGCGCAGGAGGCGAGTGCCGTGGTGGTGGGCGGCGGCATTTGGGGTTGCTCGATCGCCTACCATCTGGCCCGGGCCGGCCTCTCCGAGGTGGTCGTCCTCGAGCGGCGGGAGCTGGCCTCCGGGAACACGCCCCAGGCGGCCGGACTGGTGGGACAGCTCCGCGCCTCCGAGCTGATGTGCCGCTCGATCCAGACCGTGGTGCGCCGGCTCGAGGGGTGGGCCAGCGAGCACGGGGAGGACTGCGGCTTCCGCCAGGTCGGCAGCCTCAAGGTGGCCCTGACCGAGGGCCGCCTGCGCGAGCTGGAAACGCACGTCGCCCAGGCGCGGAGCTGGGGCCTCGCGGTCGAGCTGATCAGCCCGACGGCCGCCCAGGCCCGCGTCCCCTTCCTCGACCCGGGCGGCGTCAAGGGCGTGGCGTGGATCCCCGGCGACGGCTACGTCGAGCCGTACACCCTGGCCATGGCCATCGCGCGGGCCGCGCGGGCGCGCGGGGTCCGGTTCGAGACCCAGCGCCCGGTGACCGGCATCACCGTCCGGGACGGCCGCGTTCGCGGCGTCGACACGCCCGCCGGCCCGCTGGCCGCCCCCCGGGTCGTGGTGGCCGCCGGCCCCTGGGTCGAGCGCGTCGGCGAGGCGGTGGGACTCGCCTTCGACACCGTCCCGCTCCGGCACCAGCACTGGACGACGGCGCCGATGGACGCCGTGCCCCGGGACCTGCCGGTCGTGCGGGTCCCCGACGCCTCCGTCTACATCCGCCCCGAGGTGGGCGGACTCATGCTCGGCGGCTTCGAGGCCCATCCCAAGGCCTTCTCCATGGCGGAGCTGCCGCCGGCGTTCGAGATCGAGCACACCGAGAAGGACCTCGGCGTCCTCGACGAGCTGGCCGCCGGGCTCACCCGCGCGTTCCCGGCGCTCGACAACGCCCCGGTCCTCAAGGGCTGCGCCGGCCTGCCGACCTTCACGCCCGACGGCCAGTATCTCCTGGGACCGGTGCCGACGATCGACGGTCTCTACGTGGCGGCCGGCTGCAACGCCATCGGCATCGCCGGCTCGCTCCTCATCGGGGAGTGGCTGAGCGAGCTGGTGCTGGAGGGCCGGACGCGGGCGGATACGGCCAGTCAGTCGCTCACGCGGTTCGGCGCCCGCTACGGAGACCGGCGGCGCCTCGCGGCCGACTGCGAGTCGATCTACGGGAACTTCTACTCGCTGGATCGCGGCGCGTTCTGAGGGCTTCGTGGGCTTTCGCGCCGAGAACGTTGACTGCCAGGAATCGGGCGCATTCTGGGTATGATGGGGGGCCGATGCACCTCGTGAGCTACCTGTCGGGGAGGAGCCCGCGCCTGGGAGCCGTCTGGCACGACACGGTGCTGGACCTTCCCGCGCTGTCGGCCGACATGGCCGCCCAGCGCGAGGCCCGGCCCGCCCGCGCCGCCCTGGTGCCGGCGACGATGCTGGCGCTGATCGAGGGCGGGCCGGAGGTCTGGGCCCGGGCCCAGGCCGTGTGGGACTACGGCCGGGCACTGGTCGATCGGATGGATCCGGCCGACCTCCGCCGTCGGAAAGTCGCCCGGCCCCTCGGCGGGACGCGGCTCCTGGCCCCCATTCCGCGGCCTCGGAAGAACATCTTCTGCATGGGTCGGAACTACACCGAGCACGCCGCCGAGCGCGGCGCGGCTCCGCCGGAGCGGCCGGTCTTCTTCACGAAGCCGCCCACCGCCGTCGTCGGGCCGGGCGCCGGCATCGTCCACCACCCGGTCACGCAGGAGCTGGACTACGAGGTGGAGCTGGCGGCGGTGGTGGGGCGCGCGGGGCGCGACTTCGGCCGCGAGGAGGCGCTCGCGCACGTCTTCGGCTACACCGTGCTGAACGACGTGACCGCGCGCGATCTCCAGAAGGCGCACCAGCAGTGGTTCAAGGGGAAGTCGCTCGACACCTTCTGCCCGATGGGCCCCGTCCTCGTCACCGCCGACGAGATCCCGGATCCGCAGGCCCTCGGCATCCGCCTGCGGGTCAATGGGCAGACGCGGCAGGAGGCGAGCACCGGTCAGATGATCTTCGATGTCGCGACCCTGCTGGCCACCCTGGCCGCCGGCATGACGGTGGAGCCCGGCGACATCCTGGCCACGGGGACGCCCTCCGGGGTCGGCGCGGCGACCGGCGCCTACCTCAAGATCGGCGACCTGGTCGAGGCGGAGATCGACGGCGTCGGCTGCCTGACCAACCCCATCGTTGCCCCCGAGGCGACCAGGTGACGGCGGAGCGGCTCACCAAGATCGTCTGCACACTGGGGCCGGCGTCCATCGCCGAGGGGATCATCGAGCAGATGGCCCGGGCCGGCATGGACGTGGCGCGGCTCAACTTCTCCCACGGTACCCACGCGGAGCACGGCCAGGCCATCGAGCGCATCCGGTCGGTGGAGGCGCGGATCGGCAAGCCGCTGGCGATCCTCCAGGATCTGCAGGGGCCGAAGATCCGGCTCGGTGCCTTCGAGGGGGGCGCGGCCACCCTCCGGCGCGGCCGGCCCTTCGTCCTGACGACCACGCCGGGACCGGGCTCGGCGGAGCGGGCGAGCATCTCCTACGAGGGCTTCTGCCGAGACGTGAAGCCCGGCGACCGGGTCCTCATCGACGACGGGCGCATCGCGCTGGAGGTCGAGGACGTTCGGGGCGACGACGTGGTCTGCCGGGTCGAGACGGGTGGGGTGATCCAGGACCACAAGGGCGTGAACCTGCCGCGAACCGTCGTGCGAATGGCCGTGCTGACGGAGAAGGACCGCGAGGATCTGGCCTTCGGGCTGCGGCACGGCGTGGACTACATCGGCGTCTCCTTCGTGCGCTCGGCGGCCGACGTCCTGGAGGTGCGGGAGTTCATCAACGAGCACGGATCGGACACCCAAGTCGTCGCCAAGCTCGAGCGGCCCGAGGCGCTCGGGCGGCTCGACGAGATCCTGGCCGCGACCAGCGCGGTGATGGTGGCCCGGGGCGACCTCGGCGTCGAGATGCCGCTCGAGGAGGTGCCGGTGGCCCAGAAGGAGATCATCCGGAAGGCGCGGCTGACCCGGACACCCGTCATCACCGCCACCCAGATGCTCGAGTCGATGGTCTCCGCCCCGCGCCCGACCCGGGCCGAGGTCTCGGACGTCGCCAACGCCATCCTCGACGGCACCGACGCCGTCATGCTGTCGGCCGAGTCGGCGACCGGAGCCTTCCCGGTGGAGGCCGTGCGCACGCTCGACCGCATCATCCGGCGGACCGAGGCCGCCTTCCCGCCGGCCTCCATGGACCGCCCGCGCCGCGGCGAGGTGTCGTTTCCCCAGGCGATCTCCGACGCCGCCGCCTTCTCGGCCCAGGAGCTGAAGGCGCGGGCCATCGTGGCCTTCACCCAGTCCGGCTCGACGGCGCGGCTCATCTCCCAGGATCGCCCGCCGGTGCCCATCATCGCGTTCGCGCCCTCCGAGCGGGTCCGCCGCCGGCTCACCCTCGACTGGGGAGTCTTCCCCCGGGGGATCACCCGGCTCACCACGATCGACGAGATGGTCTCGGCCATCGAGGCCAGCCTTCTGGCCGACCGCTCGGTGCGCTACAACGACATCCTGGTCATCGTGGCCGGCGCGCCGCTCTGGGTGCGTGGTACGGTCAACCTCCTGAAGCTGCACCGGGTCGGCGAGCATCGATAGGGCCGGGCCGATGACCGTCGCATCCCGTCGTCCTCCGGACGGCCTTCGGCCTGTGGCGGACGGCCTTCGGCCTGCGGGGGCTGCTCGGTCCTCGACCCGGCCCACCCCGATAGAGGCTGCGCCGTGCGGTTTGGCGTCTTCATCGGACTGACCCAGACCACCTGGGCGGAGGTGCTGTCGCTCGCGCGGCACGCCGAGGCGACGGGCTGGGACGCGGCGTGCGTCACCGACCACTTCATGCCGAACACGCCCGACGCGGTCGGCGACACGCTGGAGTGCTGGACGACCCTGGCAGCGCTAGCGGCGGTGGTCCCTCGCCTGCGGGTCGGGACCATCGTCTCGGGGAACACCTACCGGCACCCCGCGGTCCTGGCCAAGATGGCCGTTCAGGTCGACGTGGTCTCCGGCGGCCGCCTCATCTGTGGGATCGGCGCCGGCTGGCAGGAGAACGAGCACCGCGCCTACGGGATACCCTTCTACACCCTCGGCGAGCGGCTGGCTCGCCTCGACGAGGCCTGCCAGATCCTCAAGGGGCTGTGGACCCAGGAGCGGACCACTTTCCAGGGCCGCTACTACCAGCTCGACAACGCCCCGCTCATGCCGAAGCCCGTCCAGCGGCCTCACCCGGAGCTGATGGTAGGCGGAGGCGGGGAGAAGGTGACGCTCCGCATCGCCGCCCGACACGCGGATCACTGGAACGTGTGGGGCGGGCCCGAGATCCTCGCCCGGAAGGGGCGGATCCTGGAGGAGCACTGCGCGGCGGCCGGCCGCGATCCGAAGAACCTGACCCGGTCGGCCAACATGCTTCTCCGGATCTCCGACGACCGGGCCGAGGTCGAGCGGCTCCGGAGCGAGTTCATGCGCCGCATGGGCCGGGACGAGGCGGCCGCCCGGGACACCATCCTCGGCGGGAGCGTCGCCGAGGCCCAGGACACGCTCGCCCGCCTGCGGGAGACCGGCGTCGAGATGCTCTTCATCCCGACGATCCTGACCGGCGGGGACCCCCGCCCCCAGCTCGACCGCTTCATCGCGGAGGTCGCCCCCGCCTTCCGCTGAAAGATCTTCGGGGGGGTCTCGGAAGACCCCCCCGATGCCCCCCTTCGGAGGCCGCGGCGAAGCCGCGGCTCGAAGCGGAACGCCACCGCCGCGTGGCCAGAGCCAGAGGGTTGCGAGAAGCCGACGGGCGGGGAATGGAGCCCCCGGCATTTCCGCCCAGGCGCTCAGTGCCTGTCAAGAGATGGGCGGCCGCTTATCCTGCCCGCGCTGGCTTCTCGCAACGCGCGGCTTCAGGCCTCGAGGCCATGGCGGTCCACTCTTGGCGCGGGCTCCGCCCGCGCCTCCGCTCCGAGGGGAGGTCCGGGAGGGGGGCGCAGCCCCCCTCCCGATCATCTCAGTAGGACTGCTGCATAGCCTTGCGGGCGGCCTTGATCTCGTCCAGCGTGACACCCGGCTTCTGACAGACCGCGATCATCTTCCGCTCGCGCGCCTCGATCTTCGCGGCGGCCTCCGGGATCTGGGCCGCGATCTCCGGCGGGACGACCACGACGCCGTGCTGGTCGCCGTGGAGCAGCTCGCCCGGCCGCACCCACAGGCCCCCGACCTTGACCGGCAGCCCGAAGTCCACCATGTGGACGTAGGCGTGGGAGACCGTGACGTGCGACGAGAAGAAGTGGAAGCCGAGCGCCTCGGCCTCCGGCAGGTCCCGCACGGTGCCGTCGGTGACCACCCCGACGCAGCCGAGCGCCTTGTGGATGTTCGCCTGCACCTCGCCCCAGTACGCGCCCTGGCCGCGCGGCTCGTCGATGTCGTGCATGACGACCACGCGAGGGCCCGGGCTGGCCGCCACGTGGTCCCACCAGGCGGACTCGCCGGCCCGGTGGCCATCGACCGGCGCCGGCTCCGCCCGGATGAGGGCGGGCACCGCGTAGCCCAGCATCACACCCAGCCGGGGGAAGCGGCAGACGATCTCGGGGCCGACGAAGCCGGCGCTGCGCGGCTTCACGTTGAACGTCTCGATGGCGTTGGCGATCGTCGGTGACGAGATCTTCCGCAGCTCGTCGAGCACCTTCGGATCGATCGGGGTCGTCATGCTTCCTCCATTCAGGTCAGTGGCGGGAGCCTCAAGCTCAGCTTCCTCGAGCAGATGGCCCCCGCTAGATCGATTGGCGGCGGCGCTGCTTCAGCACCTCTCGAATCTGCTCCAGCGCCGCTTCCACCCGGTCCAGGTTGGGGTTCACGGTCAGCGCTCGCTCGAAATACTCGGCGGCGTGCTCCAGGTCGCCCTTCTCGAGGTAGATGAGCCCGAATCCCGAGAGGGCGCCGAAGTGGATCGGGTTCCGCCGGATGACCTCCTCGCAGTCGGCCAGCGAGCGGTCGTACTCGCCCATCAGGTAGTAGACGGTGGCGCGCTTGTTCCAGCCTTCGGCGAACGCCGGCGCCCGCTTGATCACGTCGCTGAACACGTCGACGGCTTCCGGGAAGCGCCCCTGCTCCATGAGCCTGATGCCGTCCTGGAGCAGCGCGTCCACGGCGCTGTCGCCGGAGCGCAGCCAGATGGCCCACAGGGCGGCCTGGGCCAGCCCTCGCACCTCGGCGTCGGCGTCGCGCAGCGCCCGGGCCAGCCCGGACGTCGCCGCCGGGCTGCCGACCTCGGCCAGCCGGACGGCCGCGGCCCGACGCTCGGTCGGGCTGCCCTGGCGGAGCTGCTCGAGGAGGGCGCTCTCCTCCGGCGCGGCGGCCGCCAGCGCGAGCAGACAGAGCGCGGCCAGGCAGGCCCTCATCGGGGCCTTCGTCGGGAGAACACGAAGGTGACCGCCGCCACGCTGGCGGCGACGACCGGCAGCCCGAGCGTCCGGCCGAGGAGCAGCATGCCGAGCCCGGCGAGGACGAAGTGGGCGATGGCGTACAGCTCCAGCACCAGGTAGCTCGGGGGCCCGGTGAAGAGCGTCATGAGGCGGATCGGCGGGTAGAGGACGCTGGCCTCGATGTCCGACAGCAGGGGATAGCCGACGCCGACGTACGGCGTCCAGTGCGGCAGCCGACCGGCCCCGGTCTCTTCGGCGACGTAGCGATACACCGGGTAGAAATAGCTGGCGAAGTCGCCGCCGAAGTAACGCTGGGGCTCGGGCAGCGGAAGGATCTCCCGGAAGTAGAGACCGGCCGCGATCACCAGCGCGAGCGGGGGAAGCACCACTCCCGCGGCGCGGGCTAGCCAGTCCGCCGAACGCCGCACTTCCTACGACTCCGCGCCGACCATGTCCAGGAACTCCGCCTCGTCGAGGATCCGGACGCCGAGGCGCCGGGCGTCGTCGGCCTTCGACCCCGGGTCCTTTCCGGCCACGACGTAGTCGGTCTTCCGGGAGACCGAGGAGGCGACGCGCCCGCCCCGCCGCGTGATCCGGCTCTTGGCCTCGTCGCGGGAAAGCCGGGCCAGGCCGCCGGTCAGGACGAAGCTCTTCCCGGCCAGCGGCCGGGGCCCGGCGGCGGCGCCGGCCTCCACCAGGACGACGCCCACCTCGCCGAGCCGGTCCACGATCCGCTGGTTGGCCGGCTCGTCGAAGAACAGGCGAACCGACTGCGCGATGCGCGGCCCGATGCCGTAGATCTCGCCGATCTCGGCCGCGCTCGCCGCCCGGAGCCGCTCCATGGAGGCGAAGTGCTCGGCCAGCAGCCGGGCGGCGCGCTCGCCGACGAACCGGATGCCGAGCGCGTACAGGAGGCGCGCCAGGCCGCGGCCCTTCGAGCCCGCGATGGCGCGCACCAGGTTCGTGGCGGACTTCTCGGCGAGCCGCTCGAGGGTGACGAGGTCGGCCACCGTCAGGCGATAGAGATCGGAGAAGTCCCGGACCATCTCCCGGTCCACGACCTGCTCGACGACCGCCTCGCCGAGGTGCTCGATGTCCATCGCCCCGCGCGAGCCGTAGTGGAAGAGCGCCTCCTTGAGGCGGGCGGGGCACGCGGCGTTGGCGCACCGGACGACGACCTCGTCCTCGAGCCGGACGGCCGCCGAGTGGCAGACCGGGCACTCGCGGGGGAACACGAAGCGCTCGGCCTCGGGGGGCCGTTGCTCGAGCACGACGCGGACGACGTGCGGGATGACGTCGCCGGCCCGCTCGATCAGCACCACATCGCCCACCCGGACGTCGAGCCGCTCGATCTCGTCGGCGTTGTGGAGCGTGGCCCGGCTGATCGTGGCGCCGGCGATCGGCACCGGGTCCAGCTCGGCGGACGGCGTCAGGGCGCCGGTCCGGCCGACGTTGATCCGGATCGCCCGGACCCGGGTCAGCGCCTGCCGGGCGGCGAACTTGTAGGCGATCGCCCAGCGCGGGTGATGGGCGGTGGCTCCGAGCTGACGCTGTCGCTCGAGGCTGTCCACCTTGACCACCACGCCGTCGGCCTCGTACTCGAGCTGGTCCCGCTCGGCTTCCCGAGCCTCGCAGGTCTCGATGACCTCGTCCAGGGAGGCACAGGGCCGACTCTCCGTCCGGAAGCCCGCTTCTCCGAGCGCCTTCAGAACCTCCGAATGCGTCGTGAATGGCATGGGCTCGGCGTAGCTGACCTGATAGACGAGGATGTCCAGGCTGCGGCGGGCCGTGACGGCCGGGTCCTTCTGCCGGACCGCGCCGGCGGCGGCGTTGCGAGGATTGGCGAACGGCGACTGGCCGGCCGCCTCCAGGTCCCGGTTGAGTCGCTGGAAGGCCTCGCGGCTCATGAAGACCTCGCCACGGACCTCCAGCACGCGACAGCCGGACAGGCGACCAGCGAGCGCCTGCGGGATCGAGCCGATGGTGCCGAGATTGGCCGTCACGTCCTCGCCCACTCGACCGTCACCCCGCGTCGCCCCGCGCACGTACCGGCCGTCCTGGTAGAGGAGCGCCACGCCGAGGCCGTCGACCTTGGGCTCGCAGACGTAGCGCCACTCGATCCCCGGCACGGCCCGTGACAGCCGCGCCTCGAACTGCTCGAGGTCGGCCGCGCTCGTCGCGTTGTCGAGGCTCAGCATCGGGACCTTGTGCTCGACGGCGGCGAAGAGCTCCGCGACCTGACCGGAGACGCGCTGGGTGGGCGACTCGGGCGTGATCAGCTCGGGATGGCGAGCTTCCAGCTCGCGCAGCTCGCGCACCAGCGCGTCGTACTCGGCGTCCGAGATCTCGGGCCGATCCTCGACGTGGTAGCGGCGGTCGTGATGCGCGATGAGGCGGCGGAGCTCGTCCGCGCGGGTCAGGGCGTCCTGCGGCGGCGTCACGCCGTTCAGGATAGCACGGCGTGCCGCGCCGGAACGCCTGTCCCGATGCTGGCTTACGGGACCGAGGAGGCGGCGGGCTCCGCCATCGCCGGGCCGCCGCGAAAGGCGACGGTCAGGGTGACGGCGCCGAGGGCGACGGCAAGCCAGAGCGTCGCGGCCCGGACGAGGAGTGCCGCCGCTGCCGCGTCGGGGAGGGGCGCGCCGAGCGCGACCAGGAGGGCGGTGAGACTCCCCTCGGCGACCCCGAGACCTCCGGGGAGCATCGACACCGCCCCGGCAAGAGAAGCGAAGGCGTAGACGAAGGTGGCGGCCCGAAGCGTGACGTCGAGGCCGAGCCCCTGCAGGACCACGTAGAAGGCCAGGCACTCGAAGAACCAGGAGGCGACGGACAGGATGCTGGCCCAGCCGAGGGCCGGAGGCGCCAGAAGGGTGCGCCCGGTGCCGAGGAAGAGCCGGAGGGGCCCGGCCAGCCGGGCCAGGCGACCCCCGCGCAACAGCGCCGCATGGACCAGGTCGGCGAGGCGGCGGGTGCGCAGGATGACCACGGCCAGGCCGAGCAGCACGGCGACCGTCCCCAGCAGCAGACCGCCGTGGGGGAGGGCGGTGGCGCCGAGGGCGCTGAGGATCAGGAGGCCGGCGACGTCCGTGAGGCGCTCGGCCATGACGACCGACGCGGTCCGGGACAGCTCGGTCCCGACCAGGTCGCGAACCAGGAAGGCCTTCAACAGCTCGCCCACCTTCCCGGGCGTGATCGACATGGTGAACCCGGCCAGGAAGACGAGGAGGCTCTGCCGGCGGGGAAGCGGCACCCCGACGCACCGGAGATAGAAGTCCCACTTGACGAATCGGAGCCCGTAGTTGGCAAGGGTGGCGCCCACGACCACGGGACCCAGCGACCACTGGAACCGGCCGAGGGCCTCGAGCGTGGCCGGGAGGTTGGCGCTCCACGCCAGCCCGGCGGCGACGACGGCGGCCAGCGCCGCGGCCAGGACGAGGCGGCGGACGAGGCGGGGCGCCGACATCAGGGGTCCGATTAGAGCACGCGCCCGGACGCGACGTCAATTTGGGCCATCGCGCGGAGTCCGGCCTGTCTGTTCGGTGACGGTCCCGGCAGCGAGCGGACGTCAGGTTTGGAGACGTGATGCCGGGCATCGGCGCTGAGAGGGCCGCCAGGCGTGCGGTTCCTCGGTGGCAGCCGGCTTGCACCCTCGGATAGCGTCGCGCGAAGCTGGCGCGATGACAACCGAATAGGGATCGGCCGGTGCCTCCGCTCCCTCAGCCCTCCCGAGGGGCGGGGCCGAACATGAAGTGACACCGGTCGATGATCGGCCGGCGTGAGGCCGTTCGTGCCCCCAGCCCTCCCGGGGGTCCGGACGTTGGCTCACGCCGGCCGTTTTTTTTCCGAGCCGGAGGGCTGCGCCTTTTCGGGACCTCCCGCCCCCCCCCACCCCCCCTCCCCCACCCACCGGGGGGAGGGGGGAGTCGGAGGATCCCACGTGCTTCACACGTTCTCAGTCGGAGGCGCCGGAGATCGTCACCGCGGCGGGGACGGCGGCCACAGCCGGCGCCCGGCGGGCCTGAGGCCAGAGCGCCAGGAGACCCCCGCCCACGACGACCACCCCGCCGATCCAGATCCAGGCGATCATCGGGTGGATCTGGGCCTTGAGCGTCGCCCAGCGGGCCTGCCGATCGAACTCGCCCAGGATCACGTAGAGGTCCTTCATCGGCCCATAGCGGATGTCCACGGTGGCGAAGGGGGACTGCGAGGTCGGGTAGACCCGCTGAGCCGGGTGGAGCAGGGTGAGGAGCCGGTCGCCCTCCCGCACCTCTACCGCCGCGCTGACCCGGAGGTGTGTCGATTCCTCGGTCGCGGTGAGGCCGGTGAACCGGAGAGTGTACGCGCCGATCTGGAGGCTCTCGCCCCGGTTCAGCGTCGCCTCCCGCTCGACCTTGCCGACGGTCGAGGTGGCCACACCGATGGCGACCAGGACGACCCCCAGGTGGACGACCAGCCCGCCGTAGCGGCGGTGGTTCTGGCGGAGCAGCCGGCCGAACGCCGTCAGCGCGCCCTCCCCGGTGGCTCGGCTCCGGCCCCGGGACGCGCGCCATAACTCGACCAGGACGGCGGCGGCGACGAAGAGCGGCAGCGTGTAGCCCAGCGCCACCAGCCCGACGGGGACCTGGCCGACCAGCCCGAGCACCAGGCTGCCGACGAGGGCGAGCGCAGCCGGGAGCCGGAGGAGCCGGCCCAGGTGCGCCCACGAGCCACGTCGCCACGGGATCAGCGGACCGGCGCCCATCATGAGGATGAGCGCCAGCGAGATCGGCACGGTCACCCAGTTGAAATACGGCATGCCGACACTCACCTTGACGCCGGTCACGGCCTCCGCCAGCAGGGGGAAGATCGTGCCGAAGAACACGGTGAAGCAGAAGGCGACGAGCAGCAAGTTGTTGAGCAGGAAGACCGACTCCCGCGAGAGCAAGGCGTCCAGCTCCGCCCGCTCCCCCAGCCGGTCCCAGCGCCACACCAGGAGACCGAGCGAACCCAGGAGGATCAGGGCCAGATAGCCCAGGAGGAACGGTCCGATCGCGCCGCTGGCGAAGGCGTGCACCGAGGAGATCACGCCGCTCCGGGTGAGGAACGTCCCGAAGATCGTGAGCGCGAAGGTCAGCGTGACCAGTGTCAGGTTCCAGATCTTCAGCATGGGCCGGCGCTCCTGCACCATCACCGAGTGCACGAACGCCGTCCCCATGAGCCACGGCATGAAGGAGGCGTTCTCCACCGGGTCCCAGGCCCAGTAGCCGCCCCAGCCCAGCGTCCGGTACGACCACCAGCCGCCGTAGAGGACCCCCGCCGACAGGAAGAGCCAGGCGGTCACCGTCCAGCGCCGGGTCACGGTCAGCCAGGCGCCGTCGAGGCGGCCGGCCAGCAGCGCGGCGATGGCGAAGGCGTACGGCACGACGAAGCCGACGTAGCCCGTGTAGAGCAGGAGGGGGTGGACCAGCATGTCGGTGACCTCGAGCAGGGGGTTCAACCCCTGGCCCTCAGCGGCGGGCACGTCGAGCCGGATGAAGGGGTTCGAGATCCCGACCAGGATCAGGAGGAAGATGCCGGAGACGGCGAAGAGGACGGTCAGCGCGTACCCGGACAGCTCTCGCCGCATGGCGAGGGCCTGGCGGGCCACGAGCACCACGAAAAGAGCCTGCAGCCACTCCCAGAGCAGGATCGAGCCCTCCAGCGCCCCCCAGAGCCCGGCGACCTTGTAGCGGACGGGGCTCGTGGAGATGCTGTGCAGGGCGACGTAGCGGACGCTGAAGTCGCTGGTGATCAGGAGGTACTCGAGGACGGCGCCGGCCCCGGTGACGAGAGCGAACTGGGCCCAGGCCGTCCGCCGGGCCGCGGCCAGCCAGGCGGGGTCCGCCGAGCGGGCGGCGCGGGCGGCGACGGTTCCACCGTAAATGGAGAGGCCCAGGGCGACGACCAGCGCCGCGAAGCCGATCTCAGGGATCATGCGATGCGAGCTCCTTCACGGGTCACGGGGTCACGGCTTGGCGCCCGCCGGACCGGCCGGCTTTGCGCCGGTCTTGGGCGCCGGGCTCCCGGCCGCGCCGGGCTTGGGCGCCGGGCCGCCCGCCGCCGGGGGAGCGGCGGCCAGCTTGGTCCGGGCCTCCTGGATCAGCGCCTGGGCGCGGTCCCGATCCTCGCCCGGCCCGCTCACCGCCACGAAGCGCTCCCAGGCGGCGATGGCCGCGGCGTAGTCCTGGCGCTGCTCGTACAGTACCCGGCCCTTGTCCCACAGGGCATGCGGGTAGTCGGGCTGGATGGCGAGCGCCCGGTCGAACGCGTCGAGGGCGCCGTCGGCGTGGCCGGCGACGGCGAGGATCACCCCGAGATGGGTGATCGCGTCCACGTTGTCGGGATGGCGCTTGAGGACCGCCCTGTAGGCGGCGATCGCCTGCTGGTACTGCCCGGCGTCCAGGGCCTGGTGGGCGGCACGCAGCATGCCCTCCAGCATGGCGGGCGGGATGGGTCGCGGGCTCTCGCCCCCCGCGCCCGGCGGCGTGGCGCCGGGTCCCTGCGCCCTCGCCCAGGCCGGGCAGGGCGGCCATGGGCGGAGGCGCCGCCATCGGATCGGCAGGCGCCGGGGCTGTGTACTGGACGACGAGCACGCCGAGGACGACGCCGAAGACGAGGATGCCGAGCGCGCCGCCGGTGAGGACGAGCGGGCGCTGGGTCCAGGGCGCGCGGGGCGCCGACGGCCACCGCCGCGGGAGTCGCCGGTGCCGCCGCCGTGCCCCGCCGCGGCGCCTTGCGGCCGGCGGTCGCTCGGACCTTGGCCGGCGCCGCGACCGGCGCGGCCGGGGGCGGGAGGGCGTCGAGGCGCTTGAGGATCGCGCTCGCCCCCGCCTCGAGGCGCGCCCGGAGCTCCGCGTGATCGGCGTCGCTCAGGAGTCCCGCCTGGTGCTCCGTCTCCAGCTCCCGGATCGCCCGGAGCGCCTGGACCTTCTCGGCTTCCAGGGCGGCGCGGGTCTCCTCGGTGGCCGACGCGAGCGCGGCGGCCTCCCGGCGGGTGATCAGGGGCCACACCACGAACACGGCGGCGGGCACGGCAAAGGCGAGGGCGAGGAGCGCGACGATCACGGCCGGCTACTCGCGGAACCGTTCCAGCTCCAGCCGGACCCGCTCGCGGTCGGCCGGCGAGAGCGCCTCCTGGCTCTCGCGGGCGCGCCGGGTCCAGCGGAGCGTGATCAGGAGCACTACGCCGAGCCCGACGAAAAGGCCGGCGAAGGGGAGCACCCACACGAACCAGCCGCCCGGCGAGAGCCGGACCCAGGGGCCGTAGCGCTCTTCGAAGTAGTGGATGACCTGCTGCTCCGTCTCGCCCTGGCCGAGGCGCTCGCGGATCACGTCCCGCATCTGACGGGCCATCTCGGACGGCGAGTCGGCCACCGAGAGGTTCTGGCACACGACGCACCGGAGCTGGCTGGCCACGTGCCGGACGGTGTCCTCGTTGACCTGGGCGGCCGGGGCGGCGGTCCCGAGCAGGAGCAGGACGAGCGCGACGGCCGCGCGCGCCGGGCTCACGAGCTCTCCTGGAGGAGCGGCTCGATCTTCTCCTTGAGGTACGCCTCGGTGACCGCGCCGACCTTCTTGTCCCGGATCCGACCCTGCTTGTCGATCACGAAGGTCTCGGGCACGCCGTAGACGCCGTAGTCGATCGAGACCTTGCCCTTGGGGTCCGGGGCGTTCGGGAAGCTGAGCCCGAACTGCTTGATGAACCGGCTCGCGGCAGGCTCGGTGTCCTGGATGTCCACGCCGACAACGACCAGGCCGCGCTCCCGGTAGGCGCGCCAGGCCCCCTCGAGGACCGGCGCCTCCTCGTAGCAGGCGGGGTAGCACCACGACGCCCAGAAGTTGAGGACGACCACCTTGCCCTGGAGGGTCTCCAGGCTGATCGGCGCGCCCTCGTAGCTCGTCAACGCGAAGGCCACCGCCGGCCGCCCGACGAGCGGGGAGGGGATCGCCCGGGGATCGCTGCGGAAGCCGTACGCGAGGACCGCCAGTACCGGGACGGCCGCCAGCGGGATGAGCCAGCGCCGGGACATGGCGTCTCAGCCGCCGGGCTTGCCGGTCGCCGGCCGGGGCGCCCCGTCGTTGCCCTTGAAGGTCTTGAGCAGCTCCTGGTAGCCCGCCTGACCGTCGTGCGGCGCCTTGTACTCCTCGGAGTGCTTGGCCATGATCGTGCTCGCCTGGAAGGTGCCGTCCTGGCCGAGGGTGCCCTCCACGACAGCGCCCCGGCCCTCGCCGAACAGGTCGGGCGGGATGCCGCGGAACCGGACCGGCACGGTAGCCTTGCCGTCCGACAGCAGGAAGTCCTGGCGGAGCGTCGCCGGGTCCCGGCGCAGCGAGCCCGGCACCACCATGCCGCCCACCCGGTACGCCTTACCGGCAGTGCCGCCGGGAGCCGCGCGCAGCTCGGACGGGGTGACGAAGTAGACCACGGACTGGCGGATGCCGGTCAGCACCAGACCCGCCAGCGCCAGCACGATGATGGCGCCGCCGATGATCAGCTTCCGGTATCGTCGCACGCTCACGTCCCGTCCTGCCGCGCTGCCTCGAGGGCGTTGATCCGCCGCTCGACGCGCCACCAGTAGCCGACGAGGAGGAGCGCCGCCACGCCGTAGGCGGCCAGGACGAACGTCCAGTGATTCATGGCGAATCGATCCTCAATGTCCCTGTGAGGATACCACAGGCCTCCTGAGGTCGCCCTCGGGCCGTCGCCGGCCGTCCCCCGCCTCGCCAGGGAGGCGGCCGGGACCGCCGGCGGCCGGCTACTGCCAGCTCTGCCGGGTGGCCTCGGCCTCGAGAGACAGCAGGCGATACCGGCGGCTGGCGAGGTAGGTGAAGGTGCAGACGAAGGCCACGAGGTTGACCAGGAGGGCGACCACCATCGAGGCGTCCATGGTCGGCGCCTGCGGGCGCAGGATCGTGGCCGGCTGGTGGAGCGTCCGCCACCACTGGACGGAGAAGTGGATGATGGGCACGTCGAGCGCGCCGACGATCCCCAGGACGGCCGCGTAGGTGGCCGCCCGCTCGGCGTCCTCGACCACGCTCCGGAGCAGCAAGTACCCGAGGTAGATCACGAACAGGAGCGCGGTCGAGGTGAGCCGCGCGTCCCAGGTCCACCACGTTCCCCAGGTCGGCTTCCCCCAGATCGAGCCGGTGATCAGGGTCACCGCGATGAAGCAGACGGCCAGCTCGCCGGCGGCGGCCGCCACGCGGTCCCAGGTCGGGCGGCGGGTCGCCAGGTAGGCGATGCTGGCGACCAGGACGACGCCGATGGCGACGTAGGCCGTCAGGATGGCAGGCACGTGGAGGTACATGATTCGCTGCACGTTGCCCTGCACGGCGTCACGCGGCGCGTAGCCGAACGCCGCCCCCAGGCCCGCCAGCAGGAGCAGCGCCGAGAGCCAGCCGAACGGTCGCCCGCTCATCACGCCTCCAGCACGAATTCGAACACGAGCACCCCCGCCACCACGAAGACCACGTCGAAGCCGACCAGGAGCTGCCACCACGCCGCCGTGTCGGCCCAGCCCTCCCCGGCCAGGGCGGCCTCGGTGAGCCGCACCGCCGCCAGCAGCACCGGCACCACCAGCGGCAGGAGGAGGACCGGGAGCAGCACCTCGCGGGCCCGGAGCTGGGCGGTCATGGCGGCGAAGAGCGTGCCGACCGCAGCGAACCCGACGGTGCCGGCGAGGGCGATCAGGAGGAGCCGGGGCACCGCGCCCCAGAGATCGAGGTTGTAGAGCAGGCCGGTCGCCACGATGAAGGCGACCTCCATGGCCAGCATGAGCACGGTGGTCCCGGCGACCTTGCCGAGGTAGAGCCCGCCCTTGTCGCCGGAGGCGAGGATCAGGCCGTCGAGGCAGTCGTTCTCGCGCTCGAGCGCGAAGGCGCGGCCGAGGCCGAGGACCCCGGCCAGGATGAAGGCCAGCCAGAAGAGTCCGGCCAGCGCGCCCCGGATCCGCTCCTGGTCGGGCCCGAGCGCCAGATAGAAGAGGAAGAGGAGAAGGATCGCGAAGAAGGCGAGGGCGTTGGCGCCCTCCTTGGCCCGCCGCTCCACCACGAGGTCTTTCCAGAGCATCGCCCACGCCCGGCGGGAAAAGCCGGCGAGCGCCCCCATCAGCCGCTCGCCTCCGTGGCGGCCAGGTAGAGCTGGCCGAGCGCCTCCTCGGTCAGCGTGCCCCGAGCTTGCTCCACCGCCAGGCGGCCACCAGCCAGGATGGCGATGCGGTCGGCGAGCGCGAGGCCCCGCCCGAGCCCGTGGGTCACGAGGACCGCCGCGCCTCCTTCGGCTCGGAACTCGTGCAGGTACGCCTCGAGCCGCTTCGCGCTGTCCTGGTCGAGACCGGCGAACGGCTCGTCGAGCAGGAGGACCCGCGGCCGGCGGAGCATGACCCGCGCCAGCGCCACCCGGCGCCGCATGCCGCTCGACAGCTCGCGGACCCGCATGCCGGCCTGCGCCTCCAGTCCGACCCGGGCCAACGCGGCGTCGGCGCTCGCCGGGTCGGCCGGGAGGTCGTGCAGGGCGGCGGCGAAGCGGAGGTTTTCCAGCGCGGTGAGGTCGTCGTAGAGCTGGGTGCCGTGTCCGACCAGGCCGACCAGCCGGCGGATCTCGTCGCGCTCGGCCACGAGGTCGTGGCCGCCGATGCGGCCCGACCCGGCCGTCGGGCGCGTGAGGGTCGCGAGCACCCGGAGGAGCGTCGTCTTGCCGGAGCCGTTGTGGCCCAGCACGGTGAGCACGGCGCCGGCCGGGACCGTGAGGCTGACCCCGCGCAACGCGACGCTCCGGCCGTAAACCTTGGTGAGGCGGGAGACCTCGATCATGGGCCCGCCAGACACGATACCACCGGTCCGGCGGGCTCGAGGCGATTCACGTTCGAGGGGCGGATCCTCCGCGCCCGCGATCGATCCGACTACGCTACTGGCCTCGCGCCATGGCCTGAAGCCGCGCGATCCGCTCCTCGATCGGCGGGTGGGTCGAGAAGAGCGCGGCGAAGCTCCGGCCGCTCAGCGGGTTCACGATGAACAGGTGGGCGGTGGCGGGGTTGACGTCCATCGGCACCATCTGACTCGCCTGGTGCAGCTTGGCCAGCGCCGAGGCGAGGCCCAGCGGGCGCCGGGTGAGCTGGGCGCCGGAGGCGTCGGCCTGGTACTCCCGGGACCGGGAGACCGCCATCTGGATCAGCATGGCGGCGAGCGGCGCGAAGATGATGGTGGCGATGAGGGCGATGGGGTTCCCACCGCGCCCCTCGTTGTCGCGACTGCCGCCCAGGAAGAGGCTCCACTGCGCCATGTTGGCCAGCATGCCGATGGCGCCGGCGATCGTGGCGGCGACCGTCGAGACCAGCACGTCCCGGTTGATGACGTGGGACAGCTCGTGGGCCAGCACCCCTTCCAGCTCTGCTTCGTTCATGACCCTCAGGATCCCCTCGGTCACCGCGACGGCGGCGTGCCGCGGGCTCCGACCCGTCGCGAAGGCGTTGGGCTGGGGGGACGGGATCAGGTAGAGGGGTGGCATGGGGATGCCGGCCTTGGTCGCCAGGTTCCGGACGATGCGGTGGACCATCGGGGCCTCCGCCTCGGACAGCGGCTGGGCCCCGTACATCTTCAGGACGATCTTGTCCGAGAACCAGAAGGAGATGAAGTTCATCACCAGCGCCATGCCGAAGGCGAGGACCATGCCCGACCGACCGCCGAGCAGGCCACCGATGGCGATGAACAGGCCCGTCATCAGGCCCAGCAGCAGGGTCGTCTTGAGGGTGTTGACCACGGTCGCCTCCTTCGCGGGCGGACAGTCCTTCGCCCGACTCGATTCGCGTTGGCTCATCCCGAAGGCTAGCAGACGGCCCGGGGACCGTCAAGGCGAACGGCTGTCATGTGGCAGCACCCTCCGCCGCCTCCGCCGGGGCCTGGGCCTCCCCCCGAAGCGGCGCCGGCGGCCCCGGCAGCACCGCACGCGCCGCCCCCGGCGCCCCGCGCTGGGAGCCCTCGTCCTGGTCGACGGCAGCGTGTTCGACTGGCTCGGCACCGGGACCCCGCTCTTTCTGCTCGGCGCCATCGACGACGCCACGGGGACGGTCCTGCCCTCCACTTCCGGCCTGCGGAGGACCTGCATGGCTACCTCACCCTGCTCCGCCGGCTCGTCGAGGCCTACGGCTTGCCCGTGACCCTCTACGGCGACCGCCTCGGCGTCTTCGTCCGGAACGACGCCCACTGGAGCCTCGCGGAAGAGCTCCAGGGGGCCCAGGAGCCGACCCACTTCGGGCAGGTCCTCCGGGGGCTCGGGATTGGCTACATCGCCGCCCACTCCCCCCAGGCCAAGGGCCGCATCGAGCGCCTCTGGGCAACCCTCCAGGACCGGCTCGTCGCCGAGCTCCGCCTCCGCGGGCTCCAGACCGTCGCCGCGGCCGAGGCCTTCCTCCCCACCTACCTCGCCGACCACAACCGCCGCTTCGCCCAGCCGCCCGCCCAGGCCCAGGCCGCGTGGCGCCGGCCCCCGCGCGACTTCGCTGAGCACCTCAGCTGCCGCTACACCCGCCGCGTCGCCCGCGACAACACCGTCCGGCTCGGCCCGCGCGTCGTGCAGATCCCGCGCGGCCCGCACGGCCGCTCCTACGCCGGCTGCCGCGTCGAGGTCCGCGAATGCCTGGACGGGCGACTGCTCGTCCACTACCAGGGGGCCTGCCTCGCCGCGGATCCGGCCCCCGCGGCCGAGTTCGTCCTGGTCCCCCGCCGGGCGCACCGCCTCCGCGCCTCCAGGAGCGCGTCCGACGAGGGGGGCCGCTATCTCCCCCTTGCCCAAAAACGCGCCGCGTCGCCGCTCACGGCGCTGACCGAACTGGCCCAGCACCTGCGGCGCCCCGCCCGCCCCCACCCCTGGCGGCAGACCTTCTCCCGCCGTCAACGCGAGCGCAACCGCCAGCTCACCCCTCCAGGGGGCGGACATTCTCACTGAACAGTTAGGCGGACATTTCTACTGGACAGACGAGTGAACCGGGCGCGATTGACGGCGATTCCCTTGACACCCCCGAGACGCGCCCGTATAATGCGATGGTTTTAGAAACCCCTGATGTTTCCGCTACTTATTGAGGGCCGCTGAAGGTTGGTGAGCGCGATGATCGTACGGATCTCCGAAATCCCGGACGAGGGTCTCCAGGTCGAGTCACCGGGAGATCTGGGCCCCGTCTTTCCGGACGAGGGGTGGAGTCTCGACTCGGTCGACCTCCACATCGAGCGTCGGGGTAGCGACGTGGTCGTGACGGGACGCTTCCGGGCCACCGTCGGGCTCCAGTGCAGCCGGTGCCTGGAACCCCTGGTCACGCGCGTGGGTCCCGACGTTGACCTGCACCTGGTCCCGGCGCCCAGCGTCCGTCACGAGCAGGTCGAGCTGAGGCCCGACGACCTGGAGCTGGATTTCCACCAGGGCGACACGCTCGACGTGGCGGGGCTGCTGCGGAGCGAGACGGACCTGGCCCTCCCCATGAAGCCCCTGTGCCACCCCGACTGTCGCGGACTCTGCCCCGTCTGCGGCGCGAACCGGAACGTCACCGCCTGCGCGTGCGAAGCACGAGGGCTCGACCCGCGTCTCGCGCCGCTCGAGGCGCTCCGACGCCAATTCCGCCCATAGGAGTCAGGTATGCCGCTGCCAAAGCGCCGTCATTCCCGAACCCGCGGTCGCAAGCGCCGCACCCACTACAAGCTCACGGCGCCGGCCACGTCCGCGTGCCCCCAGTGCCGCGAGAGCAAGCTGCCCCACCGGGTCTGCCCGCACTGCGGGTACTACAAGGGGAAAGAGGTCCTCACCGTCGAGGGGGCGTAGGGACGTGGCCGATGGCCGTCGCGCCCTCCCGGCCTCCTCGCCATCCTCGTCACCCGGCCCCGCACGCGAGACCGAGTCGGCAGGGGCGCGGGTGGGAGTAGCCGCGGCGCCGGTCGGCTTCGTCGTCGCCGGATGATCGAGGCCGGACCGGGGACGTCCGGCACCACCTGAGCCTCATGCGAATCGCCGTGGACGCCATGGGTGGGGACGTCGGCCCGCCGGTCACGGTCGAGGGCGCCGTGGCCGCCGCCCGGGAGGGGCTGGCGGAGATCGTCCTGGTCGGCGACAAGGCGAGCGTCGAGCGCGAGCTGACTCGCCAGGGGGCGGCCACGCTGCCCATCACCGTCCGCCACGCCTCCCAGGTGATCGCGATGGACGAGCCGCCGTCCCACGCGCTGCGGCGGAAGCGGGATTCGTCGATGCGGGTGGCGGCCGAGCTGGTCCGGGACGGCGAGGCGGCGGCCTTCATCTCCGCCGGCAACACCGGGGCCGCGATGGCCATCGCGATGTTCACGATGGGGGTCCTGCCCGGCGTGGACCGGCCGGCGATCGCGGTGCCCCTGCCGAACCTCAAGGGGCGGACGATCCTGCTCGACGTCGGCGCCAACGTGGACCCCAAGCCCAAGCACCTGGTCCAGTACGCGGTCATGGGGCACGTCTACGCCCGCGACATCCTCGGGATCGTTCGGCCCCGGGTCGGCCTGCTCTCCGTCGGCGAGGAGGAGGGCAAGGGCAACGAGCTGGTGCGCGAGGTGTTCAAGACGCTGGAGGGGATGCCGCTGAACTTTGCCGGCAACGTCGAGGGGCGCGACCTCTACAGCGGCTCGGTGGACGTCGTCGTGACCGACGGGTTTACCGGGAACGTGGCGCTGAAGATCTCCGAGAGCCTGGCCGACATGATCGTCCACCTGATCCGGGAGGAGCTGACGCGAGGGGCGATGGCCAAGCTGGGCGCTCTCCTGGTGCGCCCGGCCTTCCGCCGGTTCTGGAAGCGGGTGGACTACAACGAGCTAGGGGGCGCCCCGCTCCTCGGCATCAACGGCGTGTGCATCATCAGTCACGGCGCCTCTCCGCCGCGCGCGGTGAAGAACGCCATCCGCGTGGCGGCCGAGTGGGTGCGAACGGACGTCAACTCCCACATCCGCGCCGCCCTGGCCGGGGAGTTCGGCCAGTCGGCGTCCGGCGCGCGGTCCGCCTCCGCCTCGCGGGCCCCGGACGCCGACGAGAGGCGTCGCGAGGCCGAGGCCCGTCCGCCCCAGGCCGAAGGCCGTCCGCCCGACCGGCCCCACCGTCCGGCGGGGCCGTGACCTTTCCGCCCCACGGCCTGGACCGGTCGCCGTGAAGCGTGACACGCGGCTGGCGTTCTGCTTCCCGGGTCAGGGCTCCCAGGCCGTCGGCATGGGCCGGCCGTTCCACGACGCCTCCGCCGCGGCCCGCGCCGTCTTCGAGGAGGCCAGCGACGTCCTCGGGCTGGACGTCGCTCGGCTCTGCTTCGAGGGGCCGGAGGCGGCCCTCCAGCTCACCGCCAACACGCAGCCGGCGGTCCTCACCGTCAGCGTCGCCGTCGCGCGGGTGCTCGCGGAGCGGGGCCTGGCGCCGGCGATCGTCGCCGGCCACAGCCTCGGGGAATACTCGGCGCTGGTGGTGGCGGGAGCGCTGGCCTTCCCGGATGCCCTGCGCACGGTCCGCCATCGCGGCGAGTTCATGCAGGAGGCGGTCCCGGTCGGGACCGGGGCCATGGCCGCGCTCCTCGGGCTGGAGCTCCCGGTGGTCGAGGAGATCTGCCGCGAGGCCGCCGAGGGCGAGGTCGTGGAGGTGGCCAACGTCAACTCGCCGATCCAGGTCGTCGTGGCGGGCCACAAGGGCGCCGTTGAGCGGGCGGTCGGCCTCGCCGCCGCGCGCGGCGGGAAGCGGAGCGTGCTCCTGCCGGTGAGCGCGCCGTTCCACTGTCGGCTCATGGCGCCGGCCGCGGACCGGCTGACCGCGGTGCTGGCGGGCGTGGCGGCCCGGGCGCCGCGGGTGCCGGTGGTTCGCAACGTGGACGCCGGGGTGACGACGCGCGCGGAGGAGGTCGTCCCGTTCCTGGTCCAGCAGGTCACGGCGCCCGTGCGCTGGACGGAGTGCGTCCGCCGCATGGCCGCCGAGGGCGCGACGACCTTCCTCGAGGTGGGCCCGGGCCGCGTGTTGACCGGACTGCTGAAGCGGATCGATGGCGCGCTCAGCGGCCATGCCATCGACGAGCCGGCCGGCCTGGACAAGGCGGTCGCGGCGCTGGAGGCGTGAGATGAACGTGAGGGGGGCTGCGCCCCCCTCCCGGACCTCCCCCCAGAGCGGAGGCGCGGGCGAAGCCCGCGCCAAGAGTGGAACGCCACGGCCGCGTGGGCAGCGGCAGAGGGTTGCGAGAAGCCGACGGGGGTGGATCAAGGCCCGGCGGCATTGGTTCACAGGCACTGAGAGCTCGTGAACGAATGGGTCGCTCCCCCCCCCTCCCCCCAGTGGGTGGGGGAGGGGGGCCGGGGGGGTGGGCGGGAGGTCCCGAAAGTGGACCGGGTGGCGATCGTGACGGGGAGCACCCGGGGCATCGGCCGCGCGGTGGCCGGCGCACTGGCCGGCGACGGGTGGGCCGTGGTGGTGACGGGCCGCGACGCCGAGCGGGTGGCGGCGAGCGCCGGCGAGCTGGAGGCGGCCGGCGCCCGAGCTCACGGTCTGGTCGCCGACATGGGAAAGGGGAGGACGTCCAGCGCCTCGTCGCCCAGGCCCAGGAGCGCTTCGGGCGCATCGACCTCCTCGTGAACAACGCCGGCGTCACGCGGGACGGCCTCCTGATCCGGATGAAGGACGCCGACTGGGACGAGGTGCTCGGCGTCAACCTGCGGGGGCGTTCCAGGCCACGCGCGCGGTCGCCCGGATCATGATGCGGCAGCGCGCCGGCCGGATCGTGAACATCGCCTCGACGGCGGGGGCCATGGGCACCGCCGGCCAGGCCAACTACTCGGCGGCCAAGGCGGGGCTGATCGGCCTCACGAAGTCCACTGCCCGGGAGCTGGCGCACTGGGGTATCCTGGTGAACGCGGTCGCGCCCGGCCTGATCGAGACGGACATGAGCGCCACCCTCTCGGCCGAGACGCGCGAGAGCTACGTGGCCCAGATCCCGTTGAAGCGGATCGGGATGCCCGGCGAGGTGGCGGAGGTCGTACGGTTCCTGGCGTCGGACGGGGCCTCCTACATCACGGGCCAGGTCATTCACGTGAACGGCGGACTGTACATGTGAGAGCCTGGGAGCCCATCGCATGAGACGCGTGAGCGAGGAGAAACCCGGAGGGGGGGCCCGGGGGAGGAGCGCGCAGCTCCCCTCCGGCCCGATTGAGGAGGAGGGGGCTCGGTCATGACCACGAAGTCCGTTGAGGAGCGGGTGAAGGAGATCATCTGCGAGCAGCTCGGGGTCGAGGAGAGCGAGGTGACCCCGGCCGCGAAGTTCATCGAGGACCTCGGGGCCGACTCCCTGGACACGGTGGAGCTGGTGATGGCCTTCGAGGAGGAATTCGACCTCGAGATCCCGGACGAGGACGCCGAGAAGATCACGACCGTGGGGGACGCCATCCAGTACATCAAGGAGAACTCCTGAGGCTCGGCGTGAAAGCGGGGTGATGGGGGTGGACGGCGGCAAGCGACGGGTGGTCGTCACCGGTGTCGGCGCGGTCACGCCGGTCGGGAACACGGCCCGGGATTTCTGGACCGCGGTCTGCGAGGGGCGCTCCGGCATCGGGCCGGTCACGCACTTCGACCCCCAGCGGCTGGACGCGCGCATCGCCGGCGAGGTCAAGGGCTTCGATCCGCTCCGCTTCGTGGACAAGAAGGACGTCAAGAAGATGGATCGCTTCATCCACTTCACCCTGGCGGCCGGCGCCGAGGCGGTGGAGGACGCGAAGATCGACTTCGACGCGGTGGATCCGACCCGGGCCGGCTGCGTGGTGGGCTCGGGCATTGGCGGCGTCTACACCATCCTGGAGTGGCACAAGGTCCTGCTGGAGAAGGGGCCGGGGCGCATCTCGCCTTTCTTCATCCCTGCCGTCATCGTCAACATGGCCTCCGGCCAGCTCTCGCTGCGCTACAAGCTCAAGGGACCGAACTCCGCGGTGATCACCGCCTGCGCGACCGGCAACCACGCGATCGGCGACGCCTGCCGGATCATCCAGCGGGGCGAGGCCGATCTGATGCTGGCCGGCGGCTCGGAGGCGATGATCAACGAGCTGTGCATGGCCGGCTTCTGTTCGATGAAGGCGCTCTCGACCCGGAACGACGAGCCCGAGCGCGCCTCCCGGCCCTTCGACGCCGGGCGCGATGGCTTCGTGTGCGGGGAGGGCGCCGGCGTGCTGGCCCTGGAAAGCCTGGACCACGCCCGCCGCCGGGGCGCCCGCATCTACGCCGAGGTCATGGGCTATGGCATGACCGCCGACGCCCATCACATGACCGCGCCCGACCCCGACGGCGACGGCGCCACCCGGGCCATGGCGGCGGCCCTGGCCGACGGGGGGCTCGCCCCGGAGTCGGTGGGATACATCAACGCCCACGGCACCTCCACCGAGTACAACGACAAGACCGAGACGCTCGCGATCAAGCGCGTCTTCGGCGAGCACGCCTACCGGCTGGCCGTCTCGTCCACGAAGTCGATGATCGGGCACCTCCTGGGGGCGGCCGGCGGGGCCGAGGCCGTCGTGACGGTGCTGGCGCTGCACCACGGCATCCTGCCGCCGACGATCAACTACGAGGTGGCGGACCCCGAGTGTGACCTGGACTACGTCCCCAACACGGCCCGGAAGGTGCAGGTGGAGGTGGCGATCTCCAACGGGTTCGGCTTCGGCGGGACGAACGCCACGCTCGCGTTCCGTCGCTACAAGGAGTAGCCGCCGTGCCGATACCCGTCGCAACCTTCGTCTCGGCCGTGACGCGCTCGGCCTGCGGCGATTGGACGGCCTTCGGCCTGGGGGCGGACGTCCCGGCCTATGGTCGTCCTCGGTCGTCGGCGGGCCTCCCACAAGGGAGCGACGTCGCGAGGGCCGCAGGCCCGAGCCGTCGCGACCAGGTGATCAATCGCGGCATACGCCTCGGCCCGCCTCCTTCCTGCGTCCTAGGGCTGCTCGGGTCTCGGCCCGGCGGGAGCTAGCACAGCCACAGCCGTGGGGCCGACTCCGCTGGGGGAGCTCGAGGGCCGGATCGGCCACGCGTTCGGTGACCCCGAGCTGCTCCTCCGCGCCCTCACGCATCCCTCGTACGCTCACGAGCATCCCCCCGCGTCCCACAACGAGGCCCTGGCCTTCCTCGGCGATGCGGTGCTGGGGCTGGTGGTGGCCGAGCTGCTGGCCGCCCGGGCCCCCCTGGACGGCGCCGGCCCCCTGACCCAGCGACGGGCTGCCCTCGTCTCGGCGTCGAACCTGGCCGTGTGGGCGGTCCGTCTCGACCTGCCCGCCGAGCTCTACCTGGGCCGCGGCGAGGAGCAGGGCGGGGGGCGGCAGAAGGAATCGATCCTGGCCACGGCGTTGGAGGCCCTGCTGGCCGCCCTCTACCTCGACGGCGGGCTCCCGCCTGCGAAGGCGCTGATCGCCCGGCTCGTCGACGGCCCCGCGGCGTAGCGGGGGAGGCGGTCCCCTGACGGCCTCGACGCCGGTCCCGGGATCGACGGCCGGCCCCGCCGCCCGCGGTGTGGCGCGCGGCGTGGTTTGGTGGCGGCCTCTCGGCTTCGTGGCCCTCCTGGCCGCGTACGGCCTGGCCCACGTCCTCCTGCGCGTCGGGCTCTCGCCGATCCTGACGATCGACGACTCCCGCGAGGCCGTGCTCGCGCAGACGCTCGAGTGGGGGTACCTCTCCCGCCAGCCGCCGCTCTACAACTGGCTCGTCTGGGTCGCCTTCCAGCTCTTCGGCCCGGGCGTCGCCGGCCTGACCGTCGTCAAGTACGCCGTCCTCGGGGTCGCCTACCTGTTCGTCTACCTGAGCGCCCGGCGGATCGTGAGCCAGCCGCCGCTCGCCGCGCTGGCCGCGCTGTCACTCTGGCTGATCGTGCCCATCAATTGGGTCGTCCACGAGGCGCTGACCCACAGCCTGACCGCCCTCGCCGCGGCGGCCGCGATGTTCTACGTCCTCCTCCGGCTCGAGGCCACCGGCAGCACGGGAACGTACCTGGCCCTGGGCCTGACGCTCGGGCTCGGGCTCCTCTCCAAGTTCAGCTTCTCGCTCTTCGCCGGCGCCATGCTGATCGGGGCCCTCACCGTGGATCGCTTCCGCGCCCGGCTGCGGGACCCGCGCATCGGGCTGACGCTGGCGGTGGCGGCGCTCCTTCTCCTGCCCTACGGGGTCTGGTTCTACCAGCGCGCCTTCTCGATCACGCGGATCTACGCGGAGGAGGTGGACCCGGGCACTCCGGAGCCGTACCTCCAGGGCCTCGCCTCCGCCATTTACTACATGGTCCGGGTCAGCCTCTACTACCTGACGCCCCTCTGGATCGTCTTCCTCGCCCTCTTTCCCGCGGCCTGGCGACGCCGGGGAGCGCCGGCGGCGCCCCCGGCCGGGTACCGGCTCATCGGACGCTTCTTCCTGGCCGAGTTCGGCATCCTCCTGGCCGGCGCGCTCTTCGGCGGGCTGACCTACCTCAAGTTTCGGTGGTTCCTGCCGGCCTTCTTCCTCTTCCCGCTCTACTTCCTCGCGCGCGTGGACGGCCGGGCCGACGCCGTCCGGGTCCGGCGGCTGACCGCCGTGCTGGTTGCGGCCGAGCTGCTGGTCCTGGTGACCTTCGCCGTCAACGTCTTCCGCGGAGACCAGCTCGGCAACGCCTCGCACCTGAACGCCCCCTACGACCGGATCGCCGCCCAGCTCCGGGCGGCGGGGTTCACCCGGGGCACGATCGTGGTCGGCGAGGGATCGCTGGCCGGCAACCTGCGACTGGCGTTTCCCGTCTCGCGCGTGATCCGGCTGGCCAACCCGGACTATCTCCCGCCCCGCCGGGGGAGCGGTCAGTGCCTCGTCGCGTGGGACAAGGAGCGGGACGAGACCGTCCCCCACCAGTTGCGGAGGTGGCTCGCCGTCGCCCTCGGGGTGACGCTCGGCGACGACGCGCCGGTCCGACTCGCCGAGGCGCGGTATCACTTCTCCCGGAGGCAGACGCTGCGGGTGCGCTTCGTGCTGCTGCCGGAAGGCGCCGGTCACTGTCGTTGACGCCGTCCCTCCCACGTCGGGCGGCGCTCGCGCTCCTGGCCCCGGCCGCCCTGGTGTGGATCGGCACCGTCGCCAACAAGGCACTGAACCCGGACGAGAGCCAGCATCTCCAGGCGGCCTGGCTGGTGGGTCAGGGCCGGGTGCCGTTCGCCGAGTTCTGGGAGCACCACAGTCCCCTCCTCTACTACCTGCTCGCGCCGCTCACCCGCGCCTTCGCCGAAAGCCCAGCGGTGTACTTCGCCGGCCGGACGCTGATGGCGCTGATGGCGGTCGTGGCGCTCGGCCTCGTCTACCGGCTCGGGCGCCGGCTGTCGACCGGGACGGCGCTGGCGGCGGTGGCGCTGCTCGCCTTCCTGCCGCGCTTCGTGGAGCTCACGGTCGAGGTGCGACCGGACGGGCCGGCGCTCGTCTTCTCGCTGGCCGCGTTCCTGGCGATCGTGCGCTGGCAGGAGTCCCGACGGCCGGGCTGGCTCTGGGCGGCGGGTCTCGCGCTCGGGGTGGCGGTTGCCTTCACGCCCAAGGCGGTGTACGAGGCGCCGGGCGTGGCGGCCGTCCTCCTTGTCGTCGGGTGGCGGCGGGGACGGGATCCGGTGGGCCGGGTCCTGGCCGGCTGGGCGCGCCTCGCCGCCGGCGCCGCCGCCCCGCTCCTGGCGCTTTTCGGCGGGCTCTGGCTTCACGGCGGCTCGACGGCGCTGTACGGCTTCCGGGAGCACGTCCTGGCGAGCGCCCTCGAGTTCGCCGACTTCACCAAAGAGGCGCCGGTGAGCGAGGAGGGCTTCGGCTTCCTCGCCCTGGCCGTGGTCGGCCTGGCCATCGCCGTCCGGCGCGAGGGCCGCACGCTGCTCGACCACCCGGTGCACCCGGCGGTGCTGGCGCCCGTGCTGGGAGCGACGGTGGCGCTGCTCCTGCCCACCACCCCCGCGGTCTACCGGCACGCCTGGCTTCCGGTGGTGGCGGGCGCCGCCGTCTACGCCGGGCACGCGCTGGCCGCCGCGCTGGCCGGGCCCCGGGTGGTGGCGGCGCTCGCCGTGCTGATCGGGCTGGTCGGCCCGGCGACGATCTCCATCCAGACGGCGGTCGTGAACCGCAACTCGGGCCAGCTCGACGTCGTGCGACAGCTCCTCGCCCACACGTGCCAGGGGGAGCCGGTGCTGGATGGCACCGCGCTCGCCGTCTTCCGCCCGGCCGCCTATCGCTACCGCGTCCTGATCCGGGGCATCCGGAAGTGGATCGCCGAGGGGAAGATTCCCGAGGAACGGTTCGTGGACGATGCCCGCGAGGCCCGGCCGCGCGTGGCGTATCCCGACACGCGGCTCGAGGCGCTGGTCGGGCCGATGAAGGAGTTCCTCCGCCGTCACTACGTGGCGATGCCCGGGGGACTCCTGGTGGCCGGCGTGGCGATTCGCGAGACGCCGCCCGGCGACGGTGGCCGGGCCTCGGTGGACCTGCTCCACGGCGAGACGTACCGGCTGACGGCGAGCCCCGCGCTCCGCGTGAGCATCGACGGAGAACCGGTCCCGCCGGGCCTGGTCCGGCTCACCGCCGGCCGCCACGAGCTGACGTGGACGGGTCCGGTCGGCTCGATCGAGCTGACGACGCTCGCCTGCGCGGAGCGAAAGGCGCTCGGCGCGTTGTTGGCCCCGGAAAGCCGTGGTACCGTGACGGCGAGGCTGCCTGCACGTGCGATTCTGGCCCCGCCGCCGCCCGCCTGAAGCGCCCCCGCGCTGGGAAGACCTGCTCCCGCTGGAGGCCCTGCTCCGGGGCCAGGTCGAGGACGTCCTCGCCATCGAGCAGCGCCAGCTCTTGGGGCGGTCACTCGCGTTCGGCGGTCACCTCCGGCTGCCGCCGGCCGCCGCGATCGACGTCCTGCGTGGCCGGCTGGAGCCGCAGGGGTACACCCCTTTCCTCCGCCAGGAAGGCGGGATGACCTGGCTCTACACCCTGCCGCGGGCGGCGGTGACGGATCGCTCGAATCCGTGGCTTCACCTCGCGCTCTTCCTGGCGACTGTCGTCACGACGCTCCTGGCCGGGGCCTGGCCCAGCGTGCCCCTGTCGGAGCTGGTGGCGCATCCCAGTCGCTTGCTGGTGGGGCTTCCGTTCGCCGCCTCCCTGCTGTCGATCCTGACCGTCCACGAGTTCGGCCACTATACGCTCGGCCGCCGGCACGGGATGCCGATCAGCCTGCCCTACTTCATTCCCGCTCCGCCGCCGTTGTTTCCGGTCGGCACGCTCGGCGCGGTGATCCGCTTGCGCGGCCCGGCGCGCGATCGCCGGGCGCTCTTCGACATGGCGGTGGCCGGCCCGCTGGCCGGGATGGTCCTGGCGGTGCCCATCTTCGTCTACGGGCTGTGGCGATCGACCATCCTCCCGTCGGCCGGCCTGACCGAGGGCGGGGTGGAGCTGGGCGATTCCCTGCTCCTCCTGCTCATCCAGCGGCTCGTCTTCGGCCCACTGGGCGACGACCAGGTCCTGCTGCTCGACCCGGTCGGCGTCGCCGGCTGGTTCGGCTTCTTCGTCACGGCGCTGAACCTGATCCCGGCCGGTCAGCTCGACGGCGGCCACCTGGTCTACGCGATGTGGGGACGGCGGCATGCCCTGATCTCGAAGCTGGCGGTCGGCTGCCTCATGGCGGTCGGCCTCTACTTCGGCAGTCCGACCTGGCTGATCTGGTCCGCGCTGATCGTCGGGCTCATGGGCTTCCAGCACGGACCCCCGATGGACGACATCACCCCCCTGGACGGGAAGCGGCAGGCGCTCGGCGTCTTCGCGCTCATCCTATTGTTCCTGCTCCTGCCCCCGGTCCCTCTCTCCGTCCACTGAGATCTTCGGGACCTCCCTCCCACCCCCCAGCCCCCCTCCCCCACCCACTGGGGGAGGGGGGAGCAGGAGGCCCCGATTCCTTCCACGCTCTCTGAGAACATCCGGGGGGTCTTTGCGGGCACTGAGCCGGCGCCACGAAGGCTGGCCAGGGCCGGTCGCGTGCGCTACCATGCTGGTACTTCACCCTGATCCCAGGAGGTGCCCGTGCGCGTCGCGCTCGTGCAGATGAACAGTCAGGATGACAAGGCGGTGAACCTCGAGCGGGCCGAGGGGCTCGTGGCCCAGGCCGCCGCCTGGGGCCCGGACCTCGTCGTCCTGCCCGAGCTGTGGACCTACCTTGGCCCCCGCAAGCGCCACGCCGAGGTGGCGGAGCCGATCCCCGGGGAGACCTCCGAGCTGCTGGGCCGGTGGGCCTCGCGGTACCGCTTCTGGCTGGTCGGCGGCTCGTACCTGGAGGCGGTCGAGGGTTCGGAGCGCTTCTTCAACACCAGTATCACGGTGAGCCCGGACGGGGACCTGGTGGCGCGCTACCGCAAGCTCCACCTCTTCGACGTGGAAGTCGACGGCAAGACCTACCAGGAGTCGGCGACGATCGCCCCCGGCGCCGAGACGGTGGTGACCCAGCTCGGGCGGGCGCCGGTCGGGCTCTCCATCTGCTACGACCTCCGGTTCCCGGAGCTCTACCGCCGTCTGGCGGCGCAGGGCGCGCGGCTGGTCACGGTGCCCTCGGCCTTCACGATGGACACCGGCAAGGACCACTGGGAGGTCCTGCTGCGGGCGCGGGCGATCGAGAACCAGGTCTGGGTGCTCGCCGCCGCCCAGTGCGGGCCGCACCCTCCCGCCAACGTCTGCTACGGGAACGCGATGGTGGTGGACCCGTGGGGCGTCGTCCGGGCCCGAGCCGGGTACCGGGAGGGCGTGATCATCGCCGACGCCGACTTCGGCGAGCAGGAGCGGATCCGGCAGTCGCTGCCGGCGCTGCAGCATCGGCGAGAGGACGTCTTCACGTACTGAGACTGGCCGCCGAGAGGCCCATGGCCGGGAACCTCGATCTCAAGGAGCTGACCGCGCTCGTCCGCCAGGACGAGATCGACACCGTCCTCACCGTGTTCCCCGACGTGCAGGGACGCCTGATGGGGAAGCGGGTCGTCGGCCGCCACTTCGTCGAGCACATCGCCGGGGAGGGCGTGCACGCCTGCGCCTACCTCCTGACGGTCGACGTCGACATGGAGCCCTTGCCCGGCTACAAGTTCGCGTCGTGGGCGACCGGCTACCAGGACATGAAGGCGGTCCCCGACCTGGCGACGCTCCGGCGGATCCCGTGGCTGACGAAGACGGCGCTCGTCTTCTGTGACCTCTACACCGAGGAGGGCGAGCCGATCGCGGTCAGCCCGCGCTGGGTGCTGAAGGGCCAGATCGAGCGCGCCCGGAAGGCGGGCTACCGCGTGATGGTCGCCTCCGAGCTCGAGCTGTACCTCTTCAAGGAGTCCTTCGCCGAGGCCCGGACCAAGCGCTACCACGACCTGACCCCGGTGTCCCAGTACCTGGAGGATTACCACATCCTGCAGACGACGAAGGAGGAGGACCTGGTCCGCGCCATCCGGAACGGGATGGAAGGCGCCGCGGTGCCGGTCGAGTTCTCCAAGGGGGAGTGGGGCTGCGGCCAGGAGGAGATCAACCTCCGGTACGCCGAGGCGCTCGAGATGGCGGACCGCCACACGCTCTACAAGCACGGGGTGAAGGAGATCGCCCATGCCCAGGACCGGTCGGTCACGTTCATGGCCAAGTACGACATGGGCGCGGCCGGCTCCTCGTTCCACCTCCACTCGAGCCTGTGGGACCCGGCGGGGAAGCGGAACCTCTTCTTCGAGCGCGGGAAGCGGATGGGCTCGCCGCTGTTCGGCCACTGGCTGGCCGGCCAGATGGCGATGGCCCGGGAGCTCTCGTACTTCTACGCGCCCTACGTCAACTCCTACAAGCGCTACCAGGCCGGCTCGTTCGCTCCCACCCGCATCGTGGCGGGCTGGGACAACCGGACCTGCGGCTTCCGGCTCTGCGGCGAGGGGAGCGGCTTCCGGGTGGAGAACCGGATCCCCGGGGCCGACGCCAACCCCTACCTGGCCTTCGCGGCGACGATCGCGGCGGGCCTCCACGGCCTCGGCAAGAAGCTGAAGCCCCCGGCGGTCTACGAGGGGAACGCCTACGAGGACGCCAGCCTGCCCCAGGTGCCGAAGACGCTCCGCGAGGCGATCGAGGGGCTGGCGGTGTCGCGGGTGGCGCGGGACGCCTTCGGCGAGGAGGTGGTGGAGCACTACCTCCACACCGCGCGCCTCGAGCAGCAGGCCTTCGACCAGGCCGTCACCTGCTGGGAGCTGACCCGCAACTTCGAGCGGATCTGAGCGCCGTGCCGATAACCTTCGCATCCCGTCGTCCTCGGTCGTCGCCCATCCTCGGCGTATGCGGCATACGCCTGCGGTGGGCGACTCCCTGCGTCCTAGGGCTGCTCGGTTCTCGGCCCGGCGCTGATGCCGAGGGGTAGGGTCATGAGCGACGAGGCGGGGCTGGGACCGCGACTGGCCGGCAAGGTGGCGTTCATCACCGGGGCCGGGATGGGCATGGGCCGCGAGGCCTCGATCCTCTTCGCGCGGCACGGGGCGAGGATCGGCGTGGCCGACATCGACAAGGCCGCCGCCGAGGAGACCGTGGCCCTCGTGGAGAAGGCCGGGGGCCAGGCCGTCGCGGTCGCCGGCGACGTGGCGGTCGAAGCCGACGTCGAGCGGATGATCGCCGAGACGGTCCGCCGCTTCGGCGGGCTGCACATCCTCTACAACAACGCCGGCGTCCTCTGGAAGGACCGCGACCGCTCCGTCCTCGAGACCGACGACACCCAGTGGAACCGGGTGATGGCCATCAACCTCAAGTCGGTCTTCTGGGTGACCAAGCACGGCATCCCGCACCTGAGGCGGGCCGGCGGGGGGTCCATCGTCAACGTCGGGTCGGTCTCGGCCCTGGCCGGCTTCACCCGGGCCCAGGACGCCTACACCGCGGCCAAGGGGGGCCTGATCTCCCTGACCAAGTCGCTGGCGATCCAGTTTGGCCAGGACCGGATCCGCTGCAACATCATCCACCCCGGGATCGTGGACACGCCGCTCCAGGCACCGTACCTCACCGACGAGCTACGGAAGGAGTTCAGGAGCGGGATCCCGCTCGGCCGGATCGCCCAGCCCCGGGAGATCGCCTTCGCCGCCCTCTTCCTCGCCTCCGACGAGTCCTCGTTCGTGACCGGCACCGAGCTGGTCGTGGACGGGGGGTTCATCGCCCAGTAGTTACGGCCGGATCACGGGCCCATGAAGGCCCGATTACAGTGCTTTTCCCGCTTGCGCGCGGCGGCCGGGGGCTCTATGCTTCCGCCATACCGGACCCGCCCCGACCCTTCTTCCAGGGAGGATGCGATGACCAAACGGAGCTTCGTGAGGCTGAGTGCATTCCTGCTCGGCGCCGTCGCTGTGGTCGGCCTCGTCGCCGGCGGCGCGATGGCGAAGACGACCCTGACGGTCTACACCGCGATCGAGGCCGACGACCTCAAGAAATACGCGGCGCGGTTCAACGAGGACAACCCCGACATCGAGATCAAGTGGGTCCGTGACTCGACCGGCGTCGTGACCGCGAAGCTCCTGGCCGAGAAGGCCAATCCGCAGGCGGACGTCATCTGGGGTCTGGCCGCGACGAGCCTGCTCGTGCTCAAGCCCGAGGGGATGCTGCTTCCCTACGCCCCCAAGGGCCTGGAGCGGCTCGACGCGCAGTTCCGCGACAAGGACAATCCGCCGGCCTGGGTCGGCATGGACGCCTGGGTCGCCGCCATCTGCTTCAACACGGTCGAGGCCCAGAAGAAGAACCTGCCCAAGCCCGCCTCCTGGAAGGACCTGACCAAGCCCGTCTACAAGGGGACGATCGTCATGCCCAACCCGGCCTCGTCGGGCACCGGCTTCCTCGACGTCTCGAGCTGGCTCCAGATCTTCGGCGAGCCCGAGGGCTGGAAGTTCATGGACGCGCTCCACGAGAACGTCGCGGTCTACACGCACTCCGGCTCCAAGCCCTGCACGATGGCGGGGGCGGGCGAGTACCCGATCGGGGTCTCCTTCGAGTTCCGGGCGGCCCGGATGAAGAAGCAGGGGGCGCCGCTCGACATCGTCTTCCCCACGGAAGGCTCCGGGTGGGACATGGAGGCGACCGCCATCGTCAAGGGCACCAAGAACCTCGAGACGGCCAAGACGTTCGTCGACTGGACGATCACCGACAAGGCCCTGAAGCTCTACAACGAGGGCTACGCGGTCGTTGCCATCGCGAAGATGTCCCAGCCGATCGAGTTCCTGCCCGCCAACATGCTGCAGCACATGGCCAAGAACGACTTCCAGTGGGCCGCCACCAACCGGGCCCGCATCCTCGCCGAGTGGCAGAAGCGCTACGACATGAAGTCGGAACCGAAGAAGTAAGGCGGGGTCAGGCCTTTCAATCAGGCGTGCGGGCGGGGCCCGCTGTCGGGCTATCGAGTGAAAGATTGAAAGGCCTGACCCCCTTATCTGAGGATTCAGCACCTCAGCAAGCAGTTCGGCGGGTTCACCGCCCTCGACCGCATCTCGCTGGAGGTCTACCCGGGCGAGTTCGTCTGCTTCCTCGGCCCGTCCGGCTGCGGCAAGACCACCCTGCTCCGGGCCATCGCCGGCCTCGACATCCAGACGAGCGGCCGGATCGAGCAGGCCGGCCGCGACATCTCGGCCCTGCCGCCGACCGAGCGCGACTTTGGCATCGTCTTCCAGTCCTACGCCCTGTTCCCGAACCTGACCGTGTGGAAGAACGTCGCCTACGGCCTGGAGAACAAGAAGGCCCGGCGGGCCGACGTCGCCCGGCGGGTGCAGGAGCTGCTGGAGCTGGTCTCGCTCCAGGAGCACGCGGCGAAGTACCCCGCCCAGCTCTCCGGCGGCCAGCAGCAGCGGGTGGCGCTGGCCCGCGCCCTGGCCACCTCGCCCGGCCTCCTCCTGCTCGACGAGCCGCTGTCCGCCCTCGACGCCAAGGTGCGGGTGTACCTCCGCCACGAGATCAAGCAGCTCCAGCGACGGCTCCGGGTCACCACCATCATGGTGACGCACGACCAGGAGGAGGCGCTCACGATGGCCGACCGCATCGTGGTGATGAACCAGGGCCGGATCGAGCAGATCGGCAGCCCGCTCGAGATCTACCGCGAGCCGCGCTCCCCCTTCGTCGCCGACTTCATCGGGCTCATGAACTTCGTCGCGGGCACCGTCATCCGGCCCGGCACCGTGCGCTGCGGTGAGCTGGAGCTGGCCTGCGAGGCCGACGGCTACCCGCCGGGGACCCGGGTGACCGTCGCCATCCGCCCCGAGGACATCGGCGTTCACGGGGTCCAGGGGGGCGAGGAGAACGCGCTGCCGGCGCGCATCGACAGCCTCGCCTTCCTCGGCTCGTTCTTCCGCGCCGATCTCGTTGGCGGCGGGACGGACAAGGTCAGGCTGCGGGCCGACGTGTCGGTCGAGGTGGTCCGCCGCTTCGGGCTCGCCGAGGGTCACACCCTGTCGATCGTCCTGCCGCGGGAGCGCCTCCGCGTCTATCCCCAGAGCCCGGTGTCCGGCTGACGGTCCGCCGTCTCTCTCCGCCTGGTCAAGGCGCCGGAGCCGACGGTTCCGGCCGCGGGGCCCGTCGATTCAGGGCCAGGGACGCCAGCCCGGCCACGAGGGGCTCGGGAGTGAGGCGCCGAGGGCCGGCAGGCCCGGCAGCCCCACCACGGCGAGCTTCCCGGCGATCGCGAGGTAGGTCAGGATCCCCAGCCCCCACGCGGTGAGCCCCCGGCCAGCTCACCCCCTCGGCCGGTCGCAGGAGCTGGGCCGGCTCGTAGCGGCCCCGGACGCCGAGGTAGTCGGCCGCCAGCACGCCGAAGAGCGGGACGAACACCGAGCCGATCCAAGTGCACGTCCTGCGGGACAACGTGCACGCCGACGGCTTCGTCATCGGCTACTTGCCGAAGGAGAAGATCCTGATCGTGGCCGACGGGTTCCGCGCCCGCACGTCCATCACCCAGACGCCGCGCATCAATCCGTCCACGAAGAACTTGTGGGAGAACATCGAGCGGCTCAAGCTCGACGTTCAGACCGTGCTGCCGATCCACGGCCGGATGGCGAAAGTCGACGAGCTGAAGCTCGAAGCCGGCGTCCAGTAGCACTGACGGGAATCTGCGTCCCGCGCGCTTCGCACTGGCTATGCGCTAGATAGGTTCAACCTTCGGCGGTCGATCGGCGAGATGACCTGGTGGCGGTTCGCGGCGGCGGGAACCTCGCCGGGAGGTCCGGCGCCTCCAGCTGGAACAACGCCTCGGGCTCCGGCAGCCCATGGAGCCGGTGATCGCCCAGCGCGCGGAAGCCGACGCCCACCGGAACCGATGCCTCGACGGCTCGTACCGTGGCTTCCGAGAGAAGGATCTGACCGCCATGGCCGGCGGCGCAGATGCGGGCGGCAGCGTGCACCGCCAGACCCACGTAGCCGCTGTCGGTCAGTGTCGGACGGCCGGTGTGGATGCCGATCCTGACTCGCACCCTGGCCCCGTCCGGCCATGCCCGTGACCCGACGCTCCGCTGCATCGCCAGCGCCGCATCGAGTGCACCGGCCGGCCGCTTGAAGACGGCGAACAGCTCGTCGGCGCGAACGTCGACCTCCCTGCCGCCCGACCGTTGCACGGCCCGACGCAGGAGGCGGCGCACATCGCCGAGCAGGTCGGCGTACCCATCGCCCAGCCGGCGGAGGAGGCCGGTGGAATCCTCGATATCGGTCAGGAGGAAGGTGACCTGACCCGTCGGCAGATCGTGGGCGACGGCGGCGCGCGCCCTGGATTCGCCCTGTAGCCGCTCGGTCGTGAGCTGCCCGGTGATGAACCCGATCGGCACGAGTCCGTGCTTCTTGGCCGCGGTCAGCAGCCGCTTGCGAGCCCGCTCGCGGGCCGCGTCATCCTCGAACTTGATCTGGTTGAAGCGGGCCAGCGCGTTACGGACGTGGGGCTCGTCGTGGATGGGCAGGCGTCGCTGACCCTTCGAGTCCACGTAGGCGAAGGCGGTGTTCGGCAGGCGCGCGCGTGCCTTGGCGCTGAGCTGCGACATCAGGCTCTGATCTTATCAGATGCCACTCCCACGATGTCGGCCTGGCCCACGATCACGGGACGTGGCCTGTCCGCAGGAAACGTGCGCAGAAACGTGCGGAGACTGGCGGGGCCTGATAGGCTATGCTCGCGACATGGCTGGTGACGTCGAATCCGGGCCAGGCGGGAGGGCGGGAGCGAGGAAGAGCGACGTGTCGAATTCGACGGGGGCGCGCTGGCTCATCGTCGTGCAGGATCCTGAGCTCGCCGCGGTGTTCCGCCAGCGGTTCGCGGGCGCGGGGGTCGTCGTGGTCCTCGACCAGCGGCGCGCCGAGCGTCGGCAGGGCGGCGCGGCGCCGGCCACCGAGCGTCGCGAGACGGATCGCCGGCAGCGGAAGCCGGTCGCCTGGGTGTATCCCATACAGCGGCCTGCCGTGCTCGGCCCGGACATCCGACAGTTGAATCTCGGGTCGGAGCCGACTCCGGTTCTCCAGCAGATCGGGCCCGTGACCGAGACCTGTCCGGAATGCGGGATCGCCGTCGAGTTCAAGATGCCACGCTTCGACCTGCCGCCCGTTCGGATCGAGACGACGGTAGCGCATCGTACGGACCAGACGTTCGGTGTGCAGCACTACATCGAGGTCAGGGCCTTCGCAGCGAACGGATCGCCGTTGCCGCGGCGGCGGATCCAGGCGCAGCGCCGGATGCCGCGGCGGTAGATGGGCACCGGTCGGACGCCCTGGAGCCAGGTCGGGCTACGCGGGGGCCGGCGGAGGGGGCGGGCAGGGGGTGTCCGGCAGCGAGTGAGCACGCCCGTCCTCAGGCCGTTGACCGCCGTTATCCAAGAGCGGCAGCGCCGTTCACAGGGATCCCGGTAGGCGAGGTGCCGGAGCGGTCGGAAAGGCCGCCAGAGCCGACGAGTGCAGAGACAATCGAAGAAAGGGCGACGCTGGGCATGGCGTTTGCGTCATGACAGGTCGAGCCTGACATTCGCGACCTTTCCGAGAAGCCTCGTGATTTGGAGTTCACCCTCCCAGCCTCGGGGGACTGGGCCCTGGGGATGGAGAGCGGCCCTCCCGCCATATGCGTTCGCCAGTGGTCTGCACCTGGGCTTCCCCAGAGCTGTGCCGCAGAACCGGCGACGCGCGAGGGCCGCCCTGGGCGGACGACACCGTCGTGCTGCAAGCAGGCGACCGTGTCCCCAGCCGAGAGGCGGTGACACGAGCGCGGCCGCCCGGGGCCAGCCACTGCTGTCGCAGGCGCCTCGAGCACCTCTAGTGTCGCTGGGAGGCCGGAAGCCGTTGCGGTTCGGGATCCTGTGTCAGGGGACTACGTTTCCTGCCTGGCAAGCGCAATGTATTCGGCACCTGCTCGAGTTGGACGGCACCGAGCCTGCGCTGCTCGTGATCGACGCCACGCCGCAGCCCTTCGAGGCGCCGCTGCCGGGCTCACGACTCCGTCGATTCCTATCCGGCAACCTCTCGCTCTGGGAACGGTACCGCCGAATCCTCGTCGATCGCCACTCCGGCGCGCACCGGCCTATCGATCTCAGCCGGCAACTGACGGGGGTCCCGACGTTACGCTGCGCGGTCGTTCGCGAGGGCAAGTATTCGGAGCACTTCGCGGATGAGGACATCGAGGCCATCCGGCGTTTCGATCTGGACTTCCTCCTCCGCTTCGCCTTCGGAATCATCCGAGGCAAGGTACTCGATGTGGCCCGATACGGCGTCTGGTCCTTTCATCACGGCGACATGGATCGATACCGAGGCGGACCGCCGGGCTTCTGGGAGATCTATCACGACGATCCCGTGACCGGTTCAGTACTCCAGCGGCTGACAGACCGCTTGGACGGCGGACGCATACTCTACCGAGGCTATTTCTCCACGATCGACGATTCATATGCTCAGAACCGCGATCAGGCGTTGTTCGCCGCCGCCGACTGGCCTGCGCGCGTTTGCCGAGACATTCAGGAGGGCGTGGCTGATTATCTCGATGCGCCACCGAACGCTTCAAACGCACCCCTCTACCGCGCTCCAACGAATCGACAGATGTTCCGGTACATCCTGAAGCAGATGCGGAATTATGCGCGCCGCAAGCTTCACTCGCTCGTATGGCGCGAGCAGTGGAATGTCGGGATCGTGCGGCTGCCGATCCACGCATTCCTGGACACCGACCTGAAACCTGTTATCCAGTGGCTACCCGTCGGCCCTCGCAATCGCTACCTGGCCGACCCTTTTGGCCTTCGCCGCGACGCTCACGTGAGCATTCTGGTGGAGGAGTACGACTGCCGCTCCGAGCGCGGCCATATCTCGGTGGTTCAGATATCCCCCGACGAGGTGGTCAGCCCGCCCCGGCCGATCATCGTCCTTCCGGAACACATCTCTTACCCGTATCTCTTCGAGCATGACGGCACGTATTACTGCGTCCCCGAAGTCCATCACTCCAATGAGATTCGACTGTTCAGAGCAGAGCCGTTTCCGGAACGCTGGGTCACCGTAGCGACGCTGGTGAAGGGCTTCCCCGCGGTGGACCCCACTGTCTTTCAGCACGAGGGACGCTGGTGGCTCTTGTGCACGAACGCGCGCGCGGGCGCAAGCCTGAACCTGTACGCCTGGCATGCGTCGAGTCTCATGGGTCCGTGGACCCCCCACGCGAGGAACCCGATCAAGTGCGACATCCGCTCGAGCCGGCCGGCCGGAACTCCCTTCGTGCACCAGGGCCAGCTGTACCGACCAGCGCAGGACTGCTCGCGAACATATGGCGGTGCGGTCTCCATCAATCGCGTGGCGCGGCTGACTCCTAACGAGTTCGCCGAGGAGCTGGTGCGGGTGGTCGAACCGGACCCGGCCGGTCCATGGCCGCTCGGGCTCCACACGCTCTCGTCAGCTGGGGAGATCACCTTCGTGGACGGGAAGCGACGGCTGTTCGTTGCATCGCAATTCCGCAAGGAGGTCACCGCTCGCGTACGGACTCTAGCCCGCCTTCCGTAGTCTCGCCTGTCGCGGGGTCACGGCCGCGGGTGATGGCGACCCGCTGGCTGCGGCGCGTGAGGAAGCCGAGGTAGCGTCGGCCCACGATCTCGGCCTGAATCGATCCAGCTTCGGAGAACCACCGCCAGGCGGAGGGCGCTCGGGGCGCTAGAGTCCTCGACGCGAGACAGGGATCCCGCGTCAGCCCTGCCCACGCACCTCCTTGAGGAGGCGCGCCGTCGTGCCCTCATCGAGCGCCGCCATCTCCTTCGCCAGGAAGTCGACGTCGCTGCCGCCCGCCCTTCGGCGGCGGAGCTCCCCGCCGATGATCGCCGCGAGGCGGGCGACGGTTGGGTTGTCGAAGACCGCATTGGCGGGCAGCCTGACTCCGAACTCCCGCCGCACGCCGTAGAGGATCTGAATGGCCGTGATCGAGTTCCCGCCCAGCGCCAAGAAGTCGTCGTCGATACCGACCGGCTCGACGCCGAGCATGTCTTGCCACAGGCGGACGAGCACCTCCTCGTCGGGGACCGTCGGCGCCAAGTAGGCGGTGTCGAGACCCCGGCGGGCGCGATTGGATTGGATCTCGGACGGCCGCGGCGCGATGGTGCTTGCGGCGATCCGCCGCGAGGTGACCAGGACGTGCGGGGGCGTCTCGTCCGACGACAGCAGGCGTCGGAGCGTTTCCAGTCCGCGGGCGACCGAAATGCCCTCGCCGTAGACCTCGCGGAAGCGCTCGTCCAGCGTCTTGTCGCGGCGTTGCGCCGGAGCGGGACCAGCGCCGCCGAACGTCAGCACGACCTTGCCGATGTGCCGGGCCCGGGCAAGGTACTCGAAGCCGCGCGGCGCTTCCTCGATGGGCACCGCGGTGGTCGGCACGGGCTCCAGCTCGTGCCGCGCGAACCGATCCAAGAGCCCGCGGAGCAGCTTTGCCAGGAGCGGGCGCCGCCGAGCTCGCATCACCCCGAGGTCCACCGCGAAGTACGCCAGGTTCCTGCGAAATGGCGACAGGCCCAGGGGCGTGTCGGCGTAGATGTCGCGCTTGCCGATCTCGACGAACCGCCCGAACGGGCGAAGCAGCTCGAGACTCCGTCCGATGTAGTCGCCGGCCAGGGCATTGAGCACGACGTCCACACCCTCACCGTCCGTGCGCTCCCGGACCTCGGCGGCGAAGTCGAGCGAGCGCGAGTCCATCACGTGCTCGATCCCGAGCCGGCGGAGGTACTCGCGCTTGTCCGGGCTGCCGGCGGTGGCGAAGATCTCGGCCCCGACGGCGCGGGCGAGCTGCACGGCGGCGAGCCCGACGCCGCCGGAGGCCGAGTGGATGAGGACGCGCTCTCCGCGCTCGAGGCGGGCGAGGTGGTTCAGCCCATAGTCTGCCGTGAGAAAGGCGATCGGCACGCCCGCCGCCTCCGTGAAGGCAAGCCCTGCCGGCAGCGGGGCCACGAGATCCGCGGTGGTGGTGACGTGCGTCGCGAAGCACGCGCTGGCAACCGCGACGACTGCATCGCCGACCTGGAGGCCCTCGACGCCCTCCCCGACGGCGCTCACCAGGCCACTGCACTCGCTGCCCAGCTCACCCACTCCGTCTTCGGCGCCCGGCAGCTGACCCATCGCCGACAGGACGTCGCGGAAGTTCAGGCCCGCCGCGACCACCTCGATCTGCACCTCGCCGGACCGCGGGGCACCGGGGCTGGCGGGCTCTGGCGCGAGCGAGGCGAGGTCGCCCGGACGCGCCAGGCGAAGCCGGAAGGGTGCCCGCGCCGCGTCGCTGGCGGTGCCCAGGCCGCGCTCGCCGAGCTCTCGCTTTGTGTACCCCTGGACTTCGGTGACGCCGAGCGTGGCGGTGCGTGCCGCGTAGCGTGCCGCCATGCCGACCTCGCGCCAGGCGTCCCAGCCGATCGCGCACCTGAGCCCGTGGCAGGCCGGCCCCGGGCGCCGGGCCAGGGCGTCGAGTACCGCGTTGGCCGCGGCGTAATCCACGCGGCCCGCGCCGGGGACCTGGGCCGCGATCGACGAGAAGTGGACGAAGACATCGAGCGGCGTCTCCGCCAGGAGGCGCTCGAGGATGAAAGCGCCGCGCACCTTGGCTGCGAATACCCGGTCCGCGACCTCCCGCGTCTTGTCCAGCGCCGGCTCGTCGATGACCACTCCGGCGGCGTGCACCACCCCGTGAAGCGGACCGAACCGCCGGCGGGCCTGGTCGATCGCGCCCGCCACGGCATCGGGGTCACCGGCGTCCGCGGTCACGATCAGTATTTCGGCGCCCCGTGCCTCGAGCGCGAGCACCCTGCGGAGCGCCTGACCGATCTTGTCGTCCTCCTGGGCGCGGGCCGGCCACGCTTCCCGCTGCGGTGGCGTCCACCGGGAGAGAAGGACGATTCGGGCCCGGGCCGCTTCGAACAGGTCGCGGGCCACCTCGAGGCCGAGGCCGCCCAGACCGCCCGTGATCAGCACGGTTCCGCCGTCGCGGAGCCGGAGGCGGCCCACCGGGAGCCTCGGCAGGGGCGCCAGCTCCTCCACGTAGCGTCCCTCCGACCGCAGGGCGGCGACCGGCGCCGGGTCGTCCCGGCATGCCTCGTCGACGATCGCGTCGATCAGCCAGACCGGCGCCGGCCCTGGCCCGAGGACCGGAACGTCGAGACACCGCATCGAGAGCCCCGGCACCTCCTGGGGGATGACGCGACAGGGGCCCAGGAGTGCGGCCTTCTCGGCGTGGAGCGGGCCCGCCTCGCCGTCGAGGGTGCACAGCGCGTCGGCGACCGCCACCACGCGCAGCGCGTCCGCAAGCCCGCACTCGTCCGCCGCCTGGACGAGAGCCAGCAGCGTGTGGAACCCGTTCAGAGTCGCGTGCTCGAACGCCTCGACGCTGTTGTGCGGGCCCTCCGTCCCGGTCACCGCCCACAGGTGGAGGACGCGGAGCGGACCGCCCGCGCGCCCCACGGACGGCGTGGCCAGCACTGCCTCGAGGTCGACCTTCGATCCCGGCCGCACCCGCATCGCGTCGGGTCCGTCGGCCTCGTAGGCGTCTCCGGCTCGGAGCCGCACGACCCGCGCACCCATCGTCGCGAGGCGCCGGGCCACGGCCTCCCCGAGCCCGCGGGCGTCCTCGAACACGAGCCACGTCCCCTCGTTCACTGACGACGCCGGGGCGGTGAGTGCCTGCTCCCGCCAGCCGACCCGGTAGAGCCCGAGCCCGGCGTCGGGCGCCCGGGCGGGCTCCCCCGACGAGTTCGCTGGGCCGACAGCCCGGACCTGGCGCGCCGGATCGAGCCAGTAGCGCTGACGCTGGAACGGGTACGTGGGAAGCACGAGCTTACGGGCCGGCCGTCCGGCGTCGAACGCTGGCCAGTCCACCCGGACGCCCTGACACCAGAGCCAGCCCAGGGTCTCGAGGAGCGCGAGCGCCTCGTCGTCGGCCGCGTCCGCGCGGCGCCCGTCCAGCGCTGCGATCGCGCTCGCGGCCTTCCCGTGCTGGCCGAGGAGGCCGGTGAGACCTCGGCCGGGTCCCAGTTCCAGGAAGAGCGGCTCGCCCAGGCCAGCGAGCGTGGTGATTCCGTCCGAGAATCGCACGACCTGCCGCAGCTGCCGGGCCCAGTAATCAGGATCCACCGCCTCGCCGGCCGTGATCCAGGCGCCGGTCACGTTCGACACGAACGGGATCCGGGGAGGCCGACGTCTCGTGCGGGCAACCGCGAGGCGGAACTCCGGCAGCACCGGCTCCATCATCCGCGAGTGGAAGGCGTGCGAGGTCAGCAGCCGGCGGTGCCCGGTGCCCTCGGCCGTCAGCTCCTCGGCGAATCTGGCGATGGCCGCCTCCGGGCCAGAGACGACGACCACCGATGGCGCGTTGACCGCAGCGACTTCCAGCTCCCCGAGGCGCGGTCGCAGCTCCTCCGCGGGTAGGAAGACCGCGAGCATCGCCCCGGGCTCGCACTCCTGCATGAGCCGGCCGCGGAGGGCGACGAGCCGCAGTGCGTCGGGCAGAGAGAACGTACCGGACAGGCAGGCCGCCACATACTCACCGATCGAGTGGCCCAGCATCGCGCGCGGTGTGACGCCCCAGCTCATGACCAGGCGGGCCAGGGCGTACGCCACCGTGAACAGCGCCGGCTGCGCCTGGCGAGTTTGCCGTAGGGCGTCGTGCGCTGCCGCCTCCGCCTCCGCCGACACGGGGTGAAGGAGCGTCCGGATGTCGAGGCCGAGCTCCGGCTCGAGAATCGCGGCGCAATGGTCGACGGTCTCGCGGTAGACCGCCTCGGCGGCGTAGAGCCCGTGTCCCGTCCCCGGTCGCTGGGCACCCTGGCCGGGAAACAGGAACACGACGGGGCGGTCACTCGAAACCGCGACGCCGGAGACGACGCAATCTTCCCCGAACGGTGCCGCCGGCGCCTCTTCGTTGACGACGAGAGCCGCCCGGTGGGCAAAGGCCTGGCGACCCGCTCGGAGCGTATGCGCGACGTCCGCCCGGGAGACCGCCGGGTGGTCGTCGAGATACGCCTGCAGGTCCCGGAGCCGCCGCCGGACCGCCCGGTCCGTGCGGGCCGAGACGACGAGGAGGTGCCGCCGTCCGGCGCGCGTCGATTCGGGACGCGCCGGAGGCGCCTCCAGCACCATGTGGGCGTTCGAGCCCCCGAAGCCGAAGGCCGACACGGCGGCGCGCCGTGGATGGCTCGTCGAGTTCCACGGGCGCGCCTCGGTGCCCACGATGAAGGGGGTTGCGGAGAAGTCGATGCCGGGATTCGGCCGCTCGAAGTGGAGCGCGGGCGGGAGCGTGCCATGCGCCAGCGCCAAGCACGCCTTGATCAGGCCCACCACGCCGGCCGCCGCCCGCAGGTGACCGACGTTGGCTTTGACGGAGCCCAGGGTGCAGAATCCCGTCCGCGCCGTGTGGCGGCGATACACCTCGGTGAGCGCCTGCACCTCGATGGGATCGCCCAGCCGAGTGCCCGTGCCGTGGGCCTCGACGTAGCCGATGGTCTCCGGGTCCACGCCGGCTTCGGCGAGCGCGCGCGCTACTGCCACCGTCTGCCCCGTCGCGCTCGGCGCGATGAAGCTCGCCTTGTCCGCGGGCGCGCCGTCGTTGGTGGTCGCCGAGCCGAGGATGACCGCGTGAATCGGGTTCCCCTGCGCGAGCGCGTCCTCCAGCGGTCGAAGCACGACGACGCCGACGCCGGAGCCGAAGACCGTCCCGTCGGCGCCGGCGTCGAATGGCCGGAGCCATCCACTGTCCGACAGCATACCGTTGACGCCCGCGAGGTAACCGGCGACGTGCGGCACTTCCACGGAAGTGCCGCCCGCCAGCGCCACCTGACACTCGCCGCGGCGCAGGCTCTGCACGGCGAGGTGGACGGCGATGAGCGAGGTGGCGCAGGCCGCCTGTACCGCAAAGCTCGGTCCCACCAGGCCGAGCTTGAAAGAGACCCGCGCGGGGAGGAAGTCGAGCGAGTTCCCGAGCCGCAGCGGGAGCCCCACGACCGGATCGTCGAGGTCGTCGCCTCGGAGAGAGAGGTTGCGGTCGAAGTAGGCCTGTCCTCCCGCCCCCCCGAACACGCCGGTGACGGGCGCCCCGGGCCCCGGCGCGATGCCGGCCCGCTCCAGGGCCTCGACGGCGCACTCGAGGAAGAGGCGATGCGCCGGATCCGTCCGCTCGGCCTCGAACGGCGTCATGTCGAAGAAGGCCGCATCGAAGTACTCGACGTCCGACAGGAGCGGCTTGACCGGAACGAACCGAGGGTCGGCGAGGAGTTCCTCCGACACCCCGGCCTCCCGGAGCGCGTCCACCGACGTGCGGGTCAGCGAATCGACCTTGCCGACGATGTTTCGCCAGAACTGCTCCGGGGTCGTCGCACCGGGTACCCGGAGGGCCATCCCGACGACGGCGATCGTGCCTGGCCGCTTGCTCCCGTTCGTCGTCATAGCTGCCTCCGTCCGGATTCGGTGCCTCGGCCGGCCCGCGCCGCTCTGCCGTGTGCCTGCCCGACAGCGTGGGTGCCGTCACGGTCCCTGGTGCTCGACCAGCGCGCGGTGCACCTTCGTCGCGTCGCGTGCGCGGCCGGGCGGATGCCACGCGCGCGTTCCCTGGAGGTCGGACGCGCGGCACGCCGGCTCGGCGGATCGGCGAGGCGCAGCCGAGCGGACGCCGGTCGGACGCGGCCAGGCTCAACTAGGTCCCGCCCCGCTGCGAACCGTGCGAGTGTCGAGCGCTCAGCCATCGCCGTCACCGAGGTTTGCATTCGACCGGGGCGCTCGTCCTCGGCCGTGCGGCCGGAAATCGACAAGCGAGACCGCGATCTATCCAGCAAGCCACATGCCAGCAAGGCGGCGGACCCCCGCCACGAAAACCCGAGGGGGCCCCGCCGGAGCCTCGCTGCTTCGCGCCGTCGACGAACGCCACGCCGGCCGGCCGGAGGCGGACCTCGACAGTCCGGTCAGCCGTGCCCCCCGCCTGTGAATCCGCCTGCCAGTCTTGAGCAAGCAGAGTTCACACCGGGAGCGAGACGGGGCCTGCCCCGTTCGAACCGCCGCTCCGCGACGAGGAGGTGCTCGTTGCCTCCGGCTGGTCTCCAGGGCGCCCGCCGAGGTGCCCCGGAATACCGTTTCCAGCAGCCGCCGCCAGAGTGGCTGTGCTTTGGTGCGGCATGCCGATTGGCCGGAGGCCGCGTCGGGCGCATTGGGAGAACACCTCGTCCACCGGCACACCGGTTACGCCGAGGACGCGCTTTTGGCCGCAGCGCCCAAGCGCCTCCGCCAGGAGCGCGTAGCCGGTCTCCTGCGGTGCGCGCATGCGCCGTCCCAATTGGCCACGATGTTCCGCCGAGAGGGCGCGCAACCGTGGGAGCAGAGGGGGTGTGCGGTCAGGCTTCGTTACCGGATCCGCGCTCGTGGGTTGTTCTCGCTGACTTCGCCCAACAGTCGAGCCGCTTCCTCGGGAGGCAGCTTGGCCAGTTCGGCTGCGAGAGATTCGATCTCCTCTTCCTGGAGCCGGGCCAATTTCGCTGCCAGGAGCGCCACCGTGGGATGATCGAACAAAAGGACGCTTGGGATCTCACAGCCCAGGGTATCGCCCAGGCGAACCAGCACTTGAGTCGCCCGTATGGAGTCGCCTCCCAGGGCGAAGAAATTGTCATGACGTCCGATGGACGATCGTTGAAGCAACTGTTCGATCGTGGCTGCTGCCAGTGTCTCCAATCCTTCTTCAGGAGGTTCGTACGCCGAGGCCAACTCTCGTGCGAGCCGGTCCGCCAACCCAATCCGCTGGATCTTCCCGGTCGGACCCATCGGTATTTCATTAAGGATCACGATCCGGCTCGGCACTTTGAACTGCGGCAAATGCCTCGCCATCGCCTGCCGGAGTTCCGACTCGGCCGGCGTGTGGCCTTCCTTCGGTACGATTGCGGCCGCGACGTCTTCTCCTAGCGTGGGGTGCGGCACGGCAAAGGCCACGGCCTGTCGCACTCCCGGGTGATTCATCAAGGCTTCGTCAATCTCTCGCGGTGCGATCTTTTCGCCCCCGCGGTTGATGATTTCCTTGAGCCTGCCGGTGATGAACAGGTAGCCCTCGGCGTCGAGATGGCCCTGGTCCCCGGTCCGGAACCATCCGTTGACGAAGGTCGCCCGGTTTGCCTCGGGGTTGTTCTCGTATTGCAGGGTGACGTTTGGCCCCTGAATGACGATTTCTCCGGTTTCCCCGGTTTCCCGCAGTTGACCGTGCTCGTCCATGATGGCAACCTTGGTGGGACCTGCGGCCAGACCGACGGAGCCGGGCTTGCGCACGCCCGGTGGCAGGGGATTGCTGGCCATCTGGTGGGAGGCCTCAGTCATGCCGTAGGACTCAATGACCGGCGCCCCGAATGCGCTTTCCAGATCGCGCATGACCTGTGGTGGCAGCGCCGATGACGAGGAGCGAATAAACCGCAGAGGAGAACGCTTGAGCATACCGTGGTTGATCCCGGCATGCGCCAGGATCGCCTGATGCATGGTCGGTACAGCGCTGTACCACGTTGGTCGCAGCACCTCCAGCCACCCGAAGAACCGCGACGCGTCGAATCCCGACGGACACATGACGCTCGCCCCTGCTGTGATCGAGGAGAGGATCACGCCAACGAGTCCGTGGATATGGAACAAGGGCATGATCGACAGACTCCGATCATCGGAAGTCAAGGCGAGCGTGGCTGCGATATGCCGGGCGGAACTGCAAAGATTGTGCTGGGTGAGAGGCACCCCCTTGGGTCGCGAGGTCGTTCCCGAAGTATGTAGGAACAACGCGATGTCCTCGGGCTGAGCAGGGAGAAGGTGACCGGGTTTGACCTTCGCCGCATTGCCCATCCCCTGGAGATCAAACACGCCGGCTTCCGCCTCGAGCCTGGGCACCAACTCGAGGACCTGAATTCCACGTCTCCGGGCCACCTCGCGCGCCGGCGTCTCCTGACCCGCTTGCAGCACCAAAGCCTTGGCGTGCAAGTCGGTTAGATAGAATTCAAAGTCCTCCGCACCAAATGCCGGATTCAGGGGAGCGAAGGTGGCACAAGCGGCAATGGTCAGGAAGGCAGTCGCCATTTCCGGTCCGTCGGGCAGCACCACAGCAATGCGATCGTCTCGGTCCAGACCCGCCTGCAAAAGTACTCCTGCCACATGATCGAGTTGGCTCATCAGGCCGGAGTAGGGGAGCGGTCTGCGGTCGGGAGCCTCAACCGCTGGTGCCTGGGGCGAAGATCGGCCCTGCCAGCACAAAAGCTGACCGATCGAGTCAATTGATTGAGTTGCTGAGCTCAGCTCCATTCCGGTGACATCTGCTCATGCGTACGCACTGGTCACAGGACCATCTGGGCCCCCCGGGGGGTGCGCGGCCCGGGCGTCACCGGCTTCCGGGCGGACGTGCGCTCTCGGCCGGGTCGGACGCCACGCGCACATTCCCTGGAGATCGGACGCGCGGCACGCCGGCTCAGCGGATCCCCGAGGCGCAGTCGAGTGGGCGCTGGACGGACACGGCCAGGCGGTCCCCGGGGCGCTCATGACCGCTCGGTCGCAATGTCCTCATGCGCGCGATAGCGGGGTCTGCGGATCGGGAAGGCGACGCGGCACCGTCAGAATCCATCTGACGATCGACTGCCGGACGCGATCCTGGCTCGCAAGGGGCGTCAGCGTGTGATCGGCACCCGGGATCACCTCGAGACCCAGCTGTCCGCTCGCGCGCCACGCCGCCACGCGGTCGCCGGCGATCGTGCGCAGATACGCCATCCCAGGGTCGCCCTCCGAGAAGAGCAGGAGGAGCCTCACACCCCGCCGATACAGCTGGGCGAACGCCGCCGCATCCGGATGCTCGGCTGGGACTCGTTCGTCGTTGCCCAGGAGGCTGCCCAGCTTCCGGCCAAGCGCGCGGAAGACCGCCCGGTAGTCGGAGCGGCCGCGGACGAATTTGAACCAGCTTTGGGGCTTGAAGCGCGCCGTGCGCCAGTAGAAGTCCGCCTCCGTGCGGCCTTCCACGTGCGCGACCAATTCCCGGCTTGGCTCCGTCAGGTATCGCTGGGGGTTGATCAGCGCCAGGCCGAGCACCCGGGGATCAGCGCACGCAGTCTTGAAGGACATCTCCGCACCATTGCAGAGTCCCGCCAGCACGAACAGACGGCTCAACCCCATGTCGCCGAGCAGGTCCATCCCGGCCTGCGACTCCTCGACGGCGCTTCGCTCGAAGCGGAGGCTGTCCGTTCGTGGCTCACTGTCTCCGATCCCTGAGAAGTCGAAGCGGAGGACCGGGAAACCGTGTCCGGCGAGCGCGCGAGCCAGGTTGACGTAGAAGCGATTCGGCCCGACGCGATGGACCATGCCGGCGTTGAGCAGGAGAACGCCCGGCGCGTCCTCCCGCCGATCCGGCGGGTAGGACACCACGCCGCAGAGGGAGTCTTCGCGGCCGAACCGCACGGCGACCTCTCTCAGCGTGGAGTCGCGCTGAGCCATGCCGCGATCTCGTCGAAGACGCTCGGATGGGGCACCAGCAGGCGAAACTCGCCCTGCGCCCACACCCGGGGGCCCGGAACCGCCCGGTACGCCATTTGCGCGGCCTCGGCTCCGCACAGGTCAAGCAGGCGGGGTGATGTCGCGGCCGGCTCGGTCTCGAGCAACAGGGTACGTGGCGCACACGGACTCGCCCAGGTCGCGATATCGAGCTTCTCGATCTGTTGCCGGAGGGCCGTGGAGTACGGAAACCCCATGTACTCCACCGCTGCCGGAGACCCGTTGCCGGACGGCGTCCACCCGGGCAAGAGGCGCAGATGAGCCTGGTGCGTATCGCTCAGCTCGCGGAGATGATCTCGGCCGCGAATCACGGGGTCCCACAGAACCACGCGGTCAGCGACCCCCTCGCGGGCCGCCGCGAGGAACGCCAGCGTGGCTCCCAGGCGGGCGCCCACGAAGCAGGTTCGCTCGCGACCGGACCGCCTCCGGCCTTCCCGGCTCGCGGCGTGCACGTCCCGCAGCCACTCGGGGATGCCCCCGTCAGCCGGGTCACCGGCGGAATCTCCCGTTCCCGAGTAGTCGAAGCGGAGCACGGCGAACCCGGCGCGCGCCAGCGCGATTGCAAGCTGCCGGAAGGTCCGATGAGCGCGGATGTATTCATGTCCGACCGGCTGGCAGAGCACGACCGTGGCGGCCTCAGCGTTTGGCCGCAACGGCGCGTGGTAGCAGCCGAAGAGCGGACCGCCCGATTCGGGGAAGTAGAAGGCGTGGTCAGCGCCAGGGGAGTCATTCATGGCCTTCGACCGGAGGTGCGGGCTCGTCGCCGCCCACCGTACCACTGCGTCGGGCGGACGGTGCCGGCCCGCGCCGGAACTGGGCCCCGACGAGCCTGGCCACCGTGCGCAGCAGACCGTCCCGGGGAGCGGTTGCGGGTCTCGCCGGGGCAGCGGGCTGTCCCAGGTGCTCGTCGCAGAGTGCCGCGAGCTGGGCGAGATTCTGGGTCAGCAGGTCGCGGGGCGACAGTCTGAGCCCGTGATGGGCTTCGATCCGCGCGATCACCTGCATGGACTGGAGCGAGTGCCCGCCGAGGTCGAAGAAGCGGTCATAGGCACCCACGTCCGTGACCCCGAGCACGTCCTTCCAGATGTCGGCCAGAGCGATCTCCATCCGACTGGCCGGGGCTCGAGACTCGCTGCGGCCACGGGACCACGGGGCGGGCAACGGCAGCCGATTGCGGGCCAGCTTGCCAGTCGGCGTGAGCGGGAACGCGTCGAGGACGATGAAGTCGGATGGGATCATGTGTTCCGGCAGCTTCTGCCTCAGGACCCGTTGCAGGTCCTCGATCTCGAGTCGGGTGTCGGGCAGGCTGACCAGGTAGGCGATCAGTTGGGGACCGCCACGTTGGTGATCAGAGGTCACCACGACACTCTCCTTGACCGCGGGATGTTGCGCCAGGACCGCTTCGATTTCGCCCAGCTCGATCCGGAAGCCCCGAACCTTCACTTGGTGGTCCGTGCGGCCGAGATACTCGAGGTTCCCGTCGGGCCGGTATCGGGCGCGGTCGCCGGTGCGGTAGAGCCTGGAGGTAGGAATGTCGGCGAACGGGTCGCGGATGAAGCGAGCAGCCGTCAGGTCCGGCTGGTGGAGGTAACCCTGAGCCAGTCCGTCGCCGCCGATGTAGAGCTCCCCCGGAACTCCCACCGGACTCGGCTGGAGATACGCGTCGAGGACATAGATCCGCGTGTTGTCGATGGGGCGGCCGATGGGCGGGTCGGGGCGCGCCGCGCTGGCCCGCGTGTCGTGCCAAGTGCTGTCTCCCGAGGCTTCCGAGGATCCATAAAGGTTGAGCAGGATACGGTCGGGCACGCTCGCGTAGAAACGGTCGCACAGCTCCTTGGTCAGCGCCTCACCGCTGGTGACCCACAAGCGGAGGTCCGGAACGCGTCGGGCGAGGTCGCGGAACGCCCCCAGGAGGACCCGCAGGAGAGACGGTACCAGGACGATGCGGCTCACGTGATGCGCCGCGAGCGTCTCGAGGAGCCGGCCGGGATCCTTCACCACCTCGTCGGGAATGATGACGGTGCGGATGCCCTGAAGCAGCGGTCCGAAGAGCTCCCAGACAGAATCGACGAAGCTCAGGGAAGTCTTTTGGCAGCACACCTCCGAAGGAGCGAAGGGAAAGGTCCGCCACATCCAAGCGCAGCGATTCACCGCCCCGCGGTGAAGTCCCACCACGCCCTTGGGGCGCCCTGTTGATCCGGAAGTGTAGAGGACATAGGCGGCGTTTGCGGGGGTCGGGCCACCCGTGGGATTCCGGTCCGGCTGGCGACCGATGGCCTCGCGGTCGGCGTCGAGGCAGACTACGGCGGCGTGGGTGGATGGAAGCTCGGGCCGACAGGCCTCCTGGGTCACGAGGACGGGAGGCCGGGCGTCCTCCAGCATGAGCTCGAGTCGGTCCCTTGGGTAGGCCGGATCCAGGGGCAGGTAGGCGCCCCCGGCCTTCAGGATCCCGAGAATCCCCACGACGGCGTCGAGGGAGCGTTCCAGGCAGATTCCCACCGGAACGTCGGGACCCACACCCAGGCCCCGCAGGTAGTGGGCGAGCCGGTTAGCCTCCCGGTTGAGCTCCCGGTAGGTGAGGCGCATGCCCGCGCATTCCATGGCCACGGCGTCGGGGGTGCGTTCCACCTGGACCTCGAACAACTGATGCAGGCCGACATCGCGGGGGTTGTCGACGCGGGTCAGGTTCCATTCCACGAGAACCTGGCGGCGCTCGGCGGCCTCTAGGAGTGGAAGATGGGAGACGCGCCGATCCGGCTCGGTCACAGCTCCGGCGAGCAGGGTCTCGAAATGTCGCAACATGCGCGTGACCGTGGGCGCGTCGAAGAGGTCGCGGCTGTACTCGAGCTCGGCCCGGAGGCCGCGGGGGGTCTCCTCGACGGAGAGGCTCAGGTCGAACTTGGCGGTCCGCCGGTCCAGCTCGACGGGCGTCACGGTCAGACCCGGGAGGGCCAGCGCGCTGCCGGGGGCATTCTGGAGGATGAACATGGTCTGGAACACAGGGGAGTAGGCGAGGCTCCGCTCGGGCTGGAGTGCTTCGACGAGCGTCTCGAAGGGCAGGTCCTGGTGAGCGTAGGCGCCCAGGGCGACCTCGCGGACGCGCCGGAGCAGTTCACGGAAGGTGGGGGCGCCAGTCAGGTCGGTGCGGAGGACCAGCGTGTTGACGAAGAAGCCGATGAGCCCTTCGGTTTCCGTACGGGTTCGGCCGGCAATGGCAGTGCCGACAACGATGTCCTCCTGGCCGGCATACCGGTACAGGAGGGTCTTGAAGGCGGCCAGGAGCGTCATGAAGAGGGTGACGCCCTCCCGACGGCTCTGGGCCTTGAGTTGCTCCAAGAGCGGCGACGGCAAGGTCACCGTCTCGGTGGCGCCCTCGAAGGTTTGCGCGGCGGGACGAGGCCGATCGGTGGGGAGTTCGAGAAGCGCGGGGGCGCCGGCGAGCCGATCACGCCAGTAGGCGAGCCCGGCTTCGAGGGCAGGACCCGTGAGCTGCTGGCGCTGCCAGACCGCATAGTCGGCGTACTGGATCGGAAGATCGGGCAACGGATGGGGCTGTCCGGTGGCGTACGTGCCATACAGCACACTCAGCTCACGCGCCAGAATGCCCAAAGACCAGCCATCGGCGGCGATGTGATGGAGGACCAGGAGGAGCACGTGGTCGGTGTCGCCGAAGCGGAAGAGCCGAGCCCGTAGCATCAGATCGCGCTCGAAATCGAAAGGGCCGTCGGCTTCTTGGTTCACCAGGAGGCGCATGGCGGCGTCGCGCTCCGCCTCGGGGTAGGTCTCGATGTCGATAACAGGAAGGTCGAAGGGGCTCGGCGCGCTGATCACCTGGACGGGAACGCCGTCTGGCGCCACTAACGTGGTGTGGAGGACCTCGTGGCGGGCCACGACGGCCTCGAGCGCCCGGCGGAGGGCGTTGACGTCGAGGGCGCCCTGGAGGCGCACGGCCACCGGGATGTTGTAGACACCGCTCTGCGGCTCGTACTGGTCGAGAAACCAGAGCCGGTGCTGCGCGAACGAGAGTGGGCAGGGGGTCGAGCTGCCGCGGCGCGGAATGTGCAGGTCGTGACGTGGAGCCGGGTCCGCGCGCAGAAGTCGTTCCTCGAGGATGCGACGTTCGCCTGGAGTGAGCTTCGAGATCTCCCGCCGGAGGTCCTGGACGTCCATGCGCACTCCTGGTTAGACCGCCATTCTCGCGACGGGCCGAAGCGCAGTGTCGTCGACGATCAGCGGAACGACTGACCGTTTCGCAGCCGCATCGACCTGCTTCCCATACGGCGGTAGGCGCCGGGCGCGAAGATCCCGACCTCGGCTGGGTTCCGCCCCGCTGCGATCCGTGCGAGTGGTTGAGCGTTCAGCCATCGCCGTAGCCGAGGTCCGCATTCAACCGGGGCGCTCGTCCTCGGTCGTGCGGCCGGAAATCGCAAGCGATACCGTAGTCTATCTAGCAAGCCACATGCCATCATCGCGGCGGACCCCGCCTCGACCGGCGCTCTGGCCGAGGGAACCCGCACCTTCGCGGACGTCCCACCGGAGCCTCGCTGCTTCACGCCGTCGACGAACCGCCACGCCGGCCGGTCGGAGGCGAGCCTCGACATCCCGGTCAGCCGTGCCCCGGGCCTGTGAATCCGCTTGCCAGTCTTGAGCAAGCAGAGTTCACACAGGGGGCGAGGCGGGGCGTGCTCCGTTCGAACCGCCCTCCGCGACGAGGAGGTGCTCGTTGCTTCCGGATGGTCCGGCTGGCACGAGATCTGCTCCTCTGTTTCGGCCTGTCGCCGTCGTGCTGTGCCGTGCGCGCCGTTCTGACCTGGAGGGAACACCTGCACCCCGCCGAAGACTTGGCGCCCCGCATGCCGTGGGAGACCCCTCCGCCCCAACTCGTCCTCGAGCGGGATCACGTCCACGTTTGGCGCGCGTGGCTGGACCACGAGCCAGGTTGCGGCGACAGTTTCCGCGCCACCCTCTCGCCGGACGAACGCGCGCGGGCGGATCGCTTCCGCTTCGACCGAGACCGCGCGCGGTTCGTCGCCGGCCGCGCCGCGCTCCGGATGATTCTTGGCCGCTACCTCCGCCGAGAGCCGGCGGCGTTGAGATTCGGATACGGGCCGCAGGGGAAGCCGTTCTTGGCGGACGCCCCGGGGGCCGACCTGCGTTTCAATCTGTCCCACTCGTACGGGCTCGCGCTCTATGCGGTGGCGCGCGGCCGGGACGTCGGTATCGACGTCGAGAAGATCGACCCACGGCTCGAGAACGGGATCGCCGAGCAGTTCTTTTCGCCGCGCGAGGTCGCGGCGCTGCGTTCGCTGCCTTCCGCCGGGCAGACCGAGGCGTTCTTTGCCTGCTGGACCCGCAAGGAGGCCTACGCGAAGGCCAGAGGGGAAGGGCTCCGGCTTCGACTGGACCAGTTCGAGGTTTCGCTCGGAGAGTCCGCCGCGCTTCTGCGGAGCGACGAAGACCCGGGGGACACGCGTCGCTGGCGGCTCGAAGCACTGAGCCCCGGGTCCGGGTATGCCGCCGCGATCGCCGTCGGAGGTGATTGCTGCAGCCTTGCGTGCTGGCAGTGGTCCTGGCCGTGTCGATGCCTGACCGCGGGCTCCGCAGGAGGCGCATGACGGCCGCGGGTCGCGCCATCGGGGATCATGCCGCCGCGTGCTCGACTGCCTCGGCGTCGAGTCGTGAGAGGTGCGAGACAGTGAGCGATCGCAAGGGTCATGCGAAGGATCCACCACCCGACGGACGTGACGCTGGCAAGCGTGCGGGCCCGCGTATCACCGCGCCGTCAACGGCTTTGCGACCGACGAACGAATCGACGTCGCGGCGAAACAATGGCGCCGCCGCGGACCCACCGCTTCATCGCGCGACCGCGCCTGGTGCATCCTCGTAGCCCCATGGGCGCAATGGCTCGGCCACGTCCCGCGCCGCGAGGCGCCTTTGTCCTGTTCGATCGAAGCGCGATCGAACAGTCGGTCCCGGCCCGATTCGAGCAACAGGTCGAGGCGTATTCGAGTCGGCTGGCCGTCAGGATGGGCGACGACGCCTGGACCTACGCGGAGCTCGATGGCGCCGCCAACCGGGTGGCCCACGCGCTGCTCGAGCGGCGCGGGGTGGATACTCGGCCGATCGTCCTGCTGGTCGAGCAGAGCGGAGCGCTCGTCGCGGGCATCCTCGGCGTGCTGAAGTCGGGCGCGCCCTACGTCCCGCTGGAGACGACGTACGCACCCGCGCACGTCGCCGCCGTGCTGGAGGAGGCGCAAGCCGTCCTCGTCCTCGCGGATGCGGCTGGGGCGACCTTGGCCGACGCCGTCGCGCGCGCCTCCGACGTGCTGCGCGTGGACCGGATCCTCGACGGCGACGGGCCGGAGGATCGCCCCGGGCTCGTCGTCAGGCCGGATGCCTTCGCGTCCATCTACTACACATCCGGCTCGACGGGGCGCCCAAAGGGCGTGGTTGACTCGCACCGGAACGTCTTGCACAACGTGATGCGGTACACGAACAGCCTGGGCATCGACCGGGACGACCGCGTCACGCTTGTGCAGTCGCCGGGGTTCAGCGGGGCGGTGTCGAGTCTCTTCGGCGCGCTGCTCAACGGGGCAGCGATCTTCCCGTACGACCTGCGGCGGCAAGGAGTGGCGGGGCTCGGCCCGTGGCTGGTCCGGGAGCACCTCACCATCTACCACTCCGTGCCCGCCCTCTTCCGTCTGGCGGCGACCGGCGCCGACAGTTTTCCCGACCTCCGCCTGATCCGGCTGGAGGGGGACCAGATGTCACGGCGCGACTGGGTCTTGTTCCGTGAGCGGTTCGAGGACGGCTGTCTTCTCGTGAACGGGCTGGGGGCCACCGAGTGTGGGCTGGTCCGGCAGTTCGTCATCCAGCGCACGATGCCGCCGGCGGCCGGCGTCGTGCCCGTCGGCTACCCGGTGGAGGACATGGAGGTGCGGGTGCTGGACGAGGCGGGCCAGCCGGTGGCGATCGGCGAGGTGGGCGAGATCGCCGTCCAGAGCCGATACCTCGCCGTCGGCTACTGGGGCCGCCCCGACCTCACGGTGCACGCGTTCACCTCAGACTCGGAGGAGCCCGACCTGCGCACCTATCGCACGGGCGACCTGGGGCGTCTGGGGCCGGATGGCCGCCTCGATCACCTCGGCCGTCGCGATGCCCGACAGAAGATCCGGGGGCAGTGGGTGGATCTAGCCGAGGTCGAGGCCGTCCTGCTCTCCGCCACGGGCGTCCGCGAGGCCGCCGCCCGCGTGCACGCGCCGGAGTCGGACGATCCGCGGCTCGTGGGCTACGTCGTGCCCCACGACACGCCCAGGCCCACCGTGAGCACGCTCCGCCGACACCTGGCGGCGTCCCTGTCCGACGCGATGGTGCCCACCACGTTCGTGATGCTGGACCGCCTGCCGCTCACCGACAACGGCAAGCTGGACCGGGCGGCGCTGCCTCCGCCGTCGCCCGGACGGCCTCGGCTCGATGCCGAGTTCGTCGCGCCGCGCACCCGGCTCGAGCATCTGCTCGCAGACGTCTGGGCGGAGGTGCTGAGCGTCGACCAGGTCGGCGTGCACGACGCGTTCCTCGACCTTGGCGGCGACTCGCTGCGTGTCGGCCGGGTGCATGCCAGGCTGCAGGACCGGCTCGGCATCGTCGTGCCCGTCTCGGCGCTGCTCGAGCACGCGACGATCGCCGCCCTGGCCCGAGCGCTCGACCCGGGCGACGCGCCACCCGATCCGCTGGCCACGCTGCCGGCGCGCGCCAAGCAGCAGATCGCCGCCGCGGCGCGGTTCCGCAGCAAGAAGCGCAGGCGGTGAGCGACCACGAGGCGATCGGCGGCGTCGCCATCATCGGGATGGCGTGCCGCTTTCCCGGCGCGCCGAGCGTGGCCGCGTTCTGGGACCTCCTGCGCGCCGGGCGCGAGGCCATCCGCCGGTTCTCCGCCGAGGAACTGGAGACGGCCGGCGTCCCGCCCACGCTGCTCGCCGACCCGCACTATGTTCGCGCTCGCGGCGTGCTGGACGGCGTCGAGCAGTTCGACGCCGCCTTCTTCGGCTTCACGCCTCGCGAGGCGAGCCTCCTCGACCCGCAACACCGCATGTGGCTCGAGTGCGCCTGGGAAGCCCTCGAGGACGCTGGTTATCACGGTGCCGCCTATGAGGGCGCCGTCGGCGTCTTCGCCGGCTGCCGGGCGAGCGCATATCTGCTGCACAACCTGTGCGTAGACCGGGGGCGCGCCGAGCAACTCGCGGCGGCGATGGACCCCGAGGCGTACCAGATCATCCTCGGCAACGACAAGGACTTCCTCGCCACGCGCACCGCGTACCTCCTCGATCTCCGGGGACCCAGCGTCGGCGTGCAGACCGCCTGCTCGTCGTCGCTGGTGGCGGTCGCCCAGGCGTGTCAGAGCCTGCTGACCCACCAGTCCGACCTCTGCCTCGCCGGCGGCGCCTGCGTGGTGGTGCCGTCCGTGCAGGGTTACCGCTATCAGGAAGGCGGCATCTACGCCCCGGACGGCCACTGTCGCGCCTTCGACGCGCGGTCCCGGGGAACGGTCCTCAGCGACGGGGTTGGCGTCGTGGTGCTCAAGCGGCTCGAGGACGCCGTCGCCGCCGGCGACGCTGTCTACGCCGTGATCCAGGGGTGGGCGATCAACAACGACGGGGCGGGCAAGGTCAGTTTCACGGCGCCCAGCGCGCGCGGGCAAGCCGAGGTCGTCGCCCTCGCGCAGGCGGTCGCCGGCGTCGATCCGCGCTCCGTCACCTATGTCGAGGCGCACGGCACCGCCACCCCGCTCGGCGATCCCATAGAGATCGAGGGACTGACGACCGCATTCCGTCGGGCGACCGCCGCGACGGGGTTCTGCGGGATCGGCTCGGTAAAGACCAATCTCGGGCACACCGACGTGGCCGCGGGGGTCGCCGGATTGATCAAAACGGCGCTGGCGCTCCAGCACCGCCAGATCCCCCCCAGCTTGCACTTCGACGCGCCCAACCCCGCGATCGACTTCGAGAATAGCCCGTTCTTCGTCGTCCGGACGCTTTCGCCGTGGCGCGCGGACGGAGCGCCCCGGCGGGCGGGCGTCACGTCCCTCGGCATTGGCGGAACGAACTGCCACGTCGTGCTCGAGGAGGCGCCCCCGCCGCGCCCGCCGTCCCGCCAACCGGAGCGGCCCCGGCACGTGCTGGCGCTGTCGGCCCGCAGCGAGACGGCGCTGAGGGAGCTAGCCCGGCGCTATGCCGACCACCTGGCCACCGGCCCGGGTCTTCTCGCCGATGTCTGCTTCACGGCCAACACCGGGCGCGCCCCGTTCGAGCACCGCCTGGCCATCGACGCCGGGAGCATAGAGGACCTTCATGAGCGCCTCGCCGCCTTCGCCGGTGAGACCGCCGGGCGCGCGCAGGCAGGCGTGGAGGCCGCTGCGCGGCCGGTCATCGCGTTCCTGTTCACCGGAGAGGGCGCGCACCATGCCGGCGTGGGCCGCGAGCTTCGCGCCACGCAGCCCGTCTTCCGCGCGACACTCGACCGCTGCGACGCCCTTTCGGGCGCTGGTCGCGACCGCTCCGAGCTCGGCGCCCGCGACCCCGGGCTGGGCCGGCCGCCCGCCTCTCCAGAGGCGGCGCTCTTCGCGTTGCATGTCGCGCTGGCCGAGCTGTGGCGCGCGTGGGGTGTCGAGCCAGACGTGGCCCTGGGACTCGGCCAAGGCGAGCTCGCCGCCGCCTGTGTGGCCGGCGTCATCGGGCTGGAAGACGGCCTTCGGCTCGTCGCGGCGCGAGGTCGGGACGCCTTCGAGCGGGCCGCGGGCAAGGTCCGCCTCGGCCGCCCGCGCGTTGACCTCGTCTCCCCGGTGACCGGCGCGCTGGTCGGCACCCAGATCGCCACACCGACATACTGGCGGGACCACGTCGGAGACCCAGCGCGCGTCGCTGATGCGCTGCGGGCGCTCCGGGTGCGCGGCGTGACGCTGGTCGTCGAGATCGGGCCAGACTCGATCCTGCGAGAGATGGCACGCGAGCGCGTGCCAGACGTCGCCGACGGCTGGCTGCCCAGCTTGTGCCGGGACGAGCCGGACTGGGAGCCGCTCCTCCGCAGCCTGGGCACGCTCTACGTGCGCGGCGTGCCGGTGGACTGGCGCGGCTTCGACGCCCCATATGAGCGGCGGCGCCTGCACCTGCCGACCTACCCGTTCGAACGCCAGCGTCACTGGGTCGATCCGCCAGTGGCGACGACGACGCCAGTGGAAACGCCCGCCAGGCCGCTACTGGGGCGCCGTCTGTCGCTGCCGTTCTCGTCCGAGATCCGGTTCGAGGCCACGCTGTCGCCACGGGCAGTGCCGCACCTCGGCGATCACCGGCTGTTCGGGACGGTGGTCGTGGCGGCGTCAAGTGACCTGACCCTGTTTCTGTCGGCGGTCGAAGCGGCGTTCGGGCCGCGTGCGTGCGTGCTGGAGGAGCTGTGCTTCCTGCGACCGCTGGTGCTGCCTGGAGACGGGGCGCGCACCATCCAGGTGGTGCTGGCGCCCGAGGACGACGGCGCCTACAGCCTGCGCCTCGTGAGCCGCGCGGACGGTCCCGAGCCGCACGACGCCGACGCGTGGACGCTGCACGTGACGGGCCGGCTGCGACTGCCGGACGCGCCACCCCGAGCAGCCGTCGATCTCGACGCCTTACGTCGGCGGTGCACGCTCCCCATGAGCGGCTCGGCGTTCTACGAGCTGGCATGGGCACCCGGGGCGAACACCGGATCGGCATTTCGCTGGATCGAGACGATCTGGCAGGGGGACAACGAGGCGGTGGCCCGGACAGCGCCGCCCCCGCTGGCGGAAGTGGCTGACCTCTACCCGCTGGCCCCCGGCGCGATCGAGGCGTGCTTCCAGACGCTGTTCTTCGGCGGGGCGTTCGAAACGCTGGCCCTCGCCGAGGGCGGCGTGGCCTACGTGCCGTTCACCATCGGCCGCTTCGCGTTCTTCGAGCGTCCCGGGGACCACCAGCTCTGGTGCCACGGACAGGCGCGGGCCCGCTACGCCGTGGACGCCCCGTCGAAGGCCGGTGACGCGCTCCTCTTCGACGAGGCCGGCCGCGTCGTCGCGGAGATCGCCGGGTTCGAGGTGCGTCAGTTACGCCGGCAGACGTACCTCGGCGCGCTGCCGACCGGAACGCGCCCGCGTCTGCTGGACCGGTTGGCGCACCGGGGCGCGCCGCCCGCCGACGCCGTGCGTCGGTCGTCGCACAAGACACCGTACCTGGAGCGCGCGAAAGGCGGTGATCCGCGGGGGCAGCTCATCGAGTACCTTCGGGAGAGCGTGGCCCAGATGGTCGGTCTTCCCGCGGCCGAGGTGCGCGACGACACGGCCTTCCTCGACCTGGGACTGGACTCGATCGGGGCGCTCGTCCTCGCGAACCGCATCCGCGCCGACCTCGGGATCAGCGTGTCCATGGCGACCGTGATCGCCGCCGTCAACCTCCCCGGGCTCGCGGCGGCGATCGCCGTAGCGTGAGCCGCGCTCCGTGAGCTGCTCGCGTCCCATGGGTGCGCGCATCGGCTCATCGTGAACGCTCAGATCGGCCGAACGTGAACACCGAGATCGGTCCATGGTGAACGCCTGGATCGGCATGGCTGCGCTTGTGGTGGTGTATCATCGGGCCGCGGTACCTCAGAAGGGTCCGGTACTCCAGATGGTTCGGTGGCGGAAGGCGACCGCCGCTGACCGGTGAGAGGTGCCAGGTGGATCGCGAGAGTGCCCGAGGCGTGAGGCTGCCGAGGGAGCAGGAGCGAGTCAGGGGCAGATGCTTCCATCCCGCCGGGACCTTCGTGCCCTTTCCACGGGACGCCCTGGAGCGGTCGATCCCCGAGCGCTTCGAGGCCCAGGCGCAGACCAGTCCCGGCCGGCTGGCCGTCCAGACCCGGCACCGCGCGCTCTCGTACCTCGAGCTGGACCGGATGGCGAACCGCATCGCCCACGCGGTCCTGCGTGGAGAGGGCCACGGTGTGGGGCCGGTAGCGCTGCTCTTCGAACACGATGCCGAGGTGATCGCCGCCATGCTCGGCGCGCTCAAGGCGGGGAAGCCGTACGTGCCGCTCGACTCCACCTACCCGGCGGCCCGGCTCGCCTATATCCTGGAGGATTCGCAGGCCGCGCTCATCCTTACGAACGCCCGGAACCGGCGCGCGACGGAGGACCTGTCCCGGGGGGTCGTTCCCGTGGTGACCGTCGACGCGCTCGGGCCCGACCTCCCGCTGGAGCGCCCCGGGGTGGCGCCGTCGCCGGACGGGCCGGCCTTCATCCTCTACACGTCGGGCTCCACCGGGCGGCCGAAAGGGGTACCCCAGACCCACCGCAACGTGCTCCACGATGTCATGCACTATACGAACGCCGCCCACTACTGTCCGGAAGACCGGCTGGTGCTCCTCTCCTCATGCAGCTTTGCCGATTCCGTCCGGACGATCTACGCCGCGTTGCTCAACGGAAGCGGGCTCTACCCGTTCGATGTCGTGCGGGAGGGGCTCCCGGCGCTCGCCACCTGGCTCCTCGGGCAGGACATCACCATCTACCGGTCAGTCCCCACGCTGTTCCGCCACTTCGTGGCGTCGCTGATTGGTGGGGAGCAATTCCCGAGACTTCGGTTGATCTTCCTGGCCGGGGAGCCTGTCTACCGGACCGACGTAGAGGCCTACCGGCAGCACTTCTCGTCGGACTGCATCTTCGTCAACCGAATGGGCACGAGCGAGGCGCTGACCTTCTCCTGCTACTTTCTCGACCGGGACACGCCGATCACGGACGCATCCGTACCCGTGGGTTACGCGGTGCCGGACAAGGAAGTGCTGCTGCTGGACGAGCAGCCGGACGGAGATACTGGTGCCCGCACCGGCGAGGTCGCGGTGCGGAGCCGGTACCTCTCGCCCGGGTACTGGCGGCGGCCGGACCTCACCCAGGAGGCCTTCCTGCCCGATCCCGCCGGGACAGAGGCCCGCGTGTACCGAACCGGGGACCTGGGCCGGATGTTGCCGGACGGCTGTCTCGTGCACCTCGGCCGGAAGGACTTCCAGGTGAAGGTGCGAGGCCACCGGATCGAGCCCGGCGAGATCGAGACCGCCCTGGTCGGTCACCCGGCCGTACGGGACGCGGTCGTGGCAGTCCGGCAGGACCGGCATGGCGACACCCGTCTGGTGGCCTACCTGGCCGTGACATCTGCCCCGGGACCAACTGTGAGCGACCTGCGCCGTTTTCTCGCCGAGCTGGTGCCGGACTACATGGTCCCGGCCGCCTTCGTGTGCCTGGATGCCTTCCCCCTCACACCGAGCGGCAAGGTAGATCGACGCGCGCTGCCCGAGCCGGGGACCGGGCGGCAGGCCCTCGACACCACGTTCGTCGCGCCGACGACCGCGTTCGAGCAGACGCTCGCCGGAATCTGGGCCGAGGTGCTCGACCTCGACCGGGTCGGGATTCACGACCGGTTCCTCGACCTTGGAGGGGACTCGCTCTTGGCGTCGAGGGTCTTTGCCCGGATCCCGGCCGCCTTCGGCGTGGAGCCGCCGATGCGGGAGCTCCTGGCCGCATCGACGGTCGCGGAGATGGCCATGGTCCTGCTCGAGCACGCGGCGGCGAAGGTTGACCCGGAGACACTGGGTTCGACTCGCGGCGGAGACCAAGACCCTGTCGGACGGAGAAGCGCGGCGGCTGCGACCGGACGACCCCTGAAATCAGCCGCCGGTGACGGCGACGACGGCCGACAGCCAGGGATCGGCGTGCGGCACGTAACTCCGCTCACGGACCCGCGGGCGCTCGGCGGGTACGGTAGGTGCCGATCAAGAGAACCAAGGAGGTCGTCGATATCACGGGATCGTAGCGCGCGGCACACGGTTGGTATCAGCGCGTGCAATCCGGTTTGCTGCTCCGGGTGCTCGCCGCCGTGTTCGGGCCCGAGTTCCTGGTCGAATGAATCGAGCTAGGCCGGGGCCGGTGGCGGGGGCGGGCAGGGGGTGTCCGGCAGGGGGTCGGCGGGGCGACCGTCGAGGCCGAGGTGGTCGGCGATCGGGAGGGTGGCGCGGATGACGAGCGCGACGAGGTCGGGGAGGGGGACGCCCCACTCCTCGGCGCCCTGGTAGACGTAGCGCCGGTCCACCGTCCGCGCGAAGGACTTCTCCTTCAGCCGCTTGACCACGCTCTCGACCGGGAGGTCGGCGAGCTTCTTGGTCGGCCGCACCAGCACGCAGGCGCCCACGAACCCGGTGAGCTCGTCGGCCGCGAGGATCGCCTTCTGGAGGGGCGTCACCCGCTCGATGCCGGTGTAGAAGGCGTGGCCGCCGACGGCCCGGATGATCTCCTCCGGCCAGCCGCGCTCCTTGAGGATCTCCATGCCGCGCCAGACGTGCTCCTGCTCGGTCGGGTGGCGCTCGTAGTCGAAGTCGTGGAGCATGCCGACCAGGCCCCAGGTCTCGACCTCGCCCGGGTTGCCGACGCCGGAGGAGCGGGCCAGCTCGCGCATCGTCGCCTCGACGGCGAGCGCGTGCCGCCGGAGCGACTGGTTCTGCGTGTACTCGGTGAGGAGGGCCCAGGCGGCCTCGCGCGACGGTCGGTTCATGGTCATGCCGTCCTCCGTCACTCCACCCGGATCTGCCGCGCGCGGGCCTTGACCACCACGGTCCGGCCGTCCGTCGTCCAGCCCCGGTCGGCGCCGGCCAGCGCCGCCGGCTCGAGCCGGGGCACGGCCTGGCCGTCCGCGGTGACCGTGGCCGGCGCGGCGTGGTCGTGGAGGCGCAGCTCGTAGGTCACGGGCGCCGCGCTGGCCTCGAACGTCGTCCGGCCGCCCTCGCGCCGGCAGGCGAGCTGAAGCTGCCCCGGCTCGCCCCGCACCGTGAATCGCGCCTCGGTGGTGACGAAGGCCTCCACGGTGAGCGGGTCGGCCGGCCGCTCGCCGACGTGGCTCCGCTCGGGGCCGAGCACCACCAGGCTGTCCTCCCGGACGTAGAGCGGCAGCTCCTCGAGGGGCACCTGGCGGCGGAGCGTCGTGGGGCCCGCGTGGACCGCGCCGCTCCACCAGTCGAGCCAGCGTCCGCGGGGGAGGTACGTGGTCACCCGGCCGCCGGCGCTCACCACCGGCGCCACCAGCAGCTCGCGGCCCAGGAAATACTGGAGGTCGAAGGCGTAGCCGGCCGGGTCCTCGGGGAGCTCCAGCACCATCGGCCGCATCACCGGGACGCCGGTCTCCGCCGCCTCCCCACCGTAGCTCAGGAGGTAGGGGACGAGGCGGCTCCGCAGCCGCGCGTAGCGGCGGAAGATGTCCAGCGCCTCCTCGCCGAAGAGCCACGGGTCGCGCGGGGTGGCGCCGTGGCAGCGGGCGAGCGAGGCGAAGAGGCCACACTGCGCCCAGCGGACGTAGAGCTCCGGCGTCGGGTCCCCCCAGAAGCCCCCGATGTCGTGGCTCCACCAGGCGAGCCCGCTCATGGCCGCGGCCAGGCCGCCCCGCAGCGTGTTGGCGAGGTCCGGGAACGTGCACTCCGAGTCGCCCGACCAGTGGCCCGGGTAGCGCTGGACCCCGGGCGCCGCGCTGCGGGCGAAGATGACCGCCTGGCCCTCGCCGGCGTGGGCCCGCGTCGCCTCGAAGGCCTCGCGCTGGAAGAGGAGGGGATAGGGGTTGTGCATCTCGGCGCCCGTGAGCCCGTTCGCGAAGCGGGCGTCCTCGGGGATCTCCTCGGCGAAGTCCGGCTTGAACGAGTCCGCCCCCAGGGCGAGCTGGGCGTCGAGCTTCCCGCGGTACCAGCGGGTGGCCTCGGGGTTGCTGAAGTCCACGATGGCGCAGAGGCCCATGCCCCGCTCCGTCCGCTGATTCCACAGGATGGGCTCGTAGACGCTGCCGTCCGGCCGGCGCAGGAAGTAGCCCCCCTGGACACCTTCCCGGTAGAGCGCGCTCTGGATGGAGACGTAGGGGTTGATCCAGAGACAGTTGTGGAACCCTTGCCGGCGCAGCTCGGCGAGGAGGCGCCGGGGATCGGGGATGCGGGCGGCGTCCCACTCGAAGTCGCACCACATGAGTGCGCGCTGCCAGAAGGAGTCCAGGTGGAAGACGTCGCAGGGGATCCCTTCGCGGCGCAGCCGCTGGGCCTGCTCCAGCACCGACGCCTCGGTGAACCGGACGAAGCACGTCGAGGCCCACAGGCCGAGCGCCCAGGCCGGCGGCACCGCCGGCCTCCCCGTGAGGTCGGTGTAGGCGCCGAGGATCTCCTTGGGCGTCCCGGCGATCAGGTAGTAGTCCAGCTCGCGGCCGGGGGCCTCGATGGTGTAGGTGCGGTTCGAGCGGCTGCCGAGGTGGAACGTCACCGCGGTCGGGACGTCCACGAAGAGGCCGTAGCCGCGGCTGCCGACCAGGAAGGGGACGGTCTTGTAGGCCAGCTCCGAGCGGGCCCCGTAGGAGTTGCGGTTCCAGGTGCGGACCGTCCGGCCGACCTGGTCCAGGCGCGTGAATCGCTCGCCCCCGCCGTAGAAGTGGTCCTCGGGATCGAGCAGGAGGGTCTCCACCACGGCGGCGACCCGGCGGACGGGATCGCCCGGCAGGCTCTCGGCCAGGAAGCCGGGCGGTGGGCCGAGGCGGTGGGCGGCGAAGTTGGTGTCGTCGGGCACCTCGTGGGTCAGGAGGCCGCCGTCCGCCGAGCGGAACGTGAGGGACCACGGCTGCAGGCGTGGCCTCGACGGCGAGGTGCTCCGTGCGCAGGATCACGCCGCCGTCCGTCTCCTCGACGCTCCACCCTCCGGGGGCGGGCTGCCCGATCACGTAGCTGAACCCCTTCGGTTCGGGCACGGCGCCCGGGGTGATCCGGACCCGCACCACCCGCGGGGCGACCGCGTGCAGGGTGACCCGGGCCGCCGCGAGCCCGGTGGTGACGCACGGGAAGGCGACCCCGTCCGCCGTCCGCTCCCAGCCGAGCGCCCGTACGATCCCGATGTCACGCAGCTCCATCGAACCCCCTCCTGCCATCGAGTCCACCTCTAAGTCCACCTCTGGTCGCCGGGCCGAGCCCCGAGCAGCCCTAGGACGCAGGGAGTCGCCGACCGGAGGCGTACTCCGAGTACGCCGAGGATCGGCGACGACCGAGGACGACGGGCTGCGACGGGGATCGGCCCGGCGTCAGCCCTTGACGGCGCCCAGGGTCAAGCCTCGCACCACGTAGCGCTGCAGCACCAGCGTCATCACGATGTTCGGCAGCATCACCATCACCGCCGCTGCGCTCATCTCGCCGTAGAGCGGCCCCACGTCTGTCGTCAGGCCGGCGATGACGACGGGCAGGGTCTTGGCCTCGACGCCGCTCAGGATCAGCGCGAAGAGGAACTCGTTCCAGGAGACGAGGAACGCGAAGATCGCGGCTACCACCAGCCCGGGCGCCACGATCGGCATCACGACCCGGAGCAGCACGCCGAGCCGCCCGCAGCCGTCGATCATCGCCGCCTCCTCGATCTCCAGCGGGACGTCGACGAAGAAGCCGATCAGGAGCCAGATCGAGAACGGCAGCGCGAAGGAGACGTACGCGATCAGGAGTCCGGTGTAGGTGTCGAGCAGCCCGAGCCGTTGCATCAGGAGGAAGTACGGCACGACCAGCACCATGCGCGGCGCCATGCGGGTGACCAGGACCAGGAACCGGACGGCGTCCGAGCCTCGGAACTTGAAGCGCGCGAACCCGTAGCCCGCCAGCGTCCCCAGGACGAGGCTCCCGATCGTGGTCCCGACCGCGATGACCACGCTGTTCGTCAGGTACTGGAAGAAGGCGATGTTGGTGAGGACCCGCCGGTAGTTGTCGAGGATGGGACTGAACAGCCACTGCGGCGGCCGGGCGTAGAGGGTCAGCTCCGTCTTGAACGAGGCGGCGGCGATCCAGTAGATCGGGAACAGGGTCCAGGCGAGGACCGGGACCAGGGCCAGCCCGGTCAGGATCGCGCGGATCCGGGTGGGCCGCACGGGTCAGGCGGCCTGCCGCCGGGCCGGCCGCGCGATCGCGCGCCACAGCCCGAAGCACATGGCCGCCACCAGGACGAGCGTCACGACGCCGATCGCGTTGGCCAGCCCCATGTGCCCGAGGCCGAACACCCGGTAGTTGAACATCTGGATCGTCTCGGTCGCGTTGCCGGGGCCGCCCCCGGTCAGGACGAAGATGATGTCGAACTCGCGGAAGGCGTCCATCCCGCGGATCAGGACGGCCACCAGCATGATGTAGGTGAGGAGCGGCACCGTGATGTGACGGAACGCCTGCCAGCGCGACGCGCCGTCAACCGCGGCCGCCTCGAACAGCTCGGCGGGCTGCATCTCCAGCCCCGCGTAGAGCACCAGGAACATGAACGGGATGGTGCGCCAGGCGTCCACCAGCATGATGGAGACCAGCGCCAGCGTCGAATCGCTGAGCCACTCGGGCCGGCCCAGCCCGACCAGCTCGAGGTAGTAGTTCAGCACCCCCATCTCCGGGTGGAAGATCACCCGCCACATGGTGGCGCCGACCACCGGCACGACGAAGAGCGGCAGGAGGAGCACGACGCGGAGCGGCCGGAGGAAGCGGAACGACTGGGAGAAGAGGAGCGCCAGGCCGAGGCCGACGAGGAACTCCACCAGCACCGCGCCAAACGTGAACACGGAGGTGACGGCGACCGACCGCCGGAACGCCGGGTCCGCCGGCCAGGCGCGACGTAGTTCGCCAGGCCGACGAAGCGGACGTCCCGGGGGCGGACCAGCCACCACTCGTAGAAGCTGATCCACCCGGAGTAGACGAGCGGGACCAGGTCGATGGCGAACAGGAAGACGAGCCCCGGCAGCAGGAACCAGCGTCCTGCCTGGGCCGCCGTCATGCCCGCCGTCCCGCTACTTGCCCAGGATCTTGTTGGTGCCGGCGTCCATCTCCTTCAGCGCGGCGTCCACCGTCAGCTCGCCGGCCGCCATCCGGGCGTTGGTGATCCGCAGGTGCTCCTGGATGTCCGGATACTCCCGCAGGCGCGGCCGCTCCTTGGTGATCCGGAGGCTGTCGAGCAGCACGGTGGCGTACACGAGGGCGGCCTGGGTCCCGGGGTCCTGGAGGACCGAGACCCGCGGGCTGTGGATCGCCGAGAGCGCGCTCGGGTACTTCGTCGCCGCCAGGCCGAACTCCTTCCCGCTCAGCCACTTGGCGAACTCCCACGCCGCTTCCTGGTTGGGACTCGACTTGGCGATGCCGATGGTCCACACGCCGCGCATCGGCGTCTGCCGGACGGCCTTCGGCACCAGCGTGTAGCCGAGCTTGCCCGCGACCGACGAGCGGGTCTTGTCCTCCATCGCCTTGGCGCCCGACGCCCACTGGATCGCCATCGACGCCTGGCCGAGCTGGATCGCCTTGTTCATGTCGGCGAACCCGTAGCTCTTCACGCCGGGCGGGGCGAGCTTCACCAGCTCCAGGTAGACCTCGGCCCCCTTGTGGCCGGCCGGCGTGTCGAGGCCGCCCTTCCCCCGGCTGTCACCAGCTCGGCGCCCGTACGACCACGCGGACACCAGCATGTAGAGCGCGGCCTGGACGTCGCTGCTGGCGGTGATGGCGATCCCGTACTGCTGCTTGGCCGGGTCGTGGAAGGTCTTGGCGGCCGCCAGCATGTCGTCCCAGGTGGCGGGCGGCTTGAGGCCCTTCTGCTCGAAGAGATCCTTCCGGTAGACGAGGATCTGGACGTTGGGGTCCACCGGGAGGGCGTACTGCTTGCCCTGGTAGGCGCCGGCCGCCACCGTGGTCGGGATGAAGTCCGCGGTGTCGAGCCCGCGCATCCGCTCGTCGAGCGGGAGCAGGAACTCCGACAGCGCGGGGATCCACGGCTCGTCCATGAACAGGACGTCGTAGCGGCCGCCGGTCGAGGGACAGAAGCTGCTTCTTGTACATGTCGCCGAACGGCGCGGCGTCCACCACCACCTTGATGCCGGTCTTCTTCTCGAACTCCGGCAGGTTGGCGCGGAGGACGTCGTCCTTGTACCCCGCCAGCATCGACATCGTGATGCTCTTGCCCTGGCCCCAGGCGGGTCCACCCGCGGCCGTGATGGCCACGGCGATCGCGACGGCGAGCCACCCGAGCCGGAGCCGGGCGAGGCCAGAGAGGATAGTGGCGATGACTCCAGGGGTGCGCGGCATGTGCGCTCCTTTCTCGTTCGGGCGGGCCGTTGGATCGTGCGCCCGGGAAAACCGCGGTCGAGACGGGTCCGTACCGAACACTCCTATCCGGACTCGGCGGGGCTGTCAAGGGCTCCCCGCCGGGCAGCCGCTTCGATCCAGGCCGGGCGGATGGGATCGCCCGCCAGCCCGGCTCCCTCCCCGCCCGCCACGAAGCCACATTTTCCGCTTGACAGGTTCCGTGATGGGATTGGGCAGGCCGTCACGGTCTCGGTCTCGGGTGGTGCGCAGCGAGTCGCACGGGCCCGCTGCCCCGCGCTCGGCCAGCGTCGAGCCGGAAATCAT
>CAVPSB010000015.1:0-382590 GCA_963708025.1 uncultured Candidatus Rokubacteria bacterium | reverse complement strand
CCTCGGTGCTGGCCCGGGCGGATGAGGTCATCCAATGATGGACCGCCGGGCGTTCATGGCGACAACCGCCGGCCTCCTCGCTGCGCCGCTCGGCACCGAGGCGCAGCAACCCGGCAAGACGTATCGGATTGGTACCCTCACGGTGTCGCCGGCTGAACGCGCGTCTCACTTCATCAGCGCGTTCGAGGAACGTCTAAGGGAACTCGGGTATGTAAAGGGTGCGAACGTGCTCTATGAGCATAGGTTCGCGGACGGGCGGACGGAGCGGCTTTCGGAGCTCGCCAATGAGCTTACGGCGCTGAACGTTGACGTAATCATAGCCGGAAACAATGCTTCCATTTCCGCCGCGAAACACGCAACATCTCGGATCCCGATCATTATGACGTATGGCGTCGATCCCGTAGGCGTCGGCTTTGTGGCCGGCCTCGCGCGGCCGGGTGGAAACATCACGGGGCTTACGGCCGACGTCACGGCTGACATATGGGGGAAATACCTGCAACTCGTGAAGGAGATCGCGCCCCGAGCATCGCACGTGGCGGTCCTTTGGTATCCGGACTTTCCCGGCATGCCGTCTGCCTGGAGGGCGATGGAGAGTGCGGCAGCAACACTTGGTGTCCGGCTGCAATCGGTTGAGCCCTGTCGGACGGCGAAGCGGCCACCCCGAAGAGTGGGCACGGGCGGACGGTGGACATGTCGAAGGAGCTGGTGGCCGTCCTGCAGCACCTGAAGACCGAGCGGAAGGCCGAGACGCTGCGGCGAGGCTGGCGGGAGATGCCGGCGCTGGTCTTCTGTTCGGAAGCCGCCACGCCGCTTCAGGTGGCCAACGTCCGCCGGGCGTTCGCGCGCACCCTCAAGCGGGCCGCCCTGCCCGAGCACTTCACCCCGCACTCGCTGCGCCACACGTTCGCGAGCCTGCTCCTCCAGCAGGGCGAGAGTCCCGTCTACGTGCAGCGCCAGCTCGGCCACGCCTCGATCAAGCTCACGGTGGACACCTACGGGCGCTGGCTCCCCATGGGGAACAAGGCCGCCGTCGACCGGCTCGACGGTCGAAGTGGTAGCAAAGTGGTAGCAAACGCGGTCGCGGCCGCGAATTATCGGACACGGGGGGCGGGCGAAGTGCGCGATTCTGAAGTGGTGAGGCGTGCTGGATTCGAACCAGCGACTCCCTGCTTAAAAGGCAGGAGCTCTACCGGGCTGAGCTAACGCCTCACGCTCGTCATTCTGCACACTTACGCGGCGCCCGTCAACCTGGGAACCGGTCTGTATGCCCGTAAAGTATGCCCGTGAGGCGCCGAGAGGCCTGGAGGAGGTCGGCGTCGCTGACGATCGCGTACCGCCGATAGACGCTCTCGGTCTTGTGGCCGGTGATTTTCATCGCGACGGAGCGCGAAATGCCTGCACGCTCGAGGTTCCGGACAGCGGTCCGACGGAAGTCGTGCAGGATGCGGCCGGGGACGCCGGCCTTCTCGCAGGCCGTATCCCACACCGAGCCGAAGGTGCGACGCCGGATGCCGGCGAGGCGCCCTCGGAGGTGGGGAAAGAGCCACGGGACGATGCGGCCGCTGGTCTTCGAAGGCGATCAGCCCGCTCGAGCTGCTCGGCGAGGAGCGCCTTGAGTTTGGGCGTCAGGTAGACGACCCGCCTTCCCCGTTCTTGGTAGTGCCGGGGTCGAGCCGGAGGGTGCCCGCCTTGAGATCCACGTGGCGGCGCTGGAGAGTAAGGACTTCGGAGCGGACCCTGTCCTTCGCCAACCGCCGTCCGGCGGGCAACTAGTTGATCGGTCAGCTCTGGTCCGGAGACAATCGCCGTCCATGATCACCACGCTGCTCCACCTGCTTCGTCTTGGGCGAAGGACAGGGGAGCCTCCCGAATGGCCGGGGTATTCTGGCCCCGAGACCCCCGAGGAGTCTAGCCGAGTCCCGGCGGGGGGAATCCAAGCACCTCGAACACCTCCACGTCCTGCTGCTTGCCCTTCATCTTGTACAGGCCGAGGGAGCGCGCGTCCACTCGGTCCTTGACGCGCTCGTAGGTGCTGCGCGTGATGAGGATCTGATCCGCCTGGGCCTTGCTCTCGAGCCGAGCGGCCAGGTTGACCGTGTCCCCGACCACGGCGTACTTCATGCGGTCCTCGGTGCCCACGGTCCCGGCGATCACCTCGCCCGCGTCGAGGCCGATCCCCAGCCCGATTGGGAACTTCCCCTCCCGGGCACGCCGCTCCCGGAGCTCGAGGACGCCCGCTTTCATGGCGAGCGCCGTCCGGATCGCGTGGAGGGGGTGCTCCTCGTCGCGAATCGGCGCGCCGAAGAAGGCCATGACGCCATCACCGAAGAACTCGTTGAGGGTCCCCTCGTGCTCGAAGGTCGCGTCGATCATCAAGCCGTAGAAGTCGTTGAGGAGCTCGACGATCTCCTCGGGCGGCAGTTGCTCGGCGAGGGGCACGAAGTCGCGAATCTGGCAAAAGAGGACGGTGACGTCGCGGCGTTCCTCCTTGAGGACGAGCCGCTCGGGGTCCTTCAGGATCTCGTCGACCACCTGCCGGGCCACGTACCGACTGAAGGCCCGCGTGATCGTCTCCTTCTCCCTGAGACTCCGCGCCATCTGGTTGAAGCAATCGGTCAGGAGCCCGATCTCGTCGCCCGAGGGCACGGGCAGCGTGACGTTCAGATCTCCGTCGGCGATGGCGCGCGTCCCGTTGACGAGCCGGAGGACGGGGCGGGTCATGACGGAGGCAAGGGCGACCGCCGCCCCGATCCCGAGTGCGACCAGGGCGACGCTGATCACGGTGGTCTGGGTCCGGGCCTTCGCGAGGGCCTGCTCGAGGGAGCGCTGGCTGATCCCGAGGTACAGGGCCCCCAGCCGGACCTGGCTGAACATCAACGGCATCGCGAAGTCGAGCAGCCGGCCGTGGCGGGGGTCCTCGAGGGGCTGGACCAGTGGCTGATCGCGAACGGCCGTCAGCTCTCGGGGGCGCTCGAGGCGCTGTCCGACCCAACTGAGGTCAGAGTGGGCGAGCACCTTGTCATCGAGGTCCGTCACGATGAGGTACGCGACGTCCTGGTTGCGGAGGGCTTCCCGCACCAGGACGCTCAGCGCGAGCTCGTCGTTCGAGACTACCGAGCTCCGCGCGCTGTTGGCGAGGGTACGAGCGCTCGTCAGGCCCCGCTTGGTCATCTCCCGCGTGACGCTCTGCTGGGTGTGTCGAAGGAGAAACGTGCTGACAAGGGCCACGGTGAGGATCAGGAGCGCAGTGATCAAGGCGCTCAGCTTGAGCTTGAGCGACAGCCGGATGGGCCGCTCCTGCGGTTCCGGGGTTGTCATGGTCATCGAGGGAGACCCCACCCGGGAAGGTGACCGGATCCGCCGGGCCACCGGCCAGCCCTTCGCGCTTGCGCTCCGTCCCATGGTGGCAGTAGAGTCTCGTCTGAACGCGCCGCGCCGGAACGTGCGCAGGGAGGGCCGCATCGCCCGTGGTGTGGAACGGCAACCTCGACCGCCAGAAGTCCGAGATCCTCCTCCAGCTGGTATGGGCGATCGCCGAGGCGATCCCCGGCCCGGACGCACACATGCGCAGACACGCCGGCCGCGTCGCGGCATACTGCGAGCGCGTCGGCGAGTCGATGGGACTCGGAGAACACGAGCGCTTCGTGCTCGCGCTGTCGGCCCGCTTTCACGACATCGGCATGCTCTCCACACCGGCCTACGTCCTGCGGAAGCCCTCGGCGCTCGCCGAGGAGGAGATGGAGGAGGTACGCGTGCATCCGGTGAGGGGCTTCGAGGCGTTCGCCGGCGCGCCGGCGCTGGGCGAGATCGCCCGGGCGATCCGCCATCACCACGAGCGCGTGGACGGAAGCGGGTACCCCGACGGCCTCTCCGGTGAGGCGATCCCGCTGCCGTCGCGCATCATCCTGGTCGCGGACGCCTATGAGGCAATGATCCACGACCGCCCGTATCGCCGCGCCTTGGCCCGGGCGGAGGCGCTCGATCGCCTCCGGACGGGCGCGGGCTCCCAGTTCGACCCGGCGATCGTGAATCACTTCGTCGCGACCCTGGATACGCACGCCGACCCGTAGCGCTATCGGACAGCTACTGCTTCGGCGGCTGCCGTCGCTGCTGGAGATTTCGGAGCAGCCGCTCGGCCTGGTCGATGTTCTTCTTCGCGTTCGCATGCTGCGGGTCGTACTCCAGCACCTTCTGCCACTCGGCAATGGCCGCTTCGAGTCGCTCCTCCTGGAAGAGCCGGACCCCCTGAGTGTAATGCTGCTGGGCGAGCCGGTCGCGCGCTCGCCCCAGGAGCGCGGTCGCATCCTGGTAGCCGGGCGCGAGCTTGGTGAGACGGGTCAGGGTCTGATACGACTCCTCGAAGCGCCGCTGGTCGAGCTGCTGCTTGCCGAGCCCGTACAGGATCACCTTTTTCAGGTCGAGGCCCTCGGCGCTCTGCGCGTTGCTGGCCAGGAGCTTGTCCACGTCGGTGAGGGCGACCCCGTACTCGCCCTTCTCGAGTGATTCCTGGGCCAGGGCCAGGAGCGGGCTGACCTCGCGCGGCTCGCCGCCCGTCGCGGCGGGCTCGTCTTTCGGCAGCTCGGCCCGGGTCCCCGGCGCTTCCTCCCGGAACGGAACGCCGGGAATCTCCGGGATCCGCAGAGGCGTCCCCGCCGCGAGCCGTGCCCCCGGCGGCAGCTCGTTGATCTCCCAGATCACCTCGGCACGCGACCGGTCTCCGTAATACCGCTCGGCGATGGCGGCCAGAGTCTCCCGGGGCCGCACGGTGTGCGTGATGAAGTGGAGCTCGTTGAGGTCGTTCTGGAGAGCCCTGAACGCGTCGCCCTGGCGCGGGTCCAGGGCGAGCGCAGCCAGGAAGTTCCGTCGCGCGCCGACATGATCGCCGCGTCCGAGGGCCTGGCGCCCCTGCTCGACCCGCCGGGCGGTCTCTCCCTCGATCCGCTGCTCGAGCTGGTGCTGCCCGTCGCGGGCGGCCGGATCGCCCGGGTCGATCGTGAGCGCGATCTTCCACTCGTCCAGCGCGCGACGGAGACGTCCTGAGCGCTCCAGCGCCCGGGCCCGCTCGCGGTGCTCGGCGGTGAGGCGCTCGCGCAGCGGGGGCGACACTGGCGCCACCGGCGGGGGCGACATCGACGGCGGCGGAGAGGGCTGGCTGAGGACGTTCAGGTTCTTGACGAAGTCTTCGAGCCCCATACTCGCGTAGATCTGGCTCCGGTGCAGGGCGAGAGGCCTTGCGAAGGCGGCATTCCCCTGACGCCGCACGTCGAATGCCGCCGTGTACCCGTACTGCTTCACCAGCTTGACCAGCGGTTCGTCGTGGGCGCCGAACGGATAGGCCAGGACGCCGCTGGACAGCCCGAGCTGTCGCCGTATCAGCTCGCGTGGCTGTGCGAGCTCGGCCTCCATCCGCCGCGCGTAGTCCGCATCCGACTCTCCGGGCCGGCGTCGCAGGTCCTCGTGGGTCTTGGAGTGCGCCTGAATGTCGAACCCCTCCTGCGCGAGCTCGCGGAGATCCGCCCAGGTGAGCGCGCTGCGCCCTCCCACGAAGTCTGTATAGATGAAGAGCGTCGCCGTGAACCCGAGCTCCTTGAGGATCGGCTGCGCGTACGGCCGGAACGACCTCCAGCCGTCGTCGAACGTCAGCACGACGGTCTTTCGGGGCAGCTGCCGCTTCTGGGCGGCGAACTCGAGGAAGTCCTTCAGGCTCACGACGCGGTAGCCCTGGGCCTTCAGGTACCGCATCTGCTCCTCGAAGGCCTTGACGCCGATGCGCAGTTTCTCCTTCGGTTCCCGCCCGATATCGTGGTAGCAGAGCACGGGCACCAGCTGGTAGCCGGACGGCTCCACCCCGACCGGATTCCAGGGACGCTTCGGGATGACGACCTCCTGCCCCGGCGTCAGCGTGGTGAGCTCGTTGAACTCCTCGATCATCCACGCCTTGGCCGGGTCGTCGAGGAACCTGGCGGCCAGGGCCCCGGTCGTGTCGTCGGGCTTTGCGAACACCACGACGAACTCTTCTGACTCGAACACCGCCGGCACCGGGGGGACCTGGGGAACCGGCGCGCCCGGACGCGCCGCGGCGCATGCCGCGAGAAGCCACACCAACAAGCCGAGTGCGAGCGCGCGTGCTGCCACGAGCCTGTCCATCGACCCACCCTTCATGCGGCCTCGACCAGGCCCCGTAGCTCGTAGATCGCCACCTGCTCGCGGGTGCCGCTCTCGGCGAGCGTTCCGAGCGGCTCGACCCGGACGAGTCCCGCGACATTCTGATATGTCCGGTGGCTCATCAGGATCTGACCCGGCTTGGCGAGGGACTGAAGTCGAGCGGCGAGGACGACGCTCTCGCCGATGACCGCATACTCCAGCCGATCCTCCCGTCCCACGGTACCGGCGACGACCTCACCCGCACTGCATCCGATTCCCACCGCGATCGGGTCCCGGCCTTCGCGAATCCGCCCCGCGCTCAGCCCGGTGATCGCCGCCTGCACGGCCACGGCGGTCCGGATCGCGCGGAGCGAGTGGTCGTGGTGCGCGGTCGGCGCGCCGAAGATCGCCATGACTCCATCCCCGAGGAATCGGTCGAGCGTCCCGTCGTGCTTGAACGTGGTCTCGATCATCAGCGTGTAGTACTCGTTCAGCAGCAGGAACACCTCTTCCGGACTGAGCCGCTCCGTGAGGGCGGTGAACCCACGCATGTCCGCGAAGAGCACCGTCACGTCGCGGCGCTCGCCCTGGAGCGTCGGCCGCTCGGGATGCTTGAGGATCTCGTCGACCACTTCGCGGGCGACATAGCGCGTGAAGGCACGCTTGATCATCTCCTTCTCGCGGAGACTCTTGGCCATCCGATTGAACGACATCGTCAGGAGCCCGATCTCATCCCGGGCAGGAACGGGCAGCGAAACCTGATAATCGCCGGCGGCGATCGCCCGCGTCGCCTCGGCGAGCCGCAGCACGGGGCGCGACACGAGGATGGAGAGGGTCATGGCCCCGGCGATGCCGACCAGGGCCATGATGCCGCTGACGAGGATCGCCTGGTTCCGTGCCCGCCCGAGGGCTACGTCGATCGCCCGCCGGCTGAAGCCGAGGTAGAGGGCGCCGAGGGGCACCTCGCTGAAGCTCAGCGACGTGGTGAACTCGAAGAGCCGCCCGTGCGCCGGGTGAGTGTACGGCCGAGCCTGCATCTCCGCACCGGCCGGCGCGAGGCCGTCCGGACGCTGGATGGACTTGCCGATCAGGCTCAGGTCGGTGTGCGCGACGATCGTGCCGCCCGGATCGGTGAACGCGAGGTAGACGACGTCCGGATCCTTCATCGTGTCCTGTACGAGCAGACTGAGGCTCAAGTCGTCGTTGGCGAGGAGATGAGTCTTGGCGCTCCCTGCGAGATCCCGCGCCATCGTGAGGCCTCGCTGCATCATCTCGGCGGTGAGGCTCTCTTGTTCGAGCCGGAGCAGCAGGACTGTCACCAGAACGATCGCGAGGGCCAGCACCGAGATGATCAGGAGACCGAGCTTCAGCGAGAGCCCGAAGCGTCGCGGACTCCAGGGCCGCGCGTGGGCCGCCGGTAGGTTCGTCACCGCCTCTCCCCCCCTGCCATGAATCGACCCGGGCGGTGGTGATCATAGACGACACGCCACCGAAGGGCAACCGACCGGCAAGCGGCGACCGCGCCCATGGCGCTCGGAGCGCGCTACCTGGCTGAGCTAACGCCTCACGCCGTCATCCTACCACTGGTTACGCGGCAGGCGCGGCCGCTCTCGAATCCGTGCTGACGTTGTGCTGACGGAAATCACGGGGTTCGCCGCACACGCTTTGCCAGCACTCCCAAGCAATCGTCCAGTTGATGGTCGCCCGGCGATGGATCGCCCTCTCGGTTCTATCCCAGCGCATCCAGCAGCGACCGCTGATGGAGCAGGCGCTCCGGCCGTTCCCGGGCGAAGCGTTGGACACCGGCGAAGATCGAGTTCGGATCCAGATGCGCTTCGGCGATCACGTCCGCTTCCAGTCCTCCGGTGAGCCACTGATTGTCCCAGTCGGCCGTGAGCGAGTAGGCGTCGGTCAGCGAACCCACGTTGCGCAGCGGCCACATGCGCCGGGTGCCGCTGCTCACGAACATGAGGTCCTGGTGTGCCTCGGGCGGCAGCACGGCGTTTCGGTAGTCGTCCGGCTGATGGTCGAACAGATCCTCGCTGATCGCCGCGATCACCTTCACGTTGACGCCGGCCGCTTCCAGTCGCGGCAGCACGCTCACCAGATTGAACGTCGAGCTCGATCCCTGCGCCACCACGTATCCGTGCCTCGGCATGCCGGGGGCGAACTCCCGAATGACGTACAGGCCCTTGGCCGCGGCCCGGAGATCCGTGTCGGCGAACTTGCTGCGGTCGGCCACGCGAAAGTCGGGGCGCGCCACTTCGATGACGATGATCCCCACCTTCTTGTCGCGCGCGGCGATCTCCGCCGCGGCGAAGTATCCGGGCGCCACGTCGTTGTAGTCCCAGAAACTCAGGTGGATGACGTGGCCGCGCGGAAACAGCTTCCAGACCTGTGGCGAGAAGATGCCGAAGTGCGTGCGGGCGTCGGCGGCGGTTTCGGGGCCCGAATGCCCCGCCAGGATGTGCAGGACGCCCGTGCGGAACTTGCTGTCCTGGTTCTGCTGGCTCCAGACGCGCGCCGGCAGGTACATCAGCGGCGTGAAGGCACCGTAGGTTCCGCTGAAGGCCCACACGCCCGCGAACTTCTCGGGATCCAGTGAAGCGCTCTGGCCCACGAGACCGATGGCGCTGGACACATTGCCCGCTTCCTGGATCGCCGCCTTGAGCCGCGTCCCCAGCGGATTGGTCTCGGGATCGTAGTGGCCCCAGATGCTGCCGTGCTCCAGGTTGATCGATTCCGACAGATCCGCGGCCAGCGTCAGCGCGCGGTTGTCCGTGACGTGGTTCAGCCACTTGACGATCTCGGAGACTCCCCGGCGAGCACCCGCCACCTCGCCGGCCTTGCGGAACAGCGCGATCTTCAGCTGCTTCTCCGCGCCCGAGACCGAATTCTTCACGGTCAGGGTCTGCGGCTCCTCGGGGAGATTGGCGACACGAAGACGATCGTCCAGGAATGGGTCCTGCTTCGCGTCGATGCGGAGCGGAATCCCCTCTCTGACCGAATCCCCGATCTCCACCAGGTGATCGGCGAGCCAGTCACCCAGGCCATTGCGCTCGAGCACGGACATGGCGACGTCGATATTGGTCTTGAACTGGATGAGTCGCTCGCGCGGGTCGGTCACCGGGCCCTGGCGGATGCCGGAGAACTCCACCCCGTAGCGTTCCTCGAAGGTTCGCGCGAGGGCGACGAAATATTCCGAGTTCATCTTCATCGCGTACGGATGGCTCGGATACCCCACCACTTGGTCACCCGCCCCGGGAATCTTGCCGTTCACCGCGCCGGGCCAGTACCCCTTGGTGGTCGTGCCGATCACGATCATCGGCCGGCGGTCCTCCGGGTCCCATTCCTCCATGGTCTTGAGTGCGGCCACGATCTGGTCGTAGTCGTGGCCATCCGGTAGCGAGAACACGTTCCACCCATAGGAGGTCCACTGGTCGATCAACCGGTAGTCTTTGAACTTGCTGGGAACGACGCCACCGATCAGCGAATCGTCGATGCCGGCGTTGTTGTCGGACAGGAAGATCCGCAGCCGCTTGCCGACCTGAAGCGCGATCGCCTGTGTCTTGAGCTCCTGGGCGTGCCCTTCGGTCATGGCGAACTCGCCCTCGAACGCGATGATCTTCGGCGTCCCCATGGGAGCGCCGATGATGTTCCAGAACGCGGCCTTCCCGGCCGCGGAGGCGATGCCCACGCCCGACGGACCGCCGTTGACATCGTTGGTGACGTCGGTGGATTCGATGTGCCCGGCGAGGGCCCGGATACCCCGTCCCCTGGCCTGGGCAAACAGCGGGTGGTCCGACAGACCGTGATCCTCGAGGAGTGTCGCGAGCGCCCCAGCGCCCCGGCGGAATCCCAGCGCATCGATCGGGAGCATCGCGACGTCCGGCGCGACGTAGTAGCGGCGGTCGCCCGTCGCCTGATGCCTGCGGTACAGCGCCTCGCCAAGGATCATCCACAGCGCGTAGCAGGTCGGGGCGCAGTGGCCCGCCGCCAGCATGAACCTGTCGCCATACGGATGCTTGGGGCGCCGGTAGTCGTAGCGGAGTCCGCCCAGCTCGGGCCCGGCAAGATGGGTGACGACGTTGAACGGCGTGTACGCCAGCGGGCCGCCGAAATGCCCGGTCTGGGCGTAGTTGCCGAGAAGCGTGAGGGTCATGCAGGTCATGTAACCGATGTCTTCCAGTCGCTGGCGCTCGTACGGAAGCATTGACGCCGTGACCGACCGTGGCGACGCGTGAACGCTCATCGTGAGATCTCCACCTTTCTGGCCGCGTGGTGTGCTTGGACTGCTTCGCAGCATTCTAACCGGTGCACATGGGAAGAAGGAAGGAGGTCTCCGGGGCGCCGTGTGCCGCGCCCTCGAGCACGCGGGCGCGGGCTAGCAGCACGGGCCGGCGCCGAGCAGGTCGCTTGGAGGATCGACCGTTTCCGGGCTCCTCAGTTCGTCCATGGCGGTATCCGCAACGGCTTTTCCAGACACCACGGGCGCATCCCGAGTCGGCAAAGGGGATGCGCGGAGCCTGCCGAACCATGCTGACGTTTTGCTGACGGTTTCGGAGTGACTTCTCCGGTTCTGCCGGGAAGTCCGGGGAGTCGGGCGGTTGGGAAAAGTGTTGATCTGAGAAGGCACCGTAGGACGCTCAGCCCCTCACCTTAAGAGGCAGGAGCTCTACCTGGCGGCCTCAACGCTCTACCGGCCAGAACACGAGCCGCTCGTGGAGCCGGCGGACCAGCCAGTCGGCGGCGAGCGCCGACAGTCCGATGACGACCATCATCGCCACGATCGCGTCCGTGTCGGCCTCGGTGGCGAAGTTCAGGTACATCAGGTACCCGATCCCGGGCGGTGCGTTCGTGGACTTCCCCGTGGCCAGCTCGGCGGCGATGACGGCCGCCCACGCCAGACCGATCCCGAGGCGGAGCCCGACCAGGACGAGCGGCGCCGAGCCGGGCAGCACGATCCGGCAGAAGATCGTCCACTCGCCGGCGCCGAGCGTCCGGGCCGCCAGGATGAACGCGGTCCGGACGCGGGCGACCCCGCCCAGCGTGCTGGTCACGATCGGGAAGAAGGCCGCGTAGGCTGTGATCATCACCCCGGCGCCGCTGGATGCGCCGAACCAGAGGATCGCCATCGGGATCCAGGCGAAGGGCGCGATCGGGCGGAGGACGTCCACCGTCGGCAGGATCCAGGCGCCGACGTGGGTCCAGTAGCCCATCAGGATGCCGAGGGGAACGCCGAGCACCGTCGCGATCAGGAACCCCTGGAGGACGGTCTGCCAGCTCACGAGGACCGCCCGCGCGAGGCTCCCGTCGGCGGCGAGCTTGCGGGCCGCGGTCCAGACGCCGAGCGGCGACGAGAGCTCGAGCCCGGGCGCCGCTGTCGCCAGGAGCTGCCAGCCCGCCACCGCGCCGGCCAGGACCAGCGCGCTCGAACCCCGCTCGAGCGTCACGCGGCCTCCGCCGCCAGCCGGCCCGCGCTCGCCCACGGGGCCAGCCGGCGCACCGCCGCCCGCATGCCGGCGTCCAGCGCGAATCCCACCGCTCCCACCCACAGGATCCAGGCGAGCATCGTGGGGGTCTGCTGCAGCAACCGCGCGTACTGGATCGAGAAGCCGAGTCCGGTCGGCGCCCCGAGCAGCTCCGCCGCGATGATCGACATCCAGGCCAGCCCCAGGCCGACCCGGGCTCCCGTCAGCAGGTACGGCAGCGTCGCGGGCAGGATCACCCGCAGCGCGATGCGCCGGGGTCCCGCCCCGAGGCTCCGGGCGACGTGGACCAGGCGGGCGTCCACGCTGGCGATGCCGGCCTGGGCGTGGAGGACGAACGGGAAGACCGCCCCGTAGAAGATGATGAAGACCGGGAGCCACTCGCTGACGCCGAACCAGACGACGGCGATCGGGATCCAGGCGATCCCCGACACGGCCCGGAGCGAGTTGACCAGCGGGCTCGCGATGCGGTCCACCGCGCGCCAGTGGCCCATCGCCATCCCCAGCGCGACGCCGACGAGCGCCGCCACCGCGTAGGCGAGCGCGAGGCGGCGCAGGCTCACCCACGTTTCGCCGAGGAGCCGGCCGGAGGTGAGCAGGGCGACCCAGCTCGTCGTGACGTCCAGCGGCCCGGGCAGCAGCAGCGGCCGATCGGCGAGGCGGCTGGCCACCGCCCACACGAGCGTGGCCGCGGCGAGCGCCCGGACCACCAGCCACGCGCGCCGCGCCGGCCCCCGCAGCCGCCCGGCGATCAACATCCCGTCACGGCGGTCTCAAAATCCGGCGTCGAGCTGCCGCGTGGCTTCTGCGGCCTGGTCGTGCAGGAGCCCCCAGATCGCGTCCACCTGCTCGCCGAACCGAGCGCTCCGCCGGACGCCGAGCCGCGGGCGGTCGAGGTCGTCCTCCAGGTCGGCGATCAGCCGCCCCGGCTTCCGGCCGAGCACGAGGATCCGGTCGGCGAGGAAGACCGCCTCGTCGATCGCGTGGGTCACGAAGAGCACGGTCTTGCGGGCGGCCGGGTCCTTGCGCTCGCCCCAGATGTCGAGCAGCTCCTCCTGGAGGATCGCGCGCGTCTGGGCATCGACCGCGGCCAGCGGCTCGTCCATCAGCAGGACCACGGGATCGTTGGCCAGCACTCGGGCCAGCGCGCAGCGCTGCTGCATCCCGCCTGACAGCTCGTGGGGGTAGCGGTCGGCGACGCCGTCGAGGCCGACCAGTGCCAGGTACCGGGCGGAGATCTCCGAGCAGCGAGCACGCGGCTCGCCGCGCGAGCGCGGGCCGAACTCGACGTTCTTCCGCACGGTCATCCACGGAAAGAGCACGTACTGCTGGAACATGATGCCGCGCTCGGGTCCCGGCCTTTCTACCAGCCGGCCGTCCAGCCGGATCGCTCCCGCGGACGGGGTGTCGATCCCGGCGACGAGGTTGAGGAGCGTCGACTTGCCGCAGCCACTCGGTCCGACGATCGCGACGAACTGGCCGGCCGGCACCTCGAAGGTGATGTCCCGCAGCGCGAGTACTTCCCCGCCCCGCCGCGTCGCCGGATAGACCTTCGACACGTGCTCGACCGCCAGCATGCGCGCGGGTCAGCCCCGATCGGCGTAGCGCCCCCACCGGTCGAGCCGCCAGACCGGAAGGCCGCGCAGGTCCGACAGCTCGGAGTCGGGGCGCTCGAACTCTGCGTCGGGCGGCACCCCGCCGGTCCGCTCACGCGCCGTCTTCTGGAGCGGCGCCACCCGCTGGAGGTGCTCGCGGGCGACCTCCCACGTCACCGGCTTCGGGATGTTGCCGGCCGCCGCCAGCGCCTTCGACGCCGAGACCACCGAGACCATGTCGCCCTCGGTCAGCCACACCCAGCCCCGGTTCCAGAGCAGATCCGCGCTGATGATGCCGACGCCGACCCTGGGCGGCTGCTTCCAGTCGCCCTCGTTCCGCTCCGCAACCTTCTGAGCGCCCAGCGCCTTGATGCCCTCCAGCCCCTTCTGGTACGCGATCAGCCACGCCAGCACGAGGTCGGGGTCCTTCTCGGCGATCTCGGCGTGGCAGATCATGAACGGCCGGTACTGGTAGTAGCCCTCGGGCCGGAACGGCGACCGGGCAACGCCGGGCAGCCGCTTGCCTTCGCCCAGCTCGTGGGCGGGGCCGGTGACGCCCCGGGTGTCGAAGAGGGCGACGGCGTGGCCAGCGGCGATCGCCGAGTAGGCCGGCGACCAGGGGACCATGCCGGCCGCGTCGATCCCGCGCGGCAGCCGGGCCAGGCTCGGGAACTCGGGGAAGTTCTGGAAGCGGATCCCGAGCCGGTCGGGCGGCATGCCCAGCTCGGCGTTGAGCGCCTGGATGAACGCGTTCTGCGGGTCCAGCCCGATGAAGGTGCCGACCGTCTTGCCCTTGAGGTCCTCGATCTTCCGGATGTCGGAGCCGGGGCGCACCAGGAGGAAGAACGGCTGCGTCCCCTCGGCCGTGTTGACGACCTGCAAGGGCAGGCGGTTGGCGATCCCGGTGACGACGGGCGTGTTGCCGACGAGGGCGAACGCCATCGAGCCAGCACCCGCCTTCAAGAGCTCCATGATCGGCCCGGCGTTGGGGAAGTCGCGCCAGTCGACCGTCAGCTCGTAGCCGAAGGCAGCCGCTTCCTTCTCGAGCAGCCCCTGGTCCATGAGGTAGCGGCTGATCGCCGTCGAGGCGCCCGCCAGCGGCTGGCGCCCGATCACGAGCTTCCGCTTCTTCGCGCCCTGCGCGGCCGCCCGGTGGGCACTGGCGCCGAGCGCCAGGCTCGCGCCGAGGCCGGCCAGGAATCCGCGACGAGTCGGTGCGGTCGTCATGGCGGTCTCCTCACAGGCGGAGCTCCTGTCGCGGCGCCACGAGCGCGGGCGGCACGCGAGTCTGCCGCATGAACTCCACCAGCATCCGATGGTGATCCCGGCCTACGTCCGGGTGCTTGGACAGGACGCTCGACTCCTGCCGGGGGTCGGACGCGAGGTGGAAGAGCTCCGAGCCCCCGGCCTCCGGCATGTAGAGGAAGGACCAGTCGGCCGACGTCACCGTCGTGACCAGCGGCGCCACCAGCTTCCGGCTCACGTTGTCGACGGAGTTCACGGCGTCGTCGGGGTTGGCGAAGGGGAGCGTGCTGATCACGAAGTCGCGCGCCGGCGCCCGCGGGTCGTCGCAGCGCCGGCCGCAGCGACCGGCCCTCCACCCAGCCGGGGACCGGCTGACCCAGGCAGTCGAGGACGGTCGGCATGAGGTCGATGGCCGAGGTGAGCCCGGGGTACCGGCCGGCCCGACCGCCCGGGACGGCGACGAGCAGGGGCAGCGCGACCAGCTCCTCGTAAAGCGGCGAGCGCGCCCAGCCCGCCATCGCGTCGCGGTGGGTGGGCAGGGTCCCGTCGGCCCGTCGAGCGTAGGTCATCTTGCCGAAGAGGCCGCCGTGCTCGCCGAAGTAGAAGCCGTGGTCGGACGTGAAGATCACCACGGTCTTGTCGAGGAGCCCCATGTTCTCCACGGTCCGGAGGAGGCGGCCGACCCACGTGTCCACCATGGTGATCTCGCCCATGTAGGTGGCGTGGGCCTTCCGGACCTTCTCCTCGGTGAGGCCGGGCGTCTCGTGCCAGTACCCGTAGACGGGCTGGACCACCTCGCCGTCGTAGTCCGGCCAGTAGAGCTCCGTGTACCAGGGCGGGGCGTCCCACGGCTCGTGGGGGTCCCACGTGTCGACGTAGAGGAAGAAGTCCTCCTCGTAGTGACGCTCCAGCCAGTGCATGGCAGTGGTGATGGTGCGCGGGGCGTTTCGGTCCTCCTCCACCCGCCACCAGGCGCGCACGTCCCGGGACTCGTGGCCGCGCCGGGCGTCGAGCCGCGTCAGCGAGCCCTCCTGGGAGGGATTCATGAAGAACGTCTGGAAGCCGCGGTCGTAGTTCATGCCCCCGCGGAGGTAGAAGGGGGTGTCCACGGACGCCGCGGTGTGGAAGCCGGCCGCCCCCAGGAGCTGGGCGAGCGTGGTGACATCGGGCGGCAGCGGCTCCCACCGCATGAAGGAGAGCGTCCAGCGGCCGGTCGCGTGGTCGGCCCGGGCCGGCATCGTCGGAAAGCCCGCGACGTAGTGGCGGTCGAAGACGACGCCCCGCGCGGCCAGCGCGTCGAGCGCCGGCGTGCGGATGACCCGGTTCCCGTAGCAGCCGACGTGGTCCCGGCGGAACGTGTCGGCCACGATCCAGATGGCGTTCATGCGGCAGCCTCCCGGTCGTCCTGGCCTGCGAACGACTAACCGTAGCCGCAGGTCACGGCACGGTCAAGGGCGCCTTGGTGGAGACGCATCTCGACTCAGCAATCGATCCAGGCGCCGTCCTGCGCGGCGGACTCGAAGGCCGCTTCGATCACCCGGACCGAGAGCCAGGCGTCGCCGAACGGGCACGCCGGCGCGCCCCGTCCCTGCACGGCGTCCAGGAAGTCCAGCGTGGCGCGTCCGATCGCCGGGTCGGCGGGCAGCGTCTCCACGACCTCGCCCCGCGGGCCGAGCCGCGTCAGTGTCCACCCGAGCGGCTGGCCGAGCGGGCGCCGTAGCTCGACAACGCCGCCCTCACCGAACACGCGCACCTCGTCCCACATCCACAGCCCCGCCGTGAGGCAGACCGCCTGCCAGTCGGGCCCGTCCCCCGCGACGTCCACGAGCCCGCCCCGGTCCACTCGCCCCGGCGGGCCGGGATGCGTCCGGGCCCGCACCCGCCGGGGCTGGAGGCCGGTCAGCCAGGGCACGAGGTCTGCCATGTGCGCCCCCCGGCCGACGAAGGGACCGCCGCCGCCGAGCGCGGGGTCGTCCACCCAGCCCGTCGTCGCGTAGCCAAGCTGGAGGGTCTCCACCAGGCGGAGCGGCCCCAGCGCGTCCGCCGCCACGAGCTCGCGCGCGCGCCGGCACGCCGGGTCGACGCGGCGGTTGAAGGCCACCGCGGCCACCAGGCCCCGGGCGGCGGCGAGTTGGGCCAGCTCGCGCGCCTCGGCGCTCCGCAGGACGAAGGGCTTGTCGAGCAGGACGTGCCGACCGTGCGCGAGCGCCGCCCGCGCGTGCTCGGCGTGGAGGGCGTGGGGCGTGCTGATCACGATCGCGTCCGCCGCGGCCCAGACGTCGTCCAGGCTCGCCGTGAGGCGCGCGCCGGTCCGCGCGGCCAGCTCGCGCACACCCGCGTCCGGGGCCGGCTCGCAGATCGCGGTGAGCCGCACGCGCGAGTCGCCCGTCAGCGCCGGTACGTGGTAGAGCCGAGCGAACGCCCCACACCCGACGAGCGCCACGTCGATCGGCATTACCGAATCTAGATTCCTTGAAACGCCACCGTCATGGCAGATGAGTCAGGTTCTCGGGGCGGGGCCGAGGAGCGAGCAGCGCCCAAAGGCCGAAGGCCGTCCAATAGACGCAGGGAGTCGCCGACCGAAGGCGTACTCCGAGTACGCCGAGGATCGGCGACGACCGAGGACGACCATAGGTCGGGACGGACGCCCCCAGGCCGAAGGCCGTCCGATCGATGCAGGCCGAGCGCGTCACGACCGAGGTGAACATTGCGACGCTCATCGGCCCCGCCCCCTAGGCCTTCTGGGCGCGCTTCAGCTCCTGATCGGCGCGACCGGCGGCCCGGGCCAGCGCTTCCTTGGGCGGCACCCCGCCGATCACCGCCGACTCCACCATCTCCGAGACGATCTGGAGCACCGCCGGGAGCCCGACCACGCCGGGGAACGGCCGCGCGTCGGGGATCGTGTCGAGGAAGGCCTGGCCCAGCGGGTTCTGGGCGAGGAACTGGCGGTAGCCGGGGTGGTCGGCCGCCGCCTGCGAGTTGGGGATGGCGCCGCTCTCCCCGGCCCAGCGGCCGCTCACCGCCGGCTGGACCCACCACTGGCAGAACTTCGCGACGGCTTCCTTGTTCTTGCTGAGCCCCGAGATGCACCAGTAGTTCCCGGCGAAGTGGGCCCCGCGCTTGACCTTCTTCGGCGGCGGCGCCGTCATGCTCCGCACCTTGGTCGCCAGGATGTTGGCGGTGAAGACCGGGTAGAGGAGCGCCGAGCCGACCTTCCGCGTGCCCCAGTCGTTCCAGGCCTCCACGTCGGTGTAGGACTTCTGGGGTGAGATCTTCCGCGCCCGCACGTTGTCCGCCATGAAGGTCAGCGTCTCGAGCCCCGCCTCCGAGTTGAAGGCGCTCGCCTTCCCGTCGGGGGTGAAGAACTCGCCGCCCGCCCCCGTGAGGAACGCCCAGTAGTTCTGGGCGGTGGTGAAGCCGGGCTTGTTGCCGAGCATCAGGCCCCACTGGTTCTCGGCGGGGTTGGTCATCCGGGTCGCCGCCGCCAGCAGCTCGTCCCAGGTATCGGGCAGCTTCCGGGGATCGAGACCGGCCTTTTCCATGAGCTCCAGGTTGTAGAGCATGCACCCGAGGCCGCCGTTGACCGGCACCCCGTACCGCCGCCCGCCATAGAGGGTGATGGCATCGAAGTTCTTGTAGGTGGTCGGATCCAGCTTCACCAGGTCGTCCAGCGGGACGATCACCTTGTTGACGGCGAAGTCCGGCGGCACGTACCCCGGGGCGTGGAACACGTCGGGCGGGGCCCCTCCGGCCACCGCCGCCAGGTACTTCGGCGTGATCTCCTGTCGGCCCGTAGGACGTCGTGCTTGACCTCCACGTCGGGCGTGGCCTGGTTGAACTCGTCGATCAGCCGCGTGATGATCTCGTAGTTCTTCCCCGCGAAGTGGATCCAGATGTTCACGGTGTGCTTCTTCGTCTGGGCCGGCGCCCTCCCCGGGATCGCGCCGAGCGCCAGCCCGGCGCCCGCGGCCCCGGTCGTCCTGAGGAACGTGCGTCGTCCCACCGCCGTCGTCTTCGTCGTGCGTGTCATGGCGCTGTCTCCTCTCGGTCCGCCGGTCCCGATCACCCCTTGAGCCCGCTCATGACGATGCCCTTCTGCGAAGTACTTCTGGAGGGCGAGGTAAATGGCCACCGTGGGGAGCACCGAGAGCGTCACGATGGCCATCACCACGCCCCACTCCACCGCCTCCGTCTGCTTGAGGGCCGCGATCAGGAGCTGGATCGTCCGCATCTCCGACGACTGGACGACGATCAGCGGCCAGAAGAACTCGTTCCACGATGCCGTGAACGTGAAGATGGCGAGCGTCGCCACCGCCGGTCCGAGGTGAGCGGCATCAGCACCCGGCTGCAGCGTCGCCAGCCGGCCGCACCCGTCGATCCGGGCCGCCTCCTCCAGCTCCCGCGGGAGCGTCAGCAGGAACTGCCGGATCAGGAAGATGCCCAGCGGGGTCACGATCCGCGGCACGATGAGCCCCTGGTAGGTGTCGATCCAGCCCAGCCACCGGAGCAGGATGAACGTGGGGACCATGGTCACCTGGGCCGGGATCATCATCGTCCCCAGCACCATGAGGAACACCGCGTCCCGCCCGCGGAACCGGAGGCGCGCGAAGGGATAGGCGGTGATGACGCTGGTCACGACCACGGCCAGGGTCTCCGCGCCCGCCATGATCAGGCTGTTCAGGATGGCGCGGAGCGTCGGCTCCCGGGTGACCGCCACCACGTAGTTGTCGCAGGATCGGTCGGCGTGGGGATCAGCTCCAGGGTCGCCGAGAAGATCTCGGCGTGGGGCTTGAACGACGAGGAGACCATCCAGGCGTACGGCGCCAGGGTCAGGACCACCCCGCCCAGGAGGAGCGCGTGGAGAAGCCACCGGATCCCGAGCGGCCGCCGGGTCACGTCAGTTGACCGTCGGGGGGGGCGGCGCCGCTCCCCCCGACGCCCCCCACCACACCGATCCGTGCGGGAGGCGGAAGCATTCCTCGACGGCCTCGTCACAGCTCCACGTACTTCCCGAAGAGGCGGAACTGGATCAGGGTGAGGACGAAGATGACCCCGAACAGCACGTAGCCGATGGCGCTGGCGTAGCCCATCCGGAAGTAGGTGAAGGCTTGCTGGTAGAGGTAGAAGACGACCACCGAGGTGGCGCCGGCCGGGCCGCCGCTCGTCATGACATACACCAGCGCGAAGACCTGGAAGGAGAGGATCACCGACACCACCATCACGAACAGGGTGGTGGGCCGGAGGAGGGGCACCGTGATCCGACGGAAGCACCCCCACGCCCCGGCCCCGTCGATACGGGCCGCCTCGTAGAACGTGCTGTCGATGGACTGGAGCCCGGCCAGGAAGATCGTGGCGAAGTAGCCGACGTTCCGCCAGGCCGCCGTGATGACGAGGCACCAGAGCGCCAGCCCGGTGTCGGCCAGCCAGCGCGGACCCTCGACACCGACACCCCGGAGGGCCTGGTTCACCAGGCCGAACTGGGGGTCGAAGATCCACAGCCAGACGATCCCGATGGCCACGACCGACGTCACGGCCGGCAGGTAGGAGATCGTCCGATAGAGCCGGATGTGCCGGAGCTTCTGATCGAGCAGCAGCGCCGTGGCCAGGGAGAGCACCACGAGGCAGGCCGTGATGCCGAGCGTGAAGAGAGCCGTCTGGACGAGGCTTCGGGCGAAAGTCGCGGTCCCCGACGAGCTCCCGGTAGTTGGCGAGCCCGACCCACTCGGGGGCCGGCGACATCAGGTTCCACTCGTGGAACGACAGGTAGAACGCGTACGTCGACCGGGAACCCCACGAACAGGGCGAAGAAGGCGAGTGCGGGGGCCAGGCTCAGCCACGCGAAGCGGCTCTCCTCCCGCCAGCGCAGTGGACGGCGGGCTCGGGCGCCCGCCACCGCCGGAGCGGCCGCCGACCGCGTCAACGTCATCGTCGGGTCACGCCCGCCGGAATAGCACCGCGGCGGGCACCCGTCAAGAGCGCGCGGCCCGGCTTGACACCCTCCCCGGCCGCATAGTATTCGGGGCTGGCCGAGAGGCGAACGGAGGAGGGGCGGGCATGCGGCTCACGTCGGCCCAGGTCGAGGTCCCCGGCTGGCTGGAGGCGGTCGAGACGTGCTTCGAGCGGGGCTGGGCCGACGGCCTGCCGGTGGTCCCCGCCACCGAGGACGCCGTCCGCCGCTTCGTCGAGGCCGCGGGACGCGAGCCGGACGAGGTCGTCGTCCGGGAGCCGACCCGCCGCCGCACCGTCACCGTCGAGAAGGTCGCGATCAACGCCGTCCTGGCCGGCTGCCGGCCCACGTACATGCCGGTCGTCCTGGCGGCGCTCGAGGCGATGGGCGATCCTGCGTACAACCTGCACGGCGCGATCACGAGCACGGGAGGCTCGGCGTCGTTCCTCGTGGTCAACGGCCCCGTCCGCCGGGCCCTCGGGATCAACGCCGGGGTGAACTGCTTCGGCCCGGGGTGGCGGGCCAACGCGACGATCGGGCGAGCCCTCCGGCTCGTGATCCTGAACTGCCTCGGGCGCTCAGCCGGGCGTCCTCGATCGCTCGACGCAGGGGCATCCCGGGAAGTACACCTTCTGCATCGCGGAGCTCGAGGAGGAAAGCCCCTGGGAGCCGCTCCACGTCGAGCGCGGCTTCCCGCGGGACACGAGCACGGTGACCGTGTTCGCCGCCGAGGGGCCGCACAACGTGCTGACGCACTACGGGCACGACGCGGAGGCGATCGTGGTCACGCTGGCGGACGCCATGGCCGGCCTCGGCAGCTTCAGCCCCGGCCAGTCGTTCCTCGTCCTGGCCCCCGAGCACGTCCGGCTCCTCGCCCGTGACGGGTGGACGAAGGGCCGGCTCCGGGGCGCCCTCTACGAGCGCGCCCGCCGGACGATGGCGGAGCTCAAGCGCGCGGGCAAGGTCCCGGGGCCGATCGAGCCGGGCGACGAGACGCGCGTCGTCCATCGGGGCGAGGGTCCGGAGGACATCTTCATCGCCGTCGGGGGCGGCGGGGCGGGCGGCCACTCGGCCTTCATCCCGTCCTGGAGCCGCGACCGGAACAGCCTCGTCGTGACCCGCCCGATCCGCTGAGTGCATTCGGAGCTGTCCCTCCGAAGCCCCCCTCGCCCCGGTGGGTGGGGAGGGGGGTTGGGGGGTGACGGGAGGAGACAAATGATCAAGATCCTCGACCCCACGGTCCCGCCCGACCACGCCGAGGCCGCGCTCGCGCCTCGCCTGTCCGCGCTCGACGGCAAGGTGCTCGGGCTCCTCGCCGAACGGCAAGGTCAACGCCGACCGCCTCCTGGACCTCGTCCGGGAGGGGCTGGAGGCGCGATACCGCGTGCGCGAGGTCGTCGTGCGCGTGAAGCCGAACGCCTCGCGCGTCGCCGACGCCGAGATCCTGCGAGGAGCTGGCCCGCGGTGCGACGCGGTGGTGACCGCCATCGGCGACTGAGGGTCGTGCAGCTCGTGCAGTCTGCACGACGGGATCGCGCTGGACGGGCTGGGCGTGCCGGCCGTGGTGATCTGCACCGAGGAGTTCATCCCCACGGCACGGGCCCAGGCCGCCATCTCCGGGAACCCGGACTATCCGCTTCGCCGTCGTCCCGCACCCGGTGGGGAGCCTGACCCCGGCCGACCTCCGCAAGCGGGCGGAGGCGGCCGTCCCCCAGGTGATCGCCATCCTGACCGGTCGGTCTGACGACCGGGCGTGACGAGGTGCGCACATGAGGCGACAGAGCCGAGCGAGTCGTGGGCGGGTCGCGCTGGCCGGGGTAGCGGTGGTCGTGCTCCTGGTGGGACTCGCGGGCGTGTGGCCCCGGCCGGCGCCGGCCCAGGGCTTCAACTGGAAGCGCCATGCGGGCGCGCAGGTCCGGGTCTTTGCCCCGATCATCCCCCAGCTCGACCGGATCAAGGCGTGGCTCCCGCAGTTCGAGCAGCTGACCGGCGTCAAGGTCACGCTGGAGACGTTCCCCGACGCCCAGCTCCGCCAGAAGACGCTGCTCGAGGCCACCGCCGGCGCGGGGACGCTCGACGTCGTGGCCGACCTGCCGATGCAGATCGCGCTCCGGTTCTGGAAGGCGGGCTGGCTGGAGCCGCTGGACGGACTCCTCGGCAACCCCGAGCTGACCAGCCCCGAGTTCGACGCGGCCGACTTCCTCACCGGCCCCTGGGAGATCGGGAAGATGGAGGGGCGGCTGGTGGCCGTCCCGTTCTCGCCGCAGACCCACCTCCTCTACTACCGGAAGGACCTGTTCCAGAAGTACGGCGTCAAGCCGCCCGAGACCCTGGAGGAGATGGAACAGGCCGCGAAGCGCGTCCGCGAGGGGGCGCTGGCCGACGGGCAGAAGGACCTCTACGGCGTGGTGTTCCGGGGCAAGAAGGCCGAGGCGGTCACCCAGCTCTCCTACTATCTCTACAACTTCGGCGGCGCCTGGCTGGACGACCGGCGGCAGCCGGCGATCGGCAGCCCGGCCGCGGTCCGGGCCATCGACTTCTACGGGCGGATGCTCCGCCTCTACGGCCCGCCAGGCGTGCTCAACTACGGCTTCCCGGAGGCGAGCGCCCTCTTCATGCAGGGGCGCGCGGCGATGTTCACCGACATCAACATCCTCGCCGCCCGGATCGAGGACCCGACGAAGTCGCAGGTGGCGGGCAAGGTCGGGTACTCCCTCATCCCCGTCGGGCCGGACGGGCGTCGCGTGCCCATGCTCCCGGTGACCTCCTGGATGATCCTCAAGCAGTCGCGGGTCAAGGAGGCCGCCTGGCTGTTCGTCCAGTGGGCAACCAGCAAGGAGAACCTGACCCAGATCCTGGTCGCCGGCTCGGCGTCGCCGCGCCAGTCGTCCTGGAACGACCCTCGCTTCAAGAGCCAGGACAGGCACCCCGACTGGTCAGGGGCGACCCTGGAAGGGATCCGGACCGGCAAGCCCTTCAACGTGCCGCCCGTGGTCGCCGTCGGCGAGGTGCGCGACGCGATCGGCGCGGCGATCCAGGCTTCGATCCTCGGGCAGGACGTCAAGGCGGCCGCCGAGCGCGCCGCGGCGGAGATGAAGAAAATCATGGATGCGACCGAGTAGGGCGCACGGCGCCGGGGCTCTGACGGGGCCACGCGTCGAGCCGGTCAGCGCCCGGGCCGGCCCGCCGGGGGTCGCCGACCGCGTCCTGTCCTGGGTCGACCAGCGCCTCGCCTGGCTCTTGCCGTTGCCCGCCGTCCTCGCGCTGCTGGTCGTCCTGGCCGGGCCACTCGCCTACGCCCTCTGGGTCAGCCTGACCTCGTGGTATCTGGGAAGCCCGGCGCCACCCCGCTTCGTGGGGCTCGCCAACTACGCCGCGCTGCTGGCCGATCCTCGCGTGTGGCACGCGGCCTGGGTGACCTTCTACTTCACCGGCCTGGCCCTCGGGCTGGAGCTGCTCCTGGGGCTCGGCATCGCGCTCTACCTGAACCGCGAGTTCGCCGGCAGCGGCCTGGTGCGCACCGTCCTGCTCCTGCCCCTCAGCGTGACGCCGGTGGCGATCGCGCTCGTCTGGGCGATGATGTTCAACCCGACGCTCGGGATGCTGAACTACGTGCTGTCGCTGGTCGGGCTCCCGCCGCTCTTGTGGGCGAGCGATCCCCTGACCGCCCTGCCCTCCCTGGTGCTCGTGGACGTCTGGCAGTGGACCCCGATGGTCGTGCTGCTGCTCCTGGCGGGGCTCCAGACCATCCCCGCCGAGATCCTGGAGGCCGCCGCCCTCGACGGGGCGAAGGGGCTCCGACTCGTGCGGCGCATCCAGCTCCCCCTGATCCGCCCCCACCTGGTCATGGCGGCCGTGTTCCGGGTCATCCTGCTGCTGAAGACGTTCGACCTCATCTACGTGATCACCCAGGGTGGGCCGGCCGACGCCACCGAGACGCTCAACCTCTACACGTACCAGGTCGGGATGGTCTACTTCCAGATGGGGTACGGCTCCGCGCTGGCCGTCGTGCTCCTGCTGGTCATCATGGCGCTGAGCCTCGTGCTCCTCCAGGCCCGGCGCCGCGCCTGGTCGTACTGAGAGAACCTGCGAGGCAATCGCCGACGATGCGCAAGCGACGGAACAGCTGGAGGGGGGGCTCGGGGCGCCCGGAGGGGCGCGACGTCCGGAGGCGTCGCGGCGATCCAATGGAGCGCGCAGCTCCCCCCGGCCCGACTGAGAGCGGGTGATGAGGCGGCGCCCCGGCGGCCTCTACTACCTCGGGCTGGCCGGCATCCTCGCCTTCTTCCTCTTCCCCTTCGTCGTGATGGGCACGAACGCCATCAAGACGGAGGCCCAGATCACGGCCTTTCCGCCCGTCTGGCTCTTCACGCCCACCTGGAAGAACTTCGAGGCCGTCCTCGGCACCCACGCCTTCGCGCGCTACATCGTGAACAGCACGGTGATCGGGCTCGGGGCGACGCTGCTCGGGTTCGCGCTGGGGCTCCCCGCCGCCTACTCCATCGCCCGGCACCGCCAGGGGCGCCTTGCGTTCCTGATCCTGTGCGCCCGCATGGTGCCCTACGTGAGCTGCATCCTCCCCTGGTACGTCATCACGCGGACGCTCGGGCTCATCGACACCTACCCGCCCCTCATCGCCACCCACCTGGTCTTCACGCTGCCGCTCTGCGTGGGGGTCATGATCGGCTACTTCGAGGACGTGCCGCGCGAGCTCGAGGAGGCCGCCTGGCTCGACGGCTGCTCCCGGCTCGGCGCCTTCGCGCGCATCGCCCTGCCGCTCGTCCGCCCCGGGATCGTGGCCACGGCCATCCTGGGCTTCACGACGTCCTGGAACAACTTCCTGTTCGCCCTGGTCCTCACCGGGACCAAGCTCAAGACGGCACCCGTCGCCGTCTTCAACTTCATCTCCTTCGAGGAGTACAACTGGGGCGCCGTCTCGGCCGCCGCCCTGCTGATCACCCTCCCCGTCCTCGCCTTCGTCTTCCTCGTCCAGCGCCAGATGGTCCGCGGCCTCACCGCCGGTGGCCTGCGGTAGCTTCAGCCGCGGGTCTCGCACGACCCCCGATGCGGCGAACAGCGATCCCCGGCGGTTCAGCGGGCCGCTCCGCCTGGTGTAGCACCGTGCTCAGCAGGTCGGCGATCCGTTGGCCGTCCTCGGCGATCGAGACGCGCTTTGACACAGCCCGCGCCGGCCACGCACGATCGGGCCGAAGGGGGCTTCGACCGCCAGCCCCCCCGGAGGACGGGGACGACGGCCGTGAAGGAGAGGCATCATGTTGACTACCCCTACCCTCCGCTCGAAGCAACTGCTTTCACTGACGCAATCAAGTCCGCCATTTGAGCTATGCTCTCGGTCTTCAAGAGATCGCCAAAAGACAACTCTACTGTGAATGAGTCACGGGTGCGATTGAGAATACGGGTGGCACGCAGAGAATCACCGCCGAGATCGAGAGATCGATCGTGGATGCCCACCTTTTCCAGCTTGAGAACTTCCATCCATATGGCTACCAGGGCTGACTCGATGGGATTCCGGGGCGTGGCGTAGGGCACCGGCAGTACCGGACGCGCGGGGGTTGGTACCGGCAAGGCTCGCCGATTGATCTTGCCATTGGGCAAGAGTGGGAACTCCTCGAGAAACACGAAGATCGAAGGCATCATGAAGTCCGGCAGGGTTTGAGCCAATCCACGCCGGAGCTCGTTTGCCGTTACAACGCTGCCCGAAGCGGCTACGATATAGGCGACGAGTCGCTGCTCCCCGTTACCGTCTGGCTGCGCGTGCACGACCGCTGCTTTGACGGAGTCGAACTCTGAAAGCGCCGTTTCGATTTCACCGACTTCAATTCTGTGACCACGAATCTTCACTTGAAAGTCCTTGCGCCCCATGTGGATCAAGCAACCGTCGGGATGCATCACGCCGAGATCGCCCGTGAGATATAGCCGTTCCTCACCACCCTTGGGATCAGGGATAAACGCCGCCTGTGTGAGTTGAGGTTGCCGCCAGTAACCGACCGCCAGATACTTGCTTTGCACTGCAATCTCGCCGATCTCATCGGGGCCCACGCGGCGACCAGTTTCATCCAAGAGGAGCACCCGTTTATCAGGAACCGCGTAGCCCACCGGTAGCTTGGCCTTGTCACCGTCCCAATCATGGCCGATGAAGTGACGTCGAATGCTCAAGGTCTCCGTCGGACCCATCACGTGCATTAGGACGCAGTGAGGAGAGAAATGACGCTGGAAGCTTCTTACATCGTCTCCGTTGATGGGTTCGCCGCCTAACCGTAGTACTCGCAACGACGGAAACGTGGTGTCGGCTGATAGAGTGTCAACGAACGCGCGAAACGTCGTTGCCAAAGTATGAATCATGGTGATCTCGTTCTTCCGAATCCAGTCCGCCAGTGGCATCACACCTTGACCGGAAAGATCGTAGGGAAAGACGGTAGCGCCGTTCAGCAGAGCGCCATATAGATTCCGAATGGAATTCGCAAAGCTAAATGAATGCCACACTGCCAGCCGGTCTTCAGGACGGATCCGCACGTCCTTGGTATAGTTTCTCACTTCAACGAGGACATTGCGATGGTTGTGAAGCACTCCTTTGGGATTTCCCGTCGATCCTGAAGTGTAGAGTATGATGGCAGCTGTCTCGCCGGAAAGTGACACGTCCAGGTTCCCGGCGGCAACACTGGCATCGATGACGTCACAGTTAAACACTTCTTGGCCATTCTGTGCCGACTGCTGGGCCATTGAGAGATGCTTCGAGTCGGTAAGGAACAGCCTGGCTTCGCAATTTTCCAGCATGTAGGCGGTTCGTGCCTGAGGATACGAGGGATCCAAGGCGACAGAGATCTTGCCGGCCTTGAGAGCCCCTAAAATCGCTGCGATGATCGATGCCCCCGGTTGAAAGAGAAGCGCGACCGTCTCGTCCCCCGACCCGAGACGGGCCAAGATGATGTGAGCAATGCGGTTCGCCGCTTGATTCAGTTCGGTGTACGTCAAACGGGTCTCGCCGCTCACTACGGCGATGCGGTCAGGATAGCGGGCAACCTGCTGTTCGAAGCGTGAGGGAATAGACTGTTCTATCGCTCCATTGTCAAAGGCCTCGAGAATATCTCCAACATCTCCTCTTGGAATCATTGCCTAGTCCTCCTCAGTGCTCTCCTTCCCGGCATACGTCTAACCTAATCCTTTGGAACGGGATTGTCTGGCGCGAAGGTCCCGATCGATGTGTTTCAGAGCTGTATAAAAGATCTCGTTGATCGGCGCTCTCTTTCCGGCCTGGTGAAGGATCTTTACTACAATGCCGTTCAAGGCTTCATGTTCAAGGGGCTTTCCTGCTTCCAGGTCCTGAAGCATAGACGGCTTGACGTCTCCCAGACTACGCGAAACACTCAGGGTGTCTTGCGCAATTGACGGGGGAAGGTCAATGCCACGGCACTGAGCGGCGTTCCGAACTTCCTCGATACAGCCCCCAATAAGGTGCTCGAGCGAGTCCGAAGCCCTGATCTCTCCAATCGTCATGCGCAGCAAGCAGGAAAGAGCACAGAAGGGTGAACTCCAGGCGAGCTTTCTCCAGAGATCCGTGCGAATCTCGGAGCTCACATCACAGGGAACGTGGCTCCCGGCCAAAATGGACTGAACGTTGCGTGCGGACTCTTGGCCCGGCGCGTCGAGCGATCCCAGAACAATCCGCCCGCCCGCGCGGTGCTCTATGACTCCAGGTTCGCGGACTGCAGCGGCAACATATACGACGCTGGCCAGAGTCCGGTCCACACCCCACAGTCGTGCGATCTTCTCCGGATTGTTGACGCCGTTTTGAAGACACAACACCGTGGTTTTCCCACTCATGAGCGGCGCCAACGACCTTGCAGCCTCTTCGGTGTCCGGAGACTTGACACTGAATAGGACCAGATCAACAGGGCCAACGTCTTCCGGGTTCGAAGTGAACCGAGAATGGATCTCCAGGTCTCCCTGGATGCTTCTTACCCTAAGGCCATGTTTCTGCGTAGACCTCAGGTGTTCTCCCCGCGCAATGAAAGAAACATCTAGGCCAGACGCAGCCAGTCGGGCTCCGAAATATCCTCCGACGGCGCCGGCACCCATTACCGCGATTCGCATGGTATGTCCCGACGGCGTGAGACTCCCAACTTGGGATGGCATGATGTCAATCCGCGGGTCGGATACGGTTCGGAGCACTTCGGGTCGTCCACCGACGACCCGAACGCCAACCACACCCGCTGCCTGATGACGTCAGCGAGCTGCTCTACGGTGGGCGGGTCCGTCGAGCTCACCGCTCGTCCTCACGGAGCTCGTCGTGTCCCGATTCTCTGCCTGAGGAGCGGGGTGGTTATCGCTTGGCGCCATGTGAATTCCCTTGCGGGTCCGGACACCCCTGTGCAAGCAGCGAACCTAGACCGGAGGGGTTCACGAATCCCGATTCTCTTGCATACCCCGCTAGGCGAATAGCAAAACTCTTTCCCAGGGTATTTCCCGACATGCCGAGAACCGGAACCGCGGCGTCTCACTGGGCAGTGGCCCGGCGCGCCCACGTGATCGCCCGTGGGCGCCTGCGCCAGCTCCTGGCGGCCTTCCTCGTTCGCCCACCCGACGCCGTGCGGCTGACCGCGGCGGCCGGCGGCAAGCCCGGGCTCGCCGGCCCGGACGGCGGGCGGGTTCGCTTCAAAACCACTAGCGTGTGGGGGCCGGTGGTCCCACCGCCGCAGCCACGGGTTGTCGCCGACCCCGGTCGTGGTCTACCCTGCCTGTCGTGAAGGTCACCAAGGTCATCCCCCGCGTCGTCCGCCGTGACATGGACGGGCGCCTCTGGAATCCGCGGACGCGGTGGCAGGAAAAGGTCATGGTGCTGGTCTTCCTCGAAACCGACACAGGCCACCTCGGGGTCGGCGAGGCGTGGAACACGGCGGCGTCGCCCCAGGCCCTGGTGGCCACCATCGAGGAGGACCTCGCTCCGCTGGTGGTCGGGGAGGATCCATTCTTCGTCGAGCGCGTGTGGCAGCGGGCGTTCCGGCCCACCGAGCTCTCGTCGCGCACCGGGATCGTGGCGGCGGCGCTCTCCGCGATCGACACGGCCCTGTGGGACCTCAAGGGGCAGGTCCTGCGGGTCCCGCTCTACCGGCTCCTCGGCGCCCACGCGGACGAGGTCTACTGCTACGCCAGCGCCGGGCTCTACGGCGAGGGCAAGTCGCCGGAGGCGCTCGCCGAGGAGATGGCCGGCTACGTGGCCCGGGGCTTCACCGGGCGTCAAGATGAAGGTCGGGGGCGCGCCGCTGGCCGAGGACGTCCGGCGGGTCGCCGCGGCGCGCGAGGCGGTGGGCCCGGGCATCCGGCTCATGGTGGACGCCGTCTACAACCTCACCGTGCCCGAGAGCCTCCGGCTCGCCCGCGCCCTCGCGCCCCACGACGTGTACTGGCTCGAGGCGCCGGTCTCGCCGTACGACGTCGCCGGTCAGGCCCGCGTCCAGGCCGCGGGCCCGATCCCCGTCTGCGGCAACGAGACCGAGTACGGGCTCGACCGCTACCGCGAGCTGATCACCGCAGGCGCCGTGGAGTTCGTCCAGTTCGACGTGGCGGTGTGCGGGGGGATCAGCGAGGGCCGGCGGATCGCGGACCTCGCCCGGGCGTTTCACCGCCCGTGCTCGCTCCATGCGGCATCGAGCGCCGTCGTCATGGCGGCGAGCCTCCACCTCGGCGCGGCCGTCGCCAACTGCGACTCCATCGAGTACCACATGCTGCACCAGTGGCTCTGGGACCGCCTCCCCGCCGGCACGTTCGCGCCGCGGCAGGGCTATGTCCGGCCGCCCGACGGGCCGGGCCTCGGCCTCGCCCTCACCCCCGACGATCTCTGAGCGCGTGAAGATCACGGACGTCCGCGCGGTGATCCCGCGCGGCACGAACGAGCCGCGCGACTGGCGGACCGCCATGGCCCAGGTCGCGGTCCTGGTTCGACACGGACGCGGGGCTCACCGGGCTCGGCGTGGGCGGCGGCGGCCGCGCCGGCGTCCACGTGGTCGAGACGGTCCTGCGGGACGTCCTGCTGGGACGCGATCCCGCCGACATCGAGGGGCTCTGGGCCCTCATGTACCGGGCCACGCTCCCGTTCGGCCGGAAGGGCATCGCGCTGTGGGCGCTCTCGGGAGTGGACCTGGCCCTCTGGGACCTCGCGGGGAAAGTCGCCGGGGAGCCCGTCTACGCGCTCCTCGGGGGACTCCGGAACCCCGCGATCCTCGCCTACGCCTCGATTGGTCACGAGGTCGGCGACGAGGCCGAGCGGGGCTTCCGCCACGTGAAGCTCCACATGCCGCGGCCCTCCCCGGGCTTCGCCGCAAACGTGGACGTAGTGCGCCGGGCCCGCGAGCGGCTCGGCCCGGAGATCGCGCTCTACGTGGACGCGTTCCTCGAGTGGGACCTGGCGACCACACTGCGACTGGCGGACGCGTTCGTGGCCCACGACGTGCGCTGGATCGAAGAGCCGCTCTCGCCCGACGACCTGGACGGCTACGCGGAGCTCTGCCGCCGCTCGCCCATTCCGATCGCCGGCGGCGAGCACGAGTGCGGGGCGCAGGGCTTCCGGGAGGTGATCGCGCGCCACGCCCACCAGATCCTCCAGCCGGACGCCTCTTGGTGCGGCGGCCTCACGCCCCTCCGGGCGATCTTCCGGCTGGGCGCCGAGCACGGCCTGTGGGTCGTGCCCCACCGGGGCGCCGAGGTGTGGGGCCTCCACGCGATCGCCGCCCTGAGCCCGGAGCCGCTCGCCGAGAGCGGGCGGCCCTGGGTCACGTGGCTCCGCGGCGAGCCCCGGATCGAGCGGGGGCTGATCCGTCCCACCGACGCGCCGGGCTTCGGGGTCGAGCTGGACCCGTCAGCGCTCGCCTGAGAATGATCGGAACCGCGTTCATTCGACGCGTCCAGGGACGCGGCTCGACGTCCGGCTAGGACCGGCCGCGTCCGGCGCGCTCGATGGCGCGCTCCAGCTCGGGGAGGAGGTCGGCCTGGTCCAAGGCCTTCTCCAGGAGGCCCAGGGTGGCCCGGATCCGCTCGAGGTCGAGCTCTCCACCGCGCGCCCGGAGCATGGCGACGACGTCCTCCCGGTCCCGCGGACGCCCGGCCAGGACCTTCATGGTGATCAGATCCTCGGCGCATGCGACCGGCACGCGAACACTCCCGATCTCCCGTTCCTCGGCCCGGGCGAAGAACAGCTCTTCGAGCCCGGGGCCGGCCAGCACGACGTCGACCGGGATGCGCGTGCGGCGATGCACGAACGGGAGGACCCGCGTGGCGTCGACGAACCCGCCGACGTCGGCGACGCGCAGGTCGAAGCCCGCGTCGGCCAGACCGGCGACGAGCCGGGCCGTCGGCTGGGAGCCGAGATCGACCGTGACGTCCACGTCGGCCGTGAGCCGGGCGACGCCGTGGAGGATGGCCGCCTGAGCCCCGAACAGGTACCAGCGAGCGCCGAGCGCGGCAAGGGCCGGCCCGAGCTCCGCGAGGAGCTCAACGATCGGCGAGGCGGAGGACGGCACCGGCGGCGCGGTCGATGCGCTGCTTGAGCTGGACGTGATGGGCGAAGTCTTCGCGGCGCTGAGCCGCCGAGGGCCAGTCCGGGCGGACGAGGCGCATGTGCCGCCAGAGCGCGTGGGCGGCGTGGACGGTCGCCTCGGGACCCCGCGCGGCGAACTCGCGCGCCCAGTGCGCCCGCTTCAGGTCCTCCGCCACCGCCCACGCGCGATCCCGGTAGGCCCTCAGGGCGATCGGGTCCACGAACGCAGTGTAGCATCGACGCGGCGGGCATCGGGGTCAAACCGGACCCGGCCACGCTGACGCGACGCCCGTCTACGCCACTGCGATGGGGCTGCAGCCGGGGGCGTCGACGGCGCTCGCGGCCAGCGCCATGACGTAGCCGGGGAACCCGCCAGCTCGCGGGCGAACAGCTCGCGGACGAGGGCGGGCTCCGCGTCGGCCAGGTTCTCGCCGAAGGGATCGGCGCGCTTCCGGTCGAACAGGAAGGCGCCCCGCCCGTCCGCCTTGCAGTTGAACCACCAGCGGTCGGTCACGACGGTCATCGCCGAGCCCCAGCCGACCACCACGTGGTCGCGGACCGGCGGGCCGCCGGCGAAGGCCGTCCGCCAGACCGAGCGGCCGGCGATGGGCTCCGGCGGCGGCGTGCCGGCCGCCTCCAGGAGCGTAGGCGGCGAGGTCGTGGTGCTGGACCCAGGCATCGCACGTCGTCCCGGCGCCGAGGCCGGCGGGGTGGCGGATCAGGAGCGGGACGTCGTAGACCTCCGGGTCCGACGGGTAGCCGCGCTTGCCGATGTACGCCCGCCGCTCCCAGAGCGTGTGGCCGTGGTCGGAGGCGACGACGACCAGCGTGTCGTCGAGCCGCCCCTGGGCGCGGAGGGTCTCCAGCAGGTGGCCGAGCCACCGGTCGCACATCGTCACCAGGCCCGCGTAGTTCGCCCGGGTGCGCCGCACCAGCTCCGGCTCGAGATCCGGGAGCTCGGCAGTAGGGCGAGAGCACCTGCTCCGGCCCCTCCGACGCCGTCGTAGCGGCGTCCGGTAGTGCTCGGGCACGAACCACGGCTCGTGGGGATCGAACGACTCGACGGTGAGGAAGAACCGCTCGGCGTCCCGGTTCTGCTCGAGCCAGCGCGCCGCCTCCTGCATGACCTGGGCGTTGAACCACAGCTCCTCGCGCACCCGGTCGTGCATGTTGCGGACACACGCGCTCGAGAACCAGTCGATCCCCGTCGGGAGCTTCGCGAGCCCCCGTGCCTGGCGCCGCGCGTCCTGGAGCCGGCGCGGGACGTACCGGTCGATCAGCGCCTGGCTCGGCGCCGGGCCGCTCCGGGCGGGGTCGGTCTCCTGGCCCCGGATGAACGTCCACTGGTCGAAGCCGCGCCAGAAGTTCTTCGACGGCTTGAACATGTGGTAGACGTCCGCGATCAGCCCGGTGCGGAAGCCGGCCGCCTGGAAGATCTCGGCCAGCGTGTGCTGCGCCTCGGGGATCGGCCCCCACCCGGGCGCGACCCCGGGGAAGTCGCCCTTCAGGCGGAAGTTCCCGTCGTGGAAGGGGTAGGTCCGCTGGCCGGTGTAGAGCGCGCGGCGCGCGCAGAGCGTCGGGAGCGACTCGGGGTAGGCGCGGGTGAAGCGGACCGACTCCCGGGCGAAGGCGTCGAGGACCGGCGTCGCGATCGCGCCCCACGGAGGCGGCGTGCCGTAGGAGCCGACGGCGTCCAGACGGAGCGTGTCGAAGACGACGAGCACGACGTTCCGCACCCGGTCGCTCGACGCGGCCATCGGACCTCCCTCCTCGCCGCCGCGCCCGCTACGGCCTAGCCGGAGCCGGCCGCCAGGCTCACCGGCGCGTTCACCTCGAACGGGCTCCACAGCTCCAGCTCCTTGCCGATCTCGCGCAGCGCCGGCAGCACCTCCTGGCCCATGAGCCGGATGCACGTCCGCGCGTCCTCGTCGCCGACGAACCCGTCGCTCGCCCAGAAGGCCAGGATCGACGGCCGCGTCTCCTCGAGCAGGCGCCGGAGCTTCGGGATCACCGTCGACGGCGTGCCGGCGATGATCATCTGGTCGCGGATCTGATCCTCGAACTTGACCCCGCGCGGGTTGGCCCGGCGGCCCACGGCGTACTCGACGAACGCGCGCCGGTTCGACGGCGAGAAGTAGCCGGACGGGGTGGACCACACGGGATGGGCCAGCCCTGTGAACTCGCCCTGCATCCACATGAACTGGCGCGCGTTGGCCAGGGCCTTCTCCTCGGTCTCGGCGACGTGACAGCGCTGCAGGTAGCCGCGGTTCTCCGGCCCGGCGGCGTACCCCGCCTCGGCCGCGGTGGCGTCGTAGAGCGCCCAGATCTTCTTGGTGGCCTCGATCGACGTGCTCAGCGCGATGTAGGGGTAGCGGTGACGGGCCGCCCAGACGACCGTCTCCTTGCTGAGGACGCCGGGGATCCAGATGCGCGGGTGCGGCTTCTGCAGCGGCAGCGCCCAGGGATTCACGACGCGGTGCTGGTAGTGCGGGCCCTCCCAGCGAAACGGCCCGGGCTGCGTCCAGGCCTTGACGATGAGGTCGTGCGCCTCCTCGAAGCGCTCGCGGTTGTAGGCGGGATTCACGCCGGTGGCGAGCTGCTCCTGGCCGCCGCCGCGGACGAACCCCGACACGAGCCGGCCCCGGGAGATCATGTCGATCATGGCCAGCTCTTCGGCCAGGCGCACCGGGTTGTCGGCGAGCGGCAGCGGGTTGCCGAGCGGCACGATCTTCACCCGGGAGGTCGTGGCGGCCAGGATCGCGGCGAAGATGTTCGCCTTGGCCTGCATGCAGAACGGCGCGTTGTGGTGCTCGTTCAGCATGATGCCGTCGAAGCCGACGGCCTCGACGAGCTGGTAGTGCTGGAGGTACTCGTTGTAGAGACGGCTGCCGGCCACGGGGTCGAAGTGCGACGGTGCCAGCAGCGCGTCAGGCCGCTGGTTCGCGAGGTCGGCAGGTACCCACCCGCTCGACGATGCCACGGCACGGCGACAGGCGCACGTCCGCGCGGTCGGGGTGACGCTCACCGGATCACGCGGTCGGCGCGGTCGAGGAGCGCCGGCGGGATCGTGAGGCCGATCGTCCTGGCGGTCCGGAGGTTGATCGACAGATCGAAGACCGTGGGTTGCTGGACGGGCAGCTCAGCGGCCTTGGCGCCCTTCAAGAGCTTGTCCACGTACCCGGCGACCTGCCGGCGAAGCAACTGGGCGCCGTTCACCTCGTAAGCCATGAGGCACCCCTCCTCGACCATCCCGGGCACAATCCGGGCAGTCGGCTCCTGAGCGCCAGCTCCAAGAGCCGCTTCATCAGCGGGTCCAGTTGCGGGTACTGCAGGGCGATGAACGCGCTGGCCCGCTCCCGGACGATGGCGGCGAAGACCGGCTCGAGGTCAGCGGGCCCGCGCACCTCCGCGGACTGCAGCTGGATCCCGAGGACCCGGGCCGCCCTCTCGGTCTGCCTGAACTCGAGGACCTTCTCAGGGAGGGTCGAGTCCCAGAAGACGGCCACGCGCGACAGCCGGGGCACGGCTTCCTTCAGCAGCTCGAGCCGCTTCCCGGCCAGCTCCACGCTCATGTGAGACAGCCCCGTCACGTTGCCGCCCGGCCGCGAGAGGCTCTGGACGAGGCCGATGGCCACCGGGTCCTCACTGAATACCAGAACGATGGGGATGGTCGTAGTGGCGACCCTCGCCGGGATGGCCGCCTGCGGGCCTGCCGCCACGATGACGTTGACCTTGAGCCGGACGAGCTCAGCGGCCAGGCCGGGCACACGGTCGAGTTGCCCCTCGGCCGCCCGCGCCTCGATGACGTAATGCTGGCCCTCCACGTAGCCGAGATCCGACAGCCCGAGCCGGAGCGCTTCGAGGGCGCGTGGTACCCGCGCTGCCCTTGCTGCCGTCAGGTATCCGATCCGGGCGACCCTGGCCCCCGGCTGTGCGGCGGCGGCGTTCGGAGCGGCGAGGACGAGGACACCCGCACAGAAGACCACGGCGGCGGCAGTGCCCAGCCTGATCCATGTCCCTCTGAGGCGAGCCAGTGGCGTTCGGCCGCGCTGGCGCACTCGGATGGTTTCGAGCGACGTCATCGACCGCGAGCCTACTGCTTGACGGAGCCGGCGGCCAGCCCCGCCGTGAGCTTCGTCTGGAGGGGCAGGAAGAGGAGGAGGGTCGGCAGCGTGATCAGGGCCGAGGCCGCCATCACCTGGCCCCACTCGGTGGTGTGCTCGCCGAAGAACGCGTAGAGCGCCAGCGGCATCGTCTTCATCTCGGTCTGCGTCAGGAACGCGAGCGCGAAGAGGTACTCGGACCAGCACAGCAGGAAGGAGTAGGTGGCGGTGGCGACCACGCCCGGGAGCATGATCGGGAAGACGATCCGCCAGATCACCTGGAACCGGGGGCAGCCGTCGATGATCGCGGTCTCGTCGAGGCTCCGGGGCACCGACTCCAGGTAGCCGACCAGGAGGTAGACGGAGAAGGGGATGGTGATCGCGATGTAGCAGAACACCATCCCCACGTAGCTGTTGAGGAGCCCCAGGCGCGCGAACAGGATGAAGACGGGGGTGACGAGGACGATCCACGGGAACGTCTGTCCCAGCATCACCGCCCCGAAGATCGCCGGCTTCCAGCGGAACCGGGTCCGGGAGAACACGTAGGCGGCGATCACCGAGACGAACGTCGACGCGACGACGGCGGTCAGGCAGATCGCGAGGCTGTTGGCGATGTGGACCGCGAAGCCGGAGCCGAGCAGCCGGACGTAGTTCCGCAGCGTGTAGTGGGCGAACTCTCCCGAGAAGAGGGTCTCCTGGGTCTTGAACGACGCGAAGAAGACCCAGGCGGTCGGATAGAGCATCACCACCGCCACCACCAGCGCCGTCGCCAGGATCAGGACCTCGCCCGGGGTCGGCACGCGGCGACGGCGCGCGACGCGCGGGCGCGCGGTGACCGCGGCCCCCGCCAGCGTCTCGCGCAACGGCGCGTCAGAAGACCTCACGGAGCTCCCGCTGCACCACGAACCGGAGGTAGAGGAGTCCGAAGGCGGTCATGATCGCCGCCATGATGACGCCGAGCGCGGAGCTGTATCCCATGCGGCCGTCGACGAACGCCTTGATGTAGACCTCCGTCGCCATCACGTTCGTGTAGGTCCCCGGCCCGGCGCCCGTCGTGAGCCAGACGTACGCGAAGTTGTTGAAGGTCCAGAAGGTTGACAGCAGGGTCATCACGACGATCGCCGGCATGAGCTGCGGCAGCACCACGTGCCACGCGCTCCGGACCTTCGTGGCGCCGTCCACGGCGGCCGCCTCCAGGATCTCCGTCGGGATCGACTTGAGGCTCGCCAGGAAGGTGAGGGTCACCAGCGGGAGCGTGTTCCACGTGATGATGGTGATCAGCGCCGGCCACACGTAGCCGGTGTCGGAGAGGAAGGCCACCGGCTCGGCGGCCAGCCCCGAGCCGACCAGGAGCTTGTTGACGACCCCCGCCCGCGGATCGAGCATCCACCGCCAGATGACCACCGTCACGATGGGCGGGGTCGCCCACGGCACGATCAGCAGGACGTGGAACAGCGTCCGCAGCCGGTACCGCCGGAGCGTGTCGGAGTTGATCAGGAACGCCAGGGCCACGCCGAGCACGATGCGGATCGACACGCCGACGAGCGAGAGCCACACGGTCGTGTTGTAGAGCACCCGGCGGAACTGCGGGCTGGTCAGGAGCTCGACGTAGTTGCCGAGGCCGACCCACTGCCCGCCGCGCCGGAGGCCGAAGAGGCTGAGGTCGGTGAGGCTGACCTGGAGGTTGAAGACCATCGGGTACAGGTAGAACAGGACGAGGAAGAAGAACGCCGGAAGCAGCAGGAATGTGATGAAGGACCGGTCTCCCCTCACTGGGTCTCCGGCTCGCTTCCGGCGTCGGGTCTCGGCGGGCTCCTACGGCTTCTTCTTGGCAAGCTCGGCCTGGACCAGGTCGTACACCTCCTGGGCCGCCGCCGTGGAGGCCCTCTCCCCGGTGAACACCGACCCGATGGCGCGCCCCACCGCGTTCCACATCGTCGGGATGGCCACCGGCCCGCTGGAGTACGCGCCCCACTGCCGGGCGTGCTTGAGCTGCTCCGGGTAGCCCCATGTGGGCGGGCGGGCGCTGGATCTTGGCGATTCCGCTCTTCTGCGCCGGCCACTGGCCGACGTAGTACTTGGCGTAGATGTCGGGGCCGATCAGGTACTGGACCAGCTTGAACGCCTCGTCCGGATACTTCGTGTTCGCGTTGATGGCCAGCTGGCGGCCGCCGATGAACGTCTTGGAGCCGTTCCGGTCCTTGGGATGGATGGTGGAGGCGAACGGCAGGGGTTTACCGGGATAGCGGGCCTTGTAGGCCTCCTCGATCTGGGTCAGGACGAACTCGGGCGTGCTGATGATCGCGTAGCTCCCCTGCACCATGCCCTCGATCAGCTCCTGGGCCCCCCAGTTGGTCACCGCCAGCATCGACTTGTCGTTGAGGCCTTCCTTGAAGTACGAGTTGTAGTAGTCGAAGGCCTCGGCGATCTGGGGGACGGTGATCCCCATCGCGTACTTTCCGTCGGGCGTCCGGTCCACCAGGCCCCAGCCGTGAGACCACCAGTAGAAGTTGCAGAAGAACCAGATCGAGTTGGTGGAGCCGCTGCCGGCCGGGAACGCCCAGCCGACCTTCCCGGTCTTCGCCTTGATCTGGCGGCTGGCCTGCCTGAGCTCGTCCCAGGTCTCCGGGAACTTCGCGATCCCCGCCTGCTTGAGGATCTCCGGGTTGTAGACCATGGCGAAGGTGTCCACCGTCCAGGGGATCGCGTGGATGGTGCCGTCGTCCTGGGCGGCCAGCTCGGTGGACAGGAAGTCGTCCCACCCGCCCAGGAGGCCGTACCGCTTGACCAGGTCGTTCAGCTTGTAGAACGCGCCGGCCTGCCCCATGCTGCGCACGGCGACCTGGGCCACGTGCACCACGTCCGGCCCCTGCCCCACCGCCGCCTCGCGGAGGAACTGCTCGCGGGAGTCGGCCCAGGCGATGCGCTGCAGGCTCACCTTGATGTTCGGGTTCTGCCGCTCGAAGACGTCGAGCGCCTCCCGCAGCTCCTTGTGCTCGGCGTCGTTGAACCGGAAGGTGAGCGTGACCGGGGCGGCGGCCGCGAGGGCCGCGACGCCGACCAGGCTCATCGACACGAGCAGTGCGACGACCCGACTCCGGGTGCTCATGGTGACCTCCTTGGGCCGGCACGGAGTCCTCGACCTGTCCGGGGCGCCTCGCGGCGCGCGGAACCGAGGCAGCGCTCGATCAGCCTCGCCGTGCGCGACACGCTCCGGCTCGCCACCGGCATCCTAGACGAGCACTCGATCGGCCGCAAGGGCGCCGGGCCCGACCGGGCTCCGGCCCTGACCGTCCGGGGCGGGACCCGTGGGTGTCCTCGAGCCCGCGCCGGCCGGCCAGGGTCTCGGCGTCGCTCGCGTGACGGCGCCTGGCGCAGCTGATGCCGTCATCGGCCGTCTCCCTTCCGCCAGGGATCGCGCCAGGGATCGCGTTCTTGACGCCCCCGCGCCCGGCGCGCACCATCAGGGGGGGAGGAGGCTCGGTCCGCCCATCCCCCCGGGGGACGACCGCGAGCCCAAGGAGGAAGCCGTGAAGTACCTGTGCCTGGTCTACGCGGAAGAGAAGCGGCTCGCCGCGCTGTCCGACAGCGAATGGGACGCCCTGGTCGTCGAGAACCTGGAGCTCTGCGAGCAGCTCCGCAAGAGCGGGCACTACGTGAGCGCCTCGCCGCTCGACCCGGTGCAGACCGCCGCCACCGTGCGCATGCGCAACGGGAAGCTGTCCACCGTCGACGGCCCCTTCGCCGAGACGAAGGAGCAGCTCGGCGGGTACTACCTCATCGAGGCGCGGGATCTCGACGAGGCCGTCCAGGTGGCCGGGCGGATCCCGGGAGCGCGCCTGGGCAGCGTCGAGGTCCGGCGGATCCGGGCGCACGACCCCCGCGAGCCGTGGGCCCGCCCGCGATGAGCGGACTCCCTCACTCGCCGGGGTCGAGTCTCCCCTGGTGAACCCCGGCCGCGCGGCATGCGCATTCCTCTCGCATCGGGTGCCTGGCTCGACTTCGACGCGGCCTGGCTGTCGGCGGACGAGGCCGATGCGGCGCTGGCGGCGCTCCGCGACGAGCTGACCTGGGAGCAGCGCGCCATCGTGCTCTTCGGCCGGCGCGTCCTCCAGCCACGGCTGATCGCCTGGGCCGGCGACCTCGGCTACCGGTACTCGGGGCAGACCCTCGAGCCGCGCGCATTCACGCCGGCGGCGGGGCGCCTCCTCGAGCGCGTGCGCGGCCAGACCGGCGTGCCATTCAACCACGTCCTCGTGAATCGCTACCGGACCGGCGACGACAGCATGGGACTCCACGCCGACGACGAGCCGGAGCTGGGGCCCGACCCGACGGTGGCGATCGTGTCGCTCGGCGCGACCCGGCGCCTCGCCATCAAGCCGCGGCGGAAGCAGGACCGGGAGCGGCACGACCTCGAGCTCGGCCACGGCGCCCTCCTGGTCATGGGCGGGACCGTCCAGCGCCACTACGTCCACGGTGTGCCCCGCCAGGCCGGCGCCGGAGGCGAGCGCATCAGCCTGACCTTTCGGAGCCTCCTCCGGGCGCCGTGACCGCGCGCCGAGCTCCAAGGCATGCCGCCGGACTTCGGCCGACACTTCTCGGACCTCGCCCCTATAATTGGGCTGCGCCGGAGCCGGGCAAGGGAGGAGGCCGGGGATGAAGCGCTATGACGCGGTCGTGGTGGGGGGCGGGCACAACGGGCTGACGGCGGCGTGCTATCTCGCCAGGGCCGGGCTCTCGGTCGTGGTGCTGGAGCGCCGCGAGCTGGTAGGCGGCGCCTGCGTGACCGAGGAGCTGTTCCCGGGCTTCCGCCTGAGCGTGGCGTCGTACACGGTCGGCATGCTACAGCCGGAGATCGTGCAGGAGCTCGGACTCCGGGAGGCGGGCTTCGCGTCGTACGTCCGCGATCCGCAGTTCACCGGCGTCTTCCCGGACGGCCGACACCTGGTCGTCTACCCCGACCTCGAGCGGACGGTCCGCGACGTGGCCCGGTGGTCGCGGCGCGACGCCGAGGCCTGGCCGCGCTTCGAGGCTGACGGCGCCCGGGTGGGAGCGATCCTGCGCGATCACTTCCTGCGTCCGGCCGACGACTGGACGTGGGGCGACTTCGCGCGAGCATTCCACGGGGCGGACGGCGAGCGCCTGCTGGCCCGGTTCATCCTGGGCACCACCCGGGACCTGGTCGACGCGTACTTCGAGTCGGAGGGCGTCAAGGGACTCCTCGCCTTCGGCGGCGCCGTGGGCACGTTCGTCGGGCCGTCCACGCCCGGGTCGGCGTACTCGAAGGCCCACCACCTGGCCGCGCGCGTGGACGACCACCTGGGGTGCTTCGGGTACATCCGCGGCGGCATGGGCGGGCTCAGCCAGGCGCTCGCCACCACGCTGCGCCGGCACGGCGGGGAGATCCGGACCGGCGTCACCGTCGAGCGCGTGCTGATCAGGGATGGCGCGGCGACCGGGGTCGCGCTCGCCGGCGGGGAAGAGGTGCCGGCCCGGGTCGTGCTCTCCAACGCCGACCCCCGCCACACGCTGCTGGGGCTCGTCGGCGAGCAGGCGCTCGATCCCGACGTGGTCGCCGACCTCCGGCGCTATCGCACGACCGGCTGCTCCTACAAGATCAACTGCGCGCTGGACGCCTTGCCGCGCTTCCGGGCGTTGCCGCCCGGCGACCAGACGCCGTACCTCCGCGGCGGCGTCGTCATCTCCCCGAGCCTCGAGTACCTGGAGACGGCCTACCGGGACGCGCGGGCGGGTCGGGTCCCCCGGCGGCCGTACGCGATCCTCCACTTCCAGTCGATCACCGATCCCGGGCTGGCGCCCCCCGGAAAGCACACGATGACGGTGTACGGCGACTGGGTGCCGTACCAGCCGGCCGATGGTCCCTGGACGCCCGAGCGGCGGCGCGCGTTCGTGGAGGACGTCTTCGACACGCTGGCCGAGCACGCCCCCAACATCCGGGACGTGATCCGCGACTGGATGGTCCTGGTGCCCCCCGACATCGAGGCGCGCTTCAACATCACCGGCGGGAACATCTTCCACGGGGACCTGACCCTCGAGCAGCTCTTCTCGCTCCGGCCGATCCCGGGGTTCGGTGGCCACCGGATGCCGGTCGGGAGCCTCTACCTCTGCGGGAGCGGCAGCCACCCCGGGGGGTACGTCAGCGGCCTGCCCGGCCGCAACGCGGCCACCGTGGTGCTGCGAGACCTCGAGCGGTAGCGCCGCAGCGACCCATGGACGTCCACGTTCTCCAGCACCCCCTGGTCGAGGATGTTCTCGCCGCGCTGCGGGATCGCCACACTCCCAGCGACGTCTTTCGCCAGCTCGCCCGCCGGGTGAGCCTGCTCCTGGTCGCGGAGGCCACCCGCGACCTGCCGCTGGCCGAGCGCACGGTCGAGACGCCGCTGGAGGCGACGGCGGTGCGCCGGCTCGCGGCGCGGGTGGTCGCGGTGCCGGTGCTGCGCGCCGGCCTGGGCATGCTCGACGGGTTCCTCGAGCTCGTGCCGCAGGCGCAAGTCGGCTACTTCGGCCTCGAGCGCGACGAGGTGACGGCGGTGGCGCGTCGCTACTACGAGAAGGTGCCGAAAGACCTGGCGGGCGCCGTGGTCTTCCTCCTCGACCCCATGCTGGCCACGGGGGGCTCGGCCGCGATGGCGATCGAGGGACTCGCCGAGCTCGGCGCCCGCCGGGTACGCCTCCTGTCGATCGTGGCCGCACCCGAGGGCATCGCCCTCCTCCGGTCGGCGGTCCCGGACGCCATCGTCTACACCGCGGCGGTCGATCGCGAGCTCAACGAGCGGAAGTTCATCCTGCCCGGGCTGGGCGACTTCGGCGACCGCCTCTTCGGAACCTAGAGGAGGAGCATCGGGAACGGCTGCGGCCGGCCGCGCTCGGCAGCGTGCAGCGTCCGAGCGGCAGCCCAAAGGCCGAAGGCCGTCCACTAGGCGCCGCAACCGAGGGGGGCATCGGGGGGGTCTTCCGAGACCCCCCCGAAGGATCTACAGGCTCCAGCCGACCAGCAGCGACGCCCCCAGGTAGAAGACCGCCTCGAGGTAGCCGACGCCGACGTTCGGCACCTCCTGCTCCAGGACCTCCTGCCGGATCGTCACCCCCGGCAGGAGCACCCAGTCGGCGAGCTGCCGGACCACGAAGAGGAGCACGAGGCCGGCCACCGCGTAGCCGGTCGAGGCGGCGAAGCCCGCCGACCAGCCCTCGAAGGGCCCGCTGATCGACATGCGCAGGATGTTGCCGATGCCGATGAGCGCCCCGGCGACCGCGAGCGCGAGCGCCTGGTTCCCCCGCCGGATCTCGGCGGCGAGGTCGCAGCGGACGAGGCGCTGGAAGGCGATCGCGGCCAGCGTCAGGAGGACCTGGGCGTACAGCCAGAAGACGGCCGCCGGCAGGAGGCCGCCCTCGTCGGCCAGGGCCCCGAGGATCAGGAGGGCGTTGGCGATGTGCGAGCCGCCGACCAGGATCCCGGCCGCCACGTTGGTCCGCTCGAGGATCTCCCCCGCCAGGTCGATGCCGCCGAACAGGAACCGCCGGTTGGCGAGCGAGGCGACGTTCAGCAGCACCATGGCCAGGACGCCCCACGCCAGTACCGAGAGCGCCTCCCGCACGAAATCCCCCCGGGGCTGCCCCGAGAGCGGGGCCCCCATCACGATGAGAATGCCGAGGTAGTAGGCGCCCATCGGCACCGCGAACGCGAGGTTGTCGCGGGCGGTCATCTCCCGGTCGACCCGGACGCGGGGATGAAAGAGGCCGTAGGCCACCTTCCCGATCCAGCAGATCCCGAAGGACAGGACGAGATAGGTGACGGCTGACAGCCCGTAGCTCATGTTCTCTCCGATCTCTCCGAGGCGGCGCGCCTCCGCACCGCCGATGCCGACCGGATCGCGCGGAGGGCGGCGTCGGCCAGCCGATCGTAGAAGACGACGTCGTGAGAGCCGATCCGGCGCACGTGGCGCCCGCCCAGCTTCTCCTTGAAGCGCGAGAAGCCGGCGTAGGGATGGCCGGGCCGGTCGGGCGGCGCGTAACCGTAGAGGTCGTAGACGCGGGCGCCCTCGGCCGCCGCCTCCCGCATGACGTGCCAGTGGAGCGCATGGCTAGCCATCACGTCGGGGAACAGCGGGAGGTGCCCGCCGTAGAGGTACGTCACGGTCGCGCCGTGGCGCACGGTCAGCGCCGCGGCCAGCGTGATGCCCTTGTAGCGGGCGAAGGCCAGCCGGGCCATGGCCGGCATGAGCGCCCCGGCCAGGTTGATGAAGAAGCTCTTGGGCTCGAGGAGGAAGTCCTGGTAGCCGGCGGTCTGCTCCAGGACGAAGTGGAGCGAGTGCACGTCGCCGGGGTCGGACGAGCTCACCACCTCGACACCGCGGCGCCAGGCCAGGCGGGCGTTGTAGCGCCCCTTCGGCTTCATCCGCGCCAGCATGAGGTCCTCCGGTCCCAGGTCGACCTCGAGGGTCTCCTCGGGGACCAGGTCCACGGGCGCGCGGGCCAGGCCGCGGAGCGGCGCCGGCACCCGCTCCGGCCCCGCCCCGAGCGGGAGCCGCGGCTCGACGCGCACCGCCACCGCCCGCCGGCCCGCCGGCGATCGCCGGAGGGCGCGCACCAGCGCCTCGAAAGCGGCGCCGGCGGTGGGCGCGTCCCAGTCGAGGAGCGGCCCGTCGGGCACGGCCAGCAGCGCGGCCTCGGCCGGCGAAGGGAACGCGTAGCCGATCGCCCCGCCGGCGAGCGCCTCCCCCTCGAAGACGCCCAGCCGCACGACCCGGTAGCCTTCCAGCTCCTTGAAGCACGACCACGCCCACGACTGCATGAAGCCGGATGCCGGATGGGTCGCGACCAGCCGGTCCCAGGCCTCGCGGTGCCGGCTGTCGAGCGGGGCGATCCGCATCACGAGCGCGGGGCCGGCTTCACGCCGAGGGCCGCCCCGTGCGCCTCGATCCAGCGCGTCACCGGGACGCTGAGCGACTGGTCCTTGCCCTCGGTGAGGCGCCGGTGGAGCAGGCGGAAGAGAAAGCGATCCTCGTCGGTGAGTCAACCCGGCGGCCCGACGGGCTGCCGGCTCTGGCTCCCGTCGGGGTTGACCAGGACGATGGTCGGATCCTGGGCGGCGATCCTCGCCGGCTCGAGGTAGACGCCGGGAAACAGCGTGACCCAGCCGGCCGGCGGGTCGAACGCGCGCGCCGTCCCCGGACGCTGCCAGACCTCGCGGGCCGCATCCACGGCCTTCCGGGTCGCCTGGAGTCCCGCCAGCTCGGAGTCCGACCCCCGCCCCGGCGCGATCACCGCGCGCCAGCGCGTCCACTCGAGCCAGCGCTCGTGCTCGACCAGCGCCGTGTCGATCAGCGGGCCCTGCTGGGCGATCCGGCTGGCGGCGTCGGCCTGGAGGCGCGTGGGCGGCGCCAGCGCCAGCACGTCGCGGCCGCTCGCGTCCAGGGTGCGGAGTCGCCCGGGCTCGAGCAGGGCCTGATAGCCGGCGAGCCCCGTCAGGTAGGCGATGGCCCCCGTCTCGAGGAGCTGAAGCTCGGGGCTCAGCGCGAGCAGCGAGGGCACCGGCTTCCGTCCGCCCACGGGGTCGGTGAGGGCGAAGCGGAGGGCCGGGTACTCCCGCCCCTCGGCGTCGTAGACGCGGTCGGCGCCGGTGCTCGGGGTGACGCCGTAGCCCCGGGAGTAGAACGCGCGGTGCCGGTACGGGCCGTAGCGCTGTCCCGGATCGCTGAAGCTGAACCCGTGGAACGGGCCGGAATCCGAGCTGGAGCTGGACGAGAAGCTCGATCGGCCGCTGGAGTAGCTCCCGCCCTTCGCGTACAGGTTGTCGGGGAAGAACAGGTTGGCCAGCAGGAGCACGAGCAGGTAGATCGCGAAGACGCGGTAGGCCTGCTCGAGCAGCTCCTCCATCGACGGGAGCCCGGCCCGGATGCGGTCCCGGAGCCGGCGCAGCTCGCGGACCCAGGCGCGGGGCAGCTCCGCCGCCCGCCGGAGCGTCCGCTCGAGGAACGCCCGGAGGTCCACCTCGCGGAAGAGGACCGCGGCGTGCTCGCTCCACTCGAGAAACGCCTCGCGGGTCTGGCCGCGCTGGGCCAGGGGCACGCAGGCCAGCAGCTCGGTGAGCGTCCGACGGCCGGCCGGGGCCCGCAGCCAGCGGGCGAAGCCCTGAGCGGCGGTCGGGCGCGGGCCGACCCCGAGCGCGGAGGCGGCGAAGCGGAACGGACGCCACGGGGGATCCCAGGCGAGCGGCGTCGCGTTGTAGATGTAGTAGAGCAGCTCGGTGCTCCGGTTGGGGGCCACACGCATCGCGGGGCCCGCCGCCACCGGCAGGCGCAGGCCTTCGAGGAGGAGCGGCCGCGTGATTCCGGCGCCCGCCGGCAGGGGGAGCCGCCGGAGCTCACGCGTCCCGATGGTCCGGGAGGAGGCGAAAAAGAAGCCCCACCGGCCGTAGCCCTCGGCGAAGAACGAGGGCAGCATGAACGCGTATGGGACGGCGGCCAGCCCGGCGGCGCCGAGCGTGCGGCCGACGCAGCCGAAGGCCTGGGGCGTCTCCTCCGGGGAGACGGCGTTCACGCTCAGCACCCCGCCGGGTCGCAGCGCGGCCCGCGCCTTCCGGAACAGCGGAACGCTGAGGAGCTCGGCGCCCGCGACGTCACCCGGGTAGGTGAGGTCACAGATCACCACGTCGAAGTCCCGGGCCCGGCCGAGGAACTCGCGCGCGTCCCGGACGTGGACGCGCGTCCGGGGATCCCGGAAGGCGCCCGCGTTGAGGGCCGCCAGCGAGCCGGCGCCGAGGCGCAGGACGTCGGGATCGCGATCGACCACGTGCGCCTCGGCGACCCCGGGGACCCGGAGCGCCTCCCGCAGCGCCAGGCCGTCGCCGCCTCCCAGGATCAGGACTCGCAGCTCCCGCGCCGCCGCCCGCGCGCGAGCCAGCGCGGTGGGAACGAGGGCCAGTGGCTCGTGATAGAGCCGCTCGTCCCGGCTGTCGAACTGGAGCTCACCGTTCAGGTAGAGTCGGAGACCGCCGTCGCGACTGTCGAGGAAGACCTGGCTCACCGCCCTCCCCCCGCCCCGGACAGTTCCGGCACGCCGACCATGGCCCCGGGTCGCTCAGGCGTCGGTGGTCTCGCCCACCAGCACCACGCTCGCCACCACGAGGGCGGCGAGCCCGCCCAGCGCGGCCGGCCCGAGCGCGAGGCCGAGCTGGTCGAGCGTGTGGGGGCCGGGGGCGTACCAGAAGTAGCGGTGGAGCCCGACCAGAACCGCGGGCAGCGCCACCGCGACGGCCGCCGCGTAGAGCACGGGTCGCCGCCCCTTCCTGGCGGCCTCGCCGCGCGCGCACACCGCCAGGACGGTCGGGCCCCCGAGCACCGCGGCCAGCCCGTACGGGCTCGTCAGCGGCGGGAATCGCCAGAACAGGTAGAGCCCCAGCGCCATGCCCAGGAAGGCGAGGCCCGCCGCCCGGGGCGCGCGCAGCGCGAAGAGCCAGCCCCCGACCAGCGCGAGCGGCAGGGCCACCGCCAGGCACTCGTCGAAGGGCCGGCCGACGAAGAAGGGGAAGACGTAGACCAGGGGGAAGAACACCATCGCCGCGATGAACGGGTTGCCGCCCCCGCCCCCGGTCTTCCCCCCTTTCGCAGCCCTGGCCGCCGCCGCCCCGGCCAGCGCGGCTAGCCCGGCCGCGGCGACGTTCCGCCCCGGGGTCGCGCTCCCTTCCTCGCGGTCGCCGGAGCCCTCCGCGCCGGCGACCGGCGTGACCTGGCCGGGCTCGATGTAGGCGCCGTGGTAGCAGTTGACACGGCCGTCCGGCCACAGCTCGACGGCGAGGTTCCGCTGGCGGCCGTCGTCCCAGTACTCCCACGTGGTCTTCGGGACGCGCTGCCCCGGCTCCTCCTCGTAGGTGCCTTCGTTCGTCTCGGCGTGCCGGTAGGATCGGCTCTCGAAGGTGAGCGCCGGCGGCGGGCTCGCGGGCCGGCTATCGCCCAGTCCGGTCACCGCCTCGCGCGGGACCTTTCGCGTGAAGAACCAGCGGGTCGGCTCGCCGTCCTTGATCTCCTTGAGGAGGTAGCCCTCGACGTCCTCGGCCTCGCAGCACCACTCCATGACGCGGTATCCCGCGTCGTTCCAGTAGCTCGAGTGGTCGGTGACTTCCCAGTCCTGGCCGTCGAAGCGGAGCGTCTGCCCGACGCGCGGGTCAGCCGCCGCCAGCCCGGAGCCTTTGGCTCGCGCCATGCCTCGTCGTCCTCCCGGGCCGCAGTCTGGGACGGCCGCCCCCGGCCTGTCAAGTTTCCGGGATCGAGAGCTCCCGGGAGCGCGCTTGCGCTATCGGGCCGACTGCAGCAGGATTTCGGACAGCTCCGCCGGCACGAGAATCATGGCGTCGTGGCCGGTCTCGAGCTCGAAGAAGCGCCACGCCGGGTCGTTGCGACACCGGGCGGCGAACTGGTCGAACGAGCCGGTCGCGGGCGACGAGCAGTAGATGAAGGTCCGGGGCAGCCGCGCAAGCGCGGCTTCGTTCGTGAGTCGGATCGGCTGCGTCAGCGTGTGATACGGATGCCGCACCTCCCGCCGCTCGACGAAGGCGATGTGCTCGGGCCTGGTGAGCCCCCAGAGCGAAACCGGCGGCGGCGTCACGCTGCCCGCCTGCTCGCCGTCCCTGCGCATCGCGGCCGCGCGCTCGGGCACCACGTAGTCGAGCGCGCACTTGCCGTTCTCGGGGACGAAGGCATCCAGGTACACGAGGTGGCGGATGCGCGCCGGGTTGCGGTCCGCCGCGCCGGTCACCACCATCCCGCCGTAGCTGTGACCCACGAGCACGACGTCACCCAGATCCTCCATGTCGAGGAGCGCGACGACGTCCTGGACGTGATCGTTCAGGTCGATGCCCGGCCGCGCCAGGTGCGCGCGCTCGCCCAGCCCGGTGAGCGAGGGCGCGTACACGTCGTGTCCCGCGCGCCGCAGCAACGGCGCGACGTGACGCCAGCACCACCCCCCGTGCCACGCGCCGTGCACGAGCACGAACGTTGCCATCGCCCTCCTCCCGAAACCCTACTGTAGCTCGCTCAGGCCGTGTCGGAGCTTGACGCTTCCGGGTGCCGCCGGCGCCACGGCAGCCGGGCGCGGATCTCGGCGGGGCGCAGCGACGGCACCCAGCGGCGGGCCGAGGGAAGCTGGAGGAGAAGGATGCCGGCGACGGCGACGAGCACGGCGTCCCAGCGTCGGAAGTGGAGACCGCGGACGGTCTCGTGGGTCAGGAACACGTAGGCCGCGAAGCGCGCCCGCGGGTGGCGCCGCCAGAGCAGGACCGCGACGTAGGGGGCCGCCAGGCCGTAGGCGACGTAGTTCCACGGGCGGTCCGGCGCGAAGTTCAGCAGCCGGAGCCCGGCCAGGCTCGCCGCCTGGAGCACCGGCGCGGCGGCCAGCGCGAGCGCGAGCGCCGCGATGACTCGAGGCCGCCGGGTCGTCGCGCTCGAGTCCGTCGGCTTGACGCTCTCGGGGCCGCGGGCTAGCATCGCTCAGACCGACACGCGAGGAGGAACCCGCCATGGCGAGGACCATCGACGAGCTCGGGCTCCGGGAGCTGCTCGGCGTGGAGACCGGGCCGGACCGCACGCCGAGCCCCTACGCCGCCAACGCGCGCTATCTCTCCTCCCTGGACGGCTTCGACATCAAGCGCCCGGCGATCCCGGCCCACGTCTTCCGGACGGAGCACGACCGGGCCCTCGACCCCGCGGCGCCGACCGGCCTCGTTCCCCTCGACCTGAGCGGCCTCCTCCAGCTCGAGTCGCCGGCCACCACGCCGCTGATCCTCGCGCGCTACGCCCGCATCCGGGGGGGCGAGCGCCTGGAGACGCGCTTCGTCGCCAGCACCGAGCTCCACTACGCGATCCGCGGCGCCGGCACGACCAGCTTCGGGGTCGACGGCCGCGAGTCGATCGCCTGGGAGGCCGGGGACGTCTTCGCCCTGCCCGGCGGCGGCACGGTCCGGCACCACGCCACGACGGACACGGTACTGTGGATCGCCACCAACGAGCCGGCGCTGGCCTTCGAGCGCTGCCAGTCGCCGGCGCCCGGCGACCCGCCGATCCGGGCGGCGCACTACCCGGCGGCCGAGATCCGGCGGCAGCTCCGGGCCGTCTACCTCGACCCGCGCGGGGCCAGCATGCCGGGGAAGTCGGTCAACCTGGGGAACGCCGCCCTCGAGCAGGCGCGCACCACGACCCCCACGTACACGCTGGCCATGAACTCGCTCCTGCCCGGCGAGACCCAGCGCGCCCACCGGCACAACGCGGTGGCCGTCACGCTGGTCGTGGCCGGTGAGCGCTGCTACTCGCTGATCGACGGGGAGCGGGTGGACTGGGAGCCGAACGCGGTCATGATCACCCCGCCCACCCGGATGCACTCGCACCACAACGAGGGTGACGGGCTGGCCCTCTTCCTCATCGTCCAGGACGGCGGGCTGTACTATCACTGCCGGACGATGGGCTTCAGCTACACGTAGCCGGCGGGGCCGATGAGCTTCGCAACGTTCATCTCGGTCGTGACGCGCTCGGCCTGCGGCCTCGCGTCCGTCCCGACCTCTGGTCGTCCTCGGTCGTCGCCCATCCTCGGCGTATGCTGCATACGCCTGCGGTGGGCGACTCCCTGCGTCCTAGCGCTGCTCGCTCCTCGGCCCCGCCGAGGCTAGAACAGCCGCGAGCCGGCCGGCAGTGGCCGAGTACGATGCCTCCGAGTACGACGCCTCGACGTATGGTGATCGCGTCGCTGGCGTCTACGACCGGATCGCCCAGCCGCCATCCGACGCCGAGGCCGCCGCCGCGTTTCTGGCGGAGCTCGCCGGCCGGGGGCCGGTGCTGGAGCTCGGCATCGGCACGGGCCGGGTGGCGCTGCCCCTCGCGCAGCGCGGCGTGGACGTCCACGGGATCGACGCGTCGGCTGCGATGGTGGCGAGGCTCCGGAGCAAGCCGGGTGGCGACCGCATCCCGGTCACCATCGGGAACTTCGGGGACCTGGCGATCGGGCGACGCTTCTCCCTGGTCTTCGTCGTGTTCAACACGTTCTTCGGCCTCCCCTCGCAGGAGGCGCAGGTGCGGTGCTTCGCCCGAGTGGCCGAGCACCTGACCGACGACGGCGTCTTCCTGATCGAGGCCTTCGTACCCGACCTCACCCGATTCGACCATGGCCAGCGCGTGGACGTGCGGCAGGTCGGGTCCGACGTGGTACAGCTGACCGCCAGCCTGCACGACCCGGTCGAGCAGCGGACCCGCTCGGCCCATGTGGTGCTCTCGGCGGAAGGTGTCGGCGTCTACCCGGTTCAGAGCCGCTATGCCTGGCCGGCGGAGCTGGATCTCATGGCGCGGCTGGCCGGGCTCGGGCTGCGGGAGCGCTGGGGCGGCTTCGGCCGGGAGCCCTTCTCGGCCGCCAGCCGGTTCCACGTCTCCGTCTACGCGCGGAGCGTCAGCGGACCGCGGCCCGCTGGAGGTCGGGGAACCAGCGGGTCAGCTGGGAGGACTCGAGGAGGATCGTCTCGTCCCGCGCCGGGCCGGTCGAGATCAGGCAGATCTCGCAGCCGATGAGGTCGGACAGCCAGTTGATGTAGTCACGGGCCCGGCCCGGCAAGTCGTCCCAGGCGCGCAGCCCCTCGGTGACGGCCATCCAGCCCGGCCGCTCCTCGTACACCGGCTCGATCCGGGCGAGGACCCGCTCCTCGAGCGGGATCTCGTGGAGCAGCGACCCGCGGTAGCGGTACGCGACCCCCACCAGCACCCGGTGGCACTGGTCGAGCACGTCGAGCTTGGTCACCGCGACCGTGTCGAGCCCGTTGACCCGCACGGCGTGACGGAGGAGGGGCGCGTCGAACCAGCCGCAGCGGCGCGGGCGCCCGGTGACCGAGCCGTACTCCTTGCCCCGCGCCCGGATCAGCTCGCCCAGGTCGCCGGTGACCTCGGTGGGGAACGGGCCGCCGCCCACCCGCGTCGCGTAGGCCTTCGTCACGCCGAGGACCCCGTTGATGCGCGTAGGCGGGACCCCGGTCCCGGTGACCGCGCCGCCCGCGGTGGCGCTGGAGGACGTGATGTAGGGATAGGTTCCGTGGTCCATGTCCAGCATGGTGCCCTGGGCGCCCTCGAACATGATGCTGGCCCCCTCGCCGAGCCACCGGTGGAGGAGGAGCGTGGTGTCCGCGATGTGGGGGGCCAGGCGCTCCGCCTGGCCGCGCGCGGTCCGCAGCAGCTCCTCCACGGCGAAGCCGGCATGGCCGTACTGCTCGCGCAGCGGGCGGTTCTTGACGGCGAGGTTCGCCTCCAGCTTCTCGCGAAGAAGGGCCTCGTCCAGGAGGTCTCCCATCCGGATGCCGCGGCGGGCCGCCTTGTCCGCGTAGGCCGGCCCGACCCCCTTGCCCGTCGTCCCGACCCGGCCCTGGTCGTCGGCCTGGTCCAGGGCCCGGTGGTACGGCAGGATGACGTGGGCGCTGGCCGAGACGTACAGACCGTCGAGCGCGATGCCGGCCCGGACCAGCCCGTCCATCTCGTCGAGGAGCGCGCCCGGGTCCACCACCACGCCGCAGCCGATCACGCTCTTCTTGCCGGGGCGGAGGACGCCGGAGGGGAGGGACTGGAGGACGTACCGCCGCTCGCCCGTCACGACCGTGTGGCCGGCGTTCGGCCCGCCGGAGTAGCGGGCGACGACGTCCACGCACGGGGCGACCAGGTCGACGATCTTCCCCTTCCCCTCGTCCCCCCACTGCGCGCCGACGACGACGACGTTAGGCACGGGCGGCGCCTCCCCGGGCCGGCTCCAGGAGGCGCGCCGGGGCGGCCATCAGGTCGCGCAGCGGATAGGGCTCCTCGTGGCCGGTGACCGGGTCGACGATCCGCACCTCGCCGCGGGCGAGCCCGGCGGCGTCGATCACCAGGGCGCGGGCCGCCCGGATCTCGCGGGCGTAGGCGAGGGACTCGGCCAGCGGCCGGCTCATGATGTCCCGGCAGACGGCGAGGCCGAGGTCCCGGAACCGGCGCGAGAGGGCCAGCGCCGTCGTCTTGTCCTCGGTGAAGTCGATGACGAACACCTCGGGGCCGCGAACCGGCAGCTCGACGCCCTGGGCCTCCAGCGCCAGCAGGAGCCGGTTCACGTCGAAGGCGAAGCCCGTGGCCGGGCACGGCGCGCCGAACCGCGCCAGCAGGTGGTCGTAGCGCCCGCCGCCGCACAGCTCGGCGCCGTAGCCGTCCGCGTAGCCCTCGAAGTGGACACCCGAGTAGTAGTCGAAGCCCCGCACCTCGCCGAGGTCCAGCATGATGGCGTCGGCCAGCCCGTACGCGGTCAGCAGCCGGTGGACCTCGGTGAGGCTGGCCAGCGCCCGCTCCGATCGCGGATTCTGGACCAGGCCCGCCGCCCGTCCCAGCACATCGGCCCCCCGGCCGTGGAGCGCCGGCAGCGCGAGCAGGAGGTCGGCGGTGGCGGCCGGCAATCCCATGTCGCCGACCAGCCGCGCCAGCTCGGCGGCGTCCTTCCGGCGCAGCGCGTCGCGCAGGCCGCGCCCGACCTCCGCCTCGACCCCCAGCCCCTCGATGACCCCGCGGACGAACTCGACCTGGCCGACCTCGATCTGGAAGCGGGCCACCCCGGCGGCGCGGAAGCTCTCGACCGCCATGGCGATCATCTCGGCGTCCGCCTCGGGCTTGTCCAGGCCGAGCAGCTCGACGCCCGCCTGGTAGAACTCGCGCTGCCGCCCGACCCGGGGCTCGTCGTAACGGAAGACGTTGGCCCGGTACGCCAGGCGGTAGGGCTTGGGCTGGTCGCGGAGCCGGGTGGCCGCGATGCGCGCGATCTGGGGCGTGACGTCCGCCCGGAGGGCCAGCATCCGGCCGGTCTCGCGGTCCATGAACTTGAACATCCGCTCCTGGAGGGCCGGGTCGGTACCGACGGCGAGGACGTCGAAGAACTCGTAGGTCGGGGTCATGACCTCCCGGAAGCCCCAGAGGCGAAACACGCCCAGCAGCCGCTCCTGGAGCCCGCGGAGCCGGGCCGCCTCGTCGGGGAGGTAGATCTTGACCCCGGTGGGAAGTTGAGAGTGGAGACTGCGTCGGTCCATATGTGCGCCCCCGGACGCCGGGGCAAACCCGGGGAAGTATACGGGCAAACCGGCGCGGGCGCCACCCCCTTCGCCCGGGGCCTAGAGCCGGACGAGGGTCGCCGAGCGGATGTTCGGCAGGGCCCGGATCTCGGCGAGGATCGGATCCGGCACCGGGCTGTCGAGGTTCAGGATCGAGACCGCGCGGCCGCCCGGGGCCGAGCGGCCGAGCTGCATGCCCGCGATGTTGATCGCGTGGGCGCCGAACAGGGTGCCGATCCGGCCGATCACACCGGGGACGTCGTCGTTCGAGAAGACGAGCATCCAGCCGGACGGGTGGGCCTCCATCCCGTAGCCGTCCACCTGGACGATGCGCGGCTCCTTCCGGTGGAAGAGCGCGCCGGCGACCTGCCAGGTCCCGGCATCGGTGGTCACCTCCGCCGAGACGAGGCTCGCGAAGTCCTCGCTGACCGGGGTCCGGGACTCGACGACCCGGATCCCGCGCTGGCGGGCCAGGTACGGCGCGTTCACGTCGGTCACGTTCTCCTCCAGGATCACGGCCAGGAGTCCGCGGAGGAGCGTGACCGTCAGGGGCTGCACGCCGAGCCCGGCCACCTCCCCGGCGTACTGGATCGTCACCGCGCTCGTGCGGCCGCGCGCGACCTGACCCAGGAACGACCCGAGCTTCTGGCTCAAGCCGAGATACGGGGCCAGCTCCTTCAAGAGCTCCGGGTCCACGCTGGGGGCGTTCACCGCGTTCCGGACGACCCCGCGCACGAGGAGGTCGGCGACCTGCTGGGCGATCGCCACCGCCACCGAGGTCTGGGCCTCCTCGGTGGAGGCTCCCAGGTGCGGCGTAGTCACCACCGGGTCCAGGTCGAGGACGGGCGAGCCCCACGGCGGCTCCCGCTCGAACACGTCGAGCGCCGCCCCCGCCACCTTGCCCGACTGGACGGCGGCGGCCAGCGCCGCCTCGTCCACGATGCCGCCGCGCGCGCAGTTGACGAGACGCACGCCGTCCTTCATCTTCGCCAGCTCGGCGGCGCCGATGAGCGCCCGGGTGTCCCGGGTGAGGGGCACGTGCACCGTGATGAAGTCGGCCCGTCGGTAGAGCGTGTCGAGATCGACCAGCTCGACGCCCAGACGGCGGGCCACCTCCTCGCCCAGGTAGGGGTCGTAGGCGATGACGGTCATCGCGAAGCCCTGGGCGCGGCGCGCCACCTCGGCGCCGATCCGCCCGAGCCCGACGACCCCGAGCGTCTTGCCGTAGACCTCGGTCCCCAGGAACCGCTCCCGCTCCCACTTGCCGCCCTTGAGGTGCGCGTGGGCCTGGGGGAGCTTGCGGGCCGTCGCGAGGAGAAGGGCCATGGTGTGCTCGGCGGCGGCGATCGTGTTCCCGCCCGGCGTGTTCATGCAGACGACGCCGCGCCGGGTCGCGGCCTCGACGTCGACGTTGTCCAGCCCGACGCCGGCCCGGCCCACCACCTCGAGGGCGGCCGCCGCCTCGATGACCTCCGCCGTGACCCTGGTCGCGCTCCGTACGACGAGCCCGGCGTACGGCCCGATCCGCCGGGCCAGCTCGGACGGCGGCAGCGTGGGGATCACCTCCACCTCGAGGCCCTCGGCGCGGAGCGCCTCGACGCCCACCTCCTGGAGGGAGTCGGTGACCAGGACGCGCTTAATTGAGCACCTCCCGTTTGTTCAGCACCTCCCGCCTACCCCCCCAGCCCCCCTCCCCCACCCACTGGGGGGAGGGGGGAGCCGGAGCCGCTTCCTCGACACGCTCTCAGTTTTCCTTGGCGAGGAGCTTCTGGGCCGCGGCCACGCCGGCGCCGAAGTCCACCGGGACACCGAGGCGGGCGAGCACGCGCTCGAGGGCGGCCAGCCCCACGATCACGTCGTAGTCGGCGACGTAGCCCAGGTGGGCGAGGCGGAAGATCTTCCCCTTCATCTCGCCCTGGCCGCCCGCGATCGTGATGTTGTGCTCCTCCCCGTAGGCGCGGACCACCGCCTCCCCGTCCACCCCGGGCGGGGCCACGACCGCCGTCACCGCCGGACTCGGCGTGGCGCGCGGGAAGAGCGTGAGGCCGAGGGCCTCGGCGCCGGCCCGCATCGCCCGGGCCAGGCGGTCGTGGCGGCCGTAGACCTGCGGCAGTCCCTCCGCCTTCATCAGCCCGAGCGCCACGTCGAGGCCCATCAGGAGCGAGACCGCCGGGGTGTACTGCGCCTGCCGCTTGGCCTGCCACTTCCGCTCGGCGGCCAGGTCCCAGTAGAACTTCGGGCACCGCGCGGTCTCGACCGCCCGCCAGGCGCGGTCGCCGAGCGCGATGAAGGCCAGGCCGGGCGGGCACATGAGCCCCTTCTGGGAGCCAGCGACGACGACGTCCACGCCCCAGGCGTCCATCGGGCACGGCACGACGCCGAGGGAGGAGACCGTGTCCACGACCAGGAGCGTGTCGGTCTTCCGGGTCAGGGCGGCGTAGGCCTCGATGTCCTCGAGCACGCCGGTGGAGGTCTCGCTCTGGGTGGCGAAGACGGCCCGGGCCCGCGGGTGGGCCTGGAGGGCGGCCGCCACCCGCTCGGGCGGCACCGTGTCGCCGTAGGGGGCGTCGAGGGCGTGAACGGTGACCCCGAAGGCCGTCCCGATGTCGGTCCACCGCTCGCCGAACTTGCCGCAGCGGACCACGATGGCCTCGTCGCCCGGCGACAGCAGGTTCACCACCGCCGCCTCCATCGCCCCCGTCCCCGACGCGGCCAGGACCAGCACCTCGCTCCGCGTCTCGCAGAGCTCGGCCAGCCCGCTCCGGACCCGGGCGAAGAGCGCCTCGAACTCCGGGGTGCGGTGATGGAGGATCGGGCGGGACAGGGCCTGGAGCACCTCCGGCGGGATGGGCGTCGGTCCGGGGGCGAGGAGGTAGTACTTCTTCATCCGGCCGCTCCTTTCACGACCAATCAACCATGAGCACCGCTAGATGTGGGGGGACTTTCACGGTAGCACTACTGTAGACGGGGCCCTGGACCCCGTCAAGAGAGCTCCTGTCAGGCTATCGGGCAGCGACTACGATGACTGCGAAGGTCCGAAGTAGAAGTAGTTAGCCTGTGCATCGACTGCGAAACGTATGAACTCGAGCAGTCCCGAATACCCCAGAAAGCTTCTTCCCTGTGGCCAAGCAGGAGACACGAATACAGTGGCTTCCATTTGCAATGACTGTCCTTGGCCCTCGTCGGCGAGCAAAGTCATCGGTACCTGTACAAGCCGACCAGCCTGGAGTCCATCCTTCGTGAGAAGCGTCTTGGGTTCCCCGGGCCCTCCCAGAACACCGAGAGCTTCGGCGATTTCCGGCTCTAGTACGCTCCACGGCGAGCCTGTGTCCAACTGAGCCAACACCGGTACACCGAGGTCTCCTGGGGCGATCTTCACATAGATCTTGGCGGTCGGCTCACCGCCTTCGGTTGCTTGATCGGCAAACTTCGAACGACCAACGGTAAAGACCTGATCATCAAGCATCAGCATTGCGCTATTGGACTCGATGCACGAGCGGTGGTCTCGACCTCTTTGACGTCCTTAACGTCTCGAGCAACTCGCGCAACGAGTCTGCTTCGGCGACTAACGTGTCCCCGTCCACGGCTACCCACTTGCCGCGATAGGCCGACGCCTGCGTACGAAGCCATCGGAACTCGCGGCTTCGGTTGACATCCGAGGCCTGGGTCTTTGTGATGGCCGGCCTTCCGAGAAGGCTGGCAAGAGCCAAGAGATGCACATCATGTGGGATCTCGCTGAGGGCTACAGAGAGTAAGCGGCGCGCAGCATCAATGTGCTCCTCATCGATCAAGGTCTTGAGCAGTGAGGAGTATGGGAGCGTAGTTCCAATTGGTTTCTCGCTCACCACGTCAGCTAGAGGAGCGCGCCGGGCACGAAGGATTCTGGCCCGTGATCTAGCGCGCAAGCCGAGCTTCAAGAGTTCTGGATCGATACGGAGATCCAGAAACGATTGGTCAGTCCGCACATCTTGGCCGAAGCCGAAGTTTGAATGCTCACCGAGAAGGACGGAGTGTCTCTGAAGGCCCACGTGGCGAAGGTTCAGCTCACGTCTGCCGGCTCCCCCCTCGCCTAGTTCACTTAGATGTCTCCGGCGAAGGAACGACTGCGACATGCTTGTGGCACGATCGGGCACTGCCGAGGTATTCAGCGCGCCCACGACTGGAAGGATGGCCACGGATGCCACGCTAGCCTTTTTCTACGGCTATTCCGAGTTGCGAAAAGACGTTCTGTACATGCTTGGCCGCGAACTCAGAGAGTGCAGCAACAGCTATCTTACCAGCATCCCAGACTACGTGCGTTCTGACAAATAGACCAGGCTGCAGTATCGCCGACAGATCCACAGTAACTGACGCAGCGACCTGTTCGCCTGCAGGACCATAGTAGAATACACTTCCGGATCCAACCAGCGGCCCAACTTGCCCGGGAGCTCCTGTGGCAAATCTGGCTAAGAAATCTTTGGGCGTGGAACCAACCAGAGACCCGTGAACAGCCACAGCCATTGAATATGTCTTGTATGAAAGCTGTCTCTCCTGAACTGTCGGTGCCTCGATTGATGCCAATCCAATCTCCTCGATCTGCTTCGCTGAAACCCGCTTGAGGTCGAGACAATGGATCTCTACTTTGTCGAGACGAATGCGAACAGACGTTGTGAGATGGAGCAAGGAGCAGCTAAGCTGGAAATCGCCAAAAGCGCCGCTACCTGTCTCGATCTTCATATCGGCGAGTGTCAATCCGTGACGAGCCAACTGCGAAAAGACACGCTGATGAAGCGCTGTCGGATCTCTTAGAAGATCAAAGGCTGGCTCAGAGAATTCCGCCTGGAACGCCAAGTCACCCTGAGCAATCTTGAACGGCAAAGTCATAGCAACCTCTGCTCTTCAAGGAAAATGTCGCCGAACCGCTTGATCTCACGGGCGGTTGCCTTGCTAGCCAACCAGGTGGCGCTCTCTAGCCGAAGTGGTAGGGCGGGCGGAAGACGCCGCGCTCGGTGATGATGGCGGTGATGAGCCCGGCCGGGGTGACGTCGAAGGCCGGGTTGCGGGCCGGCGAGCCGGCCGGCACGATGCGGTGGCCGGCCAGCTCCTGCACCTCGCGGGCGTCGCGCTCCTCGATCGGGATCGCCGTGCCGTCGGGGAGCGCGGGATCGATGGTGGAGAAGGGCGCGGCCACGTAGAAGGGCAGCCGGTGAGCCTGGGCGAGCACCGCCAGGCCGTAGGTCCCGATCTTGTTGGCGGTGTCCCCGTTGGCGGCGATCCGGTCGGCGCCGACCACGACGAGATCCACCTCCCCGCGGGCCATCATCGACGCGGCCGCCGCGTCGGCGATCACCGTGTGGGGGATCCCTTCCTTGGAAAGCTCCCAGGCGGTGAGCCGCGCGCCCTGGAGCACCGGGCGGGTCTCGTCCACCCACACGAACGGCCGCTTGCCGGCCTCGACCGCGCCCCGGACCACGCCGAGCGCGGTCCCGTAGCCGGCGGTCGCCAGGCCGCCGGCGTTGCAGTGGGTCAGGATCCGCGCCCGGTCGGGCACCAGCTCGGCCCCGTGGGCCCCGAGCCGGCGGTTGCCGGCGATGTCTTCCTCCAGGATGGTCTCGGCCTCCGCCACGAGGCTCCCCCGGATCTCGGCGACCGGCCGGGGGGCTTGGTCGAGCGCGCGCCGGCGCATCCGGTCGAGGGCCCAGAAGAGATTCACCGCGGTCGGCCGGGTCCCGGCCAGGCCCTGGAGGGCGACCTCGAGGTCGGCCAGCAGATCCTCGAACGTGGCCGCCTTGCTGGCCAGGCCGGCCAGCGCCACGCCGAAGGCGGCGGTCACCCCGATGGCCGGCGCGCCCCGCACGGCGAGCGACCGGATCGCCTCCGCCACCTCCTCCCACGCGCGACACTCGATGAAGACCTCGTCGGTGGGAAGGCGGCGCTGGTCGAGGAGGAGGAGCCGGTCGCCCAGCCAGGCGACGGTGGTGAAGGCGAGCTTCGACACCACGGTCAGGGCGCGACCGCCATGAGCCGGGACAGGAGCTCGCCGGGCGCGAGCCCGGTGACCCCCACCAGCTTCGTGCGGGCGCCGTGGCCGCGCAGGATCGTCACGGCGGAGCGCGGGCACCCGAGGGCATCGGCCAGGAGATCGCGCACTGCCTGGTTCGCGGCGCCGTCCGCCGGCGGGGCCGTCACGCGGACCCGCAGCACGGTTCCGTCCACGGCGACGATCCCGTTGCGGGAGGCGCGGGGCTGAACCTGCACGGTCAGCCGCGTCTCCTTCTCGCCGGGAGCCTGTCGGGCTGAGCGGGCGCCTGAGGCCGCGCCGCGCGGCGGCTTCGCCGTCGCCGCCCTCCGAGGAGCTTCGGAGGGTGCCCCCCTTCCGATCAATGGGGCCCCCTCCGAGGCGCTACCGGGAGGTCGTCCGAACGACGACGCGATGCGACGCTCAACGGCCCCGCCCGGCCATGGCTGATGCGACAAGCGCGCGGGGGCGGGGCCGAGGAGCGAGCAGCGCTAGGACGCAGGGAGTCGCCGACCGCAGGCGTACTCCGAGTACGCCGAGGATCGGCGACGACCGAGGACGACCATAGGTCGGGACGGACGCCCCCAGGCCGAAGGCCGTCCGATCGACGCAGGCCGAGCGCGTCCCGACCGAGATGAACGTTGCGACGCTCATCGGCCCCGCCCCCCTATGCATCCGCGAGCTTCTGCTCGACTAGGCGCTGGTGCATCCGGAGGGTCGACAGCAGCTCCTCCGCCAGCTGGCGCTTCGCCTGCTTGAGCCCGTCGATGTCCAGGGTCAGCTTGTTCAGCTCCTGGCGCTTCTCCTCGAGGAGCTTCTCGGCCTGGAGCTGCGCCTCCCGGAGGACGATCTCGGCCGCCCGCTTGGAGCTCTCGCGGAACTCCTCGGCCATCTTCTGCGCGACGACGAGCGTCTGCTGGAGGCTGGTGGCGTGCTCGTCGCTGATTTTCTTCTGATCTTCGAGGGTGGTGAGCTGCTCCTTGAGGAGATTGTTCTCCTTGTGGAGCTCCTCCCAATCGTCGGCGACCTCTTCGAGGAACGCGTCGACCTCCTGGGGATCGAACCCCCGGATCAGCTTGACCGCGAACTGCTGCTGCCGGATGTCCATGGCCGACAGTCGCATACCCTGACCTCCTCAGCCGCCGGCGTTTCAGTCGAGCCGAGCGGCGGCCCTCAAGAGAACCGGAACCAGGAACATCTGGAGGAAATAGATGCCCAAGATGGCGATGACGGGCGAGAAGTCGATCGGCGTCGCGGGGAGCATCCGGCGGATGGGCCGGAGCACCGGCTCCGTGACCTGGTGGAGGAATCGCACGATCGGATTCCAGGGGTCGGCGTTGACCCACGAGATGAGGGCCCGGATGATGATGATCCACATGTAGGCTTCGAGAACGTAGCGCACCACCATCGCCACCGCGTACAGGAGCTGCCCCGCCACGAACATCGGGCTATTTCGACTCCCCGCGGCCCAGCTCCCGCGACCGCTGGGTCGCGCGCTCCACCGCGTCGATCAGCGTGCGCCGGAGGCCGCCCGACTCGAGGGTGTGGATCCCGGCGATGGCCGTCCCGCCGGGCGACGTCACCATGTCCTTGAGCTGGCCCGGGTGGGTGCCGGTCTCGATGAGGAGCCGGGCCGAGCCGAGCACGGTCTGCGTGGCCAGCGTCATCGCGGTCTGCCGGTCCAGCCCAACCCGGACGCCGCCGTCGGCGAGCGCCTCGACGATGAGGGCGAGGTACGCGGGGCCGGAGCCGGAAAGCCCGGTCACCGCGTCCATCAGCTCTTCCTCCAGCACGACGACCTTGCCCACCGCCGAGAAGATCTCCTGCGCCGTCTCGAGGTCGCCCGGCTCCAGCCCGTCGGCCCGGGCGATGGCGGTGGCGGCTTCGAGCACGAGGGCCGGGGTGTTCGGCATGGTCCGGATGAGGCGGACCCCGGGGGGCAGGTGACTCCGGATCGACGCCGTTGACACCCCGGCGGCGATCGAGATCATCAGCCGGCCCGGGACCGCCGCGGCGACCTCCCGGAGGACGCTCGCGAGGATCTGGGGCTTGACGGCCAGGATCACGACGTCCACGCGCCGCACGAGCAGCGTGTTGTCCGAGAGGGTGTGCAGCCCGTAGCGGCGTCCCAGCTCCTCGAGGCGCTCCAGGCGGACGTCGGTGACGAAGAGGTGATCGGGCGGGATGAGGCCCGTCTTGGCGAGGCCCCGGATCAGGGCCTCGCCCATGTTGCCCCCGCCGAGGAAGCCGATCTTCTTGCCCTTGGCCGACACGGTCAGTGTCCCCGGGCCCCGAAGATCGCCGTCCCGACCCGGACCATGGTCGCACCCTCCTCGACCGCGACCTCGAAGTCTCCGCTCATGCCCATCGACAGCTCCCGAAAGCCGGGGCCCAGCCCCCAGCCCTGCGCCTCGTCGAGGAGCTTCCGCATCGCACGGTAGTGCGGCCGCGACTCCTCGGGGTCACGCGGGAGGGGCGGGATCGTCATCAGCCCGCGCAGCACGAGGCCGGGCAGGGCCGCCATCGCCTCGAGCGCCGGACGGAGGTCGGCGGGTGACAGGCCACCCTTCTGGGGCTCCTCCGCGACGTTGACCTGGACCAGGCCTTCGACCTGGCGCCCCTCTCGCGTCGCGCGGGCCGAGAGGGCCTCGGCCAGCGGCAGCCGGTCGATGGACTGGATCAGGTCGAAGCAGAGGAGGGCGTCCTTGACCTTGTTCGTCTGGAGCGAGCCGATGAGGTGCCAGGGGACCGGGCGCCCGATCGCCGCGACCTTTTCCCTGGCCTCCTGCACGCGGTTCTCGCCGAGCGCGGGGACCCCGGCCGCGATGGCCGCCCGGATCCGCTCGACGGTCACCGTCTTGGACACGGCGACGAGGAGGACTCCGGTCCCGGACCGGCCGGCGCGCTCGGTCGCCCGCGTGATGCGATCCCTGACCCGCGCCAGGTTGGCGCCGACCTCGTCCCGACCCCCATCACTCATCGATACCGGTGTATTGTAGCCGTTCACTCGGAGACGCGCCAAGGGATTCCGGCCGGCGGTGGGTCATCCGGCAAGGAGGGCGAGGGTCACCAGGCTCCGCCCACGACCCTCCTTGCGGTATGAGAAGAAGAGATCCAGCCGGCAGGCGGTGCACAGCCGGGGATTGGCGATCGCCGCGCGGGGCACGCCGGCCGAAACGAGCTGGTCCGCGTTCGCCTGCCAGAGGTCGAGCGACCACTTACCCGGCCCGCGGGGCCGGGCCCAGCGCTCCCAGTCGTCGGCAAAGGCCGCCCTCAAGGGCCCGACGACCGGCTCGTCCACCTCGTAGCAGCACGGGCCGATGGACGGCCCGATGGCGGCCACCAGGTCGCTCGGCCGGGCGCCGAGGCGCTCGACCAGTGCCTCCACGAGCCGGCCGAGCAGCCCGCCGACCGTGCCGCGCCACCCCGCGTGGGCCACGCCGAGAGCGCGCCGTGCCGGATCCGCCAGCACGACCGCCAGGCAATCCGCGGTGAAGATCGCCAGCGGGGTCCGGGGCGTGCCGGTGACGATGGCGTCGCCCTCACCCACGAGACCCGGCGGCCGGCCGTCGGTCGGCAGGCACTCGGTGCCATGGACCTGGCGGGCGTAGCGGACGGCGCTCCCCTCGATCTGGAGTGACCGCAGCGCCGGGCCCGGCTCGGCGAAGGGGCGACCGGCCGGCGCCGCGGCGAAGTTGCCGTGGTGGCGCGTCGTGAAGGCGTGCCGGATGCCCGCCGCCTCGAGCGGCTCGAGGGTGAGGTGGGTCGCCGGATCGCCGTGGAAGGTCACCACCATTCGGGACCTCCCGCCCACCCCCCAGCCCCCCTCCCACTTAACCGGATCGCCGGGACGGCTCGGGCCTGCGGCCCTCACGACGTCCCGTCCTTCCGGCGGCCACCGGGGGGAGGGGGGGGCCGGAGGACCCGAATCTTTCAACCTCTCAGTCGGCCTGGCGACGGAGAAAGGCTGGGATGTCGAGGTCGTCGGCGAAGCCGTCCGCGCCGTCCGCGCGCACGCCCTCCACCCGGGGCCGCCGCCAGGGAGCCGACCGCTCGCCGCCCCGGAAGGCCTTGAGATCCACCGTCCGTCCGCCCCCCGCCGCGGCACCGGTGGCGACACTCGCGGCGGCGGTCGCCGGCGCCGCCGCCAGGCCCACCCGCCGATCCTCGAAGCCGGTCGCGATGACCGTCACCCGGATCTCCTCGGCCAGTGTGTCGTCGACCACCGCCCCCACGATGATGTTCGCCTCCTCGTGGGCGGCCTCGGCCACGGTGCTGGCGGCCTCGTTCACCTCGTGGAGGGTGAGGTCCCCGCCGCCGGTGATGTTGATCAGAAGCCCACGGGCGCCCTCGATCGACGTCTCCTCCAGCAGCGGGCTGGCGATCGCCTTCTGGGCGGCGTCGATCGCCCGGTGCTCCCCGCGGCCGACGCCCACACCCATGAGGGCCAGCCCCATCCCCGACATGATCGTGCGCACGTCGGCAAAGTCCAGATTGATGAGACCGGGGACCAGGATGAGGTCGGAGATGCCCTGCACCGCCTGCTGGAGAACCGAGTCGGCGACCCGGAACGCCTCCTGGAGCGAGGTCCCCTTCTCCACCACGGCGAGGAGGCGCTGGTTGGGGATCTGGATCAGGGTGTCCACGATCCCGCGTAGCTCATGGATCCCGACCTCCGCCTGCCGGGTCCGGCGGCCCCCCTCGAAGGCGAAGGGCTTGGTGACGACGGCAACGGTCAGCGCCCCCAGCTCCTTGGCGAGGGCCGCAACCACCGGCGCCGAGCCGGTGCCGGTGCCGCCGCCCATGCCGGCGGTGATGAAGACCATGTCGGCGCCGGAGAGCGTGCGCTGCAGGATCTCGCGGTCCTCGGTCGCCGCCCGGCGTCCGACCTCGGGATCCGAGCCGGCGCCGAGTCCGCCGGTCACCTTCGCCCCGAGCTGAATCTTGATCGGGGCGGGGGAGGTGCGGAGCGCCTGGGCGTCGGTGTTCGCGACGGCGAAGGTGACGCCCGTGAACCGGGAGCTGATCATCCGGTTCACCGCGTTCGAACCGCCGCCCCCGAGGCCGATGACCTTGATCTTGGCCGCGAGCTGCTCGTCCTCTTCCTCCAGCCGGAAGACCAACCCTTCGGCCATCCCGCCTCCTTCTCCTGCCCCGGTGTCACCACCGGGTTTCAGCTCCGCCCTGCTCCCTCGACCACCACGTCGTTCCACCGATCCCCCTACTGTCCTCGAAGCCCCGCAGCCATCGTCGATGAGTCAACCTCGCAGGGGCGGGGCCGAGGAGCGAGCAGCGCCCACAGGCCGAAGGCCGTCCGACAGACGCAGGGCGTCGCCGACCGCAGGCGTACTCCGAGTACGCCGAGGATCGGCGACGACCCCAAAGGCCGAAGGCCGTCCGAACGACGACGCGATGCGACGCTCATCGGCCCCGCCCAAGCTAAAAGAGCTGACCCACCCATTCGCGCACTCGACGCACCGCCCGCCCGACGCCCGGCAGCCCCTCGCCGAGCCCGGGCAAGCCGGCGCTCGCCGGCGGCCGGCGCTCACGGCGAGCGCCGGCGAGCACGAGCCCCACCGCGGTGGCGAACGTCGGGCTCTCGACCTGGTCGTAGAAGCCGCCCACCCACTTCGGGGTCCCGCGCCGCACGGGCGAGTCGAAGATGGACTCGGCCAGCTCCGGCAGGCCTTCCATCAGCGCGGCGCCGCCGGTCACCACGATGCCGGAGGTGGCGGCGTCCTCCAGCCCGGCCTGCCGGATACCGCGGGCGACCAGGGTGAAGATCTCCTTCACCCGGGCCTGGACGATGCGCGCCAGCGTCTGCCCGGAAAGAACGCGCGGCTTCCGCCCGCCGATGGACGGGACCTCGACCGTCTCGTCCTCCAGCACGAGCGCCGCCTGCGCGCACCCGAAGTGTTTCTTGAGCTCCTCCGCGTCGGCCGGCGGCGTCCGGAGTCCGACGGCGATGTCGTTGGTGATGTGGTCCCCGCCCAGCGGAACGACCGCGGTGTGCCAGACCGCGTTCTCGCGGAAGAGCGCCACGTCGGTGGTGCCGCCGCCCACGTCGATGACGACCACGCCGAGGTCCCGCTCGTCCGGGGTCAGCACCGACTCGGCCGAGGCCAGCGGCTGGAGCACCAGGTCCCTCACGGTCAAACCGGCGCGGTTCACGCTGCGGACGACGTTCTGCACGGCCGTCACCGCGCCGGTGATCAGGTGGACCTCGACACCGAGCCGGCTCCCCAGCATGCCGATCGGCTCCCGGATGCCGTCCTGCTCGTCCACCGAGAAGGCCTGCGTGAGGACGTGCAAGATCTCGCGACCAGGCGCCAGGTGGATGTCGCGCGCCACCTCGATGGCGCGCTCGACGTCCGGCGGCGCGACCTCCCGGGTCCTGCCCTGGATGGCCACCACGCCCTGGCTGTTGATCCCGCTGATGTGCCCGCCGCCGATCGAGGTGTAGACCGCCTCCACCTCCACCCCGGCCATCTGCTCGGCGTCGGCGATCGCGCCCTTGATGGCCTCGACCGTCGAGTCGATGTTCACGACCATGCCCTTCCGCAGCCCGCGGGACGACTGCTGGCCGATCCCGACGATGTCCACGCCGTTCGGTGTCAGCTCACCGATGAGCGCGCACACCTTCGTGGTTCCGACGTCGAGGCCCGCGAGCACCTGCGTCTTGCGCATCCTCACCGTTCCTTTGGCATGGTGGTTGTCGGGGAGGGCCGGGGCTTCAGCACCACCAGATCCCGGAAGCGGAGATCAAGCGAGTCCACGCGCTCGCGGTGGTCGTCCAGCTCACCCAGCACCCCGTCGAGCCGGGCCAGCCGCTCGTCCCAGCCCTCGGCGCCGAGCCACACGGCGGCGCCGTCCACGGTGTAGAGGACCGGTCCGCCAGCGGGTTCGAGGTCGATCTCGGAGATCCGGGCGACGACGCGAGTGCCCGACCGCTGGATGGCGCGGAGCAGCGTCAAGCCGGCCTGGAGCCGGTCCCCCAGGGGCTCGCCGGGCGTCGCCGGAGCTTCGACCCCGCTCAAGATGGGCAGGGACGGCGTGGTGCCCCGCCGCTCCGGACCGACGAGGTAACCGTCGGCGTCGATCCAGACCAGCCCGGACCGGGCCGCCCGGTCGAGATTGACGAGCGTGTAGGGCTCCCGCTCCTCGATCCACAGCGCCACCCGGTTGGGGAGATGGCGAACGACCCGGGCCCGGCGGACGCCCGGCAAGGCTTCCAGGCGGCCCCGGACCGCGGCGACGTCGAGGTCGAGCAGCGACGCTTCCGGCTCGATCGCCGCGGCAGTGCGGATCGCGGTCTCCGACAGGCGCCGGGCCCCAACCACGGCCACATCGGAAACGGCCATCAGCCGGCTCTGGCGAACGGCGTGGACGACGGCGACGCCGGCGACGGCGATCGCCGTCGAGATGAGACCGGTTGCCACCACCGTGCCGAGCCACCGGACCGACCGGCGGACCCGCCGGAGACGCCGGTTTCGGTGTTGCTGGCGGGCAATGAAGGGCTCACGCGTCGCCGCGTTCGACCGAAGTCCCCCGGCGCTCGCGCGGGACGAGGATGGTCGGCCGGGCAGTCCTAACCACAGGCATTGTGCCGGGCCGAGAACCGAGCAGCCCCCCCAGGCCGGAGGCCGTCTGCCAAAGGCCGGAGGCCGTCCGAAGGACGCAGGGAGGAGGCCACCCGAGACGTACGCCCTGGTACGTTGAGGGTGGCCGACCACCCGAGAGGCCGAAGGCCGGATGCCAGAGGCCGAAGGCCGGATGCCAGAGGCCGAAGGCCGGATGCCAGGCCGAAGGCCGGATGCCAGAGGCCGAAGGCCGGATGCCAGAGGCCGAAGGCCGGATGCCAGAGGCCGAAGGCCGGATGCCAGAGGCCGAAGGCCGGATGCCAGAGGCCGAAGGCCGGATGCCAGAGGCCGAAGGCCGGATGCCAGAGGCCGAAGGCCGGATGCCAGAGGCCGAAGGCCGGATGCCAGAGGCCGAAGGCCGGATGCCAGAGGCCGAAGGCCGGATGCCAGAGGCCGAAGGCCGGATGCCAGAGGCCGAAGGCCGGATGAAGGACGACCATAGGTCGGGACGGACGCCCAGAGGCCGAAGGCCGTTCGCCAGAGGCCGAAGGCCGTTCGATTGCCGCAGGCCGAGCGCGTCACGACCGAGATGAACGATGCGAAGGTTATCGGCACGGCACCCGCTAGTCTCCGATGATGCGGATTTCCGGCTGCAACTTCGTGCCCGTCTGCTTGAACACGCGCTCGAAGGCCATCTCCATGAGGGCCAGGATGTCAGCCGCGGTGCCGCCCCCCCGATTGACGATGAAGTTGGCGTGCTTCGCCGAGACCTCGGCGCTCCCGATGCGCTTGCCCTTGCACCCCGCCTTCTCGAGGAGCTTGCCGGCCTGGTCGAAGGGGGGATTCTTCCAGATGAAGCCGGCGGACGCCAGGGCCAGGGGCTGCGTGGCCTTCTTCTGCTTGAGCCGGGCCTTGATCTCGGCGTAGATCTCCTTCTGCGGCTTCCGGTGGAGGGTCAGCCGGGCGCCGAGCAGGATCGAGCCGGGCGCGAAGTTGAACGTGCGGTAGGCGAAGGTCCCCGTGGCGGGCTTCAGCTCCCCGATCGTCCCGTCCGCGTGGAGAAAGTACACGGCGGAGACGAAGTCCCCGATCGAGCCGTCGTTCGTCCCGGCGTTCATGGCCAGGGCACCCCCGACGGTGGCCGGGATCCCCACCAGGCATTCCACGCCCCCCAATCCGAGGGCCGCCGCCTCCCGGATCATCGTCGAGAGCCCGGCCCCGCAGCCGGTCGTCACCTCGTCGCCGTGGAACTCCATGCGGCCGAGGCACCCCTCGAGCTTGATGACGATCCCGCGGACGCCCTTGTCCTTGACGAGGACATTGTTCCCCCCGCCCAGGACGACGACGGGCAGCTTCTCCTTGTCGGCGTACATGAGCGCCTTGCGGACGTCGTCCACGTCCTGGGGCAGGACGAAGATGTCGGCCGGCCCTCCACAGCGAAGGGACGTGTGGAAGGCCAGCGGTTCCTTGAACCGGACCTCACCGCGAATCTCACCGAGCATGGCGCCCTCCTCCTGCGCTCCGATCGTCCTCGGCTTGGGGGGCGGCGGCCGAAGGGGCCGCGGCCAGGCGCGCGAGCACCTGGTCGGCGACGCCCCCGATGTCCCCGGCCCCCAGCGTGACGATCAGGTCCCCGGGCCGCGTGATGCGGAGGAGGAGCTCGACGAGCTCCCCCCGGTCGCTGACGTATCGGACCTCTCGGGTGGTTCCCGCTGCGATGCCCTGGGCCAGGGTCTCTGCGTGGACCCCGGGGATCGGCGCCTCGCCGGCGGGGTAGATATCGGTGAGCACCAGCACGTCCGCATCACCGAAAGCGGTCAGGAAGTCGGCGTGCAGGTGGAGTGTCCGCGTGAAGCGGTGCGGCTGGAAGGCGACGACGAGACGGCGCTCGAACCCCCGGCGCGCCGCGGCCAGGGTCGCCCGGATCTCGGCCGGGTGGTGGCCGTAGTCGTCCACGACGAGGATCCCGCCGGCCTCCCCCTTGACCTGGAAGCGCCGCTGGACGCCGGTGAAGCCCCCGAGCGCCCGCTGGATCACGGGGAAGGGCACCTCGAGATCCAGCCCGACGGCGGTCGCCGCCAGCGCGTTGGCGACGTTGTGGACCCCCGGCACCTGGAGGGTCAGCTCGCCCAGCGCCTCGCCGCGCTGGAGCACTTCGAAGCGCGCGGTGAGCCCCTGGAGGCGCACCGCGGCCGCCACCAGGTCGGCGGCGTTCTCCCGCCCGTAGGTGATGACGCGCTTCTCGACACGCGGGAGGAGCGCCTGGATCTCGGGCTGGTCGGCGCAGAGGACGGCCACCCCGTAGAACGGCACCTTGTTGATGAACTGGAGGAACGTCTCCCGGATGGCCGCCAGGTCGCGGTAGTAGTCGAGGTGCTCGGCGTCGATCGTCGTCACCACCGCGATGGTCGGCGTGAGCTTGAGGAACGAGCCGTCCGACTCGTCGGCCTCGGCGACCAGGAACTCGCCCTGGCCGAGCCGGGCGTTGGCCCCGAGGGCCGTCACCCGGCCCCCGACGACGATCGTCGGATCGAAGCCGGCCTCGGCCAGCACGGCGCCCACCATCGACGTCGTCGTGGTCTTCCCGTGGGTCCCGGCGATCGCGATGCCCGACTTCACCCGCATCAGCTCGGCCAGCATCTCCGCGCGGGGGATCACCGGGATCCCGCGCTGCCGGGCGGCCTGTAGCTCCGGGTTGTCCCGGGCGACGGCGGAGGAGTAGACGACGACCTGCGCGCCCTCGACGTGGCCGGCGGCGTGGCCGGTGAAGAGCTTGGCCCCGAGCCGCTCGAGCCGCTCGACCGCCTCGTTGCGCCGGGCGTCGGAGCCGGTCACCTGGTAGCCGAGGGTGAGCAGCACCTCGGCGATGCCGCTCATGCCGGCGCCGCCGATCCCCACGAAGTGAACCTGCTGGTACCGCTTCCACCGCGAGCTGGTCATGGGACGGCTCCGACCCCGGCTCGTCCGGTCGCCTCGGCGCGAGGATCGGTCGCCTTCCACCGCGGGCTGGTCATGGGACGGCTCCGACTCCACTCCGTCTCCCTTCCAGGGAGAGGGTCGGGGCCTGGCGCCGGACCGGCCTCGCATCCCGATCCGCTCCCCCGAGGCGGGAGAGGGAGCTCTGGTGGAGCGAGATGTTGAGGAGGAGGCCCACGCTGGCCATGGCCATCACGAGCGACGAGCCGCCGAAGGAGACGAAGGGCAAGGGCAGCCCCTTGGTCGGCAGCAGGCCGACCACGACGCCCAGGTTGACCAGGGCCTGCGTCGTCAGCATCGCGGTGATCCCGATCGCCGCCAGGGCTCCGAACGGGTCGGCCACGCGGAGAGCGATCCGGATGCCGCGCCACAGGAGCAGGCCGAACAGGCTGACGGTCACCACCGCGCCGACGAAGCCCAGCTCCTCGCCCACGATCGCGAAGATGAAGTCGGTGTGGGGCTCGGGCAGGTAGAAGAGCTTCTGCTTGGACTCCCCGAGGCCCCGGCCGGTCAGCCCGCCCCCGCCGAGGGCGAGGTACGACTGGATGATCTGGAAGCCGGCGCCGCGGGGGTCGGCCCAGGGGTCGATGAAGGCGAAGACCCGCCGGAGGCGATAGCTGGCCCCGGCGACCAGCAACACGATCGCCGGCACCGCCGCCAGCGCCACCACGGCCATGTGACGGAGCCGGGCCCCGGCGACGTAGAGCATGGACAGGACCACCGCGACCAGGGCGACGCTCGAGCCCAGGTCCGGCTGCCTGAGGATCAGCCCCGCCATCACGGCGGTCACCAGGAGCGGGGGCAGGAAGCCGCGCCAGAAGCTGCGGATCTGGGCCTGCCGGCGGGCGAGGAAGTCGGCCAGGTACAGGACCAGGGCGACCTTGGCCAGCTCGGTCGGCTGGAAGGAGACCGGCCCCCAGCGGAGCCACCGGCGGGTGCCGTTGATCTCCTGCCCGAACACCGGGACCAGCACGGCCAGGAGCAGGACGACCGCCAGCCCCAGGAGCGGCAGCACGACGGCCCGCCACCGGCGGTAGTCCACCCCCATGGTCGCCCACAGGGCGCCGAGGCCCAGGAGCGCCCAGAAGCCCTGCTTCTTGAGGAAGAAGTAGGGATCGCGGAAGCGGTCGGTGGCCAGGATCGCGCTCGCCGAGTAGACCATGACCACGCCGAAGCCGGCCAGGGCGACGACGACCAGGAAAAGGAAGTAGTCCGGACTCACCTTCCTCGGCACTCTTCCTCCTGTCGCACGGTCGGACCCCTCCCTGCTCCGCTACCGGCTCCCGGCCGGGTCCAGCTTCAGGACTTCTGCGCGGAACACCTCACCGCGGTGCTCGTAGTCGCGAAACATGTCGAACGAGGCGCAGGCCGGGGACAGGAGCACCACGTCGCCGGGCACGGCCAGCGCGAGCGCCTGTCGGACGGCGGCCGCCATCGAGTCCGCCTCGTGCACCGCCGTGACCCGCCGGAGCGGGGGGCCCAGGGTCGCCCGGCCCTCACCGATCAGGACGGCGGCCTTGACCCGCCCGGCGGCGGCCGCCGCCAGCGGCGCGAAGTCCTGGCCCTTGTCCCGGCCGCCGGCGATCAGCACGACCGGCTCCCGGAACGCCGCCAGCGCCTTGAGCGTAGCGTCGACGTTCGTCCCCTTGGAGTCGTTGTAGAAGGCCACGCCCCCGAGCTCCCGGATCCACTCGATCCGGTGCGCGACGGCTCGGAAGCCCTTGATGGCCGCCCGCAGCCGCGACGGTGGGACGCCGGCCCAGGCCGCCGCCGCTGTCGCGGCGAGAACGTTCTCCAGGTTGTGGGCGCCCCGCAGGAGGATCTCCTCGACCGGGCAGACGGCCGACTCGCGGCCGCTAAGCCTCAGGCGCACCCAGCCGTCGCCGACGTAGCTCCCCTCGGCTACCTCCCGGGTCCGGCTGAACCACACGAGGCGTCCGGGGGCGCGCCCGGCGAGCGCCGCCGCCCCCGGGTCGTCGGCGTTGACGACCGCCCAGTCCTCGGCGGTCTGGCGGAGGAAGATGCGCGCCTTCGCCTCCGCGTAGGCCGCGACGCTCCGGTGCCGGTCGAGGTGGTCGGGCGTCAGGTTGCAGAGCACCGCCACCCGCGGCCGGAAGGTGTCGACGGTCTCGAGCTGGAAGCTCGACACCTCGGCGACGACGAGGCCGTCGGCCGGGAAGTCGAGCGCCTCGGTGGCGAGGGGGCGACCGATGTTCCCCCCGACCAGCAGCGGCCGGCCGGCCTCGGCGAGGAGCGCGCCGATCAGCGCCGTCGTCGTCGTCTTCCCGTTGGTGCCGGTCACCGCGATCACGTCGGCCGTCATCGTCCGGTACGCCAGCTCCACCTCGCCGATCACCGGGACACCGCGCTCCCGGGCCGACGCGATGGCGGCCAGGTCGGCCGGCACGCCGGGGCTCACCACGACCAGCTCGGCATCCCCGAACGCCTCGGGCGGATGCTGGCCGGCGTAGAGCCGCACCCCCTCGGCCGGCAGCGCGCGGGCGGCCGCGCTCAGCGCCTCGGCCGGCTGGGCGTCCGTCGCGGTGACGCGCGCCCGACAGCCCAGCAGCAGCCGGCAGGCCGCCACGCCACTGCGGGCCAAGCCCACGACCGTGACCCGGCGGCCGGCCAGGGCGGCCCGCCAGGCCGCCCCCCGCTCCACCGCCACCCACGCCGGCTCGAGCATGGTCGTCATCGGAGCTTGAGCGTCGTGACGGCCAGCAGCGCCATCAGCAGCGCGAGGATCCAGAACCGGATCACGATCTTCGACTCCGGCCAGCCGGCCAGCTCGAAGTGGTGGTGAAGCGGCGCCATGCGGAAGATCCTTCGGCCAGTCAGGCGGAAGGAGGCGACCTGGAGGATCACCGACACCGCCTCGACCACGAACAGCCCGCCGATGAACGGCAGCAGCAGCTCGGCCTTGGCGAGCACGGCCAGCGTTCCGATGGCGCCGCCGAGGGCGAGGGATCCCACGTCCCCCATGAAGACCTCGGCTGGATGGCTGTTGAACCAGAGGAAGCCGACGCTGGCGCCCATGAGCGCGCCGCAGAAGACGGCCAGCTCCCCCGCCCCTTTCACCTTCAGGATGAACAGGTACTCGGAGAGCCGGGCGTGTCCCGCCACGTAGGAGAAGATGCCCAGCGCGATGGCCGCCACGATGACCGGACCCATCGCGAGGCCGTCGAGGCCGTCCGTCAGGTTCACCGCGTTCGACGCGCCGACGACGATCAGGGCGACGACCAGGACGTACCAGGCACCCAGATCCGGCACCCACTCCTTGGCGAACGGCACCACCAGCTGACTCGTCACGCCGTCCGCCTGGTAGCGGTAGAGATACGCGCCGAGGCCGAGGCCGACCGCCGACTGGGCGAGGAACTTCTCCCGGATCTTGAGCGGCCGCTTCGTCCGCAGCTTGAGCCAGTCGTCGTAGAAGCCGATGAGCCCGAGGAGCGCCGTGACGACGAGGACGACCCGGACGTAGCGGTTGCCCAGGTTCCCCCAGAGGAGGCACGAGCCGAACAGGGCGCCGAGGATCAGCAGGCCGCCCATGGTCGGGGTCCCGGCCTTGCCCCGGTGCCGCTCGGGCCCGTCCGCGCGGATCACCTCGCCGATCTGCCGCTCCCGCAGCTTCCGGATGACCCAGGGGCCGAGCACCAGGCTGATCAGGAGCGCGGTGAGCAGCGCCATCGCCGTCCGGAACGTGATGTAGCGGAACACGTTGAACGCGATGTGGTACTTGGTGAGGGCCGCCAGGGCCGTCAGCACGCCGGCCTCCCCCGCCCCTCGCGGCCCAGATCCCTGAGCAGCGTCTCGACTGCGCGCTCCATCCGCATCCCGCGCGAGCCCTTGACCAGGACCCGATCACCGGCCCGGACGCGCGCCGCGACGTGGGCGGCCGCCTCCGCCGGGGTCGCACAGGCCGCCACGTCGGGGCAGCCGGCCGCCGCGGCCGTCGCGGCCGTCGCCCGGGTCGCCGGCCCCGCCGTCGCCAGGCCAGCGGCCGGGAGGGCGGCGATCCAGCGCCCGGCGTCCACGTGCGCGGCATCGCTGGCAGGGCCCAGCTCGAGCATGTCGCCGAAGACCACCCACATCCGGCCGGCCGGACCCGCCTCGCGGAGCGCGTCGAGGGCGGCGCGGAGCGACACGGGGCTCGCGTTGTAGGTGTCGTCGAGCAGGTGGACGCCGCCCGCCTCGCGCCAGTGGAGCCGGCCCTTGACCGGGGTCACGCGCCCGAGTCCCCGGGCCGCGGCGGCCAGGGGCACGCCGAGCGCCAGGCCGACCGCGACCGCCGCTGCCGCGTTCCCGGCGTTGTGGCGGCCGGGGAGCGGGAGCCGCATCGCCACCGCCTCGCCCCGGTGCGCCACCGTGAAGCTGAGGCCGCCGTCCGCCGGTGCGACGTCGGAGAGCCGCACCTCGGCCTCGGCGGCCCGGCCGTAGGTCACGACCCGCCCGCGCGCCGCTCCGGCGAGCGCGAGGACCAGCGGATCGTCGGCGTTGAGGATGACGACGCCGTCGGCCGGGATCGCCTCGACCAGCTCCGCCTTGGCCTTCTGGACGCCCTCCAGGGAGCCGACGCCCTCGAGGTGGGCCGGCGCGATCGTGGTCAGCACCCCCACGCTCGGTCGGGCGAGCTGGGCGAGCGCCGCGATCTCGCCGAAGGCGTTCATGCCCAGCTCGAGCACGGCGGCCTCGTGGGTCGGCTCGAGGCCGAGCAGGGTCAGCGGCACCCCCCACTGGTTGTTGAGGCTGCCGGTCGCCTTGAGCACGCGGAACCGCTCGGCCAGGACGGCCGCGGTCAGCTCCTTCGTCGTCGTCTTGCCGATCGAGCCGGTCACCCCGACGACGGGCAGCGTGTGGCGCCGCCGGTGGAAGGCGCCCAGGCGCTGGAGCGCGCGGGTGGTGTCCTCGACCAGGACGAGGGGGAAGTCGCCGGGCAGGGCGACCTCGGCCGGGTAGCGGCTGACCACGGCGGCGCCGGCCCCGCGCCCGAGCGCGTCGGCGAGGAACGCATGGCCGTCCTGGTGGTGGCCGCGGATGGCGAAGAAGACCTCGCCCGGCCCGCACGACCGGCTGTCGATCGAGACACCGGTCACGACCCGCTCGAGGCAGCCGCCGACGAGGGCGCCCTGCGTCCCGCGCACGAGGTCGGCGATCGACACGGTGGGCACGCTCACCCCCGTGATCCTTCGTGTGGTCGTGACGCCTGGGGGCGGCCGGCGAGGATGTCGCGGACTACCTGGCGGTCGTCGAAGGGGAGAACCTGCGCCCCGATGATCTGGTACGTCTCGTGGCCCTTCCCCGCGATGACGAGCGTATCGCCCGCCCGGGCCCAGCCCAGCGCGTCGCGAATCGCCTCTCGTCGATCGGGATGACTAGTATAGCCGCCGGGGAGAAGGGGCACCACTCCTACGGAGATCTCCTCGAGGATCGCGCGGGGGTCCTCGGACCGGGGGTTGTCGGACGTCAGCCACACGCGGTCGGCCAACTCGGCGGCGATGCGGCCCATGATCGGCCGCTTCCCACGGTCCCGGTCGCCACCGGCGCCAAACACCACGCCCAGGCGACCCGGCGTGAGCCGGCGCGCCGTCTCCAGCACCCGGGTGAGCGCGTCCGGCGTGTGGGCGTAGTCGACCACGACCAGGAAGTCCTGGCCCGCGTTCACCCGCTCGAAGCGGCCGGGCACCGCCGCCACCGCGCCGAGCGCCCGCGCGATCGTGGCGGGGCCGAGCCCGAGCGCCACCCCGGTCGCCACCGCCCCCAGCAGGTTCAGGACGTTGTGCTCGCCGATCAGCGGGGAGCGCAGGGTGACGACGCCGGCCGGCGTCGCGGCCTCGAGCCGGATCCCGTCAAGGGCCGACTCCCAGGCGCGCGGGCGCACGGTGGGTTCGGACCCGAGGCGGCCGAGCCCGCCAAGCCCGCCAAGCCCGCCAAGCCCGAAGGTCAGCACGCGCGCTCGCCCCTCGGCCGCCAGGCGCTGCGCCCACTCCGCGCCGACGGGGTCGTCGGCGTTCAGCACCGCGGTGGCCCGGGGCTTGCCGCCGTCCCGGAGCAGCTCGAAGAACAGGCGCGCCTTGGCCTGGGCGTAGCGCTCCATCGTCCCGTGAAAGTCCAGGTGGTCCTGCGTCAGGTTGGTGAAGATCGCGACGTCGTACGCGATCCCGTCAACCCGCCGCTGCTCGAGGGCATGCGAGGAGACCTCCATCGCCACGCCGCCCACGCCGGCGGCCACCATCTCGGCCAGCAGGCCCTGCAGCTCGAGGGCCTCCGGGGTCGTCTGACTCGCCTCCCGGGCCACGCCGCCACCGGCGTACTGGATGGTGCCGATCACCCCGGTCTCGAGCCCGCGCGCCCGCAGAAGCGCCTCGACGAGATACGAGGTCGTGGTCTTCCCGTTCGTCCCGGTCACGCCGACGACGACGAGCGCCCGGGAAGGATGGCCGAAGTAGGCGTCGGCCAGCCGGGGAAGCGCCCACCGGCTGTCGGGGACGAGAATGCGCCCGACCGCCCGGCCGGGAAGCGGATCGGGGGGCTCGGCCACGATCGCGCAGGCGCCTCGCTCCACGGCCTGCGGGATGAAGCCACGGCCGTCGACGCGGAGGCCGCGAACCGCGACGAAGCAGCCTCCCGCCTCCACGCGCCGGGAGTCGTCGGTCATGCCGCGCACCTCGGCCGGCAGCGGGCCGGCCAGCGTTCGCTCGGGCAGGACGCGCAACAGATCGGCCAGCTGAACCGTGCGGCCGCCGGCGGAGCTCACAGCGCCGATCCCTTCGCGGCCGGGCCGGGGCCGGTGCCCGGCGGCGACAGCTCCAGCCGGCAGGCGGTGCCCGGACCGAGCGGCGTCCCGGGGGCGGGCGTCTGACGGACCACCAACCCTCGCCCGACCACCGTCAGCTCGATATCGTCCCCGGCCAGGAGAACGAGGGCCTGCCGGAGGCTCCGGCCGATGAGATCGGGCATCACCCCGCCGGCCTCCGGCTCCCCGAGCGCCGGGCCGCCGGCTGCCCCGGCGTCCGGAGCGGCCGCGCCGAGGCTCGTCCGCAGGAGCTGGACCGAGGGCAGGTCGGAGGGCGAGATCCCGAGATGGCGCAGGATCGGCGCCGCCACCGCCGCGAACACGGGCGCCGCCGCCTCGGATCCCCAGGCCACCGTCTTGGGCTCGTCGAGCATGATCAGCATGGCCAGGCGGGGATCCTCGGCGGGCACGAAGCCCACGAACGAGAGCACGCCGGGCTTGCGTGAATAGACGCGCGCGACCGGGTCGAGCTTCTGGGCGGTGCCGGTCTTGCCGGCCACCGCGTAGCCGGGAATCGCCGCCCGGCGCCCCGTCCCCTGGGCCACCACCGCCGTCAGGATCGCCCGGAGCGTCGCGGCGGTCTCCGGGGAGACCACCTGGCGCACCGGCTGCGGCGGAAACCGCCGCACCTCGTGTCCGTTCGCGTCCAGGACCGCCCGGACGATCTGGGGCTGCATGAGCCGGCCGTCGTTGGCGATGGCGGCGAAGGCGGCCAGGATCTGGAGCGCGGTGACCGAGATCTCCTGGCCGATCGACATGGAGGCCAGCGAGAGCCCGGACCACCGCTGGGGGGGCCGCAGCTGGCCCCGGCTCTCACCCGGGAGGCCGAGGCCGGTCGGGCTCCCGAAGCCGAAGGCCTGGATGTGCTTGTAGTAGCGGTCCCGGCCGAGCGTGAGGCCGACCTTGATCGCCCCCACGTTCGACGAGAACTGGAGCACCTCCCGGAACGAGAGCCAGCCGTAGCGCTTCCAGTCGTGGATGGCCCGGTTGGCGATGGTGATGACGCCCTGCTCGCCGTAGAACCGGTCGTCGGGCCGGGCCACCCCCTCCTCGAGCGCGGCCGCGGCGAGGATCGCCTTGAAGGTGGAGCCCGGCTCGAACGGGTCGGTGATGGCGCGGTTCCGCCACTGCTCGGAGGTGGCGGCCTGGTAGGCGTTGGGATTGAACGTCGGGCGGATGGCCATGGCGAGGATCTCCCCGGTGCGGGGGTCCATGGCCAGGATCATGCCGGCCCGCGCGCCGGTCTGGCGCCACACCGCGTCCAGCTCGCGCTCGGTGATGTACTGGATGGCCGCGTCCAGGGTGAGGACGAGGCCCTGGCCGGGGCTGGGGGCCTTCAGGATCCGCGGCTCCGCGCTCACGTCGCGTCCGAGAGCGTCCCGCTCGACGAGGGCCAGCCCGGCGTCTCCCGGCGAGCAGCCGGTCGTAGGCCAGCTCGACGCCTTCCAGTCCCCGGTCGTCCACGCCCTCGAAGCCGAGGACGTGGGCGGCCAGCTCGCGGTTCGGGTAGAAGCGGAGCGACTCGGGAAGCAGCCCGATGCCGGGCAGGCCGAGGGCCCGGATCGGCTGGACGGCCGACGGCGGGAGCTTGCGCTTCAGCCAGACGAACGGGCGGTCGCTGGCCAGGCGCTCCTCGATCTCCCGGGGCCGCTCCCCGAGCCACGGGCGCCAGGCGAGCGGCCAGCGCGGCGCGATCGGGGATCCGGCGCGGGTCGGCGAACACGGACTCGACCTCGCCGGAGATGGCGAGGACCTGGCCGTTGCGGTCGACGATGGGGCCGCGCCGGGGCTTGAGCGGGATCGCCTTCGAGTACTGGCGCTCGGCGAAGCGGGACAGCTCGTCCTTGCGCAGGAGCTGGAGGTGGCCGAGGCGGATGACGACCGCGACGTGGACGGCGACGAGGACGCCGGTGAGGATGAGCGCGCGAGTCCGAAGTCGCGAAGTCTCCCTCATACCACCCTGGTCATGTCGGTCAGGGGCGCATCGGGAGCGGAAGGATGCCCGCGTCCCTGGCCGCCGTGTGGAAAGCGTCGACCGCCGCCAGCGGATCGGACTTCTCCGGCGTCACGAACTCGCGGGCCAGCCGCACCTGGTCGCGCGCCGGCTCGGTGAGGCCGAGCCGGCGGGCCGCCGAATCCACCCGCGCGAACGAGCGGAGCGAGGACAACTCGAGACGGAGTTTCTTGTTCTGCTCCTCCACCTCGGCCCGCAGCGATCGGAGGTCCTCCAGCTCGTAGGAGACCCGGACCCGCTGCACGTGCAGCCACACGTACCCGAGCACGCCGCCCACGAGGAGGCCGCCGAGACAGAGCACGCCCGCCATCGCGCGCAAGCGCCGGTGATCGCGCTCCCGGATCACGGATGAGGTCTGGTCGTGCATGAGCCCTGTCATTGCTCTCCTCAGCTCCCGCTCGTAAACCCGGCGGGCCCGGAACTGTCGGCCGTCGAGTTTCCCGGGCCTGTCATGGCTCTCCTCAGCTTCGTTCCAGCACCCGTAGCTTGGCACTCCGGGCGCGGGGGTTGTCGCGCATCTCGTCCTCGCTCGGCCCGATCGGCTTCGGCGTGGCCACCTGGAACCCCGGCTCGGCGGCCAGGCGTCGGAACGCGCGCTTGACGAGGCGATCTTCCAGTGAGTGAAAGGCGATCACGGCGAGGCGGCCGCGGGGCGCCAGGAGTCCGGCGCCCTGCGGCAGGGCCGCCTCCAGGCTGCCCAGCTCGTCGTTGACGGCGATCCGGAGCGCCTGGAACGTCCGGGTGGCGGGATGGATCCGGCGAGGCCGCCGGTGCGGGGGGATCGCCGCCGCGACCAGCTCGGCCAGCGCCCCCGTGGTCGTGATCGGCGCCCGCGAGCGGGCGGAGACGAGCCGCCGCGCGATGCGCCGGGCCGCCGGCTCCTCGCCGTAGGTCGCGAGCAGCTGGGCGAGCTCGGGCTCTGGCGTCGTGCGGAGGAGGTCGGCCGCCGTGAGCCGCTGCCGGTCGTCGAACCGCATGTCGAGCGGCTCGTCGACCTGGAAGGAGAAGCCGCGGCCCGCCCGCATGAGCTGATAGGAGGACAGCCCGAGGTCGAGGAGGACCGCGTGCGCCGCCTCGACGCCACACGCCGCCGCCTCCTCCGCCAGGTGGCGGAAGTCGGCGCGGCGGAGGACCACTCGCGCGCCGAAGCGGGCGAGCCGGCGCGCGGCCAGGTCGAGCGTCTCTCCGTCGCGGTCCAGCCCGAGGAGCCGCGCCTCGGCCGCCCGCTCCAGGAGCGCGATCGCGTGACCGGCCAGGCCCACCGTGCCGTCCACGATCCAGCCACCGGGCGGCACCGATCCGAGCCAGCCCACGACCTCGTCGCGGAGCACGGGCCGATGCAGCTCGGCCAGCGTGTTGGCATTCGCGCTCGGGATCGCGTTCACAGCCCGTGCTCGCTCAGCTTCTTCGCGTTGTCGTCGTAGCTGACGCGCGCCCGCTGATAGTGATCGTTCCACCGGTCACGGTTCCAGATCTCGAACTTGTTGAGCGCGCCGGCGATGATCACGTCCTTGTGGAGTCCCGCGAATTCGCGCAGCTCCAGCGGGACGAGCGTGCGCCCCGCCTTGTCCACGGGGCAATCCTTCGCGCTCCCCACGGACACGCGGAGGAAATCGCGCATCTCGCGCGACTGCTGGGGCTGCTGTCGCAGCCGCTCCTCGAACCGCTCCCACTCGTCCATGGGATACGCCACGATGCAGTGGTCACCCTCCGTCAGCACGAGCGTGTCGACGGCGCGCTCGCTCAGCTCCTCCCGGAACTTGGCCGGGATGCTGAGCCGCCCCTTGGGGTCGATCGTGTGCTGATACCGCCCCCGGAACACGCCCTGTCCCCCTCCCCCGCGTCTCCCACCCACCGCCTGCGGCAGGGCTCGGATGGCTCGGCCATGGGCCACCCTGCCAGTTCATCCCACTTCATCCCACTTTGTGGGGCCCATGCTACAAAGGTCGGAAAGGCCGTGTCAAGGGGAAAAATGGCGTTCGAAAAAGAAAAAAACGGGGATTGGCAGGAAAACAACCGGTGGTGGGCTACGGGACCGGCAGTACCTCAGCTGGGGCCGGCGGAAAAGCGGGCTAGGAGTACCAGAGGTAGAGCGTCCGGAGGAGGTTGCGGTGCCGGGCGGAGGCCTGGAACAGCCCGGCCACCTCCGAACGGACGGCCTGGCTGCCCAGGAGCACCAGCAGCTCCCGGTACCCCCCCTCCAGGGTCCGCTCGGCCTGGAAGGCCCGGGTGAACAGGTCGGAGCGCTGCGCGACGCCGGCGTCCCGCGGACCCGGCCGGGACGGCTCGACCGGCGCCTCGGCCCCGTCTTCGGCCAGCACCGGCGCCAGACGCGCCAGCGCGGTCACCTGGGCTTCCTTCTCCCGGGTCAGCTCCTCCAGCGCGGCTCGCAGGGGGGCGATCGGCGTCCGCTCGGCGAAGCGGCCGTACAGGTGGGCGAGCTCACTTTGGGTGGCCAGGATCTCCTGGAACAGCGTCGCGATCGCCACCCGTTGAGGCACCGGCAGATCCCGGACCGAGGGTGGAGCATCCGGCATGGTCGTCACGCCCGCAGCCGATTCTCGCATTTCGTCCTCATGCGCCGCGGAGCCGTGGATCCAGGCTGTCCCGCAGCGCGTCCCCCAGGAGATTGGAGCCGAAGACGGCCAGGCTGATGGCGGCGCCCGGGAAGAGCACCAGGTGCGGGGCCTTCTGCGCGTACTCCGCCGCCGACACCGAGAGCATGCGACCCCACGACGGGTAGGGCTCGGGCACCCCGAGGCCCAGGAAGGACAGCGCCGCCTCGACCAGGATCGCGCTGCCGAGCTGGGCCGTGCACAGGACGATGAATGGACCGACGGTGTTGGGCATGACGTGGCGGAACGCGATCCGCAGATGGCGGAGGCCGAGTCCCCGGGCCGCCTCGATGTACTGCATCTCCCGGATCGTGAGCACGCTGGCGCGGACGACCCGCGCCGCGCGCGGGATGATCGGAATCGAGATCGCCAGGACGACGTTGTGGATGGACGGCCCCAGCGCCGCCGACATGACGAGGGCCAGCACCAGCAGCGGCAATCCCTGCAGGATGTCCAGGACGCGCTGGATCACGAGATCGACGGTCCCGCCGGCGTAGCCGGAGAGGAGCCCGATGATCCCACCGGCCACGGAACCCAGCACCATGGAGGCCAGGCCGACGATGAGCGAGACCCGGGCGCCGTGGACGATCCGGGAGTAGATGTCGCGGCCGAGATGGTCGGAGCCGAGCCAGTGCGCGGGGCCGGGGCGAGCCAGCGTGTGGGCAGCATCGGTGGCGATCGGATCGTGGGTGGCGAGCACGCCGGCGAAGAGGGCGGTCAGCAGCATCGCCGCCATGAGGAATCCACCGGCCGCGCCCAGCGGCTTCTTCCGGCAGAAGCGCGCGAGCCCGCTCGCCCAGCGGGACCGGGGCCGGGCCGGCAGCGCCAGGTCGAGACCGCGGTCGATCGGCCTAACCGCCATAACGGACGCGCGGGTCCAGAACCCCGTACAGCATGTTGACCGCCAGATTCGACAGGATCACGACGACCGCGATGAACATGACCAGGCTCTGCACGACCGGGTAGTCCCGCCAGAGGATCGCCTGCACCAGGAATCGGGCGACGCCGGGCAGGTTGAAGACGGTCTCGGTGACGACGAGACCACCGATCAGGAACGCGAACTCGATCCCGATCACGGTGATGACGGGCAGCATCGCGTTCTTCAGCGCGTGGTGCCAGATCACCACCCGCCCGCGCTGGCCCTTCGCGTAGGCGGTCCGGACGTAGTCCTCGCGGAGCACCTCCAGGAGCGCCGAGCGCGTGATGCGCGTGATGAGCGCCGACGAGCGGTAGCCGACGGCCAGGGCGGGGAGCAGGAACTGGACGAGGTGGATCTTGAAGTTCTCGGTCGGCCCGATGTAGGTCATCGGCGGGATCCACCCGAGCCAGGCCACCAGGGCCAGGATGATCACCATCCCGAGCCAGAACGACGGCATGGACAGCCCCGCCAGCGAGAAGATCCGGATCGCGTAGTCGAGCGCGCCGTCCTGGCGGACCGCGCTCACCACCCCCGTCGGCACGCCGAGGAGGACCGCGATGATGGTGGACAGGACGGCCAGCTCCACGGTCACCGGGATGAGCGGGCGGATGATCTGCCAGGCCGGGATGTCGTAGCGATACGACTTGCCGAGGTGCCCGCTCGCCAGCTGGCGGATCCACTCGGTGTACTGGGCCCACAGCGGCCGATCGATCCCCAGCTCCTTCATGATCTGCGCCTTGTCGGATTCGCTGACGTAGCCACCGGCCGAGAAGAGGATGTCGACGATGTTGCCCGGCGCCACCCGGAGCAGGAGGAAGATCACCACCGACATGCCGAAGAGCGTCACGACGGCGATGCCGAGGCGACGGGCGAGGTAGGTGCGCGTGGTGGAACCCCCCCGGGGACGGCAGGGCGAGGGCGCGGCGCCCTGGCCGCGCGGCCGTCGACCCTACTTGTCCAGCCAGACCTCCTGCATGCGGCCCCAGTTGTAGATCGACTGGTGCGGGACCAGGTTCTTCACGTGCTCCCACTGGAGGTAGTAGTCGAGTCGCCAGTCGATCGTGGGCCGCGCCGCGTCCTCCTCCAGCTTCGTCTGGATCTGGGCGACCAGCTCCAGGCGCTTCTTCGCATCCTGCTCGGCCGACTGCTGGTCGATCAGCTTCATGACCTGCTCGTCGCAGTACCCGGTGTAGTTGCGCGGGGACCCGCAGGCGTAGTTCTCGTAGAAGTTGGCGTCGGGGTCGTCGGCCCCGATGCCAGTCAGGTTGGGCGCCGCCTGGTACTCCTTGCGGGTGGCCAGCGGATGCCACTGGGCGGTCTCGATCTGCTTGAGCGTGGCCTCCACCCCGATCTGCTTCAGCTCGTTGATCACGAACGACGCGAAGTCGATGTAGATGGGGATGTTCCGGGTGGCCAACTCCAGCCGCAGCGGGTTCTGGGGGCCGTGGCCCGCCTCGGCCAGGAGCTTCCGGGCCTGCGCCTTCTCGTCGGCCGGCTTGCCGTAGCCGGGGAGGCGGGCCAGGTCACGGTCGAGGAGCCCCCACACGCCGTGCGGCTTGGGCGCCATCGAGGCCCCGACGATCGCGCCGCCCTGGTGCACGGCCTGGACGGCCGCCCGCCGATCGATGGCCAGGCTGATGGCCCGCCGGACCTTGACGTCGTTGAATGGCGGCTTGGTGGCGTTCAGCAGCATGTTGTCGTTGACGTTCTGGGCGGCGATCGTCACCTTGATCCGGGGCTCGGCCTTGGTGACCTGCTCGGCGATCGTCTTGGTCGCGTCCCCCGGGAACGCGACGTCCAGGCGCCCGGCCTGGAGCGCGGCGAACTTCGTCCCCCGCTCCGGGATCGGCACGTAGCGGAGGCCGTCGAGGTACGGGCGACCCTTGACGAAGTAGTCCGGGTTCTTCACGAAGTCGATGTACTCGCCCTGCCGCCACTCCTTGAGCTTGAACGGACCGGTCCCGACGCAGCCGGTCCGGTAGGCGGCGGGCGGCACGTGGGCCGCGTAGATCGGGGTGTAGCCGGAGGCGAGCATCAGGAGGAGCGAGGGCTGCGGCCGCTTGAGGCGGAACACCACGGTGTGCGGGTCGGGGGCCTCGACGGCCTCCACGGTGGCGTACCAGTCCTTCCGCGGGTTGAGCCGCAGCTTGCCCTGGGCGTCCGGGGTCTCCCGGAGCACGTCGAAGGTGAACTTCACGTCCTTGGAGGTGAAGGGCTGGCCGTCGTGCCACTTCACGCCCTTGCGAAGGAAGAAGACGAGGTTCCGGCCGCCGTCCTGCCAGGCCCACTTCTCGGCCAGGTCGCCGACGACCGTGTCCATGCTCTCCTGCTTCTTCAGCGGGTCGAAGAGCACGAGGTTGTTGAAGCACGGCATCGCCGGCCACACCGAGGAGATCGTCAACGTCTCGTGGATCGAGAACCCCTGCGGCGGGTCTTCGCGCTGCATGACGTTCAGCAAGCCGCCCGACTTGGGGGCCTGCCCGGTGGCCGGGTCGGAGGGGAGCACGAGCGCCACGGCCAGCACGGCGCCGGCGACCGCGACGATGCGGCTTCGATTCATCAGGGGCCTCCTCGCTCGGACGAGCCTGGGGAAATCAGGTGATCGAGGCGACTATACGCCCAAGGGGGGCCCGGGGACAACCCGGCCCGGGAGCGGCTGGCCGGCGTCGGGCACCGGGGGGCCCGACGGCGGCCGCTCTTCTCGTGGGGGGTCGAGTTACGACGCGGCGGTCAGGACCGACTTGTCGGGTACGACCACCTCGACGCGCAGCGTGAACTTCCGCCCCTCGCCGGCCCGCATGGCGCCCACGCCCACCACCCGGCGGGCGACCATCTCGCCGCGCTCGTCGTGGATCTCGATGATCACCGAGTACTCCCAGGGCGCCTCGGTGCCCGGGTGCCGGATAGTGCCGTCCACGGTCAGCGGACAGACCGTGGCCGGGGCGGGGCGGGCCACGGTGACGGCGTCGAAGCGTAGGTGACGCTGGCACGCCGGGCAGGTGGCCGCACTGCGGAGGATCCGCTCTCCGCAGTGCGGGCAATTCCACGCTTCACCGGTGGCTGCCGGGCGAGTGCTCATCGGATTCCCTCCAGCAATGAGCCACCGGGCCGCCGCCCGGGACCGATTATCGAGCGGGTGGCAGGGTGCCGGCGCCGGTGTCCGGCGGCGGGCCCGAGTCCAGCTCGCCCTCCTTCCAGCCGAATTCCACCTTGCCGCGCATCTTCGAGCCGGCGGCCACCGTGAGGCTGCCGGCCTTCAGGTCGCCGATGAGCGTGCCGGACTCCTTGAACTCGACCCGGCTCTTGGAGACGATGTGCCCGCGCACCTCGCCCCCCACCAGCACGCTGTCCGCCTTGATCTCGCCGTCGAGCGACGCGCCCGGCTCGATCGTCAGCTCGCCCTTGACGTTGACGTTCCCCTTGAAGCGTCCGGCCACGCGGATGTTCCCGTTGCCCTCGATCTTGCCTTCGATCGTGAGGCCCGCGGCCAGGATCGACTCGGACAGCTTGGCTGGGGGAATCGACATCGGCTTCTCCTCCACTCCGCGCAGCGGTTCGACCGGGCGCGCCGGCGCCGGCGCCACGGGCGGCACGCTGAACGGCGGCATCTCCGGCCTCTCCGGCTTCGGCTCGGGTTTGGCGGGCGGTTCGTCCTTGCGGGACTGCTGGCCGAACAGTGCCATCTCTGTCGCCTCCTTCACGGCGGGCGGACCGATCGGGATCTCGCGTGGCTGGCTCAAAACACGAGCGCCTCGCGCGGGCCGGAAGGCCCACGAGAGGCGCCCCAGCTCGATCACGACGACGCGAGGCCCGACCGGCGCTCCGCGCCTCGCCCCCCTCGGGGGCAAGGGTTGCCTCTTGATAGCCCAGGTTCATTCGGCCTGTCAAGCTTTCCCCTCCCGTGCCTCCCAAATGGGAGGATCTACGGGAAACTCGAACACTCCCCGAGCTCTGCCTCACGCGAGCGTCAGGCGCGCGGCGGCGGCGATCGTCTCCGCGTCGATCCCGTAATGCTGGTAGAGATCGTCCCGGGCCCCGGACTGCCCGAACCCGTCGACGCCGAGCGCCACCTGGGGCACGCCGATCGCGGTCCCCAGCCAGGCGAGCGCGTGCGAGTGCCCGTCGACCACGCTCACGATCGGCACCTGGCCTTCGACCTCGGCGGCGGGCACGAGCCCGCGCAGCCACGACGGCGGCCGCGGCCCGCGCTTCCGCACGTGGCCGTCCAGGCGGGCCCGCCAGCCGTCGTAGCAGAGCCGCGGGCTCGTCAGCGCGAGCACGTTGGCGAAGATCCCCTCCGCCTCGAGTAGCCGGCTCGCCGCGACCGCGTCCGGCACCATCACGCCGGTCGCGGCGAGGGTCACGACGTTGGCGCCCGGCTCGTACCCCGCGCGCGCGCGATGGTCGACCAGGCGGTAGCCTCCGCGGAGCACCTGCGCGCGCAGCTCGGTCTCGCCGAGCCGGGCCACCGCGGGCTCGAGGAGGGCCTGGTCCACGACCTTCGTCGAGAGCCGGACGTACACCGCGTGCCCGTGCTCACGATCCTGGATGCGTCGCAGCGCGTCGAGCACGAGCCACTCGACCTCGCCGGCGAACGTCGGCTCGTAGGCGGCCAGGTTCGGCACCTCGATGCCCAGGCTCGGCGTCAGGACCGACTGGTGGGCCCCCCCCTCGGGCGCCAGCGTGATCCCCGACGGGCTCGCCACCAGGAGAAAGCGCGCCTTCGAGTAGGTGGCGTGGAGGAGTGGGTCGAGGCCGCGGGGGAGAAAGCAGTCGTAGAGCGTCCCGATCGGCAGCAACGCGCGACCCGTCAGCTCGGGGGCTAGCCCGAGCACCGACAGGAGGATGAACAAGGACGCCTCGCCGATCCCCAGCTCGATGTGCTGGCCGGCCGGGCTCTCGCGCCAGCGAACCAGCGAGCCGAGGCCGTGGCGCTCGAAGGCGTCGTCCCTCTCGCGGAGCGCGTAGACCCCGCGGCGGTTCACCCACCCGGAGAGATGGGTCGTGGTCGCCACGTCAGGCGACACGGTGACCAGGTGCCGGGAGAGATCGGCGTTCCGGGCCAGGGCCGCCAGCACGTCGCCGAAGGCCTCCTGGGTCGAGGTCGCCGGCCGGGGCGGTCGCTCGAGTCGATCCGGGATCCGGATGGGCGGCGGCGGCGCGTAGCGGTGGGGGAGCCCGATCCCGGCCCCCATGACCCGGCGGATGTAGCCGGCCTCCGCGCTGTCCGGCGCGAACGGGCCCCACTCGTCCCCCTCGGCCACCCCCAGCTCCCGGCCGAGCGCCTGGATCTGGTCGGCGGTGAGCTGGGCGCCGTGGTTGAGCGGGTCGCCGGCGAACGGAAGCCGCCAGCCCTTGAGCGTCCAGGCCAGGATCGCCACCGGCCGGTCGCCGACGGCATCGGCCTCGGCGAAGGCGTCCACGACGGCGTCGAGGTCGTGGCCCCCGAGGTCGGTGAGGAGCGCGCGCACCGCGGCGGCGCCGAGGTCGTCGAGCGCGGCCCGCGCCGGCGGTGGGGCGTCGCGGAGCAGCGCCGCCCGCGCGGCGTCCGGAGCGAGGCGCAGGAGCGCGTGGTACTCGAGGTTCTCCATCGTCTGGAAGCGATCCCGCAGCCACTCGCCGCCCGGCCCCGCAAACCGCGCCGCGCGCCGACGGCCGTGGCGGAGCCGGATCACGTGCCAGCCGAGCGCGCCGAACAACGCCTCGAGCTGCCGGCTCCGCCGGTCGCCGACGACGCGGTCGAGGCTCTGCCGGTTCAGGTCGACCACGACCACGTGTCCGGCCAGCTCGGCCATCGCCTCCTCGGTCCAGGCCTCCCACACGCTCCCCTCGTCCAGCTCGGCGTCCCCGACCAGCGCGATGTTGCGCGGGCGGCCGGGAACACCCTCGCCGGGGGCGCCGAAGTGGTCCGCGAGGTAGCGATCCATCAGGGTCGCGAAGGCGGGCGCGACGGCGCCCAGGCCCATCGAGCCGGTCGAGAAGTCGAGCCAGTCGGGGTTCTTGGCGCGGCTGGGGTAGGCCTGGAGCCCGTCGAGGGACCGGTAGGCCTTCAGGCCCTCGGGCGGCAGGAGGCCGCGCAGCACCTGGATCGCGTAGAAGATCGGCGCCGCGGTCGGCTTGACCGCGATGCGGTCGCCGGGCCGCAGGAGCTTGAAGTAGAGGGCCGTGAGCAGGGTGAGGACCGACGTCGAGCTGGACTGGTGGCCGCCGACCCGCTCCGGCGAGGGATTCTTCCGCTGGGCGTTGGCGTAGTGGATGGTGTACGTCGCCAGCCACAGGAGCCGGTCCTGGATGCGCTCCAGGATCCGCCGCTCCTCGGCGGTCAGGCGCGGAGCGTCGGTCGGGCGGCCGAGGGCGGCCGTGAACGGCTCGGGCATGGCCCCTCCTGGGTCGTGCGCGGGATGAGGTATCTTACCGCGTAGCTCTCCGCCACCGCCACCCAGGAGGCTCGGCATGATCCACGGCATCCGACGCGGCCTGACCCACTACGGCGACCCCGCCTTCAGCCTCTTCATCCGCGGCGCCTACGCCCGGGGCTCGGGGCTGACGGCCGAGGACCTCGCCCGGCCCATCATCGGGATCGCCCAGACCTGGAGCGAGTTCAACCACTGCCACCGGCACCTCCGCGAGATCGCCGAGGCCGTGAAGCGCGGCGTCTGGCAGGCCGGCGGTCTCCCGCTCGAGTTCCCGACCATCTCGCTCGGCGAGATCTACCTCTCGCCGACCACCATGCTCTTCCGCAACCTGATGGCGATGGACACCGAGGAGATGATCCTCGGCCAGCCGATGGACGGCGTCGTCCTGCTCGGGGGCTGCGACAAGACCATGCCCGCCCAGATCATGGGCGCGGCCAGCGCCGATCGTCCGGCCATCGTGGTCACCGCGGGCCCGATGCTGGCCGGACGCCACGAGGGGGCGCGGCTCGGGGCCTGCACCGACTGCCGGCGCTTCTGGAGCGAGTACCGGGCGGGCACCCTCGACGCCGTCCGCCTGGAGGCGATCCAGGGCGAGCTCTTCCCGTCCACCGGCACCTGCATGGTCATGGGCACGGCCAGCACGATGGCGGCCCTCGCCGAGGCGCTCGGCCTCACGCTCCCCGGGATGGCGGCGATCCCGGCGCCGCTGGCGCGCCGCCTCCGTCTCGCCGAGGCCGCCGGCCGGCGGATCGTCGAGATGGCGCGCGAGGACCTCCGGCCGTCGGTGATCCTGACCCGGCCGGCGTTCGAGAACGCGCTCCGGGTCGTCATGGCCCTCGGCGGCTCCACCAACGCCGTGGTCCACCTCCTGGCGATCGCCGGGCGTGCCGGGGTGCCGCTGACCCTCGACGACTTCGACCGCGTCGGCCGGACGACGCCGGTGGTGGCCAACGTCCGGCCATCCGGGAAGCACCTCATGGAGGACCTCGTCGAGGCCGGCGGCATCCCGGGCGTGATGAAGGTGCTGGCGCCGCTCCTGGCGCGGGAGGTGCTCACGGTGACCGGGCAGACGCTCGGCGACGTGCTCGACGGCGTGCCCGTGCCGGGGGCGTGGCAGGACGTGATCACGCCACTCGAGCGCCCGCTCCGGGCGGAGGGCGGCCTGGCGATCCTGCGGGGCAACCTCGCCCCCGACGGCGCGGTGATGAAGGTCTCGGCGGCCTCACCGGCGCTCCTGCGCCACCGCGGCCCGGCGTGCGTCTTCCGCGACCTCGACGACCTCACCGCCCGTGTGGACGACCCGGCGCTGCCCGTCACCCCCGACAGCGTGCTCGTGCTCCAGAACGCCGGGCCCGTCGGCGGCCCCGGGATGCCCGAGGCCGGCTCGCTGCCGATCCCGGCCAAGCTGCTGGCGGCCGGGGTCCGCGACATGGTGCGCGTCTCCGACGCGCGGATGAGCGGCACCGCCGGCGGCACGGTCGTGCTCCACGTCGCGCCCGAGGCGGCCGTGGGCGGTCCGCTGGCGCTGGTGCGGGACGGCGACGAGATCGTGCTCGACGTGGAGGCGCGGCGGCTCGACCTGCGGGTGCCCGACGACGAGCTGGCCCGGCGGCGGGCCGAGTGGCGGGCCCCGGCGCCGGGCTTCGAGCGCGGCTACCGCCGGCTCTTCGTCGAGCGGGTGCTCCAGGCCTCCGAGGGGTGCGACTTCGACTTCCTGCGACCCACCCCGCGCTAGAGTCCTTGGGGCGCCAAAGTCATGACGGATGAGTCAAGTTCCGGGGGCGGGGCCGAGGAGCGAGCAGCGCCCACAGGCCGAAGGCCGTCCGAACGTTGTAGGCCGAGCGCGTCCCGACCGAGATGAACCTTGCGACGCTCATCGGTCCCCGCCCGCTGATCATGCCCGCCGCCCGCCGGCTGGTTGGCCCCCTCGCCCTGCTCGGCGCGCTGGCGCTCTGGCAGCTCCTGTGGCTGACCGGCCTGCCCGACTTCGTCCTGAGCCCGGCCGAGGTCGCCACCCACTTCATCGAGGCGCTCCGCTCCGGGGAGCTTCTCCCTCACGTCGCCGCCAGCCTCGTCCGCTCGCTCCCGGGCTTCGCCCTCGGGACCGCCGCCGGCATCGCGCTGGGGCTCGGCGCCGGCGCGGCGCGGGGGTTCGACCAGCTCCTGAGCCCGGTGGTCTTCCTCACCTACCCGGTCCCGAAGATCGTCTTCCTGCCGATCTTCATGCTCTGGTTCGGGATCGGCGACCTCTCGAAGGTGCTGATCATCGCGCTCGCCTGCTTCTACCCGAGCTTCATCAACGCCTACTACGGCGCCCGCGCCACGCCGACCATCCTGGTCTGGTCCGCCCTCAACATGGGGGCCGGCCGCGGCGCAGATCTTCCGGAAGATCGTGGTCCCCGTCGCGCTGCCGCTGATCTTCGCCGGTATCCGCGTGTCGCTGGCGCTGTCGTTCATCCTGCTCTTCTCCACCGAGATGATCAACGCGCGCTCGGGGCTCGGGTTCCTGATCCGGCAGTCGGAGAATAGCCTCCGCTTCGACCTGATGTACGTCGCCATCCTGGCGATCGCGATCCTGGGCTACGCGAGCGACCAGCTCCTGCGGCTCGTGCGCCGGCGCGTGCTGGCGTGGCAAGAGGCGTCGGCCGCGTGAGCGCCGGCGGCGCCGCGTGGCTCCGGCGGGTCGCCCTGCTGGCCGGCGGCCTGGTGGCCTGGGAGGTGATCGCCCGGACCGCAAACCTGAGCCCCATCATCTTCCCCTCGCTGGTCAGCGTCGCCCGCGAGCTGGGGTGGCTCCTCGTCCGGGTCGAGTCGCTCGGCGAGGCGTGGCACTCCCTCTACCGGGCCCTGGCCGGCTTCGCGCTCGCCGCCGCCGCCGGCGTGCTGATCGGCGTGGCGATGGGGCGATCGGCGCTGCTGGCGGCCATCGTCGATCCCCTCCTGACCGGCACCTATCCGATCCCGAAGATCGCGCTCCTCCCCATCTTCATCTTCGCCTTCGGGATCGGCAGCCTGTCCAAGGTCCTGCTGGTCTTCCTGGAGTGCCTCTACCCGATCGTCATCAACGCCTACGCCGGCAGCCGGGCCGTCAACCGGGTCCTGGTGTGGTCGGCGCTCAACATGGGCGCCTCGCGCGGGCAGGTGCTCCGCCGCATCGTCATGCCGGCCACCGCTCCCTACATCTTCGCCGGCCTCCGGGTGGCCCTCCCGATCGCGATGATCGTCGTCATCATCACCGAGATGATCAGCTCGGCCGACGGGCTCGGCTACCTGGTCATCTACTCGCTGGCGTCGCTGAAGACGGACCGGATGCTGGCGGCGGTCGTCGTCATCGCGGCGCTCGGCCTCGGCCTCGACCGCCTCCTGGTCCTGCTGCGGAACCGCCTCGTCTTCTGGGAGAAGCTCGACTCCTACTACGCCTGATTTTCGGGACCTCCCTCCTCCCCCCCCCCAGCCCCCCTCCCCCACCCGCTGGGGGGAGGGGGGAGCCGGAGGCCGATTCCCTCACACCCTCCTCGGGATCCCGGAAGACCCCCGAGGACTCCCGAGGGTCTAGCCGCGGCGGTCGGCGGCTTCGCCGCGGATCAGGTCCCCTACGTGGTTCCGGTACTCGAGGCACGCGACCGACTTCCTCACCGTGATGTCGCGGGGGCGCGGGAGGCCGATGGCCACCTCCTCCTTGACCCGGGCCGGGCGGGCGGTGAGGACGACCACGCGGTCGCCCAGGTACACGGCCTCCTCGATGTCGTGGGTCACGAAGACGATGGTCTTCCCGGTCCGCTCCCAGAGCCGGAGCAGCTCCTCCTGCATGACCTCGCGCGTCTGGGCGTCGAGGGCGCCGAAGGGCTCGTCCATCAGGAGGACCTTGGGATCGAAGGCCAGGACCCGGGCCAGCGCCACCCGCTGCTTCATGCCGCCCGAGATCTCGGCTGGATAGTGGTGGCGGAACTCCACCAGGTCCATGAGCTCCAGGTACTTCCGGACGGTCGCCTCCCGCTCGCCGCGCGGCACCCCCTGCACCTCGAGTCCCCACTCGACGTTGCCGGCCACCGTGCGCCAGGGGAAGAGCGCGAACTCCTGGAACATCATGCCGCGGTCGGGGCCGGGGCCGGCCACCTCCCGGCCGTAGACGCGGATCGACCCGGCCTCCGGCCGAATGAAGCCGCCCACGATGTGGAGGAAGGTGCTCTTGCCGCAGCCGCTGGGGCCGACCACGGTGACGAACTCCCCCTCGCGGGCGGTGAACCGCTCGAGGTCGAGGACCGGGAGCTGGCGGCCGTTCTTCGTGTAGAGCTTCCGGACGCCCACCGCCTCCAGGGCGACGACGCTCATGCCGGCCCGCCGCCCGCCGCGGCCCTACTTCGGCAGGTAGCCCTGGTCGACCAGCTCGTCCACGTTGACTGGCTTCTCCAGCCAGGCGAGCTTCTCGAGCATCAGCGCCGTCAGCTTCTTCAGGCTGGCGACGTCCACCCGGCCGTTCGGATCGCGCTTCCAGTCGGCGTTCTTCAGGTAGAGCTCGAGCGGCGTCCGGACGAAGCCCGCCTTGTGGATGTCGCGCTTGGCCTGCTCGGTGTTGGCCAGGTAGTACCGGGTGACGGCGACGTAGTCGGCGAGGAACGCGCGCACGGCGTCGGGCTGCGCCTTGAGGAAGCGCTCGCCGAACCAGATGTCGAGCAGCTCGTGGTCGTAGCCGACCACGTCGACCGCCGTGAACAGCGTCCGCAGCCCGCCCTTGGCCTTCTCGGCCGAGTAGAACGGCTCCACGAAGGTCCCGGCGGTCACCTTGTCCGAGCGGACGGCCGGGCCGATGGCGGGAAACCCCATCGGCACCACCTTGACGTCCCTGTCCGGGACCAGGCCGGCGTTCAGGATCGCCGCCCGCGCCCACAGGTCGGTGGCGGTCTTGATCCCGACCACGGCCACGGTGCCGCCCTTGAGGTCCTTGACGCTCTTGATGGGGCCGTCGTCCTTGACCATGTACTGGGTCGTGAACCACTCCTTGCCGGCCGCCTCCTGGCAGATGGCCGCGACCAGCTTGAGGTCCACGCCCTGGGCGCGGGCGAAGATGACGGCCAGGCCGGGGGCGGTGCCGCCGTCCAGCTCGTTGGCCAGGTAGGCCTGGAAGCGCTCCGGGTTCCCCTGGAACAGCGTGAACTTCAGGCGGTACTTCGCGCCCTGGTTCGGCGTCAGGTCCGGGCGCGCCCCCATCAGCCAGACCTGCTCCTCGGCGGCGAAGCCGTGGCCGAAGCGGATCAGAGGCGGATCGGCGGCCCGACCGGGGACGACGCCGAGGGCGACGGACGCGAGGACGACCAGCACGAGGACTCCGGCGAGCGGCAGCGGCCTGGTTCTCACGGGCGTCTCCTTTCGGGGCCGGGCGGTGGCGTGGCGCAGGGGCAGAATAGACGACGCGCCGCCCCACCAGCAAGGGGGCGCAGATCGATCGCCGCCTGCGCCGCCAAGCGCGACGCTCAAGACCCGGCGCTACGGGCGCACCAAGCCCGGGACGCTGCTGAAGCACCACATCCCGCTGAAGACGGACCACTGGGATGTCGACCGCGCCGGGCTTCACCGAGATCGACCTCGTCGCCCACTCCGGACGACCGCGCCGACGGCGAGTTCGCCCACTCGCTCAACGTCACCGACATCCACACCACGTGGACCGAGACTCGCGCCGTGCTGGGCAAGCGGCCAGGCCCGCGTCCTGACGGCCCTGGACGAGATCCGGCAGGCGCTGCCCTTCCGCCTGCTGGGCATCGACTCCGACAACGGCTCGCGAGTTCATCAACGACCATCTCGTCCGCTACTGCCAGGCCCACGCGATCCAGTTCACCCGCGGCCGCCCCTACAAGAAGGACGACAACGCCCACATCGAACAGAAGAACTGGACCCACGTGCGGCAAGCTCGTCGGCTATCTCGCTACGACACCCCGGCCGCCCCGATCAGGCCCTTCGCTCGGACAATCGAGCCGCCGCCCGAGCTTCTGTCGAGCCGGCCGGTCGCCGGCCGAGCTCACTCCCCTGCCGCGAGGGAGAGCCCTCGGTGGCTTCGGTGCGGGGAATTCACGGCTCCCACCCCGGGCGAGCTCATGACGGCCCGGCCCGATGCGCAGCCCGTGCTCCGCTGGCTGCCTCCGGAGTGCTGCCGAACATCTGGGGAGACCGGCACGCGAGCCGAACCACGGCGCTCAGGGAGGCTTGCCGACAACGACCGGGCTACAGCTTGTCAAGAAGGCGATCGTATTCAGCGTGCGACCCGATCCAAAACCAGGTGATGTCGTAATCCTCCAAGAGCCCGAGGGCACGATATCCGAGGGTCACGCGGACTGAGTAGATGGGCTCCCGATCGTGAACCTTCTTGAAGTGGAGGCTCGGGTGCCTCGGATTCTCGCGGAATAGCCCGTACGCCTTGCGGGCGACGTCTCGGATCTCAGGTGGCAGCTCGCGGTACGCCGCCCAGAAACGCGGCGTCGCGCGCGCTTTCACAGCTTATCGGGGTCGAGTTCCGTCGCTCTGCCGGCTGCGCGGTCAGCTCGGGCCTCGGCGGCGAGCTTGCTCAGAGTCCCCTGTGAGGCTGAGAACTGCCGCGTCCAGTGCTCCTCGTCGCGAAGCTCGTCCAGCAGCCACTGGGCGATTCGGTCCTGCTCGTCGGCAGATAGCGTCGCAAGTTTCGCGAGGGCAGCGTCCAGCGCTCGAGTCATCGAACGTAGTATACCCATTTATCTCGAGGCGGCCCAGCAACCGGTTGGAGCAGCCGGCGCCAGCGCGCCGCCGCTGAACCGGAGGTCCTGCGGGACGAAGACGACGGCGACGACTGACTGCTCCGCCGACGCGGCCGCTCACGGGACCGGCCTCCGGCTAAGGTCACGGTCACTTGCCTGCACGCCTGACCTCCGGTCCTTTCGATCCGTGATCCTGGGGCCCCCGGTCCGGGCGGCACTCGCGGGTCGAGAGGCGGGTCGGCAGGCTTGCGCCTGGTCGGGACGGCATCTTATGCTCGGAGGCGCCGGGGCGGCCCGGACACGGCATGCCGACACTCGACGTCCAGCACCTCAAGGGCCTGGTGCAGTCCGACCGTGTCCACCGGTCGGTCTACACCGACCCCGCGCTCTTCGAGCTCGAGCTGGAGCGGCTCTTCGGGCGGGCCTGGCTCGTCCTCGGCCACGAGAGCCAGGCCCCCGCCCCGGGCGACTACTTCACCACCCGGCTCGCGCGCGAGCCGGTCGTCGTCGTCCGCCACGGCGACGGCGCCCTCCGCGTCCTCCTGAACCGCTGCGCCCACCGCGGGGCGCGGGTCTGCGAGGCGGACCGCGGCCAGAGCCCGCAGCTCGTCTGCCCCTACCACGGCTGGACCTACGACACCGACGGGAGCCTCCTCGGCGTGCCGATGGCGGACGGCTACGAGCGCCCGCCGGCCGGGACGCCCGAGCTCGGCCTGGCCCGGGCCCCCCGGGTGGACACCTATCGGGGCTTCGTCTTCGCGTCGCTGGCGACCGACGGCCCCCCGCTCGGCGAGTTCCTGGGGCCGCTCCGCGCCTCGCTCGACGACTTCGTGGAGCGCGCCCCCGCGGGCGAGGTCGAGGTCGCCGGCGGCGTCTTCAAGCACGCCTACGCCGGCAACTGGAAGCTCGTGTTGGAAAATCACAACGACGCCGTGCACCCGGCCTCCGTCCACGCCTCCTCGATCTGGGCCGCCCGCCAGCAGCCGGGCGGGGACGACGGGGGTTACGCCGAGATCGCGATCCGGCAGATGCTGCAGAACGGGGCGCCCCCCGAGGTCTGGGAGCAGACCGGCCTGTGGGCCGCCCGCTACGGTCACTCGTGGATGGGCGACTACCACGACGACAGCCGCCTGGTGCCGGCGCTCCACCACCCGGCGTTCGCCGACTACCGGGTGGCCCTCGAGCGCCGGCTGGGAGCGGACGCCGCCGCCCGCGTGCTGGGCGACCTGCGCTGGAACAGCATCATCTACCCCAACTGCTCCTTCATGAGCCAGTTCCGCCAGCTCCGGATCGTCCACCCGGTCGCGGTGGACCGGACGGTCGTCCACGCCTACTCGTTCCGGCTGAAGGGCGCCCCCGAGCAGATGTTCCGGGACACGGTGGCGTTCGCCAACGTCGTCAACGGCACCGCCTCACCCGTCCTGACCGACGACCTGGAGGTGTACGAACGGACCCAGCGGGGACTGGCCACCCAGCGCTCGGAGTGGGTCTTCCTGGGCCGGGGCGCCGGCGCCGACCTCCCCGACCGGGACGGCACGCTCCGCGGGCGATCGGGGACCAGTGAGGTGTTCATCCGGAACCAGCTCGCCGCCTGGCTCGAGTACATGACGGCGTAGCCGGCCATGCCCGCCACCAGGCCGAAGCGCCCGGCGCCGTCCCGCGCGACCGCCGCCCCCGAGATCGAGCGCTTCCTCTACCACGAGGCCTGGCTCCTCGACCACGGCCGGCTCGCGGAGTGGCTCGCCCTCTTCACCGACGACGCGACCTACTGGGTGCCCCTGGAGGCGAACCAGCAGGATCCGCTCGAGACCTCCTCGATCGTCTACGACGACCGCCGGCTGCTCGAGGTCCGCGTCCGCCAGTTCGCGCATCCGCGGGCCCACGCGCGCGTCCCGGCTCCCCGCACCGTCCACCAGGTCGGCAACGTGCAGGTCCTCGCCGACGACGGCCGGGAGGCGCGCGTCGCCTCCACGCTGGTCCTGGTCGAGTACCGCAAGGAGCGCCAGCGCGTCTGGGGCGCGCTCGTGGAGCATCGCCTCCGCCGCACGGCGGACGGGCTCCGGATCGCCGCCAAGCGCGTCGATCTGGTCAACTCGGAGGCCGAGCTGGACGGCATCGTCTGCCTGTTCTAGGTCTTCGGGGGTCTTGGAAGACCCCCCCGATCGCCCCCACGTCGTGGCGGCGGCGAAACCGCTGCTGGGACGTTCTTCGTGGCTCACGCCGCACTCCACCTGACACGACGTACCCCGACGAGCTTCGAGTCGGGGCGCGGTCCCGCTAGCATCGGACGCCGAATGGCGGGGCACGGAGCTTGCCTGGATATCAGAATTCTGATAATACTGATGGCAACCGATCAGGAGGACCCATGCCAGTGATCAAGGCGATCTCGGATCTCAGGAATCGGGCCAACGAGATTTCCCGGTTGTGCCACCAGGAGGACCGGCCCGTGTTCATCACCCGGAACGGCCAGAGCGACCTCGTGGTGATGAGTCAGGCCCACTACGATCGCTTGCAGGCGCAGCTCGAGCTGTACAGGAAGCTCGAAGAGGCGGAAGCCCAGGCCGCGAAGGGCGCTAGGACTATCGGGCACCGCGAAATGGTGCGGAGGCTTCGGGCCCGCCTCGCGTGAGCCGGCCGCATCGCGTCCGGTATCTTCCCGCCGCCGAGCAGGATCTCCTCGACATCCTCGACTACATCGCGCGGGACAACCCTCGCGCGGCCCGGGCGCTCGTGGCCCGCGTCGAGCGGACGATCGGGCGGCTAGCCCACTTTCCGAAATCGGGTCGGACACCCGACGATCCACGGCTTCGGCGTGGAGGGTATCGGCTGCTTGTTGTTGGTGATTACCTGGTCTTCTACGTCGTGATAGGCCGGACCGTTGAGATCCGCCGGGTAATCCACGGTGCCCGGCGATACCGGTTCCTCATCGGAACCGAGTGAGTCAGCCCGGGAAGCCCGGAGAAGAGAGGTGGGGCCGGAATGTCAACTCGCCCTTCTCGGCGGGCTTTGTGACCACCCCGTTGATCTTCCAGGCCCCCTGCTCGTCAACCAGCTCGTAAAGGGCCTCGATGGTCTCCCCGTCCCGGCCGTGGACCCGGACCTGAACGTAGCCGTGCTGGGGATCGTCGGCGACCGTGCGCAGCACGGTGGCGCCGAGCGAGTGGGCGATCGGCGCGTAGCCGCGGGTCACCATCTCGCGGAAGGCCTCCGGCGAGAACTGCGCCTGGATCGTCTGGGAGGCGTAGCTGTAGGCGGTGGTCCAGTCGCCCCGCCGGAACGCGGCGAGCTGATCCAGCACGACCTGCTGCATCGCCGCCTCCCGCCGCTCCACGTCCGCGGTCTGGGCCGCCGCCGGGACGGCCACCAGCAGCAGGAGCAGGCATGGCGTGGCGAGTCGGCCTCGGCTTCGGGCGGCCGGAGTCATGGCGGCATGATAGCAGCGTCCCCACCGACCGGCCAGATGCTCCGGCCCGATCGGCCGCCAACCCGCTGATGGTAGGATAGGCAGCCGTGGGTGAACCCGCCGGCAACCACGACATCGGGCGCGCGCGCACGCGTGTCGAGGACCGACGGCTCCTGACCGGCGTCGCCCGCTTCGTCGACGACCTCCAGGTCCCGGGGCTCGCGCACCTCGCCTTCCTGCGCTCGCCCCACGCTCACGCCCGGATCGAGCGTCTCGACGTGAGCTCCGCGCTGTCGGCGCCGGGCGTCGTAGCCGTGCTGACCGGCACCGACGTGCGGCACCTCGGTCCGATGCCGGTCCTCCGCCCGTTCGCCGAGATGAAGGTGCCGCCGCATCCGATCCTGGCCGACGGCGTGGTGCGGGCCGCCGGGGTCCCGGTGGCCGCCGTCGCCGCGGCGAGCCGGTACCAGGCCGACGACGCACTCGGGCTGATCGAGGTCGAGTACGCGCCCCTCCCGCCCCTGGTCGATGCCGAGGCCGCCCTGGCGGCGGACGCCGATCTCCTGTTCCCGGAGCTGGGCACGAACCGGGTGTGCGGCCAGGTCTGGCGTCACGGCGAGCCGGACGAGGCCTTCGCCCGGGCCGAGCACACGGTGCGGCTGCGGGTCGGCCAGGCCCGGCTGGCCGGCTTCGCGCTGGAGCCGCGGGGCACCCTGGCGACCATCGATCCGCTCACGGAGGAGCTGACCGTCTGGACCTCGACCCAGGCCCCGTTCGCCGTGCGGGCCGGCCTCGCGACGGCGCTCGGGCTCTCGGAGTCCCGGATCCGCGTGATCGCGCCGGACGTGGGCGGCGGCTTCGGGCTCAAGACGGCCCCGTACCGCGAAGACGTCGTGGCCGCCCACCTGGCCCTCACCCTCCGCCGCCCGGTCAAGTGGATCGCCACCCGGAGCGAGGATCTCCTCACCACCCAGCAGGGTCGCGGCGGCATCGCCGACGGGGAGCTGGCCCTCGGCCGCGACGGCCGGATCACCGGGCTGCGCGCGCGGATCATCTACCCGCTGGGCAGCTCGCTGGTCTCCAGCGCGCCCATCCCGCCGCTGAATCACGCGCGCTGTCTCCCCGGGGCCTACGCGGTCCCGGCCTGCCACATCGAGACGACGGGGGTCGTGACCACGACGCCGCCCACCGGGGCCTACCGCGGCGCCGGTCGCCCCGAGGCGGCGTTCCTGATCGAGCGGCTGGTGGACGAGGCGGCGCGCGCGGTCGGGCTGGACCCGGCCGAGCTGCGGCGGCGGAACTTCGTCCCCCCCGAGGCCTTCCCCTTCCGGACAGCGACCGGTCAGGTCTACGACTCGGGCGAGTACGCGCGGGCGATGGACCGTGCCCTGGATCTCGCCGGGTACCGCGAGTGGCGCCGGCGGCAGGCCGAGGCCCGGGCCCGCGGCGAGATCGTCGGCGTGGGGCTCGCGAGCTACGTGGAGCCGGCCGCGCTCGGCTGGGAGAGCGGGCTCGTGCGCGTCGAGCGCACCGGCGCGGTGACCGTGGTGACCGGCTCCAGCCCGCACGGCCAGGGCCACGAGACGACCTTCGCCCAGATCGTGGCGGACTTCCTGGGTGTCCGCTTCGAGGAGATCGCGGTGCTCCACGGCGACACGCGCACCGGCCCCCCCGGCGTCGGGACGTTCGGCAGCCGCAGCGTCGCCCTCGGGGGCAGCGCCCTGGCGCGCGCGGCCGGCGAGGTGCGCGAGAAGGGGCGGCGGATCGCCGCGCTGCTCCTCGAGGCGGCGCCGGCCGACGTCGTGCCCGCGGCCGACGGCTTCGAGGTCGTCGGGGTGCCGGGGCGCCGCGTGAGCTGGAAGCAGGTGGCGGCGACGGCTTACCTGGGGCACCCGCTGCCGCCGGGCGAGGTGCCGGCCCTCGAGGCGACGTGCTTCTTCCAGCAGGCGGACGGCGAGGTGTGGAGCTTCGGGACCGTCGTGGCGGTGGCCCGGGTCGAGCGCGAGACCGGGCGGATCACGCTCCCGTGCCTCGCGTGGGTGGACGACGCCGGCACCATCGTCAACCCGCTCCTGGCCGAGGGCCAGCTCCTCGGGGGATTCGCCCAGGGATACGGCCAGGCCCTCCTCGAGGCGCTGGTCTACGACGAGGCCGGCCAGCTCCTGACGGGATCGCTGATGGACTACGCGGTGCCCCGGGCCGACGACCTCCCCGTCCCGGTGCTCGGCAAGACGGTCACGCTGTCACCCCGGAATCCGCTGGGGGCGAAGGGGATCGGCGAGGCCGGCTGCATCGGGATGCCGCCCGCGATCGTCAACGCCGTCGTGGACGCGCTGGCCCCCTTCGGCGTGCGCCACCTCGACATGCCGCTCACGCCCGAGAAGGTCTGGCGGGCCCTCCGCGGCTGAGATTTGTCGGGACTCCCTCCACCCCCCAGCCCCCTCCCCCACCCACTGGGGGGAGGGGGAGCCGGAGGGCCCCCTGAGGCTCGATCGCCAGGCGCTGGCGATCACCCGGCGGCCGGGCGGTGGCCCTGGCTGGCACAGGTGCCCCTCCGAGTGGGGGCCTCGGGGGGGCCGAGCCTCCCCGAAGATCCTAGCCCTGGACGGAATAGCCTCCGTCCACCGCGATCGCCGTTCCGGTCACGAAGTCCGAGGCAGGGCTGCCCAGGAAGACGGCGATCCCCGCGTGGTCGTCCGGTGTCCCCCAGCGGCCGGCGGGGGTGCGGGCGAGGACCCGCTCGTGGAGCCCGGCCACCTGCTCGCGCGCCTTCCGGGTGAGGTCGGTGTCGATCCAGCCGGGGAGGACCGCGTTGACCTGGATGTTGTCCTTGGCCCACGCCGAGGCCAGGGCCTTGGTGAGCTGGACCATGCCGCCCTTGCTGGCCGCGTAGGGGCCGGCGAACGAGGCCCCGAAGATCGACATCATCGAGCCGATGTTGACGATCTTGCCGCCCCCGGCCCGCACCATCGCCGGGTAGGCGGCCTGGCAGCACATGAAGGCGCTGGTCAGGTTCGTGTTCAGGACGGTGTGGTACTCCTCCATCGAGTACTCCTGCGGCTGCTTCCGGATGTTGGTGCCGGCGTTGTTGACCAGGATGTCGAGCCGCCCGAACCGGTCCACCGTCTTCTGCACCATCTCCCGGCACGAGGCCTCGCGAGTGACGTCGACCACGACCATGGCCGCCTTCGCGCCCAGGGCCTCCAGCTCCTTCACCGCCTCGGTGCTCTTGCCGGCGTTGCGGGCCGCCAGCACCACCGTCGCGCCCGCCTGGGCGAGGCCGCGGGCCATGCCGAGGCCGATACCGCCGTTGCCGCCGGTGACGACGGCCACCCGTCCGGTGAGATCGAAGAGCTTCATCGCGGTGTGTCTCCTTTTAGCCCTGAACGCGGAGCCGGGGGTCGAGGGTGTCGCGCAGGCCGTCGCCGAGCAGGTTGAGGCTCAGGCCGGCCAGGGTGAGGGCCATCCCCGGGAACAGGCTGACCCAGAACGCCTCGCGGATCACGTTCTTCCCGCTCGCGATCACGTTGCCCCAGGAGGGGATGTAGGGCGGGACACCGACGCCCAGGAAGCCCAGGATCGCCTCGGCCAGCACCGCGTAGGCGAAGATGAAGGTCCCCTGGACCAGGATCGGCCCCACGCAGTTCGGCAGGATGTGGCGGAAGGCGACCGCCAGGTCGCGCCGGCCCAGCGCCCGCGCGGCCTGCACGTAGTCCAGCTCCCGGATCGAGAGCACGGTGCTGCGGATCAGGATCGCCGTCCGCGGCATGTAGACGACCGACAGGGCGAAGATGACGTTCCACTCGCCGGGCCCCCGGGCCGCCATGAGGGCGATGGCCAGCAGGATCCCGGGGAACGCCATCAGGCCGTCCATGACCCGCATGATCAGGAGGTCGAGCCGGCGGTAGTACCCGGCCACCAGCCCGATGACGATGCCGCCGAGGGTGGTGAACACCATCGTCAGGCCGCCGATCCGCAGCGAGGTCCGGGCGCCGTGGAGGATCAGGCTGTAGATGTCGCGGCCGAACTCGTCGGTGCCGAGGTAGTTCTGGGCGCTGGGAGGCTTGAGCCGGTTGGCCGGGAACAGGCGCGTCGGGACGTGCGTCGAGAGGAGTCCGGCGAACACCGCCGCCAGCAGCAGCAGCAGGAAGAACGACGCGCCCACCAGCACGTTCCGGTTCCGGAGGAGCCGGCGGTACCACGTGATCCGGACGGCGGCCGCCGCCGGGACCTGGGACGCCCGCGGCTCGGTGGCGATCTTCTCGATCGTGGCCTCAGCCATGGCGCTCAGTCGTAACGAATCCGGGGGTCGATGAACGCATAGACCATGTCGACGGCCAGGTTGATCAGCACGTACGCCGCCGCCGTCACCAGCACCACCCCCTGCACGACCGGGTAGTCGCGGCGGAGGATGGCCGAGATGATGAGCCGCCCCAGCCCCGGGATGTTGAAGACGATCTCCACCACCACCGCGCCGCCGATCAGGATGGCCAGCGTGATGCCGATGACCGCCACCACGGGGACCAGGGCGTTCCGGAACGCGTGGACGTAGACCACCACCCCCTGGGACAGCCCCTTGGCCCGGGCGGTCCGGACGTAGTCCTGCTGCAGGACCTCGAGCATGCACGACCGGCTGATGCGCGCGATCAGCGCCGACTGGCTGAAGCCCAGCGAGACGGCCGGCATGACCATGTAGCGCAGCGCCGCCCACGGGTCGTCGAAGAGCGAGGCGTAGCCGGCGGCCGGCAGCCAGCCGAGCCGGACGGCGAACAGGTAGATGAAGTTGAGGCTCAGCCAGAACCCCGGGATGCAGACGCCGAGGAGCGCCCCCATCATGAGCGATGCGGTCCCAGGCCGAGCCGGGGTAGGCGGCGGCGACGATGCCGGACGGCACCCCGATGACCACCGCCACGAACAGCGAGGTCAGCGTCAGCACGATGGTCGGCTCGGCCCGCTCCCACAGCGCGGTGGTGACCGGCCGGTCCAGGAAGTACGAGCGCCCGAGGTCGCCCTTCAGGATGCGGGTGTAGAAGAGCAGGAGCTGCTCGTGGAGCGGCCGGTCCAGCCCCATCGCCTTCCGGGTCTCGTCGATCTGCGAGGTGGTGGCGTCCGGTCCCAGCATGACGCTCACCGGGTCCCCCGGGATCAGGTGGATGATGAAGAAGACGATGGTGACGACCACCGCCATCACGGGGATCAGCGCCACCAGGCGACGGATCAGATACGTCGTCACGGCGAGGAACGGGGGCCGCCCCGGCTGGGGCGGCCCCGTCGTGGCTCGGCGTCAGTCCGGGATCACTCGAGGGACACGTTGTAGAAGCGGATCCGCTCGGTCTTCTCGTTGAAGCCCTTGAGCCGCTTGGAGGCGGCCCGGAGGCCGAACAGGTCGCCGTAGCGGATGACCGGCACCTTCTCGTAGAAGACCTTGTGCATCTGCTCCCACAGGGCGAAGCGCTTCTTCTGGTCGGTCTCGCGGATCATCTCGGTCTTGATCCGCTGGATCTCCTCGTCGCAGGTCCAGCCCGGCCAGCTGCAGGAGAGCACGTTGGAATTGGTGGGATCGTACTGGGGCCCGATGCCGGTGGTGAAGGCGTCGTACTCCTTGGGGTTGTTGCGGCGCTTCACCAGGGTCGCCCAGTCCACCACCTGGAGGTCGATCGTGAAGCCGGCGTCCTCCAGCTGCTGCTTCGACACCAGGGCGAAGTCGTACATCCACTTGTACTCCTGGGTCGTCATGAAGCGGATCGGCTCGCCCTTGTAGCCGGCCTCCTGCAGGAGCTTCTTGGTCTTCTCCTTGCTGTGCTCGTTGAAGGGCAGCCCCGACATGGTGACGTGCCAGGCGGCCAGCTCCCGGTGGATCAGGTTGTAGTCCATCCGGTAGAACTCGGCCCGGCCGCCGGCCACCGTCTTCATGATCGGCTCGATGTCGAGCGCCGCCTGCCAGGCCTGGCGGAGCTTCTGGTTGGTCATCAGCCCTTCCTTCTTGTTCAGGACGGCGACCAGCCAGTAGTACATCTTGGAGATGACCGGCCGGGCCCGCTCGCTCTTCTGGAGCCGGTCGTAGGCGTCGGCGTTCAGGTCGTCGGCGAACTCCAGCTCCCCGGTCTCCATCTGGGCCACCCGGGTGGCCACGTCCGGCACCGGGATCCAGTCGATCTGGTCCGCATAGGCGATCTTGGCGCCGCCGTAGCCGCTCGGCTTCTCGCTCCGCGGCTTGTAGTCGTCGAAGCGCACCATCCGGATGTAGCGGTCCGGCTTCCACTCGACGAGCTTGAAGGGGCCGGTGCCGACGTACTCGGTGACCTTGTCCTGGGGCTTGAACTTCTCGGCGATCTCCTTCGGGTAGATGGCCGCGAAGTTGTTGGACACCGCCAGGTTGATGACCACGATCGCGACCTTCTCCTTCAGCTTCAGCTCGACCGTGTACTTGTCGGCCGCCCGGAGGTCGGTCACGTAGGCGAAGAGGTCCTTGCCGTAGATCGACTGCTGGCTCCAGCGCTTGAGGGAGGCGACCACGTCCTCGCTGGTCATCTCCTTGCCGTTGTGGAACTTGATCCCCTGCCGGAGCTTGATCGTGTAGGTCAGGCCGTCCCGGGAGACCGCCGGCATGCTCTCGGCGAGCATGGGCATGGGCTTGTTGTCGTCGTCCAGCGTGTAGAGCCCCTCGTAGATGTGGTTGGTCAGGGTCTCGGTGATGCTGGCCGTGGTCCAGTGGGCGTCGAGCGTGGGCGGCTCGCCGAGGTTGCCGACCCGGATCGTCCCCCCCTTCTTCTGGGCCTCGGCGGCGAATGGCGCCGCCGCCAGCAGGGCGACGACGGCGAGAAGCGCGAGCAGGGCGCGAAGCGTGTCGCGGTATGTCATGATCACCTCACTCCTTCAGGCTACTGGCGGTCCCGCCATCCGTAGACCGGCGGTCACTCGGCGCCGGTCCCGGGTCCAGCGGTCCGACGACTCGGTGGTGCCCATCGTCCGGCGAGTGACGGGCTCGCGTCAAGGGGGTCGGATGGCGCCGGCCTACTTGTCGAGCCAGACGTTCTGGAACCTGATCCACTCCAGCCGGTCGTTGTACCCCTTGAGGTGGCTCCGCATGGCGTGGAGGCCGTGGAGGTCGCCGTAGCGGGCCACCGGGACCTTGTCGTAGAACACCCGGTGCTGCTGCTCCCAGATCGCGTATCGCTTCTTGGGATCCGTCTCCCGGGCCAGCTCCGCCTGGTTCTTCAGGATCTCCTCGTCCGTCGTCCAGCCCGGCCAGGTGGTGGTCAGGAAGTCCGGGTGGGTGGGGTCGTAGAACATCCCGGTGCCGGTGGTGAAGACGTCGTACTCCTTGGAGTTGTTGCGGCGCTTGACCAGGGTGGCCCAGTCCACCACCTGCAGGTCGATCGTGAAGCCGGCGTCCTCGAGCTGCTGCTTGGAGAGCAGCGCGAAGTCGTACATCCACTTGTACTCCTGGGTGGTCATGAACCGGATCGGCTCGCCCTTGTAGCCGGCCTCCTGCAGGAGCTTCTTCGTCTTCTCCTTGTTGTGCTCGTTGCAGGGCATCGCGGGGAGCTTCACGTGCCACTCCGCCATCTCCTGGAACATGATGCTGCAGTCGATCCGGTAGAACTCACGCCGGCCGCCGGCCACCGACCGCATGATCGGCTCGAGGTCGAGGGCGGCCTGCCAGGCCTGGCGGAGCTTCTGGTTGGTCATCAGGCCGTCCTTCTTGTTGAAGACCGCGACCAGCCAGAAGGCCGGCTTGGCGACCACCGGCTTGACGCTCGCGTTCCGGGTGAGCCGGTCGTAGGCGTCGATGTTGAGCTGCTCGGCGAAGTCGAGCTCGCCCGTCTCGATCTGGGCCACCCGGGTCGCGACGTCCGGGACCGGGATCCACCGGATCTCGTCCACGTACGCCGTCTTGCCGCCGCCGTACCCGTTGGGCTTCTCGCTCCGAGGCTTGTAGTCGTCGAAGCGGACGAACCGGATGTACTGGTCGGGCTTCCACTCGGCGAACTTGAAGGGCCCGGTCCCGACAAACTCGGTGATCTTCTCCTGCGGCTTGAATTTCTCCGCGATCTCCCGCGGGTAGATGGCGGCGAAGTTGCCCGGCACCGCCAGCGAGATCAGCACCACGGCCGATCGCTCCTTGAGCCGGAGCTCCACCGTGTACCGGTCGGGCGCCGTGAGATCGGCGGTCTGGGCGAACACCACCCGCCCGTAGACCGACTGCTGGCCCCAGCGCTTGAGCGAGGCCACCACGTCCTCCGACGTCATCTCCTTGCCGTTGTGGAACTTCACGCCCTGGCGGAGCTTGATGGTGTAGGTCAGGCCGTCCCGGGAGACAACCGGCAAGCCCTCGGCCAGCATGGGGATGGGGCGCCGGTTGTCGTCCAGGGTGTAGAGGCCTTCGTAGAGGTGGTTCGACATGTTGGACGTGAGGGTCGCCGTGGTCCAGTGGGCGTCGAGGGCCGGCGGCTCGCCGATGATGCCGACCCGGAGGACGCCGCCCTTCTTCTGGGCGGAGGCCGGGGCGCCGACCGCCAGGAGGAGGACCGCCAGCGTGAGGAGGCTGAGCTTGCGTGCCATGGAGGTCACCTCTCCAGCCAGACGTTGTAGAAGCGGGGGCGCTCGGTCTTCTCGTTGAGGCCCTTCACGGTCTTCAGCGTCGCCCGGAGCCCGTGGAGGTCGCCGTAGCGGATCGAGGGCACCTTCTCGTAGTAGAGGCGCGTCTGCTGCTCCCAGAGGGCGTAGCGCTTCCTGGGGTCGGTCTCCCGGCCCAGTTCCTGCTGGATCCGCTGGATGTCCTCGTCGCAGGTCCAGCCCGCCCAGGTGCAGCTCAGGATGGCCGCGTGCATCGGGTCGTACTGGGCGCCCATCCCGATCCCGGTGGTGAAGACGTCGTACTCCTTGGGGTTGAAGCGTCGCTGGGAGAGCGTGGCCCAGTCCAACACCTGGAGGTCGATCACGAAGCCCACGTCCTCGAGCTGCTGCTTGGACAGGACGGCGAAGTCGTACATCCACTTGTACTCCTTCGTCGTGATGAACCGGATCGGCTCGCCCTTGTAGCCGGCCTCCTTGAGGAGGCGCTTGGCCTTCTCGGGGTTGCGCTCGTTGTACGGCAGCCCGGCGATCTTGGTGTGCCACTCGGTGACCTCGGCGAAGACCAGGCTCGAGTCGAGGCGGTAGAAGTCCGGCTTGCCGCCGGCCACGCTCCGCATGATCGGCTCGATGTCGATGGCGGCCTGCCAGGCCTGCCGGAGCTTCTGGTTGGTCATCAGCCCTTCCTTCTTGTTGAAGACGGCGATGAGCCAGAAGTAGGGCTTGGCCACCAGCGGCCGGACGTTCGGGCTGCGGGCCAGCCGATCGTACTGGTCCAGGCTCAGGTCGTCGGCGAAGTCCAGCTCGCCGGTCTCGATCTGGGCCGCCCGGGTCGCGACGTCGGGGACCGGGATCCAGCGGACCTCGTCCAGGTACGCGACCTTCGCCCCGCCGTACCCGCTGGCCGGCTCGCTCCGCGGCTTGTAGTCGTCGAAGCGGACCATGCGGACGTACTGGTCGGGCTTCCACTCGGCGACCCGGAAGGGGCCGGTTCCCACGTACTCGCTCACCTTGACCTGCGGGTACTTCTCGGCGATCTCCTTCGGGTAGATGGCGGCGAAGTTGTTCGGGATGGCCAGGGTCAGGACGACGACCGGCGACTTCTCCTTGAGCCGGAGCTCGACCGTGGACCGGTCCACCGGACGTAAATCCGCCACCTGGGCGAACAGGGTCTTCCCGGACGCGGCCAGCCGGCCCCAGCGGGCGAGCGAGGCGACGACGTCGTCGGCGGTCAGCTCCTTGCCGTTGTGGAACTTGATCCCCGAGCGGAGCTTGATGGTGTAGGTGAGCCCGTCCCGCGAGACGGCCGGCATCCCCTCGGCCAGCATGGGCATCGGGCGGTTGTTCTCGTCGAGCGTGTAGAGACCCTCGTAGATGTGGTTGGTCAGCGTCTCGGCCAGGGCGGTCGTCAACACGTGGGGATCGAGGGCCGGCGGCTCGCCGAGGTTGCCGACCCGGATGACGCCGCCCCGCTTCTGGGCGTCGGCCGGTGGCGCGGTGACGGCGATCAGCGCCACCACGAGCCCGAGGAGCGCGGCGGCGATCGAGAGCGTACGGCGCATGGCCACGTCCCCCCTCACCCGGCCCTCTCCCCCGAGGCGGGGGAGAGGAGTCTGTCGCTACCGAGCGCTACTTGTCCACCCAGACGTTGTAGAAGCGCGGCCGCTCCGTCTTCTCGTTGAAGCCCCGGAGCTTCCGGTTGGCCGCCCGGAGCCCGTGCAGGTCGCCGTAGCGGATCGACGGCACCTTCTCGTAGAAGAGCTTGTGCATGTCAACCCACAGGGCGTAGCGCTTCTTCGGGTCGGTCTCCCGCCCCATCTCGGCGAGGAGCCGCTGGATGTCCTCGTCACAGGTCCAGCCGGGCCACGTGCAGGAGAGGATGGTGAAAGCCGTGGGCTCGAAGAAGTTCCCGGTCCCGGTGGTGAAGGCCTCGTACTCCTTCGGGTTGTTGCGTCGCTTCACCAGGGTGGCCCAGTCGACCACCTGGAGGTCGATGGTGAACCCCACGTCCTCGAGCTGCTGCTTGGTCAGCAGGGCGAAGTCGTACATCCACTTGTACTCCTGCGTCGTCACGAAGCGGACCGGCTCGCCCTTGTAGCCGGCCTCCTGCAGGAGCCGCTTGGCCTTCTCCTTGTTCCGCTCGTTCCAGGGCACGCCCTCCGGCTTGACGTACCAGACCGCGTTCTCGACGAAGGCCAGCCCCGAGTCCATCCGGTAGAACTCCGGGCGCCCGCCGGCCACCGCCTTCATGATCGGCTCGATGTCGATCGCCGCCTGCCAGGCCTGGCGGAGCTTCTGGTTCGTCATCAGCCCTTCCTTCTTGTTGAGGACGGCGACGAGCCAGTAGTAGGGCTTGGCGACGACCGGGCGGGCGCTGGCGCTCTTCTGGAGCCGCTCGAAGGCGTCGATGTTCAGGTCGTCGGCGAAGTCCAGCTCCCCGGTCTCCATCTGGGCCACCCGGGTGGCCACGTCCGGCACCGGGATCCAGCGCAGCTCGTCGACCCACACGGTCTTGCCGCCGCCGTAGCCGTTGGACGGCTCGCTCCGCGACTTGTACTCGTCGAAGCGCACCATGCGGATGTACTGGTCGGGCTTCCACTCGGCGAGCTTGAATGGGCCGGTGCCCACGAACTCGGTCACCTTCTCCTGGGGCTTGAAACGCTCGGCGATCTCCTTCGGGTAGACGGCGGCGAAGTTGTTGGGAGCGGCCAGCGCCACCAGGACGGCGGCGTACTTCTGCTTGAGCTTGAGCTCGACGGTGTTGCGGTCGGGCGCCCGGGTGTCGGCGACCACCGCGTAGAGGGCGCGCCCGTACACGGACTGCTGCCCCCACCGGACGAGCGACGCCACCACGTCGGCGCTGGTCATCTCCTTGCCGTTGTGGAACTTGATCCCCTGCCGGAGCTTGAACGTGTAGGTCAGGCCGTCCGCCGACACCGCCGGCATGCCCTCGGCCAGCATGGGGATCGGCCGGTAGCCCTCGTCCAGGGCATAGAGCCCCTCGTAGAGGTGGTTCGTCAGCACCTCGGTGAGGGTGGCCGTCGTCCAGTGGGCGTCGAGCGTCGGCGGCTCCCCGAGGTTGGCCACCCGGAGGACGCCGCCCTTCTTCGGGGCCTGGGCGAGTCCGGGCGCGCCACGACGAGGCCGACCCCCAGCAGCGCGAGCAGCGCGATCGCGAGCGCCGTCTTGCCTCTCATGGCTCCCCTCCCTCGCTCGGCCGCTACCTGTCGAGCCAGACGTTGTAGAAGCGGTAGAACGTCATGTTCTCGTTGAAGCCCTTGACGGAGGCCTGCATGGCGCGGAACCCGAAGATGTCGCCGTAGCGGATCGCCGGCACGTACTCGTAGAAGCGCTTGTGGATCTCCTCCCAGATCGCGCGGCGCTTGGCGGGGTCCGGCTCCCGCCGGATCGCGTCCAGCCCCTTGCCGATCTGCTCGTCGCAGGTCCAGCCCGGCCAGTCGCAGCGGAGGTAGGGGTGCTGGGTCGGGTCGGGGACGAAGGACATGCCGGTCGTGAAGATGTCGTACATCTGCGGGTTGTTCCGCCGCTGGACGAGCGTCGCCCAGTCCACCACCTGGAGGTCGATCACCATCCCCAGCTCCTCGAGCTGCTGCTTGGTGACCAGGGCGTAGTTGTACATCCAGGCGTACTCCTTGGTGGTGAGGAACCGGACCGGCTCGCCCTTGTAGCCGGCCTCCTTGAGGAGCTGCTTGGCCTTGTCCTTGTCGTGCTTGTTGTACGCAGGGCGCCCCGACCGTCGAGTGCCAGGCCTTCTGCTCCTGGAAGGAGAGCCCGGAGTCCAGCCGGTAGAAGAGCGGGTTCCCGACCGCGCCCTTCATCACCGGCTCGACGTCGATCGCCGCCTGGATGGCCTGGCGGAGCTTCTGGTTGGTCATCAGGCCTTCCTTCTTGTTGAAGACGCCGATCGCCCAGGTGTACGGCCGGACGACCAGGGGCTTGAGCTTCGGGTTCTCCTTGATCCGGCCGTACGCGTCGGCCTGGAGGTCGTCGGCGAAGTCCACCTCGCCCGACTCCAGCGCGGCGACCCGGGTCGCCACGTCCGGCATCGGGATCCAGCGGATCTCGTCCAGGTAGGCGACCTTCCGCCCGCCCCAGCCGTTGGGCGCCTCCGAGCGCGGCTTGTAGTCGTCGTAGCGGACCATGCGGATGTGGCTGTCCGGCTTCCACTCGACGAACTTGTAGGGGCCGGTCCCGATGTACTCGGTCACCTTGTTCGGCGTCGGGTACTTCTCGGCGATCTCCTTCGGGTAGATCGCGCCGAAGTTGTTGGCGTTGGCCAGCGCGATCAGGACGATGCCCACCTTCTCCTTGAGCCGGAGCTCGACCGCGTACTTCCCGGATCGGCCGCACGTCCTCCACCGAGGCCCACAGGGCCTTGGCCTGGGCCGCGTAACCGCCCCAGCGCTTGAGCGAGGCGACCACGTCCTCGCTCGTCATCTCCTTGCCGTTGTGGAACTTGATCCCCTGGCGGAGCTTGATCGTGTAGACGAGGCCGTCGGCGCTCACCGCCGGCATGCCGTCGGCCAGGTCGGGGATCGGCTGGTAGCTCTGGTCGAGGGTGTAGAGCCCCTCGTACATGTGCTGGGTGATGACCTCGACGAAGTTGGCGGTCGTCCAGTGCGAGTCGAGCGTCGGCGGATCGCCGAGGACGGCGACGCGGATGACGCCGCCCTTCTTCTGGGCCGAGGCGTCCGTCCCGGGGACGGCGACCAGCGCCACCGCGACCAGGAGCCAGGCCAGCGACCGCAGGTACCGGCTGCTCATGGGGAACCTCCTCTCAGGGAAGCGCACGATTCCAGGTTCGGGTCCAGAACGGGCTGCCGTCGACCGTGATCGTGGCGGTGACGGCGACCTGGTGCGTGGTGGTGAGTGTCGTGACGGTGAGCTCGGTCTGCCCCACCGGGCGCTCGATCCGCACCTCGGTGGTCGACTGCATCCGGGCCGCGTCGGGGCGGCGGGCGCTGACGCTGGCGCGGTAGTGGTGGCGGCTGTGGAGCCGCGTGAAGCCGTCGAGCTGCTGGCGCTCTTCCTTGGTGGCGTCGAGGGTCACGACGTCGGCGCCCAGGTCCCGCCGCGTCTCCCAGTGCTGGGTGCCGCCGAGGTCGGCGGGCCCCTTCAGCGACTCCGGCTGGAGCGGGCCCCACACCGGCGCCGGCAAGCGAGGGGCCGGCCGCCGCCACCGGGAGCTCGACGCGCGAGGCGCCGTGGTAGACGCTCAGCTCGGCCGGTGCCGCGGTCGGCCAGATGCGGGGGAAGTCGGCGCAGGCCAGGCTGAGCCGCAAGCGGTGGCCGGCGGCGACCCGGTAGGCGGTGGCCCGGAGGGGCACCGCGACCTGGCCGCGCTCGCCGGGGGGCAGGCCGCAGGTCGAGCCAGCCGAGCGCGACGAGGGTCGAGCGGCCGTTCGGCGCGACGTCGCCGAGCTTGGCCACCACCCGGAGCGGGCTCGCGGACGCCGCCAGGTCGAGCGTGGCGACGGGGCTCCCGACCAGCTCGAGCGGCGCCGCCAGCGGCGCCGACGTGAAGGCGAGCGAGCGCGCGTCGTCGGCGCCCTGGTCGTAGGGGAGGGCCGGGTCGAGCGTCGTCGTCCAGGGGTCCCAGCCGAGCGACGCCAGGCCGACCGTCGCGTCGTAGGCGTAGCGGCTGGTCGTCGCGGCGGGGGCGGTCGCCGACAGCCCGCCGTCGCCGTGGAGGTACCAGGGCGTGCGCGCGACCCGCGGCGAGGGCCAGCCGGCCTCGTGACGCCAGCCGGCCTCCGCGCCCTGGACGTACAGCGTCACCGCGGGCTCGGCCATCACCCCGTTGTCCTTGCCCCGGAGCCACCGCTCCCACCAGCGCTCCAGCTCGTGGAGCCCCGCCGCCGGCGCGTCGAGCGCCACGTCGGGGAAGGCGTGCTTCCACGGGCCCATCAGCAGGCGCCGGGGCGCCGGGATCCGGCCGAAGTCGCGGACGGTCGCCTCGGCGTAGAGGTCGCGCCAGCCGCCGATCAGGAAGGCCGGACACTCGATGCGCTCGACCGGGATCACGCGAGCGGCCCAGAAGTCGTCGAAGTCCGGGTGCTCCCACCAGGCGAAGAGCCACGGGCCGTTCGCCTCCAGGTGCTCGGCCCAGATCCGCGCCCAGCGGCCGCTCCGGGTCCTGCCAGAGGGGCGGCATCAGGTTGAAGGCCACCATGCGCGGCCCCCAGTCGGCCTGGTTCCAGAAGCCGCCCCGGCAGCCGCCCGGCGCCACGAAGTCGTGATAGATGTCGCTGCAGGCGTGGATCGGCACGATCGCCTTGAGGTGCGGCGGGCGGGTCGCGGCCACCGACAGCGCGGTGATGCCGCCGTAGGAGACGCCCCACATGCCGACGTTCCCGTCGCACCACGGCCGGGCCGCCACCCACTCGACGACCTCGTGGCCGTCCTTCGCCTCCTGGGGATCGAAGGGCTGCCGGTTCACCCCGCCCGAGTTGCCGAGGCCGCGGAAGTCCACGGTGAGCGCCGCGTAGCCGCGGGCGGCGAAGTAGCGGTTCACCGCCTCGACGTCCAGGCGGCCGCCCCGCCCGTCCTTGTGGTACGGGATGAAGGTGAGGATCGCCGGCCAGGGACCGCCGGCGTCCGGGCGGTAGAGGTCGGCGGCGAGCTCGACGCCGTCCGACAGGGGAACGAGGAGGTTCCGCTCCACCGCGACCGGGCCGTTCGCCGACGTCATTCGGGCTCCCCTGGAGACGGGCATGCTGATTCGGCAGGGACCTGAGGGCTTCATCCTCGGCCGAGCCGCCCGGCCGCGTCAAGGGGGGTCTGCCCGAGCCGCCTCTGCTACAATCGCGGCAACTTGGGACCCGCTTTCGATGGTTGTCAGGTCACTGGACGAGGCCAGAGCCGAAACGTAGATTGTCAGAGACTCTCACCTCGAGGGGGTGAAGACAGTGAAGTGGATCGTCGCCGATCCTGAGCATCTCGGCGGGAAGCCGCGCGTCGCGGGGACCCGGATCTCGATCGAATTCCTGCTCGAGACCCTGGCCTGCGGGATGACGATCCCGGAGATCGTGCAGGAGTATCCGAGCCTCACGGAGGAGGCTATCAAGGGCGCCCTGGAAGAGCTGGCCCATTCGGACCGCATCACGGCCCCGTGAGGGTCTTGCTCGACGAGAACATGCCCGAGTCGCTCCGTGTCGCCCTTCGACGGCTCGGCCACGAGGTCGACTCGGTGACGAGCCTCCGGCTGAAGGGTCTCGACAACGGCCGCCTCTATCGAGAAGTGGCTCAGTCCTACGACCTGTGCTTCACGCGGGACGAGGAATTCGTGCTCAGTGTGCGGGCTGTTGATCGTCCGGGCTCGGTCAAGGTGCTGCGCGTGACCTTCCGGCAAGCTCCTCGCGGGGAGTTCACACGGCGTTTCCTGGAGGCTTTCGGGCAAACGGACTGGTCATCCTATCCGAATGGTAGTGACTGGCCGGGGAGTGCGTGACCCAGTTCAACGAGGTCCTCCGGCCGATCGTCCGCGATGCATACCTGGAGCCGTAATCATCACGCAAGGCAAGTGGGCATGGAGGTACGGGATGAAGGTGAGGATCGCCGGCCAGGGGCCGCCGGCCTCCGGCCGGTAGAGGTCGGCGGCGAGCTCGACGCCGTCCGACAGCGGAACGAGGAGGTTCCGCTCCACCGCGACCGGGCCGTTTGCCGACGTCATTCGGGCTCCCCTGGAGACGGGCGTGCTGGTTCGACAGGGACCGGGGGGCTTCATCCTCGGCCGAGCCGCCGGGTCGCGTCAAGGGGGGACCCTTGCGGGGCGGCAGGGGGTCGGACCCCGCGCATGGGAGAAGGACGCGGGCCCGGTCAAGGCCGGGCGGGTGCGCCCTCAGAAGAGGAAGCGCATCCGGAAGCCGCCCAGGCGTGGTTCTCCAGGTCCGGGACCACGTACCCGATGAGCAGCGTGAAGAGGAAGTTCGGGGTTGTAATGGGTGACAAGGTTTGCCTGGCCGCGTGGTAGTAGAATGCTGAGCATGAGCATCGACGAAATCGAGGCCGAAGCCCTCAAGCTGGATCCCCAGGCGCGGGCGCGACTGGCCAAGAAGCTGCTCGAGAGTCTCGAAACGCTCTCGGACCCGGAGAATGAGCGCCTCTGGGCGGAGGAGGCTGATCGGCGCGATGCCGAGTGGGACTCAGCGCCAGGTTCTGCCCGTCCAGCCGCCGATGTGCTCCGGGACGCTCGGGCGAAGCTGAAATGAATGGCTCCACCCGAGTTTCACCGGCTCGCCGAACGAGAGCTGACCGAGGCCGCGCAGTACTACGACCTCGAGAGCCCCGGGCTGGGATCCTCTTTCCTCGAGGAGGTCGACCGCTGTATACAGTCCATTGACGACCATCCCGAAGCTGGCGTGATCCTCCGTGGTTCCGTTCGTCGTCGTCTCCTCCGCCGATTTCCCTACGCACTGCTTTACAAGATCAAGCCGAGCGGCATCCGGATCCTTGCGGTGATGAATCTCAAGCGGCGTCCGATCCGACGTACTGGGTGGGACGCGAGTGATGCCGCCGCGGCGGCCCAACTTCTGCGTCAGCCGACCGGTTTCGCAGGCGCTGAAGCATGCGTTCGGCGCACAGGGGGACTGGCGGTCGAAGGGTCCCATGCGTCGGCGTCAGGTCGGGAGACGGCGGTCCGTGCACATCGCCACGTGCACCACCGTTCTCGTTGTGATTCTAGCCTCGAGGGGGCCCCCGTCGGTGCCGGGAATTGTTCTCCGTGAGATCAGAAGAGGAACCGGGTCCGGAAGCCGATGCCCCAGGCGTGGTCCTCGGTGTCGGGGACCAGGTACCCGGCGAGCAGCGTGAAGAGGAGGTTCGGGCTGTACTGGTAGAAGACCGCAGCGTCCAGCTCCACGACGTGCTTCCCGAAGATTCCGGGCGCGTCCGTGGCGCCCACGTAGGCGAGGCCGGCGCCCGTCGACAGGGCCGGCGTGAGGCTGACGATCGCCGACGTGCCCGCGCCATACGTGCCCGTGATATCCCCGTAGTTGGCGCTGCCGACACCGGGGGCGCCCAGCGTACTGAGCCCGGTGAGCCACTCGGCCACCAGCGGCCCGCTGTACCACGAGGCCTGGTGGATCGGGAGCGGCAGCTTGTCCGAGTCTCCCGCGAGCGGGATGAACGCGACCGAGGACGGCCCGCCGGTGAGCTGTTTGTCGTCACCGGTCGTGTACCAGGCCTGGCCCCACAGGCTCACCGGCCCCACGGGCGCTCGCGCGCTCGCCTGGACGCCCCAGCCCCGCGCCCGGGCCACCCCGTCGCTGCAATCCGGGCACAGCTGGAGGCGCTGGCCGTAGACGACCGAGCCGTCGAGCCGGACGGACCCGAGGGTCGCCCGGACGGTGCTGCCGATCCAGAGGTTGTCGCCGAAGCCGGCCGAGAAGCAGGTGCCGGTCGTGGCCGGCGGGACCGGCTCCCGGCGGCCGAAGCACTGGGCATCGACGATCAGCCCTTCGAGGCTCACGGTGACGTCCTTCGTCACGTCCACCCAGATCCGCGCCGCGTAGAACTGGTTGTCGTCCGCGTCGGCCCGCGCGTTCTCGTCGATCTTCGCCGTCCAGAGCTGCACGGCGACCGGCTCCCGCCGCCAGTTGAGCTGGATGCCCCAGGCGTCGTCGTCCAGGAACGCCCCGAGCGGCGAGTCCATGAAGAGGATGTTGTGAGCCCCCAGCAGCAAGTTCATCCCCGGGACCCACGGGATGTCGAACTGGAGGTAGAGGTTCTTGGTCTCGACGTTGACGCCGTCGGCGCCGAGGCCCCCGCCCCGGCTCGTCCCGAACCGGTTGGTCGTGCCGGTGCCGTACTCGTCTCCGGAGGCTCCGCCGCCCACACCCCAGGTGATGTCGCCGACCTCCGCGCCCCAGACCACGCGCGCCTTCAGGTCGGCCGACTCGACCGTGGTGAACAGCCGCCAGCGCTGGAAATAGAAGGCATCGCTGTCCTTGTTACAGGGGGGCGGTTCACACTGGTCGATCACGCCGATGCCGGGAATCGGTCGGGTGACGACCCGGTTGATTTTCCCGGTGTCGGTGAAGTCGAAGATGTTGTTGTCCGCGAAGCCCAGGACCCGCAGCTCCCCGCTGAAGCTCACGATGAAGCCCGGCTTCGTCTCCTGGGCGGCGACCGGCCCGGCGATCCCGGCCAGCAGCGCCCCGGTCAGGACCCCCAGCGAAAGCGTCCTCATACCTCCCCCTTTTCTCACGCGACTCAGGGCGCGCGCGTCGAGAGGAACTGCGCCTCGGCGAACGCCTCGGCGGCCAGGTCCGGGAGCCCGGTGCGCTCGTAGACCCAGCCGAGGAGCTGGTGGAGCGTCGGCTCGTCGGGATCGGCCGCGATGCCGGCCAGCAGCTCGCGCCGGGCCTCGTGGTAGAGGCCCTCCTGGAAGAGGTGCCCGGCGCGGAGGACGACGACGGTGTTCCGCGGGACGCCGGCCAGGGCGCCCGGCTGGAGCAGCGCCAGGTCGGCCCGGATCCGGTCGGCCTCGACCGCCGGGAGCAGCTCGAAGGCCGCCTGCTGCGACGGGTGGCCGCGGGCCTCCAGCTCCCATACGTAGCGGACGCCGGGGTCCAGGGTCGGCGCCACGCCCGGGTACTCGTAGGGCTGGCGCGGCAGATCGCCCTGCTCCCACACGGTCCCGCGGGGGCCGACGACGCGGATCCGGTAGCGCAGGTGGTCAGTGCCCTGCCACTCGAGCCGCACCGGGCCGGGCAGGAGCCGCGTCTCCCGGGGCGAGACTATGACGGGCCGCTGGCGCACGGTCCGCGTCGTGAGCGGCCGGTAGGCCGGCTCGCTCTGCTGGCCGAGCAGGAACTCCGTCAGGCTGCCGAGCAGCCCCCGGACGCGCTCGGCGCCGCTCGCGGGCCGGGGCGCCTGCACGGCGAACGGCGAGTTCGCCTGGGTCACCACCTGGGTAGCCTGGCCGCCCGTGAAGACGAGGACGGCCTGGCCGTCCCCCAGGACCCGCACCTGGTCTCCCGGGCGCAGCGCCAGGAGCGGCCGCGGGGCCTTCCAGTCGGCCTCGCTGGCCAGCTTCACGCGAACCTCGCCCTGGCCCGGGCGGATCTCGGTCAGCACCGCCACCGGGTCCGCCGCCCACGCCAGCCCCGACCCGACGAGCCACGCCACCGCGCCGAGGATCGCCACGCGTGCCCGCATCGACGCTCTCCCTTCCTGCTGCGCTACGTCCAGCACCTCGTAGACCCGGAGCGGCTGGGTGCGCCCGCGCACGGGGATCGTGCCGCGGTCGCGCACCGTCACCCGGTCGCCCAGGGCCGCCCGCGTCTCCTCCGAGACCAGGATCGTGGTCCCCAGATCCTTGTTCAGGCTCTCCAGGCGGGCGGCCACGTTCACCGGGTCGCCCACGACGGCGTACTTCAGGTGAACCGGGCCGCCCACGTTCCCCACGAAGACCTCCCCGGTGTGGACGGCGACCCCCATGCGGAGGCATGGCACCCCAGCCGCCTCCCAGCGCCGGTTCAGCTCGGCGAGCCCCTGCTCCATCGCCACCGCGCTCTGCACCGCGTGCCCCGCGTGGTCCGGGTCGGCGATCGGGGCGCCGAAGGTCGCCATGATGGCGTCGCCCACGAAGTCGTTGACCATCCCCCGGTGGGCGAGGATGGCGCGGGTCATCGCATCGAAGTACTCGCTGAGCTGGGCGGCCACCGCCTCGGCCGGCCGGTCCTCCGCCAGCGCGGTGAACCCGCGCAGGTCCGAGCAGAGCATCGTGACCCGGCGCCGCTCGCCGCGGAGGCTCGGCGCGTCGGCCAGGACCCGCGTCAGGACCTCGGGGCTCACGTAGCGCCCGAACGCCTGGCGCAGGCGCCGGCGGGCGAGCCACTCGGTGCCCGCCCCCATCAGGCAGGTCGTGAGGACCGGGAGCACGAAGTCCACCGAGTGCCCCTGCGCGTGGAAGACCCAGTAGCTGGCCGGGACCGCGATCGCGAGGGCTGCCCCCACCGAGACGAGCGTCCCCGCCAGGGGCCGCAGCCACAGGAACGCCAGGCCGGCCAGCAGGACGAGACCGAGCTGAAGCGCCACGCCGAGACCCCAGCGGGCCGGGCGGACGAAGCTCCGGGTCGCGAGCATGTGGACCAGGTTGGCGTGCACCTCGACGCCGGCCATCGGGCCGAAGGGCGTCGGGTAGAACTCGCGGCTCTCCCGGAACGTGCCGCCGACCAGCACGACCCGCCCGCGGAAGGGGTTGTCCTCGGCGACCTCGGCCCCGGGCGCCGCGAGGGCGGCGACGGCATCGCTGGGCACGGTCAGGAAGCTTCGCGCGGGCCCGACGAAGTTGATCCGGACCAGCTCGCCGGCCTGGAGCGGTACCGGCGCCGGATCGTCGGCGCGGGCGCCGTCGCGCCGCCACGCCGGCAGGGGCGGCGCGCCGCGCTCTTCGCGCACCGCCGCGTCGAGGGCCCCCTGGTCCATCCCCCCGAGGCGACCCACGACCGCCAGGCTGAAAGCGGCGACGGGCGGCCCGGCACCCCGCGGGAGTACGAACGCGGCCCGGCGGATCACGCCGTCGCGATCGAACGGCACCTCGGCGGCGCCACGCACGACCGCCCGCCGGAGCGCGGGATCGGCAAGCGGTCCGCCCTCGGGAGCGCGCGTCTCGGCGAGCACCACGCGGCTCACGCCGTCGGGCGCCAGCTCGCGGATCGCGCCCGCGAGCGCGGCGTCCTCGGCGGGGCGTGGTCGGCGTCGCCAGCGAGACGTCCAGGCCGACGACGGCGGCGCCGCTCCGTCCGAGGGCGCGGACGAGCCGCGCCAGGTACTCGCGGGGGAGCGGCTGGCGGTATCCCAGCCGGGCGAACGCCTCGTCGTCGATCTCGACGAGGACGATGCCTCCGGCGGTCGTCTGGCCCCGGAGGGCGAGCAGGAGATCCTGGGCGCGGACCTGGAGGGGCTCGAGCCAGCCGAGCGCGGAGATCCCCGTGACGAGCAGGCTGGCGACGCCACCGACCGCCCACAGCCGGAGCAGGCGGGCGCGGCGCGGACTCCTCATGGGCCGAGCTTCACCAGGGGGAGCGGCCCCTGGATCTCCCCCTTCATGATCGGATGCTGGCTCGCCCCCACCGCCCGCGACCGCTGGATGACCTGCCGCTCCACGTACGCGTACAGCTCCTGCACCGTCACCAGCCGGTCCCCGTCCCCGTCCGCCGCCCCCTTCAGCCCCTCCAGCACGTAGTACGTGAACAGCCCGTGCCCCAGCTCCGGCAGCTCCAGCGACAGCTCCGTCGGCCGCGCCGCCGCGATGATCGTCCGCCCCCGCGCCCGCGTCAGCCGCTCCAGGAACAAATCGTCCAGCTGCGAGGCCCGCGTCCGCTTCGACGAAAACGTCCGCCCCCCCGCCTCCCCGCTGTAGCACGCGTCCAGCAACACCACCACCCGCTCCGCCTCCAGCCGCCCGAAGATCGTCTGCAGCTCGTCCATCGGCAGCGCCGTCGCGTACAAATCGTCCAGGTCCGCGTCCGCCGGCACCAGGTACTTCGCCAGCCCGTCCCGCTCCAGCCCCCGCGGGTCCACCTCCGGCGCCCCGTGCCCCGCGAAGAAGATCAGGACCGTGTCCTCCTTCCGCGCCGACCGCGCCAGAAACGTCCCCAGCGCCCACTTCAGGTTCCGCAGCGTCGGCTTCCGCTCCGTCCGGTCCGTCAGCAGCAGCACCTGCTCCGCCTTGAACCCTCCGGGCCCCGTCAGGAACCGGTGGATCGCCTCCGCGTCCGGCACCGTGTACTGCAGCCGCGGGATCGCCGGGTCCTCGTACCGCCCCGCCCCGATCACCACCGCCCACCGCGCCGGGTCCGGCGGCGCCGGCGCCGCCACCGGGGGCGGCGCCTCCGCCCCCCGCGCCCGCTCGTAGACCACCGTGCGGATCTCCTGCCGCCGCGTCCCGTCCGCCTCGCTCGCGCTCAGCACGATCGCGTTCGCCCCCGGCCGCAGTGTCACCGGCACCGCGATCGCCAGCGATCGCTGCGGCGCCCGCTCCGTCTGCTGGTGCACCTCCGCCCCGTTCACCGCCACCGCCACGTGCGCCACCCCGCGGCTCGACGTCAGCACCGCCGCCAGCACCGTCACCTCGTCCGTCAGCCGCGCCCGGTCCTCTGGGTACCGGATGGCCAGCGTCAGCGGCAGCACCCGCTCGTAGTGGACCGCCCGCACCTCCTGGTAGTGCGTCCCCTCGTGGTCGGTCGCCGTCACCACGATCGTGTTCCGCCCCTCCCGCAGCGTCAGCGGGAAGTTCAGCGCCACCGAGCGCGGCCGCCCCGGCTCCTCCAGCCGCCCCACCTCCCGCCCGTTCAGCGTCACCAGGACCCGGCTCACCCCCTGCCCGCTCCGCACCAGCCCCGCCAGCGCCACCCCGTCCTGCTCCACCCGCGCCTGGTCCCGCGGCTCCACCAGCGCGATCTCCAGCCCCGCCCCCGGCGGCGGCGCCTGCGCGCGGACCGGCCCCGGCCCGGCCAGCAGCCCGCGCGCCGCCCGCGCCTCCGTCGCCGGGTCGTAGAAGACCGTCCGCGCCTCCTGGAGGGTCTCGCCCGTTGTGTCCTCGGCGGTGACGAGCAGCACGTTCTGCCCCCGGCGCAGCGTCACCGGCACGTTCAGCCGGACCACCGGCCGGGGCGGCGCCTCCTCCAGCCGCGCGACCTCGACGGCGTTCAGCGTGACCACCACCCGCCGCACCCCGGCCCCGCTCGACACCCGGCCCGTCACCTGGATCTGCGGATCCGTCACCCGCACCCGGTTCGCCGGCGTCTCCAGCGTCACCCGCAGCGGCGCGGGCGCCTCCCGCTCCAGCGCCACCACCTCGAAGTTCAGCGGGATCAGCTCCCGGCTCTCCGCCTTCACGATCTGGCCCACCTCGGGCGCGTACCAGAGCCGGAGCGCCGATTGAACCGGCCTGCCGGTAATAGCGGTGCCGCATCTCCAGCGAGAGCCGGAACGCGCCCGCCCGACCCGCGGGCAGCGCGAGCTGCTCGTAGCCCTCCACCGTCCAGGTCAGCTCGACCGGTCCGCCCCGCCAAACCCCACCCATCCTTACCCGCGTCCGCTGTACTCGACGGCGGAGCCCGTCACGGCACTGGCGGCCTGCTCCACCTTGCCGACCTCGAGCGGCCAGGGCGGCTGGGCCGGCGGCGTGAACTCCAGGCGCTGGTGACCCCTCACCACCTTGGCCAGACCCAGCTCGCGGGTGAGCTGCACCTCGCGGTCCGGCCCCGCCGAGAAGACGTAGCGCTCGTCCTCGATCCGGATCAGGTCGTAGACCCCGTCGCTCCGGATCCAGCGGTCGCCCACCGCGTACACCGGCGGCTCCGCCCGCGGCGGAGGCGCGGCCGTGGACGGCTCTCGCGCGGCGGCGCACCCGGTCAGCGTGACGCCCAGGAGCGACCACGTCAGGATTCGCCGCATCACTCCGGCTCCGTCGCTTCTCGCCGGTCATGGGCCGAGCTTCACCAGAGGGAGCGGCCCCTGGATCTCCCCCTTCATGATCGGATGCTGGCTCGCCCCCACCGCCCGCGACCGCTGGACGACCTGCCGCTCCACGTACGCGTACAGCTCCTGCACCGTCACCAGTCGGTCCCCGTCCCCGTCGGCCGCGCCCTTCAGCCCCTCCAGCAGGTAGTACGTGAACAGCCCGTGCCCCAGCTCCGGCAGCTCCAGCGACAGCTCCGTCGGCCGCGCCGCCGCGATGATCGTCCGCCCCCGCGCCCGCGTCAGCCGCTCCAGGAACAGCTCGTCCAGCTGCCCGGCCCGCGTCCGCTTCGACGAGAACGTCCGCCCCCCCGCCTCGCCGCTGTAGCACGCGTCCAGGAACACCACCACCCGCTCCGCCTCCAGCCGCCCGAAGATCGTCTGCAGCTCGTCCATCGGCAGCGCCGTCGCGTACAGGTCGTCCAGGTCCGCGTCCGCCGGCACCAGGTACTTCGCCAGCCCGTCCCGCTCCAGCCCCCGCGGGTCCACCTCCGGCGCCCCGTGCCCCGCGAAGAAGATCAGGACCGTGTCCTCCTTCCGCGCCGACCGCGCCAGAAACGTCCCCAGCGCCCACTTCAGGTTCCGCAGCGTCGGCTTCCGCTCCGTCCGGTCCGTCAGCAGCAGCACCTGCTCCGGCTTGAACCCTCCGGGCCCCGTCAGGAACCGGTGGAGCGCCTCCGCGTCCGGCACCGTGTACTGCAGCCGCGGGATCGCCGGGTCCTCGTACCGCCCCGCCCCGATCACCACCGCCCACCGCGCCGGGTCCGGCGGCGCCGGCGCCGCCACCGGGGGCGGCGCCGCCTCCGCCCCCCGCGCCCGCTCGTAGACCACCGTGCGGATCTCCTGCCGCCGCGTCCCGTCGGGCTCGCTCGCGCTCAGCACGATCGCGTTCGCCCCCGGCCGCAATGTCACCGGCACCGCGATCGCCAGCGACTTGCTGCGGCGCCCGCTCCGTCTGCTGGTGCACCTCCGCCCCGTTCACCGCCACCGCCACGTGCGCCACCCCGCGGCTCGACGTCAGCACCGCCGCCAGCACCGTCACCTCGTCCGTCAGCCGCGCCCGGTCCTCCGGGTACCGGATGGCCAGCGTCAGCGGCAGCACCCGCTCGTAATGGACCGCCCGCACCTCCTGGTAGTGCGTCCCCTCGTGGTCCGTCGCCGTCACCACGATCGTGTTCCGCCCCTCCCGCAAGGTCAGCGGGAAGTTCAGCGCCACCGAGCGCGGCCGCCCCGGCTCCTCCAGCCGCCCCACCTCCCGCCCGTTCAGCGTCACCAGGACCCGGCTCACCCCCTGCCCGCTCCGCACCAGCCCCGCCAGCGCCACCCCGTCCTGCTCCACCCGCGCCTGGTCCCGCGGCTCCACCAGCGCGATCTCCAGCCCCGCCCCCGGCGGCGGCGCCTGCGCGCGGACCGGCCCCGGCCCGGCCAGCAGCCCGCGCGCCTCCCACGCCTCCGTCGCCGGGTCGTAGAAGACCGTCCGCGCCTCCTGGAGGGTCTCGCCCGTCGTGTCCTCGGCCGTCACGAGCAGCACGTTCTGGCCCCGGCGCAGCGTCACCGGCACGTTCAGCCGCACCACCGGCCGCGGCGGCGCCTCCTCCAGCCGCGCGACCTCGACGGCGTTCAGCGTGACCACCACCCGCCGCACCCCGGCCCCGCTCGACACCCGCCCCGTCACCTGGATCCGCGGGTCCGTCACCCGCACCCGGTTCGCCGGCGTCTCCAGCGTCACCCGCAGCGGCGCGGGCGCCTCCCGCTCCAGCGCCACCACCTCGAAGTTCAGCGGGCTCAGCTCCCGGCTCTCCGCCTTCACGATTTGGCCGAACTCGGGCGCGTACCAGAGGCGGAGCTCCGAGAGCAACACCAGGCGGTTGCGGCGCCAGCGGACTTCGAGGTAGACGCGGAAGGCGCCGGCCCGACCCGCGGGCAGCGCGAGCTGCTCGTAGCCCTCCACCGTCCAGGTGAGCTCGACGGGTCCGCCGCGGAACCCGGCGCCCCCTGACCCGCGTCCGGTGTGCTCGACCGCGGAGCCCGTCACGGCACTGGCGGTCCGCTCCACCTTGCCGACCTCGAGCGGCCAGGGCGGTGGAGCCGGCGGCGTGAACTCCAGGCGCTGGTAGACCCTGCACCACCTTGGCCAGACCCAGGTCGCGGGTGAGCTGCACCTCCCGGTCCGGCCCCGCCGAGAAGACGTAGCGGTCGTCCTCGATCCGGATCAGGTCGTAGACCCCGTCGCTCCGGATCCACCGGTCGCCTACCGCGTACACCGGCCGCTCCGCGCGAGGCGGGGGCGTGGCCGTGGAGGGCTCCCGCGCGGCGGCGCACGCGGTCAGCGTGAAGCCCAGGAGCGACGTCGCCAGGATTCCTCGCATCACTCCGGCTTCGCTCACTTCCTCCGGAGTTTCGGTGGGCTGGCACGCGGACCATGCGGATGCCAGAGGACGGTGGCCAGGTCGTCGCGTGGGGGGGCCTGTCCCGGCGCTGGAGCGGGATGGGCCAGCAGGCCCTCGATCTTCCGCGTCGGGAAGGTCAGGACCAGCCCATCGTCCAGCCGGGCCTCGAAGCTACCGAGCTGCGTGAGAGCCAGTCGGCGCACAGGCGGCCCTCCACTCCCAGGGAAGGTGTCAAACGATACCACGGTCCCGGCGGCGGGTGCCACAGCCCGTTTGATGCCCTTCCGAGGGCCCTTCCGGCCCCCCGGAGGCTCTCAGCGGGCGCGGCGGGACCGGGGGCGGCGGCCGGGGGCCGGGCGGTCGACGGCGCGGCCCCAGTGCGTCGAGGAACGTCGTGATGAAGCGCCGGGCCTGGCCGGGCTCGACCGCGAGCGAGGCGAGGGCCATGGCGACGGCGAGCGCGAGGTGGTACCCCTCGGAGCGGGAGGCGGCCGCGCGGCGGTAGGCGGGGTGGGCCTCGTTGACCCACACCGTGGACTCGACGAGCCGGCCCAGCTCGGACTCGTCCGGCCGGCTCTCGAACTGGATGCTGAGCCCGTAGCGCCCGGGACGCCGCGGGCCCCGGCCTCCCGGCAGTGGCGTGGCACCCGCCGGCCGCTCCGGCGAAGCCGCCGGCTCGGACCCGGGCGCCGCCCCGGCCCCGGAGCCGGCCGCGTCCCCGGGCGAGCCGGACGCGCCCCGATCCCCGGGGGTCGCCGCCTCCGCTTCGGCTCGGGCCACGAGGAGCGATCCGAGCGCGACCTCCGTCGCCTCGAGCCCCTCGCCGGCCCGTCCCGTCGGGAGCCGGGTCTGGCCGCCGGCGTGCCGCTCGACGAGGCTCGCGAGGAGCGGGAACTCCTCGGCCAGATCCACGAGCACGCGCTCGAGATCCCGCTCGACGGGCCGCGCCCGGCGCCGGGCCTCCGCGGTCCGGTCGGGTGCGTCGCCCCAGGCGGCGAGCTGGGCCGACACCGCCTCCTGGATCGCCTTCCGGTAGGCCAGGTAGCTCGCGCCGCGGGGGCCGGCGCGGATGAAGTCGACCTTGTTCAGCGTGAGACAGGCCGCGAGTGCCGGCACCTCGATGACGCCGTGGATGAGCTCGGGCGCGGCCGGGGCGACGCCGAGCCAGTCCCAGCCGCGCTTGATGATCTTCCCCAGCGTGCTGATCGCGACCCCGCGCTGCTCCTCCGACAGCGGCCCCCCCGTGCGCACGAGGTAGCCGACCGCCACCGGCTTCCGCTTGCGTCCCATCCGGATGGCGAGCGCCGCCCGCTCGGTCGCGCCGCCGCTCCGGGCGAGCGGCTGCCCGTTCACGACGAAGCGGACGCCGCGCGGGTAGTGCCGGGCCAGGCACTCGTCGAAGAGGGAATCGAGCAGGGGCTGGAAGTGCCGCTCGATCGCGCCGGCGACGAAGCCGGCGTCGAGCAGCGGCGAGAGCGGGTTCCGGAGCGTCAGGCGGACGCCGGTGCCGTGCTCGGCGACGAGCCCCGGCGGGGGGATCCAGCGCCAGGGGGCGCGCTGGCGCGAGGCGAGGCCCCAGCTCGTGGCCACGTGGGTCTTGCCCCGCCGCGTCTCCGTCACCACCTCCTCGCAGGCGAGGAGCCCGAGCTTGATCCCGACCCCCGCGAAGCCGATCCCTTCCCCGCGCACCTTGGTGGTGGCCGCGATGTCGTGGTAGCGGGCCAGCTCCCGGCGCTTCATGCCGGCCCCGTCGTCGACGACCGTGAGCGCCGCCGCCGTCGGGTCGGTGGCGAGATCGACCCGCGTCGCGCCGGAGTCGAGCGCGTTGGCCACGACCTCGGTCAGGATCGTCTCCTCGAGAGCCCCGGGGTAGGCGTCCCGCAGGTCCTCCAGGAGGTGGAGCAGGTCGACGCGGGTCTCGCCCACGCCTCAGGCCTCCCCGGTCAGGAGTCGAGCCCGTCCACGACGGACTTCCCTAGATTCCTTGACGCGCCAAAGTCATGGTAGACGAGTCAAGTTCTCGAGGGCGGGGCCGAGGAGCGAGCAGCGCTAGGACGCAGGGAGTCGCCGACCGCAGGCGTACTCCGAGTACGCCGAGGATCGGCGACGACCGAGGACGAGCCGCCGAGGCCGCGATGCGACGCTCATCGGCCCCGCCCGCTAGTTCTCAGGGCTCGGGCGGCCGGCGGTCGGCCCACGGGCGAGCGCGCTCGAAGGCTGCCGCGGCCCGGAGCACCCCGGCGTCGTCGAAGCGCCGCCCGACGATCTGGAGCCCGATCGGCAGGCCGTCCCGGGTGAAGCCGGCCGGCACCGAGGCGGCCGGCTGCCCGGTCATGTTGAAGGGGTAGGTGAACGGCACCCAGGCGTAGGGCCGGACGGGCTGGCCGCCGATCTCCGTCGGGTTGTCGAGGCCGACCCGGAACGGCGGGCAGGCGACGGTCGGCGTCAGCAGGAGGTCGTATTTCTCGAAGAGCACGCGCGGGTGCTGCGCCCACGCCAGCCGGTCGAACCAGGCCTGGACGTACTTCGTGGGCGGGTTGGCGAGGGTCTGCTCGATGATGCGATAGAGGCCCGGGTCGATCTCGCTCTTGCGGTCGAGGTACGGCGCCAGCCGGACCGCGATGCCCCCGCCGAAGATCTCGAACCAGCACTCCCGGGGCGAGGGCCAGCCGGGGCGCACCGTCTCCAGCCGGCAGCCGAGCTCGCGAAACGCACCGGCCGCCTTCGCGCAGGCTGCCCGCACCTCGGGGTCGAGGGCCTCGGCGAATCCGAGATCGTCGCTCCAGGCGACCCGCAACCCCGCCAGGCTTCCGCGCAGCGCCTTCACGTAGTCCACCCGCTCGGCGGGGAGCGAGTGCTGGTCCCGCTCGTCGGGACCCGCCGCGACGTTCAGCATCAGGGCGGCGTCGGCCACCGTCCGCGTCATCGGCCCGATGTGGGAGAGGCTCCAGGCGGCGCTGGGCGGATGGACGGGAATGCGCCCGAAGGACGGCTTGTGCCCGAAGATCCCGGCGAAGGACGCCGGGATGCGGATGGAGCCGCCGCCGTCGGTGCCGATGGCGAGGGGACCCAGGCCGGCCGCCACCGCGGCCGAGGCGCCCCCGCTCGAGCCGCCCGGCGTGCGCTCCGGGTTCCAGGGGTTCCGGGTGACGCCGAAGAGCAGGTTGTGGGTCGCGCCGATCCACCCGAAGGTCGGCGTGTTCGTCTTGCCCAGCATGATCGCGCCGGCCGCCTTCAGCCGCTCCACCATCGGCGCGTCCTCGCCCGGCACGTTGTCCTTGTAGAGCGGGGTGCCGAAGGTCGTCGCCACGCCCCGGGTGGCGACGAGATCCTTGACCGAGAAGGGCACGCCGTGGAGCGGTCCGGGCCGCGCGCCCTTCCGCGTGAGCGCGCGCTCCGCGGCCCTGGCCTCTTTCCGGGCGCTGTCGGCGGTGATCGCGACGTAGGCGTTCAGGCGCGGGTTCACGCGCGCGAGACGGTCGAGGACGGCGTCCACCACCTCGACCGGCGAGACCTTCTTCTTGCGGATGAGGCCGGCCAGGGCAGTCGCGGACAGCCAGCACAGCTCGTCGTTCGCCATCGGGATTCTCCTCCTGGGGTCAGGCCTTTCAATCTTAACAAACCCCGAGTCTCGCCAAGCACCTCGACAAACTGAAAGATTGAAAGGCCTGACCCCCCGCTGCGGCGGCGGCGATGGCGCCGGCGAGGAGGAAGGCGTCCCGGAATGCCAGCGCGGCGGCGTCGGCCCCGCCGAGCCCCGCCGCCCCGTAAACGGCGAGGCGGCTCTCGTAGGCCGCCGTCGCCAGGTAGGCGCCCACCACGAACCCGAGCATCCGCATCAGGACCACCAGGCCCCCGGCCCAGCCCTGGCGGCCGGGCGGGAGCGCGCTCATCACGTAGTGCATGTTGGGCGTCGCGAACAGCCCCACGCCGCCGCCGGCGAGCGCCAGCGCCAGCGCGATCTCGGCCCCCGAGGACGCCGCGTGGAGCCGGCTGGTGAGAACGAGCCCGACGGCCTCGATCGCGAGGGCCAGCGGCACGACCCAGCGCGCGCCCCACGCCTCGGCCCACCGGCCGCCGGCAGGCGCGCCCACCGCCGTCGCCAGGGCGCCGACCGCGAAGAGGGCGCCGCCCACCCCGGCCGGCAGGCCCCGGCCCTGGACCAGGTAGTACGGGACGAGCAGCCACACGAAGAAGAGCGCGGCGTTGGCGACCAGGTTGGTCGCGTTGGCGAGGACGAAGGTCCGCCGGTCGGCGAGGCCGCCCGACGCCGCGGGCCCGGCGGGGGGCTTGGGCTCCGTTGCGCCGGTCACCGTGGTCAGTCCGCGCCACGCGAGCAGCAGCGCGGCGGCGGCCAGCGGCACGCGGGCCAGGTACACGGCGCGCCACCCCCATGTCGCGACGAGCGCGCCGCCGAGCAGCGGCCCGAGCACGGCACCCGTGCCGATGGCCAGGTTGAACCAGCCCAGCGCGCGCTGCCGGGCCGCCTCCGGGCTGGCGAGCGTGACCAGCGCGGGCGCGCTGGCGAAGACGAGGGCGGCCCCGGCGCCCTGCAGCACGCGCGCGGTCAGGAGCCAGCCGAGCGTCGGCGCCAGCCCGCAGAGGAGGAGGGCGGCGCCGGTGACTGCCAGGCCGACCCCGAAGACCAGCCGGTGGCCGACGCGATCGGCCCATCGCCCGGCCGGCAGGAGCAGGCAGGCGTCCGTGAGGATGTAGGCGATGACGATCCACCGGATCGCGGCCACGGGGACCGCGAAGGCTGCGGAGATCGCCGGGAAGGCGATGTTGACGGCGGAGTCGAGGGTGACGGGGAGGACTCCCGCGCTGGCCAGCGCCACCGAGGACCGCCAGCCGGCCGCGCGGGTCCCGATGGCTAGAGTCCTTGGGCCGTCACGTTCATGACGAGTGAGGCCAGTTCCTCGGGGCGGGGTCGAGGAGCGAGCAGCGCCCACAGGCCGAAGGCCGTCCAATGGACGCAGGGAGTCGCCCACCGCAGGCGTATGCCGCATACGCCGAGGATCGGCGACGACCCCAAAGGCCGAAGGCCGTCCGAACGACGACCATAGGTCGGGACGGACGCCCACAGGCCGCAGGCCGTCCGATCGACGTAGGCCGAGCGCGTCACGACCGAGATGAACATTGCGACGCTCATCGGCCCCGCCCCGCGGGTCAGTGGCGAGGGGGCGGCAGGTGGATCGGCCGCCCGAGGAAGAGCTCGGCGGCCTCGACGAAGGTCTCCGACAGGGTGGGATGGGCGTGGATCGTGCCCGCGAGGTCCTCGGCGAGGGCGCCCATCTCGACCGCCAGTGTCCCCTCGGCGATGAGCTCGCCGGCGTGGGGGCCGACCAGGCCCACGCCGAGCAGCCGGCCGGTCTCGGCCTCGAAGGTGAGCTTGGTGAGCCCGTCCGGACGCCCCATGGCCACGGCCCGGCCGGACGCCGACCACGGCATCTTGACCGTCCGCACGGCAACGCCGCGCGCCGTCGCCTCCGCTTCGGTCAGGCCGGACCAGGCGACCTCGGGATCCGTGAACACGACGGCGGGGATCGCCTGCGGGTCGAAGGCCGCCGGGCGGCCGGCGATCGCCTCGGCCGCCACCAGGCCCTCGGCGATCGCCTTGTGGGCGAGCATCGGCTCGCCGGCCACGTCGCCGATCGCGTAGACTCGCGCGCTGGCCGTCCGGCGGCGGGCGTCCACCGGGATGAAGCCGCGGGGATCCGGCCGCACGCCCGCGTGCTCGAGGCCGAGGTCGGCCGTGTTCGGCCGCCGCCCGACCGCCACCAGCACCTGCTCCACCTCGAGGCGGGCCGGGACGCCCTCGCCGGCCAGCTCGACCACCGCGCCGCCCGCGGTCTCGCGGACCGCGGTCACCCGGGTCCGGAGGTGGATCTGCTTGAAGAGCCCGGTGAGGCGGCGGGCCAGCGGCGCGACGAGGTCGCGGTCGACGCCGGGCAGGAGGCCGTCGGTCAGCTCGACGACGGTGACCTCCGAGCCGAGCGCCGCGTAGACCGTGCCGAGCTCGAGCCCGATGTAGCCGCCGCCGACGACGAGCAGGCGCGACGGCACCGAGGGCAGCGCCAGCGCCGCGGCGGAATCCCAGATGCGGGCGCTCGGGAGGTCGAGGCCGGGCAGCGCCATGGGCCGGGAGCCGGTGGCCACGATGGCGTGGTCGAAGCGGAGCGTGGCGGGCGGGTGGTCGTCGTCGCTCGGCGTGACGTGCACGGTCTGGGCGTCGGCGAAGCGCGCCTGGCCCGCGACCACGTCCACGCCGCGCGCCCGCGCCAGGCCGCCCAGGCCCTGCGCGAGCTTCCCGATCGAGGCCCGGGTCCACTCCCGCATCCGGTCGAGGACCAGCCGCGGCGGGGCGAACTCCAGGCCGGCGGTCCGGGCCTCGGCGGCGTCGGTGACCAGCGTGGCCAGGCCCAGGAGCGCCTTCGAGGGAATGCAGCCGACGTGGAGGCACTCGCCGCCGAGGAGCCCGCGCGCCTCGACCAGCACGGTCTCCAGCCCGAGGTCGGCCGCGCGGAACGCGGCGGCGTACCCGCCGGGGCCTCCGCCGATGACGACCAGATCCACGTCCCGCGGCAGGTCCCCCATCACCACGGAGCCAACCCCTTCCCACTCCCCTTCCTCGGAAACGCCAAAGACATGGCAGACGAGTCAATTTCTCGTGGGCGGGGCCGAGGAGCGAGCAGCGCTAGGACGCAGGGAGTCGCCCACCGGAGGCGTATGCCGCATACGCCGAGGATGGGCGACGACCGAGGACGACGCGATGCGAAGCTCATCGGCCCCGCCCGCTACCCTTCGAGCAGGAGGCGCTCCGGGATCCTCCAGCAAGCCGCACGAGGTCGGCGCCGAAACGCGCCGCCTCCATCCCGTCGATGACCCGGTGGTCGAAGGCGATGGACAGCGGGAGGATCAGGCGGACCACCACCTGGCCGTCGCGCACGACCGGCATCTCGCGCGCGCGACCGACGCCCAGGATCGCCACCTCCGGGTAGTTGATGATCGGGGTGGCGCCGGTTCCGCCGAGCGCGCCCGTGTTCGTCACCGTGAACGTCCCGCCCCGGAGGTCCTCGATGGTCGCCTTCCCGTCGCGCGCCCGCGCGGCGAGCTGCGGCAGCTCCGCCGCGACCTCGCGCACGCGCTTGCGGTCGACGTCGCGCAGGACGGGAACGACCAGCCCGTTCGGGGTGTCCACCGCCACCCCGATGTTGTAGTAGCGCTTCTTCACCAGCTCGCCGGTCTGGTTGTCCAGGCTCGCGTTGAAGCGCGGGTGAGCCTGGAGCACGATGGCGGCGGCCTTGACCAGGAGGGCGGTCAGCGTGAGGTCGCCGCCCGACTCCCGGACGCGAGGCGCCTGCCGGCGGCGGAGGGCCTCGAGGTCGGTGATGTCCGCCTGGTCGTGCTGGGTGACGTGGGGGATGACCGCCCACGCGAGCGCGAGGTGCTCGGCGCTCCGCCGGCGAACGCCGCGCAGAGCCTCCCGCTCGACCGGCCCCCACTGCTCGAAGCGCGGCAGCGGCGGGAGCTCGCGCTGAGCCTCCAGGGGACGACCGGGCTCCAGCGGCCGCGCCGGCGCCTCGGCCGCCTTCACGGCGCTCGGAGGCTTTCCGGCGGCGGCCCGCACGTCGTCGTCGGTGATGCGACCGGCCGGGCCGGACCCCGCGACGTCCGCGAGATCGACGCCGAGCTCCCGCGCGAGCCGACGGGTGGCCGGCGTCGCCGCCGGTTGCGCGCCCGCCGGCCGAGCGGGAGCGCCGGTGGGGAGCGTCGCCGAACCCCGCCCAGCCTCCCGGACGGTGGGGCTGGGGGGGACGGCTCGCCCCCCCCAGCCCGAACAAAGCTCACGAGCACCGAGCCGACCTTGACGCGCTCCCCGGCCCGGACGTGGATCTTCGCGACCCGACCGCCGAACGGCGACGGCAGCTCGACCTGGGCCTTCTCCGTCTCGACCAGGAGGATCGGCTGGTCTTCCTTGACCTCGTCCCCCTCGCCGACGAGCACCTGGACGATCTCGGCCTCGGTCAAGCCCTCGCCGAGGTCCGGCAGCTTGAATTCCTGGGCCATGGCGCTGTCCGCTCCCTCTCCCTCCCCCGGAAGGAGAGGGCCGGGGTCAGGGTGGGTTGTGGCTTAGAAGGCGAGGGTCTCGCGCACCGCGCGCAGCACCCGATCGACGTCGGGGATCCAGCCGCGCTCGCGGGCGAAGCCCGGATAGACGATGTCGGGCGCGGCGACGCGACGGACGGGCGCCTGGAGCTGGAGGAAGGCGTGCTCCACGATGCGCGCCATGACCTCGGCCCCGACCCCGCAGTTCTGCTGTGCCTCGTGGGCGATCACCGCGCGGCCGGTCTTGCCGACGGAGGCGGTGATGGCCTCGGTGTCCATCGGCGAGATCGACAGGAGGTCGAGCACCTCGATGTCGACCCCGTCCTCGGCCTTCACCCGGTCGGCGACCTCCAGGCACTTGTGCAGCATGGCGCCGTAGGCGATCAGCGTGAGCGCCGCTCCCTCGCGGGCGACCCGCGCCCGGCCGATCGGCCACGTCTCCTCGGTGTCCGGCACCTCCTCCCGCACGGCGTGGTAGAGCGCCTTGGGCTCGAAGAAGACGACCGGATCGGGGTCGCGAATGGCGCTGACCAGGAGCGCCCGGGCAATCCGGGGGCCGGAGGGGATGACGATCTTCAGCCCCGGGGTGTGGGCGTAGTAGGCCTCCTCGCTCTCCGAGTGGTGCTCGAGCGCGCGGATGCCGCCGCCGTACGGCATGCGGACCACCATCGGGATGTGGTAGCGGCCCCGGGTGCGGGCACGGTAGCGGGCGGCGTGGTTCTCGATCTGGTGGAAGGCCTGGAAGGCGAAGCCGGAGAACTGGATCTCGGGGATCGGCTTGAGGCCGTAGATCGCCATGCCGATCGCCATCCCGACGATCGCGCCCTCCGCCAGGGGCGTGTCGATGACCCGCTGCTCGCCGAACTTCTTGAGGAGCCCCTCGGTGACGCGGAAGACTCCCTCGTCCACGCCGACGTCCTCGCCGAGCACCATGACGTCGTCGTCCCGCTCCATCTCCTGATGGAGGGCGAGGTTGATCGCCTTGACCATCGTCAGCTTGCGGCTCTCTCCCGCCGGTGACGTCATCAATTTGGGACCTCCCGCCCGCCCCCCCAACCCCCCTCCCCCACCCACCGGGGGGAGGGGGGAGTCGGAGGCCCGATTGCTTCACACACACGCGTTCAGCGCTGGGCCTGTTCGGCCGCCTCGAGGACCCGGGCCAGCTCCTGCCGCTGGGCCTCGAGCTCGGGGGGCCGCTCGGCGTAGACGTGCTCGAAGACCTCCAGGAGGTCCGGCGTCATCCGGGCCTCGGCCCGCTCGATCGACTCCCGGATCTGGGCGTCCACCTCGGCCTCCAGCGCCGCGTGCGCCGCCTCGTCGATCACGCCTTTCTGCTCGACGTAGCGGCGGAAGCGGGGCAGCGGCTCCTTGGCCTCCCAGGCCTTCACCTCGTCCTCGCTCCGATACTTCGTGGGGTCGTCCGCCGTCGTGTGCATGGAGAGCCGGTAGGTCACGGCCTCGACGAGGGTGGGCCCCCCGCCCTGCCGGGCCCGCTCCACTGCCTCCCGGGTCGCGACGTAACAGGCCAGGAGGTCATTGCCGTCCACCTGGATGCCGGGAAAGCCGTAGGCCAGCGCCTTCTGGGCCAGGGTCCGGGCCCGGGTCTGCCGGGAGCGCGGGACCGAGATGGCCCACTGGTTGTTCAGGACGAGGAAGACGACCGGCGCCTGGAAGACGCCGGCGAAGTTCATGGCCTCCTGGCAGTCCCCGTGCGAGGTGGCGCCGTCGCCCAGGTAGACGAGCGTCACGCTGTCCTCGCCCTTGTAGCGGGCGGCGTACGCCACGCCCACCGCGTGGGGAATCTGGCTGGCGATGGGGATGCAGAGCGGCAGGTCGCGGAGGCCGTCGGGGACCCGCATCCCTTCGGCGAAGCCGGCGTAGTAGAGGATCAGGTTCTCGAGCGGCCAGCCGCGCCACATGTAAGCCGGCCACTCGCGGTAGTAGGGGACCAGCCAGTCGGTCGGGCGGAGGGCGTAGATACTGCCCAGGACGGCGGCCTCGTGGCCCCGGGTGGGGCCGAAGGTCCCGATGCGCCCCTGGCGCTGAAGGCGGAGCATCCGCTCGTCGAACCGCCGGGCCAGGAGGAAGGTCCGGTAGAGCCGCTTCAGATCACCGGGCGGAATGTCGGGCTCGAGCTGGGCGTCGACGTTACCGTCGGCGTCCAGGATGGACAGCTGTTCGATCGTCGGGAGGTCGAGGCTCTGTCGCGGCATTCGGCCCCCTTGCTAGAGTCGTCCAGGCTCATTCTCCCACCACGACCGCCGGCCGGTCAAATCATCGCGAGGCAACCGGCGCGGCGTCCGGGAGGGCGCCCCGGCCGTCGCGAATCCACTCGCCGTAGCGGCCGATCCCGCGGGTGATGTCGAAGCGGGGGTAGAACCCGAGCTCCTCGCGCAGGCGCACGACCTCGAGCGGGCCGCGGAGCCGGGCCGGATCGAGGTTCGGGTTCGTCGGGCCGTCCGCCGTCACCGTGACCTCGGCTTCGGGCCACACGCCCCTGATGGCCTCCATGACCTGGCCGACCGTGACCTGCTCCCCGCCGCCCAGGTTGTACAGCGGGTGGCGGAGACGCGCCGCCTCGACGAGGCCGACGAAGCCGGCCGCCACGTCCTCGACATAGGTCCAGTCCTTCGCCACCTCCAGGCTCGGCGTCCGGAGCGGCCGGCCGGCGGCCGCCGCCTCGATCCATTCGGCGATCGGCGACAGGGCCGCCCGGTCGGGGCTCGGCCGCTCCATGGGACCGTAGGGCTGGGCGATGCGGACCGTGGCCACCTCCAGGCCGTAGAGGTCGGCGAGCCGGGCGGCGATCAGCTCGATGCCGTGCTTGGAGATGCCGTAGAGGTTGACGGGCGCCGCCGGCGCCCCTTCCGGGATCGGCCGCCCGTCGCGGTAGCCGGGACCGAGCGCGGAGGTCGAGCTGACGACGACGGCGCGGCGGATGCCGGCCCGGTGCGCCGCATCGAGGACGGCCATCGTGCCGCCGAGGTTCACGTCGAGGACCTCGCGGGCCCGGTCCCGCTCCCACTCCCGGGTGGTCGCGGTGACCGCGGCCGCGTGGACGATCGCGCCGACCCGATGGGCCTGCATGGCCGCGAGGAGCGGCGCCGGGTGGCGGACGTCGGCCTCGAGCCAGACCAGGCCGGCCGCCAGGGGCGCGAGGAAGCGCCGGGCCGGCTCGTCGGGTGGGCGGTGGTCGGCGGCGATCACCCGGTGGCCGCGGATCAGGAGCGCCCGGACGATGTTCACGGCGACGAAGCCGACCGCCCCGGTCACGAGCACGGTCCGGGGGAAAGCGTCCGAGGGCCCGATCACTTCAAGGAAGCTAGAGGAGGGCGGCCGTGCTGTCAAGCGCGGGGATCAAGCGCGTGGGATCATGGAGTCGGGCTCTACATGATCGGATATGGCTGGCTCGGCCTCGGACTGCTCGTGGTGGGCCAGGGGCTCTTGCCCCTCCAGATCCCACTCCTCTCGCAGTGGTTCACGCCCATCATGTGGACCGCATACATCCTGCTGGCCGACGCCCTCGTCCTCCGCCGGCGCGGCGCCTCCCTCCTCCACGACCGTCCGCGCGAGGCCGCCTTCCTGGCCACCGTGTCCATCCCGCTCTGGCTCGTCTTCGAGCTGTACAACTGGCGCCTCCGCAACTGGGACTACTTCGGCCTCCCCGACCCCCCGTGGCTGGCGGCGCTGGGCTACGCCTGGGCCTTCGCCACCATCTGGCCGGGGCTCTTCGGGACCGCGGCGCTCCTCGAGGCGTACGGGGTAGCGGCCGGCGCGCGCCGTCCCACCCGGCCGCCGAGCCCCGCCCTCCGGCGGACCGCGCTCGGCGTCGGCCTCCTCTTCGTCGTCGTCCCGCCGCTGCTGCCGGCCGCCGTGCGGCCCTGGACCTTTGGCTTCGTCTGGCTCGGCTTCATCCTCCTCCTCGATCCCCGGAACGACCGGGCCGGCCGGCCGTCGTTCATGGCCGCCTGGACCAGCGGGGATCGCGGCCTTGTCTATCGCTGGCTCCTCGCCGGCCTGGTCTGCGGGCTACTCTGGGAGTTCTGGAACTACTGGGCCGTCGGCAAGTGGCAGTACGTCGGGGTGCCGGTCTTCCCGGACTGGAAGATCTTCGAGATGCCGGTGGCCGGCTATCTCGGCTTCCCCCCCTTCGCGCTCGAAGCCTTCGCGATGTATCATTTCGTCCGGCCTCTCGGCGGCTCCGCCACGCGGGGCCGACCCACGTAATCGACCAGGAGGAGGGAACAACGACGGTGGCGACCAAGCGCAGCAAGCGGTCGGGAACGAAGGCGGCAGTGAAGCAAAGCAGCAAGACGGCCCGCCCCGCGGCGCGGCCAAAGCCGGCGAAGGCGACGGCGAAGCCGGCGGCAAAACCCCTGGCGAAGCCGGTGCCGACACCGGCGGCAAAGCCCCTGGCGAAGCCGGCGCCGACACCGGCGGCAAAACCCCTGGCGAAGCCGGCGACACCGGTGGCAAGCCCCGGCGAAGCCGGCGACACCGGCGGCAAAGCCCCTGACGAAGCCGGCGGCCCGACAGGCGACGCCCGTGTGGGCGCCGCCCCGCCGGGAGGCGGCCAGCGCGCCCTCGCTGACGGAGCGCGCCCTGGCGCTCCGCGACACGATCCAGCACAGCAAGCTCACGGCGGCCGACCCGTGGGCGTACACGGCCAAGGCGCGCGCGTGGCAGGTGCGCGTCGAGCGGCTTCTCGATCGGCTCGGCACCGGCGCGGAGACGGCGGAGACGCGCAAGGCCGTCGAGGCGCTGGCCGTCGAGGTGGAAGGGGACCGGGACTTCCAGGACGCCCGCCGCATCTTCTAGACTGCAACGGGAGGGGGGCTACGCCCCCCTCCCGGGCCTCCCCCACGGTCACGGCACTAGCTTCCTCGAAGCGCCAAAGTCACTGCCGCTGGATCAAGTTCCCGCGGGCGGGGTCGAGGAGCGAGCAGCGCCCAAAGGGCGAAGGCCGTCCGATCGACGCAGGGAGTCGCCGACCGCAGGCGTACTCCGAGTACGCCGAGGATCGGCGACGACCGAGGACGACCAGAGCGTCGGGACGGACGCCCAAAGGCCGAAGGCCGTCCAAACGCCGTAGGCCGAGCGCGTCACGACCGAGATGAACATTGCGACGCTCATCGGCCCCGCCCGTCTCACCACCACTGCGTGCGGCGGACCTCCAGCAAGTAGTCATCCCAGTTGCCGGCCACGCCGCAGTAGAAGAAGGCCCCGAGCTGGAGGAGCACCATGAGCTCGAGCGGGAGGACGGGGAAGACGACCAGGACGAGCAGGACCGCGCCCTTCGCGTAGATTCCTTTCCGGAAGTACCAGAGCGGCCCGAAGACGAACGCCGCCCAGTTCCACGTCGGCACGAAGGCGCCGCCCCGGGCGTCGAAGAGCGCGAACGCCCGGTCGAGGGTGGAGTCCCGCTCCGGACGCGCTCCGGCCAGCTCGGCCGGCAGCAGGACCACCGCGGCGGGCGGGGCCCCGGCGGCGTACAGCTCGCGCGCGAGCGCGGGCGCTTCGGCCTCGCGCAGCGCCGTCCGGACCACGAGCCCGGCCCCGCCCAGCGCCGCGCGCGTCGCCTCCAGCTCCCGCGGCGGGAAGCGCTCGACCAGGCGGCGGGCCAGGCGGTCACGGAGGGCGGCGTCCGTGATGCGCCCCACCCGCAGCTCGTAGGGCCGCAGGTCGCCCGTCCCGGGCGTCGGGCTCACGCCGGCCGGCCCTACGTCACCAGCTCGGCCATCAGCCGCACCGTGTCCGCTTGCCCGGTGGCGCAGAGCAGCGTGGTGACGCCGGCCGCCCGGTAGGCGGCCAGCCGGTCCCGGATCCGCTCCCGGGGGCCGCACAGCGCGACCTCGTCGACCAGGGCGTCCGGCACCGCGGCGATGGCCTCCTCCTTCTTCCCCGCCAGGTAGAGCGCCTGGCACCGCCGGGCGTCCGCCTCGTAGCCGTAGCGGCAGGCGAGGTCGTAGTAGAAGTTGCGGCCGGCCGCCCCCATGCCGCCGACGTAGAGCGCGACCCGCGGCTTCACCTGGGCCCGGCAGGCCGCGACGTCGGAGCCGCAGGACGACCGGCACCGTCGGCGCGATGTCGAACGCCTCGCGGGACCGGAGGCCGGGGGCGCGCCGGCCGAAGCCCTCCTCGAGCGCGGCCCAGTGGAGACCCGCGCGGTCGGGCGAGAAGAAGACCGGCAGCCAGCCGTCGGCGATCTCCGCCGCCAGCGCCACGTTCTTCGGCCCGATGGCGGCCACGTAGATCGGGATGTCCGGGCGCCCGTGGACGATGCTCTTGAGCGGCTTGCCGAGGCCGGTGGCGCCGGGGCCGGCGTAGGGGATCTGGTAGTGCTCCCCCGTGTGCGAGAGCGGCTTCTCGCGGGCCAGGATCGCGCGCACGATCGCCACGTACTCGCGCATCTTGCCGAGGGGCTTGCCGAACGGCTCCCCGTGCCAGCCCTCTACGACCTGCGGCCCCGACACCCCGAGGCCGAGGAGGAAGCGGCGATTCGAGAGCGCGTCGAGCGTCATCGCGGTCATCGCCGTCATGGCCGGCGTCCGGGCGGCGATCTGCATGATCGCGGTACCCAGGTGGATGCGGTAGGTGACGGCGCCGAGCCACGCCAGCGGCGTGACCGCGTCCGAGCCGTAGGCCTCCGCGGTCCACACCGAGTGGTAGCCGAGACGGTCCGCGTCCTGGACGAGCTGGACGTCCAGCCGGACCCTGGGCGCCGAGTAGCCGATGTTCAGACCGAGCCGCATGCTGCCGCCCCCTTCCGCCGTCGTCGTATACTACACCACGATGCCCACGGTTCCCGAGGCGGAGCCGCCGATCGTCCCTGCGCCGTCACCCCCCCGGTCGCCCGACTTCCGCCGGCTGGCGATCTTTTTCGCCGCGATCTACTTCGTCCAGGGATTCGCCGAGCCCAAGGCGGGGATCGCCGCCCAGCCGATCTTCTTCCTCCTCAAGGAGGACCTGAAGCTCACCGCGGGCGACACCGCGACGTTCCTGGCGCTGGTCGGCGTCGCGTGGACGGTCAAGCCGCTCTACGGACTCCTGTCCGACCTGGTCCCGCTGGCCGGCTACCGGCGCCGCTCCTACCTGCTCGTCACGACCGCCATGGCCGCCCTGGGCTGGCTCGTCCTCGGCCTCCTGCCCGGCTACCCGTATGGCCTGACGCTGACCATCCTCGGCCTGACAGGGCTCGGCCTCGCCTTCACCGACGTGCTGTGCGATGCCGTGATGGTGGAGGAGGGCAAGCCGCGGGGCCTGACCGGCAGCTTCCAGTCGATCCAGTGGGGGTCGATCTACGCGGCGAGCCTGATCGCCGGAATCGGCGGCGGCTACCTCTCCGTCCACGTCGCCTACTCGCGCACCTTCTTCCTGGTGGCCTGCTTCCCCGCGCTGTCGTTCGCCGCCTCGGCCTACGCGGTCCACGAGCCGCGGACCCGGTTCGACCGGGAGTCGGTGAGCCGGACCCTCCAGGCGCTGCGGGCCGGCGTGCGCTCCGGCCCGCTCTGGCGAGCCGCCGCCTTCCTCTTCCTCTGGAACTTCACGCCCTCGTTCGGCGTCCCGCTCGGGTTCCACATGGTGGACGTCCTCGGCATTTCCAAGATCCAGCTCGGGCTCCTGGCCACCATCGGGAGCGGCGCCTCGATGCTCGGCGCCGCCCTCTTCGCCCGCTACTTCCGGGGCGCGCCGCTCAAGCGCCTCCTCAACATGTCGGTCGGGATCGGGGTGGCAGGGACGCTGGCCTACTACGGCCTGGTCGGCTGGTGGTCCGCGGTCCTCCTGCAGGCGACCGTGAGCCTGGTCACGATGGTGGCCTTCCTGGCGACGATGGACCTGGCCGCCCGCGCGGTGCCGGCCCACGCCGAGGGCACCTTCTTCGCGGCGCTGATGTCGGTCAACAACCTGGGAACGACCGGCTCGGCCTGGCTGGGCGGCCGACTCTACGAGATCGTGGGACTCCAGTGGCTGATCGCGATCAGCGCCACCAGCATCGCGGCGTGCTGGCTCCTGGTGCCCTGGGTGCGACCGGAGTCGCTCTCCGCCCCCTCACCGCCGGAAAACCTACCTAGTCCGGGGTGACCTCGAGGCGCCGCTGGAGGAACCCCTCGAAGGCGGCGGGATCGATCTCGATGCCGAGCCCCGGCCCTTGCGGGATCTCGATCATCCCGTCGGGGCCGATCGCCGGCGCTCCCCACAGCTCGCGGAGCGGGTTCGGCGACTGGTCGAACTCGAACCAGGGATACGGCATCGGCGTGTGGCTCCGGTAGCCGGGCAGCACCGCGCAGAGCTGGAGGCTGGCGTAGAGGTTCAGCGCCGTGCCCCAGACGTGCGGCACCACCGGCACCTCCCATGCCGCGGCCAGCGCGGCGATCCGCATCACTTCGGTGAAGCCGCCGGCGATGGCCAGGTCCGGCTGGGCGGCGTCCAGCGCGCTCCGCTCGAAGAAGGAGCGGAAGGCGCGGATCCCCCCGAGCGCCTCGCCCCCGACCACCGCCATCCCGAGCGCGCCCGCCACGTGGGCGTAGCCCTCGACGTCGTCGGGCGCCACCGGCTCCTCGAGCCAGGCGAAGCCCTCCGCCTCGAGCTGCCGCCCGGCCTCGATCGCCGGCCGGGGCGTGTAGCCCTGGTTGGCGTCGGCCAGCAGGATCACGTCGGGGCCGACCACGCGTCGCACCGCCGCCGCCGCCCGGCCGTCGGCGTCGGGATCCACCCCGACCTTCATCTTCATCGCGCGGAAGCCGGGGGCGATGATCCGCTCGGCCTCCCGCCGGTACGTGCGATAGGGATCGCGGCCCGGCTTGAGGAACGGTCCGCTCGCGTAGGCCGGCACCCGGGTGCGGAGGGGGCCGCCGAGGAGGCGGGCGATCGGCTGGCCGAGGGCGCGGCCGCGCAGGTCCCACAGGGCCGTGTTGACGGCGGACAGCGCCATCAGGCCCGGCCCCTGGCGCTCGTAGCCGAGCCGGGCGTGCATCGCGGTCCAGAGCCGCCGGTACTCGAACGGGTCCTGGCCGAGGACGGCGGAGGCGAGCGAGGTCTCGATGATCGTCCAGGCGGCCGCCGGCGAGTGCCAGCTCTCGCCCCACCCCGAGACGCCCTCGTCGGTCCGCACCTCGACCAGCAGGGCCCCACGTCGGTCGAAGAAGGCGGTGGCCGTCCCCTGCGGCTCGGGCAGCCGGCACTCCACCAGGTGGAGCCGGATGGCCGTGATCTTCACGAGGATCGAGTATCACTCGGCCCCGTGGGCTGTCAACCGGCGCGCCACCCGCGCGTATTATGATGAGCGGCATGGGCGCCGAGCCGACCCGCGTGTTCCTCCTCTCCCCGGCGGACTGCGGCGGCGACCGGGCCCGGCTGGTCCTGTCCCCTCGCGCCTCCTTCGACCTGGCGGTGCGGTTGCGCGACGGCGGGGCCCCGCTCGGCGAGGTCATGAGCTTCATGAGCGGGCTCTACTTCCGCGGCAAGCTCACGTACGCGCGCGCCTTCGCCCGGCCGCCGGACGCCGTGCTGGTGATCACCCCCAACGCCGGGCTCGTCCCGGCCGACACGATCGTCGGCGTGGCCCACCTGCGGAGGTTCGCGCGCGGCGACGTGGATCCCGACCGCCCCGGCTACCGGCGCCCGCTGCTCGCCGCGCCCGCATGGTCGTGGAGGCGCTGCCGCCGGACGGCCAGGCCGTGCTGCTCGGGAGCATCGCCACCGACAAGTACGTGCGCCCCCTGACGTCCGTCTTCGGGGAGCGCCTCGTCTTCCCGCCGGCCTTCGTCGGGATCGGGGACATGAGCCGCGGCGCCCTGCTGCTCCGGGCGGCGCGCGCCCGCGTCGAGCTCGACTACGTGCCCCTGGCCGGCGCCGTCCGCCACCGCGCCCGGACGTAGCCGCGGTGGCGCTGCCGCGCCCCGGCGTCATCCCGCGCGACCAGGACTCGGTCGTCGTCCGCGTCGGCCCGGCATCAGACGACGCTGACCAACCTCCGGAAGCCGTTCTGGCCGGAGCTGGGCCTGACGAAGGGCGACCTCCTCCGCTACTACCTGGAGGTCGCCCCGGCCCTCCTGCCCCACCTCCGGGACCGGGCGATGGTGATGAAGCGCTATCCCGACGGGGCCGGCGGCCCGTTCTTCTTCATGAAGCGGACGCCGAAGCCCCGGCCGCCGTGGCTCGAGACGTGCGCCATCGAGCACGGCTCGGGCAGCGTGATCGACTTCCCGATGATCCAGGACGCCCTGGCGCTCCTCTGGGTCATCAACCTCGGCTGCATCGACCTGAACCCCTGGTACGCCCGCTGCGACGACGTGGACCGCCCCGACTTCCTCCACTTCGACCTCGATCCGACCCCCGGCGCCACCCTGGCCCGGATCGTGGAGGTCGCCCAGCGCGTCCGCGACGCCCTGACCGAGCTGGGGCTCACCGCCTGCGTCAAGACGACCGGGTCCCGCGGGCTCCACGTCTACGTCCCGATCGTGCGGGGACCCACGCAGAAGCAGGTCTGGACCCTGGCGAAGGCGCTCGCCCTCGAGCTGGCGCGCCGCCATCCCGAGCTGATCACGGCCGAGTACCGGGTCGCCCGGCGCCCCGCGCAGCACGTGGTCGTGGACTACAACCAGAACGCGTGGGGCCGCACGCTGGCCTCGGTCTACTCCGTCCGGCCGACCGCGCGGGCGACGGTCTCGACCCCGCTCGACTGGGCCGAGCTGACCCCGGCGCTCCGGATGGACGACTACCGGATCGACACGGTGCCGGAGCGGATCCGGGAGCGGGGAGACCTCTGGAAGCCGATCCTGGCCGCGCGGCGGCACGAGATCACACCGCTCCTGGAGCCGGCGGCGCGCTGGCTCCAGCAGGCCGGGGCCGGGGGAGTGGAGCCGCCGGCGTCACGACGCCGGCCCGCCGCGCGCCGGCGTGCCTAGATGGCTATGAACCGAACGCCGATAAACTGCGAGGTCCGCGCCAGCCTGACCATCGCGGACCTCGTCAGGTTCATCTCGTTGTTGTTAGACGCCGTGTTGCGATGTAGCCCGTCTCGTGGTCCGCTTCTCTCAACATCTACCGAGCCAGAACGATGGCCGATCACTGAGCGTCCTTACGCCCGACGTAAGCAAAGAGCGTGAGGTTCAGGCTCTTATCCGCCGTGCGTCGAGCATGGCGGACAAGACCAGTTGAACTAAACTCCTCGCGCGCATGGCGTACGGGGATTGTATCGTGGGGAAGGCGTGGCTTGAGGCGGAACAGGGGGTGGTGCCGGCGGCCCTCGGGGATGGCGACCGCCGAGCGGTGGGGCAGGCGCGCTCCGGGATGGAGCTCATGCGGACGGGCGCGCCGTGTCCGGGTGGCCGATCTCGACGAGAGCACAGAGCAGGGCGTGGCCCCAGCCTGCGGGCGGCCGGCGAGACGCGCGGGGGTGGGCAGAGGCACCGGCTCACGAGGTGTCCCAGACGAGCGGGGCGGGCCGCAGCACCTCGAGCTGCTGCAGAACGCCCTGCTGACAGTTCGGGCAGCGCTCGATGTCGATCCCGGTGAGGCGGAGCATGAGCGCCCGCGCCGACGCGGGCGGCCCGGCTGGCGGCGCCGGCTGCGCCAACAGGGCCCGACACTGCGCGAGCGTCACCCCCCCGCGGCGATTGGCGAGCAGGCCGAAGTGGTCACGGTGGCCAGAGCGGCGGAACCCTAGGGTGTTTTTCCGAGGACGGCCGAGTCAGGGGAGCGGCACACGGGCCCGGAACGCGGCCGGATTGGCGGCGGGGTGCAGCACGTCGATCGCCCAGCCGAGGTCGAGTCGCTCGCCGAGCCAGCTCGGGCACCCCGTCCGCGCGTCGATCGCGAGGCCGCGCGCTCGATTCGCCGTGACCAGCGCCCAGATCGGGTCGGCCGGCACCGCCGGCGGCGCCGGCACCTCGGGAATCGGCCGGCCGCCGCGGCGTGCGGAAGTGCAGCGTGCCGTCGGTGTCACGCTCGACCTGGTAGCCCTCCTCGTGGACGGCCCCGTGGTGACGGCGACACAGCAGGACAAGATTGTCGAGCCGCGTCGGGCCGCCGTTCGCCCAGTGGTGGAGATGATGCCCCTGGGCGTGGCGCACCCCGCAGCCCGGGAAGCGGCAGCCGTGGTCCCGCGCCTGGAGCGCTCGCCGTAGCGCCGGCGGGATTGCTCTGGTCCGCCGACCGACGTCGAGCACCGAGCCGTCGCCCGCGTGGTGCATCACGCACCCGGGTCGCGTCACACGCCAGCCGCCGGGACGTTTCCGCGGAAACGCGCACGCCGTCCTCGAGCGCCGACTGGCCCGGCTGATCGGGGTCGGCCAGCACCGGCGGCGTCGACGTGGACCACGACCTGGTACCGCTCGCTCCCCGCGCCGGGATCGAGCCCGTGCTGCGAGCGCCGTCTCCGCCACCAGCGCGAGGGCGTCGGCCCGCTGCTGGCCGTGCGTCGGCAGGTCCCCGGCGACCCCCGCCTCGGGCGTCGCCCGCGCCCGCGCGTAGAGCGCCTCCCGCGCCGCCTCCAGCGCCCGCACCAGCACCGCCCCCACCTCCGGCTCCAGCCGCCCCCGCACCACCAGCATCCCGTCCTCGTCCGGGTACACCTGGAGCGACCGGCCCCGGTGACGCGCCGCCGCCTCCCGCCCCTCCACCTGCCGGTCCACCCGCCGCCACGCCCGCACGATCCGCTCCACGTGGGCCGCCGTCCCCGCCCGCCCCACCGCCAGCAGCCGAGCCTCGGTCTCCGGTGTCGCGACCCGCGTGATCGCGCGCACCTTCGCGTACGACAGCTCCCCTCGCTCCAGGGCCGCCGCCAGCTGCGGCAGCTCGCCCAGCGCCCGCGCCACCCGCACCCGCTCCCGGGCCGCCCCCAGGTCCAGCCCGACCCGCCAGCTCAACCATTCGGCGCAGGAGCGGGCCCCGTTCGCCCAGCCGCCCCGCGCGTCGAACTCACGGATCAGGGTGAGCAGCTGGGCCGTGGCGGCGTCGAGGTGCGCAGAGAGCTCGGCGATCTCGTCGCCGAGCCGGTCGAGATCGTCCGCGGTGGTGGCGGGCGCGAGCGTCGTCGCAAGCTGCATGATGGGCCTCCCGCTCGCACTCTATCACCCGATTTTCGGGCGACCTGGGAGGCCACCTGACTTCCGCTCGTCGACCGGGGAATGATTTTCGACTCCACGCCGGCGGCGCGCGTTGCCGCCGGGCGGTCCGGTTCGCTGGGAGGGACTGAGGGTCGAGGCCGCGACTGCCGCTCATTCGCCATCCGAAATCCTGTCAAGCCCAAAATGCAGAAGCCTGGCTGGCGCAAGGCCAGGGCGATGCAGGGCACGCGTCGGGTTCGCGCGCCCCGGGAGGCGAGGGCGGCGCCGAGACTACGCGGCGGCGGACAGGGTGCCGCCGAGCCGACGGAGTCGGACGAGCGTCGGGAACAGCTCGGCGGCCCGCAGGCTGCGTGGCCAGAAGGGAGCGGGCTCGGCCGGCGCGGCCGGACGGGACGGAGCGCGGGCGGGCTGGGGCCGGCGGCGCGGGCGGCGCTGTTGGAACCGCTCGACGAACGGGTAGGAGCCGTCACGCTCGTGCATGGCGCGGAGGGCCAGCGCGGTCAACCCTGGATCGAGCGTCGCATGCCGGCTGTCGTAAGGTCTCATCGAACGCTTCCTCCCGCTTCCTGGGTGTTGGCTCCCTTACATGTAGCAACGTAGATGCCGTCCGCCGGGGGGCCGGCGTGTCGTCGCCAGCCGCGGGCCTTCGCCAATCCCGATCGAAGGTTCGGGGGGAAGCGGCTGCGGCGCGGCAAGGCCGGTGGCGGGGAGGGCGGGGGGGTGACCGGCGGTTTCGGACGGTGGCGTCGTCCCCCGTTACAGGGTGGGGCCGCCCCCTGCCGGAGGGGTCGGGGCCCCCCGGCTGCTCAGAACAGCGCGATCGGGTTGACCGGGGAGCCGGTCACGTTCTCCAGCCGGAGGGGAGCGATGGTCAGCAGGAACTCCCACCGGCTCCGCTCGGCGCAGGCGCGGGCCACGTCCTCGAGGTTCATGTTGTCGATGAGCCAGAGTCCGAGGCCGACCAGCGCGACGATGTGGAACGGCGACCCGATGGCGGGGTAGGGCGTCGGCGTGACGTCGTTGTGGGTGTCGCTCCCCCACATCGCCACGCCCCGCTCGCGGAGCCAGGGAGCCAGCGCCGCGTGCGGCCCCGGCGAGCCGGCCTGGAGCGGGTTCGCCGGCCCCTCGGCGAGTCGGCGGGCGTAGTTGCCGGTCCGGGCGAGCAGGATGTCGCCCGGCTCTACCCGCACGCCCTGGGCCCGCTCGGCGGCCTCCAGGTCGTCCGGCATGAGGCCCTCCCCGCGCTCCAGCCAGCGGACGCCGCGGGCGCGCGCCACGTCGAGGAGAACGCCGCGGCTCACGACGCCGTCGTGCAGCAGCTCGACGGCCTCCACGGTGGCCCCCTCGCGGGAGGTGATCAGGTTGCAGGAGCGCCCGTTGTAGATCTTGCCCTCCCAGAAGAAGTGGGCCGGCGTGTCCACGTGGGTCACCGTGTAGCCGTGGAAGACCATCCCGATGAACTCGCCGGCGCCGCGGCGGGCCAGCAGCCGCTCGGCGGGACGCGGTGTCGCGTCCTTCCCCGCTGTCCACCATGAAGCGCATGACCTGGAAGGTCGTGTCGGCGGAGATGGCGGTCACGATGGGCCGGGCGCAGGTCACCGGGACGCCGTCCCGCACCAGCCGGGCCGCCGCCAGGCGCTTGGCGGGCGTGATCAGGTTCAGCGTGCCGAGCTGGTCCTCGGCGCCCCAGCGCCCCCAGTTCGACAGCGTCTTCAGGTAGCCGATGACCTCGGTCTCGCTCGGTGTCATTTGGGACCTCCCGCCTACCCCCCCAGCCCCCTCCCCCACCCACCGGGGGGAGGGGGGAGCCGGAGGTTGGAGGAATTCTTCAGCGCAGTCGCTTGTAGCGCAGGCGGTGGGGCCGGTCGGCCTCGGCGCCGAGGCGCTTCTTCCGGTCGGCCTCGTAGTCGGCGTAGTTGCCCTCGAACCAGACCACCCGGCCCTCGTCCTCGAAGGCCAGGATGTGCGTCGCGATGCGGTCGAGAAACCAGCGGTCGTGGCTGATCACGACGATCGAGCCGCCGAAGCCGAGGAGCGCGTCCTCCAGGGCCCGCAGCGTGTCCACGTCGAGGTCGTTGGTGGGCTCGTCGAGGAGGAGCAGGTTCCCCCCGCGCACCAGGAGCTTCGCCAGGTGGACCCGGTTCCGCTCGCCCCCCGACAGGTCGGCCACCCGCTTCTGCTGGTCGGCGCCCTTCAGGTTGAACGAGGCGAGGTAGCTCCGGGACGCCACCTGGCGGCGGCCGAGGGTCAGCGTCTCGGCGCCGCCCGAGATCTCCTCCCAGACCGTCTTCTTGCCGTCGAGGGCATCCCGCGACTGGTCCACGTAGGCCGCCACCACGGTCTCGCCCACCTTGAGCGTCCCGGTGTCCGGCTTCTCCTCCCCGACGATCATCCGGAAGAGCGTCGTCTTGCCGGCGCCGTTCGGGCCGATCACGCCGACGATGCCGCCCCGGGGCAGGCTGAACGAGAGGTCGTCGATGAGGACCCGGTCCCCGTATCCCTTGCCGAGGTGCTCGGTCGCCACCACGACGTCGCCGAGGCGCGGCCCGGGCGGGATGACGATCTCGACGTCGTCGGCCCGGCGCTCGGCCTCCGCCGCCAGCAGGGTCTCGTAGGCGGACAGCCGAGCCTTGCTCTTCGCCTGGCGGGCCCGCGGCGACATCCGCACCCACTCGAGCTCGCGCGCCAGCGTCCGCTGGCGCGCCGACTCGGCCTTCTCCTCGGCGGCGAGCCGGGCCTGCTTCTGCTCGAGCCAGGAGGAGTAGTTGCCCTGCCAGGGGATGCCGTAGCCGCGATCCAGCTCGAGGATCCAGCCGGCGACGTTGTCGAGGAAGTAGCGATCGTGGGTCACCGCCACCACCGTGCCGGGGTATTCCTGCAGGAACCGCTCGAGCCAGGCGACCGACTCGGCGTCGAGGTGATTCGTCGGCTCGTCGAGGAGCAGCATGTCCGGCCGCTCGAGCAGGAGCCGGCAGAGGGCCACCCGGCGCGCCTCGCCGCCGGAGAGGGTCCGCACCTCCTGGTCGCCGGGCGGCACCCGGAGGGCCTCCATCGCGATCTCGACGGTGCGGTCCAGCTCCCAGCCGCCGACCGCCTCGATCGCGTCCTGGAGCCGGGCCTGCTCGGCCAGGAGCCGCTCCATCTCGTCGTCGGTCAGGGACTCGCCGAACCGCGCCGACACCGCCTCGAACTCGGCCAGCAGGGCCCGGGTGGTCGCCACCCCCTCCTGGACGTTCCCGAGGACGTCCTTGGCGGGGTCGAGCCGCGGCTCCTGCGGGAGGTAGCCGATCCGGATGCCGTCGGCGGGCCGCGCCTCGCCCAGGAAGTCGTCGTCCACCCCGGCCATGATCCGGAGGAGCGTGGACTTGCCGGCGCCGTTGGCGCCGAGGACGCCGATCTTGGCCCCGGGGAAGAAGGCGAGCGAGATGCCCCGGAGGATCTCGCGCTTCGGCGGGACCACCTTGCGCAGGTCGCGCGTGGTGAAGATGTACTGGTGTGCCATCGACCTTGCCATGATACACGAGGCGGCAAGCCGGGCGCGGACGACCGTTGCCGGACCGAGCGAACCGGAGGACCGGCTACCAGTACCCCATCGCGTCGCGCAGGATCCGGTCGAGCTCCGCCGCTCCGACCGCACGCGGCGCCCCCGAGAGCAGCCGCGGCTGCTTGAGGGTCCCCTCGACGAGGGACGCCACGTCGGCCTCCGTGTAGCCGATGGCCCGGAGCCCGCTCGGGATCCCGATGTCCCGCATGAGGGCGATCAGGGCCGCCGGCAGTGCCTCCCGGCGCTCGGCGTCCGAGAGCCCCGTGACCGGCGGCGCCCAGCAGGGCCGCCGCGCGGAGGTGGCGCTCCGGCGACGTCGGGTAGGTGAAGCGGAAGACGGCGGGCGCCGGCAGGATCACGGACATGCCGTGCGGCACCAGCGGGTGGCGCGCCCGGTATCCCGGCGGGACGAAGTCGCGAACCAGGCCGGCGATGGGATAGCCGACGGCGTGGGGGACGTGGACGCCCGCGTTCCCGAAGCCGATGCCCGCGTAGGTCGCGGCCAGCGCGAGGTGGACCCGGGCCTCCAGGTCGAGGCCGTTGAGGACGGCCCGGCGGAGGTAGCGTCCCACGTACTCGATGGCCTTCTCGCACCAGATGTCGCTGGCCGGGTTGGCTCCGACGTAGGCGGGCCGATCCGGGGGATGGTGCTTGGGCCGGGCGTCGTAGGGCCGCGTCGTGTAGGACTCGATCGCGTGGGTCAGGATGTCGGCGCCGGCGGCGGCGGTCACCTCCGGCGGCGCCGCCAGCGTGTTCAGCGGATCGACGATGCCGAGGGCGGGCCGCAGCAGCCGGTGGGAGACGCCGGCCTTCACGTGCTGGTCCACGACGTGGGCGACCGCCACCGCCGTCGTCTCGCTGCCGGTCCCGGCCGTCGTCGGGACGGCGATCAGCGGCTTGAGCGGCCCGGGGACCGGTGTCCCCTTGCCCACCGGCTTGTTGATGTAGTCGAGGAGCGGCGCCGGGTGGCAGGTCAGGAGGTTCACGGCCTTGCCGGTGTCGATGGCGCTGCCACCCCCCACCGCGACCAGCCCGTCGAACTCCTTCGTCCGCGCGTGGTCGGCCGCCTCCTCGATCGAGCGGTCGGTCGGCTCGACCTCGACGCCGTCGTAGATCTCGGCCTTGATGCCCTGCTCGCCGAGGAGCCCCGCGACGCGCTCGGGCAGACCCAGCTCCGCGACGTGACGATCGGTCACCAGCAGCACCTTGCGGACGCCCAGCCGTCGGGCGTCGTGGCCGATCTCGTCGGTGGCCCCGAGGCCGAACTTGATCGGCGACATCTCCATGACGAAGACGGTCTCGGTCGGAAGCGTCACACCCTGCATGTCAACCCTCCGGCAGCCGGTTTCGGACCGCCCCCACACTAGATCATTCGGGGGGGTCCCGGAAGACCCCCGTGGTCGGCGCGCGCGGGTCAGGCGAGCGGTCAGGCGGAGCGGAGGGCGCGGCGGACGGCCGCCTGGAAGTCGGCGACCTCGAATGGCTTCTCGAGATACGCGAGCCCCGCCTGATCGAGGAACGACTGCGTCTCCGGGCTCATGACGTCCCCGGTGACGAAGACGACGCGACGGGCCAGCGCGGCGTCGATGCGGAGCAGCTCCTGGTGAAGGGCCGGACCGCTCAGGTCCGGCATCCGGACGTCGCTGATGATCAGGGCGTACGACCCCCGGGCGAGCCGGTCGAGCGCCTCGCGCCCGTTGACCGCCCGGTCGACCGCGTGCCCATCCAGCCGAAGCAGATCCTCCATCATGTCTCCCACCAGCGGCTCGTCCTCCACGAGGAGCACGGAGACGCCGGCGAGCGGCGCGCCGGGCCTCGGCCTCGGCATCGCCGCCAGATCTCCCGGGGCGCCGGCGGCGGGCAGCTCCACCGTGAACCGGGCGCCTTGCCCGAGCTGGCTGTCCACGGAGATCCGCCCCCCCTGGCTCTCGACGATCCACTGGCAGATGGCCAGGCCGAGCCCGGTCCCCTCCCCTTCGGCCTTGGTGGTGAAGAACGGCTCGAAGACGTGAGGCAGGTGCTCGGACGGGATTCCCGGACCGCTGTCGGCCACGGTGGCGCGGACCCGGTCGCCGGCGGGAACGACATCGGCGCTGACGGTGAGGGTTCCCGTCCTCCCACTCGCCCGCATCGCCTGACACGCGTTGAGGACGAGGTTCGTGAAGACCTGCCGGAGCTGGTCCGGATCGCCCGCCACCGGCGGCAGGTCGTCGCGAAGCTGCCAGACCACCCGCACGTCGCTGTGCTTGAGGTCGTAGGCCGTCAGCTCCAGCGTCTCGGTCAGCAGCGCGCCGAGCGAAACGGTGGTCCGCTGGGTCGGCCGGTTCCGCGCGAGCGCGAGCAGCGTCCGGACGATCTTGACGGCCCGCTCGGTCTGCGTGGCGACGCGGGCCAGACGCTCCGGGTAGCGGTCGGCCACCGGCTCTTGCCGGAGCAGGTCGAGGCTCCCCAGGATGACGGCCAGCGGGTTGTTCAGCTCGTGCGCGATTCCGGCGACCATGCGGCCCACCGTGGACAGCCGCTGGGTGTGGACGAGCTGGTGGGCCAGGGTGTGCTTCTCGACCGCCACCGCCGTCAGCTCGGCGAGCGTCCGGAACAGCCGCTCCTCGCTCGTCCGGAAGCGCCGGGCCGGCGGGGCGGCGATCAGCAGGGCGCCCAGCCGCCGTCCGTTGCCGACGAGCGGGACGGCGAGGGCCGGCTCGAGCCCGGCCGTCATCGAGGTGACGGACCACGGCACGCTCACCGCGATCGGCTCCAGCCGGACCGGGGCCGGGACCGACCAGAGCCGCTGCCAGCCGTCGCTCTCCGCCGGGAAGCGCAGCCCGGCGAGGGCGCCCGGGCCGGCCCCGGCCCAGGCGTGAGGAACCAGGGTGTCACCGTTCTCCAGGAGCAGGAGCAGTGACCAGTCCACCTGCAGCAGCTCGACGGCGGCCTCCGCGATGCGCTGGAGCAGGTCGTCCCGCTCGACGCTGAAGCCCAGGGTGCCGACGAGATCGCTGAAGAGGCTCATGCTCCGGCGCGCGTCGGCCTGCCGGCGCTGGGTGGCCGCGTTCCCCAGGACGAGCGGCAGCTTGACGAGATCTCCAGCCCGCTCCACCAGGTAGTCGAAGACCCCGAGCGAGACGGCGTCCCCGGCGATCCGATCGTCGCGCTCCCGCAGGAGAAGGACGACCGGGACGCTGTCCGGGCGAGCCCGCACGGCGCGCAGCAGTTCGAGGCCGCCCATGTCGGTGGCCCGGTCGGCGACGAGCAGCACGTCGTAGGGCTCGCGGGCGAGATGCGCCAGGCACTCGTCGGCGGTGAGCGCGCCGTCCACCGCGAAGCGCCCCCCGTGACCCAGCAGGTGGTGGCGCGCCCGGACGACGTCCACCGGGTGCGGCCCCACGTGCAGCACGTGGATCGGCTCGTCCGGGAAGGTCACCACCCTGGGCGGCGCGGTCGCCCCCGCTCCCGGGCTCATGGGAAGCTGCCGGGCAGGCCGAGGGAAGACTCGGCCTCCACCCCGCGGTCGGCCCGGCGTCCCGAAAGCGGGAGCAGCACCGTGAACACCGTGCCGCCACCCGGCGCCGGCCGGAAGACGATGCTCCCCCCGTGATCCTCGACGATCTTGTGCACGATGGCCAGCCCGAGCCCGGTGCCGCTTCGCTTGGTGGTGAAGAAGGGGTCGAACACCTGCGCGGACTGCACGGGGGGGATGCCGGTCCCGGTATCCGAGATCTCGATGCGGATCCGCTGGCTCGCGAACCAGCGGCCGGGAGCCACGAAGGCGGTGGCCCCGGCGTCGGAGAAGTCGGCCCGCACCGTCAGCGTGCCGCCGTCCGGCATGGCGTCCAGCGCGTTGGTCACCAGGTTGCCCACCGCCTGGTAGAGCTGCTCCCGATCGGCGTGCGATGGCCGGCAGGGCCGGCGAGTACTCCCGCACCAGGGTGATCTGCTTGGCGTCGAGCTGGTTGCCGTACAGCTCCAGCACCTGCTCGAGCAGATCGGGCACGGTGACCCGGCCGAGCGTCAGCCGGCACGGGCGGGACAGGCGCAGGAGCCCGTCGACGATGGCGTTGATCCGCTCCAGCTCGCGCGGCACCACGTTCTGGAAGCGCTCGCGGAAGCGCTCGTCGCCGAATCGACGGGACAGGTGGCGGCTGAACGTCAACAACGAGGTCAGCGGGTTCTTGATCTCGTGGGCGAGACCGGCGGCGAGAGTGCCGAGGGCGGCCAGGCGGTCCGAGCGGCGGAGCTGCTCTTCGAGCTGCCGCACCTTGGTGAGGTCGCGCAGGACCGCCACCACCCCCAGGTCCTTGCCCTCGGCGCCCCGGAGCGGCTCGGTGGTCAGCTCCACCTGCGACGGCGGGGCGCCCGGTCGGGTCAGGCTGGCCGAGACCACCGCCTCGCCCATCCGGGTGATCAGGGCCCGGGCCAGCAGCTCGCTCAGCTCCGGCATGTGGGCGAACGCCTCGGCCCCCGGCCGCCCGCGGACGTCCGCCAGCCGGCACCCGGTGAGGGACTCGGCGGCCGGGTTGAGGGTGACGATTCGCCCGTCGAGGTCGAGGGTCACGATGCCGCTCGTGAGTGAGCCGAAGACGTGGTCCGTGTAGCTCTTCAGATCGGAGAGCTCGGCGAAGCGGCGCTCCAACTCGGCATGCGCGGCTTCGAGCGCGGTCCGCTCCTCGAGCAGTTCGCTCGCCATGTGGTTGAACGCGAGAGCGAGCTGGCCGATCTCGTCGGACGACGCCGTCTCGATCCGCTGGTTGAGATCGCCCCGGGAGATGGCGGCCACGCCGTGGGCCAGCTGGCGGACGGGGCGCGCGATGCGGCGGGCGACCAGGGCCGCCGCCACCCCTCCCCCCACCAGCGTGATGAGCGCCAGGAGCGCCAGCTCGCGCCGGGTCTTGGCGATCTCCGTCTCGACCCGCTGCTTGGAGAGGCCGACCCGCACCGTCCCCACGCGCCGTCCCCGGATCTCCACCGGGAAGGCGAAATCGTAGAAGAAGTGCCCGGTCCGGGCCAGCCATCGCTCCTGGACGAGCAGGGCCCGGGCCGTCACCGCCTGTCGGGAGACCGCGTCGTCGAGAACGGAGCCGACCGCCTCCGAGCCCTCGCTCGACGCGGCGACCTTCCCCTCGGCGTCGAGGATGATCGCGTACTCCACGTCGGTGTCGGGGGCCATGCGGGTCACGGTCTGCTCGAGGGCCGCGAAGTTGCGGAGAACGAGCGGCCCCGACGAGATGGCGGCGAGATTCTTGGCCAGCGCCTCGCCGAGCCGCTGCACCTCGTTGAGGATCGCCGCCCGCTGGCGGTGCTCGACGATCCCGATCAGGACCGCCATGGTCAGCGCGATGACGAACACGGCACCGGCGGTGAGCCGGGTCTGCAGCGAGAGCCAGCGCGGCCAGGGCCGGTCCCGCTTCCCGAGACCGCGCGGCGACGGCCGGCCCGGCGCCCTCACCGGCCGAGCCCCCGGGCGGGACATTGCGGCGCCTCCTGGCATCGCTCCGGGCCCCGACCCGAAGCGTCAGTGGCACTGCCGGCAGACGTTGTCATGGCGGTCCCGGCAACCGGGTGAGATCTCGAAGAGCAACGAGCGCGCCAGCATCGATGGAGGTCGGGGCCAGAGGCCGGGAACGGGTCGCTTTTCCGGTGGTTGCTCGCGGGAAGCCGTCGAACCGGAGCCCATCGGCCCCCCGGGGGTGGTGCACAGTGACTGGGCGGTCGGCACGGCGATCCCGGCGCGAACAGTGACCGAAACGATCGTGAATGCGGTGTGTTAGGGACCGGTGCACAGTGCACTGTGCACACTGCACAGTCAGCTGTGCAGGTCGATCAGGGGTCGGACCCCAGCCCGCGGATCCCCCACGCCTCGAGCTTCGCCTTCAGCGAGTTCCGGTGCATCCCGAGGAGCCGGGCGGCCTGGGTCCGGTTCCACTGCACCCGCTCCAGCGCCTGGAGGATGAGCTGGCGCTCGAACTGCTCGCGGGCCTCCTTGAGGGGGAGCTCCTCGGACCCCTCGGCGCGGGCGCCGCGGTCCGGGAGCAGGAGGTCGAGCGGCAGGTCCTTGACGTCGATGGTGGAGCCTTCGACCAGGGCGACGGCGCGCTCGACGATGTTCTGGAGCTCCCGCACGTTGCCCGGCCAGGAGTAGGCCTGGAAGACCTCCAGGGCGGCCGGCGCGACACCGACGATCCGCTTGTGGAACTCCTGGCTGTACTTGCGGAGGAAGTGCTCCACCAGCAGCGGGATGTCCTCCCGCCGCTCCCGGAGCGGCGGCGCGTTGATCTGGACGACGTTGAGGCGGTAGTAGAGGTCCTCGCGGAGGGCGCCGCTCTGGACCGCACGCTTCGGATCGGCATTGGTGGCCGCCAGCACCCGCACGTCGATCTTGATTCGCCGGATGCCACCCACGCGCTCGATCTCGCGCTCCTGGAGCACGCGCAGGATCTTCGCCTGGAGATCGATCCGCAGCGTGGCGATCTCGTCGAGGAACAGGGTGCCCCCGTGGGCCAGCTCGAACTTCCCCAGCTTCTTCTGCAGCGCGTTGGTGAACGCCCCCTTCTCGTGGCCGAACAGCTCCGACTCCAGGAGGCCGTCGGCGATGGCGGCCACGTTCACGGGAACGAAGGGGCCGTCCCGGGTGGCGCCCTGCCGGTGGATGGCCCGGGCGATCAGCTCCTTGCCGGTACCGCTCTCGCCCAGGATCAGCACGGTGACCTGGGTCCGGGCCACCGACTCGATGAGCTGGTAGAGCCGCTGCATCTGGGGCGCCCGGCCCACCAGCTCCTCGAAATCGAGCCGGCGTGCCAGCTCGGATCGGAGGTACACGACCTCGCGGCTCAGGGCACGCTTCTCGATGGCGCGATGCACGAGGGGGAGGATGTCGTCCTCCTCGAACGGCTTGGTGACGTAGTCGAAGGCGCCCAGCTTCATCGCCGCCACCGCGGTCCGCACCGTCTGGACGGCGGTGACCAGGATGACCTCCATGTGGTCGTCGAACGCCTTGATCTGCTCGAGCACCGCGATGCCGTCGATGTCGGGCAGCCGGATGTCGAGGAGCACGAGATCGACCTGCGTGGTCCGGAGCGTGTCGAGGGCCTGGGCGCCGTCGGCGGCCTCCAGGACGTCGTACTCGTCCTCCAGGATCAGGCGAAAGGACTCCCGCAGGCCGGTGTCGTCGTCCACGACCAGGACGACCGGCCGAATGTGGGGGGGAGCGGTATCGGGCCAGCTGAGGGTCATCGCGCCTTCACCGGAACAAACGCGATCGGCCGGACTGTATGCCGACATTCCGGGTCTGTCAAGGGCGGGTCCGGGCGGGCCCGGGCCCCGCGCCGGGGCGGACAGGCCGGGCTGCGAGCGATCGAAGCGGGCCCGACGCACGGCTCCGCCGAGCGACCTCCCGGCTCGGGGGTCGCCCGGCCATTGCGTTTTCCGGTTTCATTTGGGAATATGATCGCCGTGCCCGGCGGGCCGCACCCTGACCGCCGCCGTCTTCGGCTCACCCGCGCGGGCCGCCTAGCGGCGCTCGTCGTGTCGCTGGCCGGCTGCGGGCTCGCCTCTCCGCAGACGACGCTCCTGCCCCGATCGGACTTCGCCCGGCAGAGTCACTCGATCTTCCTGCAGATCCTCTGGTGGGACATCGCCATCTTCGGTGTCGTCGCGGCCGTCCTCCTGGTGGCGATCCTCCGCTTCCGCGAGCGCGACCCGGCCGCCCTCCCCCCGCAGGTCCGGGGCAACGCACGCCTGGAGCTGGCCTGGACGATCGCCCCGGCGATCATCCTCACCTTCATCGCGTTCCCCACCGTCGGCGCCATCTTCCGGACGCAGGCCCCCCCCGCGCCCGACGCCCTCAAGGTGCGGGTGATCGGGCACCAGTGGTGGTGGGAATTCCAGTATCCGGACCTCGGGATCACGACGGCGACCGACCTCTACCTCCCGCTCGGCCAGCGAGTGGCCTTCGACCTCGGCTCGATCGACGTCATCCACAGCTTCTGGGTGCCAGGACTCGGCGGCAAGCGGGACACACCGCCCGGCCAGCTCAACCGGATCCTGCTGACGCCGGCGGCACCCGGGGAGTACCCGGGCCAGTGCGCCGAGTTCTGCGGCGTGTCCCACGCCAACATGCGGCACCTGGCCGTCGTCCTGCCGGGCCAGGAGTTCCAGGCGTGGGTCGCGCGCCAGAAGGCGCCCGCCACCGAGCCCCCGGAGGGCAGCCCCGCCGCGCAGGGCCGTCAGCTCTTCACGACCCAGGCCTGCATCGGCTGTCACGCGATTCAGGGGCTCTCCGGCGGCCAGATCGGCCCGGACCTCACCCACTTCGCCTCCCGGAAGACGATCGCCGGCGGCATGCTCCGCAACACCCACGAGAACCTGAGCCGGTGGCTGAAGGATCCGCCGGGGGTCAAGCCGGGCTCTCTGATGCCCGATCTGAAGCTGACCGAGGTGCAGGTGACCGCCCTGACCGCCTACCTGACGAGCTTGAAATAGCCGTGCCGAGAACCTTCGCATCGTCCATCCCGGTCGTGACGCGCTCGGCCTGCGTCGATCGGACGCCTCGCCTGTGGCGTCCGTCTCGACCTACGGGCGTCCTCGGCCGGCGCCCATCCTCGGCGTACCAGGGCGTACGCCTGCGGTGGGCGCCGGCCTGCGTCGGTTGGACGGCCTACGGCCTGCGGGGGCTGCTCGGTTCTCGGCCCGGCATGATGAATTGGCCGATGGCGGTTACTGAAGCGACGCTGCGCACGCACGCCGGCGCCGAGTCGAGCGGTCTGATCGGCTGGCTGACCACCGTCGACCACAAGCGGATCGGCATCCTCTACGGCGTCTCCGCCCTCGCCTTCTTCCTCATCGGCGGCCTGGAGGCGCTCCTCATCCGCCTCCAGCTGGCGGTGCCCGACGCCCGGGTCATCGGCGCCGAGACGTTCAACCAGCTCTTCACGATGCACGGCACCACGATGGTCTTCCTGGCGCTGATGCCGCTGAGCGCCACCTTCTTCAACTACCTGGTGCCGCTCCTCATCGGCGCGCGCGACGTCGCCTTCCCGCGGCTCAACGCCTTCTCGTACTGGATCTTCCTGCTCGGCGGCCTCTTCATCAACTCGAGCTTCCTGGTCGGCGCGGCGCCCCACGCCGGCTGGTTCGGCTACGCGACCCTCACCGAGAAGCCCTTCTCGGTGGGGCCGCACACGGATTTCTGGCTCCTGGGGCTGCTCTTCCTGGGCGTCTCGTCGATCATCTCGGCCCTGAACTTCCTGGTCACGATCGTCAACCTGCGGGCGCCCGGCATGACCTTCCTCCGGATGCCCATCTTCGTCTGGAATACGGCGGTCACGTCCGTCCTCCTGCTCTGTGCCTTCCCGCCGATCACCGTCGCCCTCATCCTCCTCGGGTTCGACCGGTTCCTCGGGACGTCCTTCTACCTGCCGGCCGGGGGCGGCTCGCCGATCCTCTGGCAGCACCTCTTCTGGATCTTCGGCCACCCGGAGGTCTACATCCTGATCCTGCCCGCCATGGGCATCGTCTCGGAGGTGATCCCGACCTTCGCGCGGAAGCCGATCTTCGGCTACGTGACGATCGTCTACGCCACCGCGCTGATCGGGTTCTTCGGGTTCGGGGTCTGGGCGCATCACATGTTCGCGGTCGGGATGGGCCCGATCGCCGACTCGGCCTTCGGGCTGGCCTCGATGATCATCGCCATCCCCACCGGCATCAAGATCTTCAACTGGCTGGCCACGCTGTGGGGTGGGTCCCTCCGCTTCACCACCGCGCTCCACTTCGCCTGCGGCTTCATCGCGATGTTCACGATCGGCGGGCTGTCGGGCATCATGCACGCCTCGCCCCCCGTCGATCTCCAGCAGACCGACACCTACTTCGTGGTCGCCCACTTCCATTACGTGCTCTTCGGCGGCACTCTCCTCGGCCTCTTCGCGGGCATCTACTACTGGTGGCCCAAGATGACCGGGCGGATGCTCGACGAGCGGCTGGGCCGGCTGCACTTCTGGCTCATGCTGATCAGCATGAACCTGACCTTCTTCCCGATGCACTTCCTCGGGATGATGGGGATGCCCCGTCGCATCTACACGTACCCGGGCGGGCTCGGCTGGGGCTTTTGGAACCTGGTGGCCACCGTCGGCGCGCTCGGCATCGGCCTGGCGATCCTGGTGTTCCTCGGCAACGCCTGGCGCAGCCTGACCCGCGGCGCCGCCGCTCCTCCCGACCCGTGGGACGGCCGGACGCTGGAGTGGGCCATCCCCTCCCCGCCGCCGTCCTACAACTTCGCGACGGTGCCCAGCGTGCTGCGCCGCGACGCGCTGTGGCTCACCAAGCATCCCGACCAGCGCGGGCCCGGGCTCGCCGACCCCGCCGCCCTCACGACCCTCCGGGAGCCGATCCACATGCCGGCCGCCTCCATCTGGCCGTTCCTCACGGCGCTGGCCATGCTGATCATGACGGCCGGCCTGCTCCTCCACCTCTCGCTGATGGTCGTGGGCGCCCTCCTCACCGTCCTCGGCGCCTTCGCGATCGCGCTGGAGCATCTGCCGTCCCGGGCCCCCGCGACCGCGGCCGGCCACGACGCCGACGTCAACATCGGCACATCGGGGCTCGACCACCGGAAGATGGGCATCTGGGCGTTCATCGGCTCGGAGTGCTTCTTCTTCGCGACGCTCGTCTCGGTCTACCTGGTGTACAAGGGCCGGAGCCTCGGCGGGCCGACGCCCCACGAGATCCTGAACATCCCGCTCACCTCGTTCAGCACCTTCGATCTCCTGATGTCGAGCCTGACGATGGTGCTGGCGGTGGGCGCAATCCAGCGGGGCGACACCGCGGCGACCCAGCGCTGGCTCCTGGCCACGGTGGCGCTGGGGGCTGATCTTCCTGGGCGGTCAGGTCTACGAGTTCAACGAGTTCTTCCACGAGGGGCTCGGGCTCACCACGAACCTCTTCGGCTCGACGTTCTACGTCACGGTCGGCTTCCACGGCGCCCACGTCACGGTCGGGGTCATCTGGCTCGCGACCCTCTGGTACCTCACCCGGCGCGGCCGGATCGGCCAGTCCCAGGCGGTCCTGGTCGACATCGCCGGGCTCTACTGGCACTTCGTGGACGTGGTGTGGATCGCGATCTTCACCTTCATCTACCTGATCCAGTGATCGACCGGGAGCCGGGAGGCCGAGAGCCGTGAGCACCCACCCCAGCCCCCTCGCGGCCGCGCCCAGCGCCACCCATCCCCAGGCCGGGCCGCGCACCTACCTGGTGATCGCCGCCTTCCTCCTGCTGCTCACCGTCATGGAGGTCGCCGTCTTCTACATCCCGGCCATGGCCCGCGTCCTCGTGCCGGTCCTGGTCTTCCTGGCCCTGGCCAAGTTCGCGCTGGTGGCGATGTTCTACATGCACCTCCGCTTCGACCACGTCTGGTTCTCCTATCTCTTCGTCGGCCCGCTCATCGTGGCCGTCCTCCTGGTCATCTCCCTGCTGTGGCTATTCGGCCACGTCGGGACGACGGGCATCAGGCCGGCGTCTCCCTGATGAACCTCTGGCACTGGCACCCCAGCGTCGCGCTCGGCCTCAGCGGGCTCCTCGCGGTCTACCTCTGGGCCGTCGGACCGCGCGTCACCGCCCGGCAGCTGGGCTTCTTCCTCGGCGGGATCGTGGCCCTGGCTGCGGCCCTGCTCGGCCCGGTGGCCGAGTGGGCCGAGCACGTCTCCCTCAGCGGACACATGGTCCAGCACCTCCTGCTGACCCTGGTGGTGCCGCCGCTGTGGCTCGCCGGCACGCCGGCGCGCCTTCTCCGGCCCCTGCTGCGGATTCCCGGAATCGAGGCCGCGGGCCGGGCGCTCACCCGACCCGCGGTGGCGCTCCTCGTTCCCGCCGCCGTCCTGGTCGTCTGGCACCGCCCCGCCCTCTTCGAGGCGGCCCTCCACCACGAGACGGTGCACATCCTGGAGCACCTGACGCTCCTAGGAACCGGCCTGCTCGCCTGGTGGCCCCTGCTGGGGCCGCTGCCCGAGTGGCCGCGGCCCACCCCGCCGGCCCAGCTTCTCTTCCTCTTCGTCTCCTCGGTGCCCATGATGACCGTCGCCGCTCCGATCACGCTGGCCGAGGAGCTCCTCTACCCCTTCTACGCGACGACGGCCCCGTGGTGGCCGCTCTCGCCCCGGGCCGACCAGGAGCTCGCCGGCGTCCTCATGTGGGTGGTGGGGCCCCTCGCCTACGTGGTGGCGGGGACCGTCGTGTTCTTCCGGTGGGCGAGCCTCGAGGAGGCCGAGCCCGCGGCGGCGGTAGCGCCGGGGCCGCGTTGAGAGATTGTGAAGGAATCGGTTGCACCGGCACCCCCCTCCCCCCGGTGGGTGGGGGAGGGGGGCTGGGGGGGGTGGGTGGGAGGTCCCGATCCAAGGCCGGATCCGGGAGGAGAACACCATGAGCAGCGACACGCGCATCGTGCGGGAAGGCATCGTCGCGGGCCTGATCGGCGCCGCGACGGTCGCCGTCTGGTTCCTCGTCTTCGACCTGGTCCAGCGCACGCCGCTGCGCACGCCGGCGGTTCTCTGGGACGGCCTCATCCGCGGCGCCGCCCCCACCGGCGCCGTCCCGGTCGCCTTCGGCCCGGTCCTCGGGTACACGATCGTCCACGTCCTGGCGTTCGCCGCCTTCGGCATCGTGGCGGCGGCCCTGGTCGCCGGCGCCGAGCGCGAGCCCGCGATGCTGGTCGCGCTCCTGATCTTCTTCGCCGCCTTCGAGGTCTTCTTCCTGGCGCTGGTGACCTTCCTGGCCCGTCCGATCCTCGGCGTCATCGCCTGGTGGGCCATCCTGATCGGCAACTTCCTGGCCGCCCTCTCCATGCTCGGCTACTTCTTCCGCCGGCATCGCGCGCTCGCGGAGACGCTCGGGGGCCGGTGGATCGCCGTGGTCCGCGAGGGCATCGTGGCCGGCCTGATCGGGGGAGGCGTGGTCGTCGTGTGGTTCCTGATCTACGACACGCTTCGCGGCACGCCGCCTGCGGACGCCGGCGCTGCTCGGCAGCGCCCTCTTCGAGGGCCTGCGTGACCCGGCGACCCTGCAAGTCCACCTCAACGTCGTCCTCGGCTACACCGTGCTCCACTTCGCCGCCTTCGCGGCCTTCGGCATCCTGGCCGCGGCCGCCATCACGATGGCCGAGCGCGAGCCCCGGATCCTGCTCGGGCTCTTCATCCTCTTCTGGTGCTTCGAGCTGTTCTTCCTGGGCTTCGTCTCCGCGCTCGACGAGGCGCTGGTCGGCGCCCTGATGTGGTGGAACATCGCCATCGCCAACCTGCTCGCCGCGGCCGCCATGCTGACGTACTTCTTCCTGGGCCACCGCTCGCTGGGCGCTCGACTGCTGGAGCGCTGGAGCGAGGACTAGCGGCGTGGCCGATACCCGTCGCATCCCGTCGTCCTCGGTCGTCGCCGATCCTCAGCGTACCCGGGGTACGCTTCCGGTCGGCGACTCCCTGCGTCCTAGGGCTGCTCGGGTCTCGGCCACGCCCCGAGAGCCGGTGTTGCGGAAAATTGACTCATTCAGCACCACTTCCGGCCCTCAAGAAGACTAGCGGGCGAGGCCGATGAGCTTCGCGATGTTCGTCTCGGTCGGGACGCGCTCGGCCGGCGTGGATCGGAGGGCCTTCGGCCTTTGGGCGCTCGCTCCTCGGCCCTGCCCCCAAGAACTCGACTCGTCTGCCATGACTTCGGCATTCGTGGACGCCTAAGCGGGCCAAACCCCTGGTATCCTGAGGAAGTGTCAGCTAGCCCTGTCTGGATCCGCTCCCCGGATGAGCTGGCCGCGCTTGGCCGTCAGCTCGCCGGTGCGGCAGCGATCGCCATCGACACCGAGGCCGACAGCCTCCACCACTACCCCGAGCGGCTCTGCCTGGTCCAGGTCGCCGACGCCGACGACCACGTCTACCTGGTCGACCCCCTCGCGCTTCCCGACCTGGAGCCGCTCCGCCCCCTCTGCGCCGATCGCGCCACCCTCCAGGTCTTCCACAGCGCCGAGAACGACCTCGGGCACCTGAAGCGCCGCTTCGGCTTCACCTTCGCCCGCATCTCCGACACCATGCTGGCCGCGCGCTTCCTCGGCATCCGGGAGCTCGGGCTCGACGCCCTGCTCGAGCGCTACCTGGGGATCAAGCCGATCCAGTCGCAGCAGAAGGCGGACTGGGCCCGGCGTCCGCTGACGCCGGCCCAGGAGGCGTACGCGGCCGAGGACGTCCGGCACCTGATCCTGCTCAACGAGCGCCTGGTGACCGAGCTGCGGGGGATCGGCCGCGACGCCTGGCTCGTCGAGGAGTGCGAGGCGCTGGCGAGCCAGCCGGTCGTCGAGCGAGCGGCCGACGAGGACGGCTACCGGCGGCTCCGGGGCGCCTCGCGGCTCGACCGGCAGGGCCTGGCGCTCCTGCGAGCGCTGCATCGCCAGCGCGAAGCGTGGGCCCGCGCCGAGCGCCGGCCACCCTTCAAGGTGCTCAGCCCGGACACGCTGGTGGCGCTGGCCTCCGCCCGGCCCCGCTCGCGCGAGGCGCTGGCGGACATCGCCGGGCTGACGCCGCGACTGATCGAGCGCTACGGCGAGGGGATCGTGGACGCCGTCGCCCGCGGCCTCGCCGAACCGCTTGCGGACGAGCCGCGCCCGGAGCGGCGCCGGCGGCCGCTCGTCCCGCCTCACGTGCAGCAGCGGGCCGAGCGGCTCCGGGGCTGGCGGGCGACGGCGGCGGAGCGCACCGGGCTGCGACCCCGGGGTGCTCCTGCCCCAGCGCCTGATCGACGCCCTAGCCGCCGCGCCGCCCGACGACCTCGTCGCGCTCCGGGGCGTCCCGGGGCTCCGGCAGTGGCGCGTCGACACGTTCGGGCCGGAGATCCTCGCCGCGCTGGCGGATGGGGTCCGGCCACCTCACGCCTGACCGGGAGGAAGCGCATGGCCGCGAAGCTGAAGGTGGGGGTCATCGGAACGGGCTTCGGCAGCACAGTGCAGATCCCGGCGTTTCGGCGTCACCCCCGGGTCGAGGTCGTGGCCGTCGCGAGCGGCCAGCCCGGCAAGGCCCGGAAGGTGGCCGACGCCTTCGGGATCCCGCACGCCTTCGACGCGTACGCCGACCTGGCCCGAGCCGACCTCGACCTGGTCAGCATCACCTCGCCGACGCACCTGCATCACCCGATGACGATGGCGGCGCTCGCCGCCCGGCGGCACGTCCTGTGCGAGAAGCCGATGGCGCTCACGGCCGCCGAGGCGGCCGACATGCTGGGGACGGCCGAGCGGGCCGGCGTGGTCCACGTCATCGACCACGAGCTGCGGTTCAACCCGAACCGCCGGAAGGTCAAGCGCCTGATCGGCGAGGGGTTCATCGGGCAGCCCCGTCACGTCTTGCTCACTCTCGTGGGCGGCGGCCGGCGCGACCCGAACCTCCCCTGGGGCTGGTGGTTCGACGCCGCCCGGGGCGGCGGGCTCCTGGGCGCCGTCGGCTCCCACCAGATCGACCTTCTCCGCTACTGGCTCGGCGAGATCGCGAGCGTCTCCGGAACCGTCGAGACCTTCGTGAAGGAGCGCCCGGCGCCGGACGGGTCGGGTCGCCGTCCGGTGACGACGGACGACTTCACGACGCTCGGGCTCCGCTTCGCCTCGGGGGCCGTCGGCGTCCTCCTGCTGAGCGTGGTCGCCGCGCACGCCACGGGCCCGCGGATCGAGGTGTGGGGCGACGAAGGCACGCTGGCCCTGGACGACGCCGACCGGCTGTGGGGCGCCCGGCTCGGGCAGACGCTGGCGGAGCTGACCGAGCCGGAGACGCTGGCCCCGGCGCCGGGGATGAACTACGCCGCGCTGTGGGGCCTCTCGTTCATCCGCCTGGTCGACCACCTGGCGACCGCCATCCTGGACAAGGGTCCCGATCGAGCCGGCCGCGACGTTCCGCGACGGCCTGGCGGTCCAGCGCGTCATGGACGCGGTGCGAGGCACCGCACGAACGGCCTGGTCCACCGTTTAGAGGGCAGGGCCGAGGAGCGTCGCATCGCGTCGTCGTTCGGACGGCCTTCGGCCTTTGGGGTCGTCGCCGATCCTCGGCGTACTCGGAGTACGCCTGCGGTCGGCGACTCCCTGCGTCCATTGGACGGCCTTCGGCCTGTGGGCGCTGCTCGCTCCTCGGCCCTGCCCCGAGAACGACTAGCTACGACGGCTCTGAGGCTGTACCCGACCGAGGCCGGGGCGGGAAGGTCACCGGCCCGGCTCCAGGATGCTGACCTCCATCGCGTCGTCGCCGAACTCGTACTCCCGGGTCCGGTAGCGGCCACTCTCCCGCACGTGGCGGAGGTAGGGCGCCACGTCCCGCCGGAAGATGCCGGTGTTGTCGGCGACGACGACCGCGCCCGGCCGGAGCTTCGGCTCGAGCCGTCGCAGGTAATCGAGGTACTCGGCCTTGGCCGCGTCGATGAGGGCGAAGTCGAACCGGTCGCGGAGCGTCGGAATCACCCGGCGGGCATCCCCGCTCCGCACGGTCACCCGCCGGCCCAGTCCGGCCTCCCGGACGTTGGCCTCGACCATCCAGGCGAGAAAGGGATTCGCCTCGACGGAGACCAGCCGGCCGCCGGGCGGGAGCTCCGAGGCGATGAGGATGGCGGAGTAGCCGAAGAGTGAGCCGATCTCGACCGCGCGCCGCGGGCGATGGCGGGTCAGCAGGCGCCGGAGCAGGCGGCCCTTCTCGCGGCCGACCACGGGGAAGTGCCACCGGGTGGTGGCCCGGTCCAGCAGCCGCAGCATCTGCGCCGCGGCCGGCGTCATGCCCCTCCCCCGCCCCCCTTGCGCTCGCGGGCGGCCTTCGCCAGCGCGGTCACCCGCGCAGGGTCGATCTGGTTTGCCGTCCGGCCATCGCGCTTGAGCCACGTCCCCACGATGACCCCGTCAGCGAGCGCGAGGAGCTGGCTCACGGTCTCCGGTGTCACGCCGGAGCCCACCAGGAGCGGGCAGTCGGGAACGGCCGCCCGCACCCGCTTGACGTCGCCCGGCTCGGTCGGCTTGCCGGTGGACGGGCCGGAGACCACCAGGGCGTCGGCAAGCCCGCGCTCGACCGCGTCGTGGGCGACCTGCTCCAGCTCGACCGGCGCCAGCGGCACCGCGTGCTTGCCTCCGACGTTGACGAAGAGCCGCGTCTCGGTGCCGAGGAGGCGGCGGTACCGGAGCGTCGCGTAGGCGTCGCCCTGGAGGAGGCCCTGGTCGCCGACGACCGCGCCGACGTGCACGTTCAGGCGGACGAACACCGCCCCCGACGCCGCGGCCACCGCCAGGGCGGCCAGGGCGTCGTTCTTCAGCACGTTGACGCCCACTGGCACTGACACCGAGCCCCGGACCTCGGCCACGACGACGCCCATCGCGGCGACGGTCGCCGGATCCACCCGCCCGGCGCTGAACGGGACGTCCCCGAAATTCTCCACGAGGCAGGCGTGAAACCCACCGGCGGCGATTGCACGAGCGTCGGCCACCGCACGGTCCACAACCGGCTCCATCCGGCCCGCCCAGCGCGGGCTGCCGGGCAGGGGCAGGAGGTGCACCATCCCGATGAGCGCGCGGCCCAGCCCGGGGAGCACCTCCCGCTTCACGGACGACCCGCCGAGTCCGAACGAGGCATCGCTCTGGCCCTCCCGGTCGGCGATGCCGGCGCGCCCCGTCGGGCCGCCCGTCGCACGCCGAGGTCGTAGGCCCGGCCGCGCTCGAAGCCGCGTCGAACCGTCGGGGCGCGGTGCGCGTCCGGGTACTGCTTGGCGAAGCTATTCTACGACGTCGTCGGACACCCGGCCGCGCGTTTTTGCCACCGGCACGACGGTGGGCTCACGCCGTCCGCACCACGGGCTCACCCGGGGCTTCCCGTCGCGCGAGGATCGGGATGAATCCCCTTACCTGATGTGGATCGCACGGGGCCGGGTCAGCCGATCGGCGGGAGGCGGACTCCTTGCCGGTGGGCCGGCTCGAAGAGGTCGCCGACCTTCTCGATCCGCTTCGGCATCGTCCGGAGGGTGAAGCGCGACGGGTCGAGCGCCCGGGTGACCTCGCTCCAGGTCAGCGGCGCCGACACCGGCGCGCCGTCCCGGGCGCGCGGGGAGTAGGGCGCCACCACGGTCTTCCCGTAGCCGTTCTGGTAGGCGTCGAGATACAGTCGGCCCCGTCGCTTGGCGGGACTGCGCTCCACGGTCACGCCCGGAAGCTCGCGGGCGACGGCCCCGCACACGTACGCCGCGAACTCCACCGCCTGCTGGTGGGTGTGGCCGGGTGCCAGCGGGACGAAGATGTGAAGCCCGTCCTGACCGGACGTCTTCGGCACGCTGGGCATCGACAGCCGCTCGAACATCCCGCGGAGCACGAGGGCGGGCTCCACGGCCTGCTCGACGCCGCGCCCCTCGGCGGGATCCAGATCGAAGACCACCCAGTCGGGCGACTCGAGGCTCGGGACCCGCGACGACCACATGTGGATGGTCAGCACCGAGTGCTGGGCGAGCCAGCGGAGCGTCTCGGGGCGGTCGGCGATCAGGTGGCGGACCCGCCGGCCGCCGGTCCGGGTCGGGGTCTCGGCCAGGCGCATCCACGGGGCCGCGTCCTTCCCGATGTCTTGCTGGAACCAGGAGGTCGCGTCGATCCCGTCGTTCCAGTGCTCGAGCGCCAGCGGCCGATCGGCCACGGCGCGGAGGAGCGGCTCCGCCACCGCCTCGTAGTAGTCGGCCAGCTCCTGCTTGGTGATGCCGTCCCGGGGATACAGGAGCCGCTCCGGGTGGGTCAGCGCGACCCGGACCGCTCCCGCCGGCCTCGGCCGCGGAGGCCGGCGATCGTCGGCCGGCGGCGACGCGGGGGGCTCCGCCGGCGTCTCCCGCACGCACTCCATCGGTGACTTGTCGGGACGGAGACCGACGAAGGCCGGGTGACGGAGCTTGCCGTCCGACGTCCACTCGGTGAACTCGACCTCCGCCACGAGGCGCGGCTCGACCCAGGTGGCGTCCCGCATCCGGGGAGCGTCGCGGACGGGCGGAGTGGCCACGGCCTCACGGGACAGCTCGCGCTTCAGCTCGGCTCGCTGGCGGGACGAGAAGCCCGTCCCCACCTTGCCTGCGTAAGCCAGGTGGCCGCCCTCGGCGACGGCGACGAGGAGGGCGCCGATCTCGTCGCGCTGGCTCTTCGAGCGGGTGAAGCCGACGACGGCGACCTCCTGCCGGTTCCCCGCCTTGAGCTTCAGCCAGTCGCGGGAGCGGACGCCCTGGTAGCTGGAGCCTCGCCGCTTGGCGATGAGTCCCTCGTAGCCCCGGGCGGCGGCTGCCGCCAGGGCCCGCTCGGCGGGACCCGGAAGGCGCTCGGCGAGGCGGACGCCGGGCGGCGCGTTGGCCAGGAGGCTCTCGAGCAGGTCGCGCCGCTCCTCCAGTGGGCGCTCCCGCAGGTCCCGGCCGTCGAGCCAGAGGAGGTCGAAGGCCACCAGCACCGCCTCGGCGTCGTGACCCTTCTGGAGGAGCTGGAAGCGCGGCGCCCCATGGGCGTCGAGGGCGACGATCTCACCGTCCAGCACGGCGTCGGCCACGACCAGGCGCGAGAGCGCACCGGCGATCGTCCCGAAGCGACGGGCCAGGTCCAGGCGGTTGCGGGACCAGATGGCGACCTTTCGTCCCGAGAGCGCGCAGAGGGCGCGGAAGCCGTCGTACTTCAGCTCGTACACCCAGTCGGCCTCGTCGGGGGGCGCGTGGCCGACGAGGGTGGCCAGCATCGGGGGGAAGACGCGCTCCAGGAGCCGCTCCGGCCCGGGTCGCGGCGCCCGCAGCTCGGCCTTCCGCACGGGGCCACGGGCGGCCACCCGCCCGGTCACCACCGACTCCGGGCGCTCGGCCACCACGTCGAAGGCCGCGTCGGCGGCATCGTCCTTGGCCTTGAAGAAGAGCCACTGCGGCTTGCCGTCCCGGCCCTCCCTCGCACGCCCCGTCCGCAGCAGGTGCCAGCGGCCGCGGAGCTTGGCGCCACGCAGCTCGAGGTGGAGGTGCCCCTTGGCCCGCTGCCGGGACGCCTCGCCCGGAGGCACCGTGTCGTACGTCCCCCGGTCCCAGATCAGGGAGTCGCCGGCGCCGTACTCGCCGTCGGGGATCCGCCCCTCGAACCCGCCGTACTCGAGCGGGTGGTCTTCGGTCTGGACGGCGAGCCGCTTGACGGCCGGGTCGTAGCTCGGCCCCTTCGGAATCGCCCAGGAGGCCAGAGCCGCGTCCATCTCCAGCCGGAGGTCGTAGTGGAGCCGCGTCGCATGGTGCTTGTGCACCATGAAGGTGGGCGCTCCGGCGGACGGCGCGGCGCGGCCGGGCGCCGGCTCCGGCGTGACCGCGAAGTCCCGCTTGGCCGTGTACTCCGCCAGGCGTTCCCCGGTCGGGGGGCGCCGCCGCGGTGCCGACTTGGGTCGCTTCGCTGGCAATGTCGCTCGAGGGCCTCCTGAATGGGGGGTTCCCCCTCCAGCATACAACCACCGCCTCGCGCCACCCGGCCTGGACATTGTCCACCATCGCGTGTCCCCGGGCGAGGAGACGACGATACCTCAGCGAGTACGTCCAGAGGGGCGGCGAGGAGAACGGCCCGGCTCGGCGAATCGGGGAGAGTCGCGGACGGCGGTGGACCCGGGAGGCTAGTCGGCGGGCCCGCGCTTGCGTGCCCGCTGCCCGTTGGCCTTGCGGAGGGCCGGCGCCGCGGCCGGGCCGGGCAAGGTCGGGTGCGGACGGGCCAGGAAATAGCCCCGGGTGGTCCACATGGTCGCGTCGAGCGGGGCTCGGCGCTCGCCCCCGCGGCGCTCGTTCTCCACGTCCTGGATGATCACGCGCCGGTCACGAACCCGCCGGTCCCAAACCACCTGGACGTTCGGCATCCCGGCGAACTGAGCCTTCAGGCGCTCGAAGACCGCGGTCTCTCCGCGTCGCACGATGACCAGACATTCGGGAGGGGTGGCCATGCTGGCCAGCTCTCGAGCATGGGCCGTGCCAGCAACGACAAACGCGGTGAACAGCTGATTTCATAGATACTTGATGATCGGACCACACGAAGGTCGCCACTCGCGCCTGGTCGGATCTGAGCCGGGTTGGCGACGGTCGCCTGGCGAGTTCCTGATCAGCCGAGCCCCCGGAGGGGGGCAAGTGCCCCCCTCCGGCGGAGCTCAGCGCGCGGTCGGGTTCCGGTTGAACCGGAAGTACGGGAGCCGGACCCCGCGGATGAAGATGTTGTCGGCCCGGATGTTGTCGGGCGGCTCGAATCCACGTGACCCAGCGTCGGTCACGACCTCGTCTTGCTCGACGCCGTCGCCGCTCACCCCGAGCCCGCCGATCAGCACCCCGCTCCGGTACAGGGGGGCCGAGCCGGCGAAGAAGACGATCCCGCTCTGGTTCCCCCGGTTCTGCTGGTCGTTGCCCTGCGTGCAGGGACGGGCCGTGTCCCGGACGAACAGGTTGAAGAAGGGGCCGGGGCCGCCGGCATCGATGCCGGGCGGGTACAGGGGCTGAGTGCCGAAGTTGATGGTCCGGGCGGTCAGGGCGGTCCCGGGCGGGACACCGGGTAGGTCGGCCGGGTCGAGCCGGGTGCTCGGGAAGTAGACCATGTTCCGGGCCTTGGTCGCGGAGACGTCGATGCTGAAAACCGTCGCGTCGGGCATCCGGAAGATCGCGAGCAGGTTGCCCTGGAGGTCCGAGACGGAGATCACCATCCGGGTCGTCCTGCCGAGAGGCAGCCGGATCGCGGCGCGGGTGCTGTTGGCCTGGGCCTCGGCCCGCCGCACGATGCCGTCGACCTCCGCCGCGCTCAGCTCGGCGCTCCCGGCGGGACCGACCAGATAGCCGTCCGGCACGCCGGCGTTCGGGCTCCCTTGCGGCCCCAGGAGGAAGTCACCGACGAAGCTGCCAGGGGAACTGCCGGCCGGTCGGGTCCGCTGGTTCACGAACGGCAGGGCGACGCCGTCGATGAAGACGACACCCGGCGAGCCAAAGGTCGGCGAGAACCGGGGGTTTCCGTTCCCGAAGCCGCCGCTGAAGGCCGCGAACTCGGCCTCCGCGGCGGAGACGCCGGTCACGCCGACTCCGCCCGCGACCTGGTTGTCCTTGTAGACCGGGACACCACCCGGGTTCACCGCGTTGGGATTCGAGTCGAACACGTCGGGCTTGCCGGTGATGATGCCCGGACCGGTGCCTCCGCTGAGCGACCGGGACGGTGGGACCGCCTTGCCGGGGTTGAAGTTGTTGCTCAGCGTGCAGCCCCGGTTCGTGTTCTCGATGCCGTACTGCCCGCCGTTGGGCGTGCCGGCGACCCCCGGCGGGAAGTGGATCTCGGTGATGAAGCGCACGGTCCGCGAGGAGAGCGGGGCCTGGTCGTTGGCGAAGAACGCGGCGCTCCGGGCCAGACCCACCGCGGTGTCAGCGGCCCCTGCGTTCCCGTTGATCTTCCGGAACACGGCGAGCGGGTTGCCCGAGCGGTCGGTCACCGCGATGACCGCCGTGGTGGCGTCGATCGAGGCGGCCGCCGTGCTGACGATGAGCTGGACTTCGTCGGCGGTCAGCGGGACGGCCCCGACCCGGGAGGCGGACCCGAGGAGCGCGACGGCGATCAGGACACCCGTACCGATTCGGGAGACGTCTCGCGTGCCCATTCCCCTCCCTCAGAGAAGCCCGTCGTTTACGTTACCGCCCGCACCCTACCACGATCGCGGAACGGCTGTCCACAGACCGGAGCGACGCGCCCGCCGGCTGGCGTCGCGTCAGGGTTTCGTCGCTGGCGCGGCGGTCGGACGTCCGGCCGTGACGGCGAACTGAGGCACCGTGTGCGGGCCGTCCGGCGACCGCTCTTTGGACCGGTCATGATAGAGGTGGCACTCCACGCAGCCCGCCCGGGCCCCGCCGCCTTCCCGGTGGCACTCCTGACAGACTGCCACCTTCGACAACAACACGTCGGCCGTGTCCGTGCTCTTCTTGGCGTCCGGGTGGCAGGCCAGGCAGGCCAGCGGCCGGTGCGCTCGATGGTCGAACGAGCTCCGCGGCAACCAGCGCACGGGGATCTTCGGCGGCACGATGCGGGGCAGCGGATCGGCCTTCTCGATCATGTGGCAGTAGGGACAGACCGCCGACCTGCCCTCGTACAAGCCTTTCTCCAGCTGGACAACCCCCGCCAGCCCGCCACCCCCGCCACCCGCGGCCGGGGCCGCTGCGGCAGGCGCCGCTCCGGCCGGGGCCGCTCCGGAGGGCGCCGCCGGCGCCTCCGGCGCGCCCCCGCCGCGCTGCCGCTGGACGAGCTGGATCGGCGGGCGCTCGGTGGTCCCGACCGCCTCCTGGACCCAGCCCACGAGCCGCACGAGCGCCTCCGGCAACGCGGATGAGCCGGTTCCCCGCCGGCGGCCCTTCGGGGCCTCCTCTTCGGCCGGCTTGTCGGCCGGCTTCTCGGCGCCGGGCGCCGCCGCCGGGCTGGCCGCGGCCCCGCCGCCTCGGGCGGAGCGGCTGAGCAGGAAGCCCCGGATGATCTCGGGCCGCTGGTGGGGCACGACGACGTCGGCGCTGGCCTCCAGCGGGTGGCATTGCTTGCAGTGCAGGTCGAAGGAGATCGGCTTCATGTACTTCCCGGCGTCGTCCTGCACGTGGCAGCTCACGCAGCCGAGCGTCACGCGCTTCCCGCCGCCGGCCGGCAAGTCGGGCTTCTGGTGGGTCTCGTGGTTCAGCTTGATCTGGGTCGCGTCCTTGACGTTCTTCCGCAAGACCGCGAACTCCGGATGCCGGGCGAGGCTGACGACCTGGCGCTCGTACTCGGTGGTCCCGCTCTTGGTCTTCAGGTCGGCGTGGCAGAGGACGCAGTGCCGGTCCGACATCCGGGCCAGCGTGGTCTCCACCTTGTGCTCGAGGTGGCACTCGGCGCACCGCAGCGACACTGCCGCGTTGGCGTGGTGGTCGGGGGCATCGTGACAGCTGAAGCAGGCGCCGTCGCTGACCCGGCGGAAGAAGCCGCCAGGGTGCCGCGTCGTCGAGACCGGGATGACGGGCGCCGCCGGCGCCGCGCCGTCGGCCTTGGCCACCGGGGCCGCCGGCGTCGGCCGGTCGAACGTGACAGCGTTCGCAGTCGAGGTTGAACATCCGGTGAGCCGTCGCCACCGGACCGCTCGTGTAGATCCGCTGATCCCCCATGACCGCCATCACGATGAGCCACACCGCGGCGACCGACACCAGGGCGATGCAGAGAATCCGCCACAGGCGCCGGAAGGGATGCAGGTGCTGGTAGTAGGTCAGCTCGATCCGCTTGGCCAGCCCCTTGGTCGTTCGCTCCCGCGCCACGAAGTGCCTCTAGTAGCGCAACGCCAGGACGGCGTGCGCGGCGGACAGTAGCAGCAGCGCCAGCGACAGCGGCACGTGGACCAGGAGCCACGCGTGCAGCCAGTAGTGGAGTCCGGTCTGCACCTTGAGCTGGCGGCGCTCTTCGCAGATGGCCTGGAGGTCGTCCACGACGTGGTGCAGCTCGTCCGGCACCCGCGTCCGGAGCTGGGCGAAGACCACCGCCGCCTTCGACGGACTGTTGAGCGACGCGGTCCGTCCCGCCTTGTCGTACAGGTACGGGCGCACCTCGTTCTCGTAGAACTCCTTGAGGGCCTGGGCCTCCTCGGCCGGGGCCGACGTGGTTCCGATCTGCGCCCGCACCTGCGCCCGCCGAGCCGACGGGGGCGGCCGGCGGCCGACCGTGGCCGCCGCCTCGTCCGCCGACGCCTGCTCCGGATCGGCGACCGCCTTGACCACGTGGTCGGCCTCCCCCCGGATCTGGGCCAGCACGTTGTCCACCTGCTCGAAGATCGTCTCCAGCGGGACCCGCTCGGTCATCATGCGGGGGAGGATCCCCTGGAGCACCACGCCGACGAGGCCGCTGACGGTCACGATGGTGAACAGGATCATGAGCGCCACGGTCAGCGGCCCGCCGAACGCGAAGCCGGCGTGGAAGTAGATCAGCGGATAGGCCAGCAGGGCCAGCCAGACGTGGCCCTTGAGCCAGGTCTCCGCGCGACCGAAGCGCCAGGTCGCGCGCCGGGTCCGCACGCCGAGCGCGCCGGCGAAGAGCATGAGCCCGTAGCCGATGAAGCCGAAGAGGAGCCCGATCAGGCTGCCGCCCGACGGCCCGTTGAGCGAGCGGACGTGGTACGGGATGTAGACCGCGGTGGAAGCGAGGAGGATGCCGAGGCAGATCGCCACCCACCGGAGGTGACCGCGATCGATGATCATGACCGGATGGACGGCGGGGCGCCCCGGACCTGGGACGTCCCGGTCGCGAAGAACTCGCGGGGCTCGACCCGCATGGCGGCGTCGTGCGGGCACGCGTACACGCAGCTCGGCTCTGTTCAGTTCGCGGCACAGGTCGCAGCGCGGTCGCCTTTCGCGGACCACCGCCTTCTTGCCGCCGGCGCTCGGGCGTCGGCGGTGACCTTGAACGGGTGCAGGTTGATGTTGCCGTACGGGCAGTGCTCGGCGCACAGCCGCAGCCGATGCACCAGTCCTCGATGATGATCTCGAGCGAGTCCGTGCGCCGGATCGAGCCGACCGGGCAGCCGACCATGCACAGCGGGTCGCGGCACGAGCGGCACGAGGTCGCCACCAGGTACTTGTCGTAGCGCAGCCCGTCGCGGACCAGCCGCGTGACGCCGTCGTGCGCGTCGGCGCAGGCCCGCACGCAGGCGTCGCAGCGCGTGCAGCGGTCGAGGTCGATGAGCAGCAGGTTCTGCGCCTCCATCAGCCCCTGGCCGAGGAAGTCCTCGAGCGGCGACGTCGACGAGCCGTGAGGCCTGCCGCTGCGTTCTCCTCGCGTGCGGCGCTCGGGCCACGTCCGCCGAGGCGCGCGGCGGATCGTCGGGGAAGCGCTCGAGCATGCGTCGGAAGTCGTCGGCCGCTGATGCGGACCACCTCGACGTGGTCGAGCGCGGTGCAGGTGGCGGTCCGGACGCCGCCGCCCAGCAGACCGATCTCGCCGAAGTAGTTGCCGCGGGCCAGGTACGGCAGCGACCAGCTCGCCGCCGGGGAACGTCTGGCGTCACCTTCACGAAGCCGATCCGGATCAGATAGAAGCTGTCGGCCGGCGTCGCCCTGCCGGCAGATCACCTCGCCCGGGCTCGTAGCGGACCAGCTCGACGCTGTCGCGCAGGTCGGTCGATGAACTCGTCGGTGAGGCCGGCCAGGATCGGGACGCTGCGCAGGTGCGTGTCGAGCGCGCGCTCGCGATAGCGCGCGCTCGAGCTCGGCCGGAACGTCTTGTTCCGCTGCAGGATCTGCAGCACGTTGCGCAGCATCTCGAGGACGACGGTCGTCCTCGACCGCCCGCACGGTGGCCGAGCGCGGATAGAAGATGAGGCAGGTCATCTCGCCGAACAGCTCGCCGGGCCCGAGCTGGGCGACCGGCTTGTCGTAGGCGAGGTCGACGGAGGCGTCGATCGGGATGATAGCCGGTGGGCGTCGCCGACTCCGCCTGGGCTCCGTCCCGCTGTGCACCGGAGCTCGGGTCATCTTGTGGAGCGCAGCCCCGCCAGCCGCCCGTGGAGCCCCGGCGTGGCTCGTCGCAGTGGGCCATCGGGGTCGGGATGGAGACCTCGACCTTGCCCCTCAGGACGTAGAACGCGGTGGAGCCGAACTCGCCCTCCCGGCAGATGACCTCGCCCGGCTGGAACGTGCCGCCGACCACCGGCGCCGCGGTTCAGGTCCAGGAACGTTGCCCGACACCCCTCGCAAGATCGGCACGTCCCGGATCGTCGGCCGACGTCAGCGTCTCGCCGACCAGCTGGCCGCCGGGTCGAGGCCGGCGACGACGCCGCCTCGGTCTTGAGGGTGAGCGCGCCGGTCGGGCACGAGACCATGCACTCGCCGCAGCGACACGCAGGTCGACTTCCCCATGGGGACGTCGGTGTCGAAGGCGATCCCCGCCGCGTAGCCCTTGCCGGCGCGGCCGATGACGAAGTTGTGCCTGCACCTCGCGTGCAGCCGCGGATGCAGCGGTCGCACAGGATGCAGGCGGTGTGGTCGACGGCGATGATGGGGGGCGAGTCGTCGCGCCCACGCGGCGACGGGCGGCCTCGCGAAGCGCGGCCGGCGCCAGGTCGGCAGCCCGCGGCCAGGTTCTCCAGCTCGCAGTCGCCGCGTCTTCGCCTGCCGGGCGCAGGGGACGGGGTGGTCGGCCAGCAGCAGCTCGAGCCAGCGTCCGGCGCGCTCGCTGCACGCCTCGGCGCGCGGTCATGACCTCCATGCCCGGCTTCGACCGGCCGGACGCAGGCCGCCGGCAGCACGCGCGCGTTCTTCACCTCGACCACGCAGACGCGGCAGACGCCGACCGGCGTCTGCGTGCTGCGGGTGGCAGAGGGTCGGGATGGCGATGCTCGAGCCGCGCGGGCGGCGTCGAAGATCGTGGTGCCGGCCGGCACGCTCGACCGACTTCCCGTCGATGGTCGCCTCGACGTGGCCGGCGCCATCAGAGCCGCCTCATGATGGTCGCCGTCAAGTCCCGATCGGAGCCCGCCGCCTGATCCAGAGCACACGCCCGCGGGGCAGCGTTGCCGGAGGAGGTGCGTCGTCCACCTCCTCGCGGAAGTGCTGGATCGACCGAGCGCATCGGCTTCGGCACGACCTGGCCCAGGCCGCAGATCGAGGTGAGCCGCAGCGCCTGGTCGAGGTCGTCGATGCGTGTCCATGTCGCCCGGTCCGGCCTGGCCCCGCGTCGACCCGGGTCGAGCAGCTCGACCATCTTCTGCGGAGCCGACCCGGCACGGCACGCACTTGCCGCACGACTCGTTGCGGAAGAAGCGTACGGCGTTGAGCGCCATGTCGAGCATGCACGTGCCTTCGGCCATCACGACGCACCGCGCCCGAGCCGAGCATCGAGCCGGCCTTGGCCAGCGTGTCCGAAGTCGAGCGGCAAGTCGATCATCGAGGCCGGCAGGAAGCCCGACGACGGCCCCGACGGGGCCCAGGCCTTCAGCGCGCCGCCCGTTCCGGCATGCCGCCGGCGAGGTCGTAGATGACCTCGCGGGCCGTGCGTGCCCATCGGCGACCTCGTAGACGCCCGGCCGCGCCACGTGCGCCGCTGATGCCGACGAACTTGAGGCCGCTGCCGCGCCGTTCTGCGCCCTGCGCCTTGAACCAGTCGGCGCCGCTGCAGCAGGATGAGCGGCACGAAGGCCAGGGTCTCGACGTTGTTGATGACGGTCGGCTTGCCGTACAGGCCGTGGGTGACCGGGAACGGCGGCTTGTTGCGCGGCTCGGCCCGCTTGCCCTCCATCGCCTCGAGCAGCGCGGACTCCTCGCCGCAGATGTAGCCGCCGGGGCTGACGAAGAGTCTCGAGCTCGAAGGTGCGGTCCGAGCCCATGACCCGGGGGCCGAGCACGCCCTGCTGCCGCGCCTCGCGGATGGCGCGCTCGAGCGCTTCCTCGCATCTGGCTCGTACTCGTGGCGGATGTAGACGATGCCCTGCTCGGGCGCCGGTGACCAGGCCGGCGAGCGATCATGCCCTCCACGAGCAGATAGGGGCAGGGACTCCAGGATGAAGCGGTCCTTGATGGTGCCGGGCTCGCTCTCGTCGGCGTTGCAGACGATGTACTTGTCGTCGCCCGGCGCGCTGCGCACGAGCTCCCACTTGTCCGCCGGTCGGGAAGCCGGCCCCGCCCATGCCGCGCAGCCCGGCGGCCTTGAGGGTCCCCAGCACTCGCTCGACGTCGCCGTGACCCAGGAACTGCTGGACCGCCTCGTAGCGCGGGCTGCCGCTGTAGGGATCGCTGCGGAGAGCCGTGGGCTGGGCGCCGACCCGGGGCCGGGGCTCCATCTTGCCGTCGGCGGCGGACAGGACGAGGTCGGGGACCTCTTCGATGGAGACGGACTCGAGGATGTGCTCGCCGATCTCCGCCGCCGGCGCCCGATCGCACCGCCCCAGGCAGGACACGGTCTGGACGTCCATGTCGGAGATCCGGTTGGCCTCGGTCTGGAAGGCGCCGAGGAGCTGCCGGGCCCCGTTGAGGTGGCACGACATGTCGGCGCAGACCCGCACCTCGACCGAGGCCGGCGGGTGCAGCCGGAAGTGGGGGAAGAAGCTGGCGACGCCGTGGAGCTGGTAGACGGGCACCGCGATGCGGGCGGAGAGCGCGCGGAGCTCTTCCACCGGGAGATAGCCGTACCGGTGCTGAATCTCCCGCAGCTCGGAGACGATGACCTCGCCAGGCTGCGCCATTGCGTCGCCGGCGGCTCTACTTGATGTTCTTGCCGATCGCCTGCAGGTTGGCCGAGAACTTCTTGGCGTCGAAGTCCGCCGGCTTGCTCGGCAGCTCGTCGAACATCTTCCCGATCGCGGCGTCGATGGCCTTCCCCTCGGGAGGCTTCGCCACGGCGTTGACCGAGCGGAAGAGGCTGTCCACCGACATGGCCACCTGCTCGGCCGAGCGCAGCCCGGCCGAGGTCGCCCGCTCGGGATCGCTCACCGCCGCCTTGAGAGTCGCCCAGACGATGTCCTTGTTGAACTTCGTCTGCGAGAGCTGCTTGGAGAGGTCGCCGCCGAGCTTGGCGACGTTGGTCGCGGCGGCCGCCACCTTGGCCTTGTCCTTCCCGTCGCCCATCGCGGCGATCTCGGCGTCGAGCTTCTTGCCGGCGTCGGCGGCCACCTGGCCCAGGACCGACCGCAGCGAGATGGCGTGGCCGCGGGTCTGGTCAAAGCTCTCCTTGATCAGCGCCTCAGGCGCGTTCCCCTTGGCCCGGGTCGCGAGCTGCTGGGCCGACTCCCGGAGGGCGACCGCCTGACCGGTGCTCCAGGCCTGGGCGCCGAACCAGTCCTTCTGGTCCTTCCAGTGCGGGGGCTGGTTCTGCGCTGAAGCTGTCGAGCTCGAAGATCATCGTCGGATGACCGGCCGCCACCATCTCGGCTTCGATCGACAGGTGGCACGAGACGCAGAGCTCGGCCCGCTTCAGCACGTCCTTGGTGTCGTACATCCCCATGCTCACCGACTTCGCGTGCGGCCAGTTCTTCTCGCCCTTGTCGTGCCCCTCGAGCCACTTCTCGGCCGGGCCGTGGCAGGAGTCGCAGCTCACCCCGTCGGCGACGTCGTACTTCGCCTTCGGGGCCAGCATCTCCTTGGTGATGTGGAGCGCGTGGCAGCCGGTGCACTTGTCCGACTCCGTCGCCTTGGCGATCTTGAGCTTCTGGGCGATCGCGACCGATTCCTTCTTGGTGAGCGTGGTATACGCCTTGTTGTGCTTGTCCTTGGTCGCCCAGACGGTGTAGGTGTCGTCGGGATCGCCCGGCTTGGCGGCCGGCTTCTTGGCGCCGTGGCAGCTCGAGGCGGCGCACGAGCCGGTGCCGGTGTACTTGAACTCCTTCGAAATCGCCAGCTGCGCCTCCGCGCTCTGCACGGCGGCTCCGATGACGACGGCCATCGCCGCAACGAGGATGAGGGACGTGATGCCCGGGAGGCTCCTGCTCATCGCCGCGACTCCTTCACGGTCAGGGGTGAAGTGCCAAGCAAGGGTGTGAGCATCCTAGCGACAGCGAATGAGCCGGTCAAGGGGTTTCGTCATGGCCCACGACGGCCAGCCGGTGGCGAGTGGTGGCCGCGGTCACTCATAAGTCAGGGTTACCCTCCGTGATCCGTCAGATCAGAAGTCAGGGTTACCCGGGGCCGCAGGGTGGCGGCGCCGCCCAGGGCGGCGCGTGAGGCCGTGGGAGTGCCGGCGGACCGGGCGGGCGGCGCGCCCCGGGAGCGCCTGGGGCCGCTGGCCAGGCCCGGGGTCAGGCGCGCGGGCCGCTGGGCGCCCGTAGGAGCGCGAGTTGGGCGCGAGGCCATATCCGGCTATTCCCTTTCCGGGGCGTTTTCCCGGGGTGCGGCCGGCGCGGGCGGGGCCGGGACGGCCAAGGGCCAGAGGCGATCCAGGGCGGCCTCGAGCTGCCGGCGGAGGTGCAGGGGGTTGAGCCGCTGATACACGGCCTCGAGCTCTTGCCGGCGCGGGGGCGGGAGGACGCCCGTGGCACACAGGCGCTGATACGGGGTCTGGGCGCGGTCGTACACGCGATGCACGCGCGGGCCGCGGCGCGCTTTGGTCACGAGCTTCTGGACCGGCTGGAAGAAGTTGATGTGCAGCCGGGCGAGCTCGTAGACGCGGGCGAGCTGGGCATAGGCGGCGCGGGAGGCGTACCGATCATAGCCGATGAGGGGGCGGACGATGGCGCCGTTCTTCTGCTCGACGTGGGCGCTGTCGTTTTTCTGGTAGGGACGACTGCGGGTGAAGGTGATGCCCTCGCGCTGGCACCAGGCATACAGGTCGTGATTGATGAACTCGGAGCCGTTGTCGCTGTCCAGGCCGCGCAAGGGCATGGGCAGGCGCTGGCGGACGTGGTGGATGGCGGTGCCGACCCGCAGCTGGCCCTTGCCCCAGACGGCTTGGAGCTCGACCCAGCTGGTCGCGACATCGACGGCGCAGAGGGTGCAGAGATAGAAGCCGCGCGTGGTCGGGCCACAGTGGGCGACCAAGTCGAGTTCGAGGAAGCCGGGCTGGGCGTCGCTCCACTCGGCGAAGGTGCGGACGGGGATCTCATGCTTGAGCCAGGCCCCGGGGCGGGTGGTGGTGGCCCCCCGCCCGGGGAGCGTGGCCCGGAACGGGGCCAGCAGGCGGGCCAGCGTGGCGGGGCTGACCTGGCGGAGGCGCTTGTCGACCTCCGGGGGGACGACCAGGTCGCCGCTCCGGGTCAGGCGATCGAGCAGCTCGGGGAGGAAGGGGTGCCAGCGGTGGGGGCCGATGTGGCCGGTGGCCTCGGAGAGGAGCTGCGCGGCGGCGGCCACGGCGGGGCCGTAGACGCGGGGGCGGCCCGAGCGGGGGCGGCCGCCGGGCGGGCGCGGGGGGCGCCGCAGCAGGCGGATGGCCGCCTTGCGGTGCAGGCCGGTGACGGTCACCACCTCGGTCAGCAGCCGATGCTTGTCGGCCCGCCGGGCGCCGAGATAGCGCTCCCGCTGCGCGGCGGCGTACTCCCGCAATCCGGCTCGCGTCACGGTCACCTCCTGGCTGGAGTTGGTAACCGTAACTTCTGATGGAGCCCCCTCCGTTCGGTAACCGAAGTTTTGATCCGATGCGGTGGCTTGACGGCCCGCGAGAGGCGAGTGTAGAGTGCCCCGGTCGGATGGCGGGCCGGGTGACGGCCCGCGGTCCGGAACGACTCCCCGATGAGTGTGTGGTGCACGACCCCCCGGCGCCGTCGGCGGGAGGGGCTGCCGGCGAGGCGCGCGCGCCTGGCTCGCTGGTCCCTCGCCGTCCTCACCGTCCTCGCCCTGCCGGGCGCCGTCCTGACCCCGGTGTTCCCCCAGGCGCCGGCGCCGGCCCGCCTCGCCACCGAGGACGAGTTGGTGACCCTGAACTTCCAGGACGCCGACCTGGACGTCGTCCTCGACGCCGTCGCCCAGGCCATCGAGTTCAACTACGTTCTGGCCCCCGAGGTCCGCCGCAAGGTGACCGTCCAGGGCCGGGTGCCGCGCCGCGCGCTGTTCGACATGCTCCTGACGGTCCTGGAAACCCACGGCCTGACCGCGGTCCGCGCCGGCGACCTCTACAAGATCATCCGGATCGCCGCCGCCCAGGCCCAGGGGCTCCCCGTCGTGGTGGGGTCCGAGCCGGATCCGAGCCGGCGGCCCGAGGAGATCGTCACCCAGCTGATCCCGCTCCGCTACGGATCGGCGGGCGAGCTGGTCCGGGTGCTGCTGCCGCTGATCAGCCGGGAGGCGGCGGTGTCCGTGCACCGTGACACCAACATCCTGGTGATCACCGACTCCGTCGAGAAGCTCCGCCGGTACCTGTCGGTGATCCGCATGCTGGACGTGCCGACCGCCCAGGAGCAGCTTCAGATCTTCCCGCTCCGCTTCGCGGACGCCACCACCCTGGCCCCGCTCATCACCCAGCTCGTCGCGGGCGGGCCGGCCGCTCCCGGCCGAGCGCTCCCGCCCCCGGTACCGCGAGCCCCCGAGGGGCTGGAGGGAGCGCCGCCGGGGCCGGCCCTCCAGGAGCCGACCGGCGGTCGGGCCGTGATACTCGCCGACGGCCGAACCAACACCATCCTGGCCGTGGGTCCGCCGGCCGTGCTGGAGCGCATCCAGGCCCTGGTGACCCGGCTCGACACCCAGTCGCCCCCCTCGCGCGGTGTCTTCATCTACCGCGTCGAGCACCTGAGGGCCAAGGAGCTGGCCACCACCCTGACCGGGCTCTTCCGCCGGCGGGGAGGGGCCCGAGCTCCCGGCCCCGCGCCCCGGCCCCCTGCCCCCGGGCATGCCGTTCGAGCCCGCGCCAGGGGGGCCGCCGCCCGGAGGACTGCCGCCGCCGGGCGTGGTCCCGGAGGGCGACGACCTGGCGGCCGAGGACGTCCGCGTGATCGCGGACGAGGCCACCAATACCCTCCTGATCACCACCACGCCGCCGAGCTGGGCGGTCCTCCAGCCGATCCTGCAGCGGCTCGACCGGATGCCGCGGCGCGTCCTCATCGAGATCCTGGTGGCGGAGTTCACGCTCGACGACTCGACCTCGCTCGGCATCGAGTGGGCGCTCCGCTCGGGCGGCATCAAGATCGGGGGGGAGAATGTCACGCTCAGCAGCGGCCTCGACACCGGGGTGCCGGGGATCGTGCCGCTCCCCCCGACGTTCTTCTTCGTGCTCCAGAGCAAGGACTTCCTGGGGATGCTCCAGGCGTTCGCCGCCGAGAACCGCGTCAACGTGCTCTCCAGCCCGCGCGTGCTCGCCGTGGAGAACAAGCGCGCCCAGATCCACGTGGGCCGCTCCGTTCCCATCCTCACGAGCCAGCAGCAGCCGACGACCGGCGTGGTCGGCGCGGTCCAGCCCTCCTCGGTGATCACGACGACCGTCGAGTACCGGGACACCGGCATCCTCCTGACCGTGTTGCCCCGGGTCAGCGAGAACCGCTTCGTGGCGCTGGACGTCCGCCAGGAGGTCTCCGACGTCCGCCCGAACGACGTCACCGCCACCCAGTCGCCGGTGTTCATCAAGCGGGTGGCCGAGACGTCGGTCGTGGTGGGCGAGAACGAGTCGCTGGTCCTGGGCGGGCTCATCGAGGAGCGGAAGGCGCTGGTCCGGCAGGGGATCCCGTTCCTGTCCCGGATCCCGATCCTCGGCTATCTCTTCGGCGCCACGACAGAGGGGACGATCAAGACGGAGCTGATGATCCTCGTCACCCCGCGGATCGTGCTGGACCCGGCCGAGGCCCAGTCCGTCTACGAGGAATTCAAGCGCCGGGCTCCCCAGCTCAAGAAGCAGATCGAGGACCCGAACCTGCCGGCCCCGGTCGTCCCGGCCCCCCGCCCGCCCCGCAGCGAAGGCCTCCCGGCCACCGACATCTCCTCGCGCTGAAACCATCGGAGGGGGCCTCGACGGCCCCCCTCCGAGACCTCCCCCAGGAACGGATTGCGGCGGCGGAGCCGCCGCTCGAAAGTGGAACACCCGGCTGCGAGGTCGCAACAGGCGGTTGGGAGACGCCGAGCGGCTCGGGCGGCAGCGTCGCCCTATCGCAGAAGCATGCGTATCACGACGATCAACACCAGGAGCGTGATCGGGGTGAGGACGGCCACCAACATGATCACGACTTCCTTCTTGAACACGATGACGTCGCTCAGCAGGATGCGTCCCGCCGCGCGGCCTGTCCAGGCCGCTCCGAGCACGGGCTTCGCCCGCGCAACCGAGGGGGGGAATCCGGGGGGTCTTCCGAGACCCCCCGGATGGATCTAGCCGCCGGGGGCGCCGCGGCGGGGCCGGCGCTCCTGCGGGGCGGGCTCCTCTTCCTTCTTCGGCTCCGCGCCCTTCATCTCTCGCGGCGCGCCGGGCGGCGTGTCCTTCACCGTCCAGAGCTTGCCGTCGCGGAGGTACAGGCGCTCCATCTCGGCCCGGTTGAACGGGCGGGCGCCGCGCCGGCCGAAGACGGCGATCTGGTTGCCGCTCTCGTCGACGGCGCGGTCGCGGTCGAGGCCCTTGGAGAGCGCCAGCGCCGGCCCGTGCGTCTCGTAGGTGGCGATGAGCCGCGGCGTCGGCCGCGGGCTGAAGCCGAGTGTAGTTCGGCGTTGTCGTCGCGGCGAGATGAGCTGGACGACGCGCAGGCCGTTCTTGCCGTCGGCGACGTAGGCGAAGAGCGCTGGCGTTGGTCATGCCGACCTTCACGTCGCGCGCGTCGTTGATGCGCGCCGTCGGCGTTGTACATCTGGTCGAGCGTCGGCGCGCTCCGGCTCGCTCGACGTCGACGATCGACCAGCCCTTGGCGCCGGCGGCGACGTAGGCGTAGGTGCGGGCGACGTAGATCCCGTGCGCGTCCGCGAGCGGCACCGTCGCGCCGGGCACCGGCCGGGGCGCGGTCGGCTCGGTGACGTCGATGACCTTCAGCCCCTCGCCGTCGGTGACGAAGGCGTAGCGGAACTGCACGGCGACGGCGCGCGGGCTCGACGATCGCCGGCGCGCCGACCTCGGCCACGACCGTCGGCTGGAGCGGGTCGTCGAGGTCGACGACGACGAGGCCGCGCTTGGCGCAGGACGTAGGCGTAGCGTGCCGGCGATGGTGAGGTTGACGGCGCCGTCGAGCACGCCGTCGGGGTTGAAGGCGACGGCGCGCTTCGAGGAAGTTGTTGTTCGGATCGCCGTCGAGCAGCGTGCGCCGGCGGTTCGACGGCGGATGCCGATGACACGAGCCCTTCCTCCCGGTCGGTGACGTAGAGGTAGCGCGTAGAGCGGGTGGATCGGCTGCTCCTGCGTTCTCCGGCCGCTGCGCCCGCGTCGGGTCGACGCGCCAGCGTGGTGGGCGACGCGACCGCGGTCGCGTACTTGGTCTTCACGTAGAGCCGCTGGCCGAGCGGCGAGACCGGCGCGGTCACGATGCGCTCGGAGAAGCCCTTGTTGTCGATGTTGGCGACGTCGTAGACGCGGAAGCCGCCCGGCCCGTTGGCGGTGTAGAGGTACTCGCCGCGGAGCTGGATGGACAGCACCTCGTCGCCGGCCGAACAGTCGAGACGTCGCGGCCCCGGTGGTGGTAGGCCTCCTGCAGGACGGCTGCCGCGCGCCGCGTGCTGCTGGTAGTTCGTCGGGTAGGCCAGCTCGTGCAGGTGGCTGCCGATCACCGCCTGCGGCTCGTCCCGCTCGGTGACGACGACCGCCTCGAGCCCGCGCCTTGCCCTCGGCCACGTAGACGTAGCGGCCGATGAAGTTGACGAAGTTCGTGCCCTGCATGCAGGAGCTGCGCCATCCAGGCGTTGTTGTCGTTCGCCTGCCGAGACGTGGCAGTCGGTGCACTGCTTGCGTCTCGGTCGGCCGCGCACCGTGTGGGGAACGTGACGTGTTGAAGGCCTGGCCGCTGAAGCCCTCGGCCGAGACCGGTCTGCTGCTGCGAGTAGACCCACTCGCGGTTGGCGTTCTGCGAGCCGACGAGGACGGCGCTCGAGGAGCGGACCGGCGCGATCCGGTTGCCCGGTGACCGTGCCGTCGATCGCCAGCATGAAGACGTCGTCGCGCAGCACCTGGGAGTTGTACGGCGTCCAGTTGCGCGGCTCGTCGCCCTCGTTGTGCAGGAGCGGCTTCGCGCTCGTTGGCCTGCATCGGCAGGTGGCAGCCGAAGCAGCTCGTCATCCACGACGTGTGGCAGGTGTAGCAGGTCATCTTGGCGTCGGCGTGCGCCAGGTCCTTGCCCTCTCGGCCGGCACGGCGCCCCAGGTCGTGCCGTCCTTGCGCATCGTCTTGGCCAGCCGCGACCGCTCGCTGTACTTCGGGTTGGCCGGGCCCAGTCGAGGCGGGTCGATGGTGTCGAGCACCTGCACGACCTCCCACTGCGAGCTCCTTGGTCGACCATCGAGCGCTGGATCAGCGTGTCGCCCCGCCAGTAGAAGCGGCGCTGGCCGAACGGCGTCGTGCAGCGGTCGAGAGGTCGGTGCCGCCCGGCGGGCGCCGCCGGGCCCGACGTCGCAGCGTGGCCCTGCTCGTCGATCGTGCCGTGGCAGTCCACGCAGTCGATCTCGATCGCGTTGCGCGTCTCGCCGTAGAGCTTGCCGTTGCCGTGCACGTCCTGCTCGAAGTGGCAGTCGACGCAGTGCATCCCCTTCTCGAGGTGGATGTCCTTCAGGTGCACGGCCTTCTTGAAGCTGGTCGGGATCGTCGGGGGCGACGACCTGTCGTCCTTGGCGTCGAGCAGGTTGCCCTTGCGGTCCTGCTTGTAGACGGCGCGGAAGATCCAGCCGTGGCCGTGGAAGTCGGCGAACTGGGTGCGCGTGAGCTTGCGGGTTGAGGTCGCGTCACGTTGTGCGAGGAAGTCGACGTCCGACCACAGCCCGCGCAGCGGCGGCGCCCTCGGGGTTGGCCGCTCGGATCTCGTGCGACCTGCTCGGCGCGTGAGCTGCTGCGCTCCTTGGCCGGGTACATCACGCTCGCCGTCGGTCTCGTTGTCCCACCAGGTGTAGCCGAGGTAGCGTCGTGTCACACGTTGGTGCCCGGGTGGATGTGGCAGACGATGCACTGGCTGGTGGGGATCGCGTTCGTGAACGTGTGCTTGATCGGGTGCCCGGACTCGTCCTTGCGGGATGGTCGGATCGGTCGCTGGCGTCCGGCCCAGGTTGCCGAACTGCGGCGTACGGGCCGGAGTGGACCGGCGATCGCGGTCGTTGGCGTAGACCACGTGGCAGGCGCGTGCAGCCGCTCGAGCGGTAGTCGCCGGGGTGGTCGTTGGTGCCGAGGAAGCGAGAGGATCGGGTCGAGCAGGCGCGTCTTCTGCAGGCTGAGGAAGACCGGGTCGGTGCGGTTGAGGGTGCCGAGCCCGCGGTGGCTCAGCCGGTTGGCCGGCCGGCCGGGTCCTCGTCGACGATCGGGAGGCCGATCTCGAGGGGCTTGCGCTGGCCGCGCTCGAAGACGCGCAGGATGTTGCCCGGCTGGCCGACCTCGAAGCGCGGCAGCGGGTCGAGAAAGGGCAGCACGCCCTTCTTGACGATCTCCTCGGGGGTCGGCGGCGGGACGGTCTGCAGCGCGCTGGGGCGTGCCGTCGGGTCCGTAGCTCTCGCCGAACCGCGGCATGCTTGATCGGGAACGCGCCGTTGTTGTAGAGCGCGGCGCCCCACAGCATGGCCGCCGTGGGTCATCATGCTCTTCTCGACCGCCGCCACCTCGGTGGGGTGGCAGCCGGTGAGGCCGCACGTCACCCGGGCCACCCGCAGATCGCCGGGGTTCACGAACCGGACGAACTCCGCGCTCCTTCAGCCAGGCGGTGGCCGAGCGCTCGGGGTTCGCCGAGGTGCGCGAAGAGATGGGTGTCGTGCGGCAGCACGTGCGCCGCCTTCTTCTGCGCCTCGTAGGTGGCGTCCCCGGCCTTCGTGCCGGCCGGCGCCGTCGGTCCGGCGTCGCCGCCGTGGCAGTCGATGCAGCCGAGCTCACCGTCGCGACTCGTGCATGGTCTGCGAGTCGGTCTGGGTGTGGCAGGTCAGGCAGCCGGCGCTCTTCTTGGCCACGTCCTGCTCCGTCTGCTTCTTCAGGTCGCCGGCCTTGGTCGCCATCTCGGCGACCGGCACGGCGCTCGCGGCGCCCGGGCACAGGCGACGATGACGAATGCCACGAGTACAGCCGAGAGCCCCCAGCCGAGGGCGGCGCGGCCCAGACCACCTCGAGTCGCTGCGCTGAGCATGGCGCTCCTCTCAGTCGGGCCGGGGGGGCGCTGCGCGCTCCTCCCCCGGGTCCCCCCCTTGGGTCATCCCTCGCCCGCGGTCGGGGTCGGTCCCCTCACGGTCTCTCAGTACGTGACGGTAAAGGTGGCGAACGCCGAGTAGAGCAGGTCGTCCTTCTGGTAGATGTCCTTGAACCCGTCGCCGGGGATGAATCCCGCGAAGCCGGCCGTGACGATCATGTTGTCGTTCAGGAACGGCCGGTACTGGATCCCGAGGCTGAGGTCCCAGCCGATGTCGTCGCGGATCTTGTTCTGGAAGAGGAGCACCCGGAGCGAGCTCGGTATCCTGGAAGCGGAGGTAGTTGACGTTGAACAGGGCCTTGAGCTTCGGGGTGACCGCGGCGTCGACGCCCACGTTGAAGAGGAACAGGCCGGGGTTGACGAAGTTCGCCTGCCCCTGCTCCTTGCTGGAGCGGAGGTCGGGCACCAGGCTGTTCCGATTGACCAGGTTCACCGGGCGCCGGTCAGCGCGATCCCCTGGCGGACAGAAGCTGAACGGCCCGCCGGCGAAGTTCGGGTTGTCGAAGATCGTGTCGAAGCCGCGGGCGGTGCCGTCCTGGGGATCGGGGTCGCCCGAGGCCCACAGGAACGAGACCTTCGGGCGCAGCCAGTCGAGGTCCGCCGAGAGCTCGAGGGCGAACATCTGGGCGTTGATGTCGACCGAGCGGCCGGCGATCTGGTTGAGGCTGTCGCGGCCGAGCACCTGGTAGAACGGGTGGGTGATGTTCAGCCACCCGATGTGGCCGTCGCCGGTCCAGCCGAGGTAGTAGGCGTCGAGCTCGTGCTCCTGGATCGTGCCGATGGCCGCCGGTCGGACGATGAAGCCGTTGTCGTCGAACTGGGTGCTCTTCTGTCGTTGTTGTAGTGGAAGCTGAGCTGGGCGGTGTAGCCGGGCCAGATGAAGTCCTGGCGGTAGAGGTTGGCGATGACGACGTTCTGGTCCCGGGCGGTCAGCCGGTTCAACCCGCTGTTGGTGTCCTTCTCCAGCATGTGGAAGTAGGCCACGTTGTACTGGAGGCGGTTCGCGAAGTAGTTGCCGAGGAACCGGACGCCCAGCTCGTTGTCGGCGAAGAGGAAGCCGCGGAAGTCGCTGAGGAACGGCTGGATGCCGGCCCGGACCGAGACGAAGTCGTAGTAGGGCGACAGGTCGGCGATGTGGTACTCGACCAGCGCCTCCTGGATCCCGATCACGTCGGTGTCGAACCGGCTGGTGCTCTTGCCGGGGTCGACGTTGACCGCGCCCGTCTCCCGCGTGTCCAGGTAGTTGAACTGGATCACGGGGGTGAATCGGATCTCCCAGTCGCGCGGCCGGAAGGCGGTCAGGCCGTGGAACAGCTCGAAGGTCAGGATGAAGTTCTGGTTCCAGAAGAGCTGCTCGCCCTCGCCGAAGAACGGGTTCTGGTTCGCCCGGGCGGGCGAGATGCCGGCCGGGGTCGGGAGCTTGCGGGCCTCGATCAGCGTGTCGCTGATCGCGGTGAGCGAGAAGAAGGTGTACTGGCCCCAGATCGGGTAGTCCCCCTTGATCACGCTCTGGGTGTAGGGGTCCCACCACTTGCCCTCGGCGTAGGGCAGATCGAAGGAGCGACCGTAGCGGTCCCAGCGGGGGAAGCCCGTCCGCCAGCGATCGGGAAGCGGCAGGAAGTCCGAGGTGGTCTGGCTCACCAGGGGGATCCCGGACTGCCCGGCCACTCCCAGGGGCGGATCGGCCGGGGTGCGCAGGGGTGGGCCACCCTCGGCCGGCGCCCCCGGCGCGGCGGGAGCCCCGGGCGCCCCGGGCGCCGCCGGCTCCGGCTTCGGCTCCTCCTCGGCAGGGCGCCGCTGGATCCGCTGCGCCAGGAGATCACGGACGCGCTCCGAGCGGACCCCCGACTCGACTGGCTCACCCACGCCGGGAGACTGGGCCCACAACGATCCCGCCAGGAGCATGAGAACGAGGCCACAACTGCCGGACACGCCGCCCACCCGCCACGCACTCACGACGACACACCCTCCCTTGGTTGCTCCTCGCGAGATGGAGGAGCCGGGTGCCGACCGGGACCCCAACGAGTTGCCCATGTGTAGCACATTCACCCCGATGTCCACAATTCCCCTTTGCGACCCGGACGGGCGCGGCCGTCCGGCGGCCTCCCCGGGGAGGGAGGGCGGTGGGCGCGACGGGCGGATTCGATCTACACTGGGGCCGATGGGCGACGACTGGCAGGACTCCGAGCGGCTGCGCCACGTCTTCGAGCAAACCGAGATCGTGAGAAAGCCCCTGACCGGCATCGTCACGGGCTATCACGTTCTGCCCTATGTCCTCGTCGCCCCCGAGCGCGAGCACACCGGCCGCTCGGTCGAGGTGTGCGGCAGGATCCGCGTCTCCCCCCGCCTCGTGCTGGGCCTGGGGAGCGGAGGCCCGACCTACGGCGAGGTCTTCGCCGAGCGCGAGCTGATGGATCGCGCCGTCATCGCCCGGGTCTTCAGCTTCCGCTACGCGCCCCGTCTGATGCTGGAGAGCGAGGACCTCTCGATCCGACGCCACGAGCGGGCCGCGCCCGAGCACCTCGAGCGGGTGCTGGACGACCTGGCCCGGCGCGAGGTGATCGAACACCGGCGTCATCCACGCGCCCGACGCCCGGTTCTATCCGGTCTCGCTCGATCGGTTCATCCGGGAGATTCTCGACCAGGAGTTCCGGGACTAGCCTCCCGAAGGGAACGCAGCCGGCGCGCTCGGATTCTCGTGTGCCGCGTCGCGCTCGTGGTAGACTTTTCGCCGCATCGATCCCGTCCGAGAGCTTGGGCCGAACCTCATCGTCAGAGTTCGGGGAGGGCACGCATGAGGAAGGGTAGTATCACCGTGCGCTGGATCGCGGCGTTCGCACTCACCAGTCTCGCTCTGTCCGGTCGCCCGGCCACGGCGGGCTTGGCCGATCTCATCCCGAACCTGTTCGGAGCCGACGGGATCATCCTGGCGCCGCCGGGCGGTGGCGCCCCCAGCCACGAGGCGCACTTCCGGGTGGCCACCAAGGGCGAGCTGACCACGCTCAACGACGCGCTGAAGGGCCAGCTCGAGACCTTCCCCGTCCCGTCGCCGTCCAGCGGCCTCACCTTCCAGTACGACCCGGTCACCGGCGTGTTCGCGCGCACGACCGACAGCTTCGGGCCGATCTTCGCCGAGCGGGGCGACACCATCGGCCGCCGCAAGTTCTCGCTCGGCTTCACCTACTCCCACTTCACCTTCGACAAGCTCGACGGCCAGGACCTCCACGACGGCAGCCTGACCGTCAACTTCACCCACGAGCCGACCGGGGCCATCCGAGGCCGGCCGCCGTTCTTCTTCGAGGCCGACACCATCAGCGCCAGCCTCCGGACCCAGATCGAGCAGGACCTCTTCGTCTTCACCGCGAACTACGGGATCCTGGACAACCTGGACGTCGCCATCGCCATCCCGATCGTCCATCTCTCCATGGACGTGAAAGGGGTGGCCACCATCATCCGGACCGGCACCGACGGAAACACGGACATCCACCGCTTCCTGAACGGGACCGACACCCTGGCGGTCCAGGCCAAGGACGACGCCACCGGGATCGGCGACATCCTGCTGCGCGGCAAGTACAACTTCTATCGCCAGAAGGACATCTCGATGGCGGCTGCGCTGGACCTCCGGCTCCCGACCGGGGACGAGGACAACCTGCTGGGGCTGGGCGAGGTGCGGGTGCGGCCCTTCTTCATCGCCTCGGCCAAGGTGCTGGGCATCTCGCCCCACATCAACGTCGGCTTCGACCTCGGGGACACGTCCGAGATCGACAACGAGCTGTTCTACACGCTGGGGTTCGACTGGGCGATCATCCCGCGCGTGACGTTCGCGTTCGATCTGCTCGGGCGGTACGTGATCGACAACAATCGGCCGAAGGCCGGCCGGCCGCTCGGCTCGAACGAGATCTCCGACGACAACATCATCAACGCGGCGTTCGGCGTGAAGATCAACCCCTGGCAGAATGTCCTCATCCTGTTCAACCTGCTGGTCGCCCTGAACAACACCGGTCTCCGCGACGATGTCACGCCGCTGGTCGGCATCCAGTGGAGCTTCTAGGGGACAGGGCCGATGAGCGTCGCATCGCGTCGTCGTTCGGACGGCCTTCGGCCTGTGGGCGCTGCTCGCTCCTCGGCCCTGCCCTACGGGAATCGCCTGAGCGGGGTCTGATCTACGGCGATCCGTCGCACGACGAGAGCCTCCGGCGAGTTCGCCGGAGGCTCTCGTACTTTCTGGTCCCGACGGCTCAGCGAGAGGTCGAGGATGGCGCGGGCGCGGTCTCCTCCGGGGGCCGGACGGCGCGGAAGAGCGCCCACAGCGCCAGGTCGTAGGTGATCTTCAGGCCGCCCGCCACCAGGAACGGCAGGCCGAGCGCCGGCACGGCGAGGGCGGCGCCCGCGAAGGCCGGAGCGACGGCGGCGGCGCCGTTCCGGGCCACGGCCAGCAGGCCGGCGGCAGCCGCGCGCTCGGCCGGGTCCACCACGGCCATCGTGTAGGACTGGCGGGTCGGGACGTCGAGTTGGGAGAGCAGATGGCGGGCGAGCAGCACCGCGACCGCGAGAGCGGCGCTCGGCATCAGGGGCACGAGCAGGAGCAGCACGTTGGACGGGAGATGCGTGAACACCATCGTGTTCAGGAGCCCGATCCGCCGGGCGATGGGAGCGGCCAGCAGGAAGGAGAGCGCGGCCAGCACGTTGGTCCCGAAGAAGATGCCGGCCAGCGCCGTCGTGTCGAGGCTCCAGCGGAGATAGAACCAGTACGCCACCAGCCCCTGGACCACGAAGCCCCCGGCGAACGAGTCGAGCGCGAAGAGCGCGGCGAGTCGCAGCACGAGGCCGCGGGAGCGGGACGCCCCGAGCCACCGCCGGCGGCCGGCGCCGGGGTCGGGGGCGGCCTCCACCCGGGGGCTCAGCCGGCCATAGAGGACGATCAGCAGCAGGGCGGCGACCGCGTATCCCCAGACGAGCGCGCGATACCCGGCGAGAGGCGCCAGGCCAATGAGAGCCGGGAGCCCGGCGGCCAGCGCGCCGAGCGCGCCGGCCAGCGCGCCGACGAGGTTGTAGGTGGCGAAGACCCGGGTCCGTTGCGCGGCCGCCGTGGTCGCCGGGAGCATGGCCTGCTCGACCGCCAGGAACGGCCCCACGTCCTTGCCGGAGGGGCTGATGGCGCCCACCGTGGCGGCGATCACGAGCAGGACCAGGCGGTCCGTCAGGACGAAGAGGACGCCCCCGAGGAGCATCAGGACCGCCCCCGCGAGCTGGACCCGGCGGCGGCCCACCCGGTCCGCGACCCCGGCCAGCGCCACCGTCATCAGGGCGCCGCCCGCGAGCGAGGCCGTGAAGATCCAGCCGATGGTGGTCGGCGACAGTCCCAGCGAGGCCAGGTAGGGCCCCAGGATGACCGACAGGAAGCCGTAGGCGAACATGCGCACGGCGTACGCCGCGAAGAGGAGCCTGCCGTCCGACGAGAGCCCGCCGCCTGCGTGGTCCCCGGACATCCGCACCGCCCCGACCTGCGTGTTCTCGACCCGGTCCACCCGTGACCGGTGTTTCATCGGATCAAGCCCGCGTCTGGCGCTACAATCACGCGGGGAGCGACATGACCAATCGGGAACACGAGGGAGGTCGGGGCATGAGCAGGCGCCGGCGGGTGGTGGTCTGGGTGATGGCAGGCGGCCTGTGGGTCGGGCTCGCCGCCGGGTGCGCCACGGGCCCGCCCGCCGGCGACTCCGGCGAGAGCGGCGTGACGCGGGCCCCGGCCGAGCCGCTCTTCCGCCGCAGCTTCGGCACGCCCGGCGCCCGGGAGTGGGACTTCGTCATCGGCAACGACTACTCCGAGCGCTGATGAGCCCCCGGCCATGAAGCGGGATTACGTCACGTGGGATTCGCCGAGCCTGGGTCGCGGGATGGAGATGCTCTACTTCGGCCACGGCGGCCGCCCGATGGTCTGGTTCCCGACCTCGAAGGGGCGATTCTACCAGGCGGAGGATTTCGGCCTGGTGGGCGCGGTCGCCGACCTGATCGAGGGCGGTGCCATCCAGGTCGCGTGCGTGGACGGGGTGGACGAAGAGAGCTTCTACGCGACCGACCGGCACCCGGCCGAGCGGCTGGCCCGCCACCAGCAGTACGACCGCTGCCTGTCCGAGGAGGTCGTGCCCCTGGTCCGGGCCCGCGCCCGGACCGACGGCCGGCTCGCGACGCTGGGATGCAGCTTCGGCGCCTACCACGCGGTCAACTTCGGCTTCCGCCACCCCGACCTCGTCAACAAGGTGGTGGGCCTGTCGGGGAAGTACGACATCCACGCGTTCCTGGACGGCTATTGGGACGACGTGGCCTACTACCACTGCCCCACCGCCTACGTCGCCAACATGGGCGCGGACTGGGTCCACCGGCTGTCGGCGCTCGACATCGCGATCGTGACGGGCGAGCTGGACAACATCGTGGAGGGCTCGCGGCAGCTCATCGCCGTGCTGCAGGCCAAGGGCATCCCCCACCGCGGTCACATCTGGGCGGCGCCCTACGGCCACGACTGGCCGTGGTGGAAGGAGCAGATCCGCCACTATCTTTAGGAACCTCCCCCACCCCCGACCCCCTCCCCACCCACTGGGGGAGGGGGGCTGACCCCCGCGAATTCCCCGCTGCCCTGGCGAAGGATTGCCTGGCGGGGTTCCGGGCACAATCAGGGCCAGAGGGCGGCCGAGGAGCCGACCCAGGTCCGGTCCTTGTTGAAGTCGACGCCCATCATCTGGCCCTGGGAGAGGCGGACGAGGGTGGTGACGGGGCGCGGCCCCCCGGCCGCCCAGACGACCATGACCCGCACCTCGCACTTCGAGGCGTGGCCGTCGGTGGTCTCGACGACCGGCGCGTACTCGACCTTCCGCATGAGGAGCGTCTGCCCTCGCCGCTCGGGAGGGACCGCGTCGAGATCCGCCCGGGTCACGTCCACCTTCACGCCCAGCCCGGCGAAGGAGAAGAGCGGCTTCAGGACCCAGCGCGCGAGGTCGTCCGGCGGGCGGTCGAAATCCGAGAGGAATCGAGCTTCGGGCACCGCCGGGTGGTCGAGCCACGGCAGCGAGTGCTTGCTCCAGCGGAAGTACCAGTTGGGGTGGCCAGCCCACTCGACGTCGAGGGGCTCGGTGTAACGGAACGGCAGCGCGACCCGCTTGGCCACCAGCTCGTCCACGATCACCCGATTGTAGATCCGGAGGATCCGGGTCGGCGTGCCGTCCCGGCGGTACCAGAGCTCCCGCCCCCGCTTCTCGAGGCTGGTTGGGCACACCGCCCGGACGCCCCAGAGCCTCTCGGTCATCGCGAAGTCGGGGTACGTCTTCTGGGACGGGGGGTCCAGGTCCAGCAGGACGACGTGCTCGGGCGGGCAGCCATCCAGGATCGCCTCTCCCAGCACCCGGCGGTACCCGTCGAGGTCGAGGCCGGAGAAAAGGAAGCGGAGCCCCTCCCCGTCCGGGACCAGCTTCTTCAGCTCGAGGGCCTGCAAAACCTGGAAGCCGTAGAGGGACGGGAAGCCCTGCAGCTCGATGAGCCGCGGCACGAGGCGGCCGTCGGGCCGGTCACCCTCGCGCGTCACCGCGAAGTCGACCTGGACGAAGCGCGGGTGGTCGTCGCAGCCGGGGACGTCGAACTCGGCGGGGACCGCGGCCAGCGAGGCGCGCTGGTGGCCCGGGCTGGCGAGTTGCTCGACGATGGCGGCGGCGGCTGAGACCATCGCCTCGCGGAGCTCGGCCGGCAGGAACACCGGGGTCTCGGCAAGGCGGAAGTCGATCGGGCAGCCCGCCTTCGCCTCCAGGCGCCGGCGGTACGCCTGGTACTTCTCGTCGGAGTAAGCGGCGTTGTACGCCCGCCGCCACTCGGAAATCATCTTCGGGACCTCCCGCCCACCCCCCCAACCCCCCTCCCCCACCCACCGGGGGGAGGGGGGAGCCGGAGAGGCCGATGCCTCACACTCCCTCAGATGAGGTACTGGCTGTCGGCCATCACCGGCTCCCCGTCGATCCAGATGTCGAAGTGCCGGCCGACGATGTCGAGGTGGGTGGGGCACGACCAGGACGCCCCCGTGTGCTCGGTGTACGGGTGGCCGAAGGCGAGGTGGAGCCCGGGCAGCTTCTCGTCCTGGAGGATGTTCCCGATGATCGAGCGCACGGCGAGGTTCGTCCCGAACGCGAACTCGCCGACCCGGTCGGAGTGCTCGTGGGCCCGCGTGTAGGCCCGGAAATCCGCGGCGACGTCGGGGCGGGCGCAGCGGACGTCGGCCACCCGGCTGTCCTCGATGACCACCGTCAGCGGGATCGCCTCCAGGTCGCCGTACCGGGCGCACAGGTAGTCGCCGAGGACCCCGTCCACGACGTAGACGCCGTCCACCCGGGCCGGCGCGGTGAAGACCTCGCCCCCCGGCAGGTTGCCCCACTTCTCGGGGGAGATGATGCCGCTCGTCTTGATCCAGCGGATGGCCGGATCGAAGGTCGCCTCCAGGTCGGAGCCGGCCCGGGACCGGGCGGTGATGCGCCGAGCCCGCACGGCCCGCTCCAGGACGCGCGTGCCGAGGGCATCGACGCGCTCGAAGTCGGCCCGCATGCCCTCGACCATGATCCGCGGCGAGATCGAGACCATGTGGCCGTGGCGGATCCGGCGCCGATTGACGACGGCCGTCATCTCGATCCGGCTGGCCAGCTCCCCCGGCTTGGGCTGGGCGGCGTAGATGGAGACCGCGCTCCGCTCCAGGGCGGCCAGGATCGGCTCCGGCATGGCGGTCATCGGCCGCGGCCCGTAGTCTTCCAGCACGTGGGTCTCGAGGGGCGCCCCGACCGCCCGGACCTCGGCGGCCAGGCTGGCAGCGATGGCCGCCGTCTCCCGGTCGGTGATGAGCGTGACCCGCTCGTGTGCCGCCACCCGCAGGCAGGTCCGGATGGCGTTCCGTGCCCCAGGCGCCAGCTCGGGATCGACCCCCCCGAGGATCTCAGAGGGTGAAGGGATCAGGGCCTCCGGCTCCCCCCTCCCCCCGGTGGGTGGGGGAGGGGGGCTGGGGGGGTGGGAGGGAGGTCCCGACGATCTCAGGGTTGGTCAACGTCGAGCCCGTGCGCGGTCTCCTCGCAGACGAAGTCAACGACCTGCCGGAGATCGCCGGACTCGGCGTAGCGGGCGAGCTGCCGGTCGGCCCCCGTCCCGTGGCGGAGGATCCAGTTGATGGACTCGACCTCCTGGCGGCTCCCCAGGTCGTCAACGACGTCGTCGACGAACTCCAGCAGCTCCCCGGCCAGGTCGCGGAACGGCACCTCGATCTCCTTGCCGAAATCGATGAGGTTGCCGTCGATCCCCCAGCGGCTGGCCCGCCACTTGTTTTCCAGGATCAGCCCGCGCCGGTAGACCCGGAAGCCGAGGTTCCGGGCCCGCAGCTCATAGAGCTTGGCGCAGATCGCCTGGATCAGGGCGGCCAGCGCCACCGTCTCGTCGGCCCGCATCGGGATGTCGCACACGCGGAACTCGAGGGTGTCGTAGAACGGGTGGGGCCGGACGTCCCACCACACCTTCTTTCCATTGTCGATGCAGTTGGTCTTCACCAGGACCCGGACGAACTCGTCGAAGGCGGTCGCCGTCTCGAAGGTCTCCGGGATGCTGGTGCGGGGGAACTGCTCGAAGACCCGCGTCCGGTAGCTCTTGAGCCCGGTGTTCCGGCCGAGCCAGAAGGGGGAGTTGGCCGAGAGCGCGAGCAGGTGCGGCAGGAAGTACCGGGCCTCGTTCATGATCTGGATGGCCAGGTCGCGGTCCTTGATCCCGACGTGGACGTGGAGCCCGAACACCAGGTTGGCCCGGGCCACCGTCTGCAGCTCGTCGACGATGGCGTCGTACCGGGGATCGGCCGTGATCAGCTGGTCGGCCCAATGGGAGAAGGGATGGGTGCCGGCGGCCGCCACTCGCAGTCCCTTCCGCCGGGCCATGCGGATCAGCTCGGCCCGCAGCTCGGTGACGTCCCGGCGCACCTCCTGGACGTTCTTGCAGATCCCGGTACCGATCTCCACGACCGACTGGTGCAGCTCCGGCTTGAAGTGCTCGTGGAGCAGCCGCTTCCCCTCGTCGAGGACCTGCTGGGCCCGGCTCCTGAGCTCCCGGGTCTCCGGGTTGACGATCTGGAACTCCTCCTCGACGCCGAGGGTGAACGCCGGCCGCTCGATGTTCATTGGGTCCACCCCCACCCCCGTCCCCTCCCCACCGTTGGACGGCCTTCGGCCTGTGGCCGGGGGGAGGGGTGTCGCGCGATACCTGGGCCAGCATGCACGGGCCCCGACGCGCCCGGGTGTTCCGTCATCGCGGGTCCTCTCCCGCCGCCGGCGCCGGCACCTGGCCGCCCGACAGCAGGACCTGCCAGTGGAATTGCTTCACCGGGTCCGCCCCCTGCAGCACCCGCTCGACCAGCCACCGGGCGGAGTGCTCGACGATCCACTCGAAGTTGGCCGGCCCGATCGAGCCGGGGTCGGCGTCGGGGGCCGGGTTGAGGAAGTCGATGGCGTAGGGGACGCCGTCCCGGACCGCGAACTCCATGGTGTCGAAGTCGTAGCCGAGCGTGGTCGCCAGCTTGAGGCAGTCCCCGTGGAGGCGCGCGTGGAGCGCGGGGTCGATCGGAGGGGCATCCCGCAGGTAGCGCTGGAAGTGCGGCTGGCGCGGGTCGTAGCGCATGACGTGGACGTACTTCTGCCCGATGACGTAGCAGCGGAAATACTCCTCGAAGCGGATCTCCTCCTGGAGGGTCATGACGAGCTGCCCCGAGGCCTGGTAGGCCGCGAAGAACTCGTCGGGGCCGCTCACGCGGTAGACGCTCTTCCAGCCGCCCCCGGCGTAGGGCTTGAAGTAGGCGGGGAAGCCGACGTGGCTGAAGATGGACGCCCAGTCGAGCGGGTAGACGAGGTTGGTCATCGACGACGACGTCGTGTTGGGCGGGTGCTGGTTCGACGGGAGGATGACCGTCTTCGGCACCGCCACCCCGATGGCGTGGGCCACCACGTTGTTGAAGAACTTGTCGTCGGCCGACCACCAGAAGGGGTTGTTGACCACGACGGTGCCGTCCACCACGAGCTTCTTGAGGATCGCGCGATAGAAGGGGATGTCCTGGCTGATCCGGTCGAGCACCAGATCGTAGCGCCGGGGCGTCTCCAGGCTCACGCCCCCGACGGTGACCGGCTCGGCCGCGACCCCGTTCGCCCCGAGCGCGTTGATGCGCTCGATCAGGGTGTAGGGGAAGGCCCGCTCCTGGCCGAAAAGGATGCCGATTAGCTTCATGCGTCTGCTCTCGGGAAAGAACGACCGACCGGTACCGGGGAGTCTATCCGGGCGGCGGCACGACCGTCAAGGCGATCGGTTGGGTCTCCCCGCCGCCCTGGTCTCTCAGCGCTGGCCGGCCGCCGCGGCGGCGCGCGCCTCGCCGGCCCGGATCGCCCCGAGGAGCGCATCGCGATAGACCTCGGAGGTCCAGCGCCCGGCCGGGCCTTCCCGGAACCGCACCATCTCCTCCAGCGCCGCGTCCTCCAGCTCCCGGTAGGCGAAGAGGATCCCCGTCACGGCCTCGAACGCGGTGGACTCGATCCGTTCCATCCAGGCATCGAGACCCGGCTCGTCCGGCCGCCGGGACTCCAGGAGGAGCGGCGCGGCCGCCCCGGCGACACCGCGCTCCACGGCGGTCCTCGCCTCGGCATTCAGCGCGGCCACGCCGGTGGCGGCCTCCAGTCGCCGGGCCAGCGCGAGCCGTGCCGGCGGCGGCGTCACCTCGGGGAACCCGCGGACGAAGCGGGAACGCCCCTCCGAAGAGAGGGTCCCCTCCAGCTCGGTCGCGCGCCGCCCGAGCGGCGAGCGCAGCCAGCCCACCGCCGCCTGGGCCTCGGGCTCGCCGAGCCGCGCGGCCACCACCCGCCGGGCGGCCACCGCCAGCGCGGCGCGCGAGAAGGCTCGCCTGATGACGGCCTGGAGCCGGCCGGGCTCGCGCGCCGCCGGGCGAAGCGACCCCAGCCGCACCTCGACCTCCCGTTCGAGCTGCGCGAGGCGCGTGTCGAGCCCGGCCAGCGCGAGCACCTCGCCGGCCAGCGCGAGGGGCCCGGCCTCCGGATCCGTCTGGTCGGCGGTCGCGCCCCGCGGCGCCCGGGCCTCCCGCTCGGCCTGGGCCAGCAGCGCCTGGACGACGGCCAGCTCCTCGGCTCGCCCCGCCTGCCGCAGCCGCGACGCGACCCCGGCGAGGTACTCGGCGTCGGCGGGATGGTAGCGCGCGTACGCGCGGACGTGCGCGACCGCCTCCGGCCACCGGCCCGCGGCGAGGAGCCCATCGGTGAGCCGCCGCCGCGGGGACGCGGCCGACGGGACGGTCTCCAGCAGCTCGGGAAGCTGGCGGTCGGGCTGGAGGCGGACGCGCTCGATGCGCGGGATGCCGAAGAAGCCCGTCCGCACGTACGTAGCCGAACCGGTCGCCGTCGAGCTCGACCTGGCTGACGAGGTACTGCCGGGCGCGGACCCGCGCCCACGGGTAGTAGAGGCCCAGCGTCAGGAGCGTGAAGAAGACGTTGACGACGTGAATGCCGAAGAGGGTGCGGGCTCGCCCGTGGAAGGCCAGCGCGCGGAGGGACGACGCTGGCGGAGCGCTGGAGAGCACGCTCACGGGAGCGGTATAGCACCGCGCCCCGGCCGGGCGGCCGGAAATTCCGACCGCGGGCGCCGGCCGCGGCTCAGATCAGGGAGCGGGACTGGCCCCCGTCCACGTTCAGGCAGGCACCCAGGACGAGGCTGGCGGCGTCCGAGGCGAGGAAGGCCACGACGCGGCCGACCTCGTCCGCGCGCCCGAACCGGCCGAGCGGCAGGTCCGCCGCGATGAAGGTCGCGATCCCGTCGGGGTCCTCGCGCGTCCGGCGCTCCCAGCCGCCCCCCGGGAAGATGATCGAGCCGGGTGCCACCGCGTTGACCCGGATCCCGTGGGGGGCCAGCTCCAGGGCCAGCGCCTTGGACATGGCGATCTCCGCCGCCTTGGCCGCCATGTAGGTCGGCCGGCGCACGTAGGCCCCGCCCCATTCGCGGCCATAGATGGAGACGATGTTGACGATCGCCCCCGCCCCCCGGCTCCGCATGTCCGGGACCACCAGGCGGCTGGCCCGCACCGCCGGCAGCAGGTTGAGGTCGATGGCCCGCTGCCAGTCCTCCACGCTGGTCTCCTGGAAGGAGGCGCCGGTCGAGCCCCCGACGTTGTTGACCAGCACGTCGATCCGGCCGAAGGCGGCCCGGGCCGCGTCCACGACCTCGCGGATGCCGCCGTCGGTCGTGACGTCGGCCACCACCGCGACCACCTCGGCGCCGAGCCCCCGGATCTCCGCCGCCGCCTGGTCCAGGGCGTCCTTGCCCCGCGCGCAGAGCGCGATCCGGCAGCCTTCCCGCGCCAGCTCGACGGCGATGCCCCGGCCGATTCCCCGGCTGGCGCCGGTAACGAGCGCCGCCTTCCCGCGCAATCCGAGATCCATTGTGGCTCCCGTGTGGTGTCCCCCGAAAGGGGGTCAGCGGCAGCCGATTCGCGGTCTCAGAATTTCCCGAGGACCGCGACCCGGTAGGGGTACAGCTCGGCCCGCATGACGCCGTGGGCGACGGCGGGATCGCCGTCGACGATGCGCCGGGCCGCCTCCTCGGACTCCGCCCGGAAGACGACGAGGCCGAATGTCTTCTCGTCCGCCGTCTGGGTCCGGCCGGCCAGCAGCACGACGCCCGCCTCGGCCAGGCGCTCCAGGTACTCGAGATGACGCTTGACCACGGCGCCCTCCTCCGAGGTCGGGCCCTCGGTCAGCATCTGCAGGCGCGTGGGGCGCACTATATAGATGAACTGTCGGATGTCCGCCACGAGTCCCTCCAGCGACCCATTATAGTCGGCGGCGACCTGGCTCGCTCCTTGACGCCTGCTGGCCCCGGGCATAGAGTCCCCTCACCACCTCGACCGCTCCGCCACCCAGGACCGACAGGAGACACCGCGATGCCTCTCTACATGGCGCAGTTCGCCTACACGAGCGAAGCCTGGACCGCCTTCACCCGGAAGCCCGAGAACCGGACCGAGGTCGTGTCGAAGCTCTGCCAGCAGTTCGGTGGCCGGCTCGTCGGAGTCTACTACTCCTTCGGCGAGTACGACGGCTTCATCATCGTCGAGGCCCCGAACGAGGTCGCCATCACATCGATCCTGCTCGCGGCCATGGCGCCCGGACACCTGCGCGCCACGAAGACGACCGTGCTGCTGACTCCCGAGCAGGTCGTCGAGGCGATGCGCAAGGCGGGGGGCGCGGGCTATCGCGGGCCGACCAGCGGCGGAGCGGGGTAGTCGCCCACACCTGACCGGGCGCCCGGGCGGTCGCGGGTCAGCCGGAGCCGGCGTCCTCCTCCCGCCGGCGGTCCCGGCTCCCGATTGCCGGCCAGCTCGCAGCTGGGACAAGTTGGAACGGCACTCGGTGAGCACTCGATGGAGCCGGGAGCTGCGCGCGGAGCTTGACGCCCGGGGAGCCATGCACTACAGTGTCGTGCATGGCGAAGAGTGAAGTCTACAGCTGGCGCGTGGCCGCCGACCTGAAGGCGGCGCTCGAAGACGCCGCTCGCGAGGAGAAGACCAGCGTCGGCGAGCTGCTCGGCCGCATGGCGCGAGAGTGGCTCCGAGATCGGGCAGCCGGGGCTGGCGAGTCCGAGTCGGTTCAGCAGCGCATCCGGGCATCGTCGGAGCGCTTCGTCGGCTCGCTGGCCGGGGGAAACCCGCGGCGCGCCGAGAGTGCACGCCGCGAGATCCGCGAGCGGCTCGCGAAGCGGCGTGCGTCCTAGCGGTCTGATCGACACCGGCGCGATCCTCGCGCTGCTCGACCGGGATGACCGGTGGCACGAGCGGTGCCGCGACGCGTTCGCATCGCTCCGCTTTCCGCTGGCGACCTCGGCAGCCGTCCTGGCCGAGTTGTTCCACCTGGTCGGCGACCGGCCCCGAGATATCGAGGCCGCGTGGGGCTTCCTCCGCTCCGGTGCTGTCGCCGTGCTCTCCATCGACGATTCCGACCTGCCGGCTCTGAAGCACCTCATGGAGCGCTATGCGGACCACGCCATGGACTTCGCCGATGCCACGCTGGTCCACCTTGCGCACCGGGAATCCCTGGCCACCATCTTCACGATCGACCACGCCGACTTCGAAACGTACCGTATCGGGGGCCGGCGACGGTTCCGCGTCGTGCCGGGCCGCTGACAGCGGGCGCCGTCAACCTCGCTCGCCCGGAGTGAAGCCCATCGGACCGGAGCCGGCGGCCGACGACGAGGGGTTACGAGGGGAGCCCATAGCCCTTCGTCGTCTCCGGGCGGTCGCGGGTCAGCCGGGGCCGGCGTCCTCCTTCCACCGGCGGCCCCAGCGCAGCCGCACCGCCTTGAGGAGCAGCAGCCCGCCGGTCACGCCCGAGAGCGCCGCTAGCGGGTAGGCGATCAGCCGGGGCAGCAGGGCGGCGACCAGGGCCAGCGCGAGGAGCGCCGCGGCGAACGTGACCAGGGGCCACGACTCGCCACGCTCCAGCGTCCGGTGACCCTTGACCGCCGCGCCGACGAAGCTGCCCATGCGGGCGGCGTCCTTCAGCACCCGCGAGCTCGAGCCCAGCCCCGAGCGCGCCCGGGGACCGGGCTCGTAGGGCCGCACCTTCTTCCGCGGCGTGATGACGATCTCGGTCGCGTTCGTCAGGTCGTCGAGGAAGACCGCCTCCATCTCGCGGGCGATCCCCTCGTCCTCGACGGCCACGTCCAGCTCCCAGTTGCCGAGCCAGCTCGCGACGTTGAGGTTCGTGGAGCCGACGCGGGTCCAGCGCCCGTCGGCCACCGCCGTCTTCGCGTGCACCATGGGGCCGTCCCACTCGAAGACGCGCACGCCCGCCTCCAGCAGGGAGCGGTACATCGTGCGGGAGACGTTGGCGATCCACTCGATGTCACTGCCGTGCGGCACCAGGAGCCGCACGTCCACCCCGTCGAGCGCCGCCGAGCGGAGCGCCTGGCGGTAGGCCGGGGTGGCCATGAAGTAGGCGTCGGTCAGCCAGAGCCGCTCGCGGGCCGCTACCGCCACCAGGAGGTCCATCCGGTACAGCTCCGTCGTCTCGGGCGCGGAGGCGATCACCCGGAGCGCGACGGCCCCCGCCGCCGCGATGGCCTCCCGGCGCGGCAGCTCGGCGGGCGGGACAGGAGGGCCGGCGAGGGCCCAGGCGGCGGCGAAGGCCGCCTCGGCGTCGGCGACCGCCGGCCCGGCGAGCTGGACGCCGGTGTCGCGCCAGGGCGCGATCCCGCGCTCGGGGTCGCCGATCCACGCGTCGCCGATGCAGAGGCCGGAGATGAACGCCTCGGACCCGTCGACGCTGAGGAGCTTCCGATGGTCGCGGCTGGCCCAGCCCAGCACGCTGTCGAGGCTCGGCGGGTTCGCCACCCGGACCTCGCCGCCCGCCGCCCGCAGCGGCGCCCAGAACCCGCGGCCGACCAGCCGCAGCGAGCCGAACCAGTCGTAGAGGACGCGGACCGTCACCCCGGCCCGCGCCCGGGCGACGAGCAGATCGCGGAAGCGGCGCCCGATGCCGTCGTCGTGGACGATGTACATCTCGAGGTGGATGGTCCGGCGCGCCGACTCGATCGCCGCCATCCAGGCCGGGTAGTTCTCCCGGGCGTCCCGCAGGATCCGCAGGCGGTTCCCCGGCACGACCGGCCCCCCGGCGATCCGCTGGAACCCCTGCTCCGAGAGCAGGCGACGCAGATCGGCGATCGGGCTGGCCCGCGGTCCGACGCCGGCGACGCGTCGTCGCCGTCTCGTTCTCCCGCCGCGAGGCGCGGGCGCCGGATCGCGCCATGGCCTCTCAGACCTTCCCGGGTGCCTTGTCCACCCTGGCCATGAACTGCGGCGCGAGCTGTCGCAGGCGATCGTCGGTCATGCGGCCGCTTCGCGTCATGTAGTCGTGGGCGAGCCGGATCGCGTCGAACCGGCCCATTCGCTCGGGAAACGTCTCGTACCAGTAAGAGCTCGCGGTGGCCGCCGCCAGGAGCTTCTCGACGACCGGCCGGCGCTCGCGCTCGAATGCCGCCAGCGCGCGGGGCACGTCCTCGCCGCTCTCCGCGAAAGCGCGGTCGAGGGCGATCGCGTCCTCGAGCGCGAGGCGGGTCCCGGAGCCGATCGAGAAGTGCACCGTGCGCAGCGCATCGCCGAGCAGCACGACGTTCTCGACCGACCAGCGCCGGCTCGCGAGGAGCGGGAACCGGCGCCACACCGACCGGTTCGAGACGAGCGGGTGCCCGCCGAGGTCCGGCGCGAACACGCGCTCGCAGTAGGCGCGCGACTCGGCATCGGACATGCGGTCGAGCCCTGCCCGCGTCCACGTCGCCGCGTCGCACTCCACGACGAAGGTGCTCATCGCCGGCGCATGACGGTAATGGTGGGCGACGAAGGCGCCATGCTCGCTCTCCCGGAACGTGAGCGTCAGGCACTCGAACGTCCGGGCGGTGCCGTACCAGGCGAACCGGTTGGTGAGCAGCTCGACCCTCGGCTGGAAGTGCGCTTCCAGCGTCCGGCGCACGAGCGAGTTCGCCCCGTCGGCGCCGACGACGAGGTCCGCGCCCACGACCTCGTCGAGCGATCCGATCGCTCGGTCGAACTGGAGGGCCACGCCCGCCTCGCGGCAAAGCCCCTGGATGACCCGGAGCAGCTCGAGCCGGCCGATCGCCGAGAAGCCGTTGCCGTCGAACGTCCACCCGCTGGTCCCGGTGCACGATACGCTGCATCGGCCAGGCCTGCATCGCGGCGGTGAGGACCCGCAGCAGCGCCGGCTCGTCGCGCTCGAGGAAGCCGAGCGCGCCCTCCGAGAACACGACGCCGAACCCGTAGGTGGCGCCGGGCGGATTCTGCTCGACGACCTCGACCCGCCACGCCGGCCGCCGTCGCTTGGCGAGCAGCGCGAAGAGCAGCCCGGCCGGCCCCGCCCCGACTACCGCGACCCGCATCTCATGACGGCGTCATGGCCCCGGCTTCACGTGGGCGACCCGCCCGGCTCGCCAGGCGACCGTGATCGAGCCATCTTCGGAGGCGAGACGGGGGCCTCCGATTACTCTCGGCTCGCGCACGAGGCGCCTCGCGTTCTACTTCGCCGACCGCTGCTTGATCTCGGCGATCTTGCGGTCCCGGTCGCTGGCCAGGCGATCCCGGTCGCGCGCCAGCTCGCCCTCGAGCTTGTCGACTTCCTGGCGGCTCTGGGCCTTGGGCAGGGCGTCCCGGTGGAGGATCTCGCGCTCGGCGACCCTCGCCTGATAGATCTGGCGCGCCTCGGCGATCGCCGCCTTCTGCTCGTCGGTCAGCGGACGCTCCTCGACCCCTGCCTCGCGGTCCTTCTGCCGAAGGCGCTCCATCGCCAGCTCGTACGCGCTCTTCGGGGCGTCGGTGGGCACGAGCTAGAGTCTACCCGATTCCAGCGCGCCGGGTTCTCCGCGAATGGTGATGCCGATCGTGCCGCACAGGCCGGCGAACCGCGGCGTGGCGCCCGGATCGATCGGCAGAGGAGGAACGCCACACCCGGCGGCCAATCCCACCGTGGCGAGCAGGACCGCGGCGCGCTCGACGTTCACCGACCTCGCATGCTCTCACGGCGCCGGGGTCCCGGCGGCTCCGGCTCGCCGCGCGCTCTGGATGGCCCGCCACACGCGCTCGGCGGTGGCCGGCATGTCGAGGTCGCGCACCCCGAGCGGGGCCAGCGCGTCGAGGATGGCGCTCATCACCGCCGCCGGGGCGCCGATGGCGCCGGACTCCCCGCAGCCCTTGGCGCCGAGCGGGTTGTGCGTGCAGGGCTGGCTCTCGTCGGTCTCGGCGACGAACGCCGGGAGATCGTCGGCGCGCGGCACGGCGTAGTCGAGGAACGAGCCGGAGAGGAGCTGGCCGGTCGCCGCGTCGTAGGCGCACGCCTCCCGCAGCGCCTGGCCGATCCCCTGGGCCAGCCCGCCGTGCACCTGGCCCTCGACCACGATCGGGTTGATCACGGTCCCGACGTCGTCCACGACCCGGTACGCCAGCAGGCGGACGGCGCCGGTGTCGGGCTCGACCTCCACCTCGCACACGTGCGCCCCGTTCGAGAAGGCGAAGCTCTTCGGGTCGTAAAACGCCACCTCGTGGAGCCCCGGCTCCAGCTCCTCGAGCGGGTAGTCGTGGGGCACGTGGGCCGCCCGGGCCACCGCGTCGAACCCGACGCGCCGGTCGGTGCCGACGACGACGAAGGCGCCCTCCCGGAAGTCGACGTCCTTCTCGCTCGCCTCCAGCAGGTGGGCGGCGATGCGCCGCCCCTTGGCCACGATCTTGGCCGCCGCCCGGTCGAGCGCGGAGCCGCCGACCGCGATCGAGCGTGAGCCGAAGGTGCCGGTGCCGTACGGGACGAGGGCGGTGTCGCCCTCGACGATCTCGATCCGGTCGAGCGCCACGCCGAGCCGCGAGACCAGGATCTGGGCGAACGTCGTCTCATGCCCCTGGCCCTGGCTGTGGGTGCCGAGGAGCGCCCGGACGCCACCCTCCGCGTCCACGCGCACCTCGGCCGACTCGAAGAACCCGGCGCGGGCGCCGAGGGCGCCGGCCAGCCGCGACGGCGCCACGCCGGAAGACTCCACGTAGCAGGCGAGCCCGATCCCGCGGAGCCGCCCGGTCGCCGCGGCGGCCGTCCGACGGGCCTCGAACCCCGCGTAGTCGGCGATCTCGAGCGCGCGGGCCAGGATCCGCGGGAAGTCGCCGCAGTCGTAGGTCGGCCCCACCGGCGTCGCGTACGGCATCGCCTCGGGCGGGATCAGGTTGCGGCGCCGGATCTCCGCCCGGTCCAGCCCCAGCTCCCGGGCCGCCCGGTCGCACAGGCGCTCGAGGACGTAGCAGGCCTCGGGCCGGCCGGCGCCGCGATAGGCGTCGGTCGGCGGCGTGGTGGTGAAGACGCCGGTGACCTCGGCGTGGATCGCCGGCGTCCGGTAGACCCCGGCCAGGAGCGCGGTGTAGATCGCGCTCGGGATCGCCGCGCCGAAGGTCGAGACCCAGGCGCCGAGGTTCGCCAGCGTCTCGACGCGGAGGGCGAGGAAGCGGCCGTCCGCGTCGAGCGCCAGCTCGGCGTGCGTCGCGTGATCGCGCCCCTGGGTGTCGGCCAGGAAGCTCTCGCTCCGGCTCGCCACCCACCGGACGGGACGGCCGAGCCGGCGGGCGGCCCAGGCCACGATCGTCTCCTCCGGGTAGTGCTTGCCCTTGTAGCCGAACCCGCCGCCGACGTCGGGCGCCACGACACGGAGGCGTCCCTCCGGGAGCCCGAGCTCCTCGGCCACCAGGCGCCGGACGTGGTGCGGCACCTGGGTCGCCGCGTAGAGGGTCAGCGCGGCCCCGTCGGGATCGGGCACGGCGACCACCGCCCGCGGCTCGATCGCCGCGCCGGCCAGCCGCTGGTTGACGAGGTCGAGGCGCGTGACGTGGGCCGCCCGGGCGAAGGCCTGGTGGACGGCGGCGGCATCGCCCCGCGCCCAGCGGAAGGCCACGTTGCCGGGGGCGGCCTCGTGGAGCCGGGGCGCGCCGTCGGCCAGGGCCTGGCGGGCCGTGACGACGGCGGGCAGCGGCTCGTAGTTGACCGCCACCAGGTCGGCGGCGTCGGCGGCCGCCGCCGCGGTCTCGGCGATGACGGCGGCCACCGCCTCCCCGACGTGCCGCACGCGCTCGCGGGCCAGCGCCCAGCGGGGCGGCTCCGCCATCGGCCGGCCGTCGGCCGAGCGGATCGACCAGAGCGAGCGCATCGGGCCGACGCCGTCCGCCGCCATGTCGGCGCCGGTGAAGACGGCCACCACCCCGGGGGCGGCCGCCGCTCGGCGCGGGTTGACCGCACCGAGCCGGGCGTGGGCGTGTGGTGAGCGCACGAGGGCGCAGTGGAGGGCGCCGGGGACGGCGAGGTCGTCCACGTAGCGGCCGCGCCCGGTCAGGAGCCGGGGATCCTCCCGGCGCGGGATGGCGGCGCCGATTCCCTCGCGGCTCACGACGGCAGAGTCCGCCGGGGCGCGGTTCGCTACTGGAGCTCCTCCCGCAGGAGATCCAGGCGCTCGTAGACGGCGCGGTCGGTGACGACGAAGAGGTCGGCGTGGGGGCTCAGGCCCTGGTGGCTCGCCCAGGTCCAGTGGGGAACCGTGAAGACGTCGTGCCGCGCCCACTCGAAGGTCTGCTCGCCCACCGTCGAGCGCCCCTCGCCCGCCACGACCAGGCAGACGGCGTTGTAGGTCGCCCGCCGGGGGCGGGTCGGCCCGCCCCCAGTCAGGCGCGTCGCGTAGCAGTCGAGGGTCGGCATCACCGCGCCGCCGGTGAGCGGGTTGACGTAGCGGACGGTGCGGGCGCCGTCCGGCCCCGGCGGCGCGGCCTCCAGCAGCCGGCGCGTCGCCTCGCCGGGGTAGCGATACTTGGGCGAGTGGGACGCCCGGTGATCCACCCCGGCCGCCACCAGCCCGGCCGCCGCCCACAGCCGCTCGTCGCCCTCGTCGACGTTCCAGAACCCGTCCGCCTCGCGGCGGCCCGGCTCGAAGAAGCTCGCGTCCAGCGTGTTGATGAGCGGCATGTTGGCCGAGTCGAACCAGATCGTGCGGTGGTCGCTCGCGTTGACGTGGCCATGCCAGCACATCGGCGGGGTGAGGACGAGGTCCCCGTCCCGCATCTCGCAGCGGCGGCCGTTGACGATGGTGACCGCGCCCTCGGCGCGCGTCGCGAACCGGATCGCCGCCGCCGTGTGGCGATGCGGGACCGCGTGGTCACCCGGCTCCAGCACGGTGAACGCGCCGATCAGGTTGCTGGTGGTGACCGTCTGGCCGCCGAAGGCCGGGTGGGCCAGGATGATCGCCCGCCGCTCGACGTCCTCGATCGGGACCTCGCCGGCGGCCCGGGCGGTCAAGGGCTCGATGTCGCGCCAGCGCCAGAGGAGGCTCTCCTCGGCCGACCGCGGCTGGATCGGCGTGATCCGCTTGTAGCGGTCCCACAGCGGGTGGAGCCGCGCCGCCTCCAGCGCGGCGATCAGCGCGCGGTCGGGGCGGTCCTCGATGCGGGCGACCTGGGCCATGTCGTCCTCCAGCAGGCTTGGCTCTCGCGCGGCATCCTAGCACAACCCCGGTGGGGGGAAAGCCGCTCCCGTCCCGGGTGGCGTGTGGTAGTATGTACGTACGCACAGGAGGATGCCATGACGACCAAGCGCTTGACGCTCGAGCTTTCCTCCGACCAGTACGAGTTCCTGCGCCACGAGGCGGCCGCCGAGGGGCTCACGGTCAGCGCCTTCATCCGCTCGCTGATCGATGCGCGACGTGCGTCGCCGGCCAGCTTTCGAGAGAGCTATCGAGACGACGCGTTCTATAGGCGCCGGGGTTCGTTCAAAGGCCCGAAGGACCTCTCGGCCAAGCACGACAAATATCTCTATGGAGAGGCCGAGTGGTCTTCGTAGACACTGCGGCCTTCTTCGCCATCGAGAACGAGCGGGATCGACATCACCCCCAGGCCCTCGACACGCGTGACCAACTGATGTCGGGGGGGGAACGACTCGTCACCAGCGACTACGTCCTCGACGAGGTCTACACCCTCATTCGGATGCGGGTGGGGCACCGCGCCTCGATCGATTTCGGGGAAGGCGTCCGGGCGAGCCGGTTCTTCCGGGTCGAGCCAGTCACGCCCCTCGACTTCGAGGCGGCCTGGCGGATCTTCCGGCGCTACGAGGACAAGGCGTTCAGCTTCACCGACTGCACGAGCTTTGCGCTGATGGAGCGGCTCAAGATCCCGACGGCCTTCACCTTCGACCGGAACTTCGTCGAGTACGGCAAGTTCACGTTGAAGCCCTAGCGGCCGTGCCGAGGCAATGCTGGCTCCTTGGTCGAGCCGCGCGATCTGTGCCATACCGCGATCCCCCCGTTCTTCTTCCATCGCCCCGCGCGAGCCCGTCGTGGGATCGGCGCTCCCGTGAGAGGATGCCGGAGGGGGAGCCGTCATGAGCCAGGTCATCGGAGTCTACTTCGGCGTCGTTTTCACACCCTGGAAGCTGGTCGGCTATCTCGGGGTGGCGCTGTTCACCGGACGCTGGCTGGTCCAGCTCTATGTCTCCCGGCTCCGCGGCCGGCCCACGCTGCCGCCGCTCTTCTGGTACATGAGCATCGTGGGTAGCCTGCTCCTGCTGGCCTACTTCACCCTCGGCAAGAACGACTCGGTCGGGATCCTGTCCAACCTGTTCCCGGCCGGGATCGCCACCTACAACCTCTACCTCGAGCTCCGCGGGCGGCGGGAGCCCTGACCCGGATCGCCCGGCCAGCCCTCCGGCCATGACGGCGCCCGCGGCCGACGTCGTGATCTGCGGCGCCGGGATCGCCGGCGTCGCGGCCGCCTACCATCTGGCGGCGCGGCGGGGGGTCGAGCGCGTCGTGCTGGTGGACGAGCGACCGCCGCTGTCCCTGACCAGCGACAAGTCGACCGAGGCGTACCGCAACTGGTGGCCGGGGCCCGACGACGCCATGCTCCGGCTCATGAACCGCAGCATCGACCTCCTGGAGGCGCTGGCGGAGGAGAGCGGCAACGTCTTCCGGATGAACCGCCGGGGCTACGTCTACGCCACCGCCGACCCTGCCCACGCCGCCGAGCTCGCGAAGACGGCGGAGGCGGCGGCCGCCCTGGGGGCCGGCCCGCTCCGGCGCCACCCGGGGCCCGAGCCCTACGCGCCGGCGTCGCCGTTCGAGTACCGGGGCCAGCCGGCCGGCGCCGACCTGCTCCTCGATCCGGCGCTGATCCGCCGGCACTTCCCGTACGTCGCGCCCGACACGATCGCCATCCTCCACGCCCGCCGCTGCGGCTGGCTCTCCGGCCAGCAGCTCGGCATGTACCTCCTGGAGCAGGCCCGCCGCCACGGCGTCCGGGTCCTCGAGGCGCGCGTGGAGGGGATCGACATCGCGCGCGGCCGGGTGGAAGGCGTGCGGGTGGCGGGGGCGGCGGGCGCGGCCACGATCGCGACGCGCCGCTTCGTGGACGCGGCCGGGCCCTTCGTCGGGGACGTCGCCCGGCTCCTGGGCGGCGTCGAGCTGCCGGTCTTCTCCGAGCGGCACGTCAAGATCGCCTTCGACGACCACCTCGGCGTGGTGCCGCGGGACGCACCCTTCCTGATCTGGGACGACCCCCAGACCCTCGACTGGACCGAGGAGGAGCGGGCCGGGCTCGGCGCGGCCGACGAGCTCCGCTGGATGCTCGGGCCGTTCCCCGCCGGCGTCCACCTGCGCCCGGAGGGCGGCAGCCCGGACAGCCGGACGATCCTGGTCATCTGGGCCTACCACACCGAGGCCGCCGCCCCGGTGTTCCCGCTGCCGGCTGACCCCTACTTCCCGGAGCTGGCGCTCCGCGGCATGTCGCGGATGATCCCGGGCTTCCGCGCCTACCTGGAGCGGATGCCGCGGGTCTACCTCGACGGCGGCTACTACACCAAGACCCGCGAGAACCGGCCCCTCGTCGGGCCGCTGCCGGTGGACGGCGCCTACGTCATCGGGGCGCTCTCCGGCTACGGCCTCATGGCCGCCTGCGCCGCGGGCGAACTGCTCGCCGCCCACGTGACCGGCGGCCCCCTACCCGACTACGCTCCGGCGTTCACGCTCGCCCGCTACGACGACCCGGCCTACCCGGCGCGCCTCGAAGCCTGGGGCCCGACCGGCCAGCTCTAGCGTTGCCCGATGTACGGGTCGCCGCCCAGCAGTCGGCTTCGGGCCCCCCGGCATCATGGCGCCCGCTCCGATCGGCCGTCAGGTGCGGCTCTTCTCACTTGGCGTGCCCCTTCACGACGCCGGACCAGAGTGACACCAGCTCCCCGATTCCCAGGTCGCCGACGTCGCGCGCCGCGGTGTGGACCATCACGAGCTTCGACTTCGGGTCCACGAACACGCTTTGCCCCCGCAGGCCCCGCAGCACGAACTGCCGCTCCTTGCCGGGGAGAATCCATGTCTGGTAGCCGTAGCCGAAGAACGAGCTCGCCTGCCCGGGCTGGAACGACTCCGTTGCAGGGAGGATGCCTCCTTCGGCGCGGCACCGCTCCCCCCGCGGGACGCGACGTTGCCGTCGTGCGAGCGGGCCTTCCCTGCTCAGCGGCGGTAGCGGCGCTGGACGAGCACGTTGGACACGACGGTCAGGAGGAGGGTGGCGGTCATGAGGACGAAGGAGAGGGCGGCGCCGAATGGCCAGTTGTTGAGGCCGACGAACTGCCCGTAGACGACTGGCCCCATCACCTGGAAACGGGGCCCGCCGAGGAGGACCGGGGTGGCGTAGGCATTCATGCCGAGGATGAACACCAGGATGGTGCCGGCCAGCACCCCCGGCATGGCCAGCGGCAGGATCACCCGCCCGAACACCCGCAGCGGCCCGGCGCCGAGCGTGAGGGCCGCCTCCTCGACGGAGGGATCGATCCCCTCGATGACGCTCTGGAGCGTCAGCACCATGAAGGGCAGGTTGACCGCGGTGATCCCCACGATCACCGCGGTCTCCGTGTACATGAGCGGCGCCTGGCTGCCGAATCCCAGCCAGGCGAGCATCGTGTTGAGCAGGCCCTTGTTGCTGAACATGACCATCCAGCCGGCCGCGCGGACGGCGTTCCCCACGAAGAGCGGGAGCACCACGAGCATGATCAGGACGCTCTTCCACCGCGTGCGCGTCCGGGCCAGCACGTAGGCGAGCGGGAAGCCGAAGACCAGGCACAGGACCATGCAGACGCCGGCCACCCGGAAGGTCCGGAGGAGGACGGCGACGTAGAACGGGTCGGTGAAGAACTTGACGTAGTTCTCCACCGTCAGCGCCTCGACCATGAGGCGCCCGGGGACGAAGCGGTTCAGGCTGTAGCGGAAGAGGATGGCGATGGGCACCAGGAGCCCGACGGTGACGACGAGGCTGGCCGGCGTCACCAGCGCCGCCGCGGCCAGGCCCCGGGAGGCGCCCGGTCGCTCCGCCGTCACCGCCGGTCCATCATGTGCGTGCCTCGGCCCACCCTCACCCCGCCCCTCTCCCTCCCCGAGGGAGGGAGAGGGAGCGGAAGGGCGGCTCAGGCCTTGAAGACCTTGTCCCACCACTCCTTGAACTGCGAGTCCACCTTGGCGATGTACTCGTAGCTGGGCGTGATCAGCTTCGCCTGCTCCTCCTTGCTGAAGCCGACCCGCTTGGCCACCGCCTCGGGCGGCTTGGCGTTGTCCACGGTGGCGTTGTAGCCCATGGTCTCGGCGAACGCGACCTGGGCCGTCGGCTCCAGCATCGCGTCGAGATACGCATGGGCGGCCGCCTTGTTCTGCGCGTTCTTGGGCAGGACGAAGTCGGAGACGTAGAGGACCACGCCCTCCTTCGGGGCCACCGCCTGGACCGGCACGCCGGCGTTCTGCCACATCACGCCGCGGGCCTTCCACATGATGCACATGCCGACCTCGCCCGTCTGGAGCGCTTGGGCCATCGCCTCGTTGGTCGGGTACATCTTCAGGCCGAGCTTCCGCAGCTCGAGGAGCTTGGCCTTGGCCGGCTCGAAGTTCTCCATGCTGCCGCCCGAGACGAGGGTCGCGGCTTCGATGGTGCCGATGTACTGGATGTCGATGACGCCGACCTTGCCCTGGTGCTTGGGATCCCAGAGGTCGTTGTACGAGGTCGGCGCCGGGCTGATCATCTGCGGGTTGTAGAGGATCACCTGCCCGCTGTAGATGTGGCCGACCGAGTACTTCGTCTTCATCGGCGCCAGCAGGTGCCGGGCGTTCGCGATCTTGCCGAAGTCGATCTCGTCGAGCACGCCGGCCGCCCACATCTCGTAGGAGCCCGCCGCGCTGAGCGCCTGGAGGTCGGTCGTCCCCCGCGGGAGGCGCTTCTCGGCGACCAGCTTCGCCCGCCGCTGGGGGTCGCCGGCGATGTCGTGGACGACCTCGATCCCCTTGGGCTTCAGGATCGGCGTCTCGACGTTCTGGGTGAGGAGCTTCGAGTAGTCGCCGCCCCAGGTGCCCAGCACCATCTTGCCGCCAGCCTGGGCCCGGGCCGGGCCGGCCCCGAGGCCGCCCAGCGCGGCGGCGCCGGCCAGCGCGCCCGCCCCCTGGACGAAGCGGCGGCGCGTGATCGCGAACGGAGCGCTCCCGGACAGTCTGCTCTTCATCGTCGATCCTCCTGGGTCTGGTCGTTGGCCAGAACGAGCCCCGCCTCCGCCGGCCAGGCGAGCTGCACCCGGTCGCCGAGGGCGAAGGCGGGGGCGCCGGCCGCCCCGGTGTTCGGACTGTGGACCCGCACCACCTCCCCGGATGCCAGCCGCACGTAGTACTCGATGATCGAGCCCAAATACGACACGAACTCCACCGCCCCCGCCGCGCTGTTCGCCACGCCGGCCGGCGGTCCCCCCGCGATCGCCACCCGCTCCGGCCGCAGGGCGAGCAGGGCGGGGCGGCCGGCGTCGCCGTCGGCCGCTACCCGGATCTTCAGGCCGCCGTCGGTCTCGAACAGGCCGGGCGCCACCACGCGGCCCGGAAAGAAGTTCGTCCGGCCCACGAAGCCGGCCACGAACCGGTTCGCCGGCCGGTCGTACAGCTCGCGCTGCGTCCCGATCTGCTGGATCACGCCGCCCGACATGACGACCAGCCGGTCGGCCATGGTCAGCGCCTCTTCCTGGTCGTGGGTCACCATGAGGGTCGTCAGCCCGAGCGTCCGCTGGAGCTGCCGGATCTCGACGCGGACCTCCTCCCGCAGCTTGGCGTCGAGGTTGGACAGCGGCTCGTCTAGGAGGAGCAGCTCGGGCGCGATGACCAGCGCGCGGGCCAGCGCGACCCGCTGCTGCTGCCCGCCCGAGAGCTGGCGCGGCAGGCGGTCCCCGAGCCCCCCCAAGCGCACCAGGCGCAGCGCCTCGGCGACCTTGTCGTCGATGGCCGGCCGCGCCAGCCGGCGCATCTCGAGGCCGAAGGCGACGTTCTCGGCGACGGTCAGGTGGGGAAAGAGAGCGTAGCCCTGGAAGACGAGCCCGGTGTTCCGCCGGTAAGGCGGGGCCTGGGTGATGTCGCGCCCGCCCAGCCGGATCCGGCCCGCCGTGACCTCGGCCAGGCCGGCGATCATGCGGAGGATCGTCGTCTTGCCGCAGCCGCTGGGGCCGAGCAGGACCACCAGCTCGCCCTCCTCGATCGTGAGCGCGACGTCGCGGACGGCCCACACCTCGCCGTACCGCTTCGACAGCCCCTCGAGGACGACGCGCGACATGCCGGCCGGCTACAGCACCCGGCTGAGCCGCACGTACCGGTTCGTCACCGCCATGCCGGCGGCGATCAGGACGATCTGGAGGAAGGACACGGCGGCGATGACCGGGTCGATGCGCCACTCCAGGTACTGGAGGATGGCGATCGGCAGCGTGGTGCGCCCGGGACCGACCAGGAAGAGCGACATCTCCAGGTTGCCGAACGAGATGATGAAGCTGAAGAGCGCGGCCGCCACCACCCCGGGCCGGATCAGCGGCAGGGTGACGCGCCGGAACGTCGTCCACGGCCCGGCACCGAGGCTGAGCGCCGCCTCCTCCACCGTGCGGTCGAGCCCGGCCAGGCTGGCGGTGACGAGCCGCACGGTCCACGGGATCGTGATGAGGACGTGGGCCAGCACGAGCCCCGGCAGCGAGGCGACCAGGGGGAGGCCGGTCAAGATCTCGGTCTCGACCTGGAACACGTAGATGGCGGTGCCGGCGACGATGCCGGGCACGACCAGGGGCAGGAGGAGCAGCGTGTTCAGCGCCTCGTGGCCGCGGAAGCGGTGGCGCGCCAGGCACAGGCTGGCCGGCACGCCGACCGCGAGCCCCGCCAGCATGGCGACGAGGCCGACCTCCAGGCTCGCCACGAACCCGTCGACGAAGTTGCGCTGGTCGAGGATCGCCCCGAACCAGCGGAGGGTGTACCCCCGGGGCGGGAAGGAGACGACCTCGTTCCGGAAGAAGCCGAGCCAGGAGACGAGCCCGAGGGGGAGGAGGACGAAGGCGAGGGCCACCCCCGCCGCGCCCCGCAGGGCCAGGCGACCCAGCCCGCGGCGGAGGGCGACGCCGCTCGCCGTCATGCCGGGGGGAGGCGGTTCTTGTGGAGCCGTCCGCCCTGCATGATCACCGACAGGTGGGCGCCCTGGTCCTGGAAGAGCCCCAGGTCCTCGAGCGGGTTGCCGTCCACCACCAGGAGGTCGGCCAGCGCCCCCGGGGCCACGACGCCCAGCTCGCCCGCCCGGCCGAGCAGCTCGGCGCCGACAACCGTCGCCGAGTGGAGGATCTCGCGGGGCGAGAGGGCCTCGGCCCGGAGCAGGAACTCGCGCGACTGGTCGGGCTGGAGCTGTCCGAGCAGGTCGCTCCCGTACGCCATCCGCACGCCGGCGTCCCGGGCGAGCTCGAGCGAGCGGAGCCCCGCCTCCAGGACGAGCTTGTTCTTCTCGAGGCTCTCCCCGCCCATCCCGAACCGGCCGCCGTGGCGGTTGATGGCGTCGTAGGCGACCAGCGTCGGCACCAGGATGGCGCCCCGCTCGGCCATCAGCTTCGCGGTCCCGGCGTCGATCAGGTTCCCGTGCTCGATCACCCGCACGCCGCAGTCGACGGCCCGGGCGATCGCCTCGGCGGGGTAGGCGTGGGCGCAGACGTAGCGCTTGAAGGTGGCCGCCTCGTCCACGGCCGCCCGGATCTCGTCCAGCGTGTACTGGAGGCTGTCGAGCGGATCGTAGGGCGAGGCCACCCCGCCGGAGACCATGATCTTGATGTGGTCCGCCCCCTGGCGGAGCTGCTCGCGGACGGCCCGGCGGACCTCGTCGGCGCCGTCGGCGATGGCCAGCGTGAACAGCATCGCGTTGCACGTCGGGCAGGACGACCCGGTGTCGGTCCGGCGGCGGGTGTCCGAGTGGCCGCTGGTCTGGCCGATAGCCCGACCGGCGACGAAGAGGCGGGGCCCGGCCAGGTGCCCGAGCGCGACGGCCTCCCGGATCCCCCAGTCGGCGCCGCCGGTGTCGCGGACGGTCGTGAAGCCGCGGTCGAGCATGGCCCGCATCAGGCCGGCGGCGCGGGCCGTCATGAGGGTGAGCGGGACGGCTTCGAGGGCGCGGATGTTGACCTCGGAGAGGAAGACGTGGACGTGGCAGTCGATCAGCCCGGGCATCAGGGTCCGCCCGCCGCAGTCGAGGACGGTGGCGCCGGCGGCGTGGATCGGCCGGGAGGCGACCTCGCGGATGCGATCGCCCTCGACCAGGACCGAGCCGCCGCCGGCGAGCTCGCCCGGTCGTGGGATCGAAGAGCCTGGCGTTCCGGAACAGGATGGCGCTCATTGGGGTCCACCCCCACCCATAGACGGCCTTCGGCCTCTGGCGACCCCTCCCCACCCACCGACGGCCTCCGGCCTTTGGCCGACGGCCTCCGGCCTTTGGCCGACGGCCTCCGGCCTGCCGGGAGGGGGGGTGCCCCGCAGTCCCGACGCGGTACGAGGTCGGCGGAACGAGAGGGTTGACACGAGGTGTCTCATCGGCGGGGGTCCCTTTCCGCGGCCGCCGGCTGACCCGGCGGCGAGTTCAGGCGATTGTGCGACGAACGCGGGGGGCGCGCAACGGCGGTCACCATTGCAGGATGACGTAGCCCGGCGACCCCGCCGTTCCCGGTTTATTGCCCTGACCGCCCCCGCCGCCACGCCCGGCGGTCGAGGGGGGATCCACGCTGCCGCGGGAGGCGACGCCGCCGGCGCCGCCGCTGGCCGGGCGAAGGCAGTTCGAGGGCGACAGCGCGGCGGGCGGACACGGCGAGCCGGCGGCCCCGTTAACGCCATCGCGCGCGATGCCCGCCGAATCGCCGGGTCCCCCGGCCCCCACGGACCCCGGCAGGTACTGCTCCTGTCCCGCGCCCCCACCCCGACCGGCCCGCGCCCGGTACAGGACGGCGCCGGTCCGCACGTCGCGGAACTCCGTGTCGGTGCCGGCCGACCCCGCTTTGCCGACGTCCCCCTGGGCGCCGCCCTGGCCCAGGACCACCTCGTAGGAGGCGCCGGGGGTGACGGCGACGACACCGCGCTGGTAGGCGCCGGCACCGCCGCCGCCCCCGCCGCCGGTGGCGCCCGACGAGCCGCCGCCGCCGCCCCCACCGGCGCCCCAGGACTCCACGAGCACGTGGGTAACGCCGGGGGGCGCCGTCCAGTTGGAGGTGGCGCGGAACTCCCTCAGCCCGTTGAGCGTGGACCTCGCGGCCACCTGGGCCGTGCCGGCGACGGTGACCGCGGGGCCGACCGGCCCGGCCGGCCCCGCGATGCCGGCAGCGCCGGGAACGCCGGGAGGACCGGCGAACCCGGGGGGGCCCATCGGTCCCGGCGGTCCCGGCGTGTCCCGACGGCCCCGTCGAGCCGGCCGGACCCGCAGGACCCATCTGGCCAGGCAGCCCCGGCGGGCCGGGCAGCCCCTCACGACCTTCGGGCCCGCGCGGCCCGGGCGGACCGATCGCTCCCTGCGGTCCGGGCGGCCCCGGTGAACCGGCCGGACCCGGCAGGCCGGCGGCGGCTCCGCCGGTTCCCCCCGACGGCCCCACGGGGCCGGCGGGGCCGGGTGGCCCGGCGATGCCGGGCTCGCCGCGCAGGACGATCTCGAGCCGGGGCTCGTGACTGGTCTCCCGGTTCTCCTTGCTGTCGAAGGTCACCGCCACCTCGCGCGAGCTGGGGACGAGCGCGATCCCGTGGTTCGGCAGGCCCTTGTCCACCCACTCCCGGACGATCTCCGTGAGGTCGAGCGTCATGAACGACTGCCGGGCCGCGGCGACGACCGGCACCCCGCCGATCTCCGCGCTGCCGAGCCGCGGCGTCGCCACCGCGGTCAGCGCGCCCTCGCTCCAGGGACTGCGCACGACTCGCACGTCGAAGAACCCCGGCGCGCCGACCCGGCTCACCCAGAGTGTCAGGGTCGCCTTCACGACGTCGCTGCCCTGGGTCCCGCTCGGCAGGCTCGCCAGGTCGAACTTGAGGAAGGTGACCGTCCGGGGCCCCGGGGCCTGGACGAGCAGGGACGGCTCGATGCCGAAGTTCTTCGCCTGGGACGCGGACGAGGTGTGGGCGTCGTCCGTGAGCGTCGCCAGCACCGCCGACGCCGGCGTGGCCAGCGCGGTCACGGCGACCGCGACGAGCAGCGTGATGCCGAAGAGCCTCCGCACGCATGTCCTCCCGTGCCGGGTGTTGTCGATCGGAGAAGGAGCGGCCGACGACCGATGGTGACCCGTGGAGGGAGCGCCCGTCAAGACTCCCGGCGAGACACCGGCCGAGCAGAGTAGGACCAAAGTCCCATTGGCGCCCGGGGCGACCAGGGCTATCGTGGCTTTGCGTCTGGCATGGCGACGGGACTTCCCCTCGAGCGTCTGCGCCCTGGCCCGTTGGCAACGGGCACCGAGAACCTGGCGACCCTCCGGCCGGGGTGGAACCGGAGGTCGGGTGTCGCCGACGCGCTCCTCCGAGTCATCGCAGCGAGAAGGACACCAACTGGGAGGGCGCGTTCCGCGTGCCGGCGATGGTCCGCTGGCCGGGCAAGATCAAGGCGGGAGAGATCTCCGCCGAGATGGTGTGCCCGGGCCGGCTGGCTGGGACGCCGTCAGCAGTCCGCCCGCGCCCAGTCCGCGCTGCCCGCGCTCAATCCGGGGCCGGGCGGCACCGGTCGCGTGGGCTCGAGCTGAGCCAGCTCCCGGTAGGGCGACGGGCCGGCTCGACGCCGAAGCGCGAACCGTCGGCGCCCACCACCTCCGGCCCCGGCCGGCGCCGTGTGGCCAGGAGCAGGGCAACCCGACCGAGCCAGTAGGCATGTGAGCCGAGCGTCACGACGATGAGCAGAGCGGGCAAGAGGTCGGGGATGAAGGTGCGGCCGAGCACGTAACCGAGCAGCGCTCCGTAGAATCCATGCCGGTTGCCGAGGCCGTCCAGCCATCGCTCGACCCGGCTTCCATCCGCCGTGGCGCGCAGCGGCCACACGTTGGCGAGGAGCGCGCTGGCGACGACGCCCATCGCCCCCAGCACGCCGACACTCGGGCCCCACGACGCGCCGAACGGCGTCGTCGCCAGACCCAGCGCAACGACCAGCGTGCCGTGCACGGCGGCGTCCGTCCCGATGTCGAGCCAGTGGCCCAGCTGCGATGCCGTGCCGGTGGCGCGGGCGACCTCGCCATCCGCGTGGTCCAGCACCACGGCCGCGAGATACAGGGCCAGCCCGAGCCACGCGCCCCCCACCGACCCGCGGGCCACGCTCCAGGCGGCGCCGAGCCCGACGAGCAGGCTGGCGATGGTCACGGCATTGGGCGAGATCCCGATCCGCACGGCCCCCGCGCTCAGCGGTCGCGAGAGGCGCCGGTGGAGCACCTGATCCAGCCACACGTCCTTCATGGTCGCTAGTCCACGTCTCTCCCACAGGGGTGAACCACGTCGTTCCGCGTCGACCGCACGTCCCGGTCCTCGTCAGGAGGCGCCCTGGTCCCGACCGCCACCTCGCCGAGGCCCGAAGATACCATAGTCGCCGCGGAGGCGGCCGTCTATCGGACCTTGGTCGTACGCCCGGAGGTTCCTGATCGCCAGCATACGACCAAAGTCCCATGGAACGGTCCCCCTTCCTCGACGATCACACTCAACGCCACGGGGGCCCCAGGCGTTGAGTACGTCGCGCCACCGGCCTGAGGGCACGGGCCGGATGAAGGAGCAACCCATGGCAGGACCTCGAGCGACTCGAACCCCTGGAAGGCCCTTGCGAGGCTCACGGCGGTCCCCGGGCGGGGCGCCGGAACGCCCATCGACCGGCGGGCAGCCCTGTCGGCGCTCCTCGGCCTCGCCTGGGGGACCCACGCCCTCGCCCAGACGCCCACCCCCGGGTCCGCCGCGGCGCCGCCGCCTCCCGGTCCGGCCGGGGCGAGCGGCGCGGCGGGCACCCCCGACTGGCCGAAGGTGGTCAGCCCGGCGGCCGCTGAGGGGGTCCGCCCTCACCGCCGGCCAGGGCGGCGCGGGCATCGCCACGGAGCGGGTGGGAGCCGGGGTCGGGGGCCCGCCACGGCGCCTCACCGGCCGCGAGCCGGTCCCGACCCCCAGCGCCGCCACCGCCGGCGGATGGCTTGCGCCAGGATCTGCCGCAGGGTGGCGGACCGCTTCTCGACCAGCTTCCGGTGGAGAGACTGGATGACGGCCTCCTTCTCGACCAGCTGGCCATGGAACGACTGGATCACGGCCTCCTTCTCCACGAGCTCGCCGCGGGAGAGGCCCCAGCCCTCGTAGGCTTCCACCGCCGTCTGCCACAGGACGTCCGCCCGGAGCCGCTGGTAGGCGCCGGCCGCCGTCTCGTGGAAGAAGAAGATGTCGCCCCAGGCTCCGGGGTGGGTGCCCCTCATCGTCGAGTAGAGGACCTGCGTCTGGTCGGCGTCGTGCGCCAGGACGACGTAATCGGCGTAGCCACGGCTGCGCAACAGGGCGATCATCTCCTCGGCGGGAGACGGGCTCGGCCCGAGGGCGTGGGCGTCCCTCCAGAACTCGACGCAGATCACCTGGCAGCGCAACCGGCCGCATCCCCGCAGCACGGCGAGGTCGTGGCCTTCCGTGTTGACCTTGAGGAACCCCAGCTCGACCGGCACCTCGCCGGCGGCGGCGAGGTCGTCCAGGCTCACCGCCGCCACGCTCACCGTCGGCCCCTTGCGATGCCAGACGTCCTCGCGGTAGTTCTCCAGGCTGTGATAGTACTCGTGGAGCCGCCCGTCCTTGGTCACGGCCAGGTGGAGCTCGCGGAGGCGCGTCGAGTCGCTGACCGCCTCCGGCCGGACGACCAGCCGGCCCGGGCCGGCGCTGTTCTCGAGCAGCGCGAGCCGGTTCGACTCGATCGGCTCGAAGCCGATCACGTCCCAGCCCGCCCGGACGAAGTGACCGAGCACCGTCCCGTGGTGGGCCCCGACGTCGATCATCCGGCGACAATCCAGCTCGGCGGCCAGCCAGGCGTAGAGCCCGTGACCCAGCCGCCGCAGGGACGCCACCACCGGCGGGACGGCCCCCGGCGGCGCCGGGCTCGGAATGCCGGGGGACCCCGCGTCGAGCCGGCCGCCTCCAGCCGACGGCGCGGCGTGACCGCCCGGCTCCAGGCCGTCGCGCCGGTAGTTCAGCACCTTCTCGCACAGCCGGACGGCGTCGTGGACGCTGGCCACCCCGAACACCGCGGCGTCCAGGTGCAGGTGATCGCCGTCGAACCCCAGCCGCGGGCTGCGCAGGGGTAGCGGGCCGACGGGGCGGAAGGGGCGCGGGCCGTGCACCGTGTCGAACCACTCGGCCAGGGCGGGGACGTCGGCGAGCGAGCCGCGGATGACGGCCATCCCCTGGCGCCAGTCCGCCTCGGATTCGGTGCGGAGGTTCTCGACGCACAGCGACGCGACCAGTTGACGATCCAGCGTCAGGGTGTCGTCCCGGGGGAACAGCGTGTCCTTGGCCCACTGGAACGCGTCGGCCACCGGGACGGTCGGGAAGACCGGGAGGTCCGGCACCGTGGGATGGATGGGGTAACGAGCCTCGTTCAGCCGTCGCACCTCGTGGTCGAGGGGCGAGCGGCCCCGGAAGAAGAACATGGCCACGCCGAAGCTCCGCCCCGACAGTCCGGCCACCGTCATCGGCGCATCGGTCGAGACGTACTGCCCGGCCAAGTGGGCCAGGGCGAAGCCCGAGTAGACGTCCGGGCAGTAGGCCCGGAACAGGCGCCCGCCGCGCTGCCGCCACTCCGCCAGGAGGGTGTGACGGATCATCGCGTTGTAGATCGTGGGGAGCGTGGTGTAGCAGTCCTGGAAGCGGAGGACGGAGGCCATCGCGGCCCGGGCGTCCACGGTGTGGACCCGGCGACCCAGTGGCACGCGCAGGTAGTTTTCCTCGCCCCGGATGGCCAGGTCGGGCCAGGTGTAGAAGGCAGCGCTCCACCGGACGGCCGGGGGCTCGCCCGCCCCACGGATCAGCCGGTCCAGCTCCACCAGGGCATAGGGCATCAGGCCGTCGTCGTCGCCGAGCACGGTCACGTACTCGCCCTCGGCGTGCGCCAGGCCCAGCTCCCAGTTGTCGCCCATCGCCAGCAGGTGTGGCGCGCGCACGTACTTGATCCGTGGTGAGGCGAACCCATCGACGGCCTCCCGCGTGGCCGGCGAGCCGTCGTTGTCGCACACCACGACCTCGTAGTCGTCGAAGTCCTGATCCAGGCAGCTCCGCAAGGTGGATACCAGGGTGCCGGCTCGCTCGCGGGTGGGGATGACGACACTGAACCGGGGCGACGTCATGGCCTGCCCCCGTGGGTGGGATCCGATTGCGTCACTCGCAGCCTCACGGCTTGAGCAGCAGCCCCTGACCGGTTGGCAAGGTGGCGATCCGGACACCCCGCGATTCGGCGAACCGATTCAGCTCCCGCTGCTGGCGGGCGGCGGTGATCCAGCCGTAGTCGTCGAGAATGACGGGCGCCCCGGGTGTCAAGCGGTCCCAGAAGAACGCCAGCGCAGCCACCTCCGGCTCGGCGATGTTCATGTCGATGGACAGATAGCACACCCGGTCGATGCTCACCCCGGCGAAGGACCCGGGGACGATACCCCGCACCAGCCGTGCGCGCGGGTACGGAGCGAAGTTCCGCCGGGCCAGCTCGTAACACTCCTCGTAGTACTGCGCATTGTAGAGCGTCGCGTGCTCGCGCTCGTCGTCGGCGATCTGCGCCTCCGGGATGCCGTTGAAGGTGTCGAACAGGTAGAATTCCTTGCCGGTGGCGTTGAAGTCGATGAAGTCGCAGACGGCGAGCGCGTAGAGGCCGGTGTTGACGCCACACTCGACGAAGCAGCCGGGCAGGTGCCGGGCATGCCAGGCGGCCCAGCACAGGATGTGGACACGCCACTCGACGTGGATGTCTTCGTCGCTGCCCTTGGGCCGCGCCATCTTGTGGCCGGAGGACATGCCCCGCCCGTAGGCCCGGACGAACGCCGCCTCCTCCAGGAACGCCAGGTTCCGGCCCCACACCGTGAGGTGGTCGGCGTGGTAATCGGCGGATCGCACGAAACGATCGAGCCCCTGCAGGGCCGCGTCGAGCCGGCGCGCGTGGGCCGCCAGGGCCTCGCGGTCCCGGTGGCTGTCCCTCAGGGCGCCCGTGAGCCGCGCCACTTCCCCCGCCAGCTCCGCGCGCGCCCGCTCGCTCGCGTCGAGCTCCGCCGCCGCTCCGGGTCGCTGCTCGATCCCGCGGGGCCCGGGCCGGCCCGTGACGCGGCGGGCCCACCCGGGCACCAGCCCGCGCCATCGCCGCCCGCTGGAGGCTCCCGCCACGCGACGATCTCCTCAGCCTGGCCCGCTGGGCACGGCCCCGTGCCGGTCCCGCGCCCCGGGGCCCCGGTCCGGCTGCTCCGGCTCGTGGCGGTAGAGCTCCACGAGCCACGGCAGGTCGCTGAGCACACTCCGCGGGACGAAGGGGAATTCGGCTCGCAGCCGGGCCGTGCCGATCGGCGGGAACACGACCACCGGCAGCCCCGGTTCGGCCTGGACGGCGCATCCGGTCAGCGCCTGCAACCGCTCGGCGATCTCGGCATGGGTCACGTTCCGGCCGCTGGCCAGGTTGTAGACTGGCCGCGAGCCGTCCAGCCCGATCCGGATCAGGAGGCTCACCACATCCTCGATGTGGACGTAGTCCTTGGCGGACGTCAAGGCGGTCCGCAGCGTCACGACCCCATCGCGCCAGGCGGCCCGGATGACGCTGGGCAGGAAGTTCTCGGACTTCCAGTGCGGTCCGTACACGTTCGCGAGGCGAACGACGCGCACCGGCCGGCCCGACTGGAGGGCCAGGGACTCGCCCATGGCCTTGGAGAGGTTGTAGAGATCCGTCGGCTGTAGCGGGTTGGCGCGGATCGTCTCTTCCTCGTCGCCCGTCGGCGCCCCCAGGTAGAGCCGGGTCGAGGAGAGGTAGAGGAGGGAATCGAACTGGCCGCGACGCAGCACGTCGGCCAGCTTGCAGACGTGGGCGGCCACCGTCTCGAAGGGCCGGACAGGGGCGTCGCCGCCGGGCAGACCGATACAGTAGAAGACCGTCCCCAGCGGGCCAGCCGTCAGATCGGCATCGCGCGGCGGGGTCCACACCAGGTAGCCGCGTCGCCGCAGCTCGGCGCCGAGGTGGGCGCCGATGAAGCCGGTGGCCCCCAGCACCGTGACCCGTCTCACGATCCCGCTCTCTCCCGACCGCCGCTCTCCGGCGGTTCACCAGTCGAGGTCGGCTTCGTACCCCGTCGCCACCAGGAGGTCGCCGAACTCGTCCTTGAACGCCCGCCTTACCGGCTCGGTGAAGTAGCGGCGCCAGTCTCCCTGAACACCCTTGCGCTCGTGAGCCGTGACGTCCTCCTCACCACGGGGCCGCCCCCCGGTGATCCGCTCGAAGCGATTGGCCAGCACGACCTCGATGAATCGGTCGAGGGGCACTTCCAGCTGGCACTCGCGCAGGAGCACGTCGGCGAGCAGCCCCAGGTCGTTGCCGAGCAGGGCCTCGTACCGGAGCAACGGCTCGCCCGACTTGACCCACGACGCCTGGATGGCGGCGCTCTGGGGCAGGCCGGTCCGCAGGACGTGGAGCAGGCCGGCTTCCTGGGGCAACTCGCCCAGGACGGCGCGGTCCCGGCCGAACCCCCCGTCGGGGACGGGATGGCTGATCTTGATGCTGAAGTACAGCGACACCAGCGTGTCGCGCAGGTCCCGGATGATGACGAAGCGCCGGTGATCGGCTGGCACCAGCACCGACTCTAACTGCTCTCGGGTGACGTAGAGCGTGGGGTAGACGCGGCCGGGCTGGATCGGATCGGCCAGGAACTGACCCTGGTCCTGCCGGGGCACCACCAGCCGGTCGTACACCAGGCCGTGGAGGATCCGGTGAACCCACTGCGACCCGGCCTTCCAGTGGGTGATGTGGAACACCGTCGGGAGCAGCGTCGGTCCGGTAGTCGTCATGCCTCCTGTTGCCGCTTCACCGCCTCCGGACCCGTCGAAGCCGACGACACTCCCCCACCCTATCCGACGTGAGCGCCGGGGTCAACGTTGGCGCGACTCGCGAGGCCCCGGAGCTCCGACAATCGAAGCTCCGGGTTTTCCACGACCCGCGCCAGCACGGCTCGGTACTCCGCCAGCATCGCCGTGATCGCGACCCAATCGTACCGGTCCGTATCGAAGCTTGCCGCCGCGGCGAGCCACCGGTCGTCGGTCTCCAGCAGGACCATGGACAGGCCCCACCGCTTCGCCTCGCCCATATACCGCCACCGCCCGGCCTTCAGGCCGGGCAGGGACCACTCCGTTCGCGCCCGCCGCGTGTGCTGGAAGATCACCTCGATCGGCGGTGCCTGGCCTCCGTCCCGCGCGAGGGCCTTCGCGAGCTCCTCGAACGGAAGGCCCTGGTGGTCGAGGGCGTCCAGGGTCACCCGGCGGACTCGCCTCAGGAGCGTCCGGAACGTCGGATCCCCGGAGAGATCGGTGCGGAGCACCAGGAGGTTGCCCTTCAGGCCCATGACCCCGGCGAGGTCGGGAGGGCTCGAGCTTTCGACGACGTTTCCGACGATGACGTCCTCCAGGTTCGCCTGGTGCGACAGGACGACCTTCCCGGCGGCCAGCAAGACCATGAAGAGCGTCGCGCCCTCGCGCCGACCGAGGGCCTTGAGCTCGCGGTAGACGGCGCTCGGGACGCGGATTCTCGACACCGAGGGCTCCGCGCCCCGGGCGGCGGCGCCCGGTCGTCGGGGCGCCAGCCGGATGACGGGCAGCGGACCGCGCAGCCGAGCCTTCCAGTACGCGAGCTGACGCCGGTACAGCTCGGCATCCTCGTGGAGCCACCGGCGCTGCCACACCGCGAAGTCTCCGTACTGGAACCGTGGCTCGGGCAGGGGCGACGGCTCCCCGCGAGAGTAGGCCCCGTAGAGGGCGGTCAGCTCGCGGAACAGGATCTGTCGCAAGCTCGGCGCGTAGATCATGTGGTGCGTGGTGAGCAACAGCACGTGATTGGTGTCGCTCATCCTCAGGAGGGTCGCGCGCAGTGGGAGATCACGCTCGAGGTCGAAGGGGCGTCCGGCTTCCGCCTCGGCCAGCCGCCCGACCTCGGCCCACACGCCCCGACCGGCCGGGACCCTCACCACCGGGACCCGCATGGGTCGGGCCGGGCCCACGGTCTGCACCGGGTGATCGCCGTGGCGGGAAAACGTCGTCCGCAGGACCTCGTGGCGCCGGACGATCTCCGTCATGGCGCGCTCGAACGCCTCGACGTCCAGACGCCCCTTCAGGCGACGCCTGGTCGAGGTGATGAACTGCAGCGGATCGGCGGCCGTCTGGCAGTATCGCCACACGCGCTCCTGGAAGTACGACAGGGGCAACGGGGCGTCCCGGGGGACGGCGGTCAGCGGGCCGGTCCGCGCCGTCCCGGACCGGAGCTCGCCGATGGCCTGGCTCAGCTCGGTGACGGTCGGTCGCTCGAACAGGAGGCTCGCCGGAAGGTCGAGCTGGAACGCCTCCCCGAGCTGGATCATCACCTCCATGCCCAGGAGGGAGTCCCCGCCCTGCTCGAAGAAGTTGACGTCGGAGCCGATCGGCGCGGTCTTGAGCACGTCGGCCCACACCGCGGCGACGATCTCCTCGACCGGCGTGCGGTCGGCGGTGTCGGCGGCGGGCGGCGGCGCCGAACTCACGTCGGCAGGCCGCGGCAGAGCCTCCCGATCGACCTTGCCGTTAGGCGTCAGGGGCAGCGAGGGGATGGCCACGAACGTTGACGGAATCATGTAGTCCGGCAGCTTCCCGCTCAGGAAGCGGCGAAGCCGGGCGGACCCTCCGTCGCCTCCGTCGTCGAGCACGACGTACCCGACGAGCCGTCGGTCTCCGCGCACGTCCTCGCGGAGAACGACCACCGCGGCCTGCACGGCGGGATGCTGACCGAGCACCGCCTCGATCTCCTCCGGCTCGACGCGGAAGCCGCGGATCTTCACCTGGTTGTCCACGCGGCCCAGGAACTCCAGCTCGCCTTCCGGTCCGTACCGGACCAGATCCCCCGTCCGATACAGCCGCGAGCCGGTCCGGTCCCGGAAGCGGTCCGGCAGGAACTTCGCCGCGTCGAGCTCGGGCCGGTTGAGGTACCCAAGCGCCACCCCGTCGCCGCCGATGAGGAGCTCGCCGGGGACGCCGACCGGGACGGGGTGCCCCACTCGATCCACGACGTACACCTGCGTGTTCGCGATGGGCCGCCCGATGGGCACCGTGCGGGCGTCGCTCGGGAGGCTGGTCACCACGAACGCCGTGGCGAACGTCGTCGTCTCGGTCGGCCCGTACACGTGGAGCAGGCGCTCCGGTGGTCCGTTCGCCAGCACCTCCCGCACCCAGTGCGGGTCCACCTTCTCACCTCCGAACAGGACGGTCCGCATCCCCCGGAACACGGTCGGGATCTCTCGAGCCATCGCGTTGAACAGCGCCGTCGTCAGGAACAGCGTCGTGAGCCGGTCCCGCTTCACCTGGCTCGCGAACTGCCCGGGCGACAGCAGCACGTCCGTGGTCACCCCGACGAGCCCGGCGCCATTCAGCAGCGCGCCCCAGATCTCGAAGGTCGCGGCATCGAACGCCGCATTCGACGCCTGCGCCACCCGATCGCCGGGGCCCAGGTGGATGTAATTGGTGCTCCTCACCAGCCGCACCACCGCCCGATGCGGCACCACGACCCCTTTCGGCGTTCCGGTCGATCCCGACGTGTACATCACGTACGCGGGGTCGTCGGCGGCGCCGCCCTCCGGGACGTAGGCACTCTCCCCGGGATTCGCGCCCAGTCGCCATCGAGGCTGATCACCTCGGCGGGAGTGCCGGGCAGCGTCGCCCGGAGGCGATCTTGTGTCAGGAGTACCGAGGCCCGGCTGTCATCCAGCATCAGCGCCAGGCGTTGCCGTGGGTATCCGGGATCGAGCGGGAGGTACGCTCCTCCTGCCTTCAGAACCCCCAGGAACCCTACAACCATGTCCACCGATCGGTCGGCGCACACGCCGACGACGCTGCCCCGCCGCACTCCTCGCGCTCGCAAGAGACCCGCCAGCCGATCGGCCCGATCGTGGAGCTCGGCGTACGTCAAGCGCTCGCTGCCGAATGTCACCGCGATCGCGGCCGGCGTCCGCCGGGCCTGCTCCTCGTACAGCGCGTGGACGGTCCGGTCCCGCGGGAACCTCGTGGCCGTGTCGTTCCACTCGACGACCATCCGCCGGCGCTCGGAGGGTGTCAGCAGGTCGAGGGCGGCCAGGGGCGGATCTCCCCCCGACGCCATCTTCTCCAGGAGCGTCCTCAGGTGTCCGAGCATGCCCTCGATGGCCGACGCCTCGAAGCGCGCCGGATCGTAGAGCGCCTTCACCAGGAGCGACGAGCCGCCGTAGGCGTCGAGGGCCAGGGGCTGACTGGGCGCGCTGACGTTGCCGAAGTCCCTCGATCGATTTCCCGCTCGTCCCCGCATCGCGGCCGCCCAGCCCGGCTCCTGAAAGTTGACGAGGCTCTCGAACAGCGGCCGTCCCGGCGCCACCTCGCTCCATCCCCCCACGAGGGAGAGGGGGCAATGCTCGTGCTCGCGAAGGGCGCGCCACTGCTCGCGCAGCTTCCTCAGCCACGGCACCAGACGCTCGTCTTCCGGGATCTGCACGCGAACCGGCACGGTGTTGATGCAGGGGCCGACCATTTCCTCGGCACCCTCCAGGCCGGACCGCCGGCACGCCCGGACGGCGCCGAACAGCACGTCGTCCTGCCCGCTGTAGCGACCGAGGAGGAGGGCCCACGCGCCGTGGACGCACGGTATTCAGCGTGAACCCGTTGGCGCTCGCCAGCGATCGGAGCGCCTCCGTCGTCTTCCGCGACAGCGCGAACTCCTGCTCGCCTCGGATCTCGCCGACGGCCCCGGCCACCTCCGGCGTCCGCGCCACCACCAGCGGGGTCGGTTCGCGAAATCCCTGAAGGCGCTGGCGCCAGAACGTCTCCGCCCGCGAGTGATCCACCCGTTGCAGCCACTCGACATGGTCGCGGTAAAGGCGGGGTTCGCCGAGATCCGGGTCCCTGCCCCGCCGGTACCCGTCGTAACAGGTGAGCACGTCGCTCAGCACCAGGAGGAAGACCCGCACGTCGACGACCAGGTGGTGGACCGTCCACCAGCACTGGTAGCGGCGTCGCCCTTCGCGGATGAGCGAGAGACGCATCAGGGGGACGGCCGAGACATCGAAGCCCTTCCGGCGATCCTCCCGGAGAAACCGCTCGAGCTCCCGCCGGCGCTGGCGCGTGGAAAGGTGTCGCCAGTCATGGTGGGCCCAGCTCAGCCGGACGGTCTGGTGCACGTCCTGCACGTAGTTGCCGGAGTCGCCCCACCGGACACCGGTCCGGAGGATCGCGTGCTGCCGCACCACCCGGGCCCACGCCCGCTCGAGCGCGGGGATGTCCAGATCCTCGTCGAACCCGCACAGTACCTGCTCCAGGTTCACCCCGGGTCGCCTGGAGGTCAGGCTCTCGACCAGCAGGCCCTGTTGCATCGGGGAGAGCGGATACGAAGCCTCCACGACCCCCAGCGGCCCCTCGCCGATCGCCATCGATTCGATGACCACGGTGGGCGTCGCCGGTTGAACGACGCGGCAGCGCCGTCCGGACCGCCTCGCCGAGGCGGTCGAATGCTCGCCGTCCGAGGCCCACGCGCACCGAGCGCCGGGAGACCTACTCGAGGTGCTCGACGCGGAGGTCGAAGCCGCTCGGGTGGAGCTTGAACCCCTTGAGGCCGGCCCGGGTGGCGACGACCTGGATCTCGTGGTCGACGAAGATCCAGGGCGCGTCCTCCACGACCATCCGCTGGACCCGGCGGTAGAGGTCGGCCCGCTTGGCCCGGTCGCCGGCCTGCCGGGCCTGGAGCAGCAGCTCGTCGACCTCGGGGTTGGCGTAGTTGGCCCGGTTGGGGAGCGGCGCGCTCTTCGAGAAGAAGTTCGGGTGCAGCGACAGGTCGGGATCCTCGGACTTGAGGAACCAGGAGAGGGCGAACATCGGCGGGGCGTCGGTGCGCAGCTTGCCCAGGTAGGAGCCCCACTCCATCGTCTTCAGGCTCGCCTTCACGCCGACAGCGGCCAGGTTCGCCTGGATCACCGTGGACATCTCCACCGGCGCCTGCATGCCCGAGCCCGACTCGGGCACCCACAGCTCCACCTCGAAGCCGTTCGGGTAGCCCGCCTCGGCCAGGATCCGCTTGGCCATGGTCGGGTCGTACGGGTACTTCCGGACGTTGGGCTCGTACGCCCACGTGCCCGGCAGCAGCGGCCCGGTGGCGGGAATGCCGGTCCCTTTCAGGATGTCCCGGACGATCGCCTCCCGGTTCACCGCGTGATTGAGCGCCTGGCGGACCCGTTTGTCGGTGAACGGCTTCTTCTCGACGTTCATCCCGACGTACCAGATCGTGAGCCCGGTCTTCTTGTACACGGTCACCTGGGGCGTCGTCTCCAGCCGGGCCACGAAATCCGGCGGGACCGGCAGGATCAGGTTGACGCCGCCGGTCAGGAGCTCGGTCACCCGCGCGTTCGCCTCCGGGATGCCCCGGTAGACGAGCGCCCGCGGCTTGCCCTTCACGCCCCAGTAGTCGTCGTTGCGGCGGAGCACCAGCTTGCTCCCCCGCTCCCACGACTCGAAGCGGTACCGCCCGCTCCCGACCGGCTGGAAGCTGAAGTCGGCCGGCGCCTTGGCGAACGCCGTCGGGCTCACGATCGCGCAGTTGGGGATCGCCAGGTTGGCGAGGAGCGCGCCGTTCGGGTACTTGAGGTGGAGCCGCACGGTCAGCGCATCGACGACCTCCACCGACTTGACGCTCGACAGGTAGCCGACCGCGAACGACCACTTCCCGCTCTTGGCGTGCGGGTGGCTGGGATCGATCACGCGGTCGAAGGTGAACTTGACCGCGGTCGCGTCGAGCGGGGTGCCGTCGTGGAACTTGACCCCCCGGCGCAGCTTGAACGTCCAGGCCAGGCCGTCCGCCGACACCTGCCAGGACTCGGCGAGCCCGGGGACGACGTCGGTGCTGTCGTCCGGCGTCGTGACGAGCGTCTCGAAGATCTCGTGCGTCACGCGGAGCGTGTGGAGCCCGAGCGCCTGCCCGGGATCGAGCCCGGGCGGCTCGGCCTCCATGCCGATCACGACCACCTCGCGCGCGGCCTGGGCCCACGCGACACCGGCCAGTCCGGCGACGACCAGGAGCACTCCCGCGAACCCTCTGATCCCTCGCATGTCACTCCTCCTCGGTGGGAATCGGCGCGGCACCCTACCCTGCCGGCGGGTGCCGCTGGTGCCAGTCGGTGAGCGCCTGGAAGGCGCGGGCGGCGGCCAGGATCGTGTTCTCCTCGTAGGCGCGGCCCAGGAACTGGAGACTCGTCGGCAGCCCGCGATCGCCGATGCCGTTCGGCACGATGACGGCGGGCAGGCCGGCGACGTTGCCGATGGCGCCCATGGGGTCGCGGGCGCCGCTCCCGAGCGCGGCGCGGAAGTCCTGGTCGAGGCGGGTGGCCACCGCGGGCCGGCCCGGCCCCAGGAGGGCGTCGAGCCGCGCGAGGACCCGATCGACCTCGCGGGCCACGACGCCCCGCAGGCGGAGCGCCTTGACGTAGTCCTTGGCGAGGATCGCGTCGCGGCCGTACGACAGGTACCGGTCCTCGGGCGCCGTCAGGCGCGCGATCACCCCGTCCTCCACGAGATCCTCGAAGGCGCTGGCAGCCTCGACCTGCAGGACGATCCGCATGATCGGCTCGTAGGGCAGGTCCGGCAGCACGACCTCCTCGATGGTGCCGATCCGCTCGAGCACGGCCAGCGAGCCGGCGAAGCTCGCCCGGACGCCCTCCTCGCAGCCCTCCGCCACGCCCCGGAGGACGCCGAACCGGAAGCGCCGGCCATGCTGATCCGCGGCCTCGTAGCGGAACGGGCGGCCGGTCGCCGAGGGATCGGCCGGGTCGGGCCCGGCGACGGCGTCGAGGACGAGGCCACAGTCGTCCGCCGTGAGCCCGAGCGGGCCCAGCTTGTCGAGGCTCCAGGCGAGCGCCATCGCCCCGTGACGGCTGACGCGGCCGTAGGTCGGCCGGAGCCCGGTGACGCCGCAGTTGCCGGCCGGCGAGAGGATGGAGCCGCCCGTCTCCGAGCCGATGGCGAAGGGCACGAGCCCGGCGGCGACGGCGGCGCCCGACCCGCTGGAGGAGCCGCCGCTCCAGGCGCTCGGGTCCCAGGGGTTGACGCCGGGTCCCGTGAACGAGGCGTTCGGCTGGCGGTACCCCGCGCCCCCCGCCAGCTCGACCATCGCCAGCTTGGCGACGAGGACCGCGCCGGCCTCCCCGAGCTTCCGGATGACGGTGGCGTCCTCGTCGAAGGTCTGGTCGCGCAGCGGGGCCGCCCCCCAGGACGTCGGGATGCCGCCCCCGGTCGCCAGGAGGTCCTTCGCGCCGTAGGGGATCCCGTGAAGCGGCCCGCGGCAGCGACCCGCGGCGATCTCGCGCTCGGCGCGCCGCGCCTCGTCGAGCGCCCGGTCGCGGGTGACGGTGACCACGGCGTTGTACTTCGGCCCCAGGGTCTCGAGCCGCTCGAGGAATGTCTCGGCCAGGGCGACGGGCGAGATTCCGCGGCTCGCCACCCGCTCCGCGAGCCGACGGACGGACGCGAACACCGGATCGGGGCTCACGGCTCCTCCCGCACCGGAACGAAGGGCGGGATCGGCTCGTCGGCGTTCCGGAGCCGCACCGCGCGGAGCGCCCGGACCGCCGTCACGATCGACTGGATCCCCTGGCGGACGCCATCGAGCTCGGCGGCGGTCAGGCGGCTCCCGTAGCGCTGGCGCACGAGGCCCAGCAGGAGGTCGACCTCCTCGGCTTCGATCCTGCACGTAATCTTGACCTCCCTAATTTTCGAGACCTCCCTCCCTCCCCCCCAGCCCCCCTCCCCCACCCACCGGGGGGAGGGGGGTGCCGGAGGAACCCGCACTTGACCGTCTCGGCCTTGGTCGGCACCGATCGGAGAACTCGGTCGCATGCATTCCGTCAGCTCGTGCGGATGCGGGGGTCGAGGAGGTCGCGCAGGGCGTCGCCGACGAGGTTGGTCGCCACCACCACCACGAAGATCGCGAGCCCCGGGAGCAGCGCCACGTGGGGCCGCAGGATGACGAACTGGCGCCCGGTGGCCAGCATGCTGCCCCAGTCCGCGGTCGGTGGCTGGGTCCCGAGCCCCAGGAAGGAGAGGCCCGCCGTGGCCAGAATCTTCGCCCCGATGTCGAGGCTGAACGCGACCAGCAGCGGGGACAGGAGGTGCGGGAGGACGTGGCGGACCAGGATCGCGCGGTCCGGGCTGCCGAGGGCGCGGGCGGCCTCGACGAACTCCCGCCCCTTGAGCGAGAGGACCACGCTCCGCACCAGCCGCGTGTAGAACGGGAACCCGACGATGGCGATCGCCAGCATGGCGTTCCGGAGTCCCGGGCCGACGCCGGCGACGATCGCGATCGCGAGGAGGATGTACGGGAACGCCATGAGGATGTCGGTCAGCCGCATGACGACCGTCTCGATCCACCCCGTGTGGTAGCCGCCGAGGATGCCGAGTCCCACCCCGATCAGCATGGCCAGGGCCGCGGTGCCGAAACCCGCGAGGAGCGACACCCGGGCGCCCCAGACGAGGCGGCTCAGCATGTCGCGGCCGAACTCGTCGGTGCCGAGCGCGTGGCCGGGCGTGAGCGGGGGCTGGAGCCGGTTCGCGGTGTCCACCGTGTCGGGATCGGCCAGGGGCAGCCCGGGGGCCAGCACCGCCGCCGCCACCGCGAGGCCGAGGACCAGGACGGCGGCGGCGGCGAGGCGGTTCCGAGCGAAGAGGCGCAGGGCCGCGGCGCGGGTCGTGATCTCGGCCCGGGCGGCCGAGACGGCGCTCCGTCCGTCGAGCACGCCGAGCCGGGCGCCGACGGCCCCCGGCGCTTCACTCATGGCGGGCGGTCCGGGACGCCCGTGTCACGCGGCGCGCCGTCACTCGATGACCTCATCGGCCCGCAGGACGATCGATCGCGGGATCGTCAGGCCCAGCGCCTTCGCAGTCTTGACGTTGACCACCAGCTCGAACTTCGTCGGTTGCTCGATGGGCAGGTCCCCGGGCCTGGCGCCCCGGAGGATCCGGTCCACGTAGGTCGCCGATCGGTGATGAAATGCCGGAATACTGGTCGCGTAGGACATGAGGCCGCCGGCGTCGATGTAGAACCGCCACGGGTAAATCGTCGGCAGGCGGTACCGGGCGGCCAGCTCGACGACCTGCGCGCGATTCGGCTCCAGCACGAGCGTGTCGGGGAGGACGAGGACGCCGCCCACGCGGGCGCGGCTCATCGCCGCGAACGTCTCCCCGAGATCCTGCGCGCGGCTCACTCCGAAGGGCTGGGTCTCGAGTCCCAGCGCACGACCAGTGGCCGCGAGCTCGGCCCTGAGCGCCTGGAGGCCCGCACCTTGGGACGGGTTCCCGACCGTGGCCACGCGCGCCAGGCCGGGAATAGCTTCCTTCAGCAGCTCGAGACGCTTGCCCTCCAGCTCCTGGACGAGATTGGCGATCCCGGTGATGTTCCCGCCGGGCCGGGCGAGGCTCTTGACCAAGCCACCCGCGACGGGATCGGCGGCTGAGGACATGACGATGGGGATGACGTCGGTGGCGCGCTGGGCAGCCCGAACGGCAACCCCGCTGCGGGCCACGATCACGTCCACCTTCAGGCGGACAAGCTCGGCCGCCAGCTCTCCCAGCCGTTCGGCGCGTCCCTCGGCGTACCGGTACTCGAGGACGATCGTCGAGCCCGGCGTCCATCCGAGCTCCCGGAGGCCCCGCTCGAACGGCTCACGCTGGAACGTGGGCGGCTCGGTCGAGCTGCCCGGGCCGAGGACCCCGACGCGGGGGATGCGGGCGGACTGGGCGCGAACCAGCCGCGGACGAGTGGCGATGGCGATGGCGAGGCCCGACACGAGGCTGCGCCGGCCGATCAGCCCGGTGCTACTCATAGCGGATCCGTGGATCGAGATAGCCGTACAGGAGGTCCACGCCGAGGTTGATGAGGGCGAAGGTCAGGGCGATGACGAGGACACAGCCCTGTACGAGCGGGAAGTCCCGGGCCAGGATCCCCTGGATCATGAGGGTGCCCACCCCGGGCCAGGCGAAGACCGTCTCGGTCAGCACGGCGCCGCCCAGGAGATAGCCGGCCTGCACGCCGATCACGGTCACGATCGGCATGAGGGCGTTCCAGAGGCCGTGCCGCACGACCACGGCCCGCTCGACCACCCCCTTCGACCGCGCGGTGCGGATGTAGTCCTGGCCCAGCACCTCGAGCATGCTCGAGCGCGTGAGCCGCGCGACGATGGCGGTGGAGGCGGCGGCCAGCGTCACCGCCGGCATGACCAGGTGGGCGAGGAGGTCCCCGAGGTCGCCGCCGCCGTAGGGGGCGAACATGCCCGACGCCGGGAGCCAGCCCAGCCAGAGCGAGAAGGTCACCATGAGCACGATGCCGAGCCAGAAGACCGGCATGCTGGCGCCGAAGAGCGACACGACCGCGCTCACCCGGTCGAGGAACGAGTTGCGGCGGGTGGCCGACGCGATGCCGAGGAGGATCCCGCCGACCGTCGAGAGGAGGAGCGCGCTCGCCGTCAGGAGCAGCGTGGCGCGGAACCGGCCGAGCACCTCGCCGAGGACGGGGCGCTTCGTCCAGATCGAGCGGCCGAGGTCGCCCTGGAGGACGTGGCCCAGCCAGCGGAAGTACTGGACCGGGAGCGGCTCGGTCAGCCCCAGCTCGGCGCGGAGGCGCGCCAGGTCTTCCTGGGTGGCCTGGGAGCCGAGCATGATCTCCGCCGGGTCGCCCGGCGAGAGGTGCAGGACGAGGAACACCACGACCGACGCCCCCGCCAGCACCGGCACCAGGGCAAGGAGCCGTCGCGTCAGGTAACGGCGCACGATCGAGCTACCGGACGGAAATGGTCTCCACGCGAAGATCGAAGCTCGGGTGGAGCTTGAACCCCTGGACCCGCCGCGAGAACGCCGCGATCTGGATCTCGTGATCGATGAAGATCCAGGGGGGGTCCTCGACGAGGATCCGCTGCGCCTCCCGGTAGAGCTCGGCCCGCTTGGCCTGGTCGGTCACGATGCGGGCCTGGTGCAGGAGGTCGTCGAGCCGGGTGTTCTTGTAGAGGGCCCGGTTCGGCCCGCCCGGTGTCCACTGGCTCGAGTGCAGCAAGGGATAGATGACGAGGTCGGGGTCTTCGGCGCCGGCCATCCACGACAGCGCGAACAGGTCCTGCTCCTTGGTCCGGAGCTTGGCCAGGAAGGCGCCCCACTCCATGGTCTGGAGCGTCACGTTCACCCCGACCGCCTTCAGGTTCGACTGGATGACCGTGGACATCGCCACCGGCGACTGCATCCCCGACCCGGACTCGGGCACCCACAGGGTCGTCGAGAAGCCGCTCGGGTAGCCGGCCTCGGCCAGGAGCTTCTTCGCCCGCTCGGGGTCGTACGGGTAGGCCTTGAGGGCGGGGTCCGCGCCCCAGGTGTCGGGCAGGACCGGGCCGCGCGAGACCGCGCCCGTCCCCTTGAGGACGTCCTTGACGATCGCCTCCTTGTTGACCGCGTAGTTCAGCGCCTGGCGCACCCGCTTGTCGTCGAGCGGCTTCTTCTGGTTGTTGATGCCGAGGTACCAGACGTGGGCGCCGACCTGCTTGAGGAGGCCGAGCTTCGCGTTGCCCTCGAGCTGGGCGACGAAGTCGGGGGGCACCCCGACGATGAGGTCGAGCGAGCCGGTCAGCAGCTCGGTCAGCCGCGCCTGGTCCTCCACGATCGGGCGGTAGATCACCCGGTCGAGCTTCACCGGGAACTTCCAGTAGCCGGGGTTCTTCTCGAGGACCACCCGCTGGCCGCGGTCCCAGCTCACGTAGCGGAACGGCCCGGTGCCGACCGGGGTCAGGGCGTAGTCGGCGCCGTACTTTCGTGCCGCGGTCGGGCTCACGATCGAGGCGGCGCCGGCGGCCAGCACCGAGAGAAACGAGGCGCGCGGCTCCTTGAGGACGAACTGGACCGTGTCGTCGGCCACCACCTCGACCGCCTTCACGTTGCCGAAGAAGTAGCCGGCGAACGGGTACTTGCCGAGCTTGTTGAAGGGATGGTCGGGGTTGATCTGGCGCTCGATCGAGAACTTGACGGCCTCGGCGTCGAAAGGCGTGCCGTCGTGGAACTTGATCCCCTTCCGGAGCTTGAAGGTGTAGGTCAGCCCGTCGCGGGAGATCGTCCAGGACTCGGCGAGGTGCGGCTCGACCCGCGTGCTCTCCTCGGCGAACGCCACCAGCGTCTCGGCGATGCGCCGGGAGACCCGGTTCGAGTTCAGGTCGGTGACCTGGGCCGGGTCGAGGTTCACCGGCTCGGCGACCACGCCGACCACCAGGGTCCCCGCCGCCCCCGGCTGCGCCACCGCCGGCGCCGGGACCGTTCCCAGCACGACCAGTGCAGCCAGAATCCAGACCCACGCCGCGTGTCTCATCGCGACCTCCTTCGGCTCCGGTACGAGGGGTCCTCGGCGTCCAGGTAGTGCCCGGGTGCCAGGGAGTGTAGCATGTGAGCCAGCCGGCCGGGCACCGCACGCCACCGTCACATCGATCGCACACCGGAGGGTCCATCGATGCCACAGGTGAAGGTCGGGTTCATCGGCACCGGGAACATGGGCCGCCCCATGGTCGGAAACCTCGTCCGGAAGGGGTTCGGCGTGGTGGCCTACGACCTCGAGCCGGCGGCGCTGGCGGCGGCGGCCGGGCTGGGCGCCACGCCGGTGGGCTCGGCCGCTGCCCTGGCCGGGCAGTGCGATCTGGTCATCACCATGCTGCCCTCGGCGTCCCACGTCGAGAGCGCCTACCTCGGCGCGGGCGGGGTGCTGGAAGGCGTCCCGACCGGCCGGCTGTGCGTGGACATGTCCACGATCGACCCGGCCACCTCGCGGCGGGTGGCGGCGCGGCTCTCCGAGCGAGGGGTGCGCTTCATCGACGCGCCGGTCTCGGGCGGCGTGGGCGGGGCCGAGAAGGGGACGCTGGCCATCATGGTCGGCGGCGACGCCGCGGATCTCGAGGAAGCCCGGCCGGCGCTGGCCGCCATGGGCGCGACCATCGTCCACGTGGGGCCGGTGGGCGCCGGCGAGGCCGCCAAGCTCTGCAACAACCTGATCGCCGGCGTGGCGACGGTGGCGGTGAGCGAGGCCTTCCGCATCGCCGAGGGATTCGGCCTCGACCCGAAGGTCCTGACCCGGGTGATCGCCAGCTCGTCGGGCGCCACCTGGATCATGGAGCACGGCCACCCGGTGCCCGGCATCGTGCCCCAGGCCGCCTCCAGCCGCGACTACGCCCCCGGGTTCATGGTCGACCTGATGTGCAAGGATCTGGGGCTGGCCGTCAACGCCGCCCGCGAGCTGCGCGTCCCGGTGGCGGTGTCCTCGGCGGCCCTGCAGCTCCTCCGGCTGGCCTCCACGCACGGTTACGGGCGCAAGGACGTCTCGTCGGTCTACGCCTTCCTCGCCGCCTCCAGCCCCGAGGCGCCGGTGTAGTCGTGTGGGGCACTACCTGAGGCTTCCCGGGCTCCTGTGGCTGTTGGTCACGGTCGGGGCGATCCCGACGGCGGCCGGGCCGCTGGCCGTAGCCCCCGGGCTCTACGAGATCGAGGTGCGCGTCAACCTGCCCAACGTGCTCCAGGTCGGGCCGTCCAGTCGGTTCAGGCGCTGCCTGACCGCCACCGAGATCGAGTCCGGGCAGGCGTTCTTCGTGCGGAGCGAGAATCCGATCCGATCGTGCGCACTGGCCGACTTCGCGGCTGCTGGCACCACGGCCCGCTACCGGATCCACTGTCCGGGGCCGAATGCGGCCAGCGGGGAAGCCGAGTTCGAACCTACTGCCGGCGGTTATCGGGGAGCCATCCGGATGCAGATGGGTGGCAAGAACATGACGATGTCCGAGACGCAGATCGCGGTGAGAGTCGGCGAGTGCGAGCGTCAGTAGCCCGACCGCCACGTACCGTGACCCACGATGATGACCTCGACTTCACCAAGCTGAAGTCCCTCTGATTTCAATGCAAGCGCGGCGGATCGCGCAGTGCGCGCGCCTGGCGTGCATCCTCGTTCCCGCCGGGCTCGCTATGGCCTTTGCCGCCACGGCCGGGCCGCCGGTCCATCATGCATCCGGCCTGCTGCGCGGCTCGCTGGTTGCCGACCGGCCGGTGCCGATCTACGCTCCCGACCCCGAGCATCCGTGGAACCGTGTCGTCCACCTCCTCTTCACGTCGCCCGTCTCCGCCTGTGTGTCGCGCTTCTATGCGGACGGACCGGGACCGGTCGGGCCGCCCGACCTCGACGCCGCGGCGAGCGACGAAGCACGCCGGGCCGCCATCCACGAGTACTACCGGCGCCGGTTCGGAGGACCCTGCACGCCGATCACCCGGCTCGAGGGAGGCGACACGCCCGAGTTGCTCCTCGACCGCGACGTTCGGTTCCTCCTGAAGCCGGAGCGCTTCCGTCGCCTGACGGCGGCGCTGACCGCCGTCACGAGCACGGCCGAGCCAGCGGTGCCGAGCCTCGAGGCACGCATCCTCTTCCAGCACGACCTCTGGAGCCGGTTCGACGCCCTCTACGCGCTCGACGGAAGTCGTCGTGGCGCGGCGACCCGCGATCGACGGGCGCGCCTGCTCGACCTCCTCGGGCGGACGATCGCGCGCCTGGCGCCACGGCCGGAGGAGCTGACCGCGCTGCGGTCGAACTGGGCCGAAGTCGTCCGCGCCTACCCGCAGGCCGTTCCCGACGCCTTCGCCGGCGATGCCGGGTGGCGGGAGCTGCTGGTCAGCGGCGCCCGGGGGGAGGAGACGACGACTCACGCCGCCACCGCCGGCCACCGGCAGGCGTTCCGCGTGCTCGTCCGGAGCCCGGAGTCCGCCGGGGGGGCAGCCTGTCTCGAACGCGGGTTCTTCCGGGACCAGGGCGAGGGGCCCGCCTGCGTCCGGTGGGGCCGGCTGCTCGCCCCCGGAAGTCGCGTTCTGCTCGTGGAGAGCGTGCTGGCGCTGGCTTCGAGCGGCGAGCTGGTCGCCACCCCTCTCGTCGTCGGCATCCAGGTCCGTGACGTGCGACCCGTGGAGCCGGGCGCGGACGGCCGATTCGACCTCGACGACCTCCCGGTCCAGGTGCTCCATGCGACCCGCCAGGCGCTCGCCGCGCACCCCCGCCCGAGCGGAGGCCTCCAGCTGCTCGAGGCCGACGCTCCCGTCCCCGCCGGCTTCGTGGCCTTCGGGCGGCCGCCGGGGAGCACCCTCCAGCCGGCCGCGACCGTCTGCATGACCTGCCACGGCCTCGACGGCTCGAGCCTGATGACCCCGAACCGCCACGATGTCCGCCGCATCGACGTGCTACGGCCGGACACCCCGGTCGCAGCGGAACGCGTGATTCGCGCCAAGCGGGCGCGCCCCGACTACCAGGCGCTCCGGCGCTTCTTCGCCACCCCGTGAGGTCGGGAGACCCCGAAGGCCGGGGGCCTCGCGCAGGAGTCAGCCGGGCCGCGTCGGCCATGGTCCGAGCACGGCGGAGGCCACCGTGTCGGCCACGTGCGGTCGGAGGTACTCGGCGGGGGGCGCCCAGTTGCGACCCCGGGAGAGTGCGAGCCGGGTCGCTCGCCGCACGGCGTCCGGTTCGACCCCGGCGAGCACGTTCGACCCACACTCGACCGTCTCGGGTCGCTCGGTCGTGTCGCGGAGCGTCACCGCCGGCACCCCGAGCAGGCAGGCCTCCTCCTGCACGGTGCCGCTGTCGGTGAGCACGAGGGCGGCGTCGCGCGTGAGCCGGACAAAGTCGGGAAAGCCGAACGGATCGCACCAGCGCACCGACCCGGCTCCGGCGATTCCCGCCTCCCGCAGTCGGGCGCGAGTCCGCGGGTGGACGCTCACCACGACCGGGAGACCGGTGTCCACGGCCACCGCCTCCAGGGCCTTGACGATCGCCGCCAGTCGCTCCCGGTGGTCCACGTTCTCCTGGCGATGCGCGGTCGCCACCACGAACCCGCCCCGCTGGAGCCCGAGCCGGTCGAGCACGGCGCTCGCGTCGATCATCGAGCGACACGCCGCCATCACCTCGCCGATCGGGTTGCCGACCACCAGGATCCGCGCGGAGGAGATGCCCTCGGCGAGCAGGTGAGACCGGCTGCGCTCGGTGTACGGCAACAGCAGGTCGCTGCAGTGGTCGATCAGCCGGCGGTTGACCTCCTCGGGCACCCGGACGTCGAAGCAGCGGTTGCCCGCCTCGAGGTGCGCAACGGGCACGCCGAGCCGGGCGGCCACGAACGCGGCCACCCCGCTGTCAGTGTCGCCGAGCACGAGCACGCGGTCGGGGCGCTCGGTGGCCAGCGTCCGGGCGAACGGGCCCAGCAACGCGCCGATGCGCTCGGCGAACCCCTCGCCGGCCATGGCCAGGTGCACGTCCGGGGTGCGCAGGCCGAGCTCGTCGAAGAAAACCTTGGACAGCGCCGGATCGACGTTCTGTCCGGTGTGGACGAGCACGTGATGGCAGAGCTCGTCGAGGCGCGCGACGATCCGCGACAGGCGGATGATCTCCGGACGCGTGCCGAGGACGGTGAGGACTTTCACGGAGGCGCCGCCACCCGGAGGCCGTGTTGCTCCAGCAGCCGGCACACCGCGCCGACTTCCATCGGATCGTCGGCCGACCCGTACTCGGTCCCGGCGAATGGTGGCCCGGTGGCCGCCGGGCCCCGCAGCTCCGGCAGGAGCGGCCGGATCACGAGGTAGCCGTCGCGCTCGATCGTCCGCGGGCTCTCCTCCTCGCTGACGAGGATCTCGTGGAGCTTCTCGCCCGGGCGGATGCCGATGGTCTCGATCGGGATCGCGCGGTCGCCAATGAGCGCGCGAGCGATGTCGACCACGCGGGCCGACGGGGCTCGCGGCACCACGACCTCGGCCGGGGCCGCCCAGCCGAGCGCGCTGAACACCGTGTCCACCGCGAGGTCGAGGGTCATCAGGAAGCGCGTCATCCGCGGGTCGGTGAGCGTGAGCGGGCCTCCCCGGCGCACCTGGTCGAGGAACAGCGGCACCACCGACCCGCGCGAGGCGAGGACATTCCCGTAGCGGACGATCACGAACCGGGTGGCCGGCACCTCGAGATTGGCGTGCTGGAGCACGCGCTCCTGGAGTGCCTTGGTCATGCCCATGACGTTGATCGGCTTGCACGCCTTGTCGGTCGAGATGCCCACCACCGTCCGCACCGCAAGCCCATGCTCGCCGATGGCGCGGACGATGTTCTCGGTGCCGAGCACGTTGGTGCGCACGGCCTCCAGCGGCGCGTACTCGCAGGCCGGAACCTGCTTGAGGGCCGCCGCGCAGACGACCACGTCGGCGCCGCGCAGCGTCGCGGCGACGGTCGCCGGGTCGCGAATGTCGCCGACCCGGAATCTCAGCCGTCCGCGTGCGTAGTACAGCTCGTCGTCGGTTGCCACCGACCGATTCGCGAACCGCAGGCGCATCTCCGTCTGCTTGGCCTCGTCGCGCGACATGACCGTGACCCGGTCGGGCAGACCCAGCTCGCCGGCCAGCAGACGACGGACGAGCGCGTTCCCGAGGGAGCCCGTGCCTCCGGTCACGACCACGTGCGCCCCTTCGAGGCGCGCCCCCGCCGTCATGGTCGGTCCGAGTACGGCGTCGGGTCAGCGGCCAGGCGCTCCGACATCACCTCCCAGTCGGGAGCCTGCCAGCCGGTCAGTGCGCAGAAGCGCGACCCGTCGAGCGACCGGTCCACCGATGGGCCATCCTCGGGAATGATCCGGACGTGGAGCTCGAGCCGCCGCGACAGCAGCTCGAGCAGCGACGCCTTGTCGGTGCGCGGACCGGCGAGATGGTGGATCCCCTCGAGATCGGGATGCTTCTCCACGACGTCGGCCACGGCCTCGGCCAGCGTGGCCGTCGTGACGCCGCTGAACACGGAGCGTCGCCACCCGGGGGCCTCGCCGCCTCGACGGGACCGGAGCCATTCGAGGAGCCCGTGTCCCCCGGCCAGCTCGCGGCCGATGATCGAGGTCCGGAGCGTGAGGCGCCCCGGGCCGGTGACCTCGCCGAGCAGCTTCGCCAGCCCGTAGCGGTCCCACGGGTCGGGGAGGTCGTCCTCTCGATAGCCTCCGCCCGCCCGGGCGCCGGAGAAGACGCAGTCGGTCGACAGGTGCACCAGCCGGGCGCCGCTCACGCCGCAGAGCGCGGCCAGGCGGTGCGGCAGGAGGGCATTCATCTCGATTCCGGCCGCCCCGGACGCCTCGGGGCGCTGCTTCACGACCCCGACGGCGTTCACCACCACCGCCGGCCGGGCGGCGGCGAAGGCCCGCACGAGCCCGCCCTCGGTCGCGGCGTCGACGTGCTCGATCGCCTGGCGGCGCACGAGGACGGCGGCGGCAGCGCCGGAGAGCTTACCACGCACGGTGGCGAACACCTCGTGACCCCGTCCGGTCAGCACTTGCCACAGCTTGTGACCAGCCATCCCCGACCCCCCGAGCACGAGGATTCGGTCACCCACGCGTCCACCATCGGGCGCCGCGCCTCGCGCGCAGCCGCGCGGTCTCGGCCCGCTCGGCGAGCAGCTCGGCCTCGAGGCGGTGAATGAGGTCGAGTCGCTCCTTCGCCGCCCGGTCGAGCACGTCGATGACACCCAGCCGCTCGTCGGCGATCCTCGCGAGCCGGGCCATTGCATCGTCAGGCGTACCCCGGTGGCCACTCTCGCCGCGCGCCACCGAATGGCGGTCCAGGACGTAGAAGCGCCGATCCTGCGCCGACAGCGAGGGGTCGAGCACGCTGGCCGCGACCAGGTGGGCACTGGCCCGGGCTCGGGGCGCCAGCGTGGCCAGCGAGGCCGGCAGGTCGTCACGCGCGAGGAACTGCTCGACGACCTCGACGTGCTCGGCCGCGCAGCGCGGATCCGTCGCGTGCGCGGTAATCTGCCCGGGGTGGGTGCGCCACCACCCGAACAGCTCCGGCACGTACACGAAGCCTCCGAGCAATCCCATCCGCAGCCAGAAATCGAGGTCGGGCACGTGATGGAAGCGCGGGTTCCATCCGCCTGCGCGGCGGGCCGCCGCGGTGCGGAACGCCGCCCCGACCCCGATGTCGTGCTCGTGATCGCCGAGGATCGCGTCCACCGTCGTCGGTGACCCCCGGTGGAGACGGACGTGCCGGCCGTCGAGGTCGATCAGCTCGAGGTCGCCGAAGGCCACCACCGCCTCCGGGTGGGCCTCGAGGGCCGCCACTCCCCGCGACACCGCCTCGGGACAGAGCAGATCGTCGTCGGACAGCATGATGGCGACCTCGCCCCGGGCGAGCTCGAGGCCGCGGTTCACCGTCGCCGACTGGCCCACGTTCTCGTGCCGGTACGCGCGGACCCGCGGATCGGCGGCGGCCAGGGCTGCCGTGACGCCGGGCGTCTCGTCCGTGGACTCGTCGTCGAGGAGGATCACCTCGAGGCTCCGGTGATCCTGGCCGAGCGCCGAGCGAACGGCGTCCGGCAGGAGGGCGGCCCGATTGTACGTCGGGATGATCACGCTGACGAGAGCGTCCCGTGCGCCCGTGGGCGAACCCATTATCTCTGCATTCTGCGGTGGTGTGCCTGTCTTCGCGAGCCTACCCGATCGCTGGAAGATTATCCAACGTTACGTGGGTTGTCGGGGGCCCGGGAGCCGCCCGGCGGCGGAAGATGGCGGTCTCCGCCACCGGCGCGAACCCGAGCCGCCCGGCCAGCCCTAGCGACGCCTCGTTGTCCGCCAGCGCGCCCCACACGGGCTCCCGCCCCGTCGCCCGGATCCGGGCGACCAGGGCTTCCACGCAGGCGACCGCCAGGCCGCGGCGCCGGTAGGCTTCGAGGGTATCGACGGAGAGGTCGAACCAGCGCTCGGTCAGCCAGGGCGCATACGCGAACGACACGGCCCGGTCCTCCGCCCGCGCGTATGCGATGGGACCGAACCGTGCCGCGGTCAGCAGCTCCCGCCGCAACGCGTCCGGCACGTGGGCGAGGAGCGCGGGATCGACGGGACGCGACGCTTCGAGCCACCCCAGGTCGGCCCCGGTCGGCCCCGCGGCCGAAAGGCTCCGCGTGTGCATGATGGCCGGCGTGGACGTCCAGTCGCCGAGCAGACCGTGAACGGCCTCCGCCGTGGCCGGCTCGACCGCGAGCACCGGGACGGGCTTTCCCGCCGACTCGGCGAGCGCGAGCGCGGTCTCCAGGGTGCGCCGCTCGGGCTGGCCGACGACCCCGACGAACGCCGCGTCCGGCGCGCACAGGGCGAAATCCCCGCGGCGCCCACCGGGGACGACCACCGATCGTCCGCCCAGCAGGGCGCCGCGCACGTCCACCCACTCCGGACGATCGGGAGCGAACGCCCCGTAGCGAGCCACCTCGACGGCGTCCCTGACGATCAGCACGCCTGACATGCCCGGCTCGATGATACGGCCTCCGGCTCCGCTGCTACCCGGGTGCTATACTTCGTCCAGGCGGGTCTCGAGCATGCGAGCGCCACGATGACCGTCCTCGACAAGGGCACCCCTCGATCCGCGGTTTTCTCCCCGCTGCTGCGCCGGTATTCGCTGGCGGAGTTGTGGGCGCTGCCGGATCCGGGTGGGCGCGTCCGCTACGAGCTGATCGGAGGCACCCTCTTCATGGTTCCGCCGCCCGATCCCCCTCACGATCGCCTCGATGCCCGGTTGAACGCGTCACTCGTTGGCTTCCTCCTGACTCACGGCGTCGCCGGGGAGGTGCTGCATCCACGCGCACCGATCTACGTCGAACGACACGTACCTGGAGCCCGACATGATGTACGTGTCGGCCACCCTGCTGGCGCGCATGCCCGACCGGCGCCGGTCGGCCGACGTGGTGTTCGAGTACCTCTCGGCCAGCACCGCCGCCTACGACCGCACCACGAAGGCGGACACGTACCTGGCCCTGGGCGTGCGGGAGCTGTGGCTGGTGGACCCGGACACGACGACGGTCGAGGTCCGCCATGCGGTCACCGGACCGGGAGCGCCGGCGTGGGAAGTGAGGCGCTACGGGCCGGGTGAATCGGCCGCTTCGCGCGTTCTGCCCGGCTGGGGCGTGTCGATCGACGAGCTATTCGCGAACCTCGCCTAGAGGGAGAAGACGCGCTCGGCGTTGAGCTGGTAGAGCTTTTTCTTGTCGAGATCGCTGATCGGCAGCGCGTCGATCACCTCCACCTCGTCCGGAACGTACTGGTAGGGATAGTCCATCGCGTAGAGTACCCGGTCGGATCCCAGCACCGACAGGGCGAACATGATCGCCGGCTCCCAGGCCACGCCGCTGGTCGTGACGTGGAAGTTCTCCTTCACGTAGTCACTGGGCTTCCGCTTCAACGACTTCATGCGCTCGTACCGGCCGGCCGCCACGTAGGCCCGATGCATGAAGTTCGACCCGGGAGAGCCAGAACGGGATGGCCTCGCCCAGGTGGCCGACGACGAGCCGCAGGCCGGGAAACCGATCGAAGACGCCGCTCACGATGATCCGCAGCATGTGCAGGCCGGTCTCGACCGCGAAGCCGTAGATGGCGCCGTCGAGACCGCCCTCCAGGAACGGCCGGACCATCGCCGGCGGCAGGGCGTTGGGATGCAGGTAGATGGGGACGTTCAGCGCCTCAGCGGCCTCGAAGATCTCCCAGAACCTCGGATCGTCCAGGTACTCGCCGCGGATGTGGGAGTTGATGACGGCGCCCTTCAGCCCCAGGGTCCGGACGCCCCGCTCGAGCTCCGCGGCCGCCCCGCGCGGGTCCTGGGGCGCGATGGCCGCCAGCCCGGCGAACCGCGCGGGGTGCCGGCGCACCGCCTCCGCGAGCTGGTCGTTGCTCGACCGCGCCAGGGCGGCGCCGGTGGCGGCGTCGAAGACCTGAACGCCCGGCGCCGTCAGGAAGATGAGCTGGGTGGCGATCCCGCTCGCGTCCATGTCCGAGAGGCGTCGCTCGCCGAGGTCGGTGAGGCGCTCGACGAGCTGGGTGGCGCGGGGGCTCTGGCCCAGATAGAATCCCCACAGGCTCGTGAACCCCGGATCCGCCGAGGGCTGCGCTTCGATGAGGGCCCGATAGCGCGCGAGGATCTCGGGGGGCGCGAACGCCTCCTCGGTGGCGATGCGTCGATAGCCCGGCGTGTCGCTCATGGGGCTTGCGTATAGCGGACGGCTGCCGGATCTGTCAAGGGCCGGTCGCGACCACGAGAGAGGACGAGGACCGTGAACGTCGCCCACGCGCTGGAGCGCGCCGCGCGCTACTTCCCGGACAAGCCGGCCATCCTGTTCGAGGATCGGCGCCTCGACTACCGCGAGCTGAACGCGGCGGCCAGTCGCGCGGCGCACGGGCTGGCGGCCTGGGGCGTCCGGCCGGGCGACCGCGTGGCCCTGTGTCTGCCGAACATCCCGGCCTTCGCGATCGCCTACGCGGCCATCCAGAAGCTCGGCGCCGTCGCGGTGTCGGTCAACGTCATGCTGACGACCGAGGAGCTGGCGTACCTCCTGGCCGACTCCGGCGCCGGCGCGCTCTTCACGGTCGAGGCCGCGTGGCCCCGGCTGGCGCCGCTCGTGGGCGACGGGCTCCGCCGCGACCGCGTGGTGATCTGCGAGGGCGAGGTGGACGGGCTGCCCACGCTGGAGGCCTTCGGCGCCGGCCGGCCCGGGGACCTCCGGGCGTGCGACCGGGACCCGGCGGCGCCGGCGGCCATCCTCTACACCTCGGGGACGACGGGCCGCCAGAAGGGCGCGACCCTGAGCCACGGCAACATCCTCTCCAACCTGTTCGCGGTCAACCGCTACATGCGCATGGGACCGGCGGACCGCCTGCTCGTCTGCCTGCCGCTGTTCCACGTGGCGGCCCAGAACGTCCTGATGAACGCCGGCTTCAACGCCGGCTCGACGCTCGTGCTCCACCGCCGCTTCGACGCCGGGCGCTGCGTGGCGGCCATCGAGGAGCACCGGGTCACGGTCATGACCGGCGTGCCGACCATCTACATCACCCTCCTCGAGGCCGGGATCCGGCCGGAGGCGGTGGCCAGCGTGCGCCTCTACAAGTCGGCCGCCGCCACCATGCCGGTGGAGATCGCGCGCCGCTGGCGCGACAGCTACGGGCAGACCATCGTCGAGGGCTACGGCCTGACCGAGACCTCGCCGGCCGCCACGTTCAACCACGAGCACGAGTATCGGCCCGGCTCGGTGGGCACGCCGGTGGACATGGTCGAGATGCGCGTCGTGGACGAAGAGGACCGCGACGTCCGGCCGGGGGCCTGGGGTGAGGTGATCTTCCGCGGACCGAACGTGATGCTCGGCTACTGGAACCGGCCCGAGGAGACCCGGGTGGCCATGCGGGGCGGGTGGTTCCACACCGGCGACGTCGGCTACACGGACGACGACGGCTATCTGTACCTGGTGGACCGCGTGAAGGACATGGTCAACACGGCCGGCTTCAAGATCTGGCCGCGCGAGGTGGAAGAGGTGCTCTACCGCCACCCGGCGGTCGGCGAGTGCGCGGTCGTCGGGATGCCGGACGCGGTCAAGGGGGAGATCGCCCGGGCCTTCGTCGTCCGCCGGCCCGGCACCGGGCCGACCGGCGACGAGCTGGACGCTTACTGTCGCCGGCACCTCGCCGGCTACAAGGTGCCGCGGGCCTGGGCGTTCGTGGACGAGCTGCCGAAGAGCGCGTCGGGGAAGATCCTGAAGCGGATCCTGCGCGAGCGCGCGGCCGGCCCGGCCGAGCGCGCGTGAGCTCCTTCGCGCGGAGCGGCGTCGACACCGCCTACGTCGTCGAGGGGAGCGGCCCACCCCTCTTGCTGATCCACGGGGTCGGGGCGCGGCTCGACAACTGGGACGGGGTGGTGGCGGCCCTGGGCGGCCGGCTGACGACGATCCGCCACGACCTGCGTGGCCACGGCGAGTCGTCGAAGGCGCCGGGGCCGTACTCGGTCGAGCTGTTCGCCGAGGACGCCCTGGCGCTGCTCGATCACCTCGGCCTCGCCCGCTGCCACGTGGCGGGCCACTCGCTCGGCGGCATGGTGGCCCAGCGGCTCGCCCTCGACGCCCCCGAGCGGGTGAACCGGCTCGTCCTGCTCAGCACCGCCGGCGGCCGCACCGAGGAGGAGCGGCAGCGCGTCCTCGAGCGGCTCGCCCTCGTCCAGGACGGCATCCCCGGGGAGCACTTCCGGCGCTCGGTCGGGCGCTGGTTCTCGGACGAGTTCCGGCGGAGGAACCCCGAGCTGATCGAGCGCTACGCGGCCCGCAACATGGAGAACGACCCCCGCTGCTACGCGGCGGCCTACCGGGTCCTGGCGACGACGGACCTCGCCGGCGAGCTCGGCCGCATCCAGGCCCCGACGCTGATCGTCACCGGCGAGGGCGACGTGGGCTCGAGCCCGCGCTTGGCCCGGCTGATGCACGAGCGGATCCCGGGCTCGCGGCTCCACGTCCTGCCGGGGCTCCGCCACTCGCTCCTGATCGAGGCGCCGGAGCGGTGGCGCGGCTCGTCGAGGAGTTCGTGACGCCGGGTTGATGCCTTTCCGGCCGGATCAGGCGCCGGCGGCGAGCCGCGGCATGACCTTGGTCGCGAACAGCTCCATGCTGGCGAGGATCTGGCGCTGGCCCATGTAGGGCAGCGCCATGTCGGCCAGCACGTAGTCCACGCCGGCCACCTCGCGCAGCTCCTCGAGCCGCTCCACCACGTAGTCCGGCGACCCCACCATGATGTTGCCCCGCTCGACGAGGAAGTCGTAACCCATCTTCATGCCGGGCTCCGGCTGCTCGCCGGGGTTCATGAACATCGCGAGGCCGCGGAAGGGGTTGTTGTAGAGGAAGACGAAGGACGCGCTGTCGCGCGCCTCGCGCTGCGCCTGCTCCATGGTCGGCGCGACGTAGACCTGGCGCAGCACGCCGAGGTGCCGCTTCGGGTCGACCGGGCGGCCCTCGGCCTCGGCCCGGTACTGCGCGTACATCTGGCCGAAGTGGCGGATCGCCTTCGGCGGGGGCTGCCACACCAGCGCGTCGATCGCGTTCCGGGCCGCGAACTCGATCGACGACTGGCTCGAGCACACCTGCCAGAGCGGCGGGTGCGGGCGCTGGTACGGGCGCGGCACCACGTTCAGCCGGATCACGCGGTCGCCGTCGCGCCAGCGGGGATCGGCCGGGAACATGGGGTGGCTCCACCGGGTGCTCGCGGCCGGGAAGGTGTAGCTCGGCCCCTCGTGGGCGAAGAACTCCTCGGTCCAGCACTTCCGGAGGACGTCCAGAGTCTCCCGGAACAGCTCCATGTTGGCGTCGGGGTTCCGCGGATCGGCCTTGGGGTGGAAGTTCGGGCCCTCGCGCGGCCACACGCCGCGGCCGACGGCGACGTCGAGCCGGCCCTCCAGGAGGTGATCGAGCGTCGCCAGGTCCTCGGCCAGGCGGATGGGATGCCACCAGGGCAGGATGACCGCGCACATCCCGAAGCGGACCCGCCGGGTGCGCGGGCCGAGGTCGGCGGCGATGAGGACCGGGTTGGGGATGTTGCCCATGCCCTCCGGGCCGAAGTGGTGCTCGGCCAGCCAGACGGTCTCGAATCCGGCCTGGTCGCAGAAGACCGTCTGCTCGCGCAGGTCCCGGAGGATCTGCGAGTAGGGCCGCTTGTTGTCCGGCTCGGCCAGCGTGGTGAAGAAGCCGTACCTCATCGCTCCCCCCGTGGAGGGTCGGCCGCCGCTCGCTGGCTCTCCTGGAACGCGATGGCGCCCGTCATCTGAGCAGCAGATGTCTTCGACTGCTCTCACAACGATGTGTGGCCAAGCTCGTCGGTCCGTCCCTTGCCCGATTCGCGGCGCCTCGAGACGGCCCAGTCGGCGTCGGGATCGGGAACGTCGAGGTGACGGATCCCGCCGGGGAAGCGGCCCTGGATCAGGGCATACTGCGTCTGCTTTTCCGGGTCCTGATCCGGAGGGGCCCAGTCGTGAAGGAAGTACACCTCCACGATCCTCGCCTGGAGCATCTCCTTGGTGCAGCCGAAGCACGGTCGCATCGTCGAGTAGATGGTCGCGCCGTCCACCGAGATGCCGAAGCGCGCGGCCGCCAGCAGGGCGTTCTGCTCGGCGTGGACGCAGATGCACAGGTCGTAGCCGGTCCCCGGGGGGTACCGGTCGCGGTTCGAGCACCGGTGGCAGCCGCCCTCCGTGCAGTTCGGCATGTTCTCGGGTGTGCCGTTGTACCCGGTCGAGATGATCCGGCGGTCCAGGACGACGATCGAGCCCACCCGGTTGCCGAGGCAGTCCGCCCGGCGACGGACGGCCATCGCGATGCCCATGAAGTACGCGGGGGGTTCGATCCGGTCGCTGGTCATGGGACCCTGGGCCGGCGGGGCCCCGACTCGGTCACTCGATCACCTGATCCGTGAGCACGAGCAGCGACGGCGGGATCGTCAGCCCCAGCGCCTTCGCAGTCTTGAGATTGACGACCAGCTCGAACTTGGTCGGTTGCTCCACGGGGAGATCGGCGGGCTTGGCGCCCTTCAGAATTCTGTCCACGTAGCTGGCCGCGCGACGCCCGAGATCGTAGAAGCTGGGCCCATAGGCCATGAGGCCACCGGTCTCGACGCTCTCGCGGAAGAGAAGAGGCCCATGGTCAGGATGACCGCGAGAATGGGCCGTGGAGCGCTCATACCAGCCCCCCGTCAAGATCAAGATAGCTCAGCACGCCTGATTGCCAGAAGGACGCCACCTCGAAGCATACCCCGGTACAGGTACGCCCGTCGAACGCGATCCTGGCGCCGATGCACGATCCGTCATGCGGCTGCCCGGCGCCGTCCGCATGATCGAGACGGACGAGCACGGCAATCGCGCCGACACCCAGCTACGCCGCCGCCGCCGAGTGGCGACGTTCTTTCGGATTCGGGGACCGCAACAGCGCCGAGAGTCTCGATCCGACGGTTGACAGCAGGCAGACGCGGGCCCTATGGTCCTGGCATGGTCCAGGGTGACTCACGCTCTCACGACCGGCGGACCAGGAAGGGCTGACGCCGTGGCGGGGCGCTCCCTCATCGACTGGCACTCGCACGTGTGGCTCCGCGAGCACTTCACCCCCGACCAGGCGAGCGAGATGCAGGACCGGGTGGGCGCGCTCGATGCGCCGCCGGCCACCCATCGCCGGGCCATGGCCGGCGTGGACCGCTACGTGATCGTCGGGGTCCAGTGGGGTGCCCCGCACGGCCCCAACGTCCCGAACGACTTCGTGGCCCAGCAGGTGGCCGAGTCGGGCGGCCGGGCGATCGGGTTCGCCTCGGTGAACCCCCGGCAGGCCGACGCCCCCCGGGAGTTCGAGCGGGCGGTCCGGGAGCTGGGGCTCCGCGGCCTCAAGCTCTCGCCAGCCTACCAGGGCTTCGATCCCCGCATGCCGGAGGCCTGGCGCCTCTACGAGCTGGCGAACCGGTGGCGGGTCCCGGTCATGTTCCACGCCGGCGGGGCCTACCCGGCGTCGGCCTCGCTGGAGACCGCGAACCCCGTGCTCCTCGACCCGGTCGCCCGCGCCTTCCCGGACCTCCCGATCATCGTGGCGCACCTGGGCCAGCCGTGGATGGCCGAGACGGTCATGCTGATGCGCAAGAACCCGCGCGTCTTCGCCGATCTGTCGGCGCGGTACCACCGCCCGTGGCAGCTCTACAACGGGCTCGTCCTGGCCCTGGAGTACCGGGTGGAAGACAAGCTCCTGTTCGGGACCGACTTCCCGGTGGCCACCCCGGAGCTGGCGATCGAGCAGTTCCGCGGCCTCAACCGCATGGTCGAGGGCACCAACCTGCCCCGCATCCCCGAGCGCGTCATCGAGAGCGTGCTCTACGAGCGCCCCCTCGAGCTGCTAGGACTCGACGGAGGATAGCGACCCAATGCAGTTCGCCGAACACCACGCGAGGCCGTTACCTCGCCAGGGCAGCTCGGAGGTCGCGAGGGCCGACCCCCCTCCCCCCGGCAGGTGGGGAGGGGATGGGGGTGGGGGGGGTCCCGAATGAAGTTCGACTACTTCGTCACCCACACCCGGACGGACGCCGCCGAGCCGTTCGAGCGAGTGTACGCCGACGGGCTGGAGCAGATCCGGCTGTGTGACCAGATGGGGATGGACACCGTCTGGTTCCCGGAGCACCAGTTCACCAACCAGCTCTGCTCGCCGGCCCCCCTCATCAACGTCGTGGACGCCGCCCACCGCACGACCCGCGTCCGGCTCGGCACCGCGGTGGTCATCACGCCATACTACGATCCCCTCCTGGTGGCGGGCCAGGTCGCGCTGGCCGACCAGCTCACGCGGGGGCGCCTGGAGATCGGCTTCGGCCGCGGCGGCTTCAAGTACGAGTACGAGCGGCTCGGCATGACGGAGCCCCTGGCCGCCGCCCGCCAGCAGGAGGCCCTGGAGATCATCCTCCGGGCCTGGACGGAGACCGACTTCGCCTACGCGGGGACCCACTTCAAGTTCCCCGAGGTGACCGTGGTCCCCCGCCCGTTCCAGCGGCCGTGCCCGCCGACGTGGATCGCCGCGCGGACGCCGGACAGCATGCGCTTCGCGGCCGAGCACGGCATCGGCATCATGATGGCGGCCCAGCGCCAGCCCATCGGGCGGCTCGAGGGGCAGATGCGGCTGCTCGCCGCCATCTGCGAGGACCTCGGGGTGGACCGGCCGCCGGTGCGCCTGTCGCGGGAGGTCTGGGTCACGACCAGCCAGGCCGAGGCGCGGCGGGCCGCCGAGCAGTTGCAGGAGTACCACACGGTCCAGTGGAACCTCCACCAGAACGCCGCCCCGACCGTGGACGGCTTCACCGAGGCGGTGCCGCTGCCGAAGGGGTACGACATCTCGGCGGAGGAGCTGATCGCGCGCGGGGTGATCGGCGAGCCCGAGCACTGCGTCGAGCGGCTCCGCCAGTACGAGGCGCTGGGCGCCCAGGCGTTCATCGTCAACTTCGACTGGGGCCAGCCGCAGCGCGACATCGTCCGGTCGATGGAGCTCTTCGCCGAGCGGGTGATGCCGCACTTCGCGGACGACCGGCCGGCCGCGCGTCCGATCCCCGACCCCCACGGGCGGGCCCGCACGACCATGCGGGAGCCGGTGCTCATCGACGTCGAGGGCCTGGCCGGGGACTGGATGGCCTGGGAAGCCGACGAGTGGTTCGGCCAGTTCGAGCGCGCCTCGACCGGCCAGCGCCGCCGGAGCTACATCTTCGACTTCGCGACCGCGCCCAAGGTGCGGGCGCACGCCGACGGCTCGGTCGACGTGCAGGGGCTCCTGCGCCTCGTCTCGGACGCCGGGTGTCCCGACTGCGGCCGGCCGGTCATCGCGCTGTACCGGCGGTGGGACGGAGAGGACCGGGCGGCGATCGGGCGCCACCTGACCGAGCGCATGCGGGAGCTCCGGTGGCACGAGCGGCACACCAATCGACGCGCGATGGAGCGGTGACGACCATGCCGACCCTGGACGAGTATCGGGCCATCGGGCAGAAGCTGCGGCAGCGGGTCTTCGGCGCCCCGGCGCCCGGCGCCGCCAAGAGCCCAACCCAGGAGCTGGCGCCCGACCTGGGGCGCATCAGCGACGAGGTGCTGTTCGGTCAGGTCTGGAGCCGTCCGGGCCTGGAGCTCCCCCACCGCAGCATGATCACGATCGCGGCGCTCACCGCGCTGGGGCGGGAGCCCGAGCTGAAGGCGCACATCCGCGGTGGTCTCAACCTCGGGCTCACGCGGGAGCAGATCGTCGAGATCATCATGCAGATGGCCTTCTACGCCGGCCAGCCGGCCGCCCACGCCGGCTTCCGGGCGGCCAAGGAGGTCTTCGACCAGCTCGACAAGCAGGCGGCCGGTTAGATTAGCCCGAGACGCGCGCGACACGGGAGGTGGGGGGGATGAGAGCGGATCGACGAGCGGCGCTGTTCACGATGGTCGTCGGCCTCGCGACGGTGCTGGCCCTCGCGGCGCTGGGCCGGGCCCAGACCCCCGTCCGGGGCGGCACGCTCCGGGTCGGGTGGATCGCCGACGCCAAGATCCTCGACCCGCACTTCTCGGTGCAGTTCTCCGAGCGCTACGTCCTCTACCTCGTGTTCAACACGCTGGTGGGCCTCGACAAGGGCTTCAACGTCGTGCCCGAGCTGGCGCGGGCCTGGCAGGTGTCCCCGGACGGCAAGCGGGTGACGTTCCAGCTCCAGCGCGGCGTCAAGTTCCACGACGGGACGGACCTCACCGCCGAGGTCGTGAAGTGGAACGTCGAGCGCATCCTGGACCCGCAGAGCAAGTCGCCCCAGCGGAGCCAACTCGAGCCCGCGGTGGCCGCGGTGACGGTGGTCGACCCCCACACGGTCGCGTTCGAGCTGAAGAAGCCCTTCGCGCCGCTCCTGGCCGCCCTGGCCGAGCGACCCGGCTTCATCGTGTCGCCGGCCGCCGTGAAGCAGGCCGGCCCGGACTTCGGCCGGCGCCCGGTGGGAACCGGGCCGTTCCGGCTCGTCGAGTGGGTCGCCGATTCCCAGGTGACCCTCGAGCGGTTCCCGGACTACTGGGACAAGGGCAAGCCGTACCTCGACAAGATCACCTTCCGGATCGTGCCGGACCCGACGGTCCGGCTGACCATGGTCCGGACCGGCGAGGTGGACATCACCACCGACGTGGACGCCAAGGACGTCCCCGCCCTCCAGGGCGAGGCCAGCCTCCGGGTGTCCGAGATGCGGCCGGCCGCCCGCTGGACCGCGCTCCAGTGGCAGGTGGACAAGCCGCCCTTCAACAACAAGGCGCTCCGGCAGGCCATTGCCCTCGGTATCGACCGGAACGAGCTGAAGGACATCCTGCTCCGGGGGTTCGGCGAGCCGGCCCGGGGCCCGGTGGTGCCGGGGCTCTGGTGGTTCGACGCCGGGCTCAAGGGCTTCGGGCACGACCCGGCGGAGGCGCGGAAGAAGCTCGCCGAGGCCGGGTATCCGAACGGCTTCCGCCACAAGTTCGTCGTCGAGAACACCCCCCAGTGGATCCGCCAGGCCGAGCTGCTCCAGGGGCAGCTCCAGAAGATCAACGTGACGCTGGAATTCGAGCCGGTGAACACCGCCGACGCCTACGCGCTGATCGTCCAGCGGAAGTCGAACTGGACCCACACCCGGTGGACCCAGCGGGCCGATCCGAGCGGGCTCCTGTCGATTCTCTTTCACAGCAAGGGCTTCGCCAACTCCACCGGGTACAGCAACCCGCGGGTGGACGAGCTGCTCGACCGGGCGGCGGCGATCTACGAGCCCGAGCGGCGCAAGCCCCTCTACCACGAGGCGGAGCGGATGATCGTGGACGACGTCCCCTACGTCTTCCTCAACTACACCGCCGAGTTCGCGGTCATGGGCCGCAAGGTGCAGAACTGGGGCTGGATCCCCGACCTGATCCCGCGCTTCCGCGAGCTGTGGCTCGACAAGTAGCCGGGGCCGGCCCGTGACGCCCCCGGCCTGAGCCGGCCGGCCGTGGGGGTCTTCGTCCTCCGCCGCCTGGCGGCGATGCTGTTCGCCGTCCTGTTCCTCACCGCCCTCGTCTTCTTCCTGATGCAGGCGGTCCTGGGCGACCCGGTGGTCCTGATGCTGGGGCGCGACGCGGATCCGGCCACCGTGGCCCGGCTCCGGCAGGACCTGGGCTTCGACCGCCCGGCCCACGTCCAGTACCTCGACTGGCTCGGGCGCCTCGCGCGCGGCGACTGGGGGCGCTCGTTCCGGACGGGGCAGCCGGTGCTGGGCTCCATCGGGGCCCGGCTGCCGGTGACCCTCGAGCTGACGGTCCTGGCGCTGGGGCTGGCGGTGGGGCTGGCCCTCGCGCTGGGGATCCTGGCCGCGGTCCGGGCCCACACCCGGGTCGACCTCGGCGTGTCGGTGCTGACCGCGCTCGGCATCGCCATGCCGAACTTCTGGATCGCGATCCTGCTCATCCTCCTCTTCGCGCTCCAGCTCCGGGTGCTGCCCTCGTCGGGCAGCGTGTCGGCCCTGGAGGACCCGCTCGGGAACCTGAAGTCCATGGTCCTCCCGGCCATCACGCTCAGCGCGGCGTACTTCTCGAACCTGGCCCGCCTCACGCGGGCCCGGATGCTGGACGCGCTGGAGAGCGACTACGTCCGGACGGCCCGGGCCAAGGGGGTCCGCGAGCGGCGCGTCCTCTGGGTGCACGCGCTGCGGAACTCGCTCCTGCCGGTGCTGAGCGTGCTGGGCGTGAGCGTCTCCCGGCTCTTCGGGGGCGCCGTGGTCACCGAGACCATCTTCGCCCTCCCCGGCGTCGGCGTCCTGCTCGTGGACTCCATCCTGAGCCGGGATTTTCCGGTGGTGCAGGGCGTGATCATCGTCGTCACCGTCGGGGTGTTCCTGACCAACCTCCTGGTCGAGCTGGCCTATGGGCTGGTGGACCCGCGCGTTCGCCATCGGTAGGCCGGGAGCGCCCATCGGCCTGGGGGCGCTCGTCATCGGCGCGGCCCTGACGTGCGCGGCGCTCGGCGCCCGGATCACGCCGCACGATCCCGCGCGCTACGACGCCCGGAGCACCCTGAGCCGACCAGGCCCGGCGCACCCCCTGGGGACGGATCCGCTCGGGCGGGACGTCCTGAGCCAGGTCATGGCCGGGGCCCGGATCTCGATGGTGGTGGGCGTGCTGTCCGTCCTGGTCGGGACGGTGGCGGGAACGGCGGTCGGGCTCGTGGCCGGCAGCGCGCCCGGCCGCGCGGCCGATCTCCTGATGCGGGCGATGGACGCCCTCCTGGTGTTTCCGTCCCTCGTCCTGGCCCTGGCCATCACGGCCTTCCTGGGCGTGAGCCTCTGGAACGTGATCGGCGCGCTGGCCGTCACCTTCGTCCCGACGTTCGCGATCCTGGTGCGGGGCGAGGTGCTGTCGCTCCGCGAGCGCGAGTTCATCACCGCCGCCCGGGCGCTCGGCTCCCGGCGCCTCCGGATCATGTGGCGGCACCTCCTGCCGAACGTGAGCGACGTGCTCCTGGTGCAGGCGTCGTTCGGGGTGGGGACCGCCATCCTGACCGAGGCGAGCCTCTCGTTCCTCGGTCTCGGCGTGCCGCCGCCCGCCCTGTCGTGGGGCCGGATGCTGCGGGAGGGCTACTCGTACCTCCTGCTGGCGCCGTGGATCTCGGTGGCCTCCGGAGCCGCCATCTTCCTCGTCGTGCTGGCCTTCCAGGTGCTGTCGGACGGGCTCCAGGACGTCCTCGCCCGGAGGGCGCGCGGCCTCCGCCCGCGGCACACTGCCTGATGGCTCCCTCGGACCGTCTCCGGCCGATGCTCCCGTGACGAGCGAGCCGCGCTACCGGTTCTCGGTCATCGTGCCGCTGGAGTCCCCTCGCGGCCAGGCCGAAGCTTGCCTGCGCGGCTGGACCCGGGAGCAGACGTTCCCGCGCGACCGCTACGAGGTGCTCGCCGTCTGGTGTCCGCTCTCGCCAGGGTCCCCGCCGGTGGCGGCCGCGGAGTCGCTGCTGACCCGCTTCGACCGGCTGCTCGTCCACGACCAGCCGCACGACATCGCGCTCGCGGACCGGGGAGCACGCGAGGCGCGGGGCGAGCTGCTCTTCTTCACGGAATCCCACGTGCTCCCGGCGCCGGAGACGCTGCAGCGAGCCGACGAGGCGATCCGCGCCCGCCCCGGGGTCGCCGGTCTGAGCTGCCGCTCGGTCGGCGTGACGCACAACCGCCTGGGCCAGGCCGAGGCCGCCATGTACGAGGACGACATCCGATACGGCATGGAGCAGCACCCGTGGCGGAGAATCCTCGACCAGTGCTACATCGCGTGGCGGGGGCCGTACCTCGAGGCGGGGGGGTTCCGCCCGGAGTTCGGCCACTTCGCGGAGTGGCTGCTCGCCGCCCGCATGTACCGGCTGGGGTACCGGATCGGCTACGCGCCGGAGGTCGTGCTACGGCACTTCTATCTGGGGCACATCGGCGAGCTCATCGAGTTCGCCGAGGACTTCGCGCGCGGGGAGGTCCGCTATCACGCGGAGGCCGGCGATGACCCGTGCCGGACCCTGCTCGACGAGGTCCCGGAGTGGTTCGGCCGCCATCAGTGGCGCCCCGACCTGGCCCGGGCCGCCTGGTCCCTGGGGTTCCGGGAGTGGATGCGGGCTCGAGGCTCCGGGGACCGGCGATGGACGGCAGCGTGGCTCCGCTTCCTGCTCGGCGCGGCGGGCCGGGCCGCGTTCGGGGTGTGGCCACGCCTGAGCCGCGCGCGCCTTCGGCTGGCGATCGCCCGCGCCGCGCTGCCATGGCGTCTCCGGCTCTCCCGCGGCAAGGTGCCGGGCCGTCATGGGGTCGCCCTCCTCAACGACGCCGCCGTCCAGCGGATCCGACTCCGCTTCGTCGAATCGCTGGCTCGCTTCCCAGCCCCCGCCCGCGGCCCCGTCCGCGCTCGAGCCGCTTCCGGGACTCCCGGACGGCCTCCCCGTGGGACGCGGCGCGGGCCGAGGGCTTCCCGTCGCTCGGCCTCCATTCCCCCGAGCGCTGGCGTGGTCAGCCTTTCCGCTGGTCGGAGCCCGTCGCGATCTTCGAGGCGCCACTGGCCGCCGGCTCCTATGAGGTGTCGATCGAGTGGCTCCCGGTGCGACGGTCACTCGCTCTCCGAATCTACGTCAACGGCAGGGTCCCGGACGTGACGTACGGAGAGCATCGGGCCGTGGCCCGCTTTCACCAGGCGTCCACCGGCTGGGCGCGGTTCGCGTGGGCTTGCTCCCCGTGGCCGCCGGCGCCGGGAGACCGCCGCCTCCTCGGCCTGCCGGTGCGCCGCGTCTCGTGGAGGGCGACGTGAACCCGGCTCCCGGCATCGGGCCCGGGCGGCCTCCCTCGGCGGACTGCGCGGGCCCGCTGGAGTGCGGATCAGCCGGAGGCGCGCGCCTTCCAGGTAGCGCGGCTCACGACGTAGAGACCGGCCGGCTGTCCGCGGACCGTGGCCTCGCGCTCGAAGCGCTCGCCCAGCCGCTCGGCGACACGAATCGAGCGCCGATTCTCGGCGTGGATCAGGCTGATCGCGCGCTCCCACCCGAGCGTGTCGAACGCGTGATCGAGCGCCGCCCGCGCCGCCTCGGTGGCGTACCCCTTCCCCCAGTGCTCGCGCCCCAGGGCCCAGCCGACCTCCCGATCGGGCCATCCTTCCGGGAAATGGAGACCCGCCCGCCCGACGAACGCGCCGCTGCCCCGCTCCTCGAGGGCCCACGTCCCGAAGCCGCGCAGCGCCCAGTGGCCCATCAGCATCGCCATGTGGCGCCAGGCGTCCTCGCGATCCAGCGTCCGCCCGTCGCCCAGGTAGCGCATGATCTCCGGGTCGGCGCACATGGCCGCGTACGCGTCGAGGTCCGCCTCGCGAAGCGGGCGCAGGAGCAGCCGGTCCGTCCGGAGCTCGATCACATCCGATTCCCGGTCGCAGGGCCTCAGGACGCCAGCACCAGCACGAGCGCGACCGCACCGGGAACCGCCTGAACCCAGAGGATCTTGCGATTCGCGGTCAACGCGCCGAACACCCCGGCGACGACGACACACCCGAGGAAGAAGACCTTGATCGAGCTCCCCGCGGCACCGAGGCTGAGGCCCCAGACGAGCCCAGCCACCAGGAATCCGTTGTACAGACCCTGGTTCGCGGCGAGAGTCTTCGAGGCCTTCGCGAACTCGGGCGTGAGACCGAAGGTCCGCAGGCCCCGCGGCTTCTCCCAGAGAAACATCTCCAGGACCAGGAAGTACAGATGCAACAGCGCCACCAGGGCCACCGCGATGTTGCCAGCGACTGTCATGGTCCTGCCTTTCTCCCATGCCCGTGGCTCGGTGTGGCGGTGAGGACGCCGAGGGGAACGATACTCCATCCATCCGGACCCGGCAACGTGCGGCGGGTTCAGAGTCGCCCGCGGATCGTCGGGTCGAGGCGGTCGCGCACGCTGTCACCCAGGAAGTTCGCCGCCACCACCACCAGCGAGATGGCGGCGCCGGGGAAGGCGACCGTCCACCAGGCCTGCGTGAGGTAGAGGCGGGCGTCGGCGAGCATGGCCCCCCAGGCCGGGGTCGGGGGCTGGATGCCGAGGCCGAGGAACGAGAGCGTCGACTCGAGGAGGATGAGCCGGCCGAGCTGGAACCCGGCGATCACCAGAATGGCGCCGCGGGCGCTCGGCAGCACGTGCCGCGCGACCAGCCGCGCGTCGCTGGCCCCGAGCGCCCGGGCGGCGACCACGAACTCCCGCTCGCGAACGGACAGCACCTGGGCCCGCACGACCCGGGCGAACTCCACCCAGCCGCGGAGCGCGATGATCACGACCAGGGTCCCGATCGTCATCCGGACCAGGGCGCCCCAGACGATCGCGATCAGGATGTAGGGGAAGCTCAGATAGGCATCGATCACCCCCACCAGCCCACGGTCCAGGGCCCCGCCGCGGAAGCCCGCCACGAGCCCGAGCGTCACGCCGAGGCCGGCGCCGAGCACGAGCCCCGCGTAGCCCACCGTGAGCGAGGCCCGCGCCCCGTGAGCCAGCCGGCTCCAGACGTCCCGCCCCAGGTGGTCCGTCCCCAGCGGGTGCGAGCGGCCCGCCTCGTCCACGTGCCCCGGCGGCCGGTGCCGGTCGAGCAGGCTCTGGCGCGCGGGATTCTGGCTCGTGACCAGGCCGGGCCACGCGGCCAGCAGCGACACCGCCAGCAGGACCGCCAAGGACAGCCCGAAGGCGAGGTCGCCGGCGAGCCGCTGCGGCGCGGTCACGCCGTGCGGATCCGCGGGTCGATCCACACCTGCAGCACGTCCACCAGCAGGTTCACCAGCGCGACGACGACGGCGGCGATGGTCGCGCCGCCCACCACCACCGGGTAGTCGCGGGCGAAGACCGACTGGACCAGGAGCCAGCCCAGGCCTGGCCAGGCGAAGATGGGCTCCACGACGACGGCGCCCACCACAAGACCGTTGAGGAGCAGCCCGGCCATGGCGACGACCGGGATCAGCGCGTTCCGGAGCGCGTGGCGGGCGAGGATCGCGGCCTCGGCCACCCCCTTGCCGCGGGCCGTCCGGACGTAGTCCTGGCCGAGCACGTCGAGCAGCTCGGAGCGGAGGAGGCGGAGGAGCACGGCGAGCTGGAAGAGCGTGAGGGTGGCGACCGGCAGCACCGCATGGGGCAGGCCCAGCCCGGCCACCGGCAGGATGGGAAGCCACACCGCCAGCACGTACATGAGCAGGATCGCCGTGACGAACGACGGCACCGACTCGCCAACCACCGCCACCAGCCGGATCAGCACGTCGGCGACGCCGCCCCGCCGCCGGGCCGCCCAGGCCCCGAGCGGCAGCGCCAGCGCCAGCGCGAGCGTCATCGCGGCCGCGGCCAGGACCAGGGTCCACCGGAGGTGTCCCAGGACGAGGGGCAGCAGCGGATCGCTGTACCGGAACGACCGCACCGCGTCGCTGTACCAGAACCTCGTCATGAAGGCGAGGTAGCGGACGTGGGCCGGGCGGTCCAGCCCGAGCTCGTGCCGGAACCGCTCGAGCTCGGCCGTCCCGGCCTCCGGAGGCAGGAGCAGGATGGCCGGGTCGCCGGCCATCGTCATGAAGGCGAAGACGAGCGCGCTGACCGCGAAGACGGTCAGCGCGCTCTGGAGCAGGCGACGCCCGATGTACGCGCCGATTATCGGTACCTCCCGCCCTCCCCCCCACCCCCTCCCCCACCCACCGGGGGGAGGGGGAGTCGGAAGTCCCGATCCGTTCACCGGCTCCGCGCTTGGCGCGCGGCCGCGCCGCCGGGGCTGGCGTGCGGGCGCGCGCCTAGTTGCGCGGCTTGGCGTCCTTCAGGTTCCGCATCTCGTTCGCGTACGGCTCCCAGACGACCCGGTCGCTCAGCGCGTACACGTCCTTCAGGTTGACCAGGAGGATCCAGGGCGCGAAGTCGAGGGCCTCGGCCTGGAGCCTGTCGAGCAGCGGCTGCCGCTCCCGGTTGCCGCGGGCCATGAGCGCCAGCCGGGCGACGTCACCCTCCCAGTTGGCCGGCCGGCCTTTCGTGTAGACCTCGCCCTGGCCGCCGGGCAGGAGCCAGAGCGTGAACACCCAGTCGGGCAGGAACACCGTGTTGCCCATGCCGACCAGGCTCGCGCCGGACGCCTTGCCCTGGAACAGCGGCTGGGCGTAGCCGCCCCACTCCGACGCCTTGAACTCCACATTGGCGCCCACCTTCTCCAGCATCCCGGCGACCGCCTCGCCCAGCTCCTTGTCGAGCGTGTAGCGCCCGATCGGGGCGTTCACCTTGACGGGCTGCCCCTGGTAGCCGGCCTGCTTGAGGAGGTCCTTCGCCTTCTGCGGGTCGTAGGCGTACCCGGCCAGGCTCCGGTTCAGCTCGGGGATCGTCTCCTGCATCGGCGCCCGCAGCGCCACCGCCCGGCCGCGATAGAGCTGCTCCACCAGCGTCTTCCGGTCGACGGCGTGGTTCAGCGCCTGGCGCACGAGCTTGTTGTCGAGCGGCGGCTCGGTCGCGTTGATGACCATGAACAGCATGCGGGCGCTCAGCACCTCCACCACCCGCGTCTTCGGGTTCCGCTGGACCTCGGGGATCGCCTCCGGCGGGACGAACTGGAAGAGGTCGACCTCCCCGGCCAGGAGCGCGTTCTTGGCGGTCAGCGCGTCGGGCAGGATCCGCCACACGACGCGCCCGAAGCCCGGCTTGGGGCCCCAGTAGCCGGGGAACGCCTCGCCGACGACCCGCTGGTTCGTGAGCCACTCGACGAACCGGTAGGGCCCGGTCCCCATCGGTCGCCGCTTGAACGTGTCCTTGCCCTCGCCCTCGACGTACGCCTTCGAGGTGATGTGGACCAGCGACATGTAGTTGGGCAGGCTGCCGGTGCCCGGCGCCCCCAGCTTCCAGCGGATGGTGTGCTTGTCGACGACCTCGACCGAGCCCTCCTGCACCGGCTTCGGGAGGAGCCGTCGGATGACCTCGCCCTGCTGCACCGCCCGGTCGAGCGTGAACTTGACGTCCTCGGCGGTCAGCTCCCCGTACTTCGGGTCGTGGAAGCGCAGGCCGTGGCGGATCTTCACGATCCACTCGGTGGGCGAGACCACCTGCCAGCTCTCGGCCACCACCCCCTGGAGGTTCCCCTGGCGGTCGAAGACCGTGAGGGGCTCCATGAAGTGCGCCCAGATGTCCACGGTGGCGACCGCCGTGTAGTTCCAGGGGCTCATGTCCTCCGGGTTGTAGAGCTGCGCCACCGTGATCTGCGACCCGGGCGCCTGAGCCCAGGCCGGCGCCCCTCCGAGTCCGACGGCGACCACGAGCGCGCACACGATCAGGAGCCGCATGATGTCCTCCCGCTGCGAGCGAGCGATGGGTTGAGGGCTCGATGCCTGCCCTTGATACCGCGCGGCCCCCGGGGTGTCAAGCCGCGCCGGTCGGCCGGGAGCCGGTCGCGAGGAGCGGTGCCTGGCCGTCGGCCTTCGGAGGCCGTACACTCGTGACGGACAGAACCGCGGTCGCGCGACGCGAGGAAAGGGATTCGTGATGGACGTCTTCGAGGCGATCAGGACGATGCTGGCGATCCGGCGCTACCAGGACAAGCCCGTGCCGGAGGCGACGGTCCGCCGGATCGTCGAGGCCGGGCGCCTGACGGGCAGCGCGAAGAACCTGCAGCCCTGGCACTTCGTCGTGGTCCAGGATCGGGAGACCCTGCGCCGGCTCGGCGCCCTGGCCGGGACCGGGCCCTACGTCGCCCAGGCGCCGCTGGCGATCGTGGTCGCGGTGGACAAGACCCCGTTCGCCGTGTCCGACGCGAGCCGCGCGATCCAGTCGATGCTGCTGGCCGCGTGGGCCGACGGGGTGGGCTCGAACTGGGTCGGCTTCGGGGGGCTGGCGGAAGTCAAGGCGCTTCTCGCGATCCCGGCCCAGCTCGAACTGCTGGCGATCCTGCCGTTCGGCTACCCGGTCGGGGTCGTGGGACGAGGCAAGAAGCAGCGAAAGTCCCTGGGCGCCGTCGCCCATGGGGAGCGCTACGGCCAGCCCTTCGCGTAGGGGGACGCCGACGATGGGGCGCCTCGCTGCGACTCCGGAAGCTCCCGCCGAGGTGGGCGGCGCGTGAGCCTCGTCGTCTGTCCGGAGCCGCTGGCCGCGCTGGCGGGCGCCCAGGTCTTCCGTCTCGGCGGCTCGGCCGTCGACGCGGCCGTGGCCACCGCCTTCACCCAGGCGGTGGTCTCCCCCGCCATGACCACGATCGCCGGCAACGGCATCATGAACGTCTTCCACGCCCCCACCGGCCGCCACCTGCTCGTCGACTTCATGGGGTACGCGGGCAGCCGGGCGGCGGCCGACATGTACGAGCGGGCGCCCGCCGGCTCCCACGTGCGGGGCTACGCGTCGGTTCTGGTGCCAACCTTCGTGCGCGGGACCCACACCGCGTTCGAGCGGCTCGGCAGCGGTCGCGTGTCGTGGCCGGCCCTCCTCGAGCCGGCGATCCGCTTCGCCGAGGACGGCTTCCCCGTCTACCCCTACATGCACCAGTACTGGCGCGCCGAGGATCCGATTCAGCAGACGGCCGACCGCTTCGACGGCCACGAGATGCTCACCACCACCGCGGCCTGTGCCGCGATCTTCACGCGCGACGGGCGTGTCCCCGCCATCGGCGAGCGGATCGTCCAGCCTGACCTGGCGCGGACGCTCCGGGTCCTCGCGGACGATGGTCCCGACGCCTTCTACACGGGGGCGATCGGTCGGCGGCTCGCCCGCGACCTGGAAGCCCACGGGGCGCCGGTCACCGCCGAGGATCTGGCCGACTGCCGGTGCCTGGTCGGCCCGCCCCTCTACGGCGCGTACCGGGGCCTCACCGTCTCGACCGACCCCGCCCCGCACATCGGCATCCTGCTCGTCGAGCTGCTGAACGTGCTGGAGGGTTACGACGTCGCGGCGCTCGGCGCCGGCTCGGCCGCCTACCACGAGCTGATGGCCCGGGCCCTGGCCGGGGTCTTCCGCGATCGGGCCCGCTACATGACCGACCCCGCCGCCGCCGACCTGCCGGCGCGGATGGTGGACCCCGCGCACGCCGCCGGCCTCCGCGCCCGGATCGAGGCCGAGCGAGCGGTCGCGCCGCTGGCCGGCACCACCCAGGTCTCCACGCTCGACGGCGACGGCTCCGCGGTCTCCTTCACGCACTCGGTGGGAACGGGCTCGGGCGTGGTGACGCCGGGACTCGGGTTCGTGCTGAACAACAACATGATGGCCTTCGATCCGCGGCCGGGCCGGGCCAACTCGATCGCCCCGGGCAAGCGGCCGGTCTACGGCGGCGGGCCGACGATCGTCCTCGAGCGCGGCCGGGTCCGCTACGTCCTCGGCTCGCCCCACGGGGGCCGGAAGATCAGCGCCATGGGGCACGTCCTGGCCGAGCTGGTCGACTTCGGGCGCTCGCCGGCCGCCGCCGTCACGAGCCCACGGGTCCACTGCGAGGGCGACCTCGCCGACGTCCGCGTGGAGCCGTTCTTCCCGCTCCCACCCGACGTGCGCGGCGCGCTCGAGGCCCGGGGGCTCCGGCTGCGGGACGATTCGTACGGAGGGCGCGTGTGCCTGATCGCGGTCGACCCGGCGACCGGGCGGGCCACCGGCGCCTCCGACCCCCGCGGCGACGGCGGCCTGGCCGAGGCGTGAGAGCGGGTCAGGCCTTTCATTCTGACAATCTGGCGGGCCCAACCGCGAGAACGATAAGAATGAAAGGCCCCACCCCATGGAGGTGAAGGCGATGCCGCTCGAGACCCGGCCGATCCACGACAGCTTCGGCGCCGAGGTCGTCGGCGTGGACCTCGCCCGCGACCTGGACGACGGGACGGTCGCCGCCATCGAGGACGCCTGGACGCGGTACAGCATCCTCCTCTTCCGCGACGTCCGGATGACGCCGGCCCAGCACGTCGCCTTCACCCGCCGGCTGGGTGCGCTCCACGTCATGGAGCCCCTGGAGTTCAACCTCCCGGACCACCCCGAGGTGTTCGTGGTCTCGAACGTCGAGGAGGGCGGCAAGCCGGTCGGGCTCAAGCGGGCCGGCTGGGGCTGGCACTCGGACGGCGAGGACAAGACCATCCCCAACGCCGGGTCCTTCCTCTACGCCCTGGAGGTCCCGCCGGAGGGCGGCGACACGCTCTTCGCCGACACCTACGCCGCCTTCGCCGCGCTTCCCGCCGACGTCCGCCGGCTCGTCATGGGCCGGCGGGCCTGCTTCAGCCGCGTCCGGCTGCACCACGTCCACTACCCCCACATGGAGCCGCTGACCGAGGAGCAGAAGGCGCAGCGCCCCGACGTGTGGCACCCGATCGCCCGCCGTCACCCCCGCTCGGGCTGGACCGCGCTCTACATCGGCCGGTGGGCGTGCGAGGTGGAGGGACTCCCCGAGGACGAAGGGCGCGACCTCGTCCGCTTCCTGCAGGAGTTCGCCACGCGCCCCGAGTTCGTCCATCGGCATCGGTGGCGCGTGGGCGACGCGGTCCTGTGGGACAACCGGTGCGCGCAGCATTGTGCCACCGAGTTCGACGACGTCCGGCATCGCCGCCGGATGCACCGGACGACCCTCGAGGGCGACCCGCCCCTCCTCGCCGACCGGCCGGTCCCCCGGCCGGCCCGCTGAGGGAAATCTCGCCATGGCGCCACTTCGATGGTTGACGGTAGTCCTGCTGTGCACCGGGACGGTGTCGGTCGCCCGGGCCTCCGACTCGATCTGGCAGGCCTTGAGCACGCCTGGCGCCGTCGTGGTGCTGCGCCACAGCTTCGCCCCCGGCGGCTTCGATCCCCCCGACGCCAGGCTGGACGACTGCTCGACCCAGCGCAACCTGGACGAGGGCGGCCGGGCGCAAGCCACGCGGATCGGCGAGGCGTTCCGGCGGAACGGCATCACGGTCGGCGCGATCCTGTCCAGCCCGCGCTGCCGCTGCCTGGACACGGCCCGCCTGGCCTTCGGCCAGGTGGAGGCCTGGGACGTCCTGCAGGGCGCGCTCGACGACACGGAGCGCCGGCGGCGCCTCGTCGCGGAGATCAGGGAGCGGATCGCCGCCCACCGGACCGGGCCGCCCCTGGTCCTGGTCACCCACGGCTCTGTCGTCACCGACCTGACCGGTCGCAGCATCCGGATGGGCGAGCTCGTGGTGCTGCGGCGGGCGGCCGACGGCCGCCACGCGGTGGTGGGGCAGCTCTACGTCGAGTGAGGGGGCGGCGTTAGCCGCCGAGGGCCTTCAGGAACTCGGCGTTGGTCTTGCTGAGCTTGAGCCGGTCCAGGAGGGCTTCCATCGCGTCCCGGGGGTTGATGTCCGAGAGCAGGCGGCGGAGGCGGCGGACCCGCTCGAGCTCGTCGGCGGGAAAGAGCAGCTCCTCGCGGCGGGTGCCGGAGCGCACCACGTCGAACGACGGGAAGATGCGCCGATCGGCCAGCTCGCGCGAGAGGTAGAGCTCCAGGTTTCCCGTCCCCTTGAACTCCTCGAAGATGATGTCGTCCATGCGGGAGCCGGTGTCCACCAGCACGGTGCCGATGATGGTGAGCGAGCCGCCCTGGTCGATGGCGCGGGCCGCCCCGAAGAAGGCCCGGGGCCCCAGGAAGGCCCGGGCGTCGATGCCCCCGGACATCGTCCGCCCGCGCGAGGAGAGCTGGTTGTTGTAGGCGCGCGTCATCCGGGTGAGCGAGTCGAAGAGGATCAGGACGTCCTGCTTCTGCTCGACCATGCGCTTGGCCTTCTCGATCACCTGCTCGGTCAGCCGCACGTGGTCCGCTGGCGAGTTGTCGTTGCTCGAGGCGAAGATCTCCGCCGCCCGCCCGAGGGTCATGCGGAAGTCGGTCACCTCCTCCGGCCGCTCGTCCACCAGGAGGATCATCACCTTCACCTCCGGGTGATTCGCGGCGACGGCCTTGGCGATCTGCTGGAGGAGGACGGTCTTGCCCGCCCGCGGCGGCGCCACGATGAGGCCGCGCTGGCCCTTCCCGATGGGGGTGACGAGGTCCATGACCCGTGTGGACAGGTCGCCGCTGTCGTTCTCGAGACGGAGCCGCTCGTGAGCATGGACCGCCGTCAGCGTCTCGAAGAGGGAGGGCGCCCGCTGCGGGGGCCGGTCGCGGTGGGGATCGCGGTGTTGATCACGGTGGGGCGGTGGCATCCGTCCCCCCGGACGCCGGCGCCTCACGCCGGACCCCTCCGGCCAGGGGCGTGGGCGGACTCGAGAGCTTGGGCTTGGGCGGTGCTAACCACCGACCACCACGGTACCACCAAAGCGCCGCCGAGGCTGCGGACTCCTGCAGGCCGTGGGCGCCCCTTGTGGCCCGTCCCCCGCCTCGGGCAAGCTATCGAGCCGTGAGCACCCCCGACCCCGACGGACTCCTGGTCCTGGCCGGCCGCCTCTGGGACGGCTCCGGCGCGCCCGCCCGACGGGACGCGGGGCTCGTCGTCCGGGGCGGCCGGATCGAGCGGGTGGCGCCCGTGGCCGAGCTGACCGGCTGGACCGGTCCGCGGCTGGACGCGAGCGGCGCCACCGTCATGCCCGGTCTCATGGACCTCCACGTCCACCTGGTCAGTGTCCTCGACCCCGACGAGCCGAACGCCATCTGGGCCGAGGTGAGCGCGCGGACCCAGCTTCTCACGCTCCACGCCGCGAAGAACGCCCGGCTGATGCTCGAGGCCGGCTTCACGACCGTGCGCGACCTGGCCGGCCCCATCAACCCCCTCAACCTCGAGGTGCTGGCGCTTCGCCGGGCGATCGCGATCGGCCTGGTCCCGGGCCCCCGCATCTTCGTCGCCGGGTGGGTGGGGCAGACCGGCGGCCACTCCGACCTGCCGCTCCCGGACGCCTGGCCGCGCGAGGAATCGGTCTACGCCGACGGACCCTGGGCGGTGCGGCGCCTGGTCCGGGCCGAGATCCGGCTCGGGGTCGACCTCTTCAAGACCTCCGCCTCCGGCGGCGCCGCCGGCCACAAGGAAGAGCTGTGGTGGCGGAACTACACCGCCGAGGAGCTGACCGCCCTGGTCGACGAGGCGCACGCGGTGGGCAAGCGGGTGGCCGTCCACAGCCACACGGCCGAGGCCACCCGGCGGGCCCTCCGGGCCGGCGTGGACACGATCGAGCACGGCACCGAGCTGGACGAGGAGTGCCTCCGCCTGTTCGCCGAGACCGGCGCGTTCATGGTGCCGACCATCTCCATCCGCTCCGAGCGGGCGATGCGGGGCCGCGCCGCCGGGCAGGCGCCGCCCGAGGTCGTCCGCAAGTACGCGGAGGTCGCGGCCACGGGCGACAAGTGGTTCCGGCGCGCCTGCGAGGCCGGCGTCCGGATGGCGCTGGGCACCGACACCTACCGGTCGCTCCGCGACTACTGGGGCCAGAACGCCTACGAGCTCGAGCTGATGGTGGAGCGCGGCCTGTCGCCCGAGCAGGCGCTCCTGACCGCGACCCGCAACGCCGCCGCCGCGCTGGGCGCCGAGGACCGCCTGGGCACGCTCGAGCCGGGCAAGCTGGCGGATCTCATCGTCGTCGACGGCGAGCCCGACCGGGACGTGCGCGTGCTCCAGGACCACGCCCGGATCCGCGTCGTGATGCGCGAGGGGCGCATCGTCGTCAACCGCCGCCCGTGACCCACATCGCCCGGAAGGCTGATCCTCGCATGCCAGAATAGTCCACCATGACGATCCAGAAGCAGGACTGAGATAGGAGGACAGGCATGCGTATCGCCGTCATGGGGAGTGGGGGGGCGGGCAGCTCCTTCGGCGGGTTGCTGGCACAGGCGGGGGAAGACGTGACCTTCATCGCGCGGGGAGCCCACCTCGAGGCGCTCCGTACCCGCGGCCTCACCGTCCAGTCTCGTGTCACCGGCGATTTCACGCGGGCGGTCTCGGCCACCGACGACCCCGCCTCGATCGGCGAGGTGGATCTCGTCCTCTCTTGCGTGAAGACCTACGATCTCGACGCGGCGGCCTCCCGGCTCTCCCCCCTCATCGGGTCCCACACGATGGTGCTTCCCTTGCAGAACGGCATCGACAGTGCCGAGCGCCTGGCCCGGATTCTCGGTCCGGCGCCGGTGCTCGGTGGCGTGGCTACGTCATCTCCACGCGCGTGGCGCCCGGAGTGATCGTCCTGCCCGAGGATTGTGTGGACCGGCACTGGGCACTCGTGTCGGGCCTGGATCCGTCCGCCCGCGGCTCCATGTCCCAGGACGTGCTGGCCGGCCGTCCCCTGGAGCTCGAAGCCCTGAATGGGACCGCCGTACGACTCGGGCGACTGGTGGGGATCCCGACCCCGCTGAACTTCGCCGTGTATGCCGCCCTGAAGCCCTACGCCGAGGGTGCACTCCCTGCCTGACTAGTAGTGCTTCGGCAGCAGGCGGCCGATCAGGCCGTTGGCGGCGATCGCCAGCACGAAGACGAGCAGCAGCACCGCGTACATCTGCGGGATGCGGAAGTGGCTGTAGTGCTCGATGGCCAGGAAGCCCAGCCCGCGGTTGGCCAGCTTGATCTCGGCCAGCACCACGCCCACCACCGCCACGCCGAGGCCGAGGCGCATGCTGATCACCACCGAGCGCGCCAGCGCCGGCAGGTAGATGCGGCGCGCCATCTGCCAGGCCGACAGGCCGAAGCTCCGGCCGACCTGGATCAGCACCGGCCGGATCTCGCGCATCCCGGCGGCGGTGTTGAGCACCACCGGGAAGAACGCCGACAGCGCCCCCAGCGCGATCTTCGACTGGATCCCCACGCCGAGCGCCAGCATCGCGATCGGCAGGAACACGATCTTGGGCGCGGTGGCCAGCCCCTCGACGTAGGGCGTCGCCGCCTCGCCGAGGAGGCGCCGGGCGCCCATCAGGACGCCGAAGGCGAGCCCGGCGGCGAGCCCGAGGGTGAAGCCGGCGCCGACTTCCCAGGCGGTGACGCCCAGATGGCGATAGGTCTCGGCGCTGGCGAGCAGTTGCCCGAACGCGATCACCACCTTCTCCAGCGGCGGCACCACGTCCTGGTACAGGAGGCCCGAGCGCGCCATCGCCTCCCAGGCGGCGAGGATCACGGCCAGGGTGGCCGCGCTCACGCGGCTCGGCGCCAACCACCGCGCGCGGCCCACCGCCCCCGCCGCCCGGGTCAGCGTGGTCTCAGCCACCGCTCCACCCGGCGGAGGGCGAGCAGGAAGATCGAGCTGACCGCCACGATGAGTAAGATAGCCCCGTACATGGCGGGGATCTCGAAGCGGTAGTGCATCTCCGACACCACACGCCCCAGGCCGCCGAAGTCGATCAGGTACTCGATGCCGATGATGTTCACCAGCGCGTAGATCAGGCCGAGGCGGAGCCCGGTGAACACGGTCGGCGCGGCCGCCGGCAGGATGACCCGCGTCAGGAGCTGGCGGGATGGGACGTGCAGGCTGCGACCGACGTCGATCAGCACCCGCGGCACGCCGAGCAGCCCCTCGCGGGTCTTGAGCACCACCGGGATCGCCGCCGCCAGGAAGCCGGCGAACACCGTGGTGACGTAGCCCCGCCCCATGACCACCAGGAACAGCGGATAGAGCAGGATGATGGGGGCGGCAAAGGCGGCGCCCAGCCAGGGCTCGTAGGCGACGCCCAGCGCCGGCCGCTTCCACAGGAGGTAGCCGGACGGGATGCCGACCAGGGCGGCCAGCAGCGTCGCGGCGAAGGCCTGGGCCAGCGTGGTAAAGAACGGCGCCAGCACGTAGCCCTCGGCCCAGAGCTTGGTGAAGGCGCCCGGCAGCGCCCCCGGCGGCGCCACCACCAGCGGCGAGACCCAGCCCAGCCGGATGACCAGCTCGACGAGCCCGGCCACCACAGCCAGTCCGGCCAAGCCAGCCACCGTGCTCACCACCGTGCGCCTCAGCTCGGGACCTCCCACCCACCCCCGGCCATCCGCCGAGAGGGAGCCGGGCAGCCGATTCCCTTCCGTCTACCTGGGCGTCTGGAAGGCGGTCATGGAGCCGGATGGGTCCACGAGCACCGTGTACTGCTGACCGTTCGAGCAGTCGAGGAGCCACGTCGTCAGAGGTCCCTGAGGCCCTTGCACTTGACCCTTGACCTCGCTCTTGACGCCCGCCGGGCAGGTCCACCCGCTCCGACGCACTCCGGCCGCGAGCTCTTCGGTGGACAGCTTCGTTGCCGGCGCCCCTGCCTTGCTGCCTGGGGCCGAGGCGGCCGGCGTTCCGGCGGGCGACGTTCCGCCCACGGAACGCTCGGCGAGTGGAACCTGGCCCAGGATGGCGAGCCATTCCTTTCGCTTCTCGGGCGGAAGAGGCCCTTGGACCTTGGCCGCATACGCCAGCCGGTAGAGTCCATCCTTCTCGATCGTGACCCGGTCCAGCTCGCTCTGAGGCTCGAAGCCGCCGCACCCCGCGTCCCGCCACTCGAAGACCACGGTCTTCTCATCCTGCCGGATGACGTTCCAGACGAGGGAGGGACAACCCCGGGACATGGACGAGTGGAGCCTCTCCACGAAGGCGGCGAGGGGGACGGGCTGGTAGAAGACGGTGCTGGTGACCAGCTCCCTCCAGTTGTCTACCGTCTGGCCGGGCAACACGTACTCCGTCAGGCTCTGGCGAGCGTTCTTCTGCTGGTTCCCGACCATCCAGCCCCGGCCGTCGAACTTCGGCGCCTCCTCCGCAACCGACACCGTCGAGACAGTCAGCAGCAGCACCACCCCGCCGATCCAACCCCACCCTGACGACTCCGACTCCTTGAAACGCCAAAGTCGTTGTTTGCGGCTGATGCGCATTTGTCGGATCTCCGCCCCAGCCTCGAATGACCCCAACAAAGGCCGTTCCGCCTGTCTCCAGACCGTCAGCCACCGCCTTAGGATCGTCTGGGCGCCGTCAGGGGGCTGGCTGGATTCTCAGCGTGATGGTCGCCTGGGGTCCCTGGCCGAAGCTGCCCCCATAGATCCGCAGGCTGACCAGGCCGAACCGCGGGACGATCTCGTGAAAGCAGATGTTGTCCAGGAAGCCCCCGACCCCACTGGGAACGATCGGGCCCGGGGCGGTCGGCACCGCGGTGAGGCGCACTCCCACGAAGGCGGCCCCTTGGAGATCGATCGGGCCCACCTCGACGAAGGACGGGGCATTCACCGAGACGGTGGACAGCACGGCCTGCACGACCGGCGGGTTCAGGACCGTGAAGGCCGCCAGCGCCTCGGGCGACGCCGGCGCCGCGAACCGGACGACCTCGATCGTCACGGGGCTGAACGAGCTGACGTAGCCTTGCCCCTCGACGGTGAGTGTCTCGTCCTGACCGCTGACCGAAAGCACCGCCGTATCGCCGCGCATCGCCGCCGGCCCTCGATACCACGCCATGAGGGAGCGCCCTTCGCCCCGCGGGGTCTGGATGCCCATCGGCGTGAACTCGGGGCCGCCACACGTGAACACGTACTCCAGCGTCGCCGTGCGACCGGCCCCCGCCATGACGACGTACGCCGTCCCGTCGAACACCGCCGCCGGATCGACGGGTGTCAGGGTCCCCGAGAGGATCGGCCCGGGCTCGAGGACCATGGGGGGATACTCGACGAGCGCCCCATGATCGCGCGTCTGCGAGCCGAGCTGGAGATACCAGACGCGGCCGTCTACCTGGGTGGCCGTCACTGCGTCGGATTCCTCGCCGAGCTTCCCCCGGAAGACCAGCAGGTAGCGGGCCGGGTCGACCGGGGCTGGCTGATCCATCGGCGGGTCGGGGATCGACAGGGGGTCGGTCTGAGCGCCGGGTGTAAGATCAACGTCTTCCCAGCGAGCCTGCCGCACCCGGATCCCGTCCGCCGCGTCGTAGTAGAGCTCGAAGGTCCCGGTCAGGCGCTCGCCGGGCGCCGTCGGGGTCGAGGCCGGATTGACGATCCGAAGCGGTGCACGAGCCTCGCCGTTCCGCGGGGGCTCCAGCCGTCCCTCGATCCGCCCGCGGAAGAAGTAGTCGAGTAGGGCCGCGGAGTAGGACACTGCCCGGCGAACGAGGATATCCGCAACCCTGTCCAGGTTGAAGCAATTCAGCGCAAAGATAAGGCCTGCGTTCTGCGCGTGGAGATGCTGATCGAAGATGGAGTACGTCGTCATCCGATCGTTCTCGATTTCACCGCCCTGGATGGGATCACTGAAGCGATTCCCGTAGAACGTGAGCGGGAAGCCCAAGGGAGGCCGCACACCATCCTTGCACTGTGCGTTGGGCGTGGGGGAACTGATCTGTAGGAGGTCGAGTTTCGGGTCTGGGTAGCCGCCACCAGTGGCTCCACCTCGTAGGTCGTTGAAGTTGGTGCCCGCCGAGACGAAGCTGGCGTTCGTGAACGCGGCCATGCCGAGTCGCCCCATCGCCGTTCCGGTCCCCGTCGCCCAAAGGTCGCGGACTCGTCCAATCTTGCCGAGAATCGCGCTCGGCGCAACGTCGCCGGCTGGATCGAACCGGCCCGCATTGACGAGCTCGTCAACGTATGCCTCCAAAAGGCTCCGCCGTGATGAGAAGGTCGGATGGGGGTCATTGCGGGCGTGCTGAGGCTGGGCCATGTCTTGAATCAGGTGCATCACGTGGCCGAGCGCGTAGAACGTGTAGCCGAGGCTCCGCTCCCGCGTCGCCCGGTCACGGTCGGTGAGGCCCAGGTAGAAGGCGGCCCGCGCATCCCTGTACGAGTGGTTCTGATCCGGGAACTCGCGCGTGTCCTCGAGGGCCCAGTCCGGCGCCCTGTATCCGAACTGTCCGAAGCCAGTGAACCCGCGGTCATTGTACGGATCGTAGAAATGGTTGATAACTCGCACGTCCGGCCAGTCCTCGTCTCGGCCACCTTGAGCGACCCACTCGATTGGTCTCAGCCGCTCCCACCGGAAGATCCTGACCCGTCCCGGCAGCGGGTCACCGACTCGGATGCCATAGGCCGACAGTCGTGACGGAAGCGAGCTGAGCTGGAACGCTGCCGCGGACATGGCTTCGTGCGTATCGAACTCGTACGCGGCCACCGGCGACGCTGTCACTGCGAGAAGCGAAGCGACGGACAGCCATGTGAAGCGCCGCGGATGGAATCTCATTGAGCAGACCCCTATCGTGGCAAGAGGGCGTTCAACTCCGGCTCCGTGATGTCCCAGTTCTCAAGGTCCAACGGAATGAAACGCATCGGCTCTGGCAACTCACGGCGAGCTGCCTCGATCGTCCACACCATTGTTGGCATCGCTTTCCAATAGTCGTTGCGTCGGCGAACGACGTCTCCGACAAGGACACCCCACGCGAGATTCCGTTGCAACGTTCGGAGCTCTCGAGCCCACTCTTCGGGCGCTCCCCGGAATTGGGTCAGGGGGATCGTCGCGCCATCCCACTGGGATGCTCTCACCGAGTTGTCGTTCGGGACGCTGGCCGGATTGCCTCGAAACTCGGCACGGTAGCCGGGCTTGAAGTACGTCAATCGCGGATCGCCATAGTCTAGCTCAGACAGGAACGGCCGCGGCTTCGGTCCCCATGCCGGCAGCTCGTACTCGCCCCGCGCGTTCGTCACGGTCTCCGCCACGTGGAAGCGCTCGACGTGCTGCCCGTGTAAGAATCCGGTGCTGAGAACCGTCTGGGTAACGACATGGACGCCTTCGAGGGGCTGCTGGCTCTCGGCGTCCACTACGCGGCCCCGAATCGCGGCGCCGGAGTAGAACGCCGGTGCCGCCGCGACACAGGCAATCGGAACGATGACGGCGAGGAGCACCGCCATTCCCGCGCGCCACATCGCCAACCTACATGCTCGCGATACGCCAGACGCCATCGCCGTCACGCACGAAATGGATCAAGAAGCCTTCGGAGAGCCCATCGCGGATCCGGACGAGCGAGGCCGTCCCGTAGCCGCTCGTGATCACCTGAACGGTCAGCGTCTGGAACGCGGCCGCGATGCTCGGGAGGTCTGACTGCAGATTCAGGAACGCGCTTCGGTACCGATCGCGGGCTTCTACCGCGACATACTGAAGCGCCGCGTCGATGTCCCCGGAAACCAGCGCCGCCTGGAAGGCACGCCAGATGGCGCCAAGATCCGGCACCGGGATGACGTTGATCGGGACCCGCGTCGTCCGCGATTGCCCGGTCGCATCCCGAATCACCATGGTCGTGATATAGAGACCCTCGGTCGAGTAGACGTGCGTGACTTTGTGGGGCGGCGTGGCGAAGTGGGCCAGAGTGTAATCGGGAACGCCGTCGCTGTCCACGTCGAGGTCGAGGACGACGACCTCGGGGGCCGCCGCGGCGACGCCTCCGAAGGTCACCGCCAGGGGCGCGAAGCCGACGGTGGGCGACACATCGGGCCGGGGCACGCGGGTCAGCTCGGGATCGTCCGCCTGCACGATGACGGAGGCTGCGCTCTCGGCCGATGCTCCCGTCGGTGCGGTGGCCCGCGCGACCAGCCGATTGGCTCCCACCGTCAAGGCAACCCAGGCTGCAAATCGGCCCTGGGCGAGCTGAACCGGAATGGGGAGCTCGAAGGATTGTTCCTGGAAGGTCAGAGTGATCGTCAGAGTCACTCCGGTGCCCGGCGGACCGGTCAGCGTCCCCTCCACCAGCGTGGCCGGCTCCGGGAGGACGCCACCGTCCATGGGACTGGTGATCGCGATCTGGAGGCTTGCCGCCGCCGTGAGCGTGGCCCCGAACCGCGAGGCGCGGCTGGTGCCGTCGTAGTAGGCCCGCAGGCCGACCGCGTTCGCATGGCCGCCGCTGTCGGCCACCTTTGCGAGGAGCTTGAGCGACAGGACGTCGCCCGCGTCGAACATGACCGGGGACGTCAGCCCGAGAGCCACCACCACTTCCTTCGCCAGATCCGGATTCCGGGTGACGCCTTGAATGTTCTTGGTCTCGCCCGAGGCGACCACGACCCCGTTCTTTCGGACCTCCGCCCGCACGTCGAAATACGTGCCCTGGTCGTCGCTGTTCTTGAGGCCGACCCACACGTGCACCGCGCTGACCGAGTCCAGCTGGCGGGCCTGGTTCGTCGGCGCCCCCGACCACGTTCCGATCGGCTGATAGGTCGTCCGGTTGACCGCGGGAGAATCCTTGAGCTTGGCGGTCGTTGCGGTCGGACTCGTTTGATCCAGAATGTCCGCCTGGGTGGTATGCAGGAAATAGTCAGCCGCCGCTGCGCATGGTGCGACGATGATCGGCGCAAGGGCGAGCGCGCCGAGAACAGTGAGGAGCAACCGAAGGGATGGGAGACAGGCAGACATGTGGCCCTCCCCATGTTCTATAATAATCGAAAATAATCGAACGGCTGAAGTGCAGGCGACGGTAGCAAGCGGAGCAGATCCTGTCAAGGAATTCGCGTTTCGATGCAGTGTATCGAAAAGGATACACCTCGTAGGCTTCAACCCATTTCGCATGTCTATTCGTTACTGCCGCTTCTTGTCGTCGGATGCGCGAGAACCTCCTCTCTCGCCCTTGCCCGATGGAGGAGTCAGGGGCTCTAACTAACTGCCCCGCCCCTACGGCTTGTAGACGAAGTCGAACAGGCCCTGCGCCTGCTGGACGCTCATCGGCTTGTCGAGCTGCTTGTACTCGAGCGCCTGGGCCAGGGTCTGCTCCAGGCCCGCGACCGGCTCGGGCGCCATGGCCTGCCGGGGGTAGGACTCCTGGGTCTTGCTTCGCGATGTCCAGCGAGACGCTGTTGAACTTGGCGAAGAAGGCGATGGCGGCCTCCGGGTTCTTGTACATCCAGTCGATCGTGTCGGGTACGCCTTCACGAAGCGGCGCGCCACGTCCCGGCGCTCGGTGAGGAACTTCAGGCTGGCCACGTTCACCCGGACGGTCTGGGCGGACAGCGCCGGCACGTCGCCGCCGCGGGCGATGACGCGGATCTTCCCCTCGGCCAGGAGCTCGAGGTTGAACGGGGGGATGGACCAGCCGGCGTCGATCTGGCCCGACATGACCTGGGTGCGGTTGTCGGGCACGCCGCCGGCCGACACGAAGCGGGGCTTCACGCCCGCCGCCGCCGCCAGCGACTGCGAGACGAGATGCGTGGACGAGCCCGGGCGCGAGTAGCCCATGGTCCGGCCGTCCATGTCCTTCATGGACTTCACGGGGCTGTCGGCCTTGACGTACCAGAACAGGTCGTGGGCGCCGGTGAACTCGGCGCTGATCACCCGGATCGGCGCGCCCTTGGCGTAGGCGCCGATCACGCCGAGGATTCCGTTGGCGAGGTCGACGTCCACGCTGCCGGTGATGAGCGCCTGCAGCGTCTCGGCGCCGCCGCGCGTCCAGGTCATTTCGACCTCGAGGTTCTCCTTCTTGAAGAAGCCGGCCTCGATCCCCTGCGGCACCACCATCGTGTCCCAGTTGCCGCGCTGGCCGATCGCGGCCCTGACCCGATCGGGCGCCTGGGCCTGGGCCGGCAGCGCCGCCAGCATCAGCAGACCGAGCGCCACTGCGACGATGGACTTCATGCTGTGCATTACTTGAATCCTCCCTCCTACCCTGTTGTTCGACGGCCTTCGGCCCTTTGGCCCCCCTCCCCCACCCACCGGGGGGGAGGGGGGAGTCGGAGGGCGAGTTGGACACCCGATCCGAATCGCTACCGGGCGGCGGCTTCGGTCTCGGAGAGGCCGCGCGAGGCCTCTTCGCGCAGGTCTCCCCACAGGAGCCCGACCAGGCGCCCGAACTCGGCGCTGGCCACGATCTCGGAGGTGCGCGGCCGCGGCAGGTCGATCTCGACCACCCGCTTGATGCGTCCCGGCCGGAACGTCATGACCGCCACCCGGTCGGCGAGCTGCACCGCCTCGGTCAGGCTGTGGGTGATCAGGAGCGACGTCTGGCCCAGCTCGCTCTGGATCTGCAATACCTTGTCGCCGAGCAGCAGTCGGGTCTGCTCGTCGAGCGCGCCGAACGGCTCGTCCATGAGCAGGATCCGGGGGGCGAAGGCGAGCGTCCGGGCGATGGCGGTGCGCTGGCGCATCCCGCCGGAGAGCTCGGCCGGGTACCGCCCGGCGAACTCCTCCAGCCCCACCAGCCGCAGAAGCTCCCGGGCACGGGCGCGGCATTCGGGCCGGGCGACGCCGCCGACCTCCAGGGGAAACATCACGTTCTCGAGCGTGGTGAGCCACGGGAAGGTCGACTCCTCCTGGAACACCATGCCCATGTCGCGCTGCGGACCACGCACCGGCCGGCCGTCCACCCGGATCTCGCCCTGGTAGTCGTCGATCAGGCCGCCGACGACGTTGAACAGCGTCGACTTGCCGCACCCCGACGGCCCGATCACCGCCAGGAGCTCTCCCGGGCTCACCTCCAGCGAGATGTCGTCGAGGGCGTGGATGGCGTCGGCGCCCCGACCGAAGCGCTTGCTGACGTTTCGGATCGACAGCGCGACGCTCCCGCCGTCACCGCGCGCTGCCGGCATCTCAGTTTGGGACCTCCCGCCCACCCCCCCCAGCCCCCCTCCCCTACTCATGGACGGCCTTCGGCCTTTGGCTGGGGGGAGGGGGGAGCCGGAGAATCCCGATTCCTTCACACGCTCTCGAGCCCGCGGGTCAGCCCGGGCGCTCGCCGCGGGTCAGGGCGCTCGACGGCCCGTAGCCGGGGGCGACGCGCACGTCCACCACGCAGGCCTGGCCCTGCTTCACCAGGGCCACAGCCTCGGCGAGCGCTGGGGCGAGCGCCTCGGGCTTCTCCACCGGGCCGATGCCCGCCAGCCCCTGGCCGCGGGCGAGCAGCGCCAGGTCGGGGGCGGGATCGGCGATGCGCTGGCCGATCCAGCGGTTCTCCACCGGCCGGCCGCGGACTCGCGCCACCCGCTCCTGGTGCAGCTCGTCGTTGAAGTACGAGTTGTTGTTGGCGACCACCACCAGCAGCGGCACCCGCGCGTGGGCCGCCGTCCACAGCGCGGTGAGCCCCATGAGGTAGTCGCCGTCGCCGAGGATCGCGACCGGCAACCGCCCCCCGCCCTGGAGCGCCAGCGCCGCGCCGACCGCCATGCCCGGGCCGGAGCCGATGCCGCCACCGCCGTCGCTGCCGAGGTAGTCGAGCGGGTGGCGGAAGTGCCACAGCTCGCCCGACCAGCCGAGGGGCAGCCGCAGCAAGGACACGGGTTCGCCCGCGACCGCCTGCTGGAGCGTCCGGGCGAGGTCCCCGATGGCGATGCGGCCGTCGGCCGGTGCGCCGGCCGGCGCCACCGGCGTTGCCGTCCGGGGCCGGGGCCGCGGGACTCGTGACCGCACCGCCTCCAGGAGCCGCGGCACCGCCACGTCGGGCTCGCTCAGGAGATAGAGGTCGGCCGGCGGCAGGCCCTGGTGGTCCATGCTCCAGCCGTTGTGGACGAGCTGGTCCAGCGAGACCTGGATCACACGGGCGCCGATCTCCTCGGCGCCCCAGGCCTGCTTGAGGGTGCCGGCCAGGTCGACCCAGTCGAGGCTCAGCACCACGTCGGCGGCTCTCAGCTCGGCCGCGGCGGTGGGCGACAGGAAGATGCCGGGCGCCGCGGCGTGCAGCGGATGGTCGGTGGGAAAGGCCGCGCCGACCTTCAGGTCGGTGAGCACGGCGGCGCCCAGGCTCTCGGCGAGCGCCACGCGCTCCCGCCAGGCGCCCTCGTCGCGCGAGACCCGCCCCATCAGGATCACCGGGCTCCGCGCCGCGCCGAGCCACTCCGCCGCCTGACGCACCAGCTCCGGCGCCGGCGGCGGCGACACCGGCGGGCGGAAGCGCCCGACCTCGGGCGGGCGCGGCGGCGAATCGAGCCGGGCCTCCTGCAGCGCGGCGTCGAGGCAGACGTAGACCGGCCCCCGCGGCGCCGTGCTCGCGATCTGCGCCGCGCGCAGCAGCGCCTCCTGGGCGGCGGCGACGGACGCCGGCTGGTCGTCCCACTTGACGTAGTGGCGCACCAGCGCGCCCTGGTCGCGCGCGGTGTGGATCCAGTCGATCCACGGCCGGCGCCGGGCCGCGTCCACCGGGCCGGTGGCGCCGAGCACGATCACCGGCACCCGGTCGCACCAGGCGTCGAAGATCGCCATGGTCGCGTGCATCAGGCCGACGTTGGCGTGGACGATCACGCCGAGGGGCCGGCCGGTCACCTTGGCCCAGCCGTGGGCGATCGCCACCGCGTGCTCCTCGTGCAGGCACAGCAGCATCCGGGGATCGCGGTTGCCGAGATGGTTGACCAGGCTGTCGTGCAGGCCGCGGAAGCTCGCCCCCGGGTTGAGGCAGACGTAGGGCAGTCCGAGCGCCCGCAGCAGGTCGGCGACGACGTCGCTGGCCCAGACCGCGGACGCGGGCGCCGCGGCCGGCGCTCCGTCGTGGCGTGCCACGCTCGCCCGCGTGTCATCCATCGCCGGCTCCGCTCACCCGACCGTCCCTTCCTTGACACGCGAAAGCCGCATACTCATAATCCTCGCGTGGGGCGCGCCGCCTGTGCGGAGAGAGCCGGCGGGTCGCCGGATCGGCCCGTCATGCCCGTCATGAAGGTCTCCGCCCCTTCACGAATCCCTCGGAGACGCCCTCCCGCGGCATCATCGGGTCGCTGCCCATGAACGGTGAGGCCGAGGCGCTTCGCCAGCACATCCTCCGGCTCGTCCGAGAATACTACACCGCGGCCTTTCCCCCCGCGTCCTTCATCCCGGGGCGGTCACCGGTCCCGTACGCCGCCCGGGTCTTCGACAGCGCCGAGCTGACCGGTGCGGTCGACGCCGTGCTGGATTTCTGGCTGACCGCCGGCCGCTTCGCCGACGAATTCGAGCAAGCCTTTGCCCGGTTCTTCGGCCTCCGTCATGCGGTCCTGGTCAACTCCGGCTCGTCCGCCAACCTCCTGGCGCTCTCGGCCCTGACGTCGCCCAAGCTGGGCGAGCGGCGTCTCCGACCAGGCGACGAGGTGATCACCGTCGCCTCGGGCTTCCCCACCACGGTGAATCCCATCGTCCAGAACCAGCTCGTCCCGGTGTTCGTGGACGTCACCATCCCCACCTACAACGTCGACGTGCGTCAGCTCGAGGCGGCGTGGTCGGTCCGGACACGGGCGGTCATGCTGGCCCACACCCTGGGCAACCCTTTCGACCTCGACGCGGTCACCGATTTTTGCCGGCGCCGAGGCCTCTGGCTGATCGAGGATTGCTGCGACGCGGTGGGCGCCTCCTACCGAGGCCGCAGCGTCGGCACCTTCGGCGACCTGGCGACGGTGAGCTTCTACCCCGCGCACCACATCACCATGGGGGAGGGCGGCTGCGTCCTCTCCGACCAGCCGGTGCTCAAGACCCTGGTGGAGTCCTTCCGGGACTGGGGACGGGACTGCTGGTGCGATCCCGGCCAGGAGAACACCTGCGGCAAGCGCTTCGACTGGCGGCTGGGCGACCTGCCGTGCGGCTACGATCACAAGTACACGTACGCGCACATCGGCTACAACCTGAAGCTGACCGAGCTGCAAGCGGCCATCGGCGTGGCTCAGCTCGCCAAGCTCCCGGGCTTCATCCAGGCCCGGCGCGAGAACTTCGCCCGGCTGCAGGCCGGGCTCCGGGACCTGGACGACGTCTTCGTCCGCCCGGCCGCGACGCCGCACGCCGACCCGTCCTGGTTCGGCTTTCCGCTCGCGGTGCGGCCCGGCGCGCCGTTCACGCGAGACGCCGTGGTCCGGTATCTCGAGGATCGCCGGGTCGCGACCCGTCTGCTGTTCGGCGGCAACCTGCTCCGCCAGCCCGCCTACCGCGACGTGCGGCATCGATTGGTCGGGGCCCTGGCGAACGCCGACTTCGTCCTGACCTCCGTGTTCTGGATCGGCGTGTACCCGGGTCTGACCCCGCCCATGATCGACTACGTGATCGAGGTGCTGCACGCCGCCGCCCTCGAGCTGAGATCGACGGAGAGGGCCCCGGCGGCCCCCTCCGTCGTGTAAGGACACCGGAGCCTCCCGAGCGTGCGGTGCCTGGTGACCGGCGCGTCGGGCCAGCTCGGCTCCTACCTCACCCGTCTCCTCGTGCGGCAAGGCCACCAGGTGGCGTTGCTGGTGCGCCCGCACAGCGACCTCTGGCGGATCGCCGACATCGCGCTCCAGGCCCGGCTCGTCCGGGGGGACCTGAACGCCATCGATCGGGTGAGAGCCGAGCTCCTGGACTTCCGACCGGAGACCGTCTTCCACCTGGGCTGGCTCGGCGCGTGGGATCCCGCCGTGGAGCGGTCGGCGCAGATCGAGGCCAACGTCGTCGGCAGCCTGCACCTGCTCCAGATCACGCTCGAGGCCGGCTGCGAGTGCTGGGTCGGCCTGGGCTCGCAGGCCGAGTACGGCGTGCTGCCGGGCCCCTGGCGGGAAGACCTGCCGGCCCGGCCGGTCACGGCCTATGGCGTGACGAAGCTCTGCGTCGGCCTCCTGACCCTGACCACCTGCGAGGCGGCCGGGATCCGCTCGATCTGGCTCCGCCTGCTCGCCACCTACGGTCCGAAGGACACCGAGACGCGGCTGATCCCGACCGTGATCGCCGAGCTTCTCCGCGGGCGACCTCCCGCGCTGACGGCGGGGGAGCAGTGGTGGGACTACCTCCACGTCGAGGACGCGGCGGCCGCCGTCTACGAGCCGCCGTCGGCTCGCGGGCGCACGGCCTCTTCAACCTCGCCTCCGGGGAAGCCCACCGGGTCCGCGAGATCGCCGAGCGCCTGCGCGACCTGATCGACCCGGCGCTCCCGCTCGGCCTCGGGGCGCTGCCCTACCCGGCCGGGCAGCCCATGCGCCTGGAGGCCGACATCGGCCGGTTCCAGGCCGCGACGGGCTGGCGACCGAAGGTGTCGCTGGACGAGGGCCTCCGCGCCACCGTCGAGTGGTACCGGGCCCGGCTCGGACCGGACGGTGGCGCTCCGGTCCGGTCGTCCGGAGCCCGCGAGACCCCCTCGTGAAGGTCTCGGACTACGTCGCGCGGTTCCTCGACTGCCAGGGCGTCACGCACGTCTTCGAGGTCGTCGGCGGCATGATCGCCCACCTGATCGATTCGATCGCCGTCCAGGGGTCGATCCGCCTCGTCTCCACGCATCACGAGCAGGCCGCCGCCTTCGCCGCCGACGCGATGGCGCGGCTGACGGGCATCCCCGGCGTGGCCATGGCGACCAGCGGACCGGGGGCCACCAACCTGCTCACCGGCGTCGGCAGCTGCTACTTCGACTCCTCGCCGGCCGTCTTCATCACGGGCCAGGTCAACCGCAGCGAGCAGAAGGGCGCGCGTGCCATCCGCCAGCTCGGGTTCCAGGAGACCGACATCGTCGCGATGGCCCAGCCCATCACGAAGGCCGCCTGGCCGTGTCGATCGCCGGAGGAGGTCCCGGCGCTGCTGGCGCGCGCCTTCGAGCTGGCGCTGTCGGGGCGACGCGGACCGGTCCTGGTCGACATCCCGATGGACGTGCAGCGCGTCGACCTGGCGCTCGAGCCCCCCCGGCGCGTGGGGCCCGCGGCGAGCCCCCCCGCCGGCGTCGCCGAGATCGAGGCCGTGCTGGCGGCGCTCCGGGCGTCGCGCCGCCCGCTCATCCTGGCCGGCGGCGGCATCCGGACCGCGCGCGCGATCGATCAGTTCCGACGCTTCGTGGCCACGGTGAAGGTGCCGGTGGTCCACTCCCTCATGGCGATGGACGCGCTTCCGGGCCCGGACCCGCTGCGGGTCGGGATGATCGGGACCTACGGGAACCGCTGGGCCAACACCGCCCTCGGCGAGGCGGATCTCCTCCTGGTGCTGGGCAGCCGTCTCGACATCCGGCAGACCGGATCCGACACCGCCGCCTTCAAGGGCGATCGCGTCGTGTACCACGTGGACTGCGAGCCCGGCGAGATCAACAACCGGGTGACGGGCTGTCAGGTCGTGTGCGTCAACCTGGCATCCTTCCTGGCCGAGGCCACGCGGGCCGCGGTCGGGCCGACCTGCCGGAGCGGCTCGAGTGGGCGGCGGCGATCGCCGCGCTGAAGCGTCGGTGGCCCGACACGGGGGAGCTCCCCGACGTCCACGGCATCAACCCGAATGAATTCATGCACGAGCTGGCGGCGCAATCCTCGGCGGCCGGGGTGTTCGTGGCCGACGTCGGCCAGCACCAGATGTGGGCCGCCCAGTCGCTGGACCTGGATCGGACCCAACGCTTCCTGACATCCGGCGGGATGGGCGCCATGGGCTTCGGCCTCCCCGCCGCCGTCGGCGCCGCGCTGGCGTGGCCCCCCGACCGGTCGTCCTGATCGCCGGGGACGGCGGCTTCCAGCTGAACCTCCAGGAACTGGAGACGGTGGTCCGGAACCGGCTCCCGATGAAGATCGTCGTGCTCAACAACCGCTGCCACGGCATGGTCCGGCAGTTCCAGGAGAGCTACTTCGACGGGCGCTACCAGTCCACCTACTGGGGCTACTCGGCCCCGGATTTCGCCCGGGTCGCCCAGGCCTACGGCCTCGAGGCGGACACGGTCGAGAAGGCCGCCGACGTGCCGGACGCCATCGGGCGGCTGTGGCGCGCGCCCGAGTCTCCCTCCCTCCTCCAGGTGGTCGTCGACACGTTCGCCAACGCGTACCCGAAGATCGCGTTCGGTCGACCCATGACGCAGATGGAACCCCTGGCTAAGCCGCTGGACCTGGAGGGGACGTGAGAGCGTGTGAAGGAATCGGGATGTCCGGCCCGGGTGGGAGGGAGGTCCCGAACTGAGCCCCTCCCGGATCCCCGGAATGCCGCCGCTCCTGTCGATCGTCCTCCCCTTCTACAACGAGGAGCAATGCGTGGAGGAGGTCGTCGGCGGAGCCCGTGGCGAGCTCGAGCGCAGCGGAGTCTCCTTCGAGATCGTCGCCGTGCAGAACGGCTCCGGGGACCGGACGGGGCAGATCCTCGCGCGCCTCGAGCGCGAGCACAAGGCGCTGCGGGTGGTCGTCGTCCCGGTCAACCGGGGGTTCGGCCACGGCATCCTCCAGGGGCTCGCCGAATGCGCCGGGGACATCGTCGGATACATGCCGGGCGACGGACAGGTCAACCCGATGGTCCTGTCACGGCTCCTGCGTCGAATGGACGAGACGAAGGCCGACATCGGGAAAGGGCGCAGGACGGTGCGCCGGGACGGCTGGCATCGAGCAGTCGTCTCCTCTGCCTACAACACACTGATGCGGATCTGCTTCGGCATTCCCTTCGACGATGTCAACGGGCACCCGAAGCTGCTCACCCGCCACGCCTACCTAGCCCTCCAGCTCAGGAGCACCGACAACTTCATCGACGCCGAGCTCGTCCTGAAGGCCCAGCGCCTCGACCTGACCGTGTGCGAGGTCGACCTCGAGTTCGAGCCGCGCAAGACGGGCCGCTCCACCGTCCGGTGGACGACCTGCCTGCAGTTCCTCGTCAATCTCGCCCGGGCCCGCCTCCCCTTCGCGGACCCGTGGGGCCTGAGAGCCTTGCCCGGAGCCCGGCGGCCCCGCTGCTGATCACCCGTGGCCAGGTCGTCGGCGGTCCCACTCCGCTCCCTCTCCCTTCCAGGGAGAGGGTCGAGGTGAGGGTTCAGAGGGGCGCGTGGGGCTAGTGCCGTTCCAACTTGTTCCAGCTAGTGCTTTCGAGGAATGCGGCAAGTCCGTGCTCCAAGAATCGCTTTCGCTTGCCCCACTTTGGCTCATGTAGTTGGAACGGCACTAGCTCCCGAGCCGTCGGACGGCGAACACCCGGCAGTTCAGGATCCGGGGATCGCCGGCGGTCGGGAACCCTCCGCCCTCCACCCGCAGCCGAAAGACCTCCATGGGCTGCGCGGTGATCGTCAGTGCGACCCGGATCACCTGGCGCCCCGGCGCGCTCGCCGTGGCCACGACCCGCCCGCTCCCATCGGCCACGCGGAGGCGGCACGGCTGTCCCCGGAGCCCCGGCCCCGGCGCCAGGTCCAGCGCCAGGACCAGGGCGCCAGGGGGGAGATGGTCCACGAGGATCTCGGCATCGTCGTTCAGCCAGCGGAAGGCCTGCCCCCCGAATCGTTCGAGCGGATACCAGTTCCGGCCCAGCCGTAGGTAGAGATCGCGCTCGACGATGTCGGACGCCCGGTCGGTCGCCCGGCGATCGTCGCTTCTCCCGCGATCCGGACCGAACACCCGGAGGTACCACCCGGCGGCGTCTCCCGTGACCGAGGGATCGCCGGGCCGGATCCGCAGCCGGAACACCGCCACCTGGCTCGGCTCCAGAGGCAGCGTGAGCGGAACCACCTGCCGGCCGCCGTCCAGCCGAGCGCTGGCGACGACCCGGCCCGTCCCATCGAGCACGAGCAGCTCGCTCGCCCGTCCGCTCAGATCGCCTCCGGGCTCCACGTCGAGCGCGATGGTTCGCCGATCGCGACCCGCCGGATTCACGGCGATGGCGGCGTCCCGGTCGGCCCAGCGGAAGATCTGTCGCCCCTCGCGCCTCACGGGGCTCCAGTTTTCGCCGAGCATCACGCCGTCTTCCGTCTCCAGCACATCCCCCGGTCGCTCGCTCCACGAGGGGTAGCGCAGGTAGCGCGGCTCGTCGATCGAGCCCGGGCGTAGTCGGGCCAGCGGGCGATAGTGCCCGGCCAGGCTCTCCGCCGGCAGCAGCGACGACGGAAGGTGCAGCAGGAGGCTGACAGTGCCGTCGGCCGCCAGGCGAAAGGCCACGATCTGATCGTACGTGTACTGGAAGAGATCCCGGCACCGGACCTCCACGCCATCCCGCGCGAAAATCGGCTGGTTCCGGTGGGGATCGTCGAAGTGCGCCTGCGTCGCCAGCTCGCCGAGCACGATCCAGGACAGAGCGCAGACGTGGTAGTTCGGTCCCAGTGGCGTGTCGCCGCCGTCGTCGTCGAGAACGAGCAGAACCAGCGTGTCGCGGCCGAGGCGAGGTGAGAGCGCGTGGATCTGCCGGAAGATGTGGGCCGTCTTCTCGAAGCGGACGAGCGCGCCGGACGAGTCCTGGGACCGAAGCGAGGCGGCCGTCGCGTTGGCCACCAGCAGGCCCGTGATCGCCACGACCACACATCGGCCCCGCCAGCCCGGGAGGACCGACCCCAGCAGGCCGATCGCGAACGCCAGCGACGCGGCCTGACCCGGGCCCGCGAAGTACTGCGTCCGCCACGGCGTGTTCAGATGCACGAAGGGAGCGATGCCGAGGAGCAGCCCCAGGGCGGCCACGCCCAGGCCCAGCCCGTACGCTCCCCGCCGCCCCCCCGCCTCGGGGAGCCGGGCCGCCCCGGTCAGAAGGACGGCCCCCAGGACGAAGGCCGCGAGCCACGAAAGCCAGTATTCGCGCGGCGACGTCGGCCACTGGAAGTAGGCGAGCCCGAGCATCAGACAAGCCGTGAGGTTGTGGAAGAGCGCGGTCGGCCCGACGACCTCGGCAAGCAGCCGGGCATGATAGGAGCTGTCCGGACGCGACAGGAGGTAGGCGCCAAACCGGACGGCCAGCAGCGCCATGGTCCCGAGCCAGGCATAGCTCCAGATCCGCAGCTCTGACCCGCGCCGGCGCCGGAGCCAGAGGAGGACGGGGCCCAGCAGGGCCAGGGGGAACAGGCCCTCGTTCGTCAGGAGCGCGGCGCCGAGGCTCGCGCAGGACGCCACCAGGAGGCCCCGTTCCTGGCGATCGTGGGACAGCAGCAGGAGCCAGAGCGCGAGGAGCAGCCAGAACAGCGCCAGCCAGTAGAAGTTGGTCGTCCAGAGCGGAAAGAAGAGCAACGGCTCGGCCCGATTGGCGATGAACAGCGCCGCCGCCACGCCGGCCACCAGGAGCGCCCCGGGCAGCAGGCGCCGGATGATGGCCATCAGCAGCACGCTGTTCAAGAAGCAGAGGGCGGCGGCCAGCCAGAGGAACCCCTCGATGCGATCCGGGGTCAGGATCTGACCGAGCAGGGCCGGCAGACCGAGCAACGGGCGACCCAGCTCGCCGTCCCACGCCTGGCTCCAGATCCGCGCCTTTTCGCTGGCGAGGCTGGAGCTGGGCTCGTCGTATCCGCCCCAGAAGTGCCGGCGCACCGGATCGAGGAAGGTCACCCCGGTGAGGCCACCGAGCAGGATCGTCTCGATGGCGGTCCGGATCCATGCCGCTCGCGCACGCGGTTTCCCGGTGGCCCTTTCGTCGGGATTCCCCGGCGGCGAGGCGCTGTCGATCCGCCGGTGGATCACCGGCCAGAGGCCGGCCCCGAGGAGCCACACCGTCCAGTAGCCCAGCACGAAGCGCGTCTCGTGTAACCATGGCGAGTGACGCCAGACGACGAGCGGGACGGCCGAGAGCACGAGCAGGCCCGTGATGAAGCCGACGTCGATCAGAAGCCGCTTCTTGCCCGGATTCATCTCGGGCGCCGCCGGTTCCCGCCGCCCGGATTCCCGCGACACGCGAGATCGGGCGGGAACCCCGCGCGCGGTGTCGCTCTCCGGCCGCCGCTCTCGCCGACGAGGCGCCGGCGGCCGTTCAAGGAGGCCCGGGACGCAGGGGCCGGAGGCCCGACTCCAGGTCTTCGTAGCGCTCGACGATGGTGCCGCCGCTCTCCCGGATGAAGTACTCCACCTGGAGATTGACGATGCTCCCCTCGTTGTCGGCGCTCAGGCGGAAGTCCCCGCGATAGCCGACGATGAGCTTGCCGCGCGCGAACGCGTACCCGATCTCCGCCGCGGTGCCGCTGTCCACGTCCACGCCGTCCAGCACCGCCACCACGCCGCGCGCGCCGTCGATGGCCGCCCGGTTGTTGGTGCCGATCTCCCGGTTGAGCTCCCGCCACGCGTGGCGTCGCTCCGGCCCGTACGGCATCCGCTGAACCGCCTCGATCTTCCGCGGATCGGTCAGCGTCCAGGGATCGACGACCTCGAACCCGAGGCGCTGCACGAAGGGAACGAGAGCGGAGTTGTGGAAGTGGCGCCCGGCCTCGGAGAAGCCCAGCGGACCCGCCATGTAGATCCGGACCTTCCCGCTCATGACCGACCTCCGTGAGAGCTCGACGACGGGGCAGCGCGGAGGCTTCGAGCATAGCCGAGTCGTTCCAGCATCGCCAGCGTCGTGGCGGTCGACGCCCCCTAGGCGAACGTGGAGCAGATGGGTATCATCGGGGCGCCGGGCCCCGGTTTTCGCCCGTGCGCGAGGCGGCCGGGCCGGAAGCCGCCGCAGGCAGCGTCGGCGGCGAGTCACGCGACAGGGAGGGATCCATGGACAGGGTGCGGGACGAGGAGACCTGGGCCGACGAGGTGGCGCCCGAAGATGTCGGGGTCGAGCGGCCCATGCCGCCCACGATCCAGGACGTCATCGCCGCGCGGCTCGGTCGCCGCGAGCTGCTGCGCGGCCTGGTGGCGGCCACGGTCGCGGCGGCCTGGCCCGCCGGCCGGGCCACGCGGGCGCAGGCCCAGGGGCCGGCCGGCGGCTCCACCCTGACCTTCACCGAGATCCCCCACGGGCTCGACGAGCGCCACCACGTGGCGCCGGGCTACTCGGCCGACGTGCTGATCCGGTGGGGCGACCCGGTGCTGGCCGGGGCGCCGCCGTTCGACCCGGCCAGGCTCGACGCCGGCGCCCAGGCGGGGCAACTCGGCTACAACAACGACTTCCTCGCCTACATGCCGCTCCCGCCCGGCTCGCCGAGCTCGGAGCACGGGCTCCTCTGCGTCAACCACGAGTACACGAATACCGAGCTGATGTTCGCGGGCCTCACCCGCCCGCACAACGGGCCCGCCGGCCTCACGCAGGCGCAGGCCGAGGTGGACCTGGCGGCCCATGGCCTGACGGTCGTGGAAGTCCGGAAGACCGGCGGCCGCTGGGCGGTCGTGGCCGGCGGCCTGTACAACCGCCGCTTCACGACCGAGGGCACCGCCTTCCGCCTGGCCGGCCCCGCGGCCGGGCACCCGCGGCTGCGCACGGCGGCCGACCCGGCCGGCACCACGGTCCGCGGCACGCTCAACAACTGCGCCGGCGGCGTCACGCCGTGGGGGACGGTGCTGTCGGGGGAGGAGAACTTCAACGGCTACTTCCTGGGCGACGCGAAGAAGACGCCGGAGGCCGCCAACCACCGGCGGTACGGGGTCGAGGTCTGGCAGGACAACTCGTGGGGTCGTTACTTCCCGCGCTTCGACGTCGAGAAGGAGCCGAACGAGCCCAACCGCTTCGGCTGGGTCGTGGAGTACGACCCCTACGATCCCCAGTCGACGCCGGTGAAGCGCACCGCGCTCGGCCGCTTCAAGCACGAGGGCGCCACGACGGTGGTAGCCCCCGACGGCCGCGTCGCCGTCTACTCGGGCGACGACGAGCGATGGGAGTACGTGTACCGGTTCGTGACCGCCGCCCGGTTCGATCCGAGCGACCGGCGGGCCAATGCCGACCTGCTCGACCAGGGGACCCTGTCGGTGGCGCGGTTCGACGCAGACGGGACCGTCACCTGGCTCCCGCTCGTTCACGGCCAGGGACCTCTCGGGCCGGCCAACGGCTTCCAGAGCCAGGCCGACGTCCTGATCGAGGCGCGACGGGCGGCCGACCTGGTCGGGGCGACCCCGATGGACCGGCCGGAGGACGTGGAGCCCAACCCGGCCAGCGGTCGAGTCTACATCGTCCTCACCTCCAACGATCGGCGGAAGCCGAAGGACGATCCCAACGCGCGCGAGCGGGCCGATGCGGCCAATCCGCGGCCGGGCAACCGGTGGGGGCACGTCATCGAGCTGATCCCGCCCGGGGGGCCGGGGCGGGCGGCCGACCACACCGCCGACAGCTACCGGTGGGAGTTCTTCCTCCTGGCCGGGGATCCGGGCAAGCCGGAGCAGGGGTCGAAGTACGGGCCCGGCGTCACCCCGAGCGGCTGGCTGGCGGCCCCCGACAACGTCGCCTTCGACCCCCGGGGTCGGATCTGGATCGCCACCGACGGCATGCCCACCCAGGCCCAGCCGCCGGCTGCCGATGCACTGTACGCGGCGGACACCGCCGGGCCCGGCCGGGCGGTGACCCGGCGCTTCTTTGCGGCGCCGCGGGGGGGCGAGGTGTGCGGGCCGGTGCTCACCCCGGACGGCCGGACGCTCTTCGTGGCCGTCCAGCACCCGGGCGAAGAGCGGGGCTCGACCTTCGACAAGCCGACGACGCGCTGGCCGGACTTCAGCCCGGGGGTGCCGCCGCGTCCGGCCGTCGTCGTGATCACGAAGCAGGATGGGGGCGAGATCGGCTCATGAGGGCCGCGGTCGCGGCCCCGCCCCGGAGACCATCGACACACAGGAGGTCTGGACCATGAAGAAGCCGGGAAGCATCGCGGTCGCCGTCTTCGTGCTCGCCGCCCTCGCCCTCGCGGGCCCGGCCGGGACCCAGGAGTTCGCCCCGGCCGTCGTGTTCGACATGGGCGGGAAGTTCGACAAGTCCTTCAACGAGGCCGCCTACCAGGGCGCCGAGCGCTTCAAGAAGGAGACGGGGATCGCGTATCGCGACTTCGAGGTGACCAACGAGGCCCAGCGCGAGCAGGCGCTGCGCAACATGGCGCGGCGGGGCTCCCAGATCGTGGTGGGGATCGGCTTCGCCCAGGCCACCGGCCTGGAGAAGGTGGCCAAGGAGTTCCCGGCGGTGAAGTTCGCCATCATCGACGCGGTCGTGGACCTGCCCAACGTCCAGTCGCTCGTCTTCAAGGAGCACGAGGGGTCGTTCCTGGTGGGCATGGCGGCGGCGATGGCCTCGAAGACCGGCAAGGTCGGGTTCGTCGGCGGCATGGACATCCCCCTGATCCGCCGGTTCGCCCTCGGCTACGAGGAAGGGGCCAAGTACGTCAACCCCCGGATCGAGATCTTCCAGAACATGACCGGGACCACGCCGGCCGCCTGGAACGACCCGACGCGGGGCGGCGAGCTGGCCCGGAGCCAGTTCGACCGCGGCGCCGACGTCGTGTACGCGGCCGCCGGCGCCACCGGGCTCGGCGTGCTCCAGGCGGCCAAGGACAAGGGGAAGCTGGCCATCGGCGTGGACTCGAACCAGAACCACATCCACCCGGGCTCGATCCTGACCTCGATGATCAAGCGCGTCGACCTCTCCGTCTACGAGGCCTTCAAGACCGCGAAGGAGGGGACGTGGAAGGCCGGCGTGCGCAACCTGGGTGTGGCCGAGGGCGGGGTCGGCTACGCGATCGACGAGAACAACCGCAAGCTGATCACCCCGGAGATGGAGAAGCGGCTGGAGCAGGCGCGCGCCGACATCGTGGCCGGCAAGATCAAGGTCACCGACTACATGGCCAAGTAGCCAAGCCGCTCGGATGGGTGAGACCGCCGGAGGGCTGACCCGGGCGGGGGCCGCCGGACCCGACGGGCCGTCCCCGCCGGTCATCGAGCTGCGGGGCGTCGACAAGTGGTTCGGCGACGTCCACGCCAACCGCGACGTGTCGCTCGTCGTGCGGCCGGGCACGATCCACGGCATCGTGGGCGAGAACGGCGCCGGCAAGTCGACCCTGATGGGCATCCTCTACGGCTACTACCGCCCCGATCGGGGCGAGATCCTCGTGCGCGGCCAGCCGGCGGCCATCCACACCCCCCAGGACGCGCTGGCGGCGGGGATCGGCATGGTGCACCAGCACTTCATGCTGGTGGAGCCGTTCACGGTCCTCGAGAACGTCGTGCTCGGGGTGGAGCGCGGCTTCCGGCTCGAAGCCGGCATGCGGCGGGCGCGGGCGGAGCTGGAGCGCCTCGGCCGCGAATACCACCTCGAGGTGGACCCCGACGCGCGCGTCCAGGACCTCGGCGTCGGCCAGCGGCAGCGCGTGGAGATCCTCAAGGCTCTCTACCGCGGCGCCGACCTCCTGATCCTCGACGAGCCGACGGCCGTCCTGACGCCCCAGGAGGCCGACCAGCTCTTCCGCATCCTGAAATCGCTCCGGGGCGAGGGCAAGACCGTCGTCCTCATCACCCACAAGCTGCGCGAGATCCGCGAGGTCACCGACGTCGTCACCGTGATGCGCCAGGGGCAGGTGGTCGCCACGCTCCCCACCGCCGGGACGACGTCGGAGCAGCTCGCCGAGCTGATGGTGGGTCGCAAGGTGAGTCTCCGCGTGGACAAGGGCCCGGGCCGCCCGGGGGAGACGGTGCTCGAGGTGGCCGACCTCGTGGTCGAGGACGGCCTGGGGGTGGAGCGCGTCAAGGGCGTCAGCTTCGCCGTCCGGCGGGGCGAGATCGTGGGGGTGGCGGGCGTGGCCGGCAACGGCCAGTCCGAGCTGCTCGAGGCGCTGGCCGGCATCCGGGCCGTGAAGTCGGGTCGGATCCGCTGGAAGAGCCGGGACATCAGCGACGAGGGGATGCGCTCACCGCGGGCCATGCGCCGGCTGGGGCTGTCCCACGTGCCCGAGGACCGCCAGCGCATGGGCCTCGTCGTGCCGTTCACGGCCCGCGAGAGCGCCATCCTCGGGTACCACGACGAGGCGACCTACAACGGCGTGATCTGCCTGCACCGGGCGGCGGTGGCGTCGAGCTTCCGGCGCCAGGCCGCCGAGTACGACGTCCGGCCCGGGGACGGCGCCCTGCCCACGTCGGCCTTCTCGGGCGGCAACCAGCAGAAGATCGTGCTGGCCCGCGAGCTGGACCGCAACCCCGATCTCCTCCTGGTGGGCCAGCCCACCCGGGGCGTCGACATCGGCGCGATCGAGTTCATCCACCGCCGGCTGGTGGCGCTCCGGGACGCCGGGAAGGCGATCCTCCTGGTCTCGGTCGAGCTGGACGAGATCCTGGCCCTGGCCGACCGCATCCTGGTCATGCACGACGGGCGCATCGTCGGGGACGTGCCGCAGGCGGCGGCCACCGAGCGGGCGATCGGCCTGATGATGGCCGGCGTGGCGGAGGCGCCCGCGGGGTGAGGGACCATGAGCCAGGCCGGCGAGTGACGGGCGCTGCCTGCCGCCGGTCCCCGACCGCGTCGGCACCGCGCGGTGCCCCCCCTCCCCCCGCCGCAGGCCGGAGGCCGTCCGATCAGTCGGGAGGGGTCGCCAAAGGCCGAAGGCCGTCGAACAGGTAGGGGTGGACTCAAATGACCGGATCCGCCCGGTCCTCCCCCGGGTTCGACTGGATCGCCCTGGCGCTGCTGCCGGCGGTCAACCTCGCTCTGGCGCTCCTCCTGTCCGCGGTGGTCGTCCTCCTGGTCGGCGAGAGCCCGGTCCGGGCCCTCCGCCTCCTCGCGACGGGCGCCTTCGGCGACGCCGAGTCGGTCGGCTACACGCTCTACTACGCGACCAACTTCGTCTTCACCGGTCTGGCCGTCGCCGTCGCCTTCCATGGCGGGCTCTTCAACATCGGCGCCGAGGGGCAGGCCTACATCGCCGGCCTCGGCGTGGCGCTCCTCTGCCTCGGGGCCGGCGGGTGGCCGACGGTCCTGGTCGTGCCGGCCGCCATCGTCGTGGCCGCGGCCGGCGGCGCCGCCTGGGCGTTCGTGCCGGGGTGGCTCCAGGCCCGGCGGGGCAGCCACGTCGTCATCACGACGATCATGTTCAACTTCATCGCCTCGGCGCTGATGACCTACCTCCTGGTCAACGTCATGATGAAGCCCGGCCAGCAGTCGCCGGAGACCCGGGAGTTCGCCCCGAGCACCTGGCTCCCCCAGCTCTACGACCTGGCGCGGTCGCTGGGCTGGGAGATGGGCCGCTCGCCGCTCAACCTGTCGTTCCTCTTCGCGCTGGCCGCCGGTGGCCTGGTCTGGCTCTATCTCTGGCACACGCGCTGGGGCTACGAGCTGCGCGCCCTCGGCCACAACGAGGCGGCCGCCGTCTACGGGGGCATCCCGCCGGCCCGGACGGTGATCGTGGCCATGTCCGTTTCCGGGGCGCTGGCCGGGCTCATGAGCCTGAACGAGGTCATGGGCGTCCAGCACCGCCTGCTCCTCAACTTCACGGGGGGAGCGGGATTCGTCGGCATCGCGGTGGCGCTGATGGGCCGGAACCACCCGGTCGGGATCGTCCTGGCCGCCGTCCTGTTCGGGGCGCTCTACCAGGGCGGGTCCGAGCTGTCGTTCGACATGCCGAAGCTGACGCGCGACATGGTCGTGGTCATCCAGGGGCTGATCATCCTCGTCTGCGGGGCCCTCGAGTACGCGCTCCGGGGACCCCTCGAAGCGTTGTTCCGCCGACCGGCCCGGGCGGGGGGCTAGCCCGAATGATGCGCGAAGCGTGGTCACGTGCGAGGCGCGGGTGGCGCCGGGGCCCGCTCCCGGCGCGGAGCATCCCGTGCCCAGGGGAGGGCCGATGCTCACCAGCACGACGTTCGAGCTGCCCGGCGTGCGGATCGTCAGGTGCCTCGGTCTCGTTCGAGGGCTCACCGTCAGGACCCGGTCGCTGCCGGTGACCATCGTGGGCGGCCTGCGCACGCTCTTCGGGGGAAGAGCCGGGATCTTCACGAACCTCTGTGAGGCGGCCCGGGAGGAGTCGTTTCGACTGATGGTGGCGCACGCCCGAGAGCTCGGCGCCAACGCGGTGGTGGGCGTGCGGTACGACACCGGGCCCATGGTCGGCGCGGCGGAAGTCCTGTGCTATGGAACCGCCGTCGTCACGGAGGCCCTCGACGCTCGCGGGTGACGCCGATGGGTGAAGCCTTCCTGATCCTGGTCCTCCTGGCGAGCGCCACCGTCCGCGGAGCCGCCCCCCTCGTGCTGGCGGCCCTCGGCGGGCTCTTCGCCGAGCGCTCGGGCGTCGTGGACATCGCCCTGGAGGGCAAGATGCTGGCCTCGGCGTTCGCGGCCGCCGCGACCGCGGCGGTCACGGACTCGGCCTGGGCCGGACTCGCCGCGGGGATCGCGGCGGCGGTCCTGCTGGCGGTGATGCACGGCTTCGCCTGCGTGACCCACCACGGCAACCAGGTGGTCTCGGGCATGGCGCTCAACATCACCGTGTCGGGGCTGACCGTGGTGCTGGGCTACGCCTGGTTCCGGGAAGGCGGCCAGACCCCGCTCCTCGGCGCCGGCGCGCGTTTCGGGCCCATCGACCTGCCGGGCGCCACCGCGCTCGCGGGACTGCCGGGAATCGGCCGCGTCTACGGCGAGGTCCTGAGCGGCCACAACCTGCTCGTCTACCTGGCGGCGGCGGCCGTCCCCTTCGTGGCCTGGCTCGTGTACCGGACGCGCTTCGGCCTGCGACTGCGCGCCGTGGGCGAGAGCCCGGGGGCCGTCGACACCGCCGGGATCTCGGTGGCCGCCACGCGGTACCAGGCGCTCGTCATGAGCGGCGTGCTCTGCGGCCTGTCGGGCGCGTACCTGTCGATCGCCCACCACGCGTCCTTCATCCGGGACATGTCGGCCGGCAAGGGGTACCTCGCCCTGGCCGCCCTGATCTTCGGGCAGTGGCGCCCGGCGCCGACGGTCGCCGCCTGCCTCCTCTTCGCCTTCGCGGACGCGGTCCAGGCGCGCCTTCAGGGGACGCCGCTCCCCCTCGTCGGCGTGGTGCCGGTCCAGCTCATCCAGGCGATTCCCTACGTGCTGACGGTCTGCCTCCTGGCCGGCTTCGTGGGACGCGCGGTGGCGCCGCGGGCCATCGGCGTCCCCTACGTGAAGGAGCGATGAGCCGGTTCGAGGGCACTGTTTCCTGCCCCCCCTCCGCCCGCCACAGGCCGAAGGCCGTCCGATCGGTGGGGAGGGGGGGCCACGGGGGGGTGGCGGGAGGTCTCGATCGATGAGCGCGGTCGAGCCGATGCTGGAGCTGGCCCGCCGGGCCCTGGCGAACGCCCACGCGCCGTACTCGCGCTTCCGGGTCGGGGCGTGCCTCCGGGCCGGGAGCGGTCGGCTCTACGCGGGCTGCAACGTGGAGAACGCGGCCTATCCGGTCGGCCAGTGCGCCGAGGCGACCGCGATCGGCGCCATGGTCGCCGCCGGCGAGCGGCAGATCGTCGAGGCGGTGATCGTGAGCGAGGGCGCCGCGCTCTGCGCTCCCTGCGGCCGGTGCCGCCAGCAGCTCGCCGAGTTCGCGCGTCCGGACGCGCGCATCCACCTCTGCGGGCCGGAGGGCGTCCGGGTCACCACCACGCTCGGCGACCTCCTGCCGCTGGCCTTCGGTCCGGATACCCTCGCCCCGCCCGGCACCCCGGCGCCCCCCGGGGCCGGCGCGGCTCCCTGACGTGGCGCCACGGGCCGGGCCCTCGACGGCGGAGCTCATTCGCCGGAAGCGGGACGGGGCCACCCTGACCGACGACGAGATCACGGGCCTGGTCAAGGGCATCACCCACGGCGCCCTCAGCGACGCCCAGGTCGCCGCCTTCGCCATGGCCGTGTGCATCCGCGGCATGACCTCGGCGGAGTGCGCGGCGCTGACCCGCGCCATGGCCCGCTCCGGCTCCCGCCTCGACTGGTCCCGCGAGCGACCTCGGCGGCCCGATCCTGGACAAGCACTCGACCGGGGGCGTCGGGGACAAGGTCAGCCTCATCCTCGCTCCGGTGGTCGCGGCGTGCGGGGGCTTCGTGCCGATGATCTCGGGCCGGGGGCTCGGCCACACGGGGGGCACGCTCGACAAGCTCGGCAGCATCCTGGGCTACGAGATCGCCCCGAACCCCGCGCGCTTCCGGGCGGCCGTTCGCGCCGCCGGCTGCGCCATCGTCGGCCCGAGCGCCGAGCTGGCCCCCGCCGACCGCCGCCTCTACGCGATCCGCGACGTCACCGCCACCGACGACTCGATCCCGCTCATCACCGCGTCGATCCTCTCGAAGAAGCTGGCGGCGGGGCTCGATGCCCTCGTCATGGACGTCAAGGTCGGCTCCGGCGCCCTCCTGGCGACGCCGGAGCAGGCGACCGCGCTGGCCGAGAGCCTGATCGCGGTCGCGCGCGACGCGGGGCTCCGGACGGTCGCGCTGCTGACCGACATGAACCAGGTGCTCGGCCACCACGTGGGGAACGCGCTCGAGGTGCGCGAGGCGATCGACTTCCTGGCCGGCCGGCGCCGGGAAGCCCGGCTCCAGGCGGTGACCGCCGCTCTGGCCGGCGAGCTGCTCGTCCTGGGCGGCCTGGCCGCCGACCCCGGCGAGGCCGCGCGCGCGGTGGAGCGGGCCCTGGCCTCGGGCGCCGCCGCCGAGCGCTTCGCCAGGATGATCGCGGCGCTCGGGGGCCCCCGGGACATCGTCGATCGCCCGGACCGACGCCCGCCGGAGGCGCCGGTGCAGCTTCCGGTTCTCCCCGACCGCCCCGGCGTCGTCACGGCCGTGGACGCGCGGGCGCTCGGCCTCGTCGTGGTGGGGCTGGGCGGCGGCCGCCGCCGCGCCGACGATTTCATCGATCCTCGGGTGGGCCTCGCGGAGGTGCGCGGCCCGGGGGACGCCGTGGGGCCCGACCGGCCGATCGCCGTGGTCCACGCGTCGTCGTCAGACCGCGCCGAGGCGGCGGCGGCGGCGCTGCGGGCCGCGGTGACCGTCGGTGAGGGGCCGGCCCCGGCGGTCGGGTCGCCGGTGCTCCGGCGGCTCGAGGTCCCCGGCCGCGTGAGCCAATCCGCGTAGTCACGAGCTCCGGAGGAGGTGCCATGTGAACGCTCTCGATCCCCAGGCCAAGGCCGTCATCGATCTCGCCGTGAAGTCGGGACGCCCGGCGTACAACACGCTCGCGCCGAAGGAAGCCCGCCAGCTGTTCCGCGAGACGCGCCCTGCCTCGACGCCGGCGCCGCCGGAGATCGGCAGCGTGAGGAACGTGACGGCGGACGGCCCGCACGGGCCGATCCCCCTGCGCCTCTACCAGCCGGCGGGCGTCCCCGCCGCGACGCCGCTGCCGGCGCTGCGTCTTCTTCCACGGCGGCGGCTGGGTGATCGGCGACCTCGACACCCACGACGTGCTGTGCCGCCAGCTCACCGCCGAGTCCGGCGCCAGCGTGGTCGCCGTCGACTACCGTCTGGCGCCCGAGCACAAGTTCCCCGCCGCCGTCGACGACGCCTGGGCGGCCACGCGCTGGATCGTCGCCCACGCTGCCGAGCTCGGCCTCGACGCGAGTCGCCTCGCCGTCGGCGGCGACAGCGCCGGCGGCAACCTGGCCGCGGTCGTCTCGCTGCTGGCGCGCGACACCGGGGCGCCGTCCATCGCCTTGCAGGTCGCTGATCTACCCGGTCACCGACGTGGCAGCCGAAACGCGCGTCGTACCGGGACTTCGCCGACGGCTACCTCCTCACCCGCGACGCGATGCGCTGGTTCATCGCGCACTACCTCGGCTCGCCGGGCGAGGCGGCCGACTGGCGCGCCTCGCCGCTCCGCGCGCCGTCGCTCGCCGGCCTGCCGCCGGCCCTCGTCGTCACCGCCGGGTTCGATCCCCTGCGGGACGAGGGAGAAGCGTACGCCCGGCGCCTGCGGGACGCGGGCGTGCGCGTGGACTCCGTCGGCTACGGGGGGATGATCCACGGCTTCGTGCCGATGGGACGGCTCATCGACACCGCGTCGCACGCAGTCACGCTGATCGCCGGCGCGCTGCGCCAGGCGCTGAGGGAGCGGACATGACCCGGATCCCGGAGCCCAGACGCGAGGAGCTGACGGCGGAGGCCCGCGCGGTCTTCGACCGGATCGCCGACACCCGCGGCGCCATCCGCGGCCCCTACGGGGTGCTGATGCACTACCCGATCCTGGCCGACCGCGTCGCCGCCCTCGGCGAGCAGGTCCGGTTCCACTCGACGCTGCCCGGGGCCGAGCGCGAGCTGGCCATCCTGGCCGCGGGCCGGGAGGTGGGCTCCCCGTACGAGTGGGCCGCCCACGAGCCGATCGCCCAGCGGGAAGGGACGCGGCCCCAGGCGATCGCCTGCATCCTCGACGGCCGGCCCACGGACGGCCTCACGCCCCGGGAGGCGGTGATCATCGACACCGTGCGCACCCTCTACCGGGCGCGCCGCCTCACCGACGGGCAGTTCCAGCGCGCCGAGGCCGAGCTGGGCCGGGTCGGGCTGGTCGAGCTGGTGACGATGGTCGGGTACTACGCCATGATCGGCCTCGTGCTGAACGCCTTCGAGGTGCCGCTGCCCGCGGGCGCCAGTCCCGGCGGGCCGTTTCCTCCCGGCTCCCGCCCCCCGGGCGCCGGGGCCCCGGGCTGAGCGGCCGCTCCGGATTTCACGCCGGCGTCCGGCCGGGGTCTCATGCTACGGGGAGCGAGGACCACTCGAGCCGGGAGGTTCAGATGAGCGACAAGGCCACGCTGCTGCGGGAGGCGGACGAGGAGTTCACCGAGCTGCGCCGGGCGATCGACGGCCTGACCGACGACGAGATGCGCCGCGTCTGGCTCGGCACCTGGGGCGTGCGCGAGATCCTGATCCACATTTCGGGCTGGCACGAGGTGATGATCCCGGCCCTCGGACGGGTCGCCAAGGGCGAGGCGCCGTACCCGGCGGGGACGTACGACGACTTCGACAGCTGGAACGCGCGGTTCGTCGACCAGAAGACGGGCGTGAAGACCGCCGAGATCCTCGCGGAGCTCGACGCATCCCACCGGCGGTTCGTCGGCGCCGCCGCCGCCGTGCCGGAGCGGCACTTCGAGCCGGGCGGCCCCGCCCGGGAGCCGTTCGACGGCGCCGGCCCGGGACACTATCGCGAGCACACGGCCCAGATCCGCGGGTGGCGGCAGCCGTCACCGAGCGGTCGGTGAGGTGGCGACCATGACAGCACTCGGCTTTACGCTGTTCGACACGGCCATCGGCCGGTGCGGCCTCGCGTGGAGCGGACGCGGCGTCGCCGGCGTGCAGCTCCCGGAGGCGGGCGAGCCCCAGACGCGCGCGCGGGTGGTCCGGCGGTTTCCGCACGCGCGCGAAGCGACACCGCCGCCCGACGTGCAGCGCGCGCTCGACGGCATCGTCGCGCTCCTCCGCGGCGAGGCGAGCGATCTTTCCGGCGTCGCGCTCGACATGGACGACGTGCCGTCGTTCCACCGCCGCGTCTACGAGGTCGCGCGCGCCATTCCGCCGGGCGCGACGCTGTCCTACGGCGACATCGCGGCCCGGATCGGCGCGCCCGGGGCGGCGCGCGCCGTGGGGCAGGCGCTCGGGAGAAACCCGTTCGCGATCGTCGTGCCGTGCCATCGCGTGCTCGCGGCCGGCGGCAAGGTCGGCGGCTTCTCCGCGAACGGCGGCGTCAGGACGAAGCTCCGCCTCCTCTCGATCGAAGGCGCGCAGGTGAACGGCTCGCTCGCGCTCTTCGACTGACGGCGCCGCGCGGGCCACCCCGTTCGGCGCCCGGCCCGGATGACTGGCCGAGCGTGCCGGTGATCCTAGAGTCCTCGGGGTGCGAAACCTCAGCGTATCAGTCACGTTCTTGGGGGCGGGGCCGAGGAGCGAGCAGCGCTAGGACGCAGGGAGTCGCCGGCCGCAGGCGTACTCCGAGTACGCCGAGGATCGGCGACGACCCCAAAGGCCGAAGGCCGTCCGAACGACGACCATAGGTCGAGACGGGCCCGAGGCCGTAGGCCGAGGGCGTCACGACCGAGATGAACGTTGCGACGCTCATCGGCCCCCGCCCACTAGCTCCCGGGCGAACGCGCCGCCGCCGATCACCCTCGCCGCTCGCTCGCCCGCCCTCCTCCGCAGCTCGCGGTCGGACGTGACGAGCCAGTAGCGGTCGAGCCTCGAGGCGGCATCCGCGATCCAGTCGTCCGCGTTCGGGGCCGCCACCGTCTCGCAGCGCCCGCGTCCTTCCGGGCTTCCGCCGTCGAAGACGAGGACCACCCGGCGACCGCGCTGCTCCGCCCACCCGGCGCACAGGTCGGCCAGGCGCCGGGCAGAGATGTTCGGCCACACGGAGCGGCGAACGTTCTCCGCGTCGACGAGGACGGGAACGTCCGATGGGTCGGGCTCGGGCGGGGTGAATCCGGCCTCCCCGGAACTCACCGTGCCTCCGACCTCCTCGCCCTCCAGAACCGGGCCACTCCTCGAGTCCGATCGGGCTCCCCCCGGCGGTGGCCTCCGGATGGTACACTACCCGTCATCAGCCAGTTGTGCCCACACGCCCCAGACTTGGCTTCCCCTGGACCGAGGCAATGAACAAGCAGGATGAGGGAACATGACAACCGACCACGCAACGGACAGCAAGACTCGGATCGACCGCTCGAAGACCTACGTGTGCCGCTTCTCGTGCGGCTTCGAGACCAACTGGCCAGCGGCTCGCGGCCGACACGAGGCGGCGCGACACAACGGTCATGCGGCCAGACCCGCGACGGCTCCGTCGAACGGGGCCAAGACGGACGGGAGACCGGCGGCGAAGCCACGAGCGTTGCCGGCCCCGGCCAAGATCGACCGGCTGCTCGACGAGCTTCGCAAGCAGCAGGAGGAAGTCCTCCAGGCCCTCAAGAAGACGAGCCTTCTCGTGCTGGCCGAGCGGGACCTGCGCTCCCGCGAGGCCGAGCGGATCAAGGCCGACCTCGGCGCGATCTACGAGGTGCTGGAGCGGAATCGCCAGGCGCGCCAGAATCGGCTGAACGCACTGGTCCGCTGACCGCGCGAGCGCCCGGCGTCGGTTGGCGTCAACCGAGCGCGGCGCCAGCCTGATCGACCAGCCGCTCGACCGGGACACGATTCTCAGGCACGGCGTCGGCGCTCGCGCTCGAGCCCTGCCTGGTGATGCACCACCCAGAGACCCGCGCCCACGGTCATCGCCACGCCGAGCACGGTGGCGCCTCCCGGCACGTCGCCCCAGAATACGTAGCCCCAGAGCACGGCCCAGAGGATCATCACGTACTCGAAGGGCGCCACGGTGCTCGCCGGCGCCGCCCGGTACGCCTGGGCCAGCGAGTAGGCCCCGACCCCCGCGATGACACCACACAGCGCCAAGAGCGCCAGCTCGCCCCACCCGGGCCGCACCCAGCCCCGCACCAGGAAGGCGAGGCTGGGATGCAGCGCGCCGTCCGTGGCGTGGCGCCCGGCAACCAGCCCGCCCACCGCTGCCACCGGCAGCGAGAGGAGGGTCGAGGTCAGGGCGATGGTGGCGCCGGAATCGGTGCGACCCAGGTGGCGCGTGATCGTCTGCGACACCGCGTAGAACAGCGCCGACACCACGACGAGGAGGGCCGCGGGCTCGAACACGGCGGTGCCCGGTCGCAACACCACGAGCACACCGGCAAAGCCGACCAGGACCGCGCTCCAACGCCGGGCGCCGACCGGCTCGCCCAGCGCCAGCGCCGAGAGCGCCGTGACGAACAGCGGGCTCACGAAGCTCACGGCCACCACCTCCGCGAGGGGGAGCGCGGCGATCGCCATGTAGTACGCGGTGAAGGACACCACGCCGAGCGATCCACGCAGGGCGTGGAGGCCCGGCCGCTTCGTCGAGAGTCCGGCCAGCCCTCGCTCCCACCATGCCAGCAAGGCCAGCGCCCACACTGACACCAGGCCGCGGATGAAGACGATCTGGAGGACGGGGTAGTGGTCGCTCAGCTTCTTGATCACCACGTCCTGCAGCGGGAACACCGACGCCCCGACCAGGATGAAGGCGATGCCGCGGAAGGGCAGGTCGAGCCGGGCGGCCGGCGTCGCAGTGGGGTTCATGTGAGGCCGTCCAGCAGCAGACCACCTTTCCGCTGGCCCGTCAACTCATGGCCGGCTGCTCGTGGTGCGAGAGGAGTCGGCGCTCCTATTCCGCTCCCTCTCCCTTCCAGGGAGAGGGTTGGGGTGAGGGTGTGACGGGGCGCGTGGTACCCCCCTTGTATATTGACTCCGAGTCGGACCGCTCATGAGAGCGTGGTCCGTTGCCTTGGACGTGACAGATCGTTTCCCCCTGGGTCTGAAGAGGCCGTGGGTGAGCGTGGGTCGTCACGTCCGATCCTTGACGAGCCCGAACAGTTGCCAGGGCCGCCAGAGCCCGCATCCTGCAAGGTCGGGCCAGAAAGGAGCCACCGCTCCATGAGTGAGGGTGCACGGTTCGTGGGCATCGATGTGGCCAAAGACCGCCTGGACGTCGCGGTCTGCCCGACGGACGAGCGCTGGACCGGAGGCAATGATCCGGCCGGCATCGAGGCCCTGGGGGAGCAGTTGGTCCGGCTCGCCCCCCAGCTCGTCGTCCTGGAAGCCACGGGCGGCTTCGAAGTCCCGCTCGTCGGCGCCTTGGTCGCCCGCGGGCTGCCCGTGGTGGTCGTGAACCCGCGCCAAGTCCGGGACTTCGCCAAGGCGCTCGGCCGTCTGGCCAAGACCGACCGCATCGATGCCACCGTGCTGGCCCTGTTCGCCGAGCGGGTCCAGCCGGCGGTCCGGCCCCTGCCCGATGAGGCCACGCGGGAGCTCCAGGCGTGGCTGGCGCGGCGACGCCAATTGGTGGAGATGATCACGGCGGAAGAGAATCGCCGGCAGCAGGCCGCGGCCCCGATCCGGCGCCAGATCGAGGGCCACCTCCGGTGGCTGCGGCGCCAACTGGCCGAGCTCGAGCGGGACCTGACCGCCCGGGTGCGCCGCAGTCCGGTGTGGCGGGAGTCCGAGACCCTGCTGCGCAGTACCCCGGCGGTGGGCCCAGTCCTGGCGCGGACGCTGCTGGCTGACGTGCCGGAACTGGGCCGCTTGAACCGCAAGCAGATCGCCGCGTTGGTCGGCGTGGCGCCCTTCAATCGCGACAGCGGCCCGCGCCAGGGCCACCGAAGCATCTGGGGCGGCCGCGCGCCGGTGCGCGGGGTGCTGTACATGGCGGCCCTCGTCGCCACTCGGTGCAATCCGGTCATCCGCGCCTTCTCCCAGCGACTGTTGGCCGCCGGCAAACCGTGGAAGGTGATGCTGACCGCGTGCATGCGCAAACTGCTGACGATCCTCAACGCGATGATGAAGCATCGCACCGCCTGGAAACCGGCCCCTGAACTTGGGGCTTGACAACGGAGACAGTTGCTCACCCTGACCCTCTCCCCCAGAGGGGGAGAGGGAAAATGAGAGCAGACCGCCTGAAGACTTCGGGTGACCAGCCGGCGGGCTACTTCCGCTGGCTCCGGCGCAGGGCCTCGCCGAGCGTCATCCCGAAGCCCGTGGCCTTGCGGGCGGTGTCCTGCAGGTAGGCCCGGGTCTCGGCGTTCTCCTCCATCCGCAGCGCCTGGGCGCGCGAGAGGCGGATGCGCTTGCCGCCGTCCTCGATCGCGAGCACCGCCACCTTGACCTCGGTGCCGGGTGGGAACTCCTTCCGGTGATCGGCGCCGCTGGAGGTCGCCATCTCGGCGTTTGGGACGAGGCCGACCTGCCCCGGGCCGAGGCGGACGAAGACGCCGAACGACTCGATGCGCTCGACGGTGCCGGTGACGACCGCGCCGACAGCGATCTTCGACTCCACCTGCTCGCCGGCGGTGGCGCCGTCCGGCGCCAGCGCGAGGCCGACGCGATGCCGGTCGAGGTCGATGCTGGTCACCAGCACGACGAGCTCGGCGCCGGTCTCGGCGGCCCGCTTCATCTCGCCGTGGCGGCTGCGCGGGATCTCGCTCAGGTGCAGGAGGCCATCGACGCCGGCCAGGAGCTCGACGAAGACCCCGAAGTCGGTCATCCGGGCCACGCGTCCGCGCACGACCTGACGCTCGCGCAGCTGCCCGGGCACGGCTGCCCACGGGTCGGCGTCGAGCGCCTTCAGGCTGAGCGACACCCGGCTCCTGGCCTGGTCGACGGTCAGCACCTTCACGGTGACGGCGTCGCCTACACGGAGGCGATCGGCCGGCCGGCCGACGCGCGAGTGCGAGATCTCGGAGACCGGCACCAGACCCTGCACGCCGCCGAGGTCCACGAAGGCGCCGAAGTCGGCGAGCGACGTCACCGTGCCGGGGAGCACTGCGCCCGCGACCAGCTTCTTCCACGTCTCCACGGCCGCCCGGGCGGCCCGCTCCTCCAGCAGCGCGCGGCGGGAGAGCACGATGTTGCGACCGCGCTCGTCGTAGCGGGCGATGCGGAACTCGAGGACCCGCCCGACCAGCGCCTCGGCGTCGTCAACCCGGCGCAGGTCCATCAGCGAGAAGGGGCAGAACGCGCGCAGCCCCGCCACCGTCACCTCGTAGCCGCCCTTGACGACGGCGGCCACCTTGCCCTCGACGGGCAGGCCGGTCTCGGCGGCGACGGCGAGCCCCTCCCGGGCCTGGGCGCCCTGCAGCAGGCGGTAGGAGAGGCGGACCGCGTCCCCCGTGCGGATGACGGTGGCTTCGATGCTGTCGCCCACCACCACCGTGACGTTGCCCTGCGCGTCTTGCAGCTCGGCGCGGTCGATCAGCGCCTCGCCCTTGCCGCCGACGTCGACGAAGACGGTCTCCTCGTCGATCTGGAGAATCCGCCCGGTCACGACCTGCCCCACCTCGAGCGACCGCCGCGCGCCTTCGCGGGCGAACAGCGTCGCGAAGTCTTCCGGCTCGGATCTGTCTTGCAATTCACTCATGTCGGCATCCTCGTGTTCGCGAGAAGCAGCACGGACCCTGGGACAGTCACACAGTACCATCGGGCGCGCCATTCGGCGCGCCCTTGCGCGCGAGCACGACGGCGTGGGGTGCGAGCGCCCGGGCGGCTCGCCAGCCGCCGACGGCGGCGTCCACCGCGCAGAGCACCCGGTACAGCGGGCGCAGCCCGGCGGGCACGCGCGGCCGGTGGAGCACGGTGGACGGCAGGAGATTGGTGACCGCGTGAATGCCCCAGGCGCGCTCCACGCGGAGCCCGGCGCGGCCGAGCATGCCCCGGAGCTCGGGATCGGTGAAGAGCCGGAGCCGGGGGTAGCCGGGATAGTCGAGCCACACCCCCTCCCGGGGTGAGCGGGCCAGGAGCGCCCAGGCCTGCGCCGGCCGGAGGCCGTACGCGAGCAGGTCGCCGGTCACGCTGCTCAGGAGCGTCCAGCCCAGGTCCAGACAGAAGCGCCGCTCGACCTCCAGGAAGAGGATCGCCCCGGGGCGCATCACGCGGGCCAGCTCCGCGATCGCCGAGGCGGGATCGTCCACGAAGTCGAGCGTGCTCCCGGCGCAGACGACGGCGTCGAACGTCGCATCGCGGTACGGGAGCCCGCGCAGGTCGCCCCGGACCAGCCCCACGGCGGGCAGGCGGGCCCGCGCCAACGCCAGGACCCCGGCCGACACGTCGAGGCCGTGCGCGCGGTACCCGAGCTCGGCGACAATGGCCGTCTGGAATCCGGTGCCGCACCCGGCGTCCAGCGCCCGGGCGCCGGCCGGCGCGGGCCCGAGCGTGGCGCGGAGGAGCCGGTGCAGGCGCGCGTAGAGGTGGCGATACCACGGCTCGAGATCGTCGTAGGATGCGGCCATCGCGTCGAAGAACCGGGCGGTGGCGTCCAGCACGATGGAAGTCTACCGAAAACGCAGGAGGAGGTCGCCCATGATCGATCCCGAGGTGCCGGCGTGGCCGGTCCGGGCGCCGATGCGCGTCGAAGGGGACGGCGCGGATCGCGGCGCGCCGGGTGGATCCGTGAGCCGCCTGCTCGCCCGCATGGGGCGGTCGGCGTTCCAGGCGCGCAAGCTCGGCGAGGCCTTCGAGACCTGGACCTGGATGATCGACCACGGCTGCCTGATCGCGATGGGGCTGGCGGGCTCGATGGCCAGCGCCGGCCTCGGCCCGCTCGTCACCTGGCTGGTCGAGCGGGGCTACGTGGACCTGCTGGTCTCCACCTCGGCCAACGCCACCGAGGACATCCTGGAGGAGCGGGGCGCCCCCTTCTACCAGGTCGATCCCGACCACGTCGATGACCGGGAGCTCTGGACGCGCGGCTTCTACCGCTTCTACGACCACGTGGTGAGCGCCCGCGAGTACGACCGCATGGAAGACTTCACCCGCGGCTTCTTCGAGCACCTGGCGCAGTCCTGGCCGGGCTCCGCCATCGCCGGCGTCCGCTTCGTGCACGAGCTCGGGCGCTGGCTCGACGCCGAGGGGCTCCGGGCCTCCCTGGCCGCCACCTGCTTCCGGCACGGCGTGCCGCTCTTCGTGCCGGCCGCACCCGACGGACCGCTGGCGGAGGGGTACCGGACGGCGGCCCGCAAGGGGCCCACGGTGGACTTCTTCCGGGACTACGAGATCGCGCTGGGGATCATGGGCCGCTACATGCCCCCGGGCCCGGGCACGGCCGCCATCTTCGTGGGTGGCGGCGTCCCGAAAGACTTCATCCAGATCACCGCGACCAGCGTGGCCGCACAGCGTGGAAGCGGCGAGGCGAGTCCCCACGCGGCGGCCATTCAGATCACCACCGACAACACGGTGTTCGGCGGGCTGGGCGGCGCGGGCGTCCACACCGAGTGTATCTCGTGGGGCAAGGAGGCCGCGGACGGCCGCAACGTCATGGTGTTCACCGACTTGACGATCGCCCTGCCCCTGCTCTGTCAGGGCCTCGCCGAGCACTACGGCTCCGGGCACGTGCGCCCGGCGCGGGCGGCGATCGCCGCCGACCTGCGCTCGGCGCTGGCCGCGGACACCGCCGCCTAGCTCGAACCTCGAGCTTCTGGGAGCTTCTGGGAGCTTCTAGGAGCTTCCGAGTATCGAGCGGCCTGGCAATCGGGTAGAATCCCGGAGGCGCGGAAACCCCGCGGTGCACGATCGGGGCACCCGGCACCGGGAGCGACGAGCGGTCCAGACAAGGAGGACGTCCGATGATGCGATGGCGGTCCTGTTCGCGAGGCGTCGGCGTGGCGGTGGCGCTCGGGCTCGCCCTGCTGGGAATCCCCGGCCCGAGGGCGGCGGAGGCTCAGTCCAAGCTCATCTTCTCCCACCACGTGCCGACCACCCACATCCTCCACGCGGCGGCCGAGCGGTTCGCTCGCGCGGTCCAGGACAAGACCGGTGGCCAGGTGGTGGTGGAGATCCGGCCGGCCTCGCAGCTCTTCAACCTCCGCACCTCGGCGGAGGCCCTCCAGCTCGGCACCCTCGACCTGGCCTGGACCGACCTCGGCAGCCTCGGCAACTGGTACCCGCCGCTGGGGTTCACGGCCATGCCGTTCCTGTTCACCGACTTCGAGCACGCCTACCGCGTGCTGTACGGGCCCGTGGGCGAGCAGGTGCGCCGGGAGGTCCGCGAGCGCCTGGGCGTCGAGATCCTGTCGCTGGCCGTCTCGGGCTTCCGGGTGTTCGTGACCAAGCGCCCGGTCCGGTCGGCCGCCGACGTGCAGGGGATCAAGCTCCGGGTTCCGGAGATCCCCGTCTACGTCGAGATGGCCCGGGCGCTGGGGACGAACCCCACGCCGATCCCGGCCGGGGAGATCTACACCGCCCTCCAGACGGGGGTGGTCAACGGCATGGAAGCCCCGGCCGACTTCGTCGAGTCCACCAAGCTCTTCGAGGTCGCCCGCCACGTGACCCGCACGTACCACATCATGACCGAGGTCTCCCTCATGGCCAGCGCCAAGCGGCTCTCGGCCCTGTCCGCCGAGCACCAGAAGGCCGTGCGGGACGCCGCCGTCGAGGTCGTCCAGGGCTGGTACAAGACCGAGAACATGAAGGCCCAGGAGGCCGCCTGGCAGACCCTGACCCAGAAGATGCAGGCCAACGCCAATCCGGACATCGCGTCGTTCCAGGCCAAGATGGGCCCGGTGATCGACGCCTTCGTGGCCAAGGTCGGGCCCAAGGGGCGCGAGTACATCGACGCCGTCCGGGCCGTCAAGTAGCCGCCGATGCCCGGGCTGGGTGACCGCCTCCACCGCGGCCTGGAGGCGGTCACCGTCGCGCTCCTCGTCGTGTACTTCGTCCTCGTCGTCCTCCAGGTCTTCTTCCGCTACGTGCTGAACCGCTCGCTCTTCTGGTCCGAGGAGGTGGTGCGGTTCGCCCTGGTGTGGAGCGTCATGCTGGGGTCGGCCGTGGTCGCCTACCGGGGCGAGCACATCCGCATCGACGCCCTGGACGCCGTCCTCCCGCCGCCCGCCCGGACGGTCGTGGCGCGCCTGGCCGAGTTCCTGACCTTCGCCTTCTGCGTGATCCTGGCCGGGACGGGCGTCCAGTTCACCTTCCGGACGCTGACCCAGCGCTCGCCGGTCCTCGAGGTGCCGGTCTGGGCGGTCTACGCCGCCGTGCCGGTGGGCGCGGTGCTGGAGGCGGTCTGCATGCTGGCCCGCCGAGGCGCGCCGCCGGGTCCGGGGACGCCCGAGGCCGTGGTGTGATCGTCGGGATCCTGCTCGCGCTCCTGACGGTCTGCCTGACGATCGGGATGCCGATCTCCCACGCCATGGGCCTTGCCGCGGTGCTGGCCCTGGCGCTGGAGGGGGACATTCCCCTCCTCCTCCTGGCCCAGCGCTTCTACGATGCGCTGGACAGCTTCCCGCTGCTGGCCGTGCCGCTCTTCGTCCTGGCCGGGGAGCTCATGAACGTCGGCGGCATCACCGAGCGCCTGGTCGGCCTCTCCCGCGCGCTGGTCGGCCATCTCCGGGGTGGGCTGGCCCAGGCCAACGTCCTGACCAACATGTTCATGGCCGCCCTCTCGGGCTCCGCCCTGGCCGACCTGGCGGCCATCGGCTCGATGATGATCCCGGCCATGAAGCGCGACGGCTACCGCCCGGAGTTCGCCGCCGCGGTCACCGCCTGCGCCGCGATGATGGCCCCCATCATCCCGCCGAGCGTGATCGCGGTGATCTACGGCTCCGTCACCGGCGTGTCCATCGGCGCCCTCTTCCTGGGTGGCGCGATCCCGGGCGTGCTGGCCGGGCTGGCCATGATGGCCGTCACCTGGTTCCTGGCGCCCCGGGCGGGGGGCCGGCCGACGCCGCGGGCGACCCTGCTCGAGGCGCGGCACGCGGCGGCCCGGGCCCTGCCGGCCCTGTTGATGCCCCTCATCATCATCGGCGGCATCCTGTCCGGCGCCTTCACGCCGACCGAGGCCGGCGCGGTGGCCGCGCTCTACGCCATCCTGTTCGGGCTGGTCGCCCGCCGGCACACGGCCGCCTCGCTGTACCGGAACTTCGCCAGCGCCGCCTCCGTCACCGCCGGGGCCCTGATCACCCTGGGTGGCGCCGCCCTGTTCAGCTGGATCCTGAGCCGGGCCGGGGTGGGGGCCATGGCGCTCCGGGCCCTGGTCGCCCTCACCGACAGCCCGGCCCTGGCCATGCCCATCATCCTGGCCTTCTTCTTCCTGGTGGGGACGTTCCTGGAGCCGGTGCCGGCCCTCATCATCATCGTGCCCGTGATGACCCCGATCATCCAGCACCTGGGCTTCCACCCCGTCCACTTCGGGATCATTACCATCATGATGCTGGTCTACGGCTCGGTCACGCCGCCGGTCGGCATCCTGGCGATGGTGGCCTGCCGGATCGCCGGCATCGAGTACAGCCGGAGCTTCGGCATGCTGGTACCGTACTCGGTGGCCTGGCTGGCTGTCGTGCTCCTGGTGGCCTACGTGCCCGCGCTCGTGCTCTGGCTGCCCTCGCTGATGCAGTGAGGATCTTCGGGGGGGTCTCGGAAGACCCCCCCGATTCCCCCCCTCGGAGGCCGCGGCGAAGCCGCGGCTCGAAGTGGACCGCCACGACCGCGTGGCCAGAGTCAGACGGTTGCGAGAAGCCAATGGACGGTCGGAATGGCAGCCGGCACTCCTTCACAGCCAGTGAGAGCGACTTCGGGGCCCCGGCCCTGGCGCGGAGCGGGGCGCCGCGCCCGCCGCGAGGCCGAGCCTACCGGACGTGCCAGGGCTGGGTCAGCGGCTTGGCGCCGTTCAGCTCTCCGTACCCGGCGCCCGTCGTGCCCCGGGGGTCGGGCCCGAAGTAGCGCGGGTCGATCGGGTCGGCCGCCGGCTGGTAGCGCACGTCGCACGACAGGCGCACCCGGTCGATCGCCGAGCGGTTGTCGAGCGACCCGTGGAGGGTGAACATCCCGAAGACGCACACGTCCCCCGCCCGGAAGTCGGTGGTCAGCAGGCGGCAGCCCCGGCTCTCGGCGAACGCCGTGAAGTCGGCGGCCACCTGGGCCTTGCGGGAGGTGTCGTAGACGACGTCGAAGCCGCGGAGCTCGGCGTGGAGATCGGTGAAGCGGTGCGAGCCCTCGACGATCGTGAGGGGCCCGTCGGTGACCGGCACGTCGCCGAACGGGATCCACGTGGTGTAGACCCGCTCGGTGGTGCGGGTGAAGAACGGGTAGTCGAAGTGGAGCCCGGTGCTGCGCCCGACCGGCGCCGCCCGCAGGAACAGGTAGTCGTGCGCCCGCGACCGGCTCACCCGCCACCCGGCCGAGCAACGTGGCGAGGTCCGGGCCGTGCGTCACCTGTCGCAAGGCCGGCCCTTCGCTCACCGACTTCCAGAACGCGCCCAGGTCGCCGACGATCTCCGCCCGCCGGCTCTTCCCGGTAGCGATCCCGTCGAGGGCCGGCGACCGGATCTCGTCCACGGCCACCAGGCGGCCGAGCACCTCGGCGCGGGCGGCCAGCACCAGGCGGGGATCCAGGACGCCGCGCAGGAGGAGGTAGCCGTCCTCGCGGAGCCGGCGACCGAGCTCGGGGCCGTCCCCGGCGGCCGCCGAGCTGTCCCGCAGCTCGCCCACCAGCGCATCGGGGATGGGCCGCCCCTGAGTCCAGCACGGGGTCGTCACGGCCATGGCTTCGCCTCGGACGGTCGGGCGGCGGCGAGCATCTGGGAACCCTCCCCGGTGGGATCGGTGACCATTGTCTACAGGATCCGGTGGAACCACAGGACCGACAGCAGCCCCGAGGCGAGCGCCAGGGCGAGCGCCGCTGCCGAGAACAGCGCCGTGACCTCCGTCTCCTTCCGCTCCGCGACGACCCGGGAGGTCAGGGCCTGGTAGACCTTCGTCAGGTCCGTGGCGGTGCCCGCGTGATGGTACTCGCCGCGGGTCGTGGACGCGATCGTCTTGAGCGCTTCCTCGTCGAGGCGCACGCGCATCGACCAGCCTTCCTGGGCGAGGATCCCGCCCTCCGGCGTGCCCACCCCCACCGTGAAGACGCGCACCCCGCGCTCGGCGGCCATGCGCGCCGCCTCGATGGGGTCGGCGCCCGTCGTCGTCCGGCCGTCCGTCAGCAGGATGATGACGGCGGACGTGTAGGAGCCGGGCGGAACCGGCGTGAAGGCCGGTCGCGCCGGCTCGTTCCCCGACCCGAGGGGGACGCCGCGTCCGGACTGGCGCGCGGCGTCGGGCCGGGGATTCGACGAGCGGAGGTCGAACTCGACGTCCGGGAAGATCGTCTTGAGCGAGATCAGGATGGCGCTGCCCACGGCGGTGCCGCGCTGCACCTGGAGTCGATCGATGGCGGCGAGGATGTCCTCCCGGCTGTGGGTCGCCGGCTGCACGAGCGACGCCGTGGCCGCGAACGCCACCACGCCGATGCGTGTGCGGCGGGGCTGCTCGGCGACGAAGGTCCGCGCGGCGGCCTGGGCCGCGACCAGCCGGTTCGGCGTGACGTCGGTGGCGCGCATGCTCCCGGAGACGTCGATGGCGAGGATGACGGTCTCGTACTGGGACGGCAGCGTGACGACCGCGGTCGGCCGGGCCACCGCGACGAGCATCAGGACGAGCGCCAGCAGGAACAGCAGCGGCGGGACATGCCGCCGGACGCTCTGGCCCCTGCCCAGGGCTTCCCGCACGAGGCTCAGGCTGGCGTACGGGAGCGCGAGCTTCTTCTTCCGGCGGAGCAGGGCCACGTAGCCGGCCACGAGCACGGGCACCGCCAGGAGCAGCCAGAGCAAGTCAGGCCAGAGGAACGCCATGGTCCGGAGCCGGCTACGCGCCCCGCGCGCCGGCGCGAGCCGGGTCGGGCCTCGTGGTCCCGTCGGGCCGCGACCCGGGCCCGAGGTGGTCCGGGAGCCCGCCGCCCGCCGCCAGCTGGCTCCGCCGCTTGCGGAGGTCGGCGAACCGGAGGATCGCCTCGACGAGGTCGTCGTCGGTCGACAGCTCGAGCGCGTCCACTCCGGCCTGCTCGAACGCGGCCCGGAGGGAGCTCTCGCGCCGCTCGGCGGCGGCCGCGAAGCGTCGGCGGAACGCGCGATCGTGAGTGTCGACGAACAGCTGCTCGCCGGTCTCGGCGTCCTGCACGACGAGCAGCCCCAGATCGGGCAGCTCCCTCTCCAGCCAGTCGGAGAGCCGCACCGCCACGACGTCGTGGCGCTGCGCGAGGTGGCCGAGCGGCGCCGTCCAGCCGGGCGCGCTGATGAAGTCGGAGACGACGAAGAGGAGCGAGCGCCGGTGCACGAGCCGAGCGGCGGTCGCCAGGAGATCGGTCAGGTTCGTCGCGGCCGGGCGGGCGGGGGCCGGCCGGGACTAGCAGCCGGTGCAGGATGTGGAGCACGTGGCGCCGGCCGCTCCGCGCCGGGATCACGGTATCAACGCGGCCATCATAGAACAGCGCCCCGACACGGTTGCCGTGGCGCGTCAACAGCCGCGCCAGCACGGTGACGAGCTCGGTCGACACCGACCGCTTGGCCCCCGGCCGGGAGCCGACGTCCATGGACGCCGTCAGGTCGAGCAGGAACCACGCCGTGACCTCCCGGTCCTCGTGGTACTCCCGGACGTAGGGGGTCTGCAGGCGCGCGGTGACGTTCCAGTCGATGTACCGGACGTCGTCGTGATACTGGTACTCGCGCAGGTCGGCCAGGTCGAGCCCGACGCCGCGAAACAGGGTCCGGTAGTCGCCTTGCAGCAGCCCGTCCAGGCGCCGGATCACGGTCCATTCCAGCCGCCGCAGCAGCCGCTCAGGACGGCGCGCCGACTCTGACATGGGCCGCCAGCGGCTTCTCGGGCGCCGGGACGTGCTGCAGGATCCGGTGGATCAGCTGATCGGCGGTCATCCCGTCGGCGAGCGCCTCGTAGGAGAGGACGAGTCGGTGTCGCAGCACGTCGGGCGCCAGGTCCGTGACGTCCTCGGGCAGGACGTAGGCGCGTCCCCGCAGGTGCCCGAGCGCGCGCCCCCCCTCGATCAGGTGGATGGAGGCGCGGGGGCTCGCGCCGTAGGAGAGGTATCGCGCCAGGTCGCCGACGCCGTATCGCGCCGGGTCCCGGGTCGCGGCGGCGAGTCGGACCGCGTACTGGATGATCGAGGGATCCACGTACCCGGTCCGGCACTCCCGCTGGAGCGCACTCAGCTGCTCGGTGGTGGCCACGGCGGCGACGGCCGTCGCGGCGCCCGTCACCCGCTCGACGATGACGAACTCTTCCTCCTCGCTCGGGTACCCGACCAGCACCTTCATCATGAACCGGTCGACCTGCGCCTCGGGGAGCGGGTAGGTGCCCTCGGTCTCGATGGGATTCTGCGTCGCCATGACCACGAACGGCTCCGCGACCCGGTGGGTCTCCCCGGCGATCGTGACCTGGCGCTCTTGCATCACCTCGAGCAGGGCGCTCTGCACCTTCGCCGGCGCCCGGTTGATCTCGTCGGCGAGCAGGAGATTCGTGAAGACGGGGCCCAGGGCGGTCGTGAACTCGCCCGTCCGCTGGTTGTAGATGCGGGTGCCCACCAGATCGGCCGGGACGAGATCCGGGGTGAACTGGATCCGCCGGAACGTCCCACGGACGGTCTGGGCCAGCGTCTTGACGGTCAGGGTCTTGGCCAGCCCCGGCACGCCCTCCACGAGCAGGTGTCCTTGCGCCAGGACGGCCACCAGCACGCGCTCGAGAAAGTGATCCTGGCCCACGACGATCCTCTTCACTTCGTAGAGGATGCGCTCCATGAGCGACGCAACCTCGCCGCGGCCTCGCTCCAGGGTCTCCATGCCCGTCCCGCTTCCTCCCGGCCCCGTGACTAGAACGGGGACAGCCCGACGGCCGCCGACGCACTCTCGATGGGCACGGCGAACCCGATGCCGACGAACACGCGCTGGTCGGTGGGGTTGAGGATGGCCGTCACGATGCCGACCACCTCGCCTTCCATGGTCACCAGCGGCCCACCGGAGCTCCCCGGATTGGCCGCCGCGTCGAACTGGATGAGATTGGTCAGCACGCGCTGCCCTTGCGGGGAGCGGAACTCGCGTCCCAGCCCGGAGATCACGCCCGCCGAGGCGGACGGACCGATGCCGAAGGGGAAGCCGACGGCGACGACCTCGTCGCCCGGGGCGAGGTCCTGGGTGGACCGCAAGGTGGCCGGCACCAGGTCGTCGGGGATCGTCTTCGCCTGGAGCACCGCCAGATCGTGCTCCGGCCGGACCGCGATGACGGTGGCCTCGGATTCCAGCCCGTCGGCGAAGACGACCTCCACCCGATCCGCCCCCGCGACCACGTGGAGGTTGGTCAGGATGATCCCCTTGTCGACGACCACGACCCCGGTGCCGGTGCTGTTCCCGCCGCCCTTCTTCGCGCCCTCGTCGCTCCGCCATCCCCGCACCTGCACGACGGAGGGTCGGATGGCCGCGTAGGCCTTCGCTGCGCGCGACGGCAGGGTCTTGGTCGCCAGCGTGTGCAGCACCGCCGCGTCGATGTCCTCCTGGGTGATCCGGCGGGGCAGAGACGTCCGGGCTCCGTGCTGGGCCACGAGGAGCCCGACGAGCAGGCCGCCGGCGGCCGCCAGCAAGAGCCCGCGGCGCGCGAGGAGCGGGCGCCAGGACCGGCGGAGCCGCCGGCCCGCGGTCCCGGCGAGCGGCTCGTCGCCGGGAGGAGCCGGGGCTTCGGGGTGGTGGTGGCGAGCCGAAGCGGGCGGACCGATCGGTCCGCGCCGGCGCGCACTGCTGTAGAGCGTCACTCTTCGCATGGACGGCCCATCCGGTTCACCCGGCGCGGCTGGGTTCGCTCATTCGCGAGCACGTGGGCCGTTCGACCGCGATACGGGCCGGCCGTCGTCTCCACCCCACGGCACCCCCAGCGGGTGCACCAAGGTTTCAGCATAGCCTACACGAACAGGACCCGCCAGCGGGTGTAACCGGTCCAAACTCCCGCGCCACCGAGGACGCCGCAGCCTCGCCACGCCTCCCCGAGCCTGGCGCCCTGGCCACGCGACGACTTCTTCTTGGCCGGGTATGTCGGCCCTGTTCGCGCGGGTTCGCGAGCACGACCACGTAGCCGTCGGGATCGCACAGCCACAGCTCCCGCAGCCCGGAGTTGGGGTTCACCCTCGGCCCTTCCAGCACGCGCGCACCCAGAGCGGTCGCGCGCTGCACCGCGGCATCGAAGTCGGGTGTCTCGGCCGCACGCGAATCCGGCTACACCAGCGCGCGGCGGACGCGGTCCCCGATCCCCTGCAGTCGGGCCACGGGCTCGTTGCTGAAGACGAAGCGGACGAATTGGGGCCCGTTCCGCACGCCCCAGTTGACCATCGGCGTGGCCGCGATGCGTCCCTTCTCGAGCAGCCGAGCCGAGGCCTGCGCGCCCGTGTGGCCGAGCGCAGGCCGTCCTCCACGATCACGTCGCGGCGTCGCCGCCACTCGGCCACGGCGGTCACGACGTCGGCGTCGGCGTCCGGCGCACCGAGGGCGGCAGCGGCCGCCGGCTGGGCGATCCCGACCGGGACGACCACGTCCGAGATGCTGACGAGCCCGATGTCGGGCATGACGTCCGCCGGTCCCACGATCCAGCCGACGCGCCAGCCGATCATGCGAAGCTCCTTGGACACCGACCCGATCGTGATCGTCCGCGCCATCATGTCGGGAAGCGCCGCCGGATGGATGTGCGGGCCCCGTCGTACAGGATGCGCTCCATCGCCGCGTTGTAGATCAGCCAGAGGTCCGCTCGGTGGCAGATCTCGGCGATGACCTCCCACTCCGTCCGGGTGAGCACGGCACCGGACGGCATGGACGGGTTCATGCGGGTCCGTTGCGGCAACTGGATGCACCCGCGATCGCCGTGAGAGTACACTCATTCAGCCATCGGTGTTCCGAGCGGCAGACTCGTGGGGTCGGGTCGGGCCATCGGTCCTGGACACCCTTCGCGCCCGAAAGGCCCGGTGTCGATTCTGGGCTCCCCCGAACGACTATCTGGCGTCCACGGCCGTTCGACCACAACCAGCCAGGAGGGGCCATGAGGTACCTGTGCCTGATCTACGATGAGGAGAAGAAGCTGGGTGCCATGTCCAAGAGCGAGTCGGACGCCTTCATGGGCGAGTACTTCGCGTTCACCGAGGGGATCCAGAAGAGCGGCCACTTCCTCGGCGGGGAGGCCCTCCAGCCCGTTCAGACGGCCACGACCGTGCGGGTCCGGAACGGCAAGGTGTCGACCACCGACGGCCCCTTCGCCGAGACGAAGGAGCAGCTGGGCGGGTTCTACCTCATCGAGGCCAGGGACCTGAACGACGCCATCCAGGTGGCCTCGAAGATCCCGTCGGCGCGCCTGGGGAGCGTCGAAGTGCGGCCGATCAGGGAGTTCGACCAGCCGTAGCCGAGGACGCGCCGCTGGTGAGCGAGGACGAGGCCGAGCGGGCGCGCGAGAGGGTGGACGCCGTCTACCGCTCCGAGTCGCGCCGCGTCCTCGCCACCCTGATCCGCCTGCTCGGCGACTTCGACCTCGCCGAGGAGGCGCTGCACGATGCCTTCGCCGCGGCGGTGGAGCAATGGCCGCGGGACGGCGTGCCGGCCAATCCCCGGGCGTGGCTCGTGTCGGCCGGCCGCTTCAAGGCCATCGACGCGCATGCGCCGGCGCGCCCGGTTCGACGCGTCGCTGGCGGAGCTCGCCGAGCGACTCGACGCCGACGCCAGCGACGCCGCGGCGTGGGACGACGAGGGCGTCGAGGACGACCGGCTGCGGCTGATCTTCACCTGCTGCCATCCGGCCCTGCCGCCGGACGCCCAGGTGGCGCTGACGCTGCGCGAGGTGTGCGGCCTCACGACCGAGGAGATCGCGCGCGCCTTCCTCACCGCGCCGCCCACGCTGGCCCAGCGCATCGTGCGCGCCAAGGCGAAGATCCGCGACGCGCGCATTCCCTATCAGGTGCCGGCGCGGGCCGAGCTGCCGGACCGGCTGGACACCGTGCTGCACGTCATCTACCTGGTGTTCAACGAGGGCTACTCCGCCTCGTCGGGCGCGTCGCTGACGCGGCCCGATCTCTCGGGCGAGGCGATCCGCCTGGGGCGGCTGCTGGTCGAGCTGCTGCCGGAGCCCGAGGCGGTGGGGCTCCTGGCGCTGATGCTGCTGCACGAATCGCGGCGCGCCGCGCGCACCTCGCCGGCGGGCGAGCTGGTCCTGCTGGACGACCAGGATCGCTCGCTCTGGAACCGGGAGCAGATCGCGGAGGGGATGGCGCTGGTGGAGCGGGCGCTGTCGTCGCGCCGGTTCGGCCCGTACACGCTCCAGGCGGCGATCGCGGCGGTGCACGCCGAGGCGCCGACCGCCGCCGCGACGGACTGGGCGCAGATCGTCGGACTGTACGACGTGCTGGTGCGGGCGGAGCCGTCGCCCGTGGTCGAGCTGAACCGCGCCGTGGCGGTGGCGATGCGCGACGGCCCGGCGGCGGGTCTGGCCCTGATCGACGCCATCCTGGCGCGCGGCGATCTGGCGGACTACCACCTGGCGCACTCGGCGCGGGCGGATCTGTGCCGGCGGCTGGGGAGAACGGCGGAAGCCCGAGCCTCCTACGAGCGGGCCCTCGGCCTCACGCGGCAGGAGCCGGAGCGGCGGTTTCTCGAGCGGCGGCTGGGCGAGCTGCCGGACTGAGACGGCCGAGTGGGCAACCGGGAAGAGACCGACCATCGGCCCCCACTGACGAGGAGATCCGGGGTCATCGGCCCGCGGGCCCGGCTACTGCCAGGCCAGCTCCCCGAGCGTCCGCTCGAGCACGGCGAAGCCGGGATCGATCATCGGCGCATCGGCGAACTCGTCGGGACGATGACTGAAGCCGCCCCGGCACGGCGTGAAGATCATCGCCACCGGGCACCGGGCGGCGATGGCCATCGAGTCGTGGCCCGCCCCGCTGACCATCACCCGGGCGCTGAAGCCCAAGGCCGCGGCGGCGCGCTCGATGCGGGCCCGGAGGCCGGGATCGGTTCCCACCGGGGGCGTGATCGCCACGGGTTGCCAGTCCAGGCGCAGCCCGCGCCGGGCGACGAGCGCGTTGGCCTGCGCCTGGACCGCCGCCGCCAGCCGGTTGAGCTCGGCCGGGTTCGGGTGGCGGAGATCCACCGAGAACACGACCCGCCCGGGGACGACGTTGCTCGACCCCGGGGCGATGTCGAGCTGGCCCACCGTGACGACGCCGCTCGACGGCCGCACCAGCTCCGGAAGGGCAAGGATCACCTCCGCCGCGCCGAGCAGCGCATCGGCCCGCATGTCGAGCGGGGTCGTGCCGGCGTGGTCGGCCTGGCCGACGACCACTGCCTGGAACCGGTGGAGCCCCACGATCGTCTCGACGATGCCCACCTGGACGCCGGCCCGCTCCAGGATCGGGCCCTGCTCGATGTGAAGCTCGACCAGGGCCCCGAGGTCGTCGCGCGCGACGTCCTCGAGCCCCGCGGGGTCGAGGCCGGCGCGGCGGATCGCGTCGGCGAGCCGGGTGCCCTCCCGGTCCGGCAGGGCCGCGGCGTCGGCTGGCGCGAGGAGCCCGGCCATCATCCGGCTCCCGAGGAGCCCGACGGGAAACCGGCTCCCCTCCTCGCCGGTGAAGGCGATCACCTCGACCGGTCGGGCCGGCGCCCCCCGGTCGGCGAGGAGCCGGCTCACCGCCTCGATCCCGGAGACGACCCCGAGGGGCCCGTCGAAGACCCCCCCGTCTCGCACCGAATCGAGGTGGGAGCCGGTGGCGACGACCTTGGCCGATCGGTCGCGCCCGTCGATCCGGCCGATCACGTTGCCGACGGCGTCCCGCCGAACCGCCAGGCCCGCCTCGCGCATCCACTCGGCGACGCGGTCGATGGCCGCGGTCTCGGCGGCGGTGAACGGCGTGCGGTAATAGATGCCCCCGTCCTGTCCGAACTGGCCCAGCGTGAGCAGGCGACCGAGGATCTTCTCACCGGGAGTACCCAGGGCAGTCTCCTCCACCGGCGCCGGGCGCCGGCAGCGATCCGACACGATGCCGTGCGTGGACGTAGATCACGCGCCTCTACCAGCGATCTCACCGAGAGACCGGCCAGACGCCGCGTCATCGACTTCGACCACTTCCTTCAGATCAGCGACGAGGCCACGTCCGATGGCCGCGATGCTACGGCGGGAGCGGGGCGAGGTCAAGACGAAGACGCCAGCGAGTTCGCCCGCTCACCCCGAGCAGGGCCGTGGATGGTAGACTACGCGCAATTCCTCGCCGTCCCCCGTGAATCTGGGCTCGGAGAGATCCGTCGGGGGGCTAACGAGAGATGCCCGGGGAATTCACACCTCGGGCAGCTCTCCACGGTGAGGCCGAGGGGTCGTGAAGCCGTTGAGCAGCTTCGCGCGCCGCCGCTGTCGATCGGCGAACTCGGACCGGCGAGTCCTCGGACGGCTCAGAAGCGCAGTGTCTCCCGGGCGGCGGCAACGACGCGCGCGACGTTGGGGATATGCGCCTTCTCGCGCGCGAATCCCACGAATGACACGTCGTCAGCGGTGACGCGGCGCACGGGGGCCTCCAGCCGGAGGAATGCGCCCTCCATGATGGACGCGGCGATCTCCGCGCCGGGACCGAAGCTCCTCGGCGCCTCGTGGACGACGACCGCGCGCCCCGTCTTCGTGACCGACTGGACGATCGCCTCGCGGTCGAGGGGTGAGACGGTCAGGAGGTCGATCACCTCGGCTTCGACCCCGTCCTCTGCGGCGAGCACGTCCGCTGCCTCGAGGATGACGCGCAACATGGCGCCATAGCTCACGAGCGTGACGTCGCCCCCCGCGCGGGCGACCTGGGCCCGGCCGATGGGCAGGGTCTCGGGCTCATCGGGCACCTCCTCTTTCACCGCGTGGTAGAGCGCCTTCGCCTCGAACAAGACGACCGGGTCAGGGTCGCGGATCGCGGCCGTCAGGAGAGCGCGCGCGGTACGCGGGCCGGACGGGACCACCATCTTCAGACCCGGAATGTGCGCGTAGAACTGCTCTTCCGACTCCGTGTGGTGCTCGAGCGCCCGGACACCCCCGCCGTACGGCATCCGGATCACCATCTGGCAGTGGAAGCGCCCTTGCGAGCGCATCCGGTAGCGCGCCGCGTGGTTCTCGATCTGGTGGAAGCACTGGAAGGCGAAGCCGGAGAACTGGATCTCGCAGATCGGCTTCAGGCCGTAGAGGGCCATCCCGACCGCCGTCCCGATGATCCCGGCCTCGGCCAGCGGGCTGTCGATCACGCGCCGGGCGCCGAACTTGCGCTGGAGGTCGTCGGTCACGCGAAAGACGCCGCCATCGACGCCAACGTCCTCCCCGAGAATCAGCACGTCCGGGTCGCGCTCCATCTCCTGGAGGAGCGCGAGGTTGAGGGCCTTGACCATGTTCAGCTTCGCCATCGCGTCACCGCCGAGTCGCGCGCTGCCCCCGCATCGGCAATGCGGCGGGAGGCGGCGGCTCCGGGGCGTGGGTCTCCCCGCGGGCGGCGAGCCGCGCCTCGAGCTCGGCCCGCTGGGCTGCCAGATGAGGCGGCATCTCGGCATACACGTGGTCGAAGACCGTCAGCGGGTCCGCGGGCAGCGCCGCCTCGAAGCGGCGCACGGCGGCGGCGATCTCCTCGTCGACCCGCTGCTCGAGGCCGTCCTCGAGGAGCTGCCGCTGCTCGAGGTAGGCGCGGAAGCGTGTGAGCGGATCCTTCCGCTCCCACGCCCTCACCTCCTCCTCCGACCGGTACTTGCTCGGGTCGTCGGCAGTGGTGTGGAATCCCAGGCGGTAGGTCACGCACTCGATGAGGGTCGGCCCCTGCCCCTGACGCGCGCGCTCGACGGCCTCGCGGGCGGCGACGTACACGGCGAGCACGTCGTTGCCATCGACCTGGATCCCGGGCAGCCCGTAGGCCAGCGCCTTCTGGGCGATCGTCCGGGAGTGCGTCTGCTTCTTGAGCGGTACCGAGATCGCCCACTGGTTGTTCTGGCAGACGAACACGACCGGGACGTGCCAGACGCCGGCCATGTTGAGCGCCTCGTGGAAGTCGCCCTCGCTGGTCGCGCCGTCCCCGAAGAACGTCATCACCACCACGTCGTCGCCGCGGTACTGCGCCGCGTAGGCCAGACCCACGGCGTGGGGGAGCTGGGTGGCGACCGGGATCGTCACCGGCAGATCGTGCTGGTCCGGCGCCGGGGAGCCGCCCTCGAGGTAGCCCGCAAAGAACAGGAGGAGCTTCTCGATCGGCCAGCCGCGCCAGACCATCGCGGCCGTCTCGCGGAAGGACGGCACCATCCAGTCCTGCCGCCGGAGGGTGAAGGCGCTGCCCATCTGCGAGGCCTCCTGGCCCTTGATCGGCGCGAAGGTGCCGATCCGGCCCTGGCGCTGCAGACGCACCATGCGCTCGTCGAGGCGGCGGCCGAGCAGCATGGCGCGGTAGAGCGATCTCAGGTCATCGGCGGAAAGCTTCGGCTCGAGGGCGCTGTCGAGCGTCCCGTCGCTGTCGAGGATGGACAGGTACTCGACCTGAAAACGCGGCTCGAGGACCGTTCTAGGCATGGGCGCTTCGCCATCCCCATTCTACCCCTGGAGGAGAGCCCGCCGGGCGACGCGAAGCTGCCAGTTCTTCAAATCTCGCGGGATGAGATTCATGGCCGTGGCATCGGCTCAACCCCCGCCCCGCCTGATCAGCCTCCCTGGAAGCAGGGACGAGCAGGCCATCACGTGCGTGATCGCGTTCCGGTCGTACTCGTCGTTCGAGCGGCAGGTGGAGAAGAATGGGGCCAGATCCGCTCTCTCCGCATCCAGTCGAGTGTCCGCAGCACCTCCTCGACCTCGGGCCCCATCAGCCCGGCTCGACGCTGAAGGGATGGAGCGCCGCGAGCGCCCGCGCCTCGCCAACCGTGACCGGCCGCACCGCGTGAGTCTCGTCGAACCAGATGTACTCGTCGAACTGGTAGGGCAGCGAGGCGTGGAAATAGTGGCTCTGGAGCTCCGTCTCGGGTCGGTAGACGACGCCGACGGCACGCTCGAGTCGGGACGCCCCGAGCTCGGACCGCACCTCGTCGCGAGAGGGCTCGCGGAGGTGGAGGAAGAACGCCTCGACGCCCGACTCGTGGCAGAGCCGCTCGTAGCTCTCGGGGTGGGCCGGTCGGAGGCTCATGACGCTCATCGGCCCGTCCCAGTCGTGCGCGGCAGCGACGGTACCCCGGTCGGTGCCGAAGCCGACCAGGAAGGCCCGGTCGCCGAATCGCTGCCGGCAGAGATGTCCCAGGTTGAGCTCGCCGCGCGTGCTCATCTCGGTGGCGCTGGCGTCCCCGAGGTGCGAGTTGTGGGCCCACACCACCGCTTTCGATCCGGGACCATGAAACGCCAGCAATCGCTCGAGCGTGTCGAACATGTGCTGATCGCGCTGGTTCCAGGACTCGCTCGCCCCGTAGTACATGGCACGGTAGTAGCGCTCGGCGTCGGCGATCAGGCGCGCGTTCTCCACCGCGTCGAGAAAGCGCTCGCCGTCCCGCTCGGCGTACTCGAGCCGGCGACTCAGCATGTCGCGCAGCATCGCCACCGCCTCCCGCTCGCAGACACGGTAGCGGCCGCTGAGGGCGGCGCGGCCATACGCGTGCGGATCGGACTGCCACGGGGTCAGACACGAGTAGCGCTCTCGGGCGACCCGCGCCGCCGGCGGATCGACCCGCTCCAGGTACTCGAGGACCGAGCGAATCGACGTGAAGAGACTGTAGAGATCGAGTCCGTAGAACCCGGCCTGCAGCGCGGGCTCGCGGGCCTGGGCGTTGAAGCTCCGGAGCCACTCGACGAAGCGCCCGGTCTCGTGATTTCGCCACATCCACGTCGGGAAGCGTGCGAATGCCGACTCCTGGGGGCGGTGCCCATCGGGTAACGCCTGAACGTAGCGGTTTACGCGCCGCGCATCGGGCCAGTCGGCCTCGACCGCGACGATCCGGAACCCCTGGGTGCGAATGAGCTCCTGGGTGATGCGCGCGCGCATGCGATAGAACTCGGAGGTGCCGTGCGTCGCCTCCCCGAGCAACGCCAGTCTCGACCCGCTGATGCGCTCGAGCAGGCGGCCGAGGTCGCCGGCGTCGATGGACTCGAGCGGCTCGGCGGCCTCGCGAACCAGGCGGGTGAGCGTGGCCGGACGGCTCGGAGCCAGGGATGGACGGCCGTTCCACTCGGCCGGCTCCGCCGCCCAACCCTGAGCCCCGATCAGCGGCACGAAGCGCACGTCGCCGAGCTCCTCCTGCCGGAAGCCACCGTTGGCCTCGCGGGTGACGCGCAGGAGCTGCTGGACCTCCCTTCCCTCGCCCACCGGGATCACCAGGCGGCCGCCGGGGGCGAGCTGGTCCGGGAGCGCCTCGGGCACCTTTGGACCCCCCGCCGCCACCAGGATCGCGTCGTAGGGCGCGTGCTCTCGCCAGCCGAGCGTCCCGTCGCCATGCTGCACCGAGACGTTCGCGAACCCGAGCCTGGCGAGCCGCTCGGCCGCGAGCCTCGCCAGATCCTCGTGTCGCTCGACGGTGTAGACCTCGCGCGCGATGCGCCCGAGAACCGCCGCCGCGTAGCCCGAGCCCGTGCCGACTTCGAGCACGCGGTCCGCGGGGCCGAGCTGGGCCGCGGCCGCCATCAGGGCGACGATGTAGGGCTGCGAGATCGTCTGCCCACGCTCGATCGGGAGCGGAGCGTCGGCATAGGCGAACTCCTCGAGCTCCGGCGGGAGGAAGGCCTCGCGCGGAACACTGCGCATCGCCTCCAGCACCGCTGGATCCTGCACCCCCCGGGCCGCGATCTGGGTTCGGACCATGCGCTCTCGCACGTGCGACAGGTCAAACATCCCTTCCCCCTCGCCCGGACGTCCGATTCGTGGCCGTCGTGCGCCATCCCCCGGCCGACCCGCTAGGCTCCGTGCACTCGCTTCCAGATCGCGCCGATGAGGCCACCGACGGCATAGCCGACCATCGCGGTGACGACCACGAGGGCCAGCGCGCGCCAGAAGACGAACGGGCCGACCTGGTACGGCGGGGTGATGAAGTGCAGCCAGAAGACGAAATCGATCACCGGCTGCGCCCACCCGAGCAGGACGAGCACCGACCACGTGAGGTGCCAGCACGCGACAAACGCGCCCAGCACCACGCCGAGCTTGTGAGGACTCACGCCTCCGGCAGCCATGTCCTCCACCTGCTCGCCCTCGCGAGGCCCTCAGGGGCCAAGCAGCGACTCCTCGCCTTCCGGAGCGCGCGGGCCGACGGTCAGGACCGCGCACGGGGCGGCCTGGACGACGTGGAGGGCGACGGAGCCCAGCATCCATCGGCGGAGCCCCGACCAGCCACGCGTGCCCATGACGATCAGATCGGCCGCCCGCGTCTCCGCCGACCGGAGGATCGCCTCCGCCGGCGTCCCGGTGAGGATCAGGGGGTGAATCCGAGCCGGCGGCAGCGGGCCGGCATCGATCAAGCGCTGCGCCTGGGCCGCGCCGTACGCGTGGAATCCCTCGGCCATCTGCCCGATCACCGCGGCCGGGAACTCGCGGCGGGTGACCACCTCCGGGGGGACGTGCACCAGGTTGACCTCCGCCTGGGCGGCCTCGGCGAGGGTCACGACCCAGGGCCACGCCGCGTGGGCGGAGGCCGAGAAGTCGGTGGCGTAGCAGATCCGGGTGAGGCGCCCCGGTACCGCCACGGGCCCGCCGGGTCGAGCCCGGGCCGTGACCACCGGACACGGGGCGAGCCGGATGACCCGATCGGCCACGCTGCCGAGCAGCACCCGGCCGAGCCCGGTTCGACCGTGGGTCCCCAGCACGACGATGTCCCCTCCGCGGTCGCCGGCCGCGCGCAGGATCGTGTCCGCGGGGAACCCGTGCTCGACCCGCGTGGTCACCTTGACCGAGGCCGCGGCCCGCTGATCGCGAAGTTGCGCCAGCCGATCCTGCGCGTCCCGATCGGCGTCGTCCGCGAGCTGCTGGTACAGGTGGGGCGGCACGTAGAACTCCCCGGCCACTTCGGGCGGGATCACGAGCGGGGACACCACGTGCAGCAAGACGATCTCGGCGCCGAGCACCCGGGCGAGGCGCTGCGCCTCGACCCAGGCGGGCTCGGAGGCGGGGGACAGGTCGGTGCCACACAGGATCCGCTGAACCGGGCTCATCGCTCACATGCCTCCGTTCGCTCGGTCTCGAGCGGCCGCGGTCGGGCGGAAGCCGGGCGTTCTCCCCTTCCCCGATCACCCTGGAGCCCGACCACGACGACGCGCCGGCGCCACGGGCCGCGGGTATCTCCAGGGCCCGACTCGGGACTACGGGGGCAGCGGCCGCCCCCGCAGGAGCGTGAGGGCGTGGCGGATCGGGATCCCGAGCCCCACGGCGTCGAAATCCGACAGGACCGCCTGGTTCACCCCGATGACCCGTCCCGCCGCGGTCAGAACGGGGCCGCCGCTCCCGCCCATCGCCGTCCGGGCATCGTACGTGATGAGATGTGGTCGCGCGTCCACGACATGCCCCCAGCTCGCATGGGGGCGGATGAGGCCGCGCCGCGCCAGCTTGCTCAAGAGATCCGGCACGTTGACGGTATCGTCGGCGATCTCCTCGACCTCGTCGCCGACCAGGGTCCGGAGCACGGTCGGCTCGATCCGGGCGAGCAGGAGCTCGAGGCCGGCCGGGTAGCCCAGCAGCAAGACGGCACGGCCCGGCACGACGGGACCCGGGTCGAGCGAGAGGACCGGCACCGAGCCGGGGCGGAGGCTCGCCCTCAGCACCATGACATCCGAAGCGTCGGACACACGGAGCGGGGTCAGCGGGACCGGCTGGGTCAACGCGGGGAAAAAGGCGCGCAGCTCGGCGAGACGTGGCTCCACCCCGAGCTTTCGCAGCCCGTCCAGCTCGGCCTCGGTCTCCCAGGGCCGGGCGACGTGCCGGCTGGTCACCACCGTCCCGTCGCGCCCGACGAGGAAGCCCGTCCCGAGGAAGGTCGTGGTCACGACCGCGCCATCGCCGTCGACGCCCACCGACGGGGGGCCGAGCACGCCCCGCCAGGGCCGACGCGTCTCGGCGCGCCGATACCGGAGGGGTCGCCCGGTGGCGTCCTCGTAGCGGACCGTCGCCTGAATGAGCGCCACGCCGTTTGCGGAGTCCGACAGGACGCGCTCGCCCGCCCGCACGTCCTGCTCCAGGCCCCGCACGCGCGCGGCCATGGCGTCGAGCCGGGCCTCCCGCTCGCGCAAGAGGGCCGTCAGGCTGGCGAACTCGCGTCCCAGCGCCTCGAGCCGGCTGTCGGTCACCGCCAGCCGACGCTCGAGCGCCTCGGGTCCGGCCCGCTCGTCGGTCGGGCGCGCCGGCGATTCCCGCTGCCACGGCGGCCCCACCGCGGACGCTACCCAGACTCCCGTGAAGAGCAGCAGAAGGACGAACGCCGACCGGATGCCCCGCATGGGAGCGTCCCCTATGAACAGAGGTGCCGGCTGGCACCCGGGACCCGCACGGTGGACGCCTGGCCACTCGCCCCGATGGGCGGCTCCTCTCGGCCCTCGAGCACGGCGGCCCGCCCGAACGCCACGACGCGCCTACCTACCGTCACAACCCGGGACATGGCTGGCTCCTCCTTCCGATTCCCGGGTTGCAACGGGCCTGCCACGTCGGGACTCCTTGACCGGGTCGTCCTCCGTGGTGGTTCCGGCCGTCTTCGGCAGGTGGCTCCAGGATCTCCCGGGGCGACCTCGATGGGTCGGCGATGTCCGACCGGGACATCGCTGCCACAGGCGCGCGGCCTTCACGTGGCCTTCAGTGGCAACCGACCGATTCGACGGGCGATCGGCCCTCCCTCGCGCGGCACCGTCGTTGCACGCGTGCTGACACCATGACCGTCCGGCCCGTTCCGCCGATGCTCCGGCGGCTCGGCGAGCTCGCCCGTAACCTCTGGTGGAGCTGGCACCCCGAGGCGCGGGCGCTGTTCAAGTCGATCGACCCGGTGCTCTGGCGCCGGAGCGGGTACAACCCGGTCCGCCTGCTGGCCGACGTGCCCGGCGAGCGCCTGGACGAGCTGGCTGACGACGGCCGCTTCGTGCGGCACCTCGCCGCCGTGCTCGAGGCCTTCGACGCCGAGACGACGGATCGGCACGGCTGGTGCGCGGGGGCGCACCCGGAGCTGACCGCCGCTCCGATCGCCTACTTCTCCTTCGAGTACGGCGTCCATGGCTCGCTCCCCAGCTATGCAGGCGGGCTCGGCATCCTGGCCGGCGACCTGGCCAAGGAAGCCAGCGATCTCGGCCTGCCCTGGGTGGGGGTGGGGTTCATGTACCCGCAGGGCTATTTCCACCAGCACGTGAACCCCGCCGGCCGCCAGGAGGAGGTCTCGGAGGCGATCGACCGCCGAGCCGCCCCGGTGGAGCCCGCCTGCACGCGCGAGGGGATGCCGTGCGTGGTGCCGCTCCGCTTCCCCGACCACGAGCTGCGCGTGGCGGTGTGGAGGGTTGACGTCGGCCGGTCCCGGCTCTTCCTCATGGACACCGATCTCTCGGAGAACGCGCCGTGGGACCGTGAGCTGTCGGCGCGGCTCTACGGCGGGGACCAGGAGCTGCGGCTACGGCAGGAGCTCGTCCTGGGGATCGGCGGCGTCCGCGTCCTTCGCGCGCTCGGGATTGCCCCCCGCGTGTGGCACGCGAACGAGGGGCACACGGCGTTCATGATGGTCGAGCGCGTCCGTGAGCTCATGGCGGCGGGCATCGGCTTCGATCCGGCGCTGGGGGCCGTTCGCGCCACCACGGTGTTCAGCACGCACACCCCCGTCGCCGCCGGCCACGACGCCTTCCCCCTGGCGATGGTCGAGCAGTACCTCAAGCACGTCGGGGTGTACTGGCCCACGCTCGGGGCCGACCGCGAGCAGATGCTGGCCCTGGCGCTGCACCAGGAACCGTGGGGCCCGGCCTTCAACATGACGGCCCTGGCACTGCGCCTGGCCGATTTCCGGAACGCCGTGAGTCGCCGCCACGGCGCGGTCTCCCGGCGGATGTGGCGGGGCCTCTGGCCCGAGACGCCGGAGGACCGCGTCCCGATCGTCGCCATCACCAACGGGGTCCACGTCCCCACCTGGGTGGCCGACGAGATGGATGCGCTCTACCAGCGCTACCTGGCCCCGGACTGGGTGCGCCGCCACGACGAGCCCGGCCTGTGGCGCCGCGTGGCCGAGATTCCGGACGCGGAGCTCTGGCCGGCCCGCTGCGTGCTGAAGCAGCGGCTCGCCCACTACCTGCGGGAGCGGGCCCGCCGTCAGTGGGTCGAGCACCGCGGTGATCCCGGGCAGGTGCTGGCAGCCGGCTCGCTGCTCGATCCCGCCGCCCTCACCCTCGGTTTCGCCCGGCGCTTCGCGGACTACAAGCGGGCGACGCTCGTCCTCCGCGATTCGAAGCGGCTGCACAGGCTCCTCACGGATTCCCGGCGGCCGGTCCAGCTCGTCTTCGCCGGGAAGGCCCACCCCGCCGACGAGCCCGCCAAACAACTCCTGCGGCAGATCTACGCGGCCAGCCGGGATCCGGAGCTGGCCGGCCGGGTCGCGTTCGTCGAGGACTACGACATGGAGGCGGCCCGATACCTCATCGCGGGGGTGGACGCGTGGCTCAACACCCCGCGCCCCCCGATGGAGGCGAGCGGCACGAGCGGCCAGAAGGCGGCCCTCAACGGGGTGCCGCATCTGTCCGTCCTCGACGGCTGGTGGGTCGAGGCCTACGACGGGACGAACGGCTGGGCGATCGGGGAGGCGGACGGGGAGCCGGCCGACCCGGATGCCCGGGACGCGGCCGACGCCGAGGCGCTGTACCGGCTGCTGGAGCAGACCGTGGTGCCGCTCTACTACGATCGGGGCCCGGACGGCATCCCACGCGGCTGGCTCCGGGTCGTGCGCCGCACGATCGAGACCGTGGCGCCGGCCTTCTCGACGCGGCGGACGCTGAAAGAGTACGTGGAGCGCTTCTACGCCATGGCCGCCGCGGCCGGGGCGGCGGGGTCAGGGGCGGACCCGCCCACGAGATCGCCTGGAGCCTGACCGGGCTCGCCCCGCGGGCCGAGCCTCCGCGCTCCCCGCCGACCCTGCCGGCCCGGCGGAGATCCCCGCCCTCTTGGGTGGTACTGGCTTCGCCTATGGCGTCGTGGACGGGTCCTGCACCGCCAGGACTTCCACGGTGGTCACCTCGATGACGCCCACGAGAGGCGCCTGGGGTCCCGCTACCGGCATCCTCTCGCCGGGCTCCCAGACGTCCACCGGAGGCGCCGACGCTGGCGCCACCTTTCGCATCGGTGCACTCGCCCGAGGGGCCTTGGTCCGCGTCTTCTTGGGGGCGGTCATCTCCTTCCGGGTGGTGGCCGCCTTCCGGGTGGTGGCCGCCTTCCGGGTGGTGGCCGCCTTCCGGGTGGTGGCCGCCTTCCGGGTGGTGGCCGCCTTCCGGGTGGTGGCCCCCTTCCGGGTGGTGGCCCCCTTCCGGGTGGTGGCCGCCTTTTCGGCTTTGCTCTTCTTCGCACGCTTCTTCACACGACCCTGCTCGGTCTTTCGACCCCGCTGCCTGGCGCTCATCGTCTCCTCCGCTCGGGCCCAAGAGGCCCGGCTGCGGTCTGGGCCCACGCCGACGATCGAGCTCATCGCCCGGCTGTCGGGCGCTCGTTCCACCCGGACACGCGCTGCGACTCCTTGGTGGAGATCGTCTCCCTCGCGCTCGACCACCTGTGTCTCGGGACGCGGTTCATCGTCGGAGCCCGGGCGCGTGGGTTGCCCTCACCAACGCCGGGGAGCCGGGGAGCGAATGGACCATGTCGCCCGGCGACCGCAACCGGCGTGCCAGGGTATTGGTCCGCGCGGAGGGCGGCTCGGCGCCGGTTCGGACTCCCGAGAGGCGCCCGGTCGCGCTGGCGCTGTCCCAGCGCCGCCCCAGCGGGGCACGCATGCCCCATTCACCCGTCACGTTCGATCGCTCCAGATCTCTCGGCACCAGGCATCGATCGCGCGCCTGAGCTCCTCCGGCCGCTCGGTCGGGATCCAGTGCGCCGCGTCGAGGCGCTGGACCCGCCACCCCGGAATGGCACCCAGGGTCCGCTGGGTGATGGCGGGGTCGCCCAGCAGTCCCCGGATGCGACCAGGGCGAGCATCGGGAGGCGGAGCGCGGCAGCATCCGGGAGCCCGCCGCTCGTGGCGAGGAGCGACTGGAGGTAGATGACCGTCGGCGTGGTCCTCAGGTCCTCCAGCGGCGAGGCATAGCGGCGCGCGATCGGGGCGACGCCACCGGCAGCCATTGCGACGCGCGCCTCCCGATCCAGCCGTTCCAGGTCGAGCGGAGGCAGCCGGGGGCGGTGGAGTCCGAGCGTGTTGTCCCCCGAGGATCGGTCGGCGGGGTCACGAGGTGCGCGGGCGGTTTACAGAAGCGGACTCCTCCCGTGTCTGATCACCTCCCCGCGGCACGAGCACCTCCCTGGGCGGAGACGGCTCGGCCCCGCGTACGAGGATGGCTGGCCGGGTGGCTCGCCACGCTGCCATACAGGGTCTCGCATTCGGCTTCTCGACCGCGCACCACCCGTCGCCCTCGAAGGCGTCCCCGCGTCTCCGTCACGACGGTGTGCTGACCCTCCCGGTGATGGTCGTCGTAGAAGTAGACGACGACCCAGTCGCGCGTCCGGCCGAGCTGATGGGCGGCGGCGGTGTTGGAGTAGAGCGCCGTGAAGTGCCACGGCTCCCGCGTCGTGTGCAGCACGGGCAGCCAGGCCTTGCCGTCCAGGTTGAAGCGGCGGGGCGCGATCGTCTCCAGGAGGCCGGCGGCCGCCTTGTCCCGGTACTCGCGGTCGACGTCCAGGAGCACGGTCACGTCCGGGCCCGGCCAGACGGTCGGGGCGCCACCGGAGGCCGCCGGCAGCGACCGCGCCCGGGTCCGGCCGAGCAGGGCTTGCAGGGCCGCCCGGATCCCGGCCACCCGGCGGGGCCCCATCCCCGGCACGCCGGCCAGGCGGCCATCGTGGGCCGCGACCTCCAGCGCCTCGAGCGTGTCGACGCCAAGCGTGTCATGGATCCGCCGGGCGAGCTGAGGGCCGACGCTCGGAATCGTGGCGAACAGCGCGACGGGATCCAGCAAGCCACGCAGGCGATCGAGCAGGCTCCAGCGGCCCGTGCGCACGATCTCCCGAATCGCCGCCGCGATACCGGGGCCGACGTGCGGCAGTGCGTCGAGACCGGCCGGTCCCTCGGCGCGCAGGACGTCGTCGAGCCCGCGAGGGAGTCGCGCGATGCTCTCGGCAGCCCGCCGGTACGCCGTGACCCTGAAGGGGTTGGCCCCCTGTCGAGCCAGGAGGTCGGCCGCCTCACGAAGCTTCACGGCCACATCTTCGTTCAGTGGGAGCCCGTCGCCCAATGCTTCCTCCCCTCGGTCCTCAGTTCGGGACCTCCCACCCACCCCCCAACCCCCCTCCCCCCCACCGGGGGGAGGGGGAGCCGGAGCACCCCATTCCTTCACACGCTCTCGGCGCAAGGTGAACCCAATGGTCGAGGTCGGGAAAGTCGTCGTCGCGCTCGTCGATCGGCTCGTCGGGTGGCGGGCGAGGCAGAATCATCCTTTGACGTGGCTGCAACGGAAGTGCCACGGAGAAGCTCCATCGGCGCCCGGTCATCCACACCACGCGCCGAGGCGAGGCCGGGCACCTCGGCCACCTCCGCGAGTCGGCGCGCCAGGGAGCGACGACCGTCGATGGGCCCCTGTCCAGGCAAGAGCCGTGGCACCGGCGTTGCACTACCGATCTGCGGTGTTCCGTTTGCACGGTCGAGATCCCGATTCGAACCGCGGGAGCGGAGAGCCGGCGGGTGCGGGCTTCTCGGTCTCCCGTCCGAGGCGACGAGGAGCCATGAAACGCAAGGCCAGGCGGACGAAGAAGGCGAGCCCGGCGCCACGCGCCAGCGTCGAGGATCGTGGTGAAGTTGGCAAGCTGGCCGAGGAAATCGCGGGCCATCGCGAGACCAGTCCCGCGCTGAGCGGCGGCGATGTGGATGCGGACTGGCAGCGGGCCGCCGCGTCCGGCGACGAGGCGGTGGGCGGGAGCGTCGCCACGCCGGATCAGGACGTGGTGGACGAGATCGGCCAGGCGCTCGGCGTAGCCCAGGAGCCCACGGCCGAGGTGCGCACCTCGGAGGAGATCCTCCGGGACCGCGACCGACTGCGCTGGCACCTCGAGCGGGAGGCCGCGGACCAGGAAGAAGGCCGAGCCGGGCATCGCCGCCACGGTCCGGCCTGATCCGAAAGACGCGAGAGGAGGACGATGGTGATCGACATCCAGGGCATCGCCCGCAATCGGCTGCTGCAGGCGCACGTCCGGAGGCAGATGAGCGCGGCACTGGCCCGTCTCCACGTCACGCCGGTGAGCGCGCAGGTCCTGTTCGTCGACGAGAACGGGCCGAAGGGGGGCATCGACATCCGCTGCGCCCTGACGATCCGCCTCCCGCGCCGCCCAGCGGTCCGGGTCGAGCACATGGCCCAGACACACCGCCAGGCCTTCGACGAGGCGTTCACCGTCCTCGAGCGACAGCTCGGACGTGACATCGAGCGCGCGCGCGAGAGCCGGCGCCGACCCAAGAAGTACTACGTGGCCAAGCGCCTCCTCTCGGAGGGCGGCGAGAGGCCCAAGAAGCGCACGGGCCGGACCACTTGAGCGGAAAGGGGTACTTCGATGGCGAAGCGAATCCTGGTGCCCATGGATCAGTCGCCGACGGCAGAAGCCGTCATCCCCCTCATCGCCGACACCGCGCGGGGTAGCGGGGCGGTGGTGCGCCTCCTCCACGTCGCCCCGGTGCCTGAGGCGCTCGTCGCCAAGGGCGGCCGGGTGGTGGCGTACGCCGACCAGGAGATGGCCCGGCTGGACGCCGAGGGCCTGGACTACCTGCGTGGCGTGGCCGCGCGTCTGGACGGCGTGCCGGTGGAATGCGTCGTCCGCTTCGGCGACCCGGCCGAGGAGATCCTCCGGGAAGCCGACGCGTACGGGGCGGACCTGATCGCGGTGACCACGGGCGGTCGCAGCGGCATCAGCCGCGTGGCGCTCGGGAGCGTCGCCGAGGCCGTCTTCCGGAGGGCCGGGGTGGCCGTCCTTCTCTTCCACCCGGGCCGGCCCGGCAGCGACTGAGATCTTCCTGGGGGGTCTCGGAAGACCCCCCGATCCCCCCTTCGGAGGCCGCGGCGAAGCCGCGGCTCGAAGTGGAACGCCACGGCCGCGCGGCCGCAGCCAGAAGGGTTGCGAGACGCCGACGGGCGGTGGGCGGCTCGCTCTCGTCGCGCGGCTATTGGCGGGCGCCGAGCGACAGGGACGCGACGACGTGGCTCGGGCGGAAGACCGCTCGCGGTCGGGCCGCGTGGCTCGTCCTGCAACTGACCCGATCCGCGGCCCGACGAGCGGGCGGGTGTCAGACCGGCTGTCGTCGCGGTCGGCGGGTGCGGCCAGGTCGGCCCCGCCGCCGCACCCACTCGCATCCGGGCCGATGCTCTCGTGCGCGCTGGGCCCAGGCAAGGTCGTCCCCGGCGTCCGGCACCTCCTGGCTGCGGAGGAGGGCGCCGCAGGACGCGCACATCTCACGGGAGGCCCCCAGCCCTTCCCAGAGAAGCCCGCCCCGGCGGCCGGGCGGCACTCCCGGCCTAGACATCGGGATCCACCATGACCTGGTCCTCGACGACCTCGATGGAGGCTGCCGACCGGGCGCCGTCGAGCACGGCCTGCTTCTCCGACCATGAGGCGACGCGCCCGACCACCGTGACCTTTCCGTCCGTCACCGTGAGCTCGATCCGGGACGCCACCCGCTCGGCGTGCCGGGCGAGCGCCTCCTGGATCGACGCCCGGACCTCCCCGCTCCCGCCCCGCGCCGGACCGCCGCTCAGTCGAATCCGGTTCGTCACGCCGCGCAGCCCGACCAGGGTACGCACGGCCCGCTCGGCCTCCTCGCGCTCGTGCCAGAAGTCCACCTCGCCCTCCAGCGTCACCCAGCCCTTCGACACGGTGGACTGGATGCGCTGGTCGGGCACGAAGACGTCCCACTCCAGCGTCCGCCGCACCGCGTGCGCGATCTCGGTGTCGGTCCGAGCCAGGGCGTCGACCGGTGCGACCTCGATGTCGTTCGCGACGTCCAGGACCCCGGCGGCCCGGTGGGCCGCCTCCTGGGCGGCGTGCCGCTTGGCCCAGCTCGTGACCGTACCGGTCAGGGTGACGACCCCCTCGTCGACCTCGATGCCGACCTCGGTCTGCTCCACGCGGGTGTCCCGCTCCAGCTCCCGGAGGACCGCCCGCTGGATCTCGGCGTCCGTCTGCTTCATCGTCGCCACTGACCGGCTCCTCCCCTGAGACCAGGTGTCTCCCATGACTAGCAAGCAGGCTGCCACCGCACAGGGCTCGCGCAAGAGCGGGAGGCGCCGGTGTGAGATGGGGCATGGCCGCCTCACCTGAGGCGGCGGGGCGACACCCATCGGTCGCCGGAAGCGCCCCGGTGCTGCGGTTCGGCTGCCGGGGGCCGGACGGGGGCGGGCACGGCGCTTGCGGCAAAACTCTGACGCCATGAGCGACGACCCGCCGCACGGCTCGCCGAACGGAGAACTCGGGGCCTTCGTGTCGGGGCCCCTGATCACCCGCCACGCGGCCCTGTTCACCGACCTCTACGAGCTGACGATGGCGGCTTCCTACTTCAGGGAGGGGATGCAGGTTTGGCTCCGGGAACCGGCCTCGTATCCCGTTTCCTACAGCGATCGGCTGGTCGGGGTGCAGCAGGCGCTCAAGGCGGAGATCGCGCGGCACGAGAAGCTGGAAGCTCGCACCGAGGCGGCCACGGGCGGGCGCGCGGTCGCCGGGCCCGAAGCGACGCTCGGACCGACGGTACGAATCGATGGGCCCGGCCGGCGGTGAGCGAACACCGGGGCCCTCCTCCGTGCGAGTCACGCTCCTCGGCATCGGGGCCATGGCCTCCCCCCGTCATGCCCCGGCGGGTCTGCTCGTCGAGCACCGCGGTCAGCGCGTCATGCTGGACGGGGGTCCGGGGGCGGAACCCGAGGGGCGACTGGATGCCTGGCTCGTGACCGACCCCCGGGCCGAGCTGATCGGAGCGATCCGACACCTCGCCGCGGCTCGGGGGCTGGCGCCCCGGGTCGCCGGCTACCGGCGTGGCGGGCTTCACGTCGTCCCGCGGCGGGTCGTCCACACGGCGCATCCCACCTACGGCTATCTGATCGCCACCGGGCGGCATCGGATCGTCTGGGCGCCCGAGTTCCTGCGGTTCCCGGCGTGGGCGGCCGGCGCGGCGCTCGTGTTCGCGGACGCCGCCGGCTGGGACCAGCCGATCCGGTTCGCGGGCGGAGTCGGCGGTCACGCCCCGGTGCGCGCGGTGGCGACGGCCGCCCGACGCCGTCACGTCGGTCGCCTGGTCTTCGCCCATCTCGGCCGGCCGACGCTCCGAGCCCTCGACAGCGGCCAGCAGCCTGCGTTCGGGGAGATCGGGGTGGAAGGCCGCACCTACCGACCCCGCGCGCCGCGGGCGCCGGCGCTTCGGGGTCGAGCCCGGCGGGCGACCACCATGGGATCGGCGGGATCGGCGCGCGGCCGATCGACACGGAGGGATGCGGATGGATACACAAGCGTTCTATCGCGCGGTACGCGAGCGACTCGGGCAGTGCGACCACGAGGAGGCGAAGCGCGGAACCGCCGCGGTGTGTCGCGCGCTCCGCGACCGCCTGACGCCGGACGAAGCCGATCAGGTCGCCGCCCAGCTCCCAGGCCCCCTCAAGGTCGTCTGGTCGGAGGGAGAGGAGGCGCAGCGCACCCCGCTGAAGATGGACCGTGAGCAGTTCTACGAGCGGGTGCGCGGGGACGCTGGTCTGCTCACCGCTCAGGAGGCGCAGTGGCTCACCCTCGGGGTGTTCGCGGCCCTCAAGGGGCAGCTCTCCCCGGGTGAGGCGGAGGACGTCATGGCACAGCTTCCGAAGGATCTCAAGGAAGTCTGGGTGGAGGCCGTATGAACCGGCGAGTCGAGGAGCTCCTCGCGGCCCGGCTGGCCAAGTACGACGTCGTGGCCCACCCCGAGGCGTTCACGGCGCAAGAGCAAGCGGCGGCCGCGCACGTCTCCGGCTGGAGCTGGGCGAAGGTCGTCGTCGTGAAGAAGGACGACGGCTTCGCGCTGGCCGTGCTGCCGGCCTGCTGCGTCATCGATCTCGGTCTGCTCCGGGGGCTGATGGGACGGGAGATGGCCGAGCTCGCCAGCCTCGAGGAGATCGTCCGGCTCGCCCCCGACTGCGAGCCCGGCGCGCTCCCGCCGTTCGGCCGGCTCTTCGGCGTCCCCACCTTCGCCGACGAGGCGCTCGTGAACCAGCGCGAGATCACGATGCCGGCGGGTGACCGCGCGACGGCGATCCACATGCGGGCGACGGAGTTCGTGCGCGTCGCCGGGCCTCGCGTGGGGCGCTTCGCCGTGCCGGAGTCCGTCGCCGCCGGGTAGGTCGTCGCGGCGCCGCCGCACCCGACAGGCCGCGGGCGGCGGGCAAGGTCCGGCCAGCCAGCCGCAGCACGACGGCGGCAAGCCGGTTGCTGCGCTCACGGACCAAGAGGTGAGCCGATGACGTGCATTTGCGGTCATTCCGAGAGCGATCATGGTCTCGGCGGCAGGTGTCGCGTCCCGGGGTGTCCGTGTGAGCATTTCGAGCCGATGCCCCAAATCGCCGGGGGTCCGCGCCCGCCGCGCAAGCTGCCGCGCGAGGAACAGGGGCCACTCCACATCGAGCTGACGCCGGACGAGGCGCGGGTGCTGGTGGGCCGGCGCCTCCGGATCAGATGACGCCGTGGGCGTGGCCGACCTTCACGAACGCGGTGACCGCGCGCTCGAGATGGGCCGGCTCGTGGGCGGCGCTGATCTGGACCCGGATGCGGGCCTGGCCTCGGGGGACCACCGGGTAGAAGAAGCCGACGACGTAGATGCCCTCGCTCAGCAGGTCGGCGGCCATCTGCTGCGCGAGGCGCGCGTCCCCCAGCATGATGGGCACGATGGGGTGGACGCCGGGGCGGATGTCGAATCCGGCGTCGGTCATGGCCCGGCGAAACCAGCGCGTGTGGGCCTCGAGCCGGTCGCGCCGCGCGGTGGTCTCGGAGAGCATCCCGAGGCACGCGAGGCACGCGCACACGATGGCCGGCGCCAGCGTGTTCGAGAAGAGATACGGCCGCGATCGCTGGCGCAACAGGGCGACGATCTCGCGCCGGGCGGCCGTGAAGCCGCCGCTGGCGCCGCCGAGGGCCTTGCCGAGCGTGGAGGTGACGATGTCCACGCGGTCGGCCACCCCGCAATGCTCGGGCGTGCCCCGACCCGTCGGGCCCACGAAGCCCGTGGCGTGGCTATCGTCCACCATCACCAGCGCGTCGTACCGGTCGGCCAGCGCGCAGATCTCGGCCAGCGGGGCCACGTCCCCGTCCATCGAGAAGACGCCGTCGGTGGCGATCAGCCGGGTCCGGGCGCCGCCGCTCTCCTTCAGGGCCCGCTCGAGATCGCCCAGGTCCCGGTGCTCGTAGCGGTAGCGCCGCGCGCGGCAGAGCCGGACGCCGTCGATGATCGAGGCATGGTTGAGGGCGTCGGAGATGACGGCGTCCGGCTCGCCGAGCAGCGTCTCGAAGAGGCCTCCGTTGGCGTCGAAGCACGACGTGTAGAGGATCGCGTCGTCAATGCCGAGGAAGCGGGCGATCGCCGCTTCCAGCTCCGTGTGGATCGCCTGCGTCCCGCAGATGAACCGGACGCTGCTGAGCCCGAACCCCCAGCGCCCGAGCCCGTCCTGCGCCGCGCGGACGAGCCCCGGGTCGTTGGCCAGCCCGAGGTAGTTGTTCGCGCAGAAGTTGAGCAGCCTCCGGCCGCCGACCATCACCTCGACCCCCTGCGGGCCATCGATCACGCGCTCGGCCTTCCAGAGCCCGGATTCGCGGATCTCGTCCAGCTCGGCCTGGAGCCGCGTCCTCACCGCACCGTACATGACCCGTCTCCCCCGCCGCCCCCCGCCGCTCGTGGACGGCGCCCGCCCGCTCACCCGGCGGCGTAGCGCCGGGTGATGTTCGGCACGAGGTACTCCTCGAACGTGCGCTCGAGATCGTACGACGCGCGGAAGCCCCAGTCCCGGCGCGCCCTCGTATCGTCCACGTCCTCCGGCCACGAGTCCACGATCGCCTGGCGGCGCGGATCCGGCGCGAAGGTGATCCGCTCTCCCGGGAACGCGGTCCGGACCAGGCCCGCGAGCTCGCCGGCGCTCGGGTTGAAGGCGCGGACGTTGTACACCAGGGTCGTGAGCGACCCGGCCGGGGCGTCCATCAGGGTGAGCAGCGCCTGGATCGCATCCGGCATCGCCATGAAGGGGATGCGCGTGTCCTCGCGGACGAAGCACGCGTAGGCCCGGCCCTGGGCCGCCGCGTGAATCATCTCCGGGGCGTAGTCGCTCGTCCCCCCGCTCGGCACCGTGAACGCCGAGATCAGCCCGGGAAACCGGATGGCCCGGAAGTCGACGCCGCGCGGCGCGTCCTGGGCCGCGAGCTGGCGGTAGTGACGGGCGAAGTAGCGGCCGAGATGCTCGCAGTAGAGCTTGTTGCAGCCGTACATCGTCACCGGCTCTGTCCACTCCGGCTCGGCGACCTTCCCGGCCCGGCGCTTGCTCGGCAGGTCCGGGAGCCCGTAGACCGCGATCGAGCTCGGGAAGAGGAACTTCACCGGCCGGCCGTGGGAGCGCGCCTCTTCGAGCGCGAGCTGGAGAAGATTCAGCGTGCCCTGCACGTTGACCTCGTGGGCGGTCTCGGGCACGAACTCCGCGCGCGTCGAGAGGAGCGCCGCCAGGTGAAAGACGACGGCGATCTCGAACTCGCTCCTCAGCCGGTCGAGCAGGTGACGGTCGAGGACGTCGCCGACCCGGGTCGCCGCGCACCGGCGCGCCAGCTCCGGATCCATGGGCCGGACGTCGAGGGCCAGGACGTCGAAGGTCCCCCGCTCCGCCAGATGGCGGATCAGGCTGTCTCCCATCTCGCCGCTGGCGCCGGTCACCAGCACCACGGGTCTCCGCGCCACCCGGTTCCCCTCTCGTGATCCTCGCGTCCGTGTCGCCGGATCGCGACCCGGCCCTGACGAGCCGGGTCGTTGACGTGATCAGGCCGGGATCACGATCTCGAATCGCTCCCAGGGCATCGCGGTCCAGGTCTCCGTGGTGGCATGGCCGAAGGACCGGATGATCATCACCACCTTGGCGGCGACGATCTCGTCCGGCGCATCGAAGATGTCCACACTCCACGGGGTGGTGCTGGCGCGCAGCCATCATGGCCGCACCGGCACCACTCTCCAGCCGGACGGTCCAGCGCTCGACACCACGGCGAGCATCCGCCATCCGACGGCTCACAGGAGCACACGGGGTTCGCGCAGGGCCTCCGGACAGCCGTGATCACCGGCCTCGCTCCTCCCTTCTGACCTCACAACCGGGACGCCACTCCCCAGGAGCAACGATCCGACCGGGTTCCACATGACCGGAGCCCGGCACGCCGCGGCTCGGGGCTGTTCCGTCCCACTGGGGCGGGCATGGGACACCGAACCCGGACGACGGCGAGCGCGAGAACCACCCTGTTCCCCCACCGAGACGACGACTAGCCTGCCTCGGTGCAACCGCGAGGCCACACCGCCCTCCCCCATCGGGCCCCGGCCCTCGAGATCAGCAGGATTCGCGCCGGGTCCGGAATCGGTCCCCGGTCGGCCCTTGGCTCGATGACGACCGAGACTCCCCCGATGTTCTCGGGACCTCCCTCCTCCCCCCCAACCCCCCTCCCCCACCCACCGGGGGGAGGGGGGAGTCGGAGGACCCATGTGCTTCACACGCTCTCAGATGGCCCGCGGCTCGACCGGGGGCTCCTCGGCCAGGCGCGCGGTGTCGGCGCGCACCCGGTCGCGCAACCGCACCATCGCCGGCCACCCGGTCCCCTCCGGGAAGACCGGGGCCCCGAGCGTCACCGCGACCGGCCCCGGCCGCAGCAGCCAGGTATCGGCGGAGAGGACGTCGCGGGTCCCGCGGATCCCGACGGGGATCACCGGCCGCCGCTGCTCCACGGCGGCCTTGAAGGCCCCGAGCCGGAAGGGCAGCAGGCCCGGGGCCCGGCGGAACGTGCCCTCGGGGAAGACGAGCAGCAGAAGCCCTTCGGCCAGCGCCCGGCTGACGCGCTCCGCGCCCGCGGCGCTGCGCGCCGGGTGTCCCCGCTCGACTGTCAGGTGGCCGACCTTCCGGATCACCGTCCCGATGACGGGATACGCCGTCAGCTCGCGCTTGGCCACGAAGCGGAGGCCCGCGGGGAGCGCGGCGATGAGCACGGCCGCGTCGAGGTAGCTCGCGTGGTTGGCGGCGAGGACGGCCGACCCGGTGGCCGGCAGGTGCTCGAGCCCCTCGACGCGGAGCCGGCAGCCGCCGAGGAAGAGCGCCAGGCGGCACCACCGGCGCACCAGCCGGCCGGCGGCCCCGGCGCCCGGAGCCAGCACGACGCCGACCCACAGCGGCGGCAGCGTGAGGAGGAGCCACGCCGCGACGTAGGCGGCGAACGCCAGCCGGGCCGCTGCACCGGCGAGACGTGCCAGGCGGAGCCCCAGGTCCTCCGCGCGCAGCCGAACCCACTGCCGGGCGGCCGACCGCGGGGGACGCGCCAGGTCGCCGCGCACGTACGCCTCCCGCGCGGCCCGTCGTCGAACCTTCCCGCTCGAGGTCTTCGGGACCGTTCCCGGCGCGGCGATCACCACGGTATCGGGGGGCAGTCCCAGCCCCGAGGCGACCCGATCGACGACGGCGGCTCGGAGGCGCTCCCGGGCGCCCGCCTCGGTCTCCCGGCTCTCCGCGATCACGACGAGCCGTTCCGTCCCGATCGCGGGGTCGGCCACGCCGAAGGCGGCCACGCATCCCTTCCGGATCCCAGGGACTTCCCCCGCCAGCTCCTCCACCTCCGGCGGATAGAGGTTGCGCCCGGCCTTGATGATCAGGTCCTTCTGCCGTCCCGTGACGAAGAGGTCGCCTTCCGCCCAGTAGCCCAGGTCGCCCGAGTCCATCCAGCCGTCGCGCACGGCCGTCCGGGTCGCCTCCGGATTCCGGAAGTAGCCGCCCGTCACCGACGGGCCGCGGAACTCGATCCGTCCTTCCACCCGCTCCCCGACCGACCGGCCGGCGGGGTCGACGATCCGCACCTCGTGGGCCGGCAAGGGTCGGCCACAGTCGACGAACCGGAGGGGGCTCGCGTCCGCGGCGGGTGCCGGGAACGCCCGGCCCGTGCGCTGGAATGGCTCCCGGAGGACGCGATCCAGCCGGGGCGGGCGGCCAAGCGCGGGCACGGTCAGGGCGACCGCGGCCTCGGCCAGGCCGTACACCGGGCACATCGCCTCGGGCCGGAAGCCGTAGGGTGCGAAGCGGCGCGTGAAGCGCTCGATCGTGTCAGGGCTGACCGGCTCCGATCCGTTGAAGGCGAGCCGCCAGGCGGAGAGATCGAGGCCTCGGATCTCCTCGTCGGCGACTTTCCGGACGCAGAGGTCGAAGGCGAAGTTGGGGGCCGCGGAGAGCGTGCCCCGGTGGGCGGCGAGCGTCAACAGCCAGCGGGCCGGGCGGGTGAGGAAGGCGATCGGCGAGAGGATCGCGATCGGGATGCCGAAGTAAAGGGCGGCCAGCCACGATCCGATCAGCCCCATGTCGTGGTAGAGCGGGAAGCCAGCTCACGCCGACGTCCTCGGGGCCCATGGCGATCGCCTCCCCGATCGCGCGGATGTTGGCCAGCACGTTGGCGTGGGTCAGGAGCACCCCCTTCGGGTCGCCCGTGCTGCCCGAGGTGTACTGGATGAGCGCGGCGTCGCCGGCGCGGCGACGGGACTTCGGGGGCGGCGCGGCATCACGAGCCACATCGCCGACGGTCGTCACCGACCGCAGCGAGGGCACACGCGAGCGGAGCAGTCCCGCCACGGGCGTGGCTTCCGCGAAGGTCAGGAGCCAGCCCGCCTCGGCGTTTTTCAGGATGGCGGCCTGCCGGTGCGCGTACTCCTCCAGCCGGTCGCGGCGGAACGGCGGGTAGATCGGGACCGCGATGCCGCCGGCCATCAGCGTGCCGAAGAACGCCGCGAAGAAGGCCTCCTCCGTCCGCAGCATGAGGGCGACGCGCTCCCCCGGCTCCAGGCCGCCAGCGCGGAGGCCGGCCGAGACGGCGGCGGCGCCCGACCAGAGGGCGCCGTAGCTGATCGTCCGGTCCGGCCCGTCCTCCCCCCGGAGGAAGACGTGAGCACGCTCCGGATCGGCCTCGACGTGCCAGCGCAGCGCTTCGACGAGCGTGCGCACGCTCGCCGGAGGGGCCCGGCCCGCGGCGACCCGGGGCGCCGGGACCGGCGTGGGCTCCGGCGCCACGGGCCGCGCCGCGAGGAGCGCCGTGACGAGGTCTCCCGGACTCCCGGCCTCCGCCATCACGGCGTCCGGGAGGCGAACGCCGAACGCCTGCTCGAGGCGCAGGAGCAGCTCGACCCGCTCGAGGCTGCCGAGGCCGAGGTCGCGGTCGAGGGCGTCGTCGAGGGCCGCGCCCCGCCGTAGGGCGCCACCGCCCAGCTCGGCCACGAGCCCGTCGACGACGTCGAGGACCGTCTGCTCGACCTTCTCCCGATCGAGCTTGCCGAGGCCGGTCGGGCCGAGCCGCGCCGACCGCGGTCCTCCACGTCCGCCGGGGTCGGGGCCAGTGCTCACCGCGCAATCCCGACGCTCGGCGCGCGAAGATCCTTCCAGACCTCCTCGTCGCCGCGCCCGCGCATGCCCTCACCGCGCACGATGTCGAGGCCCCCCCGCCGACGACGTGATCCGGTGGAGCCGGAATCGAGGGACGCGGAACTCTCGCCCCACATGGGGCGCGGTCGCCTCACCTCGACCAGGGGTTGCGGGCCCGCTGCGCCGCCACCGATCGCGCTCGGGTCAATGGTTCGCGACCGAACCGATCAACGTGAAGATCAGGGCCCGCGGCCCCTGTCGGGGCGAGAACCAGAGCCGCCTGTCCGCCGGTGCCGTGCCGCCACGATCCTTGTTCTCTCCTTCTCGCTGTGGGCGACTTCAAGGACCTTGCCAGGCTCAAGAAGAAGCCGGGGCTGCCGGCACACGTCGTGCACGTCGGGTTGGCAGCGCGCCGTAGAGTATCCTCGCGAGCGCGGCTCCACGCCAGCGCAGGAGGCCACGATGGAACTGGAGCGCCGGGAGAAGAGCTGTCCGAACCCTGCCTGCTTCTGTGTCACCGCGGAGCGTCCGTGCTGCCGCTGGTGCGCGTTGCCCGGCGTCCCGGCCGGCGTCCGGTGCCGGTGCGAGCATGATGGCTGCGAGCGGTCGGTGCGCCCGGGTGAGAGCCGTTTGGCACCGGTCCGTCCCGACGTCGCGGCGAGGGCCCGGGCGGCGTGAGCTGTCCAGTCTGCGCAGCGCACCCCGACGGGACCGACGCGTTAGAATCCAGAAACGTCACACGCGGGCGCGGCCATCGCCCCAAGGGCACGGGGGCCCGCCCGGCATGATATGCCATAGCGCGAGCATGGCTCCCGCGCTGCTGGAGAGCCGGGACGGCCGGAAGCCGGGGCTGTCGTGCCGAGAGCGGGGCTGATCTCCCGACCAGCGACAAGGCGGGCCATGCCTCGCGGCCATCGGCGTGCGGCACTCGCGTTGTGCGGCCTCGCGCTCGGCGGGCTGCTGGCCCTGACCTGCCTTGCCCAGGCGGAGGCGGCGACGAAGGCGGCCGCCACCCCGAAGCTGCCCGAGCCCCTCACCCACGAGGCGATCCGTGAACTGGTCGCGCGGCTGAGCGACGCCGAGGTCCGGCAGCTCCTCATCGACCAGCTCGACCACGCCGCCGGGCCGGCCCGGCCGGTGGACGGCGCCGCCGTGATGGGCATGGTCGAGGGCGTGGAGGGCCGTTCCCGGCAGATCCGGGCCCGGGCGGAGGAGCTGGTCGGGGGCATGGCCGCGCTGCCCGCGGCGCTCGGCGAGGCCCGCGCCCGCTTCCTCGAGGGCCGCGGCACGGGCCACCTCCTCCTGGTGGCCGTGCTGTTCGGGGTGCTGCTCGGCGCCGGAGTCCTGGCCGAGCGGCTGTTCCGTCGCGCGGTCCGGCGCGTGCGGCAGGCGGTCGACGATGCCGCCGGGGAAGGACTGGCCGCCCAGGCCGGCCGGCTCGCGCTGCGGCTCGCGTTCGACCTCCTCGGGCTCCTGGCGTTCGTCGCCGGCGCGCTCGCGGTCTTCTTCGCGCTCTACCAGGGCCACCAGGCGACACGACGGCTCGCGCTGACGTACCTGGCGGCGGTGGTCCTGGTGCGCCTCGTCGCCCTGGTCTCGGGGCTCCTGCTGGCGCCGGAGGCGCCGGCCCGGCGGCTCCTCCCCTTCGGCGACCCGGCGGCTCGCCGGCTCCACGGCGGCGTGGTCGGGCTGGCGGCGCTCTCCGCGTTCGGGGTCGGCACGCTCGCGATCCTCCGGGGCCTGGGGGTCCCGGACGCGACCCTGGACGCCCTCACCCTCGTCCTCGCCACCGCCTTCCTGATCCTGGCGCTCGCCACCATCTGGCGGATCCGGGCGGACGTGGCCCGGCTCATCCGGGGCCCCGGCGAAGCGGGACCCGGCCGGCGGCTGGCGGCGGAGGCGTGGCCCGTGCTGGTCACCGCGTACCTGGTCATCGTCTACGCGGCACGGGCGCTGGAGATCGTCGGGGGGCAGGCGACGATGTCGTGGGCGCCGATCCTCAGCGTGGTGCTCCTCGTCGCCTTGCCCCTGGTGGACATGGTCCTCTGCCGCGTCCTGGCGGCGTTGCTGGCAGGCCGGCCGGGGCGCGTGGACGGCTCGACGGACGCGCGCGCGACCTTCGAGCCGGTGCTGCGCCGGGCGATCCACTTCGTGGTGACGGTCGCCGGGCTGCTTCTGCTGGCGGACCTGTGGCACCTGAGCCTCTTCACGCTCGCGGAGCGGGGACTCGGCGCGCGCATCTCGAACGCCCTGCTCGGGATCGCCATCACCCTGCTCCTGGCCCGGACCCTGTGGGAGCTGGCGCGGACCGCCATCGCCCGGCGGCTCGTGGCCGAGCGTGGCCCCGCCGCGGCCGAGCCCGGCGAGGAAGGCGGCGACGAGCCGGCCTCGCGGGTCCGGACGCTCCTGCCCCTCTTCCGGGGGCTCCTGCTCGCGGCCATCGTGGTGATGGCCACCCTCAGCATTCTCTCGGCGCTGGGCGTCAACATCCTGCCCCTCCTGGCCGGAGCCGGCGTCCTCGGGCTCGCGATCGGCTTCGGGTCCCAGACGCTGGTGCGGGACGTCGTCTCGGGGGCCTTCTACCTCATGGACGACGCGTTCCGCCTCGGCGAGTACATCGAGGCGGGCGACTCCAAGGGAACCGTCGAGAAGATCGGGATCCGCTCCCTGCACATGCGCCACCACCGGGGGGCGCTGAACATCCTGCCGTACGGCGAGATCAAGCGGCTCTGCAACACGAGCCGCGACTGGATGATCATCGTGATGCAGTTCCACCTCACGTACGACACCGACCTGACCAAGATCAAGAAGATCGTCCGGCGGGTCGGCGAGGAGCTGGCGGCCGACCCGGAGCTCGGCCCGGAGCTGCTCCAGCCGCTCAAGTCGCAGGGGGTCATCGCGACCGACGAGAGCGGGCTCATGGTGCGAGTGAAGTTCATGGCGAAGCCCGGGAGCGCCCCGTACCTCATCCGGCGGGAAGCGTACGCGCGCATCCTGAAGGCGTTTGTCGCGGAGGGCATCAGGTTCGCGGGCCGACAGGTCACGGTGGTCGTCCCGCCGGATCCGACCGCCACCCGGGTGAGCGGGACCTCCCCGGCGGTCACGGGCCCGGCGGCGACCGCGTCGGACGGCGCGACGACTCCGCGCGCGTCCGCCTGAAGACGGCTGTCAGCCAGGCCACGCCGTGTGCGCACTCGCCGCCGCACCTGTCAGCAGCGGATCCCCCATCAGGCGCGGCGTCGAGCGGCTCCGGGTCCCGGGATCACCGCCGCTGGCGCCTCTTGGCCGGCGCCCGCACGACTCCCGGCTTGTCCGACCAGCGGCCCAGGGTGTACTCGCGCGCGTACTGCGACGTGAGGTTGTGGATCGTCACCACCAGGGTCCCCGTCGCGTGGCAGACGTACTGCTCCTCGATCTGCTGGCTGGCGGCCGTCTCGGATTTCTCGACCGAGGCTCGGGCCAGGTCGGGGTGCCCCTCGAGGGCCGGATCGAGCGGGAACCACACCTCGTCCCACACCGCGATGTCGCCGGCGGGCTGGCCGGCGCCGTCCAGGTGGCTCGCCTCGATGTACCGAAAGTGACCGACGTTGTGCACGGGCCGATAGTGCCGCCGCACGGCGAGCGACGACTCGCCCGGCGCCGGCAGGCGCGTGCCGCGGGGGAAGATCACGTCGAAGACCATGGCGCGGCCGCCCTCGCCCTCCCGCCACACGCCGAAGTTCCGCGAGAACACCTCGTGCAGCGTGTAGCCCGACAACGCGTCGGCCTGGATGGCGAGACCGATCGCCGTCGCCGATCGCGTGTAGGCGCTGCGCCGCACGCGCCGCCCGAACTCCTCCCGGAGCAGGCGGCCCACCAGGGGCAGCTCGCTCCCGCCGCCGGTCACGTACAGCGCCTCGATCTCCTCGTCGCCCACCAGGGCCGACACCCGGCGGATGGTCTCCTCGATCAGCGGTCGGCACCGCTCGTAGTACGCCGGCACCGGGATCGTGACCTGCCCCCAGCCTTCACGGGCGTGGTCCAGGTCGACCACGATCTTGCGCGTGTTCGGATGCAGCGCCTCCTTCTGGCGCCGGCATTCCTCCAGCAGCCGGAAGAGCTCGCCGGCCGACAGCTCGCCGCGCGCGACGTCTTCCAGCGCCATGTCCGCCAGCACGTGGTCGAAGTCGTCGCCGCCCAGGGTGGCGATCCCCTCGCTGCCCACGACGGTGTGGATCCGCTCGTCCAGGTCCACCAGCGAGGCGTCGAAGGTGCCGCCTCCCAGGTCGTACACGAGCAGACGTCCCTTGAGCTTCTGGCTGTGACCGAACTCGATGGCCGCCGCCGACGGCTCGTTCAGGAGACCGAGCATCTGGAAGCCCGCCCGGCGGAAGGCCTCGATGGTCAGGAAGCGCTGATTGCCGTTGGCGTTGGCCGGGACGCCCAGCATGACCTCCAGCGGGTCCTCGAGCCCGAGCGCGCGCCGCAGCTCGGTGGTCATCCCGGTGAGCAGGTCCATCAGCCGGTAGCGGGCCCCGTCGACATCGAGACAGGTCTCGGTCCCCGCGTCCTCCAGCACCCGCTTGAGCGACCGGACGACGGTCCAGCCCGGCTCCCCCTGGACCGTCCACGCGCCCCAACCGAAGCGCCGCTCCGCCCCCCGCAGCGCCACCACCGGCGGGAACCAGTCCGCGGTGCCGTCGCGTGTCTCGAAGGTCAGAATCGGATAGTTGCCGCGATCGACCGCCGCTACTACGACTCGCGTGGTCCCGAAATCGACACCCAGCTTCATCGTTACCTCATCCGCCCGATCGATGGGTTACTGGCCACGAGCTCTCCCCTCTTGGCATGATACTCCTCCGCGGACAGGGCTAAGATAGGTTGGGGTCCGATGAGCTGCCCATCTTGCAGACACGAGAACCCCGCCGGAGCGAGGTTCTGCAACGACTGTGGCGCGCGCCTCGGGGCGCCGGCGACCACCCCCGAGCCGCGTTCCTACACCCCGCGCCACCTCGTCGAGAAGATCCTCGCCTCCAGGAGCGCGCTCGAAGGCGAGCGCAAGCCGGTCACCGTCCTCTTCGCCGACGTCGCGCGCTCGATGGAGCTCGCCGAGCGCGTCGATCCCGAGGAATGGCATCGCCTCCTCGATCGCCTCTTCCGGGTCCTCGCGAACGGCGTCCACCGCTACGAGGGGACCATCAATCAGTACACCGGTGACGGCATCATGGCGCTCTTCGGCGCCCCGATCGCCCACGAGGACCACGCCCAGCGCGCCTGCGCCGCCGCGCTCGAGATGGCGCGCGACCTCCGGGCACTCGCCGAAGACATCCGGCGCGAGAGCGGGCTCGATTTCGCAGTGCGGATGGGCCTCAACTCGGGCGAGGTGGTCGTCGGGCGAATCGGCGACGACCTCCGCATGGACTACACCGCGCAGGGTCACGTCGTCGGGCTCGCCGCCCGGGTGCAGCAGCTGGCGCCGCCGGACGGTATCAGTGTGACCGAGCAGACCGCGCGGCTCGCGTCGGGCTTCTTCGACTTCCTCGATCGGGGGGAACAGAGTCTCAAGGGCGCAAGCACCCCCGTGCGGGTGTTCGACCTGCGGGGCCCGGGTCCGATCCGGAGCCGCCTCGAGCGCTCACGGGCGCGCGGCTTCTCGCGCTTCATCGGCCGCGAGCGAGAGCTCGCTCTGCTCGAGAGGGCTCTGCGCGAAGCGCAGTCCGGGCAGCCGAGAGTCGTCCTGATCACCGGGGAGCCGGGCGCCGGAAAGAGCCGCCTGTGTCACGAGCTCGTCGAGCGCTCCCCCGGTGTGCCCCTTCACCGTGCGCGCGCGCTCTCCCACGGGCAGCTGCTCCCCTTCCATGCGGTCGTCGAGCTCGCTCGCGGTCTCTTCGGCGTCGATGAAGGCGCTTCGCCTGCGGAGTTCCGGGACGCCGTGGGGCGCGGTTTGGCGAGCACGCAGCCCGTCGATCCGATCGCGCTCGGTTTCTGGCTCGAGCTTCTCGGGGCGCCTGATCCCGCCCTGGCTCCTTCGGAGCTGGAGCCCCAGGCCCGCCGCACGCGGCTGTTCCAGTCACTTTGCGACCTGATTCAGGGCCGCGCACGACGCGAGCTCACGTTGCTCTGGGTCGAGGATCTGCACTGGCTCGACCCGGCGAGCGAAGCCGCGCTGGACATGCTCACCGGGCGTCTCCTGGCTCCGGAGTGCGCCGGCAGCAGGGTCCTGCTGCTCACGACCGCGCGGCCCGGCTATCGGCCCGCGTGGTCCGAGTCGGTCGAGCGTCTCTCGCTGGCGCCCCTCGCCTCCCGAGACGCCTCGACGTTGCTCGACGACTGGCTCGGATTCGACCCCGCGCTGGCACCGCTGCGAGCCCGGATCGAGGCCCGGGCCCGCGGCAATCCCCTCTTCCTCGAGGAGATCGTTCGCTCGCTCGTCGAACGCGGCGCGCTGCGTGGCGAACGCGGGGCGTACGCCGCGGCCGCCCCGGTCGAGGAGATCGCCCTGCCCGAGACCGTTCAAGCCGTCCTCGCCTCGCGCATCGATCGCCTCTCCCAGCGGGACAAGGACGTGCTCCAGGCCGCGGCGGTCGTCGGACGGGACGTGCCGACGGAGCTGCTGCGCGTCGTGGTGGATCTGCCAGGACCCGAGCTCGCCGCGTCGCTCGAGCGGCTCGCGACAGCCGAGCTCCTCGGTCCGGTCGAGTCTCCGGGCGAGCGCGCTTTCCGGCATCCCCTCACGCACGAAGTGGCCTACCGCACACAGCTTCTGGATCGTCGGCGCCGGACCCACGCGGCGGTCGCGCGAGCGCTGCTCGCACTCCACGGAACCGCGGCCCCGACGCACGCCGCGCTCCTCGCCCATCACTACGAGGAGGCAGGCGAGCGCCTCGAGGCCGCGCGCTGGCACGAGCGCGCGGGCCGGCGCGTCGCACGCGGCGATCCGGCGGATGGGGTGCGGCACTGCCGTAGGGTCACGAAGCTTCTCGCTGGCCTTCCCGAGTCCCGCGAGACCCTGATGCTCGAGCTCACTTCGCGCATCGCGTTGATCGAGATCGGCCGCATCGCAGGCATCGAAGAGAAGGATGCCCGGGGCCTCTTCGAAGAGGCACGCGTGGTCGCCGAGCGCCTGGGGGATCGGGGAGGCCACGCGTTCCTCCTCACATCCTACGGACGCCTGTGCGGGCTCGCGGGAGATGTGACGCAGTACCTCGCGTGCGCGGAGCGAGCCGCGGAGCTCGCCGAGGGATCCGACGACGCGGTGCTCGCATTCGAGATGCACGCCGTGCTGGCGCACGCGCAGCTCGCGGTCGGCAGGCTCTCTCCCGCGCGAGCGATCGCCGAGCGAGCCCTGGCCGAGCTCGCGCGGGACGCCGTGCTGCTGGAAGCGCTCGGGCGTTCCACCGCACCGGGTTTCTGTCGCATCTGGTGGGCGGTGGCGAGCGCCTACCTGGGGAAAGCGGCCGACGCTCAGGCAGCCTTGGAAGCGCTCCTCGCCGACGAGAAGGAGGGCGGACTCGAAGCCCTGTACGGGACGCACGGATTCTTGTGCGAGGTGCTGCGGCTGCGGGGCGATCTTCCCGGCGCGCTCGCCCACGGCCGCCGTGCTGTCGAGGTGGCGGAAGCGCGCGGAAGTCCCTTCTCCCGGGTGGAGGCCGCGGCGTTTCTCGGGGCAGCCGCACTCGCGGCCGGCGATGTCGCCACCGCCACGAGCGTGCTCGAGACCGCGCTCGGGCTGGCGCGAACGACGCGCGCCGCGCTGTGGTACGAGCCCCGCATCCTGGCGACGCTCGCGGACGCGAGGCTGGCCGCCGGCGACCGCTCCGGAGCCCGCGCCCTTCTCGCCGAAGCGCGCGAGTCCGTCGAGCGTGGACGGGGCTGGCGGCTCGGCGCCTGCGACGTCGCGCTGGCGGGGGTCCGCCTCCTTGCCTCCGAGCCCGTCCCGGACCGCACCGCGCTCGAGAGCGCGCTCGAGTCCGCGGAGGCCCTCGCGGCCGAACTCAACGCCGATCACTACCGGCGGATGGTTGATCTCGAGCGCGCGCGCCTCGCCCAAACGGTCTCCATCACGCGACGCTAGGCGGATTGGCGAGGGCGCCGGCCACTTCTCGTCCTCCCGTTCTCATTGGCCACTCTTCGCGCGCCGGAAGGCTTCTCTGACCTGCTCCGCGGCGGTCTCGTACGTCACGGGCAGACCGAAGTCTTCCCAGGTCGAACGAGCGTAGCTGGCCAGGTCGGACGCCAGCCGGCGTTCAGATAGAACGGCGAATACAGTACCCGCGTCAGCACTCCGAGAGCCGTTCCTACTCCGCTCCCTCTCCCTTCCAGGGAGAGGGTTGGGGTGAGGGTCGATAGGAGGCCATGGCTTCCCACTCACCCTGACCCTCTCCCCCAAAGGGAGAGAGGGAAGAGGGGGCGCGACCCGCCTCGCGTATTCGCCGATTGGAGCTAATTCAGCGACTGCGTCGGACTCACACGTGCGGCGTGAGAGCCGCCCGCCTCGCTGCCTCAGCGGAAGTCGTAGGATTCCAGCTCACCGGCCTTCCGACCGTCGATGAGGACCTCCCAGCGGTTGTTGACCTGGAAATGGGTGATCCGCGGCACGCCTCGCTGGAAGCGGAGCAGATCGACGCCGTTCAGCATCTCCATGTCGAAGCTGTTGAGCAGGAGTCGGAGTGCATCAGCCGGGTTGAAGTCCTTGCACGAGAACGCGTCGAAGGCCAGGTACAGGTCCTCGTCCCAGGTGTGGATGGCGCAGTGGCTCTCCGCCCAGATGCCGATGCCCGTGACGCCCGAGTCCTCTACCTGCCGCTTCTTGAGTGACTGTCGCATGACGGCGATCGGGCTCAGGTTCAGATCCACGCCGGACGCTTCGCCCAGCTCGCTCATCTTCTTCTTCAGCTCGTTCTCCACGTCGTCACAGAATGTCTCCAGCTCGCTGTTCGCGAACGGATAGCGGCACACGATCGGAGGGATGACGAGGGTCATGTCCAGGTTTCGGGCCATGGCCTCGAACAAAGAGAAGACGGTGTCGGTCGATGTGAGGTTCCGGCGATTGTACGTGGACGCGTCCACGATCAGATGCCGTCCCGCGAAGTCGTCAGGACGCGCAACCATCATAGGGATTCCCTCCTCGCGTGGTGTGCTCTCAGGCGATACAGAACCACAGGCCGGGGATTGGCGCAAGGCGCTCTGCCGACGGCCGAGCTGCGAGGCAACAATGCGTGACGTCTTGTTCATCCTCACGGACAATCTGGGCTACGGCGACATCGGCGTCTACGGCGCCGGCGAGGTGCGCGGCGCCCCGACGCCCCGCATCGACGAGCTGGCGCGCCAGGGCCTGAGGCTCACCAAGCTCAACGTCGAGCCCGAGTGCACTCCCACTCGCTCCGCCCTCATGACCGGGCGCATGCCGATCCGGAGCGGCACGTCAAAAGGTCCTCTTGCCGGGGCTGCCTCAGGGCCTCGTCCCGTGAGAGTCCGCTGGCCGAGCCGCTGCACGACGCGGGCTACCAGTCGGCGACGTACGGCAAGCGGGCACCTCGGCGACAAGCAGGGACGGATGCCGAACGACCGGAGCTTCGACGAGTGGTGGGGATTCGCGCACTCGAGCGACGAGACGCTGAACAACATCAGCCCGGCGTACGCGAAGGGCGCGAAGCCCTTCTTCCTCTCTACACGCGCATTCGCTCACCGCAGCTCAAGCGCGCGGTCGCCTTCTATGAAGCGCAGGCGCAGCGCGTACTCGCGCCGTGAAGGCGAGGAGGCTAATTCGGGTTTGAGGACGTAGGCCAACGTCCTCAAACCCGGAAGGGGACAGCTCAAGGACATTCGGGTGGTGGCTCCAACGAGCTACGTAGGATGGTGGCACTTTCCCTGAGCTTTGCGATTCAGGCACTTGCCGCTCGTTAGGGTCTACAGCCGTCCGCGGAGCTTGGTCACGCGTTTGGTGGAGGAGCACCTCCCGACTCTTCGCTCGAGCTCCTGCCTTCAGGCCGGACTGGCAGGGTGAAGGTGAACGTGGACCCCTGACCCACCTGGCTCTGGACCCAGATCCGTCCCCCGTGCAGCTCCACGAACTTCTTGGCCAGGGTCAGGCCGAGCCCCGTGCCCTCCTGCTTCCTGGCGTCGTCGCGCCCGACCTGGCGGAACTCCTCGAAGATCGCCGCCTGATCCTCGGGCGCGATCCCGATCCCCGTGTCACTGACGGCGATGGTGATGGCATCATCGGCCGTCGTGGCGCTCACGCCCACCCGGCCCCCCTCCGGAGTGAACTTCACCGCATTTGACAGGAGGTTCAACAGGATCTGCTTCACCTTCCGCTCGTCCCCCACGATCTCGCCCACCCGCTCGTCCACCGTCTGGGTGAGCGTGATCCCGTGCCGGGTCGCCCGCTCTCGAACCAGGGTCAGCGCGTTGTCCAGGGCAGTGGGCAGATGGAACCGCCCCAACTCCAGCTCCAGTCGCCCGGCCTCCACCTTGGAGAGGTCCAGGATGTCGTTGATCAAGGACAGGAGGTGCTGACCGGAGGCGAGAATGTCCTGGAGATACTCGGTCTGCTTCGCGTTCACCTCCCCGAACATCCGCTCCAGGAGGACCTCGGAGAAGCCGATGACAGCATTGAGCGGGGTCCGCAGCTCGTGGGACATGTTGGCGAGGAACTCCGACTTGTGGCGGCTCGCGGCCTCCAGTTGCCGGCTCTTGTCTGCGATCCCGCGGAAGAGCCGAGCGTTCTGGATCGCCAACGCAGACTGGGTGGCGAAGGTCTGGAGCAGCTCGACGACCTCCGGCGCGAACGCCCCCGGCGTCTTCTTGTTGACCGTAAGCCCGCCAATCAGCTCGTCTTCGCGCAGCATCGGGATGGCAAGCAGTGCGCGGGTCCCCGTGCGGAGGAGGATCTCGCGGAGAGGCCCACGATAGGCATCCTCGGCGGCGATGTCGGGGATCTGGACTGGCTGGCGCGTCACCGCCATGCGGCCCTGGATGCCCTCCCCTTTGCGAATCGGTGCGCGCTGAGCGAGGGCCACCACCTCCTCGTCAAGGTTGTGGGTGGCGCGGAGGTGGAAGGCTTCGGTCGCCTCGTCGTACTCGAAAACGGAGCAGGCGTCGGTCCCGGCAAGCTGGCTGGCGCGAGTCACGATGGTCTGGAGCACCGTGTCAAGATCGAGTGTCGAGCTGAGCGCCCGACCGACATCGCCGAGCGCGGTGAGCTGCTCCACCGAGTGCGTGAGCTGGGCGGTGCGGGCCTGCAGCTCGTTGAACAGTCGGGTGTTCTCGATGGCGATGACGGCCTGGTCGGCGAAGGTTTCCATCAGCTCGATTTGCTTGTCGGTGAACGGACGGACTTCATGCCTGTTCATGACGATGACGCCCAGGAGGTCGCCCCCCCTGAGCATCGGGACCCCGAGCACGGTCCGATAGGGATCCAGCTCTCGCGCGCGGTACGTATACTCGGGATCAGCCCAGACGTCGTGGACGTGCACCGTTCGGCGCTCGATTGCGACCCGCGCCGTGGCGGTCTCCCGTCCCGGGGAAATCGGATTGCCTTCGACGAACTCCCTGATCTCCCGGGAGACGTTGCAGGTGGCGGCCACCCGGAGAAGTCTACCGTCGAATCGGAAGATGAACGCTCTCTCTCCGCCACAGAGCCGAACGGCGTTTTCGACCACCGTTTCGAGCACGGGTTGCAGGTCGAAGGCGGAGCGGCTGATCACCTTGAGGACCTCGCTGGTGGCCGTTTGCCGCTCCAGCGCCTCGGTCAGGTCGCGGTTCCGGACCCCGAGCTCCGTGAAGAGGCGGACGTTCTCGATGGCGATCACCGCCTGGGCCGCGAAGGTCTCCAGGAGCTCAATCTGCCGCGCCGAAAAGGGCAGGGCCTCCCGCCGGCGGATCAGGATGGCGCCCAGCGGCACGCCCTCGCGCAGGAGTGGCGCGGCCAGGAACGTCCGGGCTGCGTGCGGACTCTGCCTCCAGCGCGCGCGCCCCTGGAACTCCGTCTCCGGCAGCGCCCACATATCCTCGACGTGAATCGTTCGCCGCTCAGACACCGCCCGGCCCGACACCGTATCGCGCGTGACGGAGATGGTCTCCCCGACGTCCAGGGGGCTCGGCAACGCCCCATGCAGGGCCACCAACCGCAAGGCATCTCCATCCAGGCGGAAGATACTCGACTCGATGGCGCCGCAGACCCGCGCGGCGTTCTCGGCTACCGTGTCAAGCACCGGCTGGAGCTCGGTCGGCGAGCGCGAGATCACCTGGAGGATCTCGCTGGTCGCCACCAGGTCCCGGTTGCGCGCCTCCAGCTCCGTGAACAGCCGCACGTTCTCGATGGCGATGACTGCCTGGTCGGCGAAGGTCTGGAGCAGCGCGATCTCCTTCTCGGAGAAGGCCCGCATCTCCCGACGCCAGAGCGAGATGGCGCCGAGGTACCGGCCCCCGCTTGACCAGCGGCACGTTCAGCAGCGTCCGCACTCCCTCCTGCTCGACGTTGGTGACCCAGAGCGGCTCTCGCCGACGGTAAGGCTCGGTCTCGCGCACGTCGAGGATATGGGCCGGCTTCCAGGGGCCGCTCGACCGAAACAACGGCCGCCCGAACCGCTGGGGTTCCTGCCACAGGGCCCTGTTTCGGGCCCGGCACCGCGGATCTCGACGTACCGGAACAGTTCGTCGCCCTCGTAGCGCAAGAGCGCCCCGAGTTGGGCGCCGACGAGGACCATCGCCTTCTCGAGGATCGTCGCAAAGACCGGGCCGATGTCGGTCGGCGAGCGGGCGATCACCCGCAGTATCTCGGCGGTCGCCGTCTGCTGTTCCTGCGCTTCGGTGAGCGCTCGCCGAGTGCTTTCGAGCTCGGCCTTCAGATCTGGGTATGACGGCGTGATGGGGCTCACCCCTTTGAAAGGACTGGCGCATTCCTCGCAGAACTTCGCCTGCGGGCGATTCTCGTGCTGGCACCGAGGACACTGCATCATGGGCCTCCGGTGCGCCAAGGGTAGTCCTGAGGGGGAAGAAGGGTCAAGCGCGGTCCCGATCCCCTCCAGATTCCAAGGCCCGGTGGATGGGGCCCCTTTTCCACCTCCTTGCGGGCCCGTCCGGGCCCGATGACGCGCGCGCGTTACGTACTTCGTTCTCGGGTGTAGACTTGGGCTCTGGGCTCTGAGACTACCCCGTTGCTGTGAGAGGAGAGATCAGAATGGCTTACGCAATCATTCACTTCTTCCCGGGCGGCACGAAGGAACAGTACGAGGCGTCGTTAGCGGCGGTGCATCCAAGTAGAGACCGTCTGCCCACGGGCCAGGTCTTCCATGCGGCCGGCCCATCGGAGGGTGGCTGGAGGATCATCGCCGTCCACGACTCCAAGGAGAGCTGGGAGCGGTTCCGCGACAGCACTCTCATGCCCCGACTGCAGCAGGGCATCAAAGGTGGCTTCGCCACGGCTCCTCAGGAGACGGCCTTTGAGCTCCACAACATGCAGCGGTAGCCGCCGCCGCGCCGACAGAGGGGCAGAGGCCCCTGGGTCGTTGACTGAGAACGCCCGCCTGGTTCGCGGCGGTCGAACTCTGCTCTATGACGTAACGAAGCGCGCATTAGCGTACCCGCTGTCACCAAGCTGACGTCAGCGTCCCCTAGATTCTATCCGTGGCGGGGCAGGCGGGTTCACGGCCCCAAGTCAAGCGGAAGTGTCCCCAGTCAGTCGGGCATTGCCAGGGTAAAGCCCCGGTGGATGGGCCCCCTTCTTTTACCCTTCCCTTGGGGGCCGAAGGGGCCCGTAGGCGCGCGTGGGTCCCTCAGGTGTAGGGAAGTTTCCCCCTTCCCCTCGAACACGAGCCTCCAACAAGCCCTGGGGCACCCTGGCGGGGCATCCGGGGCTCAACCCGTGCACTGCTCTTGGGCTCCAAGCTCAAGCCTGCGGGGCGGACAGTAGTGGGTCAGTTGCCCTTCCATGGACGGAGGCGAGGAATCCATCGAGGGACATTCGCGCAGAAGGCTTCATATCCGGCCTCGAAAGTTGAACGCAAGGTCGGTTCTTCGTATAGCAGTACAAACAGATGGAAGGCGAGCCAGACGGCAAATCCATACTCGAGTACACGCAGATTCCCGAATAACAGCCCCTGGCCAACGATCAGGGAGACCACAGAGACGTACATGGGATTCCGCACATGACGATAGGGTCCGGTGACCACAAGGTGACGGGTCGGGAAAATGGGTGCAGGTGTGCCAAGGCCCTGGAGCGGGAACCTGGCAAATGAGTCCAGCAGCACCGGGAGCCCTGCGGCAATCAAGAGGACACCCAAAACACGAATGGGAGGGAAGTTCACGAAGGGCGCCTGCAGCTGCCAGCGTGAGATCCACCACGGCACGAGCACGGCAACGCTTCCGGGGGCGATGACTAGAAAGAAAGCAGAACCAAGAATGGCGAATAGTCGCCTCATTTCGCCTCCAGGCAAACCCTCTCTCCCCGTCTCGAAGAGCTCATCGCTGATCGCTAAGGTGATTCGGGATGACGAATGTCGAGGTTTCATTCACCGGCAAACTCAAACTGATCCACTGCCAAGCAGGGGTACTGGGCGGGCTACTGAATCACCTCATCCGCCCGCGCTAGCACCGACTGCGGGATGGTGAGGCCGAGGGCCTTCGCGGTCTTGAGGTTGACGACCAGCTCGAACCTCGTCGGCTGCTCGACGGGGAGGTCGGCCGGCTTGGCGCCCTTGAGGATCTTGTCCACGAAGCCCGCCGCCCGGCGCCAAAGATCAGGGAAGTTCACTCCAAAGGCCAGCAGACCACCGGCCTTCGCGTACTCGACGAACCCGATCGTGGGCAAGCCGGCTCTTCCTCGCCAGGTCCGCGATCCGCGCGGCTTCCGCGATGAGCATGGCGTCGTCGTAGCACCGCAAGCGCGCCGGCGCGCCCCTTCACGATGGTGGCAAAGGCGCCCTCGAACTCCGCGGGGCTCCGCACCTCGACCGCGTGCAGCTGGATCTTGACCGACCGGGCGGTTTCTTCCATCGCCCGAAGCATCGCCGCATTCGCGGGGTTATCGGGATTCAGAAGGACGCCCACGCGACTCAAGCGTGGAAGGGCCTCCTTGAGTACCTCCAGCCGTTTGGCGTTGAGCTCCGGGAAAAAGAAGGACGACCCGGTGACGTTCCCGCCAGGACGCGCGAGGCCCTCGACGAGCCCGATCGCGACGGCATCGCCGGCGACCCCCATCACGATGGGAATCGTGGCCGTTGCCCGCTTAGCAGCAAGTGTGCCGGCCGGGGCGTGAGTCACCAACACGTCGGGCTTCAGGCGAACCAGCTCGGCGGCTAGGTCGGGAAGACGTGCGTAATTCCCCTCGGCCCATCGGAACTCGATGACGAGGTTCTTGCCCTCGACGTAACCGAGATCGCGAAGCCCTCCCCGGAACGCCTCCACCTGACTCGCGTAGCCAGACGGCGAGGTGGCGCCGAGGAACCCGATCCGGTACACCTTCCCCGCCTGCTGTGCCTCGGCGCCGAACGGCGCGGCGAGGAGGGTGAGGGCGAGGAAGAACCGCGAGCCACGTCATTGAATCACCTCATCCGCCCGCGCCAGCACCGACGGCGGGATCGTCAGGCCGAGCGCCTTGGCCGTCTTGAGGTTGATCACCAGCTCGAACTTGGTCGGCTGCTCGACGGGGAGGTCGGCGGGCTTGGCGCCCTTGAGAATCTTGTCCACGTAGGTCGCGGCGCGCCGATACAAATCAGCAAGGTTCGGTCCATAGGCCATAAGACCCCCGGCATCGACAAACTCCCTCCATGCGTACACCGCCGGCAGCCGGTTCTTGGCCGCCAGGTCCACGAGGCGTCTTCGCTCACTGATGAACATGGGGGCTGGCCGCACAGTCAGAGCACCCGCGCGCGCCCTGGTCATGTCCGAGAAGGCCCTGTCGAAATCGGCGGGACCTCGCGCCTCAACGAATTGAAGCCGCACCCCCAGCGCCTGCGCCGCGACTTCTGCTTCCTTCTGCATTTCCTTGTCCGTGCGTTCGTCCATGGCGCCTGGCTGCCAGAGGACAGCGACCCGACTGACCCCCGGAACGGCCTGCTTGAGCAGTTCCAGCCACTTGCCGACGAGCTCCGTGGAGAGGACGGACAACCCCGTGACATTGCCGCCTGGCCGCGCCAGGCTGGTGACGAGCCCGCTCGTCACCGGATCGCCCGCACCAATGAAGACAATGGGGAGGGTCCTGGTCGCGTGCTTGGCGGCCAGGGCGGCGGGCGTGTTCGGGGCCACGATGACATCAACCTTGAGCGCAACCAGTTCGGCCGCAAGAGCGGGGAGCCGCTCGAGCTTCCCCTCAGCATCTCGGTACTCGATCATCGAGGTTGCGGCCCTCGACGTAACCGAGGTCACGCAGTCCTTGGAGGAAGGCCTCTGTCAGGTGGGGATTAGCGGCCAGGTTGGCCGCCAGGAAGCCTATTCGAGCGACCTTGGCCGCCTGCTGAGCCTCGGCGGCGAGCGGCGCGGCGAGGAGGCCGAGCGCGATCGTGCTGAGGAACGCGCGCCGATCCATCACTGGATGACCTCGTCCGCCCGCAGCAGCAGCGACGGCGGGATCGGTCAGGCCCAGCGTCGCCGCCGTCTTGAGATTGACGCCGAGGTAGTACCTCGTCGGCTGTTCCGCCGGCAAGTCGGCCGGTTTCGCGCCCTTGAAGATTCGATCGATGTAGAGCGCGGCCTGACGGAACCCGTCCTCGAAGCTGGGCCCGTACGACATCAGCCCGCCGTCGCGGACGATGAAGCTAGATCTCGTACATGGCGGGAATGCGGTGCGTCGCCGCGAACTCGATGAGTTGCTTACGGTTCATGGTTGTGAGCGCACCCGCCACCAGGAACATGGCGTCCGGCCGGCGGCGCGTCATCGTGGAAAAGGCGACGGCGAAATCATCGGGCTCGCGCACCCCGAACGCCTGCACCTCCACGTGGAGAATCCGCGCCGCCTTCTCGATCTCGCGGTAACGGAGCGTCATGCCCTGATCGTTCGCGTTCCAGAGGACGGCGATCAGCGCCGCCTTTGGCACCGCTTCCTTCAGGAGCTCCATCCGCTTGGCGCTGAGCTGAACGGACTCGTCGGTCAATCCCGTAACGTTCCCGCCCGGGCGGGCGAGGCTCGCAATCAACCCGGCAGCCACGGCGTCCCCCGAGGCGGGCGCTATGACGATCGGAATGGTCGAGGTCGCCTGCTTCGCCGCCGCCGCCGCCAGCCCCCCTTGCGCCACGATGACGTCAATCTTGAGCCGCACAAGCTCCGCCGCCAGGCCGGGGAGCCGCTCCGCCTTGCCCTCCGCAAAGCGTGCCTCGTACGCGACGTTCTGGCCCTCGACATAGCCCAGCCCTCGCAGGCCTTCGCGGAGCGGGCCAGGGGGCGCACCGTCGGGCGTCCGACCGCCCGCCGCCAGGTGACCGAAACGGAATGTCGCTGAGCACTGGAAAGTGCGGAATTCTCGACAGGGGACGGGACGAGAAGTCCTGGGGCTTGCGAGAAAGCCTGACCTGAGGTAGAGCGGTCCCGCCGAGGGCGCTGGTGGGTGAGGGCCCGGAGTCTGAACCACTCCGGGCCCTCGGGCCAAATCTCGCGGGGGCGCGCGATTCGGCGCGTCCCTGTCTTCGCATATCCGGCTGTGATTGTCCACCCCCGCGTCTGGCACGCGGGGGCGCGTGGACTCGTTCCGATTCGTCGTCTGCGGGCGCGCAGACTGCCGTCGGGTCTTCTTCCTCTGCCGCCGGTGCGATCGCGGCGATCGCTACTGCTCCCGCCCCTGTGCGCAGCATGCGCGGCACGCCACGCTCGACGCGGCGGCCCGGCGGTACCAGCAGACCTGGCGGGGGCGACTCCACCACGCGGCCCGCCAGGCCCGCTATCGGGCCCGGCGCGAGAATGTGACGCATCAGACTTCCCAGCCCCCGCTCGATTGCGGCATCGTCTCCCCGCCCCCCGCCGCGACCGTCACGCCGGCGGGGGCCAAGGAGGCCCCCCTCGATGCCGACCGCCCACGCCCGACTCATCGCCCGCGACCCCGGTGTGCCCGCTGCGGCCGGCCTGGCCGCTTCCTCCGCCACGTCACCTTGGCGCACATGCGCCCGCCCCGGCCCACGCCGCGGCGCTGAGGGCCGCCGATGATCTCGCTCCTCCAGCGCGCCGAGATGCGCCGCCTCTTCTACGCCGAGCACTGGCCGATCGGCACCGTGGCCGACGCCCTGGGGGTCCACCATGAGACCGTCCGCCGCGCGCTCAATCGCGATCGCGGCATCCACCCCGGGCCCCAGATCCGGCCCAGCGCCCTGGATCCGTACAAGGCATTCATCGCCGCGACCCTCGAGCAGTACCCTCGGCGCGCGTCGCCCCGGATGCGAGGCGACGACGAGGCGTCGCAGCACAGACCGGTCGTATCCGGCGGGCGCGGCAGCGAACGCCGCGACGTCGTACAGGTCCCGTGCGCCGACTCGGTCGAGGAAGGCCAGGAGCTTTCCGGCCATGACCTCTTCTCGGCTGACATCCCACAGCGCGGTGAGCGGGACCGCCTGGAGGTTCGGCCCGAATGCCGCCTGGCGCCCCGGGTAAGACGTTCTCGGCTTCGAGGCGCGCCTTGAGCTGGCCGATCTCGGCCAGGCGCGTCCGGAGCTCGCCTTCCGCTCGCTCGCGGTAGAGGGCGTGCGCGAGGATCTGCCCCACGGTCCGCATGCGGGCCACTGTGACGTCCGACCACGCCCGCGGCGTCTGGAACGCGCCCGTCGCGAGGGCACAGACGAAGCGGCCCCCGACGGCGATCGGGAGGACCAGGATGGACTTGATGCCGGTCCGTGACACGTACTCACGCTCCCGGCCGGCCCCCTCCGGCAAGTCATCTGGCAGTCGCTCAATCCGGATGGCCTCGCCGTGGAGGAGGCGGTCGTGAACCCATGGCGCGTCTGTCTGCAGGAAGGGGCTCGTGTGGGGCTCGATCGGCGGCCGCGCCCACGAGTGGGTGGGACGGAGGCTCGTGCCGTCGGGGGAGAACTCCGCAAAGGTCACGCGGTCCGTGCCGAGGCACTCGACGGACTGGCGCAAGGCGCGCTCGATCTCCGTGTCGACCCGCTCGGCCTCGATCCCGGTGAGCCGGGTGGAGAGCTCGGCGAGGAACAGCTCGAACTCGCCTCTGGCAACTCGCCCATGGAGCGCGGCCAGTCTAGCCGCTCCCTGGGTTTGCCGCAACGCTCACTGCATCCCGTCGTAGGGAGGACATAGTCTGTCCGCTCCCGAGAGCATATGAAGTGTCCGCTTTTCGGGCGGTCGCCGGTACACCCATGGGCAGCCAAGGAGGTGCTCATGGAGTGGTCGGGCGGCCGCCGTGGAGCGGGCCATGACCTACCAGCAGGTGATCATGCGCGCATTGGCAGGGACCTGGCCAGGGCGCGTGCGGGGAGGTGCGCACCTCGCGGATCCCCGTCCGTGCGACGAAACTCCACGGGCTAGGGGCCGGCGGCAGGCGGCGAAGCGGCGAGGGCTTCCCCGAGATCAGCGGGACGTCGCGAGCCACCGCCCGCGCGCGAGGAGCCAGGGGTAGAGCGGCGTCAGCCAGACCAGCACGGTGAGCCCGCCGAGGATGAGCGCGACCGGGCGCTGGACGAACTGGGTGAGATCCCACTCGGTCTTGATCATGCTGACCATGAAGTTCTGCTCGAGGATGGGGCCTAGCACCATGCCCAGCACGATCGGCGCGACGGGGATCCCGTTGGCCTCGAGGAAGTAGCCGAAGACGCCCATCGCCAGCATCAGCACCACGTCCACCAAGCTGTTGTTGATGGCGAAGGCGCCGACCACGCAGAACATCAGGATCGCCGGCATCAGGACGTTGCGGGGCACGCGGAGCATGAACCCGCTCGCCTTGATGGCCAGGTAGCCGAAGGGGATCAGCAGGAGGTTGGCCATGATGAAGGAGAGGTACACCGCGTAGACGAGCTGGGGCTGCTGCTCGAAGATCATGGGGCCGGGCCGCAGCCCCTTCATGTACAGGACCCCGATCACGATCGCGGTGATCGAGTCGCCCGGGATGCCGAAGACGAGGGCCGGCACCCAGTCGCCGGCCAGGCAGGCGTTGTTGGCGGTCCCCGCGTCCACGATCGGCTCGATCGCCCCCTTCCCGTACTTCTCCGGCTCGCGCGAGAAGCGGCGGGCGACCGCGTAGGCGATCCAGGCCGCGATGTCGGCGCCCGCCCCGGGCAGGATGCCGATGAAGGTCCCGATGGCGCCGGCGCGGACCATGTTGGCCTTGTAGCGCCACAAGGTCTCGGCCACCCCCCGGAAGATCCGCTCGGCCCGGACCGGCGCGATCGGAAAGCTCAGCGTGGCGCTCCCCATGTTGCGCAGCACCTCGGAGACCCCGAACAGCCCGATCATCGCGGGGATGAAATCCAGGCCGTTCAGCAGCTCGGTCGTCCCAAACGTGAACCGCGGGTAGCCGAGGGTGATGTCCACGCCGATGGTCGAGAAGAAGAGCCCCAACAGGAGCGCGAGACCGGCCTTCAGGGGCAGAGTGCTCGCGATCATGACGGTGGCCGACAGGCCGAGCGCGGCCAGCCAGAAGTACTCGAACGACGTGAAGCGGAGCGCCACCTCGGCCAGGAGCGGGGCGGCGACCATCAGGACCACCGCGCCCATGAGCCCGCCGATCGCCGAGGTCACGACGTCCACGCCCAGGACCAGCTCCGCCTTGCCCTGCTTCGTCAGCTCGTAGGAGTCCTCGGTGTAGGCCGCCGACGACGGCGTGCCCGGGATGCGGACCAGCGCGGCCGGGATGTCCCCGGCGAAGATCGCCATAGCCGACATGGTGACGATGGCCACCAGCGACGAGAGCGGGTCCATGAAGAACGTGAACGGCACCAGGAGCGCCGCGGCCATGGTCGCGGTGAGCCCCGGGATCGCCCCCACGAACAGCCCGTAGACGCTGCAGATCACGATGGTGAGGAGGACCTTCCAGCTCGCGAGGAGGACCAGGGCCTGGACGACGTGCTCGATCACCCGATCACCACCAGAGCAGGCCGAGCGGCAGCGGGACCCGGAGGACCTTCACGAACAGGAAGTGCACGATCGTGATGAACGCGATCGCCACCATCAGCGCCCGGAGGGGCGGTACCCGGAGGCGCCACATCAGGAGGAAGAGGAGCAGCGTGCCGGTGATGAGAAAGCCCAGCCACTCCACGAGGCCGAGGTAGGCGAGCACGCCGACGAGAACGAACAGCGCGTTGACGAGGCCGATGTTGCGGTGCAGCCGCCGCCACTCGACGGCCTGGGTTGCGTCCCGCGCGCGCGCGCCCTGCACGGCCAACGCCGCGCCGAGAACCGCCATGAGCGTGCCGAGGATCCGCGGGAACAGGGCGGGGCCCGGGTGGCCGCCGTCGAGCGAGGGATAGTTGAGCGTGCCAGCCACGATGAGGGCGCCGGCCCCGACGAAGCCGACGCCCACCACCGTGTCGCTGATCTTCATGCGGAGCGGCCGGAGACGCTACTTGGCGACGCCCGCTTCCTTCATCAGCACCCCCATGGTCGCGTCCTGCTCGGCCATGAACTTCCCGAACTCGGCCGCTGGGCTCCAGAGGATGCCGAACGGCGCCGCGTTCATGAAGTCGTTGTACTCCTTGGTCCGGACGACCTTGTCCAACGCCTTCTCTAGGATTGCAACGATCTCGGGAGGCGTGCCCTTGGGCGCCGCGATGCCCCGCCACGCGCCCATCGTCCAGTTGATCCCGAGCTCCTTGAGCGTCGGGACATCTTTGAACGCCGGGTCGCGCTTGTCGGCCATGTGGGCCAGCGGGCGCACCTTGCCGGCCTCGATGAGGGGCCGTCCCTCGACCAGGCTCGCGGTCACGACCTGGATGCCGCCGGCCACCAGCTCCTGAAGCCCCGTGGCGGCCCCGGTGCTCGGCACCCACGGCAACGCGTCGATCGGAATCCCGGCCGCCTTCAGCATCCCGGCGCGGGCGATGTCCCAGCTGCCGCCGCGCCCCGTCCCTGAGGCCTTGGCCTTGCCGGGGTTGGCCTTGATCCAGTCGAGCAACTGCTTCACCGTCTTCCACTCGGAGTTGGCCGCGACCTGGACGCCGGCTGGGTCGATGTTGAGCAGGGCGACAGGCGTGAACTCCCGGAAGGTGAGCGGCGTCAGGCCCATCCAATGCATCATCGTCAGCTCAACGGTCACGATGGTGATCGTGTGACCGTCAGGCGTCGCCGTCGCTCCCGCCGTGTGGCCCACGGCGCCGCTGCCGCCGGTCCGGTTTACGACGGTCACAGGCTGTCCCAGCTCCTTCTCCAGCAGCACCGCCACCATGCGGGCGATGCGGTCGGTGCCCCCGCCCGCGGCCCACGGGCAGATGAGCTGGATCGGGCGGCTCGGGTACTTGGCCTGTGCGGCCGCCTCCGAGGACGGCAGGCCCGCGACGAGCGCGAGGCACACGACGGCAACGACGGACGATCGGACCCACTTGGCGCTCATGCGAGATCCTCCTCTGGACGGCGGTCACGGCACGATCGCCGCCCGCATGGCGGCGGCCCACCCGGGTCGTACCTTACTCCAGAAGTCACCGCCGCGTCCACGGCCGGTGGACGGCGTCCGCTCGCCGCCTCGAGGCTCCGGTTCGACTTATCCCGCGCGCTCTGACGGCAGTGGGCTAGGCTTCCTCGAAGCGCGGCGGCCGCTTCGCGAAGAAGGCCTCGAGCCCCTCGGCGAAGTCGCGCCCGTCGGCGATGCGGGCGAGGTGCTCGAGCTCCCGGTCGAGATGGTAGTCGAGCCGGTCCACTCCCGCCGCCTGGTTGAGCAGCGCCTTAGCGACGCCGTAGGCTCGGGTCGGGCCCTCGGCGAGCCTCCGGGCCAGCGCACTCACTTCGTCCTCGAAGGCCTCGGCCGGGTGGACGGCAGTGATCAGGCCCATCTCCAGCGCAGCCCGCGCGTCGAGGCGCGGGTTGAGCAGGACCAGCTCCATCGATCGCCGGAGCCCGATGAGCCGGGGCAGAAAGAAGGTGGAACTCTCAGCGCCGGTGAGACTGGTTTTCGGGTAGGCCCACTCGAACGTGGCGCGGGCGCTGGCCAGCACGAGATCGCAAGCCATCGCGATTCCGAAGCCGCCCGCCGCCGCCATGCCGTCCACGGCGGCGATGAACGGTTTCGGGGCCCGCTTGATCTCGGAGATCGTGCTGTGGATGTACTCGAGGATCTGCTTGAAGATCTCGCCGTACCCGCCCGGGACCTCCCGGGCGTCCGGCGAGAGGTAGCCGAGCTCGGCCCGCTCGCCGCCCGCCCGGATGTACTTGAGATCGGCCCCGCTGCAGAAGACCCCGCCCGCGCCCCGGATCACCACGGCGCGGATCTCGTCGTCGCGGGCGTACCGGAGGCCCGCCCTACGGAAGTCCCGGGCGGCCTCCACGTCGAGCGAGTTGAAGCGCTCTCGCCGGTCGATGGTGATGACACCCACCGCGCCGTCGCGCTCCATCCGGATGTGCTTCATGCTCAGCTCTACGGCCATGGCCGTCTCCTCAGCAGATCCGGGGCAGCGGCTCCCCCTCCGGCTCGGAGAGCAGCCGCCGCCCGAAACCCGTGTCCAGGATCACCGCGCCTGCGTGCTCGGCGATGCATGTCCCGATGACGGCCGCGTTCTCCCCGAGCGGGTGGGCGCGGAGCGCCGCCAGCACCCGCTCCGCCGCCTCCGGCCGGACGCCCAGCACCGCCTTGCCTTCGTTGGCGATGTGGAGCGGGTCGATGCCCAGCAAGTCGGCGGCCGCTCCGACCACCGGTGACACGGGCACGGACCGTTCGTCCAGCACGATGCCGACGCCGCTCTTGTCGGCCATCTCGTGGAGCGCGCTCGACAGCCCCCCGCGGGTCGGGTCCTTCATCGCCGTCACTGCGCCTCCGCCGGCAGCGAGCGCGCGGGCGACGAGATCGTTGAGCGGGGCCACGTCGGAGCGGAGGTCGGCCTCGAGCTCGAGCCCCTTGCGCAGCGCCATGATGGCGAAGCCATGGTCCCCCATGGTGCCGGTGACGAGGATGCGGTCACCGGGCCGGAGACCCGAGTCGGGCACCACGCGGTCGGTGAAGCCGATGCCCGTCGTGTTGAGCACGATGCCGTCGAGCTCCCCCCGGCCCATGACCTTGGTGTCGCCCGTGACGATCACGGCGCCTGCTTCACGGCAGGTGCTGTGGATGGACGCCTGGATGCGCTCGAGATCCGAGCGGGCGAAACCCTCCTCGAGGATCACGGCGCAAGTGAGGGCCAGCACCTGGGTGGCGCCCATCATGGCCAGGTCGTTCACCGTCCCCGCGATGGCCAGCCGGCCGATGTCGCCGCCCGGGAAAAAGACCGGGTGGACCACGTGGGAGTCGGTGGTGATGACGAGCCAGCGGTCGCCGACCCGGAGCGCGGCTCCATCGTCCATCGCGGCCAGGCCGATCCCGTCCACGGGCGTCTCGGCGAAGCCATTCACGAAGAGGCCCTCGATGAGCGCCCGCATGGCCCGGCCGCCGGCCCCGTGCTTGAGGCTGATGCGCTGGTCGAGGAGGGGCGGCCGCGCTCTCACGGCGCTCCTCCGAGATCGGGGTGGCCGCCGTACTGGTGCCAGATCCTGCAGGTGCCTTCGCTCGAGACCATGCAGGCCCCCACCGGCGTCTCCGGCAGGCACTCCTTGCCGTACAGCGCGCAGTCTGTGGGCGAGGCGATCCCTGCCATGATGTCGCCGCAGACGCAGTCCTGGACGAGCGCAGACGGCGCGTAGTCCCAGAGGCCGGCCACGTCGATCCGGAAGCGCCGCCTCGCGTCCACGTGGGCCCACTCGTCGCGGAGGCGGAGGTTGCCGTTCGGCACGTGGGCGATGCCGCGCCACCGGCCGCCCACCGGTCGGAACACCCTCCAGAGCTGCTCCTGCGCGCGCAGGTTGCCCTCGCGCGTCACGCATCGCGGGTACATGTTCTCCACGCGCGGCTGCCCGTCGTGGATCACCTCGAGCAGCTTCGCCAGCCCGGCCAGGATGTCGAGGGGCTCGAAGCCCGCCACGACCACCGGGATGAGGTAGCGCTCGACGAAGCGCTCGAAGATCCCCCAGCCGGTGATGGTGGCGGCATGCCCCGCGGCCAGGAACCCCTCGACGCGGGTCCCGGGCATCTCGGCGACGATCTCCATGACCGGAGGGATGTACTTGTGGGCGGAGAGCACCGAGAAGTTGGGGGGCGGGTCGCGGAGGATGACGGCGGCCGTGGCGACGGCGGTTGTCTCGAAGCCCGACGCGAAAAAGACCACCTCCTCGTCGGTCTCGCGGGCCAGCGCCGCCGCCTGCGCGACGCTGTAGACCACGTGGACCCTGGCACCGTCGGCCTGGGCGTCGGCCAGCGACTTCACGGTGCCGGGCACCTTCACCATGTCCCCGTAGGTCGCGATCCGGACGCCCTGCATGGCCAGCACCACCGCCTCGTCCACCTCGGGCACGTCGGTGACGCAGACCGGGCAGCCAGGCCCCATGATGACGTTCAGGCCCTTGGGGAATGTCGCCCGCAGCCCGAACTTGGCGATGGCCTGCTCGTGGCTGCCGCAGACGTGCATGACCGAGACCGGGGCCCGCCCGATCCGGCGCGTGAGGCGCTCCAGCGCCGCGGCGAGCGCTCGCGCCTTCGCCGGATCGCGGAACTTGAGCTGGGACACCGGCTGGTCCTGGCTAGCCGTCGGCATGGTCCATCTCTCCGCCGGTGGCTCGGATCTCGCCCCGCACATCGGCCGCCATCACATCGTCCCCCGCCTCGCGCAGCAGCTGCTCGTAGAGGGCCAGCGTCTCCCCGATCTCCTCGGGCGGGATGCGGCGGATCGCGAAGCCCACGTGGTTCAGGATGTAGTCACCCGGGCTCACCGGCTGATCCACGCTGTCGAGGAGGATGGGCCGGCGCAGGCCCCAGAAGTCGACGATGGCCACGAGGCCGCGCACCTCCAGCACTCTGCCCGGCACGCCCAGGCACATGTCCGTTCCCTTCTCAGGCCCCCTGGAGACGCGCGTGGGCCACCGCCGCCTGGCCGAGCGCGATGCCTCCGTCGTTGGGGGGAACCAGGTGATGGCTGAAGACCTCGAAGCCGCCCGCGTCGAGTCCCTGGCGGGTCGCGCCGAGCAGGATCGCGTTCTGGAAGACGCCGCCGGTCAGCACCACCCGGTCGAGCCCCCTCGATGCGCGCACCCGCTCGGAGACTCGGACGACGGCCTCCGCCACCGTGGCGTGGAAGCGGGCGGCGATCCGCGCCGGAGGCGTTCCCTCGGCAAGGTCGTCCACCACCCCCCGGATCACCGGGCCGGGCTCGAGGACGAGCGGCGCGCCGCCCGTGATCTCGACCGGATAGGGCGCGCCGGCCAGCCCCTCGGCCAGCGCTTCCAGCTCCATGGCCGCCTGCGCCTCGAAGCGCGCGCGGTGGCGCACGCCCGCGAGGGAGGCGACGGCGTCGAAGAGCCGGCCCATGCTCGAGGTGAGCGGCGCGTTGAGCTCCCGCTCGATCTGCCAGCGGATCATCCCCCGCTCCGCCTCCGTCGCCTCCCGGAGGGGGGGCAGGTCGGGGTCCCATTCGCCGAACGCCCGGAGGAGGTGGGCCAGCGCCATGCGGAACGGCTCCCGCGCCGCGCGATCGCCGCCGGGCATCGGCACGTAACCCAGGTGCGCGACCCGCTCGAACCCGGCGTAGTCGGCCACGAGGAACTCCCCGCCCCAGACGGCCCCGTCGGGGCCGTAACCGGTGCCGTCGAAGGCCACCCCGATCACCGGGCCCGTGAGGCGGTGTTCGGCCATGCACGCCGCCACGTGGGCGTGGTGGTGCTGCACGGCCACCCGCGGCAGCTCAGGGTTCAGGCCGAGCGCGTAGCGCGTAGAGAGGTAGTCCGGATGGAGGTCGTGCGCCAGGGCAATCGGCCGCACCCGGAAGAGCTCCACCATGCGGTCGACCATGCCTTGGTAGGAGACGTAGGTCTCGACGTTCTCGAGGTCCCCGATGTGCGGGCTCACGAAGGCGTACGGCCCGCGCGTGACGCAGACCGCGCTCTTCAAGTCGGCGCCCACCGCCAGCACAGGGTGGGACTCGAACGGCAGCCGCACCGGGAACGGCGCGTATCCGCGGGAGCGGCGGATGGGGACTTCGCCCCCGGCCGCCACCCGGGTCACCGAGTCATCGCACCGGACGTGGATCGGCCGGTCGTGAAGCAGGAATGCGTCGGCGATGCCCGAGAGCCGGTCGAGGGCGTCGGCATTATCGGTCGCGATGGGCTCCTCGCTCCGGTTTCCGCTGGTCATGACCAGTGGGGGGAGAGTCCCGTCTGGCGCGTTGAACAGCAGGTGATGCAGTGGGGAGTACGGCAGCATCACGCCGAGCCGCCCCAGGCCCGGGGCCACCGAGGGCGCGACCCCGGAGGCCTGGCGCGCCCGAAGGAGCACGATGGGCCGCGCCGTCGAGGCGAGCAGCCTCCGCTCCTCGGTCGAGATCACGCACAACCGCTCGGTGTCCCGAAGATCCGCCACCATGAGGGCCAGCGGCTTGCCCTCGCGCCCCTTCCGCGCCCTCAGCCGGCTCACCGCCGCTTCGCTGGTCGCGTCGCACGCCAGGTGAAACCCGCCGATGCCCTTGATGGCCACGATGCGCCCGCCCGCGAGCAGTCGGCGGGCTTCGCTCAGCGGGTCCCCGGGCAACGGGTCACCGCCGGCGTCCAGCAGACTCAGGCGCGGCCCGCAATCGGGGCAGGCATTGGGCTGGGCATGGAACCGTCGGTCGCGGGGATCCTCGTACTCCGCCCGACAGCGGGGACACATGATGAAGCCGGCCATGGTGGTGCGGGGCCGGTCGTAGGGGACGGCGCGGATGATGGTGAAGCGGGGGCCACAGTCCGTGCAGTTGGTGAAGGGATAGCCGGAGCGCCGGTCCCGGGGGTCCATGATCTCGCGGAGACACTCGGGGCAGGTCGCCACGTCGGGCGACACGGGCTGGAACCCATCCCCGTCGAGGGACTGCTCGATCTCGAAGGCATCCCGGCCCTGCGGGAGCGCGTCGGCCTCGCGGAGCCGCTCGATGTGGGCCAGCGGCGGGCGCTCGCCGCGCAGGTCGCCGAGGAAAGCCTCGAGCGCGGCGGGCGGCCCCTCTACCTCGATCTCCACTCCCGAGGCCGTGTTCCGCACCCAGCCCGCCAGCCCACGGCGGGTGGCCAGCCCGTAGACGAAGGGACGGAAGCCCACCCCCTGCACCACGCCCTCGACCACGATGCGTCGGGCCGTCACGACGCTCATCGTGGCCTCCCGACCCCCGGCGCCTCCCACCAGACCGGCGGCGGAGCGGCGTCCGCGACCGGCTCGCCCGGCACGCCCCAGAGCCTGAGCTCGTCGAGCACCCCATCCCGGAGCTGAGGGAGAGCCTCGGCCACCCGCGGCGAGAAGCCGGTCCCCGGGTCGAGACGTTCGGGCTCCATGCCCCAGAGCACGATCAGCGGCGGCTCGCGGCCCATGAGCCGCGCCGCGGCCAGCAGATCCTGCACTCCGACCTGATGGGGAGAGATCTTGACGTCGAGGGCCGCCGGGACCGCATCGCCCTCGAGCCGGACGATCTCGCCCGGCTCGCGGCCGAGCTTCACCGCGTCGACCAGGAGGAGCCGCTCGACGCCGTCGAGGCGAGGGAGCAGGTCGAGCCCCAGGGTGCCGCCCTCGAGCGTGGCGACGTCCAGTGGAAAGCCGAACTCGCGGCTGAGCGACTCGGCCACCCACACGCCGATCCCCTCGTCCCGGAGGAGAATGTTGCCGAGTCCCAGCACGAGCGTGCGTGCCGTCACGCGCGGCGCCCCCCGAACTTGTAGCCGGTGAAGATGCTGGTCAGGGTGCCGTTCTTCTCCTCGGCGTCCATGAGGGCGGCGCTGTAGACGTGGTGGACCATGAAGCCCAGGAGCAGCCACATGATCAGGTGGTGAGCGAGGCGCGCCCCTTGCAGGCTCAGCACCGAGAAGACCCAGCCGAAGAGGGCATGCCGCCAGCCGCCTCCGCCCGGCGATTGCAGCGCGAAGCCCGTGACGACCTGGACGATCATGAGCAGCACCACAAAAGAGTAGGCGGTCCCGGCCAGCGGATTGTGGCCGACGAAAGATGGCGGGCGCCAGCGGAAGAAGATGTAGTAGCTGAAGACGCCCCCCATGCCGCGCCGCCCTTCGGCCGTCAGGTACGGGAATAGCACGCGCCACGAGGCCCACTGGTTGCCCGCGAAGGCCCAGTAGGTCCGGAGCAAGAGGCTCGCCACGAAGACCCAGGCCGTCAGGCGATGGATGCCGCGGACCCAGGCCATGAGCGAGACCGACCCGCCAACCACCGGGTGACCGATGTAGAAGCCCGTGGCGGACAGCACGAGGATCGCCAGCACGATCACCCAGTGGGTGAGGCGCACCGGGACCTCCCAGACGTAGACGCGCTCGCCCTTCATGGCGCGGCTCCTAGGCGACCTGGATGCGCGTGATGGGCTCGCGTGCCGGGCCGGTCACGTGGACCGCGCACGCCATGCAAGGGTCGAAGGAGTGCACCGTGCGGAGGATCTCCACGGGCCGGTTCGCATCGGCCACCGGCGTGCCGAGGAGAGAGGCCTCGTAGGGGCCGCGCTGGTCCTTGCCGTCTCGCGGCGAGGCGTTCCAGGTGCTCGGCACCACGCACTGGTAGTTGACGATGGCGCCGTCCTTGATCCGGACCCAGTGGCCGAGGGCCCCGCGCGGGGCCTCGTGGAAGCCCCAGCCCTGCGCCTCCTTCGGCCACGTGGCGGGGTCCCAGCGCTCGCCCGCGTGGATCTTGAGGTCCCCCCGCTTGATGTTGGCGACCAGCTGGGCGTGCCAGGCCAGCAGCTCGGCGGCCATCACCTGGGTCTCGACGGCGCGGGCGGCGATACGCCCGAGCGTGGAGAAGAGCGCGGCGGGGCCCACGCCGAGCGCCTTGAGCGCGCCGTCCACGGCCGGCTTCACGGCCTTGTGACCCGAGGCATAGGCCACCAGCATGCGGCTGAGCGGCCCCACCTCCATCGGCAGACCGTTGTAGCGCGGCGCCTTGAGCCAAGAGTACTTCTTGTCGGTCTCGAGAAACTCGTAGGGCGGCCTGGGGCCGGTGTACTTCGGGTTGGTCTCGCCGTCCCAGGGGTGCCTGGCCTTGCCGTCGCCGTCGCTGTACTCGTACCAGGAGCGGGTGACCCACTCCGTGATCTGCTTGTGGTCCATCGGGTGGACCGTCGAGAGATCGCGATTCAGGATCACGCCCCGCGGCAGCCAGAGCCGCGCCGGGTCGCCGCTCGTGTCGATGGGGTAGTCGCCGTAGGCGAGATAGTTGCCGACGCCGGCACCGAGCGCGGCCCAGTCCTTGTAGAACGGGGCGATGGCCAGGACGTCGGGGACGTAGACCTGGTCCACGAATTCCTTGGCGGTCATCAGGAGCTGATGCTGGAGCGCCAGCTTGTCGGCGTTGAGCGCGGCGGCGCTGTTGGGGTCCAGCGGGATGGCCATCCCGCCGACCAGGTAGGTCTGCGGGTGCGGGTTCTTGGACCCGAGGATCGCGTGGATCTTGATCACCTCGCGCTGCCAGTCCAGGGCCTCGAGATAGTGCGCCACCGCCATGAGGTTGGCCTCTGGCGGCAGCTTGTAGGCGGGGTGGCCCCAGTAGCCGTTGGCGAAGAGGCCGAGCTGCCCAGACTCCACGAACTTCTTCAGGCGATCCTGGACGGTCTTGAAGTAGGTTGTGCTCGACTTGGGCCAGGGCGAGAGGGACTGGGCGAGCTTGGAAGTCTCGCCGGGGTCGGCCTTGAGCGCGCCCGTGATGTCCACCCAGTCCAGGGCGTGCAGGTGATAGAAGTGGATCACGTGGTCCTGGACGTACTGGATCCCCGCGATCAGGTTGCGGATGATCCGGGCATTATCCGGGATCTTGATACCGAGAGCGTCTTCCACTGCGCGCACGGCGCAGGCGGCGTGAACCGTCGTTCAGACGCCGCAGATGCGCTGGGCGAAGAGCCAGGCGTCGCGCGGGTCGCGCCCCTTGAGCACCAGTTCCATGCCACGGAACATCGTGCTCGAGCTCCAGGCCTCCGCGACGTTGCCACCCTCCACCTGCGCCTCGATCCGGAGGTGCCCCTCGATCCTGGTGATGGGGTCGATCGCGATCTTCGGCATCACCTGGCCTCCTCTTTCGATTGCTGTCCCTGTTCCTTCGGCCGGGTCTTGGCGCGGATGGTACTGACGACGCCGTGGGCGGCAAAAGCCGCTGCGGTGCCGCCCACGATCCAGCCGCCGATGCGGTCCACCGTGGTCTGCACGCCGGCACCGGGCAGTGGCGGCAGGCGCCGGTAGAACGGCGTCATGGTGTCCCAGAAATCCCGCTCGGAGCAGCCGACGCAGCCGTGCCCGGCACCCACCGGCCAGCTCGTCCCGTCGTTCCAGCGGACCACGGGGCAGTTGTGATAGGTCGCGGGCCCCTTGCAGCCCATCTTGTACAGGCACCAGCCCTTGCGGTGCCCCTCGTCGCCCCACTCCTCCACGAACTGGCCGGCGTCGAAGTGGGCGCGCCGCTCGCAGCGGTCGTGGATGCGCTCGCCGTAGGCGAACAGTGGCCGGCCCTGCTGATCGGTCGCCGGCAGCGTGCCGAAGGTGAGGAAGTGGACGATGGTCGCGGTGATGTTGACGGCATTGGGCGGGCAGCCGGGCAGGTTGATCAGCGTGAGACCCGGCACCGCGTCCTGGACGCCGACGGCCCCGGTGGGATTGGGTTTGGCCGACGGCCAGCCCCCGTAGAAGGCGCAGGCGCCCACCGTGATGGTCGCGGCGGCGCTGCCGCACACCTCTTTGGCGATGTCGAGCGCCGTCCGGCCGCCGATGGTGCAGTAGATCCCGCCGTCCCCGGTGGGGATCGAGCCCTCGACCACCACCAGATACTTCCCCTTCTCGTTCCTCACCGTGTCCATCAGTGACTTCTCCGCCGCCTTCCCCGACGGCGCCATGATGGTCTCGTGGTAGTTGACCGAGAGGATGTCCAGCGCGATGTCGCCCACCGAGGGGCGGCTCGCGCGGAGGAAGGACTCGGTGCACCCGGCGCAGTCCTGGAACTCGAGCCACACCAGCGCCGGGCGACGGACCTGCTCGAGCGCCGCGGCGACCCGCGGCAGGTAGCGGTCAGGCAGCGCCAGGACGGCCGTCATGGCGGCGCAGAACTTGACGAAGGTCCGTCGCGGGACCCCCCGCTCCGCCCAGCGCGTGGGCGGGCGACCTTCCCAGCCCCGGGGCGTCGCGGTCTTCGGAACGATGGAGCCGTTCAGGTCGCCCCACATGACGCCCTCCCCGTTGCGGCGGCCGCGACTTCCCGCCCGAGCCAGTCCACCCACGCGTCGATCCCCTGCCCGGTCCTGGCCGACAGCTCGATCACCGGCAGGGCCGGATTGACGCGGGCGACGTTGGCCCTGAAGCGGGCTAGGTCGAAATCCAGGTGCTCCAGGAGATCCGTCTTGTTCAGCAGGAGCAGCTGCGAGACGCGGAACATCAGCGGGTACTTGAGCGGCTTGTCCTCGCCCTCCGTCACGCTCAGCACCATGACCTTCTTGTCCTCGCCAACCCGGAATTCGGCCGGGCAGACCAGATTGCCGACATTCTCGATGAAGACCACGTCCACACCGTCGAGGGCCAAGGCGGGGAGCGCGTTCCGGATCATCCGGGCGTCCAGATGGCATTCCCCGCCGAAGTGCGGGTCCGTGTTGATCTGGACCACCGGCACGCCCAGCGGCGCGAGCCGGTCGGCGTCGAGCGTTCCCTGCACATCGCCCTCGATCACGGCGGCCCGCAG
>CAVPSB010000014.1:0-567270 GCA_963708025.1 uncultured Candidatus Rokubacteria bacterium | reverse complement strand
CTGCGTCCTAGCGCTGCTCGCTCCTCGGCCCCGCGCCTGAAAACTGGACTCAGCCCCTCACTAGTCCGGCCACTCTAGAAGCGTCTCCTCCCCCTCTCTCCGGTCGCTCGACCTGGGCGTCTGGAGGCCTGGTCCGCCGGGCGAGCCGGGATGTTCTCACCGGGGCGGATCGACTATCATCGCCGTGTCACCGGGAAGCGTACGTCGTGGAGGCCTGCCTGAGACGGAAGGGGGACGCCGTGAGAAGATGCCCGTTGCTGCTGGTGATCCTCGGCATCTCGATCCTCGGCGCGCTGACGACCGCCGGTGTCCCCGCCCTGGCCCAGGCGCCGAAGCACGGCGGGGTCCTCAACGCGATGCTGGCGGAGGACCCCCCGGGGTTCTCGATCCACGAGTCGGCCACGATCTCCGGCGTGTGGCCGGTGATGCCGTGCTACTCGAACCTCGTCCTGTTCGACCCGCTCAGGCCGCAGGAGACGGCCGAGACGGTTCTGCCCGAGCTGGCCGAGCGGTGGTCCTGGCAGGACGGCTACCGGAATCTCGTCTTCTTCCTGAGAAAGGGCGTCCGGTGGCACGACGGTCAGCCGTTCACCTCGAAGGACGTCAAGTACACGTTCGACGTCGTCCGCGAGGGTCCCGAGGCGCCGGCGAAGCTCCGGCTGAGTCCGCGCAAGGAGTGGTACGCCGCCGTCGAGGCGATCGAGACGCCCGACCCTCTCACGGTGATCTTCCGGCTCCGGCGCCCCCAGCCCTCGCTCCTCCTCATGCTCGCCTCCGGCTACTCGCCGGTTTACCCGGCCCACGTCCCGCTCGCCGAGCTCCGCCAGCGCTGCGTGGGCACCGGCCCCTTCCGCCTCAAGGAGTACGCCCGCGGCCAGATGGTCGAGCTGGAGCGGAACCCCGACTACTTCGTCCCGAACCGGCCCTTCCTCGACGGGATCCGCTACCCGATCATCACCGAGCGCGGCACTCGCATGGCCGCGCTCCAGTCCGGCCAGCTCGACGTGTCCGTGCCCCTCGAGATGACGAGGCTCATGGCCGAGACGCTCAAGAAGAACGTGCCCTCGCTGGTGGTCACCGAGACCGGACAGAACGGCAGCGACAACGTGATCCTCAACCACAAGCGGCCACCCTTCGACAACGTGGCGGTGCGCCGGGCGGTCAGTCTCGCCATGGACCGGAACGCCTACGTCCAGGGGGTGCGCCACGGCGGGGCCGTCGTCGGCGCCGCGCTGATGCCCAAGCCCTTCGGAAGCTGGGGGCTTCCCGACACCGAGCTTCGGACGCTGCCGGGCTATCGAGGGTCGACCCAGGACAAGGCGGAGGCCAAGCGCCTCCTGGCCGCCGCCGGCTTCGGCCCCGCCAAGCCGCTCCGGGTCGAGCTGGCCACCCGGGCGTTCGCGATCTACCTGGATCTCGCGTCGTTCGTGGTCGATCAGCTTCACCAGGTCGGAGTGGAAGTGACCGTCAAGCAGATCGAGACGGCCCAGTGGTTCCCGGCCCTGGCCCGGCGCGACTATCAGATCGGCGCCAACCTCACCGCCGCCGGCATCGATGACCCTGACGCGTTCTTCTACGAGAACTACCGTTGCGGCTCCTCACGCAACTACACCGATTACTGCAGCGAGGAGCTGGACCGCCTCATCGACCGGCAGTCCCAGGAGCTGGACCGTAGCCAGCGACTCAAGCTGGTGTGGGAGATCCAGCGGAAGCTCGAGGCCGACGTGGCCCGCCCGATGCTCGGCTGGCGGAAGGAGTACTTCACCCAGTGGCCCCACGTCAGGAACCTGGTCCCGCACCACTCCCTCTACAACTACGGGCGGATGCAGGAGGTGTGGCTGGACCGCTGAGCCACACCGCGGCACTGCGGCGCTCAGCAGGCCGCCGCTGGTCGGACCCTACGGTTTCTCCCTGACCTAGAGCGTCCTGTCCGCGTGGGGTCTTCCGAGACCCCGCGAAACGTCCTAAAACTCCTCGATGCCCCCGTCCTGAAGCCCGCCCCCGTTCCACCGGGGCGCGGCGGACATGACCGGAGCCCGCCGGGCCGCCGAGCCGAGTGCCCCGGCGGCAGCCAGCTCCGCCAGCGGCACGGACGCGGGCGCGACCGGCGCGCTCGGATAGGAGGCGCTCGTGGTGACGGCGCCGAGCTTGAAGCGTCCCACCAGGGCGTGCAGGTCCGCGGCCTGGGAGGCGAGCATCTGGGAGGTGGACGACAGCTCCTCCGTCTGGGCCGCGTTGGACTGCACCACGTGGTCCATCTGGCTCACCGCCCGGTTGACCTGGTCGATCCCCTGCGACTGCTCCTGGCTGGCCGCCGCGATCTCGGCGATGATGTCGGTCACCCGCTTCACCGAGCTGACGATCTCGTCCAGCGCCTGCCCGGACCGGTTCACCAGCGCCGAGCCGTCGTCGACCTTCTGCACCGACTCCCCGATCAGCTCCTTGATCTCCTTCGCGGCCTCCGCCGACCGCTGCGCCAGGTTCCGCACCTCCGCCGCCACCACCGCGAAGCCTCGCCCTTGCTCCCCCGCCCGCGCCGCCTCGACCGCCGCGTTCAGCGCCAGCAGGTTCGTCTGGAACGCGATCTCGTCGATCATCGTGATGATCTCGACGACCTTCCGCGACGACCGGCTGATCTCGTCCATGGCCGAGACCGCCTTCAGCACCACCTGGCCTCCCGACGACGCCGTGTCCCGGGCCCCCGCGGCGAGCTGGTTGGCCTGCCGGGCGTTCTCCGCGTTCTGCTTGACGGTGCCGGTGATCTGCTCCAGGCTGGCCGCGGTCTCCTCCAGGGACGAGGCGTGCTCCTGGGCCCCCGAGGAGAGCTGCGTCGCCGCCCCCGAGAGCTGCTGGGAGGCGGTGCCGACGTGGGTGGAGGTGTCGCGGATCTCCTGGACCAGCCGGTGGAGCTTGTCGAGGAAGACGTTCAGTGACTGGGCGAGGCGACCCACCTCGTCCCCCCGCACGACCGCCAGCCGGACGGTGAGATCGGCGTCCCCGCCGGCCAGCTCGTCGAGCCGCTCGACCGCCGCCCGGAGCGGCCGCGTGATCCGCCGCGTCGCGTACACGTAGGCCGCGATCCCGACGAGCAGCGCCAGCGCTCCCACTCCCGCGATGGCCAAGGCCGACCGCCTGGCCATCGACTCCACCTTCTGGGTGGAGATGCCGACGCGGATGGCGCCGATCCGGCCCAGTCCCTTGTAGGTCACGGGAGCCGCCACCTCGAAGAGGCTCGCCGAGCCCGGGACCCCCGCCTGGACGAACGTGGTGGTCTGGGCCATCTTCTTCTCGAAGTCGTTCCGGAGGACGTTCAGCCGCCCGTCGGTGCTCGCGACCACCTCCCCCTTCGCGCTGACCAGGACGGCGTAGGCCACGTCCGAGTCGGCCGACTTGGTCCCGTCGAGGATCTGCTGGAGGCTCTCCTCCTCGCTCAGCGACAGCGGATCCGCCAGCCCGGTGGCGAGCATCCTCACCAGGATCTCCCCGCGCTTCTCGAGGCTCTCCGTCATCGCGGCGTGGTTGGAGCGCACCGACATGGTCCCCACCAGCCCGAGCGCCCCGACGAAGACCACCACGAAGGGCATCATCATCCTGGTGCTGAGCCCGACCTTTCTCAGGTTCACGTCGCTGCCTCCTCGCTCTCCCGCCAGCCCGGAGAGCTATCCCGCCACGGGAACGTGGCCGGTCTTCCGCATGATCTCCTGCGCCGGAGCGGTCTTCAGATAGGCGATGAACTCCTGGATGTTGGACGGCAGGTCCTTCTTGTAGACGAACCCCAGCGCGATGCCGAGCTTGTAGTCCGGCGTGCCGGGGGCCACCCCGTCGAGCGTCACGACCTGGAAGCCATGGAGCCTCGCCTCGCTCAGCGGCATGAAGCCGAGGGCGCCGGGCAACTGCTTCATCGACTCGACCAGGTCGGAGTTCCGCAGGTTGGCGCGCGCGCTCGGTGTGATCTCGAGCTTCGTAAAGCACGCCATCTGCTTGCGGATCGTCCTCATGTTGGAGCCGTCCTCCGGCCGCGCCTGCACCTCGATCGGCAGATCGTTGCCGCCGACCTGCTTCCAGCTGGTGAGGCGGCCGGCGAAGACGTCGCAGATCTGCTGCTCACGGAGGTCGCGCACGCCGGCTTGCGACCCGACGACGAACGTCACGGACACGCCGGCGAAGGCCACGTACTTGAAATCACCGTACTTGGCTTTCTCCTCGGCGGTGGGAGGGCGCGACACCCGGCCGATGGGCGACTCGCCGGTCCCCACGACTCGAACGCCGCCGTCCGATCCGATCGAGTCCGGCACCACCACGCGCCGGTCGGAATGCTGGGCGAGATAACCCCGGGCGAGGGCGCGCAGCACGTCCTGGCTGTCGCCGGTTCCGGGCAGGGTGACGACGTCGGACTGTCCCGATCGCGCGCCCGCGCAGCCGGCCGCGATGGTGAAGACCATGCCCAGGACGAGGGCGCGGGTTGCCTGGCTCATGACGGTTCTCCTGTCGAGCTCCGAGATTCGCGGGCTCACGGCTGCACCACCACCCGGATCGGCCGGATGTGCTCGCTGTGCCGCGTCTGCGTCCGGTTGTAGAGGGCCACCGAGATGTACACGGGCTTCCCCATCGTGAAGGGAACGTCGTAGGGGCTCTGGGTGTCGAGGCGCCGGCGGGCCTCGACGGTCCAGCGTCCCTCCCGCCACGCGCCCTGCGCCCTCACGTCGGCCCGGTCCCCCTGGAAGGGCGCGAGCACCATGTTCGGGATCATGGCCCCCACCGGGTAGGTGTCGGCGGCTTCCGTGTACGGGATCGCGGTGGCTCGCTGGATCCACCAGGTGACCCCCTCCTCCGACGTCCGGGGATCCGGGTTCGGCTTGATCCCGTTGGTGGGCGGGAGGAACAACGGGCGGACGTAGGTCTCGCCCAGGGGCTTGTAGGGATCGATCTTCTCGAAGTTGTAGTCATACCCGTAGCCCCGCCCGGGATCCGCGTAGTAGCCGGCGGTGTACCGCTTGTAGAGGTAATCGAGCGGGATGGGGTCGGCTCCCCGGAAATGCTGGTCGTCGATGAACCCGGGCTCGCCGGTCCCGGCCCCCATCGGATTGCTCCGGACGCCCTTCCAGTGCCAGACGTCCCCGATCTCGCCCTTCGTGTAGTGCAGGCCGTGCTTCTCGCCCCGGGCGGCGTAGGGCCCCACACCGAGATGACACGTATCCGCGCAACTGCCGTTTTTCACGTCGGTAATGTACATCGACAGCTTGTCTTCGTAGTAGAAGTTCTCGTCGGCCTGCTCGTACGCGGTTTGCAAGACTTTCCAGCCATTTGCGGTCTTCAGGAGCGGGAAGCGCTTGTAGCTCGCGTCGGGGTCCTCCCACTGCCACTGGAAGTAGATCTGCTCGCCGTCGTGGAGGGCCTTCACGGTCACGTCCACGTAGGAGTGCGGGTTGTTCACGCCCTTGGTCGTGCGGATGGTCACCGCCTGAGCCCGGCTCCAGGCAGGATCGCCCGGATCGCCGTCGAGCACCGGGGCCGGCAGATTGCCGGCGATGCGCATGACGGTGAGGGCCTCGGGCACCTCGTTCCAGAGGTACAGGCCCACGATCAGCGGCACCGCCAGGGCGACGCCGACGAGCCCGGCCCTCAGGTGGGGACGATAGAGCTGGGTCTTGAAGATCGCCCAGAAGCGCCCGAAGCACCACTGCAGAAGGATGTGAACGATCGTGTACGGCAGGAACCCGTAGGCCACCAGCCCGTGCAAGAGCCGCGTGGTCTCGTAGCCTCCGAGCAGCCTGGCCAGGCCCCACTCCAGCCGGTAGAGCGCCACCCCGGTAACCGTGAGCACGGCGATGAAGACGAAGGCCACCCAGTAGATGAGGAGGTTGGCCGACCACAGCGCCCCCTTGCTCCGCCAGAAGGTCCCGGCCCGGAGCGCGGTGGTCAGCTTCCGGACGTCGTCGCGCGTCAGCTCCAGGCGGCGGTGGGCGCTGGATCGGAAGAGATAGCCCACGTACACGCCAACGGTGAGCAGCATGAAGAAGGCCAGCAGGACGTGCAGGGTGATCACGTTGACGTCGAACAGGGTGCCCTTCGGGGCGATGGCGCCCAGCAGGGCTCCCCAGCGGCCGGTAGAGCCTCCCAGCGGGCTCTCCAGGTAGCCCCAGCCGATCCGCATCCCGGTGAGGAGACTGAGGGCGAGGAGACCGACCATGCTCCAGTGACACACGGTCACGAACAGATGGGCCTTGGCGGTCCGAGGGGAGCGCCGCCGGTCGGTGGCGGGCGTCCGCGACGCAAGCCGTCGATCGGTGTCCGGCGTCCACGGCCAGCGCCATCTCCGGCCGCTGGCCTCGGGCCGAGCCGCCGGGTCGCTCGTTCCCGGGTTGGACGTGCCGTCGTCAGCCTCACGTCCCGACAGCTTGCTCCCGTCCGGCACCGTCCCCCGCGGTAGATCCCCGGTCCCGACCATGTCGGTCGAGCCCTGGAAGCTCGCGGTCAGCCCGAGCCATCGCACTGGATTCACGATCGGTCTCCTCGTCGTCTCGTTGTTCTCAGGCCATTGCCCGGCCGGCCATCACTTGCCGCCGGTAGCTTCCTTCAGCAGGCTGAGGTCGACCAGCTCGGCCGCTTTCTGGGGCGTCTTGGCGATGCCCAGCGACCGCGACCAGCCGATCTCGCGGTCGAAGAACTCCATGTCCTTGTCACTGATGGCGTAGTCGAAGCCCACCCGCTCGCGGGCGAGCCGCGCGATCTCGGTCGTCACGCCGTCCTGCTTGAACGCCCGCGCGATCAGGTCATTGGCCTCGGCGGGGCTGGTGGTCAGGAACTTCACCGCTTCGACATGCGCCTTCACGGCCCGGACGACGGCGTCACGGTTCTCCTTCAGGAAGTCGGTCCGCACGACCACCACGTACCAGGGGTGGTGGGGCGCGGCATCCACCGTGTTGACGATGACCTTCGTCTGCCCGCCGAGCAGGTACTGGGTGGTGAATGGCTCCACGGTCATCGCCCCGTCCACCTGCTTGCTCATCACCACCTCACCCTTGCCCTCCTCGGCCATCGGGACGACCTGGACGTCCGCCTCGGGGTCCAGTCCACCGAGCTCGCGGAGCAGGAAGGCGCGCAGGATCACGTCGTTGCCGCTGTTCTTCCTCGACCCGGCGACCTTCTTTCCCTTGAGATCCTTGAGCCCGTTGATCCCCGAGTCCTTCCTCACCAGGATCGAGCCGAGCCCGTAGCTGGCCTTGGCCACCACGGTGACCGAGAGGCCGCCCCGCATCATGTCGTGGTAGGTCGGCAGGAACCCGACATAGGCCAGATCGATCTCCTTGGTGGCCAGGGCCCGGGAGACGGCAGGCCCGGAGGCGAACGACTTCACCTCCGCGTCCAGCCCCTGCTTCTTGAACAGGCCCTTCTCGTCCGCCACGACGGCGGCCGTATTTCCCATGTGGTAGTTCCACCCGACCTTCACCTTCTTCGTGGCTTGCCCATCGCTCTGGGTGACCATGAGGCCCGAGACCAGCAGGCCCCCGACAAGCGCGGCCAGAACGGGCTTTGCGAGCTTTCCTGTCATCGTCCGGCTCCTCCCAACCGCGACTGGCGAGTCGCGGAGCTAAGGACTGGTGGTTCCCTGTCGGCATCCGGCTCCGGCCGGCGCGGGAATCCATTGCTCGTGGCGATTTCCCCACCTCGAGCGGCCACAGGGTCTGAGCAGGACCCGTGCCAAATCGCGAAGGTGCGAGTGTGACACTGTTCATCCGGGGGAATGCGCGAATGCGCGCTCCACCGATACGCCCATTGGTAGCATCTCGGGCGTCGAGACCGGTAGAAAAGGGCTCACCGGGGGCCCCGATGACCACGATCTGGCCAGAATGGCCGCCGCGGAGAGGCGACCTCGACCTTTCGGCCCGGGAGTCGAAGAGCCCGGGCTCCCCGGTCGGCCAGCCGTCCGCGACGGCCGCCGCCGGTGCCTCTGGCTCTTTTCCTCCAGGCCAGAATGGCCGAAGTGGCCAGCAATCAGCCAGCGCTGGGCCCTCTTCGCCCGACACCCGAAATGCAAAACAGCCGTGGGCGCGGCTACTTGAATTACCATCTATCCCACTTGGAATGTCCGTTGCAAAAATGCGGCAGCCGCCGTCCGCGAATGAGGCGGGCTCACGCGAAGAAACGGTCCGGCAACGAAGGCCAACGGAAAGGATCGGCGAATGAAGAAGAGCCAGGGCACCAATCATTCCGGAAGTCGGCCGGCACCGTCGGCTCCGAAGGCGCACCCCGACCCCCGTCTCGAGACGGCCGACTCCGGCGCCGACAGCCTGCGCGTCCTCCTGGTCGACGATCACGCGCCGGTCCTCCGCTTCCTCTCGGCCGCCTTCTCCTCGAACGGCTGTCTGATCACCGCGGCCGCGACCGCCGAGGAGGCCCTCGAGCTGATCGGACAGATGTCCTTCGATCTCGTGGTCTCCGACATCAAGATGCCCGGCCTCAGCGGGCTGGACGTCCTGCAGGCCGTCAAGGGCCAGCAGCCGCGGACGCCGGTGGTCCTCATCACCGGGGTGCCCACCGTGGACTCCGCCGTCTTCGGCATCCGTCACCAGGCCTTCGACTACCTGACCAAGCCGTTCTCGGTCGACGAGGTCCAGCGGCTGCTCGAGCGGGTACGCCAGGATCGCCGGGCCCAGGAAGAGCTGGATAGGAACCCGGCCGGGGCCGAGGAGCTGGCCCGGCGACAGTTCGGCATGGAGGTGCTTTCCCGGATCGGCGCCCTCGCCCTGCAGGGGCTCGACACGCCGGTGTTCGTGGAGACCGTCCTCGACTACACCATCGAGAGTCTCCGCGCCCACGCCGCGGTCATCCTCCTGTTCGACGAGGACGGCGACTTCACGGCCAGCCAGAAGGGCGATCCGGCACTCGCGGCCCAGATCTCGAGCCTGGCCCGGGCCTCGCTGGACGAGATTCAGAAGACCGGCGGACACGAGAGCCTGGCTCTGGCCTCCGAGGCCGGCCCGGTCGCGGCGCTGGCCACCCTCGTTCCCGGGACCGAAAAGCCCATGGGCGTCCTCTGTCTGGGGCGCACCGGAGGCGCGGCGTTCCTGGCCGACGAGAAGGAACTGCTCCTCGCCTATGCCCGGACCATCGGGGTGTCGCTCCAGAAGATCCTGCTGAGCGAGAACGTCGAGGAGAACCTGATCGACACCATCTCCTCTTTCGTCAACGCCCTCGAGTCCAAGGACACGTACCTGAAGGGGCACTCCGCGCGGGTCTCGCTCTACGCGGGCGAGATTGCCAGGGCCATGGGCCTCTCCCCGGCCCAGGTGGCGGTGACGCGGCGAGCGGGCATCCTCCACGACCTCGGCAAGCTCGTCGTGCTCGACTCCATCCTCCAGAAGCCGGGGCGGCTCACCAACGAGGAGTTCGCGCTGATGATGGGTCACCCGGTGACGGCTGCCAAGATCCTCAAGCCGCTCCGGTTCCTGGCCCGGGAGGCGGAGGCCGTCAAGCGGCATCACGAGCGCTACGACGGCAAGGGGTACCCCGATGGCCTGAAGGGCGACGACATCCCTCTCATCGCCCGGATCGTCACGGTGGCGGACTCCTTCGACGCCATGACGTCCGACCGTCCGTACCGCAAGGCCCTGCCGATCGAGAGCGCGCTGGCGGAGATCCGCCGGCACGCGGGAGCCCAGTTCGACCCACTGGTCACCGAGGCCCTGGCCCTCGTCTCCGTGGAGCGTCTGGCCGAGATCAGCCGGTTCTACGACAGCCGCACGGACGCCACCGCCGAGGGCCTGGCAGCCGCGGCGACCGAAGCGCAGGCGGGGAGCGCCCCGCGGCTGGTCAGGACAACCGCCTGATTGCGAGGGGTTAGCAACCCGGGGTCGGTCGGAGCCGGGGACGGCACCGGGTTCGGCAGGGCTGGCGTCCGCCGCCTCCGGGCCCCGGCCCGCCACCCCGTGGTCGTCAGGGAGCTCCCGGGGCCCGCGACCCCTCCCCTGCCCGGTGGCAAATTTTCGTGGAGCGGCCGATCGCCCGGTCTATGATTTTGGGACTGTGAACAGGGGGAGGGCCGGATGACGAACACGCCGAGCGAGTTCCCGTCGGGGGGAACCACGCCGGCCGGCGCGCCGGCCGGACGGACCGCAGGCCCACCCGGGCTGGACATCCTCCGGGTCCTGCTGGTGGACGACAACTCCCACGTCCTGCAGTTCCTGACCTCGGCCTTCAAGCTCAACGGCTGCCTCGTCACCACGGCCTCGACCGCCGAGCAGGCCGTTGATGTCCTGGCCGAGACCGAGTTGGACCTGGTCGTCTCGGACATCAAGATGCCGGCTCTCAGCGGCCTCGACCTCCTCCGGACCATGAAGGAGAAGCAGCCGGGCACGCCGGTGGTCCTGATGACCGGGGTGCCGTCGATCAACTCGGCGGTCTCCGGCCTGCGTCACGGGGCCTACGACTACCTGCCGAAGCCCTTTTCGGTGAAGGAAGTCCAGCAGCTCGTCCAGCGCCTCCGCAAGGACCGCCTGGCCGGGGCTGACCCGGTCGGCCAGCCGGCCGGACTCGTCGAGGAGCTGGTCCGGCGTCAGAGCGGCATGGAGGGGCTCTTCAAGATCGGCGAGCTGGCTCTGGAGGGCCTCGACCCCGCCACGTTCATCGACAGGCTCCTCGATTTCACGATGCAGAGCCTCCGCGCCGATGCCGCGCTGCTGCTCGTGCGCGACCACGACGGAGGCTTCACGGCCAGCCAGCGGGGCGACCCGGAGCTCTCCGGTGCGCTCCTGAGCCTGGCCCGCGACGCCTTCGGCGACCTGCTCGAGGCCGGCAAGGAGACCCGGACGCTCGGCGCCCGCGAGCGCGCCCTGGCGGCGATCGCCGCCCCCATCCCCGGCGGCGGCAGCACCGGCATCCTGTGCCTGGGACGCGACGTCCGGGCTGGGCGGGCTGGGCGGGCTGGGCGGGCTGGGCGGGCTGGCGCGTTCCTGCCGGACGAGAAGGAGTTCCTGCTGGGCTACGCGCAGACCACCGCGCTGGCGCTCCAGCGGAGCCTGCTCCGCGAGAACCTCGAGGGCAACCTCATCGACATGATCTCGTCGTTCGTCGGCGCGCTCGAATCGAAGGACCTGTACCTCCGGGGCCACTCGGCCCGCGTCTCGCTGTACGCGGCGGAGATCGCGGAGGCCATGCGGCTCTCACCGGCCCAGGTGTTCGTCACCCGTCGGGCCGGCATTCTCCACGACCTCGGCAAGCTCGTCATCCTCGACTCGATCCTCCACAAGCCGGGACGGCTCTCCAAGGACGAGTACGCGCTGATCACCCGCCATCCGCTGGTCGCCTACAAGATCCTGAAGCCCCTGCGTTTCCTCAAGCAGGAGGCGGAGGCGATCAAGTATCATCACGAGCGGTACGATGGCAAGGGTTATCCCGACGGGCTCAAGGGCGACGACATCCCCCTGGCGGCGCGCATCGTGACGGTCGCCGATTCCTTCGACGCCATGACCTCGGCGCGACCGTATCGGAACGCGCTGCCGCACGACGCCGCCTTGGCCGAGGTCCTGCGGGGCAAGGGCGTCCACTTCGACCCCCGGGTCATCACGGCGTTCGCGGCGATTCCCCGGGCCCGGATCACCGAGATCAGCCGGCACCTGGACGTCCGCGCCGCCGGTGTCCTGGCCGATCCCTCCGGGGACCCGGCGGCGGTCGCGCAACCCGTGACCGGCCAATCCGCGGTGGAGGTCGACTGTTGAAGCAGGGCAAGACCAAGATCCTGGTCGTCGACGACGCGGGTCCGGTCGTCATCCTCTGCGTGAACATCCTGCAGTCGCTGGGCTACGCGGTCCGGGGGGCGAACCGGGGCGAGACGGCGCTGGAGCACCTCCGTCACGAGCCGTTCGATCTCATGATCGTCGACTACCGCATGCCGGGAATGGACGGCTTCCAGGTGTTCGAGCAGGCCCGCACCCTCCGCCCGGACATGGCCTTCATGCTCATCACGGCCCACGGCACGCCGGATGTCACCCACCGGGCCGCGGAGATGGGATTCGGCGCCATCCTGCTCAAACCGTTCACCTCCGACGAGCTGCGGGTGGCGGTCGAGACGGCGTTGACCGGGAAGGGCGGGGGCGCCTAGCCATGGGGTCCAGCGCCGAAGTGGGCAATTCGGCGGTGCCCGCGCGGAAGGTGGTGAAAGGGGTGTTCTCGCGAGCTCTCGACCGCATGGTCGCGGTTGGCTACGGCGTGGTCTACGACTACATCTTCGAGCGGTTCGGACCCTACCAGAGTCTCCAGCGGGAAGTGCTGGACCTCGTCCAGAGCGCCGTCCCCGAATCCACCAGCCGGCGGGACGTGCGCATCCTGGAGCTGGGCTGCGGCCCCGGCAACCTGGCGCTGAAGCTGGCCGAGGCCGGCTTCACGGTGGTCGGGCTCGATCGCTACGGGAGCCTGATCGACCTCGCCCGGGAGAAGCGGCAGGCCAAGCGGCTCGCGCACCTCGCCTTCCAGCACGCCGACCTCGCCAAGGGCAGCACCTTCCGGGACGCCGCCTTCGACCAGATCGTGAACGTTCACTCCCTGTACGTCCACCCCGATCCCGATCGGAAGCTGAAGGAAGCCTGCCGTGTGCTGAAGCCGGGCGGTCACGCCGTGTTCGTGAACCACACTCGCCGCGTGGAGCTGCGGGCCACCTTCCGGGAGCTGCGGGCGCGTCAGGGCCTGGGACCCGCGATCCGCTCGCTGCTGTGGGTCGTGCCCAACGCCATCTTCGAGGCGGCCCGCCACAAGGTCGGGCCGACCTACTGGGAGGAGGACGAGTTCACCGCTCACCTGCAGGCGGCCGGCTTCACGGTGCTCGAGACCCGGAGAACCTTCCTGAACGAGGCCAGTCTCCTGATCTGGGCGCGGAAGGACTTCACGGAGTAGATGGAGAGGCGGGCGACGGACCCTCCGGCTCTCCGAACCCTCCCCGAGCGTGCCACCTGGGTCGCCGACATGCCACCGATAGAGCGCAGCCGCATCCGGGATTCGATGGAGCGGCTGATCGCCCGGGCGTACGGGCTCACCTACGACGCCGTCGTCCGCTCGTTCGAGCCGTACCAGTCACTGCTCCGGGAGGTCGCCACCTTCGTCGAGCGCTCGCACGATTCGGGCGACCGCGCCGCGGTGAAGGTCCTCGACGTCGCCTGCGGCACCGGCACCGTCGCGCTCGAGCTGGCCCGGCTCGGGTACTCGGTCGTGGGACTGGACGTCGTCGGCTCCCTGGTCGGGATCGCGCGCGATCGCGGAGCGAGCCCGCGCGCCGGCAAGGTGGAGTTCCACCAGCTCGACGTGGCCTCGGATCCCATTCCGGGCGGCGGCGCCTATGACGTGCTGGTGAGCATGCACACGCTCTACTGGCACCCCGACCCCCGCAGCCTCCTGGAGGGCTGCCGGCACGCCCTCAAGCCGGGCGGCCACGCGGTCTTCCTCACCTATTCGCGGCCGGCGCGTGTCGCGCGGATCTTCCGGGAGATCACGGCCGTTCGGGGCTGGGGCGCGGCCGTGCGGTCGCTCCGCTGGCTCCTCCCGACCGCGCTGTTCGAGCGGTTCCGCGACTACCAGCCCCACTACATGTCCGCCGAGGAGTTCCACCAGGCGCTCCGGTCGTCCGGATTCGCGGTCCTCGAGGCCCGGACAACCTTCCTGGCCGACATCAGCCTCCTCGCGTGGGTCCGGGCGGAGGCCCGGACACCCCGCCCCGGCGGCTGACGCGTTGGCCGGCCTGCCGGGCCGCCCTCCCACCTTCCCGAAGAGCGCTCAGTTCCTGGCCGGATAGCCCCGGGCCGCTGGCCAGGAGTGAGCCGGCCCGGTGATCTCACCTGAGCGCAATCGCAGCGTAACATGTTGATTCCGTGCGGCTCGTCGGCCGAGACATTCCTGGCAGTCAAATTGCTTTGGCCTGATCGAGCAATGTGTACGCGCTGGTGTTCCTCAGCAATCGGTAGTCGGCCGGTCGGGCGTGTCGCGCGACACGTCACGCTGTCCCCGGGTTGGTGCTCTCCGGCAGGTCCTGCCGGGGCGAACGTGAGGAGAACCAAATACATGAACGGCATGCCCCTGAAGGGGAAGCTGCAGGCGCTCTCCTCGGCGGTGTCCCTGGCGCTGGTCGTGCTGGCCGCAGCGCCGGCTCAGGCCGGCTCCAGCAACGATGCGGTGTTCTACGAGCTGACCGAGAAAATGTCCGTGGATGGGGTAACCCGGATCGGCGCAGGATCGCTGATGGGGGACGCCAAGGTCGGCACCCCACTTTGCCCCGACGCGCTGATCGGCCTGCTGATTGCGAACGGCCTGATCGGCGGCTCCATCCCGTGCAACCTGGTCGCCTACGGTGAGGACCGGATCGACATGCAAACCGGTGCCGGGACTCTGACCGCCAGGGTCTCCGTGACGATCGAGATGGACAACCCGGTGGACGCACCGGAGTTCGTCGTCATGACGGGGAGGATCGAGGGCGTGATGCAAGTCGTCGACCCCAAGAATCGCCTCATCGCCATGTCGGGCACGTGGACTCCTGAGTCCGTCCTGGGCCAAGACGCCGGCCTCCTCGGGCTCGGGCCGGCGACGTTCACGGGCAAGGTGCGGCTGCCCTTCGTAACCGACGAGGTCGGCATGCACCGCAGGCCGCGCCGGAACGAGCGGTCCTACTACCTCGGCGACGACAACAAGCTGATCCGCGTCCACAACAAGGAAGAGTCGCTCGGGATGGCCACGGCCAGGTTCGAGTTGGACTTCCCGACCGCACCGCTCCAGTGACATAGGGAGCAGCGACACAGCCCAGGGGGGGCGGCCGGGAAGCCGGCCGCCCCCCCTGGTTCAGCGCCTGTTCCGAGTCGCCTCGGACAACTTGGCGTTTGGTCCGTGACTGCGCTATCTTAGCCTCATCCGGGAACCCGGCACCGCCGGGCCTTTGGCGCTTCTGGCGAACGGCGTGGCCGCTCGGCTACGGGGGGTCGGGTGATCGCAGAGGCTCAGGAAGGGCGGGTGAAGCTCCGGATGCACGACCAGCGTCGTTTCTCGGCGTTCGGGCCGAGGGTGCGGGTGTCGGCGGCCCAGCGGGCACCCGCCGAGGCCGACGCCGCCATCCCCTCCGCCCCGACCGCCAGCGAGGCGCCGCCGGAGATCGTGGTCACCCGTGGCAGGCGGATCTATCTCCGCACCTTCACGCGCGACGATCTCCGCCATCTCGACGCCTGGGCCGACGATCCGCATCTCGAGCGGATGGTCGGCAGCGAGTTCCTCTCGCTCTTCGCGGCCTACGAGAAGGACGCCTCGTTCTACGACGCGGTGCTGAACGACCCCACCCAGATCGTGCTGATCGTCGTACCGAACGAGGACCCCGGCCGGCCGGTGGGGCTGGTCAGGCTGATGAACATCCACCAGGCCGAGGGGTACGCCGGCATCGAGACCATCATCGCCGATCACCGGGCCTCGCGGCGGGGCGTCGGGGTGCAGGCCAGCCGGCTGATGGCGTACTATGGCGTGGACACCATCGGCCTCCGGCGCCTGGAAGCCAAGGCGTACGAGTACAACCCCTTGAGCATCAACACGCTGAAGCGGAACGGCTTCACCCAGGAGGGCGTCCTCCGGAAGGCGGCGTACCGGGACGGCCGGTACTGGGACATCATCGTGTTCGGCATCCTCCAGGACGAGATCGAGGAGCAGCGGAGGAAGGACAGGTACCTGCTTCCCCCCGAGGGCGTGGAGGGGGACGCGCTTGACGCCCCATAAGCTCCTTCCCCTCATCGCCTTCCTGCTGAACGTCTCCCTGGTCGGGATCACCCTGTTCCGCAACCCGGCCAGCCGGCTCAACCGCGTCTTCTCGTACTTCCTCTCGGGGCTCGCCATCTGGAACTTCGGGGTCTTCCTGCTGCGCGAGGCGACTGACCCCTCGAGCGCGTATCTCTGGGAGATCCTCATCCACATCGGCATCATCCCGGTCCCGGCGCTCTACTACCATTTCGTCCTGGTCTTCCTCGAGCGGACCACCCAGCATCGCCGGTCGCTGGCCCTCGCCTACGCCCTGGCCCTCTTCTTCAGCGTGCTCAACATCACCGGCTCGGCGCTCTTCATGAAGGGCGTCAACCAGACCTACTGGGGCTGGGCCCCCGCCAACGGGCCGCTGTACACCCTCTTCTTCCTGTACCTGAACGCGTTCTTCATCTGGGGGCTGGTCCACCTGACCCGGTCGATGAGGGCCCTCGATTCGAGCTTCCGCCGGAACCGGGCCCGGCTCATCCAGATCGGCACCGCGGTGACGCTCGCCGGCGGCTTCATCGACTTCATCCGGTTCATCCTGGCCCGCTTCGTGCCCGCCCTCGACCGCGCGTACCCCGTCGGCATCCCCGCCAACATGATCTTCGCCCTCATGCTGGGGCTGTCGATCGTCCGTTACCGGCTCTTCGACGTCACGGTGGCGGTCAAGCAGATCGCGATCTACGCCGTCGTCTGCGGCATCATCACGTCGGCTCTCGCGGGCCTGACGCACGTCGGTCGAGCGGTACTTCGACCTGGAGCAGGCCAGCGCGCTCTGGATCGTCCTCCCGCTGGGCTTCGTCATCACGGTCCTGGTCAGCCCGTTCGGCCAGCGCCTGGAGGCCACGATCGAGCGGCTGACCTTCAGCAAGCGCCGCGGCTGCTACGAGACGCTGGTGGCCCTCAGCAAGCAGATGAGCGGGATGCTCAACTTCAACAAGCTGGTGGACACCCTCGTCCAGGGGCTGGTGCGCGGCATCCCCCTCACCCACTGCGCGCTCCTCATCTACGACCGCGACGGCAACAGCTACGCGGCCTACCGCGAGGAGGCCACCACCGAGGTCGAGGGCGGCGGCGTCACGACGATCCGCGGCGACAGCCCCATCGTGCAGTGGCTCAAGCGCGAGGGCGCGGTGCTCGTCAAGGAGGAGGTCAAGCTCAACCCGAAGATCGCGGAGTATTTCGAGGCGGCCGAGGTCGAGCTGGACGAGATCAAGGCGTCGTTGATCGTGCCGCTCAAGATCGAGCACAACCTGATCGGCATCCTGCTGCTGGGCGAAAAGCTGTCCGGGGAGATCTTCGACAGCCAGGAGCTGGAAGTGCTGTCCGTCCTGTCCAACCAGGCCGCCATCTCGCTGGGCAACGCCTCCCTCTACGACGAGCTGGGCAGCACCAACGCCCGGCTGCTGGAGGCGAACCAGCTGAAGTCCCAGTTCCTCGCCAGCATGTCGCACGAGCTGCGCACGCCGCTCAACTCGATCATCGGCTTCTCCAAGGTCCTCCTCAACCGGCTGGACGGCGAGCTGACCGAGCGCCAGGAGGCGTACATCCGCTCCGTCCACAGTAGCGGCACCCACCTCCTCCGCCTCATCAACGGCATCCTCGACTTCTCGCGCATCGAGGCGGGCAAGATCGACGTCCATCCCGAGGAGCTGGACCTCCACGACCTGGTCGGCGAGTGCATCGACACCTCCGTGCCCCTCGTCCGCGGGAAGCCCCTGAAGATCGAGAAGGACATTCCGCTCGATCTTCCGCGGGTCCGGGCCGACCGCACCAAGATCAAGCAGGTGCTCCTCAACCTGCTCAGCAACGCCATCAAGTTCACGGCCACCGGCCGGGTGCTCGTCCGGGTCATGCTGGAGCCGGACGCCCTCCATCTCACCGTGGCCGACACCGGCATCGGCATCCGGGAGCACGAGCTGCCGCGGCTCTTCGAGCCCTTCCACCGGCTCAACAATCCGCTGTCACGGGAGGCCGGCGGCACCGGCCTCGGCCTGGCGATCAGCAAGAAGTTCGTGGAGATGCACGGCGGGCGCATCTGGGCCGAGAGCCGGGAGAATCAGGGTTCCGTCTTCCACTTCACCCTGCCGCTCACGCGGTCTCAGAACTGAGGCGAGACTCATGGTCGGTACGGCACTCCATCGCGACCGCAAGGGAACGAAGATCCTGTACATCGAGGACAACCCCGAGAACCGGATGCTGGCCCGGGCCATCCTCGAGGCCGAGGGTTACACGGTGGTCAACGCCGAGGACGGGCTGGCCGGCATCGAGGCCGCGGTGAGCGAGAAGCCCGCCCTCATCCTCCTCGACGTCAACCTGCCCGGAGTCAACGGCTACGAGGTGGTGGCGATCCTCAAGTCCTTCCCGACGCTCGCCACCACGCCGGTGATCGCCGTCACCGCCTACGCCATGGAGGGCGACCGGCAGCGGACGCTGGTGGCGGGGTGCGACGGCTACATCCAGAAGCCGATCGACGTGGACGCCTTCCCCCGCCAGGTCGCGGAGTTCCTGGAAGGCCGGCGGGACCGCGTGGAGGAGCGCGAGGAAGGCTTCTACCTGCGGGAGCTGAACCAGCGCCTGGTCTACCGCCTGGTGAACCAGGTCGAGGAGCTGAAGCGAGTCAACCACCACTTCATCCGGCGGGCCCGGCAGCTCGAGGAGCTGCACCGAGCGGTCCAGGATCTCACCTCCGAGCTGGGCGTGACGGCCCTGCTCGAGCGGTTCCTCCCCAGCCTGGCCCGGGCGCTCGGCAGCGCCAGCCTCGCCGTCGAGCTGTCGGAGCCGGCCGGGATCCGGGTCGCCGTGCACGGGAACGCCGAGGCGCCCCGCAGCCTCCTCGCCCAGTCCGGCCTGGAAACGTCCGACGAGTGGACGGAGGTGGAGTGGACGCTCCCGCTGGTCGTCCCCGGCCGCACGCTGGGCGTGATGGTGGCCCGGCACGTCCTGCCGCCGGCGGCCAAGGCCGACGAGGAGCAGCTCCTGAAGATCGTGGCCAACCAGGTCGCGATCGCCGTGGAGAACGCCCGGCTGTACGAGGAGACCAAGCAGCGACTCCGCGAGACCGAGACCCTCCTGACCGTCAGCCAGGCCGTCAGCTCGACCCTGGAGCTGACCGAAACGATGCGCCGGGTGGCGCGCGAGGCCGCCCGGGCGACCGGGGCCGACATGGTCGGCGCCTACCTGGCGACCACCGACCAGGGCGCCTTCGAGGCCATCGCGGGCTACCATGTGCCGAAGCATCTGCTCGACGAGTTCCGGCAGTTCCCGATCCCCCTGCGAGGGCACTCCTTCCTGGAGGAGTCGTGGCGGCAGCGCCGGCCACTCTTCTCCAGCGACGCGGAGTCCGATCCGCGGATCGATCGCGAGACGTTCCGACGCTTTCCCCACCGGTCGGTCCTCTTCGTGCCGATGGTCGTGCGGGAGGAGCCGATCGGCGGACTGTTCGCGCTGTGGTGGAAGCAGAAGCACGAGTTCGGCCCGGAGGAGCTGCGGCTGGTGGAAGGGATCAGCCGCCAGGCGGCCCTGGCGATCGAGAACGCGCGCCTCTACGAGGGCGTGAAGCGGCAGATGGCCGAGCTGAAGCAGACCCAGGCCCAGCTCATCCAGTCCGCCAAGCTTGCCGCCATCGGGGAGCTGGCCGCCAACGTCGCCCACGAGATCAACAATCCGCTGACCAGCGTGCTCGGCTTCGCCTCCTACCTGGCCGAGCAGATCCAGCCGGGTCAGCCGATGCGGGAGGAGCTCGATCTGATCCTGGAGGAAGCGGCGCGTGCCCGCGACATCGTCCGCGATCTCCTGAACTTCAGCCGGCAGCGGGAGTTCGAGCCGGAGCTGACCGAGATCAATCCCGTCGTCGAGCAGACGGTGGCCATGGTCCGCCGCCAGGGCAGCCTGGACGACGTCACCCTTCACGAGCTGTACGGGACCGGTCTCCCCTGGGTCGAGGTCAACGTCTCCCGCCTCAAGCAGGTCTTCCTGAACATCATCAACAACGCCGTCTACGCCATGAAGGAACGGGGCTCCCTGACCATCCGGACCCACGCCGTGGACGGCAGCGTCGCGATCGAGTTCGCCGACACCGGCGTCGGCATCGCGCCCGAGCATCTCGATCGGATCTTCGATCCCTTCTTCACCACCAAGCCGGCCGTGAGCGGCACCGGCCTCGGCCTCTCGGTCAGCCTGGGAATCGTTCAGAGCCACGGCGGTACGATCGACGTCCAGAGTCGGCCCGGCAAGGGCTCGACGTTCACGATCAAGCTCCCGGCCCGGACGCCGCCCGCGACGCCCGCCGCCTGACGGGCCGGGCCGGATCGCGGTCCGCCCCATGCGGGCGGCCGATGCCCCGGGCATGGCGCGCCTGGAGGCCGCCGTCTTCGGTGACGACGCCTGGCCCGGCCCCGCCTTCGCCTACCTCCACGCGATCTTCAGGGCTGCCCGCCCCCCCCGCGGTCGGCTCTGGGTGGCGGCCGCCGCCGGGGGCGGTGTCGTCGGCTACGCCGGCGTGGAGCTATCGGCGCTCGGCGGCGAGGCCGACGTGATCAACCTCGCGGTCAACCCGGCCTGTCGCCGGCGGGGCGTGGGCCGCGGGCTACTGTCGGCGGCTGTCCGGTACTGCCGCGGCCTCGACGTCCCGCTGGTCTGGCTCCGCGTGCGGGCGCGGAACCGGGGCGCCCGGGCCTTCTACCGCCGGTGCGGCTTCACCGGGGTCGGCCGGTTCCGTGACTACTACGACGACCCGCCGGAGGATGCGGTGCTCATGGCCCGCGGCTCTTGAGTGAACGAGCCGGCCAGGGACCCTGGGCGTTCAGGAGCTGGCCGGCGACGGGATCGGGCGGGGCGCGGCCAGCGGCGCGGTGGGCCGACCGGCCAGCGGCTGCTCGCGGATGGCCAGCACCAGCGCGGTCGCGACGAACGCCATCGCGGCGGCGGAGTGGAAGGCGATGGTGTAGTTCCCGAAGCGATCGTAGAGATAGCCGCCGGCCAGCGATCCGAACGCCGAGCCGAGCTGGTGGGAGAAGAAGATCCAGCCGGACAGCTCCCCGACCGAGTAGCGGCCGTAGATCCTGGCGGTGAGTGCCGTCGTCGCCGGCACCGTCGAGATGTAGTTGAGCCCGAAGATCGCCGCGAACGCGAAGAGCCCCGCCAACGTCCCCACGTACGGCAGGAAGATGAGGGAGAGCCCTCGAAGAAAGTAGTAGCCGGCCAGCGGAACCTTCTGGCCGAACCGGTCACAGATCCATCCCGACAGCAGCGTGCCGACCACGTTGAGCGCACCCATGATGCCGAGGGCCTGGGCCGCCTGGGTCGCGTGGAACCCGTGCTCGGTCGCGTGAGGAATGAGGTGGGTCAGCACCAGACCCGAGGTCGTGTAGCCGCAGACCCAGAAGCTCCCGGCCAGGAGCCAGAACGGCAGCGTCCGGACCGCCTGGCCGAAGCCGGTGCGCTCCGCCGCCATCTCCCGGTCGGTCTTCGGGATGGCGCCCTTGGCGGCCCCGTACGGGGCGAGCCCGACCTCCCGCGGGTCGTTCCGGATGAGGGCCAGCGCCAGCGGCACGATCAGGAGCAGGAACCCGGCGCCGAGGACGACGAAGGTCCAGCGCCAGCCCCACGACACCGTCAGCGCCATGGCCAGCGGGACGATCAGGAGCTGGCCGGCGGCCATACCGCCGCCCGCGATCCCGAGGACGAGCCCGCGCCGCGTGTCGAACCACCGGGCGGCCACCGACGCCGCCACCGCCGGCGCGATGCCGCCGGCGCCCAGGGCCGTGATGATCCCCACCGTGAAGTAGAGCTGCCAGAGGGTGACCACGGAGGCGGCCCCGATGGTGCCCGCGCCGATCAGCACGGCGGAGGCGGCCAGGACACCACGGGGCCCGAAGCGGTCGGCCAGCCGACCGACGAACGGCCCCACCGCGCCGTACAGGAACAGGGACAGGGCCGCCACCACCGACATCGAGGTGCGGTCCCAGCCGAACTCGGCCTCCATCGGCTTGATGAAGACGCCGAAGGAAGACCGCACGCCCGAGGCGGCGAGCAGCAGCAAGGTCACCGTGCCCAGGACGACCCAGCCGTAGTGCAGGCGAGACCGGTCGGGCGCGCTCATCGGCCGGCTCCCCGCCCGAGCCGGCGTCCTCCGCCAGGGTACCCGCCCCGTCATCACCCGCCCTCTACCACCGGACGCTCGGCCATCTGTTCTCCCGTGTGAGCAGCGTCTCCACCTCGGCCCGCACCGGAATGGCCTCGACCGCGCCCCGCCGGGTGCAGGTCAATGCGCCCGCCGCGTTCGCCACCACCAGCGCGTCCTCGACGGACGCCCCGGCCGCCAGCAGCGTCGCCAGCGCCCCGTTGAAAGCGTCCCCCGCCCCGACCGTGTCTATTGCTGAGACGGCGAAGCCCGGAGCATGGATGCAGGCGTCGGCCCGGGTGAGCACCGCGCCCCGCGCTCCCAGGGTGACGACTGCCGCACCCACCCCCATGGCCACCAGGCGCCGTCCCGCCGCCTGCGCCCCCTCGATCCCCTCCACGCCAGCGCCGGTGAGGAGCGCCGCCTCCGTCTCGTTGGGAGTGAGGTAGTCGACCAGCGGCAGGAGGTCACTCGGAAGTGGCAGGACGCGGGCCGGCGCCGGGTTGAGCACGGTGCGCCGGCCCACTCGGCGCGCCTCTCCCAGCGCCCACCGGACGGTCTCGATCGGGGTCTCGAGCTGCAGCAGGATCACGTCGGCCCAGGCCACGGCATCGGCGTGCTCGGCGACCCGCTCGGGCGTCAGGAGATGGTTGGCGCCGGGGGCGACGGCGATCTGGTTCCGGCCCTCCGGGTCCACGGCGATGAGAGCGACGCCGGTCGGCGCGTCTTTCGTGCGCAGCAATCCCTCGGACGGCAACCCGGCCGCGGTCAGCGTGGCCTGGACGCGATCGCCCATCGGGTCGGCTCCGAGCAGGGTCAAGAAACGGACCTCCGCGCCGAGCCGGCGGGCCGCCACCGCCTGATTCGCCCCCTTGCCGCCGGCCGACATGCCGAGCTGTCCCCCGGAGACGGTCTCCCCCGGCTGCGGCAGGCGCGGCACCGTGACGGTGAAGTCCAGGTTGCTGCTGCCGATGACCAGGACGCGGGGCATCAGGAACGGAGCCGGGGTCGAGCCAGCGGCCGCGGCGGCGACCGGCGCGGGGTGATCATGGCCGGCGGCCCACGGTCACGACGACGAGCCGAGGAGGCTGCGCGCGAGCGATTCGGCGACGAGCCGATAGAGACGGAGGGCGAGCTTGGGCTCCTTTTCCTCGACCAGCTCGAGCTGGCTCCGACTCAGCTTGACACAGCGGAGGGCGGTGCTGGCGATCACCGTGGCGGACCGCGGCTGATCCACCAGCAAGGAGATCTCCCCGAACGACCGGAACGGACCCAGCGTGGCCAGCAGCCGGGACTCGCCTCCCGGCACCGGTCGCAGCACCTGGGCGCTGCCGGACAGGATGAGGTAGAGTCCGTCCCCCGCCTCGCCCTCCTGGATGATGGGATCGCCCGGACCGAAGGAGAGCTGGCTCCCGAAGTTCGTGAGCCGCAACAGCATCCATTTCTCGACGTCCCACCGGATCTCGAGGTAGCTCGGATGATCCCCTGGCGTCGCCACCCCACCCCCCTTTTCGACCGGCGGGCCCCGACCGGCGCTTTGGCTGGCCCGTAGTGCCCCACCGACCCGCATCCTTCAACCCCGTCCTGGCGTCGAAATGGTGGACCGGGACCCCGGTGCCAGTCTGGTATCATGACCGCGGAGTCACGCTCCTTGCCGGAGGGAGGTGAGAGGAGATGCGAATCCAGATCACGTATTGCCTGGAATGAGACTATACCCCCCAGGCCTCCAGTTTGCAGGCCGCAATCAAGAACGAGTTCGGGGTGACGGCTGACCTGACGGGTGGCCATAGCGGCATCTTCGACGTCGAGGTCGATGGCGAGGTCGTTTACTCGAAAGACAAGACGTTTCGGTTCCCGACCAACGACGAGGTCTTCGCCGAGATCCGGAAGCGTCAGGCGCGCTGACCCTCAATTCATCGCCCGCCACTCGCGCTCGAGCTGCTCTCGAAATCGCGGGTGGGCGAGGCCGATGAGGGCGCGAGCCCGCTGCTCGACACTCCGGCCCCGGAGCTCGGCGCGGCCGAACTCGGTCACCACGCAGTCGGTCAGGTGGCGGGGTGTCGTCACCCGGGCGCCGCTGCCGAGCCGGGTCACGATACGCGAGACTGCTCCCTCCCGTCCCGTGGACGGGAGGGCGATCACCGAGCGTCCCCCCGGCGCCCAGTAGGCGCCCTCGACGAAGTCGAACTGCCCGCCCACCCCGGCCACCTGCCGGTCACCCATGGACTCGGCGTTCACCTGCCCGGTCAGATCCACCTCGATCGCCGAGTTGATCGACACGAAACGCTCGAGCGTGGCAACCACCCGCGGGTTGTGGATCCGAGAAGACGGCTCCATGTTCACCACCGGGTTCTCGTGGACGAAGCGGAAGAGCGGGTCGGTCCCCATGATCTCGCCCAGGTCCATTCGCCCCGGGTTCCGGCTCTTCCGGGCGTTGGTGATGCTGCCCCGGGTGACGAGGGGCAGCATCGCGTCCACCAGCAGCGAGTGCACCCCGAGGTCCCGCCGATCACCGAGGACGCCGACGACGGCCTCGGGCACGGCGCCGATCCCGATCTGGAGGGTGGCGCCATCGGGGATCAGCTCGGACACGTGGGCGGCGATGCGACGCTCGACCTCACCGACCGGCGGCGACGGGTACGGCCGCAGAGGCCGATCCGTCTCGACCGCGGCCGCCACCCGGTCCGCGGGCAGTCCGCTGTCTCCCAGCGTGCGCGGCATCCGGCGGTTGACCTCGGCGATGACGAGGGGGGCGGTTCGGGCCAGGGCCAGCGGGTAGCTGGTCGAGACGCCGAGCGACAGTCGCCCCGCATCGTCGGGAGGGGCGGTGTGGACGAGGACCGCGTCGGCCGCCCAGGGCCCGCCGGGCCCGAACACCGCCAGCGTGTCGAAGTACCGGATCGGCAGGAACTCGACCCGCCCGCGCCGCATGGCGTCCCGGAGGCCGGGCATGATGTGGAACGTCGCCCAGCGGAAGGCGTCGCCCAGCTCCGGAGCACAGAATGGATAGTCCCCGAGGAGCAGCCCACCCATGAGGGTCAGGGGGCGGAGCCGCGACGCCTGGCGGACCAGCTCCTCGATGAGGGTCGGCGGCTCGGCGCAGCCGGGCGGCAGGAGCACGTACATCCCCGGACGGAGGAGGCCTACGGCCTCCTCGGCCGTGAGGCGCGTCAGCGGCGCGCGGATCAGACGTCTCCCGCCGACGGGGCGCGCCGCAGCCGACCCGGCGTCGTCATGGCGGCCCGCTCACGCACCCAGGCGCGGATCCCCCCGAAGCGACCGGCACGCTCGGCCGCGCCCGGCTCGTCGACTGGGCCGTCCCTGTGCATGGGGACGTACGCCCTGTGACCCAGGGGCCCCCTGTCGTGATTACGACAGGGGGGCGTTTCGGCTGGGACCCCGGTCGGGCCCTCCCGATCCGGAAGCGGTTGCCCTGGACCATGACCTAGCGGAGCACGTCGCGGCAGATTAGGTGTCAAATGCCTGTCGATACAGGCGGTTCCGGCATCCACGAACCAGCGGCGGTTCCGAACGAGCCGCGGCGATCTCCTCACGCATGGGCCCCGGCTGCGGATCATAGCACGGGGAGGGTGGCGCCGACGACCAAGGCCAGCCTTTTGCAAGTCCCGGTGGATGGGTCCTGGGGCCCGGGCGCATCGGGCCGATCCGGGAATCGGTTCGGCCTGCGCGCACGGGCAGTTGCGACTCGCCGCTCCGGGTCCGTCACGGGCGGATCCGAAATGACACGGTGCGGAAACTTTTCTCGCGCCCCGACCGTCTCATGGAGGGCAGACCCGGGAACCAACGAGAGAGTAGAGGAAGGTGGCCATGAGCCGAAACGCCGTATCCGAGATCAACCCCAAGGCGAAGCCGGACGACGAGGAAGGCGACGATCTCGCCACGCTATCCGGCGAGCTCGTTTCGACGGACAAGGTCGAGGAAGTCCTGGAGACGCTCGACATCCCCCCGGTCCCCACGGGCGAGGAATCCGGTCCGCACGCCGAGGAGCTGGAGCCCGCGCAGGAGGAGGACGAGCCCGAGGTCATCGAGGAGAGTCTCAGCCCGGAGGACCCCGTCCGGCTCTACCTCCGGGAGATCGGTCGGATTCCCCTGCTGACCGCCGAGCGCGAGGTGATCCTCGGCCGGCGGATGGAGCAGGGGCAGGAGCGCGTCCGCCGGGCGATCATGGCGGTACCTCTGGTCCGGCGGGAGCTGGTGGAGCTGTCCGAGCGGCTGCGGAAGCGTGACGTGGAGTCGGCCGCCTTCCTCGAGGCGCCCGATGGCACCGAGCTGACCGACGCCGAGTACCGGCGCGTGCTGAACGTCTTCACCCAGATCCGCCGGCTCGATCGCGAGCTGGAGGAGCTGGAGGCTTCCCGCAACCGGGCCCGCAAGGAGGAGTCCCGGCGCGGCATCCAGGAGTGGATCTCGGAGAACCACCAGGGTCGCGTCCGCCTGCTGGGCGATCTGCCGCTGAAGCCCATGGTAGTGGAGCGATGGGTGGCTCGGGTCCGGGCAATCTCGAACGAGATGACCAGCCTGGTCAAGCAGCTCGAGGGTCAGAGCGTCCCGGCGACAGTGCTTCGTCGCCGCCTGCGCGAGCTGGAGGCCGAGGTGGGCCTGCCCCATCGGCGTCTGGTGGCGCTGCTCCGCGACGTGGAGACGGGCGAGTTCGAGGTGCGGCACGCGAAGAAGGCCCTCATGGAGGCGAACCTCCGCCTGGTGGTCTCCATCGCCAAGCGCTACCTGAACCACGACATGCCGCTCCTGGACCTCATCCAGGAGGGGAACATCGGGCTCATGAAGGCGGTCGATCGGTTCAAGTATCGCCGAGGGTTCAAGTTCTCGACGTACGCCACCTGGTGGATCCGCCAGGCGATCACCCGGGCGATCGCCGACCACGCCCGGACGATCCGGATCCCGGTCCACATGATCGAGACCCTGAACCGCCTCTCCCGGATCAACCGGGGGCTGTTCCAGGAGCTGGGTCGGGAGCCGATGCCCGAGGAGATCGCCAAGCGAAGCGGCCTCCCGCTGCGCAAGGTGCGGCTCATCCTGGAGTCGTCCAAGAAGCCGCTGTCGCTCGAGACGCCGATCGGCGAGGACTCGGATCTCGGGGACTTCCTGGAGGACAAGCGGACGCCCTCCCCGTCGGACTCGCTGCTCAGTCAGGACCTGACCGCCCAGGTGGAGCGGGCCCTCGCCAGCCTGAGCCCGAAGGAGGCCGAGATCCTGCGGCTCCGCTTCGGCATCGGCGAGGAGGGTGAGCACACCCTGGAGGAGGTGGGCCAGCGGTTCGAGGTCACCCGGGAGCGCATCCGGCAGATCGAGGCCAAGGCGCTCCGCAAGCTGCGCTCGCCGCTCCGCGGCCGCGGCCTCAAGAGCTTCGTCGAAAACTAGGCGCCAGGCCACCGGCCCGGCGCCACGAACGGCCGGCTCGCCGCGCGGCGGGCCGGCCGTTCTCGCTCCGACCGAGGGGGCGCGGCACCTCGGGCTCAGAGCCCGCGAAGAGGTGCCGCGGCTCTCGTGCCCGTTGCCCATCCGCTTCTCGCACCCACCGGCTCAGTCGCTCGGCCCTGGCGTTCCACCTCGAGCCGCGGCATCGCCGCGGCCTCCGAGGGGGGCATCGGGGAGGTCTTCCGAAACCGCCCTGACGTTCTCAGACCGGCATCACGCCGTGCTTCTTCCAGGGCCGCTCGACCCGCTTGCCGCGCGCCAGCTCGAGCCCGCGGATGAGCGTCGGGCGCGTCTCCCGGGGATCGATGACGTCGTCGATGTGGGCGTGGCCGGCGGAGACGTAGGGACCGATCATCCGCCGGAACTCCTCGATCAACCGCCGGCGCTCCCCCTCGGGGTCGGCCGCCCCCCCGATCTGCTTCCGGAAGATGATGTTGACCGCGCCCTCCGGCCCCATCACCGAGATCTCCGCGGTTGGCCAGGCGACGATCAGGTCCGGCTCGTAGGCGCGGCCGCACATCACGTAGTACCCTGCGCCATAGGCCTTTCGCACCACCACGGTGAGCTTCGGCACGGTCGCCTCCGCCACCGCGTACAGCATCTTCGCCCCGTGACGGATGATTCCCTCCCGCTCGACCTTCGAGCCGACCATGAATCCGGGCACGTCCTGCAGGAACACCAGCGGGACGTTGAACGCGTCGCAGAGCATGATGAACCGGGCCGCCTTGTCCGCGGCGTTGACGTCGAGGGCCCCGCCCAGGTGGAGCGGCTGGCTGGCCACCAGGCCCACGCTGTGGCCGCCCAGGCGGGCCAGCCCGACGATCAGGTTCCTCGCCCAGGTCGGCTTCAGCTCGAAGAAGCGCCCGTGGTCCACGATCCGCTCGATCACCCCGTGCATGTCGTAGGCCCGCCGCGGGCTCTCCGGCACCACGTCGAGGAGCGCCTCGTCCCGGCGGTCCGCCGGGTCGTCCGTGACCCGATCGGGCGGCGGCGCCAGGTTCGAGGACGGGAAGTAGGAGAGGTAGTCCTTGACGGCCTGGAGACAGGCGGCGTCGTCCGCCACCTCGAGGTCGGCCACCCCGGAGATCTCGGTGTGCACGCGGGAGCCGCCCAGCTCCTCGGGGTCCACGTCTTCCCCCACGACCGCCTTCACCAGCGGCGGCCCGCCGAGCGCCATGTGACTCGTCCCCTTGACCATCGGGACGAAGTCGGCGAGCCCCGGGATGTAGGCCGTCCCGGCGACCCCCGGCCCCATCATGGCGGCCACGAGCGGCACCACCCCCGACAGGATGACCTCGTCGCGGAACAGGTACCCCGAGGAGGCGAACCAGCCGCCACCGGCGGCTTCCTGGATGCGCGCCCCGGCCGAGTCGATCAGCCAGACGAGGGGGACGCGCTGGGTCAGGGCCATCTCGCGAACCCGCGCGCACTTCGTCTCTCCGGTCCGCCCCATCGAGCCGGCCATCACGGTGAAGTCGTAAGCGATGAAGCACGCCGGCCGGCCGTCGATCCGGCCGAACCCGGTGACCACGCCGTCGGCCGGCGTCTCGCGGCCGGCCATGGACGGATGGTCGGCGTGGTGGGTCGCGTGGGTGCCGAGCTCGACGACGCTGCCGGCATCGAACAGGAGGGCTAGCCGCTCGCGAGCCGTCAGCTTGCCCGCCTCGTGCTGCCGGGCGACGGCGGCGGCTCCGCCAAGCTCGGCCACCCGCGCGCGGCGGCGGTTCAGCTCCTCGACCAGCTCCCGCATGGACATTCGGGACCTCCCGCCCGCCCCCCCAACCCCCCTCCCCCACCCACCGGGGGAGGGGGGAGTCGGAAGAGCTGCCCGCCGCACCTGCCCTCGGTTCCGGACCTCCGCCCGCCCCCCAACCCCCCTCCCCCACCCACCGGGGGGGAGGGGGGAGTCGGAAGAGCTGCCCGCCGCACCTGCCCTCGGTTCCGGACCTCCCGCCCCAACCCCCTCCGTTTGACCGGATCGCCGGGACGGCTCGGGCCTGTGGCCCTCGCGACGTCTCGCCCTCCGCGGCCACCGGGGGGAGGGGGGAGTCGGAAGAGCTGCCCGCCGCACCTGCCCTCGGTTCCGGACCTCCCGCCCCCAACCCCCCTCCGTTTGACCGGATCGCCGGGACGGCTCGGGCCTGCGGCCCTCGCGACGTCTCGCCCTCCGGCGGCCACCGGGGGGAGGGGGGAGTCGGAAGAGCTGCCCGCCGCACCTGCCCTCGGTTCCGGACCTCCCGCCCCCCCAACCCCCCTCCGTTTGACCGGATCGCCGGGACGGCTCGGGCCTGCGGCCCTCGCGACGTCCCGCCCTCCGGCGGCCACCGGGGGGAGGGGGAGTCGGAGAACCCAGTTCTTCACACGCTCTCAGTCGAGGAGCGCGACGACGTCCCCTTCCTGCACCGTCTGGCCCTCGGCGACCCGGATCGCCTGCACCACCCCGGCACGGGGCGCCTCGACCGGGATCTCCATCTTCATCGACTCGAGGATCAGGATCGGGTCCCCTGCCCCCACCCTGGTGCCGGCCGACGCTACGACCTGGAAGACCACCCCCGTGATGTGCGCTCGCACTTCCTCCGGCATCGACTCAGCGCCCCCTTTCGCTCCCGGCCGGGAGGCTGGCCCCCTCGGCTCGACCCATCAAGGATCTCTCCAGAAACCGCGTGTGAACGGCTCCGCTCCGGAATCCCTCGCTGGCCAGGATCCGCTGGTGGACTGGCACCGTCGTCCGGACCCCCTCGATCCGGCAGCCGGCCAGCGCCGCCCGCAGCCGCTCGATCGCCTGGGCACGATCGGCGCCAGCGGCGATGACCTTGGCGAGCAACGGGTCGTAGTGGACGGAGACCACGCTGCCGGCCTCGACGCCACACTCCCAGCGGATGCCCGGTCCGGCGGGCAGCTCGAGCCCCGTGATCGTCCCCGGCGACGGGAGGAATCCGCGCTCCGGGTCCTCGGCGTAGACCCGGCACTCGATGGCCGCTCCGTGGGGCCGGATGTCGGCCTGACGCCAGCCGAGCGACTCCCCGGCCGCGACCCGGAGCTGGGCCTGGACGATGTCGAGGCCGGTCACCTCCTCGGTGACCGGGTGCTCGACCTGGAGTCGCGTGTTCATCTCCAGGAAGTGGAAGGCATCGCCCTCGACGAGGAACTCCACCGTCCCCGCGTTCCGGTAGTCCGTCGCCCGGGCGGCCCGCACCCCCGCGTCGTGGAGCCGCGCCCGCAAGCCATCGGGCAGGCCGGGGGCCGGACTCTCCTCGACGAGCTTCTGGTGCCGACGCTGGATCGAGCAATCCCGCTCGTGAAGGTGGACGAGCATCCCGTGCTCGTCGGCGAGGACCTGGACCTCGACGTGCCGGGGCGCCTCCAGGGCCCGCTCCACGTAGACGGCGCCGTTCCCGAAGGCCGACTCGGCCCGGCGCCGCGCCGCCCCGAAGGCGGCCTCCAGCCGGCCCGCGTCCGGCACCAGGGCCATGCCGATGCCGCCGCCGCCCGCGGCGGCCTTGAGCATCACGGGGTACCCCACGGCCGCCGCCACCGACTTCGCCTCGTCGACGTCCGCCACCGGCCCGTCCGAGCCGGGCAGGACCGGCACGCCGGCGGCGGCCATCCGCCGCCGCGCCTCCGTCTTCTCCCCCATCGCCCGGATGACCTCGGCTGGCGGGCCCACGAACACCAGGCCGGCCGCCCGGCAGGCGTCGGCGAAGCGCCAGTTCTCGGAGAGAAACCCGTACCCCGGATGGATGGCCTCGGCCCCGGAAGCCCGTGCCGCGTCCAGCACCCGCTCGATGGCCAGGTAGCTCTGAGCCGCCGGCGCCGGCCCCAGGTGAACGGCCTGGTCCGCGGCCCGGACGTGGATCGCGCCGGCGTCGGCGTCCGAGTAGACGGCCACCGCGCGAACGCCGAGGGCCCGGCAGGCCCGGATGATCCGGACCGCGATCTCACCCCGGTTGGCGACCAGCACCGTCCGGAACACTACCCGGCGTCCCCGGAGGCGACCCGGACGAGCACGGCCTCGTGAACCCGCCAGTGTCCGTCGCCGCCGCGTACCCACCGCTCCTGGACGACCAGCGTCGTCGGACCGCGGTACCGGGTCTTGACGATGTGATAGGCGCCGATCCGCGCGTGGGCGACCAGATCGAAGTCGCGAAAGCCGCCGGCGAGGAGCCTCTCGAAGAGGTCCGGGGGCTCGATCTCCGCGCTCGGCGCCAGATCGGCCCCGGTGTTCGCGTCGCCCGCCACGACGCGGCGGGCATGCGCCTCGACCGCCTCCTCCAGCTCAGTCATTCGTCTCGCCGCGACGCCTCGGGACTGCAGCCCCTCGGGACGTCGCACCCCTCCGGTGGCGGGGCCCCCCGCACCGTTCGACGGCCTTCGGCCCGTGGCGACCCCTCCCACCCCGAGGGGGGAGGGGAGAGGAGCCGCCACCCCGCCTGCTCGGCACGGCGCTCACGGGGTTGATCCAGAATGGATGTCACTCGACGTCCCCGGTGACGCCGCCGGCCGCGGTCAGCAGGCGCCCTAGCTCGGCCTGCCACGCCGCCACCCGGTGCCGGCGCGCGTCCGTGTCGGCCAGGGCCGCCAGAACCCGCTCCCCGTCGGTGATGTGCTGGCGCTCCTCCGCGAGGCATCGCTCGAGGATCCGCCGGGTCGGCGGCTCGTAAACGGGGTTGGCCCGCTCCAGGTGGCGGGCGTAGGCCTCGGCCAGGTGGGGCTTCAGCACGCGATAGACACCGGTCAGGCGCTCCAGGGTCTCACCCCACGCCTCCCGGTTCTCCAGGGCATCCATGAAGCGGACGAAGTCGGCGCTCGGCGGCTCCGAGACCTGGGCGGGAGCCCGCAGCTCGGGCAGCCGCTTGCCCCACAGGTCGGCGTGCTGGGCGCAGTCCCAGACGTGGCGACCGAGCAGGAGCTTCGCGGGCACCTCCGGCGTCAGGGCGATCCACCCGGCCAGGGTCCGCATCAGCCGCTCCTCGGCGTAGCGGTAGCGGCGGACGAGCCGGGCGGTGGCCTCGACGCCGAGCCAGCCGGCCAGCTCGCGGGCGGGGTCGCGGGCGGTCACGCGCGGGTCAGGCGGCAGGCCGGGCGCATGGCGGCGGTCGAGGGCGGGGTTCGCGCCCCGCGTCAGTAGACGGGACTGCGCTGCGTGGCCTTGACGAGGCGCTGGATCTCCTCGTCGGTGAACCCCGCCAGCCGGCGGACCTCGGTCGAGATCGCGATGGGCACCTCGTCGGCGGCCCCCACCCGGCGCATGCCGCCCAGGTTGAACCGGTCGTCGATCGACTCCTGGAACTCGACCGCCCGGCGGCGCCGCTCGGGATCGCCCTCGGTCAGCTTGTTCAGCCAGTACGAGCCCATCCGCACGTGGGTGATCTCGTCGGCCAGCACGTAGTCGACCGCCTGGGCGATCGTCGGATCGGGGAGCCGGCGGGCGATCTCGATCAGCTGGGCGAAGACGTCACAGGCCAGCCCTTCGAGCCCGCGGTTGACCCCCGCCACCCGGGCCGCGGCGTCCTCCGCGCAGGCGCATCGCCAGAGGATGGTGCTTTCCGGGAACTCGCCGACGTAGCCGCCCAGATGCTCGAGCAGCCGGATGTAGATCTCGACGTGCCGCGACTCGTCCCACACCTGCCGCGCCATGTCCATCGTGAACTCCCAGGGCGCGTCCGGGAAGTCGTAGACCGTCCTGCCGGCCCCTTCCATGGCCTGGAGCTCGCCGACCAGGATGCCGTGGACGCGCTCCCGGATCGACTCCCGCGAGCTCATGTCCGGCATCGGCGGGAGCCCCTGCTCCGTGCGCAGCTCGGCGATGCGGCGGGCCCGCATCCGGACGAACCGGTCCTCGCGGGCGAGCTTGTCGTAGGCGATCGGGCGCTCCATCAGGGCGATTCTACCCCAGATGGTCGGACCCGCACTAGACCCGTTCCTTGAATTCGCGACCCAGGAGGCCCTCGGGGCGGACCAGGAGCACCACGATGATGATGACGAAGGCCAGCGTGTTCTTGAACTGGATCGTCACGTACGCCCCGGCCAGGCTCTCGGCCACGCCGAGGACCAGGCCGCCCAGGACCGCGCCCGGCAGGCTGTTGAGCCCGCCCAGGACGGCGGCGGCGAACCCCTTGAGGAACGGGTCGAGCATGAAGAACGGGTCCAGCAGGAGCGCCGGGGCCAGGAAGATGCCCGCCACGACGGCCAGCGCGGAGGCGACGCCCCACGCGAAGGCGAGGATGCGCCGGGTCGGGATGCCGAGCGTCTGGGCGGCCGGGAAGGTTCTCGGAGGTCGCCCGCATGGCCAGCCCGAGCCGCGTCTTCTGGACGAGCAGGTACAGGAGGAGGCTGGCCGACCAGCCCGGCCGCCAGCGTGCCCAGGGACAGCTCGCTCACGAAGACGGGCCCGAGCTTCCAGGTCTCGGCTGTCGGAGAGCGGGAACGGAAACCGGTCCGGCTCGGCGCCCCACCAGTAGACGATCAGTCCCTGGAAGATGAGGGCCAGCCCGAGGGTCAGGATCACCTGTCCCAGCAGGTTGGCCCCCTGCCGCTGGGCCGGCACCAGGACGGCGAAGTAGAAGCCGACGGCCACGCCGGCGCCGGCGAGGAGCGCGGCCGGGAACGCCACCGCGAACGGGTAGCCCTGGGTGACCAGGGCGAACGCGACGAACGTCCCGAAGGTCGCCACGTCCCCGTGGGCGAAGTTCAGGACCCGGGTCGAGCGGTAGATCAGCACCACCCCGAGCGCCACCAGGGCGTACAGGCTGCCCGCCGAGAGCCCGGTCAGCGTGTACTGGAGGAGCTTGTCCATGGCCGGCGCTCTACCGGAAGGGCCAGAGCCGGAAGTAGAGGCGGGTCTTGAGCCAGCGGCCGGCCAGCCCGAGCGGCTCGAAGATCAGCACGACCAGGATGGTGACGCCGAAGAGCACGGGTACGAACCAGCGGTAGTCGGAGAGCAGGCTCGGCACCAGGATGACGAAGGCGGCGCCGAAGATCGACCCCTCGACCGAGGCGACGCCCGCCGACGATGACCGCGACGAACATCGTGAGGGACTCGCCGACGTTGAAGGTCTGGGGCTCCAGGTGGCCGAGGAACTGGGCGAAGAGAGCGCCGTGGACGCCCGGTGTAGAGCGACGAGATCGCGAAGGCCAGGAGCTTGTAGCGGGTCAGGTTGACCCCCATGACCTCGGCGGCGATGTCGCTGTCCCGGATCGCGACGAAGGCGCGGCCGACGTAAGAGGAGACCAGGTTGTAGGTGGCGGCGGTGAAGACGAGCAGGAGGCCCAGGTAGACGTAGTAGACGTAGACCTCGCGCCGCCACCCGAACGGCGGCTGGAGCTTGGCGATGGCGAGTCCCGAGCGACCGCCCGACAGGACCTCCGAGTTGGCGAACACCTGGTAGACCGCGACGCCGAAGCCGAGGGTGGCGATGGCCAGATACGGGCCCTTGAGCCGGAGCGACGGGAAGCCGACGAGGGCGCCGGCCAGCCCCGCGGCGACCCCGGCCCCGGCCAGCGCGAGCAGGAACGGCACGCCGAGGAGCCGGAGGTGGCCGAAGGCGTAGGCGCCGATGGCGAGGAAGCCGGCCTGCCCGAACGAGATCAGCCCCGTGTAGCCGATCAGCAAGTTCTGGCCCATGACGCCGATCGCGTAGAGGTAGATCAGGCTCAGCCGGACCAGCCAGGAGCCCTGCGCGTACCAGGGCAGCACCAGGAGGGCGGCGACCAGCGCCGCCAGCAGGGCGCGCGCCAGCGGCTTCCGCGCGAACGCCAGGTCCTCCCGGTAGGTCTCGACCAGGTCCACGTCGGGCTACCGCTCCCGGTACAGCGACTCGATCACCTCCGCATACCGCTGCTCGAGGTTCCGGCGCTTGACCTTCTTGGTCGGGGTCACGTCGCCCTCCTCCTCGTAGAAGCGGCGCGGCAGGAGGGCGAACTTCTTGACGCTCTCCACCTGCGAGAGCGTCCGGTTCACACGGTCGACCTCCTGGCCGACCAGCCGCTGGACCTCGGGGTTCTGGGTCAGGTCGGCAAAGGTGCTGAAGGGGATGCGGTGGTCCTGGGCGAACTTGGTGACGTTGTCCTCGTCGATCAGGATCAGGGCGACCACGTACTTGCGCCGGTCGCCGATCACCACCGCGTCCTGGATGTACGGGCTGAACTTCAGCTTGTTCTCGACGTAGGCGGGCGTGATGTTCTTCCCGCCGGCGGTGATGATGATGTCCTTCTTGCGGTCGAGGATCTTGAGGTAGCCGTCTTCCCAGGCGCCGACGTCCCCGGTGTGGAGCCAGCCGTCCCGGTCGACCGTCTGGGCGGTCAGCTCGGGATCCTTGAAGTAGCCCTGGAAGACGTGAGGCCCCCGGGTCAGGATCTCGCCGTCATCGGCCAGCGCCACCTCCACCCCGGGGATCGCCTCCCCCACCGTCCCCACCCGCTCCCGTCCCGGCCGGTTGGCGGAGATGATCCCGGTGGATTCGGTCTGACCGTAGACCTCCAGGAGCGGCACGCCCAGGGCGTGGAAGTACTCGAACAGCTCCGGCGCCGCCGGCGCCGCCGCCGAGATCGCGATGCGGGTCCGCTCGAAGCCGAGCCGCCGCTTGAGGGGGTAGAGGACGGTGCCGTAGGCCAGGCCGTAGGCGGCCCGGAGCCACCCGGGGATCCGACCGGTGTGCAATGCCCGGGCGTGGCGCCGGCCGACCGAGACGGCCAACCGGTAGAGGGTGCGCTTGAACACGGTGGAGTCGGCCATCCGCAGCTCCACCGTCGAGGCCAGCTTCTCCCAGATCCGCGGCGGCCCGGCGAAGTAGGTCGGCGACAGCTCCATGAGGTTCTGGAACAGGGTCTCCGGGCTCTCGACGAAGTTGACCACGTAGCCCAGACGGATCGCGTCGAAGACCGAGGTGAAGTTCTCGAAGATGTGGGCGAAGGGGAGGTACGAGATCACCTCGTCGTCCGGCCGCCACGGGATGGCCTGGAGGGTGGCTTCCAGCACCCACAGGATGTTCCGGTGGGCGAGCATCGCGCCCTTCGGCGGCCCGGTCGTGCCCGAGGTGTAGATGATCATGGCGGTGTCGTCGGGCGAGATGGCCTGGCAGGCGCGCGTCGAAGGCGCCCGGGTGGGAGTCGAGGTAGAGCTGGCCCTCCTTGACGAAGTCGTCGAAGAAGATGACCCGAGGTCGGCGAAGCCCCACAGTCCCTTGGCGTCCCAGATGACGAGCCGCTCGACGCCGGGTCTCGCCGACGACGGTGAGCACCTTCTCGAGCTGCTCCTCGTTCTCCAGGAACAGGATTCTGGCCTCGGAGTGGTTCAAGAGGTAGCGTCACCTGCTCGGCCGACGAGGTGGCGTAGATGCCGCACGTGCGACCGCCGGCGGTCATGATCCCGAGGTGGCAGTAGAGCCACTCCGGCCGGTTGTCGCCCAGCACCGCCACGTTCTCCTGCGGGGCGGAGCCCGAAGGCCAGGAGGCCGCCGGCCACCCTCCGCACCTCACTCCCCGTAGTCGCGTCCACGACACCCGGTGCCAGATGCCGTACGCCTTGTAGCGGAGGGCCAGCGCGTCCCCGCGCTGCCGGACCTGGTCGAAGAACAGCTCGGGGAGCGTCCGGGCCCTCGTCTCCGTCGGTGTCATCACCATCGCCTCCGTTTCCGGTAGAGCCGCCAGCCCCGCGGCGAGGCGCTCTCGGTGACACCCAGCCCCAGGTACGCCTCGCGGACGTCCTCGTGCTCCTCGAGGTCCTTCGGCGTGCCCTGGAGCACCACGCGGCCCGCCTCCAGGATCGCCACGCTGGTGGGCCACCCCGAGCGCCAGGCGCGCGTTCTGCTCGACGAGCAGGATCGTGGTGCCCCGCCCGCTGATCGTGACCGAGCGCCTCGAAGACCGCGCGGGCCACCTGGGGGGCGAGGCCGAGCGAGGGCTCGTCCAGCATCAGGAGCCGGGGTCGCCGGAGCATGGCCCGCCCGAGCGCCAGCATCTGCTGCTCTCCGCCCGACAGCGTCTCGGCCTGCTGGCGCGCGCGCTCCCGCAGGATCGGGAACATCCCGTAGACGAACTCGAGGTCATCGCCCGACGGCGGCGTCCCGCCGACCCCACAGGCCCAGATCGAGGTTCTCGGCCACCGTCAGCTCCCGGAACAGTCCCCGGTCCTCCGGCACGTAGACGATCCCCAGGTTGGCGATCGGCTCCGGCGATCGCCGCTCGATGCGCCGGCCCGCCGAACTCGATCGTCCCCTTCTTCGGCTGGTCCTTGAGGAGCCCGGCGACCGTCCGCAGCAGCGTCGTCTTGCCGGCGCCGTTCGGGCCGAGCACCGCGAAGATCTGGCGCTCGGGCACCTCCAGCGACACGCCGAACAGGGCGTAGATCCGGTCGAAGTACAGCGTCTCGATGCTGGTGACGGGAGGCGGGCCGCCTCGGGGACGCACGCGGCAGGCGTCCGGCCTGGCCGCGATCACGCCCCGAGGTACGCCCTGATCACGTCGGGGTGGCGCTGGACCTCCGTCGGGCGTCCCCTCCGCGATCTTCACCCCGTGGTCGAGGGCGACCATCCGACTGGCGAGCCGCGAGGCGATGCGCAGGTCGTGCTCGACCAGCAGGACCGTGATGCCGAAACGCCCGCGGATCTCGTGGATCCAGTAGGCGAACTCTTCCTTCTCCTCGGCAGTCAGACCCGACACCGGCTCGTCGAGGAGCAGGAGCCGTGGCTCGGTGGCCAGCGCCCGGCCCAGCTCGACCCGCTTCTGGACGCCGTAGGGGCAGTCGGCCACGCGGCTCTTGCGGTACGGCTCCAGGTTCAGGAACTCGACGATCTCCTCGCAGTGCCGGCGATGTCGGATCTCCTCGCCGCGCCGGCGGAGCAGGGCGTGGAGGAGGCTCCGCTCGAAGTGCAGGTGCCGGCCGACGAGCAGGTTGTCGAGCACCGACAGGTTGTGGAACAGGCGCAGGTTCTGGAACGTGCGGGCGACACCCCGCCGGGTGACCGCGTCGGGCGAGAGCCCCAGCAGGCTCTCCCCCGCCAGCGTGATGGCACCGTCGGTGGGACGGTAGATCCCCGTGATGCAGTTGAAGAGCGAGGTCTTGCCGGAGCCGTTGGGGCCGATCACCGCGAGGGTCTCCCCTTCCGCGATGGTCACCCCGACGCCGGACAGCGCCTGGATCCCCCCGAAGGCGAGCGACAGGCCGCGGACCTCGAGCAGGGCGCCCATCGCCGATCGTCGGGGGGAAGCCCTCCTCCGCCGTCAGAACTGCGGCGGGAAGATCTGGTAGCCCGGTGATGGTCGCGAACGAGGCGTCGGCCGCCTTCTTGGCCTGCATCAGGCGGACGGCGTTCAGGCCGTGCCGGCGGTTCGGTCCCCAGGTGATCGGCGCCGTCAGCTTCTCCGGCGTCCAGTCCTTGATCGTCTCCATGGCCTCGACGAAGCCGTCCCGCGTGAGGTTCCGGCCGGCCCGCTTGAGCCCTTCCACGGTGGCGATCATCGCCGTCGCCCCGGCCAGGGCGAAGCTCTCCCGCCCCTTGAGCTTCGGATCCTGCTTGAGCAGGACCTCGACCGCCCGGTCGGCGTCGGGCTCGCCGGGGACGGCGCCGGTGACGTTGTAGTACGCCCCTTCCCAGAGATCACCGAGCAGCCGGAACATGGTGTGCCGGTCGCCCAGGGGGAAGGACGCGAAGATCTTCGGGCGATAGCCGGCCTTCGCCATCTCCTTGATCAGGCCGGCGCAGTGCGGCGCCGTGGAATAGAAGATCACGCGTGTCGGCGCCCGAGTCCTTGATCTTGAGCGCGTGGGTCCCCAGCTCGCGGTCGGCGACCTCGTACGACACCTCGCCGGTCAGGCTGACCCCGCTCAGGCCCTTGAGGCCGCGCTTCACGCCGTCCAGGCCCCCCTTGCCGTAGTCGTCGTTCTGGAAGAAGACGGCGATCTTCTTGGCGCCTTCCAGCTTGGCCGCCTGCTGGACCAGGAACTCGCCCTCGTCCAGCGTAGTCCGGGTAGACCATGAAGACCGTCGCGGAGCTTCTCCCTCGGCTGCTTGGCGAAGATCTGGGGGTTGCCGTACGGCCAGATGGTGGGAAGCTTGGCCTCGGCGACGTTGTCCTTGTTCGCGTTCAGGATGGCGGTCCCCAGCAGGCCGACGAGGGCGAACACCGAATCCTTCAGCTCGCCGACGTTGGCCACCGCCCGCCCCGGATTGTAGCCGTCGTCCTTCAGGACCGTCTTGATCTTGCGGCCGTGGACGCCACCCTGCTCGTTGACGTGCTTGGCCCAGGCCTCGGCCGCCAGGGCCGTCGTGCCCCAGACCGCGGCCGGTCCCGACAGCGGCGTGGTGAGCCCCAGCACGACCTCGGTGTCGCTGACGCCAGGAACGCTCGCCTGGGCCCAGACCCCGCTCGGGGCGATGGAGGACACGAAGACAACCGCGAGGCATGCCAGGAGCAATCTGAGCCTCATTGCTCGACCTCCTCTGACTGGGTGGTGGGTTCCGGTGCCGGTCGATGTCGGACGCGCGCCGTGCTTGTCAGGATTATAGGGGCTCGGGCCGGGGCGGGACAAGAAGGCTGGCGCGGCGAATGGCGCCGGGACCGAAGCGCGCCCGCAGCTCGTCGGACAGCCGTCCCACCTGCTCGGCGCGCCCCCCCGGGCCGAACAGCGGGAGCTGACGAGGGTCGGCGTCCTTTTGGAGCCCGGACACCGAGAGCCCGATCAGTCGGATCGGCTGCGGGCGGGGGAGGCGCACCAGGGTCTCCCACGCCGACCGGAAGATCTCCCCCCCGTCGGCGAGCGGCACCGGGGCGCTGGCGCGACGGGTCAGCGTCTGGAAGTCGGCGAACCGGACCTTCAGCGTGACCGTCCGACCCCGGAGCCCCAGCCCCCGCAGCTCGGCCGCCACGCGATCGGCCTGCCCGAGCAGGGTCCGGCGAAGCCGGGCCAGGTCCCGGGTGTCGCGCTCGAAGGTCTCCTCCGCGCCCACCGACTTCGGGTCCTCCCAGGGGACGACCGGCCGATCGTCCTCGCCGCGGGCCAGCGCCTGGAGGTGGGCGCCGGAGGAGCCGAGGCGCTCGACCAGGATCCGGGGGGCCAGCGCGGCCAGCTCGCCGATCGTCCGGGCGCCGAGCCGGGCCAGCGCCGCCTCCGCCGCCGGCCCGACCCCCCACAGCCGGGAGATCGGCAGCTCGCGCAGGAAGGCGGCCTCCTCGCCCGGCCGGACCTCGACCAGCCCGTCGGGCTTCCGGAGGTCGGAGGCGACCTTGGCGAGGAACTTGTTCGGCGCCACCCCCGCTGACGCCGTCAGCTCGACCTCGGACCGGATGCGTGTCTTGATCGCGCGCGCGATCTCGACCGAAGACCCGAAGAGGGACCGGGAGCCGGTGACGTCGAGGAAGGCCTCGTCGAGGGACAGCGGCTCCACCAGCGGGGTGAACGCTCCCAGAATGGCCATGATCTCGGCGGAGACGCGGACGTACTTCGACATGTCGACCGGAAGATAGGCGGCGTGGGGGCAGAGGCGATATGCCTGACCGATCGGCATGGCGGAGTGGATGCCGTAGCGCCGGGCCTCGTAGGACGCCGCCGACACCACCCCGCGCCCCCGCGGGTCGGCGCCGACCACGACCGGTTGGCCGCGGAGCTCGGGGCGATCCCGCTGCTCCACGGCGGCGTAGAACGCGTCCATGTCGACGTGGAGGATCGCCCGACTACTCATCGGGATTCGCCCGCCACCGGTGCGGGGCTGCCTGGCCCGGGGCCCACCGGATCGCGCGACGGCTGGTGGCCGTGTCGAAGAGCTAGGCGCGCCAGCTCCGGCGCTCGCGGAGGCGCTGCCACTTCTGAAGCGACTTGCGCGAGAAGACCCACTGCTCCTCGACCTTGACAGCCGGGATCTGGCGGGCCTCGGCCATTCGGGCCACCGTGCCTTCGTCCATCGCCAGGTAGCTCGACGCCTCCTTGACCGTCATCGCGTCCTTGAACGTCACCGGCTCACCTCCCGTGAAGATCTCCGCAGCGTATCGACCTCGAGCTCCAGCGCGTGGATGCGGTCCAGCATCTGCTCGATCGTCCGGGCCAGCGGATCCGGCAGATCGGCGTGCTCGAGATCGACCGACTCCCGCATCTGCTTGCCGTCCCGCGAGATGACCTTGCCCGGAACCCCGACCACCACCGAGTTGGGCGGGACATCCCGGACCACGACCGACCCCGCGCCGATGCGCGTCCCCTCCCCCACGGTGATCGCCCCCATGACCGCCGCACCGGTTCCCACCACCACGTCGCGCTCCAGCGTCGGATGGCGCTTTTCCCGCTTGAGGCTGGTGCCCCCCAGCGTCACGCCCTGGTACAGGGTGACGTTCTCGGCCACCTCCGCGGTCTCGCCGATCACCACGCCCATGCCGTGGTCGATGAAGACGCCCTCGCCGAGGCGAGCCGCCGGGTGGATCTCGATGCCGGTGAGGAAGCGCGACAGGTGGGAGACCAGGCGGGCGCTCACGTACCAGCCGGTCCCCCAGAGGCGGTGGGCGAGCCGGTGGAGCGCGAGCGCGTGGACGCCCGGGTAGCAGAGCACCACCTCGAGCCGGCTGCGCGCCGCCGGGTCCCGGGCCATCGCCGCCGCGATGTCGCGGCGGATCGCGTCAAGCACGACCGGCCTCCCCGGATTGCGCCGCCCGGTACTGGGTCGCCGCCGCGTGCAGCGCGGCCACCACCACGCTGGCCGCGTGACGGCGCTCGTCGGGCAGCCCGCCCAGGGCCCGCTCCACCGCCAGGGGGGTCAGCTCGGCCAGCTCGCCGACCGCGCGGCCCTGGACCAGCTCGGTGGCCAGGCTCGAGGCCGCGATGGACGGCCCGCAGCCATACGTCTGGAAGCGCGCCTCGGCGATGCGGCCGTCGAGGACCCGCAGGTAGAAGCGGGCCAGGTCCCCGCAGCTGGGGTCCTGGCTCTCTCCGACCGCGTCGGCGTTGCGCATCATCCCGACGTTGCGGGGCGCCCGGAAGTGCTCGATCAGCGTCTCGCTGTAGTTCACGCCGTGGCCGCCGCGGTCGGCGACATGGCGCGTATGCGCCCCACCGCCGCCGGCAACACCTCCAGCACGTAGTCGATGTCCGCGGCGCTCGTGCTGCGGCCGAGCGAGCACCGCAGCGCGCCGAGCGCCCACTCGGTCGGCACCCCCATCGCGGTCACCACGTATGACGGCTCGAGGCTCCCCGAGGTGCACGCCGAGCCGGCCGAGGCCCCGATCCCCTTGAGGTCCAGCGCCAGGATCAGCGACTCGGCCTCGAGACCGCGGAAGCTCATGTTCAGCGTCCCGGGCAGCCGCTCCATGGGATGCCCGTTGAGCCGCACATCCGCCACGCTCGCGCGGACACTCTCCCACAGTCGGTCCCGCAGCCCGCGGACGCGCTCGGCCTCTTCCTGCATGTCGCGCGCCCGCACCGCCACCGCCTTGCCGAACCCGACGATCGCCGGCACGTTCTCCGTCCCCGCCCGGCGGCGCCGCTCGTGGTCGCCGCCGTGCTGGATCGACACCATCTTCGTCCCCTTCGCGATGTAGAGGCCGCCCAGTCCCTTGGGTCCGTAGATCTTGTGGGACGAGCACGACAGGAGGCTGACGCCGAGGTCGCGCACTCTGAACGGGATCTTCCCGAAGGCCTGGACGGCGTCGGTGTGAAACGGGATGCCGTGCTCCCGGGCGATCCGTCCGATCTCGGTGACCGGCATGATCGTCCCCACCTCGCTGTTGGCGTACATGATCGTGATGAGGATCGTGTCGGGTCGGATGGCTCGCCGGAGGTCGTCGGGATCCACCATGCCGGTGCCATCCACCGGCAGGTAGGTGACCGTGTAGCCGGCCCGCTCCAGCGCCTGACAGCTTCTCAGGGCCGCGTGGTGCTCGACCTGGGACGTGATCACGTGGCCCCGGCCGCGCCCGTGGGCGACGCCCTTGATCGCCAGGTTGTCCGATTCGGTGCCTCCCGAGGTGAAGACGAACTCCTCCGGGGCGACGCCGAGGAAGCCGGCGATCTCTTCCCGGGCCGCCTCGACGGCATCGCGGGCCTCACGGCCGAAGCCGTGGATGCTCGAGGGATTGCCGTATTGCTCGGCGAAGTACGGGAGCATCGCCGCCAGCACCTCGGGGTGCACCGCGGTCGACGCGTTGTGATCCAGATAGACGCGACGCATGGCGCTCACCTCATCGAAAACGAACGGCTCGCGTTGACACCGTCCAGGGCGGGTGTTAGCGTGATCACGTGACTCGACCCCGAGGCGATCTGCGCGGCCGCAAGCTCGGGATCCTGCTCTCCACCCGGCCCGAACACCCCAACCTCGAGACCTGCCTGGGGCTCAGCCGGGCGGCGCTCGACCGCGGGCTCGGTCTCTACCTCTACCTCGTGGACGACGGCGTGGCCAACATCGACGACGATCGGGTCCTCGAGCTGGGCCGCCGGGGCGCCAAGCTCTTCGTCTGCGCCTACGGCTGCCAGCGCCGCCGCCTCCCGATCACCGAGAAGGCCACCTACTGCGGCCTGGTCGTCCTCACGGATTTGATCAACGGCTGCGACCGCTTCGTCGCCCTGAACTAGCCGCGCCGAGACCCTGCGTCCTTCGACTCGCCCTCGGTTCTCGGCCCGCGACGGACGTCGGCGGCCGAGCACGTCCTGGTCGTCGTCTCCGTCGATCCCGAGACGTCCCACCGCGCCAACGAGGCCGTCCGCATCGCCCTCGGGATCCTGGCTGGGGAGAACGACGTGACCCTCGTGCTCCTCGGCCCGGCGGCCAGGATCCTGAGCCCCGAGATCGAGGACTGCATCGACGGCGAGGACACGCTGAAGCACGTCGCCACCCTGAAGAAGCTCGGCCAGGTCTTCCACGTCGAGCGCTCGGCCATCCCGGACCACGGGGACTGGAACGCCGGCGGACCCGAGGTCGTCCCCATCTCCACCGACGAGCTGGCGGGTCTCATCGCCCGCAGCGACCGCGTCCTGGTCTTCTAGGCCTCGGCCGTGCCCCACATCCTCCACCTGCTCAAGGATCCCGGTAACCGCACGGCCCTCGACGTGCTCGCGGCGCAAGCCCGGGACCCGGACAATCGGCTCTCGATCGTCCTGCTGCAGGACGCCGCGGTGCTGTCCGAGCCACTGGCCGGCGAGGTCTTCCGTCTCGCCGATGGCAACGGCGACTCGCTCTCCGCCTACCCAGCGATCGATCATGGCCGTCTGCTGGATCTGATCTTCGCCGCCGACACCGTCGTCACCTGGTAGGCGGAGGGTACCGCGCCGGGCCGAGAACCGAGCAGCCCAAGGACGCAGAGCGGCGCCCACCGGAGGCGTACGCCCTGGTACGCCGAGGATGGGCGCCGCCCCCGAAGGCTGAAGGCCGTCCGAACGACGCCGGGATGCGAAGGTAATCGGCACGGCGCGTCACTCCCGCGACGCCCGGTATTCCTCGAGCCATCTCATCTGAATCGCCTCCAGCTTCCCCTCGCTCGACGCCTTCGGGTCGTCGTCGAAGCCGGACAGCTCGGTCACCCACCGGTAGAGGTCGGTGAACCGGACAGTCAGCGGATCCAGATCGGGGAACTTCTCCGCGAGCTCGATCGCGATGTCCTCGGCCTCGCCCCACTTGAGTCCCATGCTCGTCACTCCACCAGCTCGACGATGACGTCGCCCTGCACCACCGCCTGGCAGCCGAGCCGCGAGTGGAGCGTCAGCCCCTGGGCCGTGTCCAGGCGGTCCTCCTCGTCCGACTCCATCGGGGAGAGACTTTCCTCGCCCTCCTTCACGACGACGTGACAGGTCGTGCAGGCGCAGTTGCCCCCGCAGTTGTGCTCCACCCGGACGTTGCTGTGCAGGGCGATGTCGAGGAGCGACCCGGGCTTCCCGTGATCTCCATAGGGAAAGTCCTTGTCGTCGACCTCGACCGTCACGTTCTGAGGCAAGAAGGTCACCCGGTATCGGGCCATCACGGCTTCTCGATCGCGGCCGTCACCCGGCGGTTCTGCAGGGCCGCCCGCAGCGCCCCGTCCATCAAGAGCTCCGCCAGGTGCTGGGTCTCGTGGTTCAGCCGGTCGGTGGCGTCGCGGATGGCGTCGGCGTCGTCCCCGTCCCGGGCCGCTCGCAGCCTGGCCAGAGCCGCCCGGATCCGCTCGACCTCGTCGTCGGCGACCAGACCTGCCCCCTGCCCGAGGGCCTTCTCGGTGGCCCGGAGCACCGTCTCGGCCTCGTTCCGGGCGTCGATCAGCAGGCGGGCCCGCACGTCCTCCTCGGCAAACGTGAGCGACTCCTCGACCATCCGCTCCACCTCGGCGTCGGTCAGCCCGTAGGTCGGCCGCACCTCCACCGACGCCTGGGAACCGCTCCGCGTCTCCACGGCCGTGACGTTCAGCATGCCGTTGGCGTCGATCAGGAAGGACACCTCGATCCGGGGCAGCCCGGCCGGCATCGGGGGGATCCCCCGGAGATCGAACCGGGCCAGGCTGCGGTTGTCCTTCGCGAGGTCTCGCTCGCCCTGGACCACGTGCATGTCCACCACGGCCTGGCCATCCACCGACGTGGTGAAACCCTCCTTGGCCGAGGTCGGAATCGTGGTGTTGCGGGGGATCAGGACGCTCACCGCCCCGCCCAGCGTCTCGATGCCCAGCGAGAGCGGCGTGATGTCCAGGAGGAGCAGGTGGGTGGTCCCGCCGGCCAGGATGTCGGCCTGGACCGCGGCGCCGAGCGCCACCACCTCGTCCGGGTTCAGCTCGGAGTGGGGCCGCCGGGCGAACAGCGCCTCGACCCGCCGCCGGACCAGGGGCGTCCGGGTCGCGCCGCCGACCAGCACCACCTCGTCGATCTGGGCCGGCGTCATCCCAGCATCGGCCAGAGCCGTCCGGCAGGGCTCGAGCGTCCGCCCCACGATGGGATCGATCAGCCGCTCCAGCTCGGCCCGGCCCAGCTCCCGCCGGTACTCGAAGCCGTGCTGGGACATCGGGATCGTCAGCGTGGTCTGCTCGGCGCTCGACAGGACGATCCGCGCCGCCTCGGCACCGAGCCGGATCTCCTGCATCGCCTCCGGATCGGAGGCGATGTCCACGCCGTGCCGCGCCCGCACGTCGGCGAGGATCAGGTTGACGAGCACGCGGTCGAAATCGTCGCCGCCGAGGTGGGTGTCGCCGTTCGTCGAGAGCACCTCGAAGATGCCGTCCCGGACCTTGAGGATCGAGATGTCGAACGTCCCGCCCCCGAGGTCGTAGACGGCGATGATCCCTTCCTTCTTCCGCTGGAGGCCGTAGGCGAGACAGGCCGCCGTCGGCTCGTTGACGATCCGCAGGACGTCGAGCCCCGCGATGCGGCCGGCGTCCTTCGTCGCCTGCCGCTGGCTGTCGTTGAAGTAGGCCGGGACCGTGATGACGGCCTTCTCCACCGGCCGGTCGAGATGCCGCTCGGCGCGCTGCTTCAGCTCCTTGAGGATCAGGGCCGAGATCTCCGGTGGCGTCAGCTCCCGGTCGGCGATGCGAATGCGCACGACCTCCTGGCTGGGCGTGATGTGGAAGGGGAAGTAGCGCAGCTCGTCCTTGACGTCGTCGTACCCCTTCCCCATGAAGCGCTTGACCGAGTACACGGCGCGCTCTGCCCGCCGGACCAGCTGCCGCTTGGCGGCCTCCCCGACCACCGGGCCGTCCGGTCCAAACGCCACCACCGAGGGCAGGAGCCCTCGCCCGTCCTCGTCGGTGATGATCCGGGGCACGTCCCCGTCCATGTAGGCGACCAGGCTGTTCGTCGTGCCGAGATCGATGCCGACGACCAACTCCTTCGGCGCGCCGGTCCGGTCGTCCCCCGCCCTGGCGGGCTTCGCCCGCGAGGCCGGCTTGATCGTGAGCTCCGCCATCACCCCACCCTTCCGCCGACGGTCTCCAGGGTCGCGCCCAGGTCGCGGAGGACCGTCTTGAGATACGCCCGCGTGGCCAGGACGTCCCGCATCCGTCCCAGGAGACGCCGCCGCTCGTCCTCCCCCGCCGCGTCCCACCGGGGGAAGAGGGCCACCAGCTCGCCGTCGGTGGTCTGTCGCCGCACCTCCAGCTCGCCCCGGGCCGCCTCGAGCCGCGCGCGCAGCTCCCCGGGAGCGTCGGCGCCGGCCGCTTCCAGCTCCTGGCGGGCCTCCTGCAGCTCCATGATCTCCTCGAACAGGTCCGCCGGCGGGCGCGCCTGGCCGGCCGTCCCCAGGGCGAGGCCCTCGAGCTCGAGGAGGTACTCCACACGGCTCACCGGCTCCCGGAGCGTCCGGTACGCCGCGTTGACCGCCGCCGAGTTCTCCAGGCTGGTCGCCTGCTCCTCGGCCCCGCGCAGCCGGAAATAGTCCGGGTGGAAGCGCCGGTTCAGCTCGTGGAAGCGCCGCTCCAGATCGGCCCGCTCGAGCTGCAAGCTCCGCGAGAGGCCGAGCACGGCCCAGTGGTCGATCCCGGCCGCGAGCGGCTGGAGGTGGCCGCACTCCGGACAGACTCCCCCACCCGGCGTCTCCGTCCCGCACTGCCGGCACTTCACGAGCGGTCCGTCCGTCGTCACCGTCTCCCCAAAATCAGACCGGGCCTCGAGGCCCGGTCATTGGCGTGCGCGGGCCCGCTGGCTTCTCTTAGGTGGTGAACGAGGTCCCGCAGCCGCAGCTCGACTTCGCGTTCGGGTTCACGAACGTGAAGCCGCCCGTCAGCCCCTGAGTCACCCAGTCGAGCGTCGTGCCGTTCAGGTAGAGGTAGCTCTTCACGTTGACCACCACCTTCACGCCGTCGACCTCGAACTGCTTGTCGAACTTGCCCATCTCGGTGTCGAACTCCAGGTTGTACTGGAGCCCGGAGCACCCGCCGCCCTTGACGCCCATGCGAAGGAACGCATTCTGGAGATTCTGGCTCTCCATCATCTCCTTCACTCGCTTGACCGCCCCGGGACTCACATTCACGGCCATGATCCGTCGCTCCCTCCGCTACGGCCGGGCCGCCGCCTCGGCCTGCTTCTCGGCAAGCTTCTCCTGGAAGTCCTTGATGGCCGCCTTGATGGCGTCCTCGGCCAGGACCGAGCAGTGGATCTTCACCGGCGGCAGCTTCAGCTCGTTCACGATGTCGGTGTTCTTGATCTTCAGCGCATCGTCGACGCTCTTCCCCTTCAGCCACTCCGTGGCCAGGCTCGAGCTGGCGATCGCCGAGCCGCAGCCGAAGGTCTTGAACTTGGCGTCCTCGATGACACCGGTGTCCAGGTTCACCTTGATCTGCAGCTTCATCACGTCCCCGCACTCCGGCGCCCCGACCAGCCCGGTGCCCAGCCCTGGCGTGTCCTTGGTGAAGGACCCGACGTTGCGGGGGTTGTTGTAGTGATCGATCACCTTCTCGCTGTAGGCCATGTGACGTCCCCCTTTACTCGGCCTTCCACTGAATGGACTTGAGATCGACCCCTTCTTTCGCCAACTCGTAGAGCGGGGACATCTCTCGCAGCCGCTTGACGACCTCGATCGTCCGGTCCGCGACGTACCCGACCTCTTCCTCGGTCGTGAACCGATGCAGCCCGAAACGGATCGACGAGTGGGCGAGGTCCGCGCCCACTCCGAGCGCCGCGATGACGTAGGACGGCTCGAGGGTCGCCGACGTGCAGGCCGATCCCGAGGACAGCGCGACCTCCTTGTTCAGCCCCATCAGCACCGACTCGCCCTCGACGTACGCGAACGAGATGTTCAGGTTGTGGGGCAGCCGCTTCTCGGGGTGCCCGTTCAGGTACGTCTCGTCCACCGACGACAGGATCCGGTCCTGCAGCGTGTCCCGCAGCTTGGCCAGGCGCGCCCCCTCCTCGACCATGAGCTGACCGCAGAGCTCGGCCGCCTTTCCGAAGCCTGCCGCCAGCGGCACCGGCACCGTCCCCGACCGGGTGCCCCGCTCATGGCCGCCGCCGTCGATCATGGGCGCGATCCGGACCCGCGGCGCCCGGCGCCGCACGTAGAGGGCGCCGATTCCCTTCGGGCCGTATATCTTGTGCGCCGAGCAGGTGAGGAGGTCGATCCCCAGCGTCTCGACGTCCACCGGGATCTTCCCGACCGCCTGGGTCGCGTCGGTGTGGAACAGGATGCCCTTCTCCTTGGCCAGCTTCCCGATCTCGGCGATCGGCTGGATCGTCCCGATCTCGTTGTTGGCGAACATCACCGAGATGAGAATGGTCTTGTCGGTGAGCGCCTTCCGGATCTCGTCGGGGTCGACGATGCCGTCCGCCGCGACCGGCAGATACGTGACCTTCAGGCCCTGCTTCTCGAGGCGGTGGCAGGGGTCGAGCACGGCTCGGTGCTCGATCATCGTGGTGATGACGTGGTTGCCCTTCTCCCGGTACATCTCGGCGACGCCCTTCAAGGCCAAGTTGTCGGACTCGGTCCCCCCGGAGGTGAAGACGATCTCCTTCGGGTCCCGGGCGCCGATCAGCTTGGCGAGCTGCTCCCGGCCACGCTCCATCCCGGCCTCCGCTTCCCAGCCGAAGGGATGGTTGCGACTGCCCGGGTGCCCGAACTTCTCCGTGAAGTACGGGAGCATCGCCTCCAGGACCCGCGGGTCCATCGGCGTCGTCGACTGACTGTCCATGAAGATGGGAAGCTTCACTGCCATGACCCGGATCTCCTCAGTTGGTCACGCCGGCCAGCGGCAAGCGGAGCTCGGCCGGCGCCTGGAAACGATTCATCTCTTCAAGGCTCAGCGTATCCAGGAGTTGCTCGATGCTCGTCTGGATCATCCACACCGGCTTCCGGATGTTGCACCGGCCAAGCTGGGGGCACTGAAGGTCCTGGTAGCACTGGACGATGCTCAGCGGACCCTCGATGGCCCGGAGCACGTCCCCCACCATGATCCGCCCGGGCTCACGGGCCAGGACGTAGCCGCCCTTGGGACCGTTCGAGCTCTTGATCAGGCGGCGCTTGGCGAGCCGCTGCAGGATCTTCGCCAGCAGCTCCGCCGGAATGCCCAGGTCCTCGGCGATCCGCTTCGCGTTCGCCACCCCGTCATGCTGGTGGAACGCGATATAATGAATCGCCATGAGGCCGTAGTCAGCTTTCTTGGTGAACCGTAACACCGACCTCTCCGATCGCCGACCTATTTGGTCGTATATGAGGATCACACGCGGCCGACAGCCTGTCAAGAGGAAAACCCGAGACTTCCCCAGTCGATGCGGTGACCGCCGCCCCTCGATCGGGCTCTGAGGGAGGCCAGGCGTTGGGTTCGCAGAGCAAAATCCAGTTTGGGTCCTCGGAGCTTTTCCGGACGGCGGTCGACCAGCTCGATGCCGTGGCCAAGCGCATCAACCTCGACCCCGCCATCCACGAGCGGCTCCGGTACCCCCGCCGATCTCTGGTCGTCAGCGTGCCGACGCTCATGGACAACGGCCGAACCGAGGTATTCCTCGGGTACCGGGTCCACCACAACACGGTCCTGGGACCCACGAAGGGCGGCATCCGGTACCACCCCGAGGTGAGCCTAGGCGAGGTCACCGCCCTGGCGATGCTCATGACCTGGAAGTGCGCCCTGATGGGCCTCCCCTACGGCGGGGCCAAGGGCGGCATCGCGTGCGAGCCGGGGACGATGTCCCAGCGGGAGCTGGAGCGGATGACGCGCCGCTACACCGCCGAGGTCATGCTCTTCATCGGGCCTGACCTGGACATCCCGGCACCCGACCTGGGCACCAACGAGCAGACCATGGCCTGGATCATGGACACCTACGCCATGACCCAGGGGCGGACGGTGCCCGGCGTCGTGACGGGCAAGCCCTTGCTGGTCGGCGGCTCCGCCGGGCGGCGGGACGCGACGGGCCGGGGTCTGGTCTACGCTCTCGGGCAGGCCGCCCGGGACACCGGACTGGACCTCAAGGGCGCCCGGGCGGTGGTCCAGGGCTTCGGCAATGTCGGCTCCGTCGCAGCGCGGCTCCTCTGGCGAGAGGGATGCCTGGTGGTCGGGGTATCCGATGCCCGCGGCGGAATCACGAATTCCAGCGGGCTCGACATCCGGGAGCTCATGAATCACGTGAAGCAGACCGGCAGCGTGGTCGGCTTCCCGGGGACCGAGCCGATCAGCAACGCGGCCCTGATCGAGCTCCCCTGCGACATCCTGATCCCGGCGGCGATCGGCGGGCAGATCACGGTGCACAACGCCGACCGGATCCGGGCCCGGATCCTCGCCGAGGGCGCCAACGGTCCCACCACCCCCGAGGCCGATGAGATCCTCGCGGATCGCGGGGTCCTCGTGATCCCCGACATCCTGGCCAACGCCGGCGGCGTCGTCGTCTCGTACTTCGAGTGGGTCCAGGGGCTGCAGTACTACTTCTGGCGGGAGAGCGAGATCAACTCCCGACTGCAGGAGCTGATCATCCGCGCCTACAACCAGGTGGCGGCGCTGTCGAAGCGGGAGTCGGTCAGGCTGCGGACGGCTGCCCTAATACTCGGCATCCGCCGGGTAGCGGAGGGCTTTCAGCTACGCGGCTTTTACCCCTGAGATCCTTCGGGAGGGGTCTCGGAAGCCCCCCGATTCCCCCCGTCGGAAGCCGCGGCGAAGCCGCGGCTCGAAGTGGAACGCCAGGGCCGCGCGGCCGAAGCGGGCCGGTTGCGAGGAGCCGACGGGCGGCGATAGCGGAGCCTCCGGCGGCATTGGTTCAGTTCGGGACCTCCCGCCCACCCCCCCAACCCCCCTCCCCCACCCACCGGGGGGAAGGGGGAGCCGGAGGACCCCATTCCTTCACACCCTCTCAGTTCGCCGGCGCGTGCTGGTTCGTCGAGGCGCCGCCCTCCCGGAGGAACCGGGCCGCTTCCTCCGGGAAGATCTCGTTGACGGCAATGCCCGCCACGCCGGTCCGCCGGTCGGGGCCGGGCGTGATCTCCAGGTGCCAATGGTAGTCCCGTGCCACCGTGTCCCACTCGCCCTGCAGGACCTTCACCTGGAGATTGGGCGCCGTGTGGAGCATCATCTCGTAGGGAGGGTCGCCCAGCGCCTTGCTGACGACCGCCATGAGGCCGCGGAGCAGACGGGCCAGATCCGCGGCCTGCTCGCTGGACAAATCCTCGAAGGCGCAGGCGTGGCGCCGTGGGATGACGCGCAGCTCGTACGGAGCCCGCGCGGCATAGGGGACGAACGCCACGAACTCCCCGGTGGTGCGCACCACGCGATCGGCGCTGGCCATCTCCTCGCGGACCACGTCGCAGTAAACGCAGCGCCGCTTGTAGCCGAAGTACTCACGCGCCTGGGTCAGCTCGGCCCGAATGTCGTCGAAGACGATCGGCGTGGCCAGGATCCGCGAGTACGGGTGGCGGATCCGGGCCCCGGTCTTGCCGTGCCGCCGGGTCACCACCACGTTGCGGATCTTGCTGTCCCGCTTCAGGTCCTGGATGCGGTCCCGGTACATCGAGAGCACCCGGATCAGCTGATCCTCGTCCATGGTCGGGAGGGTGGTCTCGTGTCGCGGGTCTTCGATGACAATCTCGCTGGCCCCCCGGTTGCTGATCCGGTCGAACATCCCCACGCCCTCGCGGACGAGCTCCTCCTCGATCATGAAATAGGGATCGCCCTCCGGGATCACCCTCACCTGCCACCCCGGCCCGTTGGTCGCGCTGTCGGCCGGCCGGTAGGCGGCGATCTCGCCCGGGGTCAGGCGCTCGTTCCCCGGGCAGAATGGGCATGCGTCAACGCTCCCGTCCCACGGGAGCGCCCCGGGTCGGCGGACGAGCACCCACTTGCCGGTGGCCGGGTCCTTTCGTAGCTCACCCTTCATCGCCACTCCCTCGCGGCCCAGGGCGCCGCCCGAAGCCGCCCCATCGACGCAACGGCCTGTAAAAACAATGACATCGCTAACGATATCGACCCCCCGATCCCTTGTCAAGGAAACCGGGCTCCCCCTGATTCCGCGCCAACGGGCTGAAGGCCGCGCCAGGCTTGCCAGGGCACGCACCCATTCGGTGAAAGAGGGGCGGGCGGGAGGCGCGTAGTATGGTAGGCTCCGGTGGGGACCCGGACAGGTGGGCCAAGGCATCCTCCCGTTCGTCTTCGAGGCCCTCCCGCAGCCAAGTATCTGGTCGACCAGCCGATCGCGTCAGGATCTCCGCCGACATGACCCGGGAGCTGTCCCACGTATGTGCGGCGCCGGACGTCGCGTGGACGCGGCTGGAGGATCGATTCTTGCAATTATCCTCTCGCCATTCTTTGACCCGATGGGAGGGCCGACCGTGCGCATACCGGACCGTCAGCTCACGCTCCTCGAGCAGCGACTTGCCACGATCGGGGTCAGCCGGCGCGGCTTTCTCCGAATCGTCGCGGGTCTGGCTGCCGCCGGACCGGGGTTCGCCCCATCCGCCCGCGCAGGGACGCCGCAGCTCGCGCCCGGAGAGAAGCTCGCGCGGGACCAGGTGCTCCGGATCGGGGGCGGCGGGTACTTCGCGCAGGACCCGCTGAGCCACGATTTCAACAAGGACATCTGGTGTGGAGGCCACCCGGCTTTGTTCGCGGGCCTCGTCCGCTTCAGTGCCGACTTCCTGCCGGTCCCCCACGTGGCGTCGAGACTCGAATCCAACGAGGACGCGTCCGTCTGGACCTTCTACCTGCGGAAGGACGCCCGATGGTCCAACGGCGCGGCGTGTACCGCTCACGATTTCGTCTGGTCCTGGAGGCGCAAGCTCGATCCGGCCACCGGCGCGCTTCACGCGTCGTTTCTCTACGACATCAAAAACTCAAGGGCGTTCAACAATGGGCAAATCAAAGATTCGGCCCTCCTGGGGGTGCACGCGAAGGACGACCACACCCTGGTGGTGACGCTCGAGGGTCCCCGCGCCTACTTCCCGGTCCTCACCGGGTACTTGGTGGGGCTTCCGGCGTATCGGCCGGCTGTCGAAAAGCACGGAGACAAGTGGACCCTCCCCCCGAACATCGTGAGCAACGGCCCATTCGTTCTCGAGTCCTGGGATCATCACCGGCAATTCGTGCTCAAGCGGAACCCTTACTATTTCGACGCGCAGCACGTCCGGCTCGAGCGGGTCGTCGTACCGATCATCCCGCTGGCGTCCGGGTTCCTCCCATACGAGAACAACGAGGTGGACTTCACGCTCGTGCCGCCCGGCGAACTGACGCGCGCCCTGGCCGATCCCGTTTTGAGCAAGCAGGTGTTCCGCTATCCGCGCCCGCAGACGTGGTATCTCACGCCGCAGGTCACGAAACCGCCATTCGACAATCTCAGGGTCCGTCGGGCGGTATCCCAGGCCATCGATCGGGAGGCGGTGGCGAAGGTGGCGCAGGGGGTTGCCATCCCGGCACACTCCATGGTGCCGCCGGGCCTGCCGGGACATATCGAGGACAGCCGGATCCGCGACCGGCAGCGGTTCGATCCGAAGGCCGCCCTGGCGGCGCTTCGCGGCACCCCGTTCGAAGCCGGCCGGAACTGGCCTCCCATCGCGCTGACGATGCGCGAGCAGGGGGAAGGCGCCAAGCCCATGGCCGAAGCGATCCAGGCGATGCTCCACGAGCACCTCAACATGAAGACCGAACTCGTCGTCCTCGAGCGTCGAGTGTTCCTGGAACGGCTCTGGAAGCATGACTTCCAGCTGATCTGGCATCGCTGGTCCATCGACTACCCGGACCCTCACAACGAGTACTTCGACACGTTCTACGGCAACACCACCGCCGGCCGACGCCAGGCGTGGGTCAGTGATCAGTTCGACCGCCTCCTGGAAGCGGCCCAGGGGGAACGCGACCACCCGAAGCGGATGGCCCTCTACCGAAAGGCCGAGGAGATCCTTCAGTCCGAGGTGGCCTACGTGCCGGTCACCTGGGGGACACCCTACGCGGCGCTCAAGCCGTGGGTACGCGGCGTGCCGCGGAACCGGTTCGGCGACCTCGTCATCGATACCAACCTGTACTACCATACGCTCCCGCAGGCGTACATCGTGGAGAGGGCCTGACGCGGCGTCCGGCCCCACCCCCGCGGGCAATCTTCCGGCTGGCGCGAATCGAATACGGACGCATGGACTCCGGCGTGCTCCATGGCAAGGTTCAGGTGGAAATCAACACCAATCCCGTGATCACCCTCTCGCCCGCGCGGCCGCACGCTCGAGCAACGGCGCTTCTACGAGCGCCTGGACCGGCGGATGGCCCAGGCGCTCGAGCGACTCATCGCGGGCTGACGGGCGGCGGGCGCGGGGCGCGACGCGCGAGCGACGAGGACCCATGCTGACCACCCTAGCCGAGAAGGTCGCTCCCAAGCACACCGCGCTGCTCGTCATCGATATGCAGAACGACTTCTGTGACGACCAGGGCGCCAGCGCGAAGAACGGCGACGACGTACGCCTCGTTCGGGTCATCGTGCCGACGCTCGGGGCCCTGACGGCCGTGGCGCGGCGCGCGGGGGTCCTGGTGGTCTTCATCCGAGCCAGCCACGACGAGACGACGAACTCGGACGCATGGCGCGAGCGCCGCCGCGGCCGCGCGGCCTCCGGCTGCACTGAAGGCACCTGGGGCGCGGATTGGTACGGGGACCTTCGGCCACACGGGGGCGACGTCGTCGTCACCAAGCACCGCTACAGCGCCTTCATCAACACGCCGCTGGACCTCATCCTCCGCAGCCGGGGCATTCGCACCATCGTCCCGACCGGGACGGCCACGAACGTGTGCGTCGAGTCGACGGCGCGTGACGGCCACATGCTCGACTACTACGTCGTCCTCCCCGAGGACGCGGCCGCCACCAGCCACCGACCGGCCCACGACGCGACGCTCTACAACATCCGCGCGTATTTCGGCGATGTCGTAACCTCGGCGGACCTCTGCGCGGCCTGGAGGCTGCCCGGCTGAGCCCGGCCTTGACCCGGCCAAGGGGCAGCCGTGCCGTCGACGCCCGGAAACTGTTCCCTGAGCCGGAGCTGAGAACCTTGCTGCTCGCCGCTGAGCGACACTTCCCAGCCCTCTATCCCATCGTGCTGATCATCCCGGACAGGCCTCCGGGGGGGCGAGGTGCTGCTGCTGAAGCCAGATGCGGCACCGAAGCATCCAAAAGACGATGAACTGCTACATCCACCGTTTCCGGGCGGCCAACGGGAGATCACGAACCGGCTGGACGATGACTCCGGACAGCGGTGCCGGTCTTTCCCCGCGGCGACCCCAGCCCTGGAGCCGGAACGACGCGGCGCGAACGGGCGCAAAACGGGGCCACTCGGGCCAATGGGTACCATAGAGGAGAGTGTCGGAATGACTGAAAAGCCTGTCACAGTCTATAGTTCCCCCACCTGACGCCCCTGCAAAGCGGCGAAAGAGTTTCTTTCGTCGGTCCACGCTAAGTAACGGTAACTTCTCGCTCTCTGGTCGGCATTTCCCGGCAGTCTGCGGCAGGAGACGCAACAAATCCGCAACAGGTCTTCCAGGAGCACTTTGCCCCTGTGCGGGTCTCGCCGGCCTTCAGCGTGTCGGGCAACGTCGCGTCCGCCAGCTCGCCGGCCGGGGCGGCCGTGCCGAGCTTCTCTAGGGTACCGGGCCCGCAGCGGGCCGGGCCGAGGGGTCCTGAAGCAGACGCACCTCGCGCTGGGGAAAGGGAAACGAGATCCCGGCCGCCTGGCCCGCATCATACACGGCCGCGGCCAGCTCGCTCCGGATCTGGAACCACTGGTCGAACTGGTCCGTCCAGGCTCGCAGCTCGAAATTGATCGAGCTGTCGCCGAAGCCCGTGAAGAACGCCCTGGGCGGTGGCTGCCGCAACACCTGGGGGTGTGCCTGCGCCACCGTTTCCAGCATCTCCATGACCTTCTTGGGATGCGCGCTGTAGCTCACGCCCACCGGCAGCTCGATGAGCCGTTGTCGATCGCTGAGCGTCCAGTTCGTCACCCGTTCCGTGACGAGCTGCGCGTTGGGGACGATGATCTCGGCCCCTTGCCCGGTGCGCACCACGCTCGAGCGGATGCCGATCCGGCGCACGCTCCCCGTGATCCCGCCCGCCTCGATGGTATCGCCGACGTGGATCGGCCGCTCGAAGAGCAGGATCAGCCCCGAGACGAAGTTGTTCACCACGCTCTGCAGGCCGAAGCCGATCCCGACGCCGAACGCGCCGGCTATGATGGTCAGCTTCGTGAGGTCCAGCCCCAGGACCGCCAGGCCCGCCAGGAAGCCCACGGTGAGGAGGACGTAGTTCAGCAGGCTCGAGAGGGCATAGGACAAGCCGCGGGCCAGGCCAGCGCGGGGATAGACGTCCTCCTCCAGTGCGAAGCGAAGGAAGGCGGACAGCAGGTACGCGACCCACAGCGTGAGCGCGAAGGCCAGGACGTCCTCGACGGAGATGCTGAGCGCGCCCCGCTCGAGCTTGGCACCGAGCAGGCTTTGCCCGAGCGTCCGCGCCGGCCCCAGCACGCCGACGTAGTCCAGCGAGCGGGTGAGCCACACGCCGACCGCAAGCCAGACCAGCACGCGGTGCGTGCGGCGCTCGAGGAGGTCGCGGTGATGCTCGATCATCCGGAGGAGCCGGACCGGCCACATGCGGAGCGTCAGCGCGACCAGACCGGTGATCACCCGGACGACGGGCCTCAGCACGAGCGCCAGGAAGACGCTGCCGAGCACGCCGGAGGCGATCACACGCCCGAGGCGCAGGTACCCGAGGACCGTGCACACCAGCGCGGCGGCGAACAACGACCAGAATGAGGGCGCCGACCACCCGAGTGGCGCGCAACCGCTCCGACTCGGCATCCCGCGCAGGCGGGCGCCGGAGAGGCCCAACCGTCAGGGTGTAGCCCAGCCCGAGCAGCCCGGCGAGCATCTCCACCGACAGGATCGCTGGCTCGATCGCCAGCGTGCCGGCGGCTCTTCGGACGGTATCAAGGGTGAACACGGCTGCCAGCACGAGGAGGCCAGGGAACACGTGCGGGTCCACGACCGGTCGCGTCAGCCGGATCACCGGGACCAGCAGCGCGACCTGGAACAGTTGCCGCGTCTCCGGGCCCGCCGGGCCATAGACGAAGGGATGGCTGACCAGGCCGATGAGCAGCGCGGCGGAGAAGGGACGATCGAACACCGCGGTCGCGAACGAGGCGCCCTCCATGGCGACCGAACCATGGGTCCAGCGCCGTGCCGCCCACAGCAAGGCGGCCAGGATCACCAAGAGTGCCGCATGCGCCTTCAGGCCGTTGGCGGGATCGCGGAGGTGCTGGATCACCGCGCGCCACCAGTCGGCGGCGATATCGCGGACGTTGCGAGCGTTGACGGTCCGCGCGCCCACCCACCACTGGGTGTTCCAGATCGGCGGGCGCTCCGGCTCCAGGAGCCCTCCCACCGCTTGCCGCTGCGCCTCGGCCACCTGCGCCAAGGCGGTCTGACAGCGGGCCACCTCCCGGGCGACACGGCTCTGGAGTTCGAGCGCGACCGCGCGCTGGGCCTGCAGGGGCGTCTGTGCGGCCTCGATCGCGGCGAGAACCTCGGCGATCTGCCCGAGTATCGGCTCCGGCGCCTTTGCCGCACGCGCGGCATCCTGGGTCTGGGTCCACGTCTGATGCTGGTCCGCCAGGCGGGTCAGGGCCTCCTGCAGGTGGATGACCCGTCGCGTGAGCGCACCCAGCCAGGTGGTTGTCAGGAGCTGCCGCCTTGCCCAGAGCTCCTGCTTCACCTCGAGCGTCTCGAGCGTCGGCTGCTCCCGCAGGAGGCTCAGCGTCCGCTCGAGCTCGCGGCTGATGAGGGCGCTGGCCTCGGGAAGCTGCTTCTCGATCATCGAGGTCGCCGGCGTGGAGGCTTGCAGCGTCCGATAGGCGCGCAGGAGCGCCTCCATCTCCGTGGCCTGCGGCGCCACCTCGGCGAGTGGGATCGCCGGGAACGGCGGCGGCGCCGGGACCGTCGCTTCTTGCGGAGCCGACGCCTTCTGGTCCGCCGCCTCGCCGCGGACCACGGGCGTCAACAGGAGGAGGACGCCGAGGAGCATCTGGGCCAGCGACACCGTGACGATCACTCAGAACCCCCGCGCGCCCGACCCGAGCCCGCGTCGACCGGGACTACGATAAGCGGAGAGCCCGCCAGAGCGACTGGTCGGTTCGTGTCGCCCATTGCCAGGGTCGCGTCGGCGCATCGCATGATCTCTTTCGTCACCCGTTGCCGGACGCTCGTGCGGGCGCGCTCCTCGGGCGCCACCGCATCAGCCCAGCAGCCCCTTCTTCAGATCCTCGGTAGGCGGCTTGGGACCCAGCCAGATCGCGAAGACCGCGTCCGCGAACCCCTTCCCCTCGAAGACACCCAGCTCATTGCTCCCGGCAGAGAGCGTCGTGCCTTTTCCCGGCAGGTACGTGAACGTCAGCGTGCTGCCAATCTTCACGTCGGGCACGAGCGCGAGCATCCTGTCGAACGCGGCCTTCTGGGGGGCCCGGTCCTTCACGTTGGCCTCGAAGCCCTCCTGAAAGGCCTCGACGAGCTGCGCCTTCGTCAGATCGCGCAGGAAATGCATGCGGATGGCCTTCGCCCGGTCGGCCGTGAGGATGGCGGCCGCGTCCTTGGAGGGTGATTCGAGGTACAGCCCGCCCACGTAGACCTCGAACACGGCCTTTTTCCTGAGGCCCAGCCCGTTCAGCTTCAACGTCTTCTCGCCGGCCTTCAGCGTGTCGGGCAGCGTCACGCCCGCTAGCTCGCCAGCCAGGGCGGCCGGGCCGAGCGCCGAAACCACCGATCCCACCAGGACGGCGGCGAGACTCAGTATTCCCACGACGGAGCTCTTCATGTGCGTGAGTCCTCCTGGATCGACATGACGACCACGACGAATCGGGTGGCATGGTCGTGTTTCCCGGCCATGGTCCTCGGCGGTCATCGGGCCTCCAGCGGGACCGTGCCCGTCGTCAGACCCACGTGCAGCCGGAGAATGCGGCGGACCTCCTCGATGGTGTGGGGATTGCCCTGCGTGGAATGGCTCGACTTCACGACCAGCTCGGACTCGACCGGCTCGATGTGGGCGCTCGAGTACTCCACCACGCCGTCGTTGCCCTGCTCGACCGGCCCGTCCCCCTCGACCGCGACGATGGAGTTGACCGTGACGGACGGGGCGACGGGAATCTCCTGCAGGGCCCGGAGGAAGGGGTGACGCGGCGACATGTTGTCGACCGCCGACGGGACGACCGGGCTCACCCCGCTCGCCAGGGCGTCCGGGTTCCGGGCGATGTCCGCCGCCACCCCGGTGAGAGCGAAGGGCAGGGTCAGGAGTCGCCGGACGAGGTTGGCGATGATATGGCGTCCGGCGACGAAGCTGCCCCGATGCGGCGTGCAGATGAACACCACGCGAGAGACTTCGGGCAGCGGCTCGACGAACAGCCCACGCCGGAGCAGGTCGCGAGTCGTGGTCGGACAGGACCAGCTGATCGAGCGGCTTGCGACTGACCGCGTTCCAGAGCCGATCACCGCTGCTGATGACCTGCATCTTGACCAGCAGACCCCCCTGGCTGTGCCCGATCAGGACCATCCGGCGCAGGGCCGGGTCCTTGCCCTCGGGGTCGAGCCGCGCCACCGCCGCCGTCAGGGCCTCGCGCAGGTGGAGAGAGGACAGCGCGATGGGCTGGCCGGAATCGTACTGGAAGAACCAGAACTGGAAGCGGCTGCGGATCTCGGGATCGGCCAGCAGACGATTGTACATCTCCACCCAGCGGACCACGCTCGACTCCGTGCCGTGCACGAAGACCACGGGGATGAGCCCGGGACGGTACGGCGTGGCGGAGACGAGCGGGGGCCGCTGCGCATCAGCCCGGTCAGCCGGCCCAGGAACCCGAGCAGCTCGAGCTCCATGATCGGCACGCCGGTGAACGTGAGCGCGAGCGCCGCCGTCGGCTCGTTCTCGAGCGGGACCGGCTCGCCGGCGATCGAGACCGTTTCCGCGTCCCAGGCCAGGTGGAGCTCGAGCGTGCCCGCGAGCGGGCGCCCCTGCACGAGGGCGTGCCGGGCCTCGGCGATCCGGAGCAGGGCCGTCACCGGCACCTGGAGCCGCGGCGCCACCAGGTCCCGGCCGGGTCTCGAGGCATCGATGGGCCGGGTGGAGGCGGCGAGCGGGGCGCCGAGGCCCGGCCAGCGATACCGCATGGCCAGCCCGTGCACCTCCAGCTCCGCGGTCGGCGATGAACCGGTAGAGCTCCCGATCCCCGGCGCGGAGCGCGGCGGGATCGAACGCCACCTCGATCGGCCCGAAGGGCAGCGTGAACGTGCCGCCCCGCGGGACGACCTCCGAGCGGTCCTCCGAGGCGAAGGCTCGCCGTGAGCGCCCAGTTGTAGAGATCCGCCGCGATCCGCAGGCGCGGGTCGAACCGCCCGGGGAGCGCACCCGGGCCCTTCGGGGAACAGGAAGGCGTAGGCGTAGACGGCCGCGGCCAGGTGGTAGTCGGGCTTCGTGGTCGCCTGGCCGTGGAGGAAGGAGAGCTCGGCGAGGGCGAAGAGCAGGTCCGGGTCCCCCCCCGCCGCGACCATCGCCCGGTGCAGCTCGGCAATGGCGGCCTCCGGGCGTTCGTCGAAGGCTTCGAAGCAGACCGCGCTCGAAGAGCAGGTTGCGCGTCGGGCCAGGCTCGGCTCGCCCGTCGTGATGGCGCTCCGGCCGAGGTGGCGATGGACGACCTTGGGGTCGACCCGGACCGTGCCCACCGGGCCCGCGCAGGCCGCCAGGCGCCAGAGCCCGAGGGCGCCGAGACGAGCGCGAGCCGATGCGGGCGCAGCCGCACGTCGGAGCTCATCGCCGCTCCATCCCTGAGCGTCATCGCCTCGCCGCGGTCGCGGGACATCCGAGGAAGCCCGTCCCGGATCCGGACCGAGAATCGTGGGTCGTCGTCGGCGGCCTTGGCCCGCTCGTTGATGTGGCTCTTCGCCTTGAGGACGGAGAACGGCAGGGAGCGATCGATGGCGCCGATGTCGTACGCCAGCTCGTCGAGGTAGCCGTTCAGGAAGAGCTTCCAGCTCCACCACGACCGGCGGGCGCCCGACCCGGGCGAGGCGCTGGATCGCCGTCGTGCAGTTGTCCGTCAGCGCGTTGTACCACTGGGGCCGCTCGCGCAGCTGGTTGACCTCCTCGAGGTACCGGAGCAGCAGCGCGCGAGCGTCCGCGGGGGGCGCGTCGAGCCGGTAGACGTGGACGTCCTCGCCGCGGACATTCGTGCGGAGGCGCACGACGTCGCGCTCGTCCGCGACCACGAAGACGAGCTCGTACTGGCGGAAGAACCCGCGCAGCGCCGAGTACTGCTCGCCCTTCTCCTTGCGCGTCTCGATCGAGATGGCCAGGTACCGATCGCCCTCGAACCCCCAGCTCATGATCGTGTGGGCGATGAGGGGCGATCCCCAGTGGACGAGGAAGAGATCCAGGGAGCGGAGCTTCGAGAGGTCCAGCGCGCGATCCTCGAGGCGCACCGTGTAGTCGGTCTCGGTCCGGTACTCGGCGTTGCGGACGTTGTGCACGATCACGCGATCGCCGTGGATGTCGGCAAAGGCCAGCGTTGCCACGTCGGGCTGCCAGTCCCGCTCGTTGGACGGCGGGATGGCGAGCCACGTGACGAGGACCACGACGAACGCCCCCAGGATCCCGGCGAGCGCCCGCCGGCGCGGGCGCACGAGCCAGAGAGCGACCAGCGCGCCCACCGGTACGAGAACGCCGAGCCCGGCGCGGAGCCACGGGGGCCCGAGCCGCGAGAAGTCGAAGTAGATGGCCAGCGCCATCCATCCGAGCACGACGCTGCACCCGAGCCCCACCAGGAGGCGCCCCAGCCACACCATCGGACGTGTCAATCGGCCCGCGCCCTATTCATGGCGGCGAGCCTGTGACGTGCTGATCCTCGCGAGGATCGGCAGTCTCCACGTCCTTCAGCTCGATCGTCACCTTGCCGATCTTGCCCCGATAGGGAACGGCCACCACGGCGTCATCCGGGCGGTCGGCCAGACCTCAACCGATCCGCCAACCGTCAACCGTTCGGGATCGACTCGCGCGAGCGTTCGTCACTGGCTCACTCCTTCAGCCTCCATCCTTGCGGCACGTCCGCTGTGCTCATCGCCATGCCTTCCATCAGCCACCGCTACCATCCTTGCCTGAGGTCAACCGTCCTCTCGTCGAGAATCCCGCTGGCGCGCGGAGACGGCGCGGGCCGGACATCTGATGCATGATCGAAGAGGGGCTGTCCCGCCCCTTGACGGGTCGATCCGGGGCATCACGGTGTCACGACACATCGCGCTCCCGCGTTCTCGACGCCTCCCCGCCCGTCCCCGGCACGCCGCCCTGACTCTGCTCGCCTCCGGGCCCGAGCCTTCCGGCCGTCACAGCCCACGCCCGGATCGTCGCTCGAGCCCGAAGACCGGCGGCTCACTTCCCGCCGGCCACCTTGGCGACCGCCGCGATCAGCGGCGCCGCCTGTGGGTTCTTGACGGTCTGGCGGATCAGGATATCGGTGGGGTTGACCTCCTTGCCGTAGTAGGCGTTGTTCAGGACCCCGCGGACCCCGACCACCGCCCCTTCGAGTGAGACGCCGATAAACACCCCCTTGCTCAGCGCGAAGCTGATGATGTCCGCGCTCAGGCCCGGTCTCGGCCGTCACTCCCGCGCCGACCGGTCCCCCGGCCACGCTGGCATCGGTGCCGAGCTTGGTGGTGGCCGACAGGAGCTTGGTCACGCCGCGCTCCGTCATCGCGAGCAGCACCACCTCCTGCGCGTCGCCCCCGGCCTGGAGGCCGAAGCTCGCCTCACCGACCGTGTAGAACGCCGGTCCTCCCCACTGGTTCCCCTTTTCCTCCCGCGCCAGAAGCACGCCGCTGCCTCCCGAGACCCCGATGATGAACGCGCCCCGAAGCACCTGGGGCGAGATGAATACGCCCTTAGCCCGCTTCACCGCGTCGCGAAAGCCGCTCATGGCAGGATCGGTCGAGAACTTCTCGATGGTGAGCTTAGCTTTCTCCACCAGCTCCTTGGCATCCGCGGTGTCGTCGGCGAACGCGGGCATCGTCCCGGCCGCCACGAATAGGGCCGCCAGCACACCGACGACCCCTCTCATCAGAACGCATCTTCGGCTCATCCGCCCCTCCTTGTCACTGACATGGTGAACGCTCCCTGCGGCCACGGCTCCGCTGCCTCGTCCCTGACCCTGCGCTACGATCGCGTGATGGCGCGACTTACTGCGGCTTCCCTCCACCCACCGGTGCCCTCCTGGTCCTCAGATGAGGACCTCGCCCTTGGCGTTCACTCGTGGTCCTCCTCAGACGTGCGTGCAGCCCGAGAATACGGCGGACCTCCTCGACCGCCGCGACGACCGGGCTCACTCCGCTCGCCAGGACCGCCGGGTTCCGGGCCAGGTTCGCCTGTCTTTTTCATTACGGCTGCGCCGTCACATACACCAGGGTGTTCCCCTGAAACACCGCGCGATAGAAGTTGCCGCCGCAGTAGTAGTACTCCACGCCGCCGACCGGCGTGGAGACGCAACCTGCGGGAAGGGCGGACAACGACGGTGCCCAGCGGCAACGGTGTCCCGGCGGCTGCAGGCGGCGGAGCGGGACGCGCTGCGGCGGCCTGCTGCTGGCAGCGGCAGCCTGCTGCTGAGCGGCCGCGGCCTGCTGTTGGGCCGCGGCGGCCTGCTGTTGGGCGGCGGCGGCCTGCTGTTGGGCCGCGGCCGCCTGCTGCTGGGCCTGGGCCATCTGGGCCGAATCCGCAGCGTGGACTGCGGCCCCGACCACGACGGCGTGCGGCGCCGGACGCCGAGGATCGCGTGCGCTTCGGGCACCAGTTGCACGGGCAGAAGCGGCACATCGGCCATGAGCATCAAGACAAGGGTAGTGGCGACTACGGCGATCTTGAGCATCGTCTTCATTTGCTTCCTCCTGTTGGTGTCAGCGGCTGGAGCCGCTGGTTGTATCCAGTGGCATGAACGTGATCGGCTTGGTCCCCTGGGGCGGCACGAAGGTGAACTGGGCATCGGCCACGGCCGGAGCCACGTTCCAGTCGCTCATGACCGTTGTGACGCTCAGCAGCGCGGGGGTTCCTGTGTCGGTGACGACATACTTGCGCGGCAACGGCTGGCCGCTGTCGGCGACCCATACCTGGAAGTCGACACCCGGGCGGCTGAAGAGCACATGATCGCACTTGACCCCGCCGATGACCGCCTTGCCGACCACCGCCGCAAAGGTCACATCCTGCATCAGCAGCGGGAAGGCGTTGCGGTAGACCAGGTCGGCGATCGGGACGGACGAGCCCGAGCGACTCGCGCGCGAAGTCGAGCAGCTCCTCGATCGTCCCGGGTGCAGGCTCCGTCGCATAGACCTTGTCGGACGGGTTGTACAGCGTCAGCGTCTTGCCATCGTAGTAGAAGATCTGGTCGATCAGATCGCCCTTGCGCTCGGCGCGCAGCTTGTTCGGCCGGCTGATGATCACGTTCGCCGAGACGTCGAAATCGACCCTGTGCCCCGAGTCGAGCACGTCCTCGAGGGTGTTCTGCGTATGCACGCTGAACTGCTGCAGGCTGCCGAGGTAGTCGGTCATCCGCTTCAGGATCTGCGTGGCGGCCGGATCCACCGCCGGTGCCTGTGCCCGGACCTCTGTGGCGACGGTCGCCGACAGCGCGAGCGCCCCGAGCGCGAACAATGCTGCGGCCATTCTGAAATTCAATGTGCTCATCCTGGTCTCCTTCTCCGGTTGGTTCAGCCGGGCCGGCGGCGCCTGCCCCGCGGCAGGCGCGCCCGTGCGCAGCGCGAGGACCGTAACCGCGCGCCGCCCTTCACTCATCGAAACTCGCCGAGTGATCATGCAACGCCCCGAGCTAGCGGACACCGAGACCGCGGCCGCCGACGCCGACGCCGTGGAAGCCGGCCCCGACGCCGCCGCCGACCCCGATCCAGTCGATGAACAGCGAGGTCGCGCCGCCACTGGCGGGCATCGTGCCGTCTGATGATGCTGTAGCTGTAGACGAGGTCCGCGCCGTCGACCACCGGGTTGGTGATCTTGACCACGACAAGCGTATTGTCGGGTTGTCCCGGCTCATAGACGGAGAGCGCGGCATTCGGCGGGTCTGCGCCAAAATTGTCCTTGCCGGCTTTCGCTGTCCATTCCTTGAGATAGTCGGCCATCGTGAGATGCCCGGCGATACGCTGCGGCCGATCCGAGAAGTACAGCGTCTGCTGGTTGACCTTCACCAGCCGGATGGTGCTCGCGGCAGGGTCTACCTTGAGATCCTCCGCGGTCTGCACGAACATGAGCTGGGGCGCTCCGGAAGAAGTCGTCGTAGTCGTCGCACACGCCGCCAGTGACAACACTACTGCCGCCAGGAGAAACGCCGATCGGGAAGTGCCTCCTACGTTTGCCGAGGTCTCCGCTCTTCATGGCTGCCTCCTCATCACTTGCCCCGCCGATGTCTGTGCGGTTTCGGGCTATGGCTTGTAGTTGCTGTAGGGGCCGCCCACGCGGTCGTAGGTGTTGCCGAAGTCATCCTGCGTGATGTGAGCGATGCCGTCCTTGTCCGGAGTGAGGATCAGGTCCTGCTCGAGCACCGGCGCCCGGAACTTCCAGCCCGGGGGAAGCTTCAGGCGGCTGCCGAGGGTCCCGGCCTCCTCGAACTTCTGATCGGGATGGGTGATGAGGCTGAAGGACTTCATGGCCCACGAGTTGCCCTCCGGGTCATCCAGGATGAATACCTGCTTGCCCTTGTCGAAGCCGAACTTGGTGTGGCGCCCGACGGTGATGTTCTTGTAGTCGGCGGCACCCGGCTCCGTGCTGATGCCCTTCATGTCCAGCCAGTTCACCCATCGTGCTTTCATGCCGCCGAAGTCCAGCTCCTTGCCCATCTCGACCTCGATCCAGTCCAGCGTCCACAGGCGGGGACCGTTCTTGTACGAGGCAAGCACACCGTACTGCTCCTTCACCGACTTGACATCGACCTTGTCCAGCAGCGCCGCGGGACATGAATCCCCGGTGGTGGCGCCGCCGTTGAGACCCCAGGTGTTGTAGACGTTCGCCTTGAGGTCCTTGGTGATCGCGTTCCCGCCGATGAGGAACATCTCGGTGTAGCGGTGCCCGCGCACGTCCTTGAAGGTGAACGGCTTGGCGTCAGCGCCGTCGTTCGGCAGGGTCACGACCAGCTTGGGATACACGACGAGGGCGGCGACGACGACGAGGGCGGCGACGATGCCGATCGCCCACTTGATCTTCTTCCTGGTTTCCATGGTTCTCTCCTTGCGTCAGAACGTCGGCGTTTGCGATCTCGGCGCCGCCTTCGCAAGGCCTCGTTCACTGGCGCTGGCGAGCTGCGCCCGCAGTCCTTTGGCCCTTTGCATCCACAGCTCACCTTTCGCGACGATTCTGGAGGGCGGTGGCCGAGCTGTTCCGCCGATGGCATGTGCCAACCGCTACGGCACGCGCTTCACCGGCGGCGGCGTCCAGAACCGTCGAGGATCGACGGCGGCGTGTCCCGGGGCGAGTAGATGCGCATCACCAGGACTGAACTTGCCCTTCGGCGCGGGCAGCCAGTTCGGCTCCTTGTCCTTGCCCGGCGAGTCCGCCTGGAGGTACAGGTCCACCGAGCCGTCCGGATTGGCGATCAGCGTGTCGCGCTGGGCGAGGTCGTAGCGATCGATCGGATTCGGCACGAAGAAGAAGTCGGCGTCGTACATCGTCAGCGACCAGAAGGCCTCGGCGGGCGGCAGCTTGCCCTTCTCGAAGCGCATGACGTACCGGTGCTTCGCGCCGTCGTACTCGTCGCCGTTCGCATCCTTCTGCGAGAGCGGATACACGGCGTCCTGCGGGCGGTTCCAGCCGGGGCCGAGGAGGTTGGCCATGCCCCGCACCAGGTAGTCGGTGCCGAAGTTGCCCACGCCCTTGGTGAAGTACAGCCATCCGTTGGTCGTCTTCTGCCGCTTCAGGTGCAGCCCCATCTCCAGAAGCGCGAGCTTCGGAACGATCCTGATGGCCTCTCGGTCGAGGACACTCAGCTTGCTCGGGTCGAAGTCCTGCCCCGGGACCAACCCGATCCTGGCCATGCGCGCGACCATCGGCGCATCCTGCGCGGTCGGCGGATTGGTCTTCATCAGCTGTGCGAGGTGGGTGAAATAGACCTCGATGTCCAGGGCGTTGACCTGCTTGCGCACCGACGTCTTCATGTCGAAGCCGGGATCGACGACGCCCGGCGGCGGCGTGTACGGCTTGCCGTAGGCGCTCAGCGGAACGACCGAGAACCTGTCCTGCAGGGCGTGCACCGCCTTGTAGTCCTCGGGCGTGCCGGTGCTGTAGATGCGCCCGAGGATCCAGACCATCCCGGTGGGCGACTTGACCTGCGTCACATCCTTCGGGAGCGCGCCCGACCAGCCCGGACCGGTGATGGCGTACGTCTGGGGCTTCCCGCCCGTCGTGCGCGAGCCCGCCACCTCGAACACCTCCGACCACCCGTCGAGCATCGGCACGATGTAGTAGCGGTCGCCCATGTCGGGAATGCCGACGACCCAGGGCTCCTTGGAGACATCGAGCCAGACCTCGGTGTACAGCGTGTCGGCGTTGGGGGCGGCGCAGCAGTGGTTGTCCACCGCGGGATACGACCGCATCTTGATCACTTGCCCCATCGGGGCGTGCTCGGCGTCCGGCGTGGCCACGTTGGTCTGCTGCTTGCGGGCCATGTCGAAGGTGACCAGGGGGTAGCCGTAGATGTACGCGTCCATGGCGATGCGGACCGCCTCCACCGCGCCCAGCGATGGGGCCTCCTCCGCGCCGGCGGCTAGCGGAAACGCCGTCATGGCCCCAAGACACAGTGCGGCGGCTGCGCGCGTGATCGATCTCATCAGTGGCCTCCAGCGACGAGCCGTGCCGGTCCCTGTTTCATGGCCAACAGGCTTCTCGACCCGCGCTCCTCGACGGACCCCGCGATTCAGAAGTGGATGTTGAGCCCGAGGAACGGCCCCGTACATCTCGATGTCCGCATTGAAGGTCCTCGACCCGCTGCCCTTCTCGACATCGATGTTCATGTAGCGCCAGCCAGCCAGGGCGGACGCGTGGCGGAACCGCCATTCGACGCCCCGCGATGAGGTTGTACGTGAGCTTCGTCTGGCTGTCGGAGATCCCGAAGCCCGCCACGTCCCCGCGGAACCAGAGCGCCACCGTGTCCGTGATGTGGTAGGTGATGCGGCCCCCGACCATCGGGTCGATCACGCTGGCGCTGTCCGAGACCTTCTGGTTCGGGAAGCCGAGCGACCCGTGCACCCAGATGAAGCGGCCGCCGGCCAGCGGCTCGAACGTGAGCCGGCCCGCCCGGCCCAGCGACACGGGGCCGAGGCGGTACGTCCCGCCGAACTCGAAGAGCCCCTGCTGGAGGCCCAGGCTCACGGGGATGCCGCCGTGTGTCTCGCTCTGGCCCACGCTCATGTACAGGAGGTCGAGGAACCCGGTCCACTCTCGCCGCGTGGCCTCGACGTGAGCGGCGAAGGCGAAATGGAGCTGAGGGACGATGTCCACGAAGTCGATGGTGGTCGAACTGGCTGAGCCGGCCCACGTCGAGCGTCATCTTGGTGCGCGGCGCCCAGAGATAGGGAGCCAGACGGAACTGCCACCCCTCGGCCGGCGCGTCCGGTCCCACCTCCGGCCCCGTTCCGCCGGCCTGGGCGATCAGCACGGACCCGGGCATCGGCGAGGCGATGGTGCTCTGGCCGACCACGGATGCGGGGTCGCCTCCAGCGGTGGACTCGAGCAGCCCGAACCCGCGGCCCCGCGTCCCCGGTTCGTCCGCATGGCCGCGCGACGGGAGCAGCGCCAGGACCATGGTCATCAGTCCGAGGCAAGCCCATCGCCCGATGTCCGTCACCGAGTCCCTCGCCCGCTCGACCAGGCCAGCTTGCTTCCCGTCATGTCGTCCTCAGCTCGCTCCCGGCCTCATCGAGGCCGGGAGCTTATGTCCAGCACTACGAGGCGCTATCGCCAGCGGTAGCTGATCCCGGCCAGGAAGGAGTTGGTGTCGATGTCGAAGTCGGTGGAGATGCGCCCCCCCGGGGTGTTGCGGCTCGGCGAGACGGAAAAGTGGGTGAACCGGTACTCGCCGAAGATCGCCCAGTTCGGGGTGAAGTTCCAGGCGACACCGGCTCGAAGATCCGCGCCGATGTCCACGCCGGTCTCCGAGACTTCTTGCGGCCCCAAGCCGGACGCGACCCGGACCGTCGTGTCGAGCACGAAGAATCCCGGGCCGGCGGCCACGTACGGCTGGAGCCGGCCGGCCGGATACTCGGGGCTCTGGAGCAGCGGCAGCCGCAGCATCACCAGGGGCGTGATCGGGACCACCCGGAGCTTGGCCTTGATGAGGGCGCCACTCCCGCCCTGGGGGTGATACTCCGGCTCGAAAGTAGGAGACGTCGCTCGCGAAGCCGAGCCAGGGAAGGCTTTCCAGCCAGTAGCCGAAGCGACCGCCGAAGGTGACATCGTTGTCGGCTTCTGCCTTGGTCCTCTCGCGCGAGACGCTGCCGGCGGCCGTCTGGACGTTCGTCTCGATGGTGGGGTCCGTGTAGATCGCGCCGCCGACGTAGAGGTCGGCGAACCATTCCGCCGAGGCCGGCGCCGCGGCGCCGAGCGTCAGGAGAGTGATCACCATCGCCATCTGCCATCCGCGAATGCGCTTCATCTGACTGCTCCTCGTCCTGTCGGTCGTTGGTACCTGGTTGGCTCGGCGGCGCCCGACGCGGGGGGGCCACCCCTCCGTCGTCGTAGCCCAGCCGTTAGTTCGCATGCTCGAACTTGGGCAACGCCTTGCCACGCCGCAATTGCCCGGACGCCGTCCGTTGTCGCGACTCACGCGCCGATCAGCGGCAAGCGGGTCGTCTCACGTGTCCCTACTCGACCGTATTCTGTGAACGTCAGTTCTCGCATCCCGGCGGAGGGACATCAACTGGACTTTGGTCCAGTAGCGGGCACCTCGCGGATATCTGACCATGGCCTTGGATGGTAGCCGCATGACCGCACACACTGTCGCGCTCGTCGATGATGACGCGGCGGTTCGGAAGGCTCTCGCCCGCCTCCTGCGGGCCGCGGGCTTCACGGTGACGCCATTCGAGTCCGCCGAGGAGTTCCTCGCGCACTCGCCCGGATCCACCCCGGACTGCCTCGTCCTCGATGTCAAACTGACGGGGATGAGCGGCGTGGAGCTGAGGCAGGCCCTGCTCGAGGATGGGGTGGCGATCCCCATCGTCTTCATCACGGCGGGCGATGACCCGGGCGCTCGCGAGACATCTCGGAGCGCAGGATTCGTCACCTGGCTGCGCAAGCCGCTCGACCGGGACAGGCTGGTGGAGGCTGTCAGGCACGCGATCACGCCCACGGCGAAGGGCTAGCGCCCGGGCCGACGGGCGGACCGGACGGGACCCGAGCTACGCTCGAGCCACGACTCGGAGCACTCTCGCCCGCTTTGCCCGGCCCGGGAGGGCCGCCTGACCCGCGGGAGCCCGCGAGGGTCAGGCGAGACCGGCGCGGTCTACGAGGCGGACCAGCTCGGCGACCGAGCCCACGCCGAGCTTCTGCATGACGTGGGCCCGGTGCAGCTTGATGTTCTTCTCGCCGGTTCCGAGCTCGGCGGCGATCTGCTTGTTCAGCAGGCCGGTGGCCACCAGCGCGCACACCTGGCGCTCGCGTGGGGTCAGGCCCGCCATGCGCGCCCGGGCCGCGTCCCGCTCGGCCCGGTCGGCCCGGGCCGCCGCGGCGCGGGCCAGGGCCTGCTCGATGGCCGCGAGGAGATGACGGTTCTGCACCGGCTTGGTGAGGAAGTCCGTCGCCCCGGCCTTCATGGCCTGCACGCTCGCCGGGATGTCTCCGTGACCGCTGATGAAGACGACCGGGATAGTGTGACCAGCGCGCTCCAGAGCGTCCTGCAGCTCGAGGCCCGTCATCTCCGGCATCCGGAGGTCGAGGACCAGGCAGCCGGGCCCATCGTACCGCTCGCGGGCGAGGAACTCGCGGGCCGAGGCGAACGCTTCGACCTCGTGGCCGGCCGACCTGAGGAGGCGCGCGAGCGCCTTGCGGACGCCCGCGTCGTCGTCAACCAGGAAGATCAGCGGTGCGTCCCGGTGGCCCGGCTGCGGTCGCGCCGGCCGGCAGGCGGATCCGGAAGATCGCGCCGCCATCGGGCTCGTTCTCGGCCCAGATCCGGCCGCCGAACGTCTCGACGATCGACTGGCTGATGGACAGTCCGACCCCGAGGCCCTCGCCCTTCGTAGTGAAGAACGGCGTGAAGACCTGGGGGAGGTCGCTCTCGGCGATCCCCTTGCCCGTGTCCCGCACCGACACCTCGACGCCGCCGTCCACGCCGGCGGTGCGGACGATCAACCGGCGCCGGTGCGGGGGTTCATCGGCCACCGCGTGGAGTCCGTTGACGAGCAGGTTCAGCAGGACCTGCTGGAACTGGACGGCGTCGCCCCGGACCCTCGACAGCGCCGGCGACAGGTCGAGGTCAATCGAGGCGCCGCGGAGCAGGGCGTCGTTGGCGATCAGCCGCGTGACCTCGCGGACGATTTCATTGAGGTCGAACGGCGTCCGAGCGGAGCTCGCCCTTCTTGAGCATCGCACGCATCCGCCGGATCACCTCGCTCGCCCGGATGTTCTCGGCGACGATGTCGTCCACCATGTCCCGGAGCTCCGCGAGGTCGGGGGCGGGGGCCGCGAGCCACTCCTGGGCGGTCTGGGCGTTCGCCAGGATCGCCGTGAGCGGCTGGTTCAGCTCGTGCGCCAGCGACGCCGCCAGCTCGCCCATGGTGGAGATGCGCGCCGCGTGGGCGAGCTCCGCGCGACGCCGCTGCTCCTCCAGTTCGGCGGCTTTTCGCCTGGTGATGTCGACGACGGACGCCAGCACGAACAGCCCTTCCGGTGTCTGGACGGGCGTGAGCCCGATCTCGACCGGAATCGCGCTACCGTCCTTGCGACGACCGTAGAGCTCGCGCCCCGCCCCCATCATCCGCACCGTGGGATCGGCGAAGTAGTGGGTGCGATCGCGCGGGTGGTCAGACCGGAAGCGCTCGGGGATCAGGATCTCGATGGCAGACCCGATGAGCTCCTCGCGGGCGTAGCCGAAGACCGTCTCCGCGGCGGCGTTCACCAGGGTGATCCGGCCCTCCTGGTTGACCATGATCATCGCGTTTGGAGCCGCTTCCAGCACCTGCCGTCGCAGCTCCTCGCCTCGCTTGCGCTCGGTGATGTCGTCGCCGCACCCGATGTACCCGAGAAATGTCCCGTCCGGCGCGAACCGCGGCACGCCCTTGTCCACGATGGTGCGGTACTCCCCATCGTGCCTGCGCAGGCGGTATTCCGTCGCGAACGATTGTCAACGGTCGAAGGCGCTGACACACGTTTCGAGACAGCGGTTGACATCATCGGGATGCACGCCCTCGACCCAACCACTGCCCAGTTCACTCGCCATGGTGCGTCCCGTGAAGTCCAGCCAGCCCTTGTTGAAGAACGTGCAGCCCTTGTCGAGACCGGACATCCAGATAAGCACGGGCGCGGTATCCGCCATGGAGCGAAACCGCGCCTCGCTCTCGCTCAGCGCGGCCACCGCCTGGGCCCGGGCCAGGGCGCCCGCGAACATCTCTCCGACCGTCCGAAGCCGCTGGACGACGTCGTCCGGCCAGGTCTCCCCATTCCGCAGCGTCAGGCAGGCGGTCGCGCGGGGCTCCGCGCTCGTGGCTTCAAACGGGACCACGACCAACGACCGGACCCCCAGTCGCAAGAGACTCTGCCGATCGACGCCCGCCTCGGGTGGCAGCTCGTCCAGACTCCGGAACCGCAGGGCCTCTCCACGCATCACCCTCGTCCGCAGGAAGGGATAGTCATCGAGCGAGATCTCAGAGGGCGGTGCGCTGAGCCCCTCCTGCGACCACGACACGGCGAGAGACGCTCCTGCGGTCGAGAACCGCCAGAGGCTCGCGCCCTCCGCGCCGAGCCCTTCGGCGATCCGGCGGAGGCCTTCGCGGACCTGCTCCTCGACGCCGTTCGTCGGACGGAGTGTTCGGTCGGGCTCCCGCAGCACGCCGCCCGGCGGGTCGGCGAAGCCGGTGGAGATCTCGGTCAGCAGCGTCTCGAAGCGCAGGCGGTCCTCGAGTGCGACCTGCGCGCGCCGCCGCCGGCGCCGCTCGAAGAGCAGCGCCACGACGACGAGCGTCTGGCTGACCAGAACACCCAGGGACGAGACGACCGCCCAGCGGTATTGCTCCCACAGGGTCGGCTCGCGGTGGAGCACCAGCGCGCCGGGCGGCAGCCGGTGCTCGTCGAGCCCCCAGCGCCGGAGCTGGCGCCAGTCAACGACGACCTGCTGGCTCACCTGGCTGGCCTCCGACGGCGGCACCGCCTCGCCGCGCAGGACGCGCACCGCGACCCGGCCCGCTTCCGCGCTCAGCTCCAGGAGGTCGACCATCGAGCCCCCCACGGCGCCGGCCCCAACCGTCGGGCCGAACACGGAGAACACGGGGCGGTTGGCCGCGGCCGACACCCGGGGCAGGAGGTCGAGCCCGACGAGGGATCGCCCGGCACCGTCGATCCAGACCAGAGACACCAAGAGGATCGAGTGTTCGGGAAGCGCGGCGACGCGCGTCAGCATCTCCTCCAGGCTCAGGCCGGTCAGGTCGATCAGCTCCATCCGGTCGCCGAAGGCTCGAAGCCGCTCCCGGTGCAGGTCGGCGAAGTGCCGATTCTGCGGCGACACGCCGCTGATCAACGCCACTCGCCGGGTCTCCGGCAGCAGGCGGAGGGCCAGGCGCACCGTGCCCTCGACGTCGTACCGCATCGGGATGGCGGCCACCCTTGGAGGAAGCTCGAGCCGGGTCAGCAAGAGCTCGTCCACCCCGGCCACCACGACCGGCACCCCGGGCCAGAGGTCACGGCCCCAGCGGGCCAGGAACCCGAGCGGGGAGGGTTGAAAGGCGACGATGGCATCGAGCGGCACGCCCGCGTACTTGGCTTGGAACGCATCACGAACCCTGCGCTCGACGTCCGCCCCCTGGTAGCGTTCGATGTCCACGTGTTCGCTGTAGATGCTGACGCGGGACCCCCAGGTCGTGACGAGCGGCCCGCGTATCCCGGCCAGCAGGAGCTGGGTCCCTGGAAGGGTCGGCTGGTCCGGGAGCAGGATGAGAACGGCCTTCGGGGATCCTGGCTCCTCCGCCACCAGGGTACCGGGGGCGAGCAGACCGAGCGCCATGAGGGCCAGGAGAGCCGACCGGGCGCTCCGGCCCGCGAAGCGCAAGGAAACCAGACATGCGGAGACGACGCGATGCGGCCTACCCGGTGCACGACGTGGCGGCCGCGGAATGTCCGGTTCAGCTACGAGCATATGTGAGGCGAAGCCCCCTTGGCCGTAGCCCCATGGCTTGTGGAGAGCCAGGGTGGTCATGACCGACCGAAGCCGTGTCGGCCATCCCCTCGGGATTATGGCAGAACTGTCACGAGAGCTACAACCCGACGTCCAAAGCCGGCCGGAAGTATCTGGAAGTGCAGGCGCCGCCCGCCCATTGAAAATCTCGGGTCCTAGTAGGCTAGCCTAGACGACGGGGACGCTGTAGTGACGCGGACCTTGTGCGCGTCTTGGCCCATCGTGAGCACCAGGATCGGTCCATCGTGATCACCCAGATCGGTCGATCATGACCACCGGGATCGGTGTCGTGATCACCGAGATCGGTCATCGTGATCACCTGCCCGGTCGGGCATCCTGCCCCGGGAGGGTGGCCCGGACGTAGCGACGTGTGGGCGGTCGGAGGTGCCAGCCTCCCGGAAAGGGAGGCATGGCGACCGAGCGACAACGGCGGCAGCGTAGACCGGAGACGCCTCCGCAGGCATCGAGCGCGAGCGGCTACGCGCCGCCTTCGAGGCTCTGTCGTCCGAGGTCCAGCACGTCCTGTCCCTCCACTGGGGCCTCGAGGACGATGTCGCCCGATCCGCCCACCAGATCGGTCGCCTCCTCGACCGGCCAGTGGAGGAGATCCGCGCAATGGTCGCGACATCGCGTCGGCTCCTCTCCCAGCGGCTCGAGGGGGCGCACCGAGCGCCCACCGGTTGCGCCGATATCGGGGGTGCCGGCCATCGGGTCACGTTCCCATCTCTCCCATGGCGGACCCCGGCGTCCGCGGGACCGGACTGACGAGTAGTCATCGAGGGCATCCTGACTATGAGCGAGCCGCTCTCCCTGGCCCCGGCATTCGGCGGCAACGCCCCGCCCATACCCTCCGGGGAAGTCCTGGAGCCCGACGGGGGCGGCGGCCTGGCGGCGCCATCCCCGTCCCGGTATGGGCATCGGAGCTCTCCGCCGACCGGGTCGGCCCCATCCAGTGGCGGTCAGTCGTAGGGCTCAGACCGTATGCGCCCCGCTTCATCGAGATCCCCTCGTTCCGCGGAACGCCGAGCTGGGAGATGCTGCGGCAGCTCCTGAAGGAGTCCGGCGTCCGGGACCCGTTGCTGATCCTGCCGGACGGGCGCGTCGTGGACCGCGTGCATCGGCTCGAGTTGGCACGGGCGTTCGGCCTGACGGAGGTCCCGGTCCGACTCGTCGCCGTACCCGAGGCGGGCTCGCAGAGCGACCGCATGCAGCTCGAGAGCACGAGGGCGGCCCTCGACGCCGGCCGGCGGCGCATCGACGCCCCCCACCTCCGGCGGCTGATCCTCGATCTGACCCAGGCCGAGGTCCAGCTCAGCGTCGTGAACCGACGCGCGGCCAACCTCCGGCGTGGACGCGTCGCGGGCTCGGGTCCGACGGTCCCCACGCAGCGTGGGCGAGGACGGACGGTCGGGATGAGCGAGCGAGCCACCCGGCAGCTGGACCGGATCGTCCGGGAACGGCCGCCCGACCTGGTCGATGCCGTGCGCGCGGGATCGGTGAGCGCGAACCAAGCCGACCGGCCTCTCGCGCAGCGGAAGGACCGCCAGGTCCCGACCGGCACCATGCGCGCTCGGGAAGCTGCAGCTGTTTGCTGTTTGGTGAGGGTTCGACACCGGCAGGGCGAGTCCCGTGGCAAAGGAAGAGCCGCGCCCAAGCGGGGTGATGGCGGAAACCGCTGCGTCGACTCCCCGCCCCAGGGCGCCGGACCCACCCGGGGCCGGCGCGCCGGAGGGCAAGATCACCGCGCAGGGGTTGGCGGCGCTCCAGGAGAGCGAGCCCCGTGATCGCGCCGAGTCCGACGAGCTTTCGCCAGTCCTCGCGCTCGCCGTCGGCCTCGTCAACGGACAGAAAAGCCCCGAGCGCCACCAGCGACACGAAGAGCGTGTCGATGTGGTCCGTCGCAACCCGGCCGCCGGCGAGGTCGAGGAGGAACCCGTTGGCGGCGTAGAGGGCGGCCCCGAGGAGCGCGGCGCGCTCTCCTACGAGCCGTCTCCCGCGCCCGCGACCGCGAGAATGGAGAGCGTCAACACCAGAACGCCCGGCAGCCGGGCGGCGAACTCCGAGACGCCGCGAGCGTATCAAATCATATCAGACGTCTATCAGAGATCTGATAGACGCCGAGCATGGCCCCAGCAGGAGCCGCGGCGTGTCCCCCTGCTCGCCGCGCGCGATGACCGTGTCTCGCGCGTCTTCGTCGCAGACCTACCTGAGCGTGTACTTCAATCTCGAGCGGTCCGAGGACCTGGAGGTCCTCGGCCTGGTCTAGGCACTCCCTCCCAGCGGGCGCGGCCGGGCCATCAAGGCGGTCCTTCGGACCGGCTGCGCGGCGATCCCGACGCGCACCACGCGGATCGTCCCGCTCTTGATCGCCAGGCCGTGCGGGCGCTCGTCACGGCACGCGCCCGGGGCCGACGACGGCCGCGCCGGGGGCGAGGGGGTCCCGACCTCCCGGCCCGATCGGCGATCGCACGGACCTGCCTCGGGGAACGAGGCGGCGCTCGTGACCCGACCGGATCCGCCCCATGGCGGGCGCGCGCCAGACGGGTCCCCGGACCCGTGGCCCGACACCGATGCCCGGCTCGACCGGCTGCTGCGATCGTTCCGCCGCTGAGGGCCCGGCCAGGACGAGCCACCCTGTCAGGGCGACGTCGCCGCGCTCCGAATCAAAAACCCGCTGGAGGGACGCCGACTTCCAGCCGGGTCTCCGAGCGGCACCGCCCAGCGGCACGCCTAATGAGATTCCTATGCTGGCGAGTCGATCACCAATCGTGGAGTGGCGTGGCGGCAGCGCGCGGCACCGGAGGATCGACGGGGTCCGACCGTGGGGCCTCGGATCGGCGCGGGGCATGCGGAGGGCAGGGCCGCCCACGTCGCGGCGGGTGTGATCGTCCGTGAGGGGTCGGTGCCTTCGGCTCCCGCGCGCGCTGCCGTGAGAGGTCGGCGGTGGCCTGGGGCGGCGCCGGTCTGATTCGCTGGGGGTCCGCTGTTCATCTTCCCTCTCGTCGCCCTTCGGGCCCGGGGCACCGATCGTGGACGTCGGCCCCCGTCACCCTCGGGAGGAGTCTGCCTGCGGCCGTGTCGCGGTGTCGGTGGGTCGCGGTTGTGGGAGTGGCGCGGTGACCACGGGCTGTCGGATGGACGCGGAAGACCGGGGCCGAGCAACGCGGTCGTCGGTGAGGGGTCGGCGCCTTCGGCTCCTGCGCGCGTTGCCGTGGGAGGTCGGTGATCGCCTGAGGCGGCGGCGGTCTGATTCGGTGGGGAGGTCCGCTGTCCGTCTTCCGTCTCGTCGGCCTTCGGGCCCCTTCGGGGGCGGGCACCGATCTTGGACGTCGGCCCCCGTCACCCTCGGGAGGAGTCTGTCAGCGATCGTGTCGGATTGTCGGGTCGGGTTGGGAGTGGCAGTCCGGTCTCCTGCGGATCGGGCCGTCGGTGAGGGACGAAGTGTGGCGTCCGACGGATCGCCCTGGGTCGCGGTGGGCTGGGTCGATCGGGTTGCGGAGGAAAGAGCGTGCATGACACATCGGGGTACACCGTGGCGCGTTCGGCTCCCGCGCGCGCTGTCGTGGGAGGTCGGTGGCGAGTTGGGACGGCGGCGGTCTGATCCGGTGGGGGGGGCCGCTGTTCGTCTTCCATCTCGTCGGCTTTCGGGCCCCTTCGGGGGCGGGGCACCGATCTGAGTCAGGTTGGGGGTTGGGACCTGCGCACCGGCCGTGTCGCCCGGACGACCTTCGCCCGAGCGGACGCCGTCGAGACGCTCGCCTGGGCACAGACGACGGCGGCCGTCATCGCCGACGCCCTGGCCCGCCCGGAAGATCCTGCCGCCTTTCCTCCGCGACCCTCGACCGCCTGCGGCACCTGCCCCTGGGTGAACCGGTGTCCGGCCGGCCAGGCCGCCCTCGAGGCCGTGGACGAGGCGCCGGTCCCCGATGACACCGAAACACGGCGGCTCGGGGCGCTCCTCCAGGCCGGCGAGGCTCGGGTCGGACGCCTCCGTGAGCGCCTCCGGCACCACCGCCAGGATCGCGAGCCCCTCCCCCTCGACGGCATGGAGCTCGGCTTCTTCCCCACGAAGGGCCGCTACAGCGCCGCAGTCGTTTTCCGCGCGGCCACGGAGGCCGGGGCGGCTCCTTGGCCGCTCTTGGCTGCCGACGGCCGCGCGCTCTCGGCGTTCCTCAAGCGCCGGCCGGACGCAGAGCGGGCCCTGGCGCCCGCATGGACCGCTTCGCCTCCTTGGTTCGGGCACCGGAAGGCCAAGAATGCCGCTAGGAACGCACCCGATCCGAATCGCTCCTGTCCAGGTGGATCTGCGCCAGGAACCGAGCCCTATCCGGACGATGAGCACGGTACTCCGTGAAGGACACCCCCTGACGCTCGCAGCGTCTTGTGCCTAACGGGCAACGGGAAGACAGATGGCAGCGACAGGCACGCGGCAGGAGGACCCGAGTCTCCGAGCCGCCATTCTCTGGACACCGCACGAAGATCAGCGGTGCGGAGTCCTGATAGTGGGCTCTCGAGCCAATGCATTCGTCGCGACTGATGTTCTCATCTCTGCGGACACCCTCAGTGACGAGGAAGCCATCCGAGCGTGGCGTGCCCAGCACGCCATCCACGTAACGCCCCGATGCAAGCCACACTGCCTCCACGCAAACGAACTCCACGGAGGCGATCGGCCAATGACGGGACGGGGTGCCGATCCCGAAAGGAGCATATCGACCACGGCGAGTCGATCGTGGTCTCGAGACGGTATGAAGAGGGAATACCGTGACGGTCAGCGATCCGGCCGGAGCAGACGACCAGCCTCCACAACAGTGGGAGCCGGCTCAAGGGACCCCTGAGCTCCGTTCCACCGGCCAAGGTTGGTCGTGGTCGACAACCTCGAGCTGTCGACGCGGCTGGATCCCTACCTGTCGCTGCGGGCGCTGGCCACGTACTCGGGCTGCTCGATCCGGTGGCTACGCGACCGGCTCGTCCACTCAGTCCATCCGCTCCCGTGCTACCGCGTCGAGGGAAAGATCCTGGTCCGTCGCTCGGATTTCGATGAATGGATAGCCCGGTACCGCAATCAGGGTCGATCCGACGTCGAGCGACTGGTGGCGCCGGTGCTGCGCGAGTTTCTCGGACGGTAGGCCGAGATCGAGCACACGATGGGCGTCAAGCCGCGGCTCCGCAAGAACGGGATGTGGTATCTCGTGGTCGACCACAAGGGGCAACGCAAGAGTATCTCGACCCGACTGCGCGGCCGGGGCGGGCGCAAGGCGGCGTACCTGGCGGCGGCCGAGCTCGAGCGTCGACTCTCACTCGACGATCTCGGAATCCTCGAAGCGAGGAGAGGCTCCGACGTCACCCTGGCCGGATACGCCGAAACGTGGCTTGCCCGGCGGGAGGATCTCGCGATCGGATCTGCCGATCTCTATCAGCGGATCGTTCGGAAGCACTGGCTACCGCTGCTCGGCTCCCGCAGGTTGACGGCCATCCGTCGCGAGGAGATTCTGACGGCCTTGGACGCCATGCGCCAGAGTGGTACCAGATCGAAAACGCGTGCACTCCGCCTGAGCGTCCTGCGTTCGTGTCTGAACAGTGCGATGGAGGATGGGCTGCTCCAGGCGAACCCGGCCGCCCGGGCTGGACGGTTCCTCCTTGCGAGCCATGTGGAACGCCGGCGCGAGGTGGGGCTCTCCGTGTTCACCGCGGAGGAGCTGCGCCAGCTCATAGACGTGGCACGGGCGGAGTTCCCACGCGAGATCTACGTGCTCGTACTGACGCTTGCCCGGACCGGCCTTCGCCCTGGCGAGGGCCGATGCCTCCAGGTCGCAGACGTCGACCTCGCGGTGCGTCAGCTGTGGGTGCGCCGGACGGAGGGCCGGCGTGGGCGCAAGCACGGCTCCGCTCGATTCAACGCCCCGAAGAGCCACCAGGTGCGCCGGGTGGACATGAGCGATCAGCTCGTCGCGGACATGGAGGCCTACCTGGCGATCCGTCAGCGCGAGGGGCCCGCGGGCCCGTGGTTGTTCCCGCCCCCATCCGAGAGCCGGGTGACAGCCCACGAGAAACGTACGCCGTCAGGACGAGATTTCCGGGTTCAGGCCCACCGCCGCCTCTCGGGGTGGTACCGAGCCGAAGAACCCATCGGCCACACGACGTTCTCGAACATCTGGCGGCGACTCCTGTCGCGGGCCCGTGTTCGATACCGGAAACCGCACGGGTTGAGGCATACTTACGCGACACGACTCATCGCTGAGGCGGTGGACCACGGACAGGACGGCGAGGCCATCCTGCACTATGTCAGCAAACAACTGGGCCATTCGAGCATCAAAATTACCGTGGACTACTATGGACACCTGGTCCCCACCCGGCGCCGGGTGATCGTGAATCGGCTCGACGACGGAGCGCCAAGGCCGGTACAATCCGCAACAAATCCGCAACAACCAGCCAATGGTGACCCGATATCGGAGGACGCCACGTGACTGAAAAGCCTGTCACAGTCTATAGTTCCCCCACCTGACGCCCCTGCAAAGCGGCGAAAGAGTTTCTTTCGTCCAAGGGGGTCGCGTTCACCGACATCGACGTCACGCACGGACGTCGAGGGCCGGGAGGAGCTGATCAGGCGGACCGGTCAGATGGCCGTCCCGGTGATCGTGGTCGGGGAAGAAGTCGTCGTGGGGTTCGACCGCGCGCGCCTGGTCGGATTGCTCGAGCTACCCAACCCGTAGCGCCGGCGGGGCCCTCCGGCCCCGGCGGCGCTCCGGCTGTTCCGGCCGCTCCTTACTGGGCCTTCTCCTTGTCCCGCAGCTTCTTGAGATGCTGGCGGGCCACGTCGACCCACTCCTTCTCGGTCGGGATCTGGGAGGCGAGCGCGATGTAGCGCTCCCACTGGGCGACCGCTTCCTTCACGTCCACTTTCTCGTACGCCAGGGCCAGGTTGTAGTGCGCCCCGGTGTGCTTGGGCTCGGCCTCCACCACCCTCTTGTACTCCGCGATCGCGTCCTTGTAGAGGCCCTTCTCCTCGTAGATCTCACCCAGCCCCATGCGGGCGTCCAGGAAGAATGGATCGAGCTCGATGGCCTTCTTGTAGGCACCCACGGCCTCGTAGTACAGGCCCTTCTCCCCGTAGTAGATCTTGGCCAGGCTGAAGTGCACCCGCGCGTTCAGGGGATCCAGGCCGAGGGCCTTCTGGTAGTGGCCGATCGCGCCCTCGTTGTCGCCCTTGGCCGCCTTGGCGTCCCCCAGGCCGACCTGCGCCTCGGCGTAGTGCGGGCGGAGGGTCAGCGCCTTCTGGTACGATTCGATGGCCTGATCGTAGAGGCGGCGGGGGCTGAGCATGAACAGGTCGCCGAGCGCCTTGAGGGGCTCGGGGAGGGTCGGGTCAACCTGCGTGGCCGCCCGGAACTGGGCGGCGCCCTTCCACCGGTTGCCCAGCGCCAGATGGGCGAGCCCGAGCTGGTAGTGGGCAACCGCGAAAGTGGGATCGATCTCGACGGCCCGGGCGAACAGCTCGGCGGCCCCTTCGTACCCGTCCTGGCCGCCCTTGACGTAGGAGCGACGCCCTTTCGCGTACGCTTCGAACGCGGTGAGGTTCGTCGTGGGCTTGGCGGCGGCGACCGCCCGGGCCAGCTCGTCCGGCTTGAGGCCGAGCTTGAGCGCTTTGGCGTAGATCGACACGATGTCGGCCTGGACCTCGACCACGCGGTCCGCCGCGCCGACCAGCGCTTCGAGCGTCTGCGTCTCGGGCTTGCCCCCGACGTCCAGGAGTCGCGGCACGATGGACACCCCGCCGTCGGCCGTCCGCTGGTACTCGCCGTAGAAGACCACCTCCGCCCGGAGGGCCCGGGCCAGCGCCACCGCCGCCTTGTCCGGCGGCGTGGTGTCGAGGTCGAGGCCACCGGTGCGGGCCGCCTGGGCCACCCGGCTCGCCTCGATGGGGGAGAGCGACGCGAGCGTCCGGGCGGCGAGGCCGAGCGTCTCCGCGATCCCCTCGCCGAACCAGCCGTCGGCGCCACCCGGGGTGACGTTCTGATACGGCAGGATCAGCACCGGGCGGGGCTTCGTCGCGGCGGCGGGTTCCGAACCCGGAAGCCCGGCAACCACGGTCGCGGCCCACACGGTGAGAGTCAGCCGGAGCGCGACGCTCACTCCTCTACGCATCGGCGACCTCCCCTCTTCCTTTGATCCGCCGTCCCCACCGGCCGATGGCCGGACCGATCCGCCGGACGGCGATCTCGGGGACCAGGACGACGGCGACCAGCCCCACCAGCCACGGCCAGAGGTCGGTGGGGATGCGGGAGCGCCGCCGGTTGGTCGTGAACGACTCCTTGGCCTCGCTCAGCACCCCGCCGCCCGTCAGCTCGCTGATCTCCCGGAGCACGCACCTCGTTGGGGCCCAGCTCGCGGTACTCCTGCGCGTACGGGACGACCGTGCCCACGATCTGGGAGCCGATCAGCTGGCCGTCCTTCCGCTGCGACAACCCGGCCAGGTAGACACCCTCACCGCGCGTCGGGAAGGCGCCCCGGTACCGGCCCGGCGCCACCTGCTCCAGCTCGACCACTCCCTGGCTCTTGTCCGGGTTGACGACGCCGAGCTGGCTGTCGAGAAAATTGATGAACTCGCCCTTGGGGTCGATCGCCTCGACCGTCACGACCCCCTGACCGTCGCGGCGCTCGACGGTGGCGGTGGTATCGCTCCGGGTGCCGGCCCGCAGCGTCCAGCGGACCGTTTGCGACCAGAACTTGTTGAAGTCGCGCCAGCGGAGCCACAGGATCCCCCACTTGGCCTTGGCGTCGGCGGTGAAGGCCACCGACCGGCCGAGCCCGTAACGCCAGGCGGCCATGAGGGGATCCTCCTGGTGCGTCATCAGGAGCTGCTCGGCGGTCGGCTTGATCGTCGTTGCGACGTAGCCGCCCAGGGGCGGCGATTTCGCCCACTCGATGTCCTGGATGGCCTCGTGGTACTGGTTGGTCACGATCGGACGGAACGGCTGCTCGATCAGCGAGGCCTTGGACGCCAGCTGGGTCTCCAGGGTGAAGATGCGCGGGACCGTCGCGGTCTCCTCCGTGAAGTAGAACCGGCCCCGGCCCCACTTCGACACGTCCATCATGAGCTGGAGGTCGGCGTCGGACCCGATGGCCACCCCGGAGACCGTGATCTTGTCCTTCACCATCCGGCGGATCAGCGAGGTGAAATCGCCGCGGGTCATCTGGCCGTCGGAGAGGAAGATCACGTGCTTGAGCAGGGCGTCCCGCTCGTAGAGCGCCTTGTAGGCCTCCCGCACGGCCGGGTAGCCGTCGGTCCCGCCCCCCGCCTTGATCGCCGAGATCTCGCGGTGGATCGCCCGCTTGTCCTTGGCCGTCGTGATCGGCACGTGCCACACGAACTCGGTGTCGAAGGAGAGGATCCCGACCTCGTTCCGCTCGTCGAGCAGATCGACGACCAGATGGGCCGCTTCCTTGGCGACCTCGAGCTTGTTGATCTTGTCGTTGTCCTTCATGCCCATCGCCATGGAGCCGGACCGGTCGATCACGAGCATGACCGCCAGGCTCGGGATCTCGATCTTCTGCTTGACCTCCATGGTGACCGGCAGGGCCTCTTCGAGGGGGGTCCGGTAGAGCCCGCCGAGTCCGAACGCCTCCTCGCCGCCGATCATGACCAGCCCGCCGCCCTGGTCGCGGACGTAGTCGCGGACCAGGACCATCTGGTTCTTCGTCATCTTCAGCGAGGACACGTTGGACAGGATGAGCCCGTCGTACTTCTCGAGGTCGGGCATCGCGGTCGGCAGCCCTTCCGGCCCCACCACCTTGACCTCGATGTGCTGGGACCGGAGCGCCGACGCCAGGTTCTGGGCCTGGGCCGGCTCCTTGTCGACGAGGAGCACCTGGGGCCGCCCACGGACGACCGTGAGCCCGATGGCCCGGTTGTTCTCCTCGATCACGTCGCCCTCCACCTCGACCAGGGCCTGGTAGACGTGGACGCCGGCGTTCTCGAGGGCCTGGCGATAGGTGAGGACGTTCTTGCCGGCGGTCAGCCGGATCACCTGGGAGCCGAGGAACTCACCGTTCCGGTAGAGAGACAGCCGCCCGGCGGTCTCCTTGACGGAGTTGACCACCACCTTGGCGTAGAACGGCTCGCCGAACTTGACCTCGGTCGGGAGCAGGAGCTGCTCGACCACGATCTCCTGCGGGAACGTGAGGTTGAGCGGCGAATAGTAGATGGGGACCCCGGCATCCTTGGCGGCCTGGGCGGCGCCGAGCACCTTGCCCGCGTTCTCGCGGCCGTCGGAGAGCAGGACGATCCGGTTCGCCTCCCCGGCCGGGAACGAGGCGAGCGCGAGCTGGACCGCGCGCTCCAGGTTCGTCGCGCCGGTGGCGGCGGGAGGCTGCGGCCGCCCGAGCGCCGCCTTGGGACGGAGCGGCTCGGCGAGCTGCGGATCCCGAGCGAAGACGATGAGACCCGCCCGATCGTCCTCCTTCATCCCCTCCAGCGCCCCTGCCGCGTAGCGGTACCCGGTCTCGCGGGCGGCCAGGCTCACGCTATCCGACATGTCGAGGAGGAAGAACACGTTCTGCCGGTCGACCCAGCGGGAAAGCTGGGGCTGGGTCAGCGCCCACAGCAGCACCGCCACGCTGGCGGCGCGGGCGCCGAGGGCCCAGCGATCCACCCGGCGAGGCGGCCACGTCCGCCGGCCGGCGGTCTGCCGGCGCCAGTAGAGGAACCCCTCCAGCAGGAGCGTGATGAGCGCCAGGATCAGGAGCGGCGGCCAGAGCTCCCGCTGGTAGGTGTAGGAGTCGGCCCCGGCGCCCTCGGCGGGCGGGGGCCCCACCGGCAGCGGCTGCGGTTGGATGTTGGATTCGGCCGCCGCCAGGAGGTTGACCGCGAACGGCGTCTCCCGCGCACCGGTCACCAGCGTGTACACCCCGACCCGGTCGGTCTGCGCGAAGGACAGGGCGCCCCGGGTGATCTCCGCCTTCCGGGACCCGCCCTCGGGATCCCGGACCGTCGCCTCGGCGATCCCGTGCTCCACGGTGACGAGGAAGGGGTCGCCGGCCGTGACCACCAGGTCGGAGTCTTCCAGCCCCACCGGCTGGAGCCAGCGGAGGCTGTTCGACAGGATGAGCGGGAAGGCCACCCGGAGCGGCAGATCGGTCTTGAAGAGGTCGAAGCCGACGAAGACCGCCTTCCGCTGCTGCTCCTCGATGAGGTAGATGAGGGGGCCGCCGACCGACTCCAGGAGCGTACGGCCCGCCGAGACCGGCCGGACCCGCAGCGCCTCCTCGACCCCGATCTTCGAGAGGTCCACGAACCGCATGATCGGGTGCGAGCGGTCCCAGTCGAGGATGACCGGCTGCTCCATGGTGCCGAGCGGCTCGATCGGCACGTCGCCGGGCACCGCGTTGATCAGCACGAACCGGCCGGGCCCGACCTTCGGCGGCGAGACGCTGTCCAGCACGACCACGTCGTACGCCCCCATGCCGCCCGCGTACTCGCTCGGCGCCTTCGTCTCGAGCACGACCTGGGGGTCGGACTTGAGCGCTTTTTCCAGGAACAGGTTGCCCGGGCTGACCAGCAGCACCTTGAGCTTGCGCGGGGCCGGCATGATGCCGTAGACGACGTTGTCGGCCTCCAGGTCGTCCCTGACCTGGGCCTCGATCCGGACCTGCCCGCCCCCCTGGTGGGTGAAGGGGACGATCACGTTCCGCTTGACCTGCGGGTCGAGGCCGATCGTCTGCTCGCTGACCGTCTTGCCGTCGATGGACACCACCAGCGGGAACGTCAGCCGCTCGGCGGAGAAGTTGGCGACCGACAGGAAGGCCTGGTGGTCGTAGATCCCGTAGTAGCTCTTCCGCAGCGCGAACTGCGTGATCCCGACGTTCCGCCCGCCCGAGCCGACACTGACCCAGCGGACGCGGGGATCGGGGAACTCGCGGACCTGCGCCGGGTCGAACGCCCCGTCGGTCACCACCTGGATCCGGACTCGCCGGTCGAGCGGGGGCACCATGGTCAGCGCCGTGCGGACCGCCTCGCTCAGGTGGTTGGGCAGGTCACGGGCCTGCATCTCGTAGACGGCCCGGCGCGCGCGCTCGACGTCGCGGGTGAAGGGGACCCGGATGACGGGGTGGGTCCCCGCCTCGACGACCATGACCTCGGCGCCCCGTCCGGCCTCGGCGATGAGCGAGAGCGCCGCCCGCTGGGCTTCGGCGAAGCGGGTCGGCAGCACATCGGTGGCCTTCATCGAGGCGGAGACGTCCATCACCAGCACCAGCCGGTCGGTCCCCTTCCCCTGCAGCGTGATCGTCGGCCGAGCCAGGGCCAGCGAGAGCAGGATCAGCGCGAGGATCTGCAGGAGCAGGAGCGGATCGAGCTGGAGCCGCTGGAACAGGGCCGAGGCCTGCTGATCGCGGTGCGCGGGCGCCCACAGGAACACGGCGGAGACCCGTCGCTGCTGGCGGCGGACCTTCAGGAAGTAGAGCAGCAGCAGGGGAACGGACAGGCCGAGCAGCAGGAACGCGAGCGGCGATAAGAAGGTCACTGCAGGAGCGTCCCCTTGAGTCGGCGGAGGAGCAGGTCTTCCAGCCCCGTGTCCGTCGACACCCGCACATAGTTGATCTCGTTCGCGCGACAGAACCCCTCGACCCCCGCCAGGAAGGCCGCCAGCTGCCGCTGGTACGTCCTCAGCGTCTCGGCGTCCACCGAGACCTCGCGCACCTCGCCGGACTCCGCGTCGACCAGCTCGAGATCACCGCCGAAAGGAGGCTCGAGCTCCTCCGGGGCCAGCACGTGAATGACGTGGATGTCGAAGCGCCGTTCCATCAGCGCGCGGAGCCCGCTCTGGTAGCCCGCGGGATCCAGGAAGTCGGAAACGACGATCGCCACTCCCGCGTCCTTGGCCCGGAGGGCGTACTGGGCCAGCGCGTCGTTGAAGCGCGTGGGTCCGGCCGGCACCAGCCCGCCCAGGAACTCGGACACCGGCAGGAACTGGTTCCGGCCTCGAGTCGGCAGCCAGCCCTCCGAAACCCGATCCCGGAAGACCGCCACCCCGACCCGCTCCAGGTTCGTGAAGCCCACGAACGCCAGCGCCGCCGCCAGCCGGACGCCGTAACGGAACTTGGCGGGCGTCCCGACGTCCATCGAGGCGCTGCCGTCCAGGATGAGGTGGACACAGAGGTCCTCTTCGTCCATGAACACCTTCAGGTAGAGCCGATTGAGCCGGCCGAAAGCGTTCCAGTCCACGTAGCGGAGGTCGTCCCCGACCTCGTACGGCCGGTAGTCGGCGAACTCGACGCTGGAGCCCCGGCGCGGGCTCTTCCGCTCGCCCTTGACGCGACCGACGTGGGTCCGCCGGGAGATGAACGACAGCCGCTCGAGCTGGAGGAGGAAGGCGCTCGAGAAGAACCGCACCGCGCCGGGAGCGGTCGCGCCCGACGGGCCCCCGCTGCCCGACGCGTCGGCGGACCGTCGCATCACCGCTCCTCGAGCGACTGGAAGTAGTCCTTCACCTGGGTGCGGTAATCGAGCGGGATGTTTTCCTTGGCGAGCGCGTCCTCCATCATCTTCCGGTACTGCGAATAGACGCGCATGTACGGCAGGCGGGAGGGATTCTGGGCCCCCCGGCCCATCATGTTCGTATCGTACGATTCCTTCCGTCCCTTGCGCGACTGCCCTTCCACGCCCATGTCGATGGGGCTCTGACCCAGGCGCCCGCTGGGGTCGCCCCGCCAGTTCGGGTTCTGGCCCTTGCCGGGCATCGACCCCATGCCCTCGCCGAAGTCCGGGTCGTTCTCGCCGCCGCCCTGGCCACCCCGGCCGTCGCGGCCCTGGTTCCCGCGGTCCCTGCCGCCCTCCAGGCCCTTCCCGCCGCGCTCCCGGTCCTCCATGGCCCGCATCTTGTTCAGCGCGCGCTCCATGGCGTCCAGGGCCCGGCCCATCTGCCCCTGCTCGAGCGCCTCCGAGCCCTCCATGAGCTCCTGGCCGAAGTCGCCTTCGCCGCCCGGCTGCCCGCGGCGACCCATGCGGTTCATCTCGTCGAGCAGCTCCCGCATGCGCTCCTTCGAGAGCTTGCTGGGGTCCATCCCCGACAGCAGGCTCCGCTGCTTGCGGAACATGACCTTGTACGGGGTCTGGGTGAAGTCGCGCTGGAGGTCGGGGAGGCTGTCCGTGCGCTCCAGCATCCGGAGCCGCTCGTCGCCCTGCTTGAGGAAGCTCGAGAAGTCCGGGCGCTTCTGGGACACGCTGGTGTCCTTGTACACCGCGGCCAGATCCCCCTTGGCCGGCTCCGCCGCCGGATTCGGCCGCTGCTGGTACTCCCGCTCCTGCATCTCGACGCGCTGAGCCTGCTCGGTCTTCTTGCTGACCGGGCGCTCGGCGGCCTGGGGGGCGCCGCTCTTCTCCTCCTTCGCCTCCTTTTCCTCCGCCCGCTGCAGCGGCGGCATGAACTCCTCCGGAAGGGGGAGTGGCGGGAGGTAGGGAAGGCCGGCCAGGACGAGCACCGGGATGGGGATGAAGCGCGCTTCCCGCGGCCACCGCCAGGGCACCGCCCGGCGCAGGTCCAGCCCGGCGACCCGGTCGCGCGCGTCGCGGATGACGAAGGCCGCCAGGGGATTCGGGTCCCGCGATCGGACCAGCTCCAGCGCGGTGGCCAGCCGATCGTGCAGCCCGTACGTCCGGTCGGCGAGACGGGCGACGTCGGCGGCCGGCACTCGCAGGAGCAGGCCGTAGCCCAGCCCGGCCAGCACGCCGACCAGGACGACGCCCCCGGCCACGGGCAAGGCGATGGGACCCAGGACCGACCGGATCAGCACCGGGAGAACCGCCAGCACCAGGCCGAACGCGAGCCCCCGGAGGCCGTAGAACACGGCACGCCGTTGCCGAATCAGTCGGCTGAGCCGCTGGACCGTGAGCTGGAGCGCCGCGTCCTGTTCCATTGGGCCTCCTCGATGAGCTGCCCGACCCGGGATTAGCGGAGGAACACCTCCTTGCCCTCGCGCGTCGCCGCCTCCGCCGCCTCCAGGACCTCCGTGATCAGACGATCCGCGTCGATCCCCTCCGCCTCGCCCTCGAAGTTCATGATGATCCGGTGCCGCATCGCGGGCAAGGCGATCGCCTTCAGGTCCTCGATGGAGACGTTGAACCGTCCCGAGCGCAGGGCAAGCACCTTACCGCCGAGAACGAGGGCCTGCGCCGCCCGCGGGCTGGCGCCGTAGCGGAGGTAGCGACGCGTGATCTCCGGGGCCGCCTCCCACTGGGGATGGGTCGCCATCACCGCCATCGACGCGAAGTTGCGCACGTGGGTGGCGATCGGCACCTCCCGGACCAGCTCCCGAAAGGACAGCACCTCGTCCCCCGTCAGTACCGGCTCGATCACCGGCTCGTGGACCCGCGTCGTCCGGTCGATGATCTCGTTCAGCTCTTCCAGCGCCGGATAGCGGACCTTCAGCTTGAAGATGAAGCGGTCGAGCTGGGCCTCCGGCAGCGGGTAGGTGCCTTCCATCTCGATCGGGTTCTGGGTGGCCAGGACGAAGAAGGGCGCCGGAAGCCGGTGACCGACCCCGGCCACGGTGACGTTCCCCTCCTGCATCGCCTCCAGCAGCGCCGACTGCGTCTTGGGCGTCGCGCGGTTGATCTCGTCGGCGAGGACGATGTGGGCGAAGATCGGGCCCCCGCTGGAACTGGAAGTGGCGCCGGCCCTCGGTGTTCTCGACGATGATGTTGGTGCCGATGATGTCGGCCGGCATCAGGTCCGGCGTGAACTGGATCCGCGAGAAGGAGAGATCCAGGCACCCGGCGAGGGTTCGCACCAGCAGGGTCTTGCCCAGCCCGGGCACGCCCTCGAGGAGGACGTGGCCCCCGGCGAACAGACACACCAGGACCTGGTCGACGATCTCCTCGTGCCCGACGATGACCTTCTGGACCTCGCTCTTCAGCCGCTCGTAGCCGCGAACGAAGGTCTCTACCCGCTCCTCGGTCATCTCGCGCCTCCTGTTCCGGGCACTTGATCGGATCTCGTCGTTCCATTATAGAACGCCCGGAAGGGTCGGCAACCGATTTCTCCCAGCGGGGTTACGGGCCGCCGCCGGCGGCACTCCGCGCGAGGCATCAGGGCTCCCGATAGCGCTCCTCGACCTCGCGGTAACGGCTCAACCCGACCAGCTCGAAGCGCTCCTCGAAGGAAACCATGCGATCGGCCAGCGCGGCGGTCGTCCCGTCGCGGCGGAGCGCCTGCGCCACCTCCCGCATGGCGCGGATCGCGGCCTTCTGGAGGTCCCCCGGGTAAATCGCGAGGCGGAACCCGAGCGCCTCCAGGCGACCGGCCGGCAGCATGGGCGTCTTGCCGCCGCCCCCCAGGTTGATCAAGAGCGGCACGCCGGCCAGCGCCCGCGCCACCGCCTCGACCTCCGCCTCCCCGACCGGCGCCTCGACGAAGAGCACGTCGGCCCCGGCCGCGCGGTACGCCTCGGCCCGGCGGAGCGCCGCGTCCAGGCCGAGGACCGCACGGGCGTCGGTCCGCGCGATGACGACCAGATCGTCGTCGCGGCGAGCCTCGCAGGCGGCGCGGATCCGGGCCACCATGGTCTCCACCGGGATGACCCGCTTGCCCTCCAGGTGGCCGCAGCGCTTCGGGAACTCCTGGTCCTCGAGGTGGAGCCCAGCCACCCCGGCCGCCTCGTACTCGCGCACGGTCCGCTGCACGTTCAGCGCGTTGCCATAACCGGTGTCGGCGTCGGCGACCACCGGGATCGCCACGGCGCCCGCGATCCGCCGGATCTGGTCGACCATCTCCGTCATCGTGGCCAGCCCGATGTCGGGGAGCCCCAGGTGTCCGACGGAGACGCCGGAGCCGGTCACGTAGACCGCCTCGAAGCCGGCTTCCTCGACGACCCGGGCCGAGAGCGGGTCAGAGGCGCCGGGGGCGAGGAGGAGCCGAGGGCGAGCCAGGAGCTGGCGGAGGCGCGTGGTCGGTCGCATGATCGCTCCTTTGAGACCTCCCACCTCCCCCCCCCACCCCCCTCCCCCACCCACTGGGGGGAGGGGGAGTCGGAGGGAGTCGGAGGCTGTCGAAGGTCGGTGAACGTCAGAGGAGAAATGTCGGACGAGCTGGTTGAGTCGCACTCGCTCTCACAGTCCGAGATAGGCTTTGCGGACCTCGTCCCGCTCGAGCAGCTCCCGGCCCGGTCCCGACAGGGCGACGATCCCCTGCTCGAGCACATAGGCTCGATCGGCGATCGCCAGCGAGCGCTGGACGTTCTGCTCGACGAGCAGGATCGGGACGCCGTCGGCGTTGATCGCCCGGACGACGTCGAAGATCCGATCGACCACCTGAGGGGCCAGGCCGAGGGAGGGCTCGTCGAGCATGAGCAGGCGCGGCCCGCCCATCAGGCTCCGGCCGATCGCCAGCATCTGCTGCTCGCCGCCTGAGAGCGTTCCTGCGGCCTGCCGTCGCCGCTCGGCCAGGATCGGAAACAGATCGAACACCCGGGCCCGCGTCTGGGCCCGCCCGGCCTTGGCCGCGCGCGCATAGGCGCCGAGGTCCAGGTTCTCCTCGACCGTCAGCGACGGGAAGATCTTGCGGCCCTCGGGCACCTGGAGGAGGCCGCGGCCCACGATCTCGTGCGGGGACAGCGTCTCGATGCGCTCCCCCTCGAAGCGGATCGCGCCACCACTGGGGCGGACGAGGCCGGAGACCGCCCGGAGCGTCGTGGTCTTGCCAGCGCCGTTGGCGCCGACCAGGGCGACGATCTCGCGCGGCCCCACCACCAGCGACGCGCCCCGCAGCACCACCACGTCGCCGTACCCGGCCCGGAGATCCTCGATGGCGAGGATATTCGGGACCTCCCTCCTACCCCCCAACCCCCCTCCCCGGTTGATCGACGGCCTTCGGCCTTTGGCTGGGGGGAGGGGGGCTTCGGACGAAGCCGATTCGTTCACGCGCTCTCGGGCCGCGCGGTGCCGAGGTATGCCTCGATCACCCGGGGATCCTGTGCCACCGCGTCCGGCGGCCCCTCGGCGATCTTCTCGCCGTGGTCCAGCACGACCAGGCGGTCGGAGAGCGCCATGACCGCCCGCAGCACGTGCTCGATCACCAGGATCGTGAGCCCCTCGCCCCGGAGCCGGCGACACAGCTCCATCATCGAGGACACCTCCGCCGCCGTGAGCCCCGCCATCACCTCGTCGAGGAGCAGCACCCGCGGCCGGGTCGCCAGCGCGCGGGCCACCTCGAGCCGCTTCCGCTCCGAGAGCGTGAGGGTCCGGGCCTCGTGGCCGGCCTTGGCCGTGAGCCCCACCACGCCGAGCAGTTCGCGGGCCGCCGCCGCCGCCGCCGCCGGCTCCCGGGTTCGGCTGAATGCCCCGACCATCGCGTTGGCGAGGACCGTGAGCCCGGGAAACGGCTGGACGATCTGGAAGGTGCGGGCGATGCCGAGCCGACACACGGCGTAGGGGCGGAGGCCGGTGATCGGCCGGCCCTCGAAGCGGATCTCGCCGGCGGTCGGCCGGTGGAAGCCGGTGATGAGATGGAACAGCGTCGTCTTCCCCGCCCCGTTGGGCCCGATGATCCCGAGAAGCTCGCCATCCCCCACGTCGAAGCTCAGCCCGGACACCGCCGCCAGGCCGCCGAACCGCTTCGTGACGCCGCGCACCTCGAGCAGGGCCACGGGTCAGCCGCGCCCCCGGCCCAGGCCCACCAGACCTCGAGGCAGGAACGTGATCACCAGCACCAGGAGCGCGCCGTAGATCATGACGTCGACCCCCGGCCGCCCCCGGATCAGCCAGCGCGTCAGCTCGGAGAGCGGGGTCAGCACGACCGAGCCCAGCAGCGGGCCCAGCAGCGTCCCCGGGCCGCCGACGATCGGCCGCAGGAGGATCTCCACCGACACCGGGACGCCGAAGGCGAGCGTCGGGTCGATGAACGAGTAGTACTGGGCGTAGAAGGTCCCGCCGAGCGCCGTCAGGAACGACGAGAGCGCCATCGCCACCAGCTTGGCCGACACCGTGTCGACGCCCGAGGCCTCGGCGGCATCCTCGTTCTCCCGGATCGCCGCCAGCGTGTAGCCGAGGCGGGAGCGCTCGAGGCGGCGCGTGAGCCAGAGCACGAGTGAGACGAGCGCCAGCATCACGTAGTAGTAGGGCAGCTTCTCCCGGAACTGGAGGCGCCACCACGCGTCCCCGCCCTTCGGCAGCGGGATCAGGATGCCCATCGGCCCCCCGATGGCGGCCCAGTTCACGGCGATCAGCCGCAGCATCTCGGCGAAGGCGAGCGTCACCAGCGCGAAGTACGGGCCGCGCAGCCCGTAACGGAAGGCCAGGTAACCGGCGAAGCAGCCGAAGCCGGCGGCGAGGAGGCCACCCGCCCACAGGCCGAGCCAGGGGCTCACGCCGGCGCGGGCGAGGAGGAGCGTCGAGGTGTAGGCGCCGATCCCGAAGAACGCGGCGTGGCCGAAGGAGAACTGGCCGGCGTAGCCCCCCAGGATGTTCCAGGCGGTGCCCAGGTACGCGTAGAAAAGGACGAGGATCAGGACGTGGACGACGTAGGCCGAGGCGAACGGCGGTGCGGCGATGGCGAGAGCCCCGGCGGCGAGCCAGGCGAGAGTCCGTCCCCGGCGCATCCCGCTACTTCGAGAACTGCTCGGGCGCCAGCACCCAGTCGCTTCCTCAGACACGCCGGCCGAACAGGCCGGTCGGGCGGAAGAGCAGGACGAGGACGAAGAGCACGAAGATGGGGAGCTGCTTGAGGGAGCCCGGCAGCACGGCCGCCCCCAGCGACTCGGCGAGGCCGACCAGGAACCCGCCGAGCAGGGCGCCGACGAAGCTCCCCATGCCTCCCAGCACGACGGTGACGAAGGCGAGGATGTTGAAGACGTCCCCGACGTCCGGGGCCACGTAGAGGAAGGGCGTGACGAGGCTCCCGGCGACCGCCACCAGCGCCGAGCCCAGCCCGAACGCGACCGCGTAGATCCGCCGGACGTCGATGCCGACGAGGAGGGCCCCCTCCCGCTCCTCGGCCGCCGCCCGGATCGCCTTGCCGAGGTCGGTTCGCTTGAGGAACAGCCAGAGCCCCACCGCGAGCGCGACCGAGGAGCCGAAGGCGATCAGCCGCGGCAGGTTGACGACCGCCTCACCGACGAAGAGGGCGTGCGAGGCCCAGGGCAGCCGGATCGACCGGTAGTCGGGGCTGAAGAGGACGAGCGCCGCGTTCTCCAGGCAGAGCGCGACGCCGAGGGTGAGCAGGAGCTGGTTCGACTCCGGCGCGGCGAGGTTCGGCGCGATCACGCCGCGCTCGAGGGCCACGCCGGCCAGGAAGAAGGCCGGGCCCACCAGCAGGACCGAGAGGTAGGGATCGACGCCGCCCAGGCTGTAGAGGAAGAAGGTGGCGTACATGCCGAGCATCATCAGCGTGCCGTGGGCGAAGTTGATGATGCGCATGACGCCGAAGATCAGGGTGAGGCCGAGGGCGACCAGCGCGTAGACCCCGCCGATCAGGAGTCCCGACACGCACGCCTGCCACAGCACCGTCCTCAGTTCGGGACCTCCCGCCTACCCGATCCCTCGAACGGCCTTCGGCCTTTGGCCCCCTCCCCCACCGATGGACGGCCTTCGGCCTGTGGCCGGGGGGGAGCCGGAGAGCCAGAGGACCCCGCGCGCCTCCCGCCTGCCGCGAGGCCAGCGCGCCGCCCGCCCGGATGCGCCGAAGCGCCACCGGCACGACCGGGCTACCGTGACCAGCGCGGGACGGGGAACACCGCCTTCCCCTCCGCGTACGCGGCAGGGCCGACGACCAGGGTCTTGCCGCCCTGGTTCTGGAGGAGCGCCGGCTGGGCGTTGACGTTCTCTCCCGTCTTGTCGAACTGGATCGGCCCCTGGGGGAGGATATGGTCGCCCAGACTGGTCGTGACCAGCGCCTCCCGGATCTTCGCGCGGTCCGGGCTCCCCGCCCGCTCCAGCGCGTCCCGCAGGACCATCAGAGCGCTATACGACTGGACGGAGTGGGAAGACATCGGCGAGCCGAAGCGCTTCTGGTAGGCCTCCATCACCCGCCTGGCCCGCTCGCTGCGCGGGTTGTGCCAGTAGTTGCCGTCCATGACGAGGTCGGCGAGCTGGGGCTGGTCGGCCAGGAACTTCGGGTTGGAGAAGCCGCCGTTGGCGATCCCCATGACCGCGCGTGTCTCGAGCCGGGCCTCGGCCGCCGTGCGCGCGATGAGCAGCCCGTCCCCGAAGTACCCGCTCACGACCACCAGGTCCGGCCGGGCCGCCTTGATCTTGGTGATCTCGGTCGTGACATCCGGGGTGCGGAAGTTGTACGCCACCTTGAGCACAAGGTCCATGCCGAGCGTCCGGGCGTGCCGCTCCAGGTGCCCCGCGATCGAACTCCCGAACAGGCCGTCCTCGTGCATGAGGGCGATCGTCTTCACCGGGACGCCGCTCGCCTTCGCCAGATCGGCCAGGTGGTCGAGACTCCGCGTCGTCATCGCCTTCGCGTTGGGCTGGACCCGGAAGGTGTACTCGAACCCGCGTTCCGTCACGTTGTCGGCCACCGCCACCGTGATGACGAACGGGGTCCGCTCCTTCTCCGCGAGCTGCGAGACCGCGTAGGCGACCGGGCTCTGGTACGGACCCATGAGCGCCACCACGCCGTCCCGGATCAGCCGCTCCGACTCGGCCATCCCCACCTCGACCTTGCCCTGGGTGTCGCCGCCGACCAGGGTGAGCCGGGCCCCGCTCATCGACTTGATCCCGCCCCCCGCGTTGACCTCCTCGACCGCCAGCGTGAGCCCGTTGACGACAAGCCCGCCGTCGAAGGCCAGGAAGCCGGAGAGCGGGTGGATGTGACCGACCTTCAGCTCCCGGGCCTGGGCCCGGACCACGGCGGGGAACCCGAGGGTGGCGGTGGTGGCGGCCACCACGCCTCCGAGGAAATCGCGGCGGGTCAACGGTCCGTTCATGCTCGCCTCCTGTAAGCGGTTTGGGTCCAGCTCACCGGCGCCGGTCAGGTTGACCGCTATCGGGACTCGTCCCGAAGCCCCAGCGCATACTCGCCGATCAGCACGCGGTGGATGTCGTTCGTCCCCTCGACCACCTGGAGGAACTTCGCGTCGCGGAGGTAGCGGCCGACATTGTACTCGTCGGAGGCGCCGTAGGCGCCGTGGATCTGCACGGCGTCGGAGGCGGCCCGAAAGGCCATCTCGGTGGCGTACAGCTTGGCGACCGACGCCTCCCGTCGGGCCCGCTTGACCCCCCGGCTCCTCAGCCACGCGAGCCGGTACGTCAGGAAGCGCGCCGACTCGATGCCCAGCACCATGTCGGCGATCTTGGCCTGGACCAGCTGGTACTCCGCGATCTTCCTCCCGCCCACGACCCGCTGGCGGGCGTAGCGCGCCGACTCGTCCAGGCAGGCCTGGGCCAGGCCCACAGCGCGGCAGGCCACCGACAGGCGGCCGTTCTCGACGGCGCACAGCGCGACCTTGAGCCCGTCGCCCTCGCCCCCCACCCGGTTCTCCACCGGAACCCGGCAGTCCTCGAAGGTCAGCTCCCCCACCTGGGTCGGCCGGAACGCCAGCTTGTTCCGGATCGGGCGCTCGCTGAAGCCGGGGACGCCCCGCTCCACGATGAAGGCGCAGATTCCCTTCGGCCCCTTCGCCCGGTCGAGTGTCGCGAACGTCAGGTACCAGGCGGCGAGGCCGACCCCGGAGATCCAGGTCTTCGAGCCGTTCAGCACGTAGGCGTCGCCCTTCCGCACGGCCGTCGTCTCCATGGCGGCGACGTCTGTCCCCGAGTGGGGCTCGGTCACCGCCGTGCCGGCGAAGACCTCGCCGCACGCCACCGGCACCAGGTACCGGCGCTTCTGCGCCTCCGAGCCGAACTGGAGGATGCCGGCGCCGACCAGTCCGGCCGCCCGCCCCATCGCCGACCCCATGTGGATGCAGACCCGCGACATCTCCTCGATCCCGAGCGCCATCGTGAGGGGATCGAGGCCGGGGCCGCCGTATTCCTCGGGGATCGTGCCCCCGACGAAGCCGAGGCCCGCCATCTTCTTGAGGATCTCAACCGGATACCGCTCCGCCCGGTCATATTCCCGGACGTGCGGCGCGACCTCCTTCTCGGCGAAGTCGCGGACGAGGGCCTGGTACTGGCGCTGCTCCTCCGTGAGGCTGAACTCCATCGGATCCCCTCCCTAGGGTCCTCGAAGCGCCAAAGCGGTCCGTGCTGGGCGGCCGTGCTTTCTGCCGTAACGCGGGCGTCAGGCCACCCCGACGGCCCGGACCGCCGCCTCGGCCCGGCTGGCATCGACGACGGCATCGTACGGATGACTGCGCTTGACGAAGCCGCGAAGCAAGAGCACCTCCTGGAGGGCGTCGAAGCCGGGCCGGCGCAGGATCGGGTCGACCGCCCACGTCTTGCCGGCCAGGTAGCGCCGGATGGCGGCGGTCAGCACCGCCCGCTCCTCGCCAGGAAAGGCCGGCGCCACCAGGGCAGCGATCTCGTCCGGCTGGTGGCGGTGCAGCCAGCGCTGGGCCCGGTAGAGCGCCCGGAGCACGGCGTCGAGGACGTGCGGCCGCTCGGACATGAGCCGCGGCGTCACCAGGTAGGCGCTGAAGGCCATCGGGCCGAGCGCCGGGCCAAGGGCGACGGCCACGTGAGCCTGCCCGCTGGTCAGGAGCCGCTCGGTGAGCGGCTGGCCCTGAAGCAGATAGTCCGCGCGCCCGGCGCGAAATCGCTCCACCGCCTGTGCGGCCGGCATGTCGGCGACCATGTCCACCGAGCCGACCCGGATGCCGTGCCGCTCCAGGAGGTACTCCAGACACAGCCGTGGCGTCGGCGCCTCGGCGAAGACGAGAACACGCTGCCCGACCAGGTCCCGCCACGCGAAGTCCTGCGCCGCCGAATGCCCCAGCAGGAAGAAGCCGACCCGGCTGTTGATCTCCGCCACGCAGACGAGCCGTCCCTCCCCGCGATCCACGGCCCCGAGAGCCCGGATCGGACCCGAGAGCCCCACGTCCGCCTCGCCGGCCAGCAGCGCGCGGGCCACCCCGTTGGGCGGGGCCGGCGTTGCCTGCTCGGCCTCCAGGCCTTCCTCGGCGAAGCACCCGAGCGCGACCGCCAGGTAGTGGGGCGTGTAGAAGACCGTGTGGAACGGGAGGACGAACCGGACGTGCTCCATCGGGACGCGGCGTGCTACCGCCGGGTCCGGCCGGCGTCCTCGAAGGGAAGCGGCTCGCGGCCGGCGAAGGGGTTCTGGCCCGGGGGCCAGGCCTGGCGGGGTTGCTCGTACGTGAACTCGAGCATGTTGCCGTCCGGGTCCTCGAAGTAGATGGACAGGTTGGCGCCGTGGTCCATCGTTCCCTGAACCGCCACCCCCATGGCGAGGAGGTGCCGGTACAGCGGCTCGAGGTCCTCCGGACGCTCCACCTGCCAGGCGACGTGGAAGAGCCCCACCTGCTTCGGCTCGGCAGCGGCCGCGTCGGGTCCCACCTTCCAGAGGGCCAGGTCGTGCGAGTCCTCGTTCCCCGGGACGCCGAAGAACACCATCCGCCCGGGGAGGCACCCGGTCACCCGGAGGCCGACCACGCCCGTGTAAAACGCCTCCGACCGATCGAGGTCCCGTACCTTCAGCACGACGTGGCCGAGCTTCTTCAGCGCCATGGCGCGCACCTCAATTCGGGACCTCCCGCCCACCCCCCCAGCCCCCCTCCGTTTGACCGGATCGCCGGGACGGCTCGGGCCTGCGGCCCTCGCGACGTCCCGCCCTCCGGTGGTCACCGGGGTGAGGGGGGAGCCGGAAGCCTCCGAATGCACCGCACTCTCATCTCCGGAATGGGTCCGCGGAATGATAGCACGCGGACCCCGCGCCCGGTCGCGGCCGGGCGGCCGGGGCCGGTCGGGGCCGCCCCGCCGGGGGGCGGCGGCCGGAATCTCGGCGCCCACGGCTGGCGTCGTAAGAACGGAAGCTGTGTTACGATCTGGTCAACCTGATGACCGAGCGCCGCCCCGGCCGGAGCACCGAGACAACCTGCTCGTGACCTCGCACATCGCGCGCTGTCAGGAGTGCATCGACCTCTTGGTCAACTACCTCGAGGGCGAGTTGTCCTCCGAGCGCACCCGCGCGCTCGACATCCACCTCGAGCTGTGCCCCTCGTGTGTCAGCTTCGTGAAGACCTACAAGGGCACCGTGGACGTCGCGCGGAAGCTGCCCCTGGACAATATCCCCCCCGAGCTGACCCAGCGGCTGCTCGACTTCCTTAGTCAGGAAAAGGAAGGAAGGCTCCCCCCCCCGGCCTGAGGTCCTTCCCGGCTACCGGGACGCCGGCATCGGGGATCGACCAGCGCCGAGGCTCACCGCGTCGCTTCCCGGGGCCCGCCCTCGCCCGCCGCCAGGAGAAAGTCGAGAAAGGTCTGGCACAGCGGGGAGCGCGAGCGCCCGGTGTGCGTGATCACGTAGAAGTGGCGCGTGAAGGGGAGATCGCGGATCTTGGCGCCCCAGAGGAAGCCGTGCCGGCACTCCTCCTCGACCGCCCGCTTCGACATCACGGACACGCCTACGCCGGCCTTGACCCCCTGCTTGATCGCCGAGGTCGAGCCCATCTCCGCGACGACGCGAAGACCGCCGAGGCCCTGCCCCGCCGCCTCCAGCGCCTTCTCCAGCGCCTGCCGGGTGCCGGAGCCGGACTCCCGGAGTATGAGCGGCTCGGGCAACAACTCGTCCAGCGTCACCAGCCGCCGGCCGAACCAGGGGTGACCGGGCGGCACGACCACCACCAGCTCGTCGGGCATCAGCTCCACCGCGTGGAGCGCCCGCTGCTCGGGACGCGCCCCCACGACCCCCAGCTCGACCCGCCCCTCCAGGACCGCCTCGACGATATCCTGGCTGTCCCCGATCTGAAGGCCGATCGTCACCTGGGGGCACTTCTCCCGGAATCGGCCGATGAGCGGGGGCAGGACGTACTCGCCGGGGATCGTGCTGGCCCCGACGGTCAATACCCCCGAGATCTGGCCGAGGAACTGCTGGAGGGCCTGCTGAGCGTCCGTGCGCAGGGCGAGCAGGCGCTGGGCGTAGCCATGAAGCAGCTCGCCCGCCCGGGTCGGCACCGTCTCGCGGCCCAGCCGGTCGAACAGCCGGGCGCCGATCTCCTCCTCGAGGAGCCGCACGTGCTCGCTGATCGTGGACTGGGTCAGGCGCAGGCCCTCGGCCGCGCGCGAGAAGCTGCGCGTCTCGACGACCTTGGCGAACACCTCGAGCTGGCGGAAGTCCATGGGGTCCGGGTACCGGCCGCCACGCGGGACGGCCCCCTGCATTCTACTCGAATCCAACGCATGGCAAGACCGGCCCTCCCGAGGATCCCTCCGGTGTCCCTCTCCCAAGCCTTGGCCGAGACGCGGCTGCGGCGACGAAGCCACCGGGCGGCGCGGACACGACCTAGCAGGGGATGGAGCTGTACCATCCCCACCCGCTCCAGCCCGGCCCATACGTCCACCGGCACTGCGGTCGCTCGCGAACGAACTGCGGCAGCATTGGAGCGGCGCCGGGCGGGGGCGGCGGAACGGGAACGACGTAGTAGCAGCCGCCCAGCCCGACTGCCGTGAGAGCCAAAATCGGCACCAGGATGGCTACTCGTCTCGCGCGACGCCCGAGCGACTCGAGATCGTCCAGCATCTTCGGCAGCCTGCGGGAGGCGCTCACCACCGGATCGTCAGGCCACCGAGAGCGTGGAACGTCTCGACGTCGAACTCGGTGCTCTTCCCGCCGGGGTTCGTCCTGAAGAACGTGTAGCGCCCCTCGGCGAAGACGCCGAAGCCGGGCGCGAGCATGAACGTGATCCCTCCGCGCAGGTCGCCCCCGACCTCGGCCACCGCATCCGAGCGCCTCTCACCGGTCGCCAGCGTGTCGATCTTGACGTCGGTGATGAAGAGCGACGGCCCGGCCCCGAGGTAGGGTTGCAGCTGTCCGTAGGGGAATGCGGGACTCGCCAGGAGTGGCGCCCGGAACATGACCAGCGACGAGATGGGGATCACCTCGAGGTGCGTGTCGATCGTGGGGCCGGTCGCATCCGGAGCGAAGTACGACACGTCCAGTGCGGCGCCCAGCCAGGGCAGCCCGAGGGCACCGAACCAATACCCGAAGCGCCCGCCTGCGGTGCCCACCGTATCGAAGTTGACCTTGTCGTCCAGGCTCCTTCCGCCCCTGAGCTTGACGTCAGCGTCCTGGGTGAAGGATGCGCCGCCGTAGAGGTCCAGGAACCACTCGGCCGACGCCGGCCGCGCCGTGACCGAGCCGACGACTACCAGCGTCAAGGTTCCCGCCAGCCAGAACCTCCATCTCGTCATGCGTTCCCCCTTTCCGGGCGGTCGGACCGGCCGGCTCGCCGCCCCGAGGTCGGGCCCTACGCCGGGAGGAGCCGGCGCGCCTCGTCCCGGAAGTGGGCCACGCTCCGGAGCTTGATCTCCTCGTAGCCCCGGACGAGGTCCGGGAGGCGGGCGATCTCGACCGCGCGGTCGTAGGTCGCGGGTGACAGGTCGCCGAGGGCGCGCTCCACCAGCTCCCGGTACTCGCCGATCAGCGCCCGCTCGACGCGCCGGACCTCGGCGTGCCCGAAGGGATCGAAGATGGTCCCCCGCAGGCGGCGAGCCGCGACCAGGAGGCGGAACACGCCGGCGAACCACGGGCCGAGCGCGATCTTCCGCTGCCACCCGAGGGCCCGCAGGACGGGGGGATGGAGGTGGTAGCGCAGCGCGGTGGCGTCGCCGAACTCGGTGACCAGCGAGGCCCGCAGCTCGGGCCGCAGCATGAGGCGGGCCACCTCGTACTCGTCCTTGTACGCCATCAGCTTGAAGAGGAACCGCGCCACCGCCTCGCCGAGGCGCGTCTCACCGGGCATCACCCGCCGCTCGGCGTCGGCCGCGCGCTTCACGAAGTCCACGTACCCCCGGGCGTAGCGCGCGTCCTGGTACGCGATCAGCTCGGGCACCCGCACCTCGAGGAGCCGCCGCAGCTCGCCGTCCGAGCCGGCCGCCTCGACGAGCTGCCGCGTCTCGGCCGTGACGGCGGGCGCCGTCTCGACCGCCCCCGCCCGCTGCCGTCGGACGGTCGCGAGCCCCCGCGGGTCGGCGACTGCGAGCCGCCCCACCCGGAACGCGTGGGTGTTCATCTCGACGGCGACGGCGTTCAGCACGATCGCCTGCTCGATCGCCCCGCTGCTCAGGGGGATGGCGCCCGCCTGGTAGGCCGCGCCCAGCACGATGAGGTTGGCGGCCATGTGGTCGCCGAAGAGCGCCTCGGCCAGCCCGAGGGCGTCCAGGAACACGTTCTCGTCCTTGCGGGTCACCCGATTGATGGCGGCCAGCAGCCCCTGCGGGTCGGGGAACGGGACCTCGGGCGAGGCCACCATGGCCCCGGTCGGCACCTGCGTGGTGGAGACGACCGCGATCGTCGTGTCGGGGCGCGCGCGGGCCAGGTTCCCGGGCGCCGCGGCGACCAGGAGGTCGAAGCCCAGGTAGGCGTCGGCGTCGCCGGAGCCGACCTTGCTCGCCGCATCACCGGGCCGGTCGCTGAGCTTCAGGTGGGAGACCACCGGGCCGCCCTTCTGGCTGAGCCCGGTCTGGTCGAGGCCGATGACGTGCCGGCCGTCCAGGAGCGCGGCGGTGCCCAGGAGCTGGTTCACCGTGACCACGCCGGTGCCCCCGATGCCCGTGAGGAACAGGCTCGCGTCGTGGCGGACCCGCCGCTCGGGCTCGGGCAGCGGCTGATCGACCCGGTAGCGCGTCCGCTCCCGGCGCCGGGATCCCGCCGACGGCACCAGGGTGAGGAACGACGGGCAGTCGCCCAGGAGACACGAGTAGTCCTTGTTGCAGGAGGACTGGTGGATCTGGGTCTTCCGTCCGAACTCCGTCTCGACGGGCTGGACGGAGAGACAGTTCGACTTCACGCCGCAGTCGCCGCAGCCCTCGCACACCGCCTCGTTGATCACCACCCGCATCGCGGGGTCGGGGAGCTTCCCCCGCTTGCGGAGCCGCCGCTTCTCGGCGGCACAGCGCTGGTCGTAGACGAGCGCGGTGACCCCGGGGATCTCGCGCAGGAGCCGCTGCGCTTCGTCGAGCCGGTCCCGGTGCCAGACCTCCACCCCGGGGGCGAAGCGGGCGTCCGTCCCGTACTTCTCGGGCTCGTCGGTCAGCACCAGGATCCGCCCCACCCCCTCGGCCTCGAGCTGCCGGGTCAGCGCCGGCACCGGCACCGCGCCCGCCGCGTCCTGGCCACCGGTCATGGCGACGGCCGAGTTGTAGAGGATCTTGAAGGTGACGTGCGTCCCCGCCGCCACCGCCTGGCGGATCCCGAGCGACCCCGAGTGGAAGAGCGTGCCGTCCCCGAGCTGCTGGAAGATGTGCGGCGTGTGGGTGAACGGCGCCAGCCCGACCCACTGGACGCCTTCGCCGCCCATCTGGGTGATGCCGATCACCTGGCGACCCATGTTCAGGGCCAGGCCGTGACAGCCGATGCCGGCGGCGGCGAAGGAGCCGTCGGGCACCACCGTCGAGCGGTTGTGCGGGCAGCCCGAGCAGAAGTAGGGCTGGCGGGCGACGGTGATCGACACCGGCCGCTCCCGGCCCGCCTCGATCGCGGCCATCCGCGCCCGCACCGACGGGATCTGGAGCCGCCGCTCCAGCCGCCCGGCGACCAGTCCGGCGATCGCATCGGCGTCCAGCTCGTTGTCGGCCGGCACCAGGGGCCGCCCCGCCTCGTCGTGCTTTCCCACCACGCGCGGGCGCTCCGCCAGGTCGTAGAGGACGTCCCGGATCAGGAGCTCGGCGAAGCCGCGCTTCTCCTCGACGACCAGCACCTCCTCCAGCCCCCGGGCGAACTCCCGGACGATCCCCGGCTCCATCGGGAAGAGCATGCCGAGCTTGAGCAGCCGGATCCCGTGGTGCCGCAGCGCCCCGTCGTCGAGCCCGAGATCGGTCAGGGCCTGACGGAGGTCGTAGTACGTCTTCCCGGCCGCCGCCAGGCCGAGCCAGGCCCCGGGCGCCGGCACCGTGATGCGGTTCACCCCGTTGGCGGCGGCGAACGCCCGGGCCGCCGGGAGCCGGCCGTACTGGATCTCGCGCTCCACCTCCAGCGTGAACGGCGGCAGCAGGAGCGCCGGCTGCCGCGCCGCCCAGGGCCGGCCCTCGAAGGTGAAGCCGGGATCCACGACGGTGACCCGGTCGGGCGCCACCTCGGCGGTCCCGACGGCGTCGGCGACGTCGGTCACGATCTTGAAGCCGACCCACAGGCCCGAGTAGCGCGAGAGCTCGAAGCCGAGCCGGCCGAGGTCCAGGATGTCCTGGACGCTTCCCGGGAACAGGACCGGCATGAGGGCGTCGTAGAAGGCGACCTCCGAGTGCGTGGGGAGCGTCGAGGACTTGGCCTGGGGATCGTCCCCGGCCAGGGCCAGGACGCCCCCGTGCCGGCCCACGCCCGCGAAGTTCGCGTGCTTCAGGATGTCGCCGCTCCGGTTGACGCCGGGGGCCTTGCCGTACCACACCCCGAGCACGCCGTCGTACTTCGGCTTCGGGAAGAGATGGGTGAGCTGACTGCCGGCGACGGCGGTGGCGCCCAGGTCCTCGTTCACGCCCGAGATGAAGACGACCTGGTGCTCGGCGAGGAGGGTCTGGTTCCGCTCGACCGTGATGTCGAACCCACCGAGCGGCGAGCCGCGATAGCCGGAGATCAGGGTGGCGGTGTCGAGCCCGCGGCGCCGGTCGGCCCGGTGCTGGTCCAGCGGCAGCCGCACCAGGGCCTGGATGCCGGAGAGGAAGATCCGCCCCGTCTCCAGGCGGTACTTGGCGTCCAGCGAGAAGTCCGGCGGCATGGGAAGGCGACGCTGCTCAGGCCGGCGGGAATCCTGCCTCGACCAGCGTCTGCTTCACCTGGACCTCGGACAGCCGGGCCGGGTCGAACTCGACCCGCACCTCCCGGGACGGGATCGTGACCCGGGTGGTCAGGACGCCCGGCAGCCCGCTCAGGGCCCGGGTGATCGTCTCGACACAGCCCTCGCACTTGATCCGGGGAACCGTGTAGACCCGCTCCATCATCCTTCCCCAAACACAAAAGGGGCCGACCGGCCCCTCTTTCCCGCGTTGACGTCGGGCGTCCCTGCCAGGGTCACCGACAGCCGCAGCCGCCCCCGCAGCACCCGCCGCCGCCCGATCCTCCCGGGGCTGCCATCGGGGCCATCGGCACTCCCCCGCTCTTCACCCCGAACAGGGAGAGGTCGCGCGCGACCTCCGCGCTCGCGCAGCCCGGACAGGCCACCTTCGGCGCCGAGCCGAACACCAGCTTCTCGAACCTCTCGCCGCAGGCGAGACAGTGATACTCGTAGATGGGCACGGCGGCTACTCGCCCCCTCGCTGGACGTAACTCTTGACGAACTCCTCGGCGTTCTCCTCGAGGATGTCGTCGATCTCGTCGAGGATCTTGTCCAGCTCCTCCTTGATCTTCTTGCCCTTCTTCTGGATCTCGGGGTTCGCCTTGGCGTCCTCGCCCTCCGGCGAACCCTTCGGCCGCTCGACCTTCTTCTTCTGCTGGTCGGCCATCTCTAGCCCTCCTTATCCGACCTCGGCGCCGGGCGGCGGCTCGGCGTGCCGTCCCCCTCTACTCTACACCTTCGGGAGGACGATCCCCTGTTGCGCCTGATACTTCCCCTGGCGGTCCGCGTACGAGACGGCGCAGGTCTCGTCGGACTCGAAGAAGAGGACTTGGGCGATGCCCTCGTTCGCGTAGATCTTGGCCGGCAGCGGCGTCGTGTTCGAGATCTCGAGCGTGACGAAGCCTTCCCACTCAGGCTCGAACGGCGTCACGTTCGTGATGATGCCACACCGCGCATAAGTCGATTTGCCCACGCAAAGGGTCATGACATTGCGCGGGATCCGGAAGTACTCGACGGAGCGCGCCAGGGCGAAGGAATTCGGAGGGATGATGCAGACCTCGCCCTGGAAGTTGACGAACGACCGGGGGTCGAAGGCCTTCGGATCCACCACGGTGTTGTAGACGTTCGTGAAGATCTTGAAGGCGTCGGCGATGCGGATGTCGTAGCCGTAGGACGACAGGCCGTAGGAGATCCCGCCCTGGCGGACCTGACGCTCCTCGAAGGGCTCGATCATGCCCTTGTCGAGCGCCATGCGCTTGATCCACCGGTCGCTCTTGATCATCGCCCTGCGGGCGCGAGGCTGGCCGTCTCACATCTCGGTCCAGACCCTCCCGTCCTGGCGCCATCGTAGCGACCGGCCCCATCGCAGTCAAGTCTTTTGGGTTCATCTGACGCCGTCGGGGTGGCGTGTTGACCCGGGACACCCCTGCGAGTTGTGACGGCCGCGCCGGCGGTGCTACATTAGGCGCCGTCGTGAGCCGACCCGATCCGTCCCCGCGGGAACCCGTTTTCACGCCCCGCCTTCAGGTCGGGTTCGGGCTCCTCGCCTTCGGCCTCGGACTGATGTTCCTCGCCGGCAAGGTTCTTCCCGCCCCGATCCCGGCCGGGATCGCCAGCGGCATCACCCTCGCCGTCGTCGGCTTCGTCGTCGTCGTGGTCGAAGCGCTCCGCGACCCGACGGGGGAGCCCGAGGGCTCGCCCTCCCGCGACGACGGCCCGGCCGCGAGCCACCACTAACCGCCCACGAAGGAGCGCCGCAGTGCGCACCGGCCGACTACTGGCCTGCGATCAGTCCAGGTAGGCGGGGCTGCGCCGTCCCGTCCGACTCCCCCGCTTCTGGAAGCACTCCCGGCAGTAGACCGGCTTGCCGGCGGTCGGCTTGAACGGCACCTGGGTCTCCTTGCCGCACTCCGAGCAGACCGCGGCGAACAGTGCTCGCGCCCCCTGGCTCTCGGTCGCCACGGCGCCGGGGCCGCCGCCCTTGCGCGCGGCCCGGCAGTTCCGGCAGCGCGTCGGTTCGTTCTGAAACCCCTTCTCCGCGTAGAAGGCCTGCTCGCCGGCGGAAAAGAGGAACTCCTTACCGCAGTCCCGGCACACCAACACTTTGTCCTGATGATCCATGGTCCTCACGTCTCCTCTGGGATGCTGGTCGATCCCCCAGATGCACGAACGGATCACGAACGAGGTCTCTCTCACCTCCCTCTGGCGGCGCCCCGGCTCGACGAACACCGGAGCGCGCGGACATGGTTCGGACCGGACGACGTGGAGTCGAAGGGGACGCGTGGGTCGGAGAGGCCGATAGCGTCACGAAATGCGGGGCGAGCCCGTGGTGTGTGACGGTCCTCGTGTGACGCTACGCTGTCTGTCGGCTCTGCTTCCGGAGAGGGGTACCTGGCTCGACCATAGCAGCGGGCTCCGGCACCGTCAACTCGAAAATTCCTGCGGGAGATCGACCACCCGAGCGCCGCCACGGTCGGCGCCCAGGACCAGCCACCCGCTCTCGCCCCCCTCCCGGCGAAGGGCGTCCTGCATCGCGCGCGCCACCAGCGGTGCTGCGTCCGGGCTGGCGATCGCGAGCACCGACGGCCCCGCGCCCGAGAGCGCGACGCCGTGAGCGCCGGCCGCGCGGGCGGCGGCGAAGACCGGCTCGAGCCACGGGAAGAGGGCCCGCCCGCGATAGGGCTGATGGAGACGGTCCGCCATCGCCCCTCCCAGGAGCTCCCACCGCTCGCAGACCAGGGCCGCCAGCAGCAGGGCCGTCCGGCCGACGTTGAAGACCGCGTCGGCCCGCGAATACGCCGCCGGCAGCACCGCCCGGGCTTCCGCCGTCGACGCCTCCTGGCGGGGCACCAGCAGCGCGAAGCGGAGGGCCGGGGGAACCGGCAACGGCACGATGGCCCGGAGGTCGGCGTCCCAGCAGGTGACGGTGAAGCCGCCGTGAACCGCGGCGGCCAGGTTGTCCGGGTGGCCCTCCTGCCGCACCGCCAGCTCCATCACCTGTTCCGGATCGAGCGGGTCGCCGAGGAGCCGGTTCGCCCCCAGGATCCCGCCCAGCCAGGCCGTCGCGCTCGAGCCCAGGCCCCGGCTCGGCGGGATGCGGTTCAGCTGGCGGACCCGGAGGCCGCGGAACGGCCGGCCGGCCGCCTCGTGGACCAGCCGGGCGCCCCGCACGACCAGGCTTCGCTCGTCGCGCGGGAGCCGCTCGGCTCCCTCACCGGCGATCGCGACGTCGAGCCCGTCCGCCTCGGACAGCTCGATCTCGTTGTACAGCTCGAGGGCCAGCCCGAGGGTGTCGAACCCCGGCCCACAGTTGGCCGACGTGGCGGGAACGGTGACGCGGACTCTCAGGGGCGGACGTCCAACCAGGCTAGGACCTCAGAGACGCTCTAGAGACGCTTGAGGAGCCACTCGGGGGTGAGGCTGATGGCGTACGAGTTCAGCACGATGAAGTAGTTCGTCGCGACCAGGACCCCGACCACCACCAGCAGCACGCCGGCCGCCCGCTCCACGACCGGAATCCAGGGGCGAAACCGGCGGAACGCGACCAGGAAGCCTCCCAGCGCCAGCGACGAGAGGAAGAACGGCAGGGCCAGGCCCGCCGAGTAGGCCCCGAGGAGCGCGATCCCGGTGGAGACGGTCTCGGCGGTGCCGGCCAGCGAGAGGATCGAGCCCAGGATGGGCCCCACGCACGGGGTCCAGCCGATGGCGAACGTCACCCCGACCAGCCAGGAGCCGAGGAAGCCCGCCGGCTTCGAGCGGAGCTGCACCTGCTTGTAGCGGCCGAGCCATCCGAGCGGCAGGAAGCCCGCGATGTACAGGCCGAAGACGATGATGAGAACGCCCCCGACCTGCCGGATCAGGTCCCGCTGGTCGAAGAGGAGCTGGCCGAAGGCGCTGAAGGATGCGCCCATCCCGATGAAGACCATCGAGAAGCCGGCGATGAAGGCGAGGGAATGCGCCATGACCCTCCAGCGCTGCGCTCGGTGACTGCTGGTGTCCTGGAGCTGGTCGAGCGACATGCCGGTGATGAAGGAGAGGTAGGAGGGGAACAGGGGAAGGACGCACGGGGAGAGGAAGGAGAAGATCCCCCCCGAAAACGCCACCAGGAGCGAGATGTTCCGCATGGCCCCGCCGCGTTCCGGTCCCTGTTGTAACAGACGGGGTCAGGCCTTTCAATCTAAACAATCTGAGCCCGCGGGCGGCCGAACGGGACGGGAAGGTATAGATCGAAAGGCCTGACCCCTACATCTGGGAGAGGATCGCGGTGGGCAGGACCACCCGCACGCCCATGATCGGCCGGGGCGAGGTCCCGATGACGAGGTCGCCCACCAGCGAGAGCAGCATGTAGGCGTCCTCCTCGTCCATGCCCTTCTCCGCGACCAGGTAGGCGATGCCCTGCTCGATCGCGTCGCGGGCCGCGGTGTCCAGGTCGGGTCCGAAGCCGACGATGTGGAGGGCATCCGGGGTCTCGATCCGGGGGCGGGCGATCGGCCGCGGGAGGATGCCGAACCGGAGGCGCGCGGTGGCGGCGCACTCGACGCCGGTGCCGCAGGCGATCCCGTCGGAGATCGCCGCGTGGGGGTCCCCCAGCCCGAACAGGGCGCCCGGCACGAAGACCGGCAGGTAAACGCGGTGCCCGGGGGCGATCGGCTTCTGGTCGAGGTCGCCCCCGTGAAAGCCGGCGATGCCGGCCCGGCCGCCGGTGGCCGGGGTCGTGGAGAAGGTCCCGAAGTTCGGGTAGAGGGGAACGCGGATGCCGTCGAAGAGGGCGACCCCGTCCTTGATCGGCACCCGCTTCATCCGGGGGTTCGGGAACCGCTCGGGGAGGAAGCCGGCGTTCCGCTGGATGGCGACGAAGCCCTCCGGTGCGGTGCGGATCTCGAGGATGTCGACGACCAGCGTCTGCCCCGGCTGCGCCCCCTCGATGTAGACGGGGCCGGTCGCGGGCGGCGTCGGGTGGCCCTCCCACTCGGCGGTGAAAGGATCGGGCACCTTGGCGATGTCCCGCTCGCCGCCGAAGGCGTCCTGCACTTCGATCAGCAGCTCCTCGCCGGGCACCACCCGGATCGCGGGCGGGTGCGTCGGGTCGAAGTGGAAGAAGCTCTTCGCGCTCGACAGCCGCTTCATCGGCCCGTCCCGATCGACAGCTCGGCGCGGACCAGGGCGGCGCCCCGGCCGAGCGCCTCCAGCTTGCCGGCGGCCACCTCCCGCGGAAGCGGCGCCAGGCCGCAGTTGGTCCCCGCCGAGAGGCGATCGGGCCGCACGTGAGCCAGTGCCCGCCGCAGCGTCGCGGCCACCTCGTCAACCGTCTCCACCCGCTGGGTGGCGACGTCGATCGCCCCCAGGAGCACGGTCTTCCCGCCGAGCAGGCCGAGCAGCTCCAGCGGGACCCTCGACCCCGCGCACTCCATCGACACCTCGTCCACCGAGCTCTTGGCGAACAGCGGGAATGTCCGCTCGTACTGCCGCCACTCGCGGCCGAGGGTCGCCTTCCAGTCGAGGTTTGCCCGGATCCCGTACCCGTAGCAGACGTGCACGGCCGTCCGGCAGCCGAGCCCGGCGGTCGCCACTCGGATCGCCTCCATGCCCCACTCCTCGACCTCGGGCAGGTACGCGTCGACGTTGAACGCAGGCTCGTCGAGCTGGATGACGGCGACGCCGAGCCCGGCCAGTTCCCGGGCTTCCGCGTTGAGGGCGACCGCCACGTCCATCGCCAGCCGGGCCCGGTCGCGGTAGTGGCCGTCGTGGACGGTGTCGGCGACGGTCATCGGACCGGGCAGCGTGAACCGGATCGGCCGGTCCGTGCTCGCGCGAGCCCAGCGAACTTCCTCGGCGTGGATCGACCGAGCTCTCCGGATGGGGCCCGTCACCGTCGGGACCTCCGCCCGGTAGCGGTCGGCCCGGATGCCCACCACCACCCGGCGGGCGGCATCGATCCCTTCCAGCCCCTCGACGAACGTGTGGACGAAATGACGGCGCGTCTGCTCGCCATCGGTGACCACGTCGATGCCCGCCCGCTCCTGGGCGGTCAGCGCCAGGCGGACCGCGTCGCGCTTCCCTTCCTCCAGCGTCTCCGCCGGCAGCCGCCAGGGCGCCCACAGCGTCTCGGGCGTGGCGAGCCAGGCCGGCTTCGGCAGGCTGCCGGCGATCGTGGTCAAGAGCACGGAGCTATTTAGCCCGCCGCGATCGGGTGTGTCAACGAGGACGGGCCCGACCGGTCTACCTGGTCCACCTGGCAAAGATGCGCCTCATCTCGGCCTCGGCCTGCTTCGCCGAGTCCTCGGGAGTCTGCTCGCCCCGGGCCGCCCGGGCAAACATGTTCGGGATGACGGATGTGGTGAAGCTCTCGTCGATCCCCGGGGTCCAGTACCCCGGGTATCCCGGATACGCACTCCACTTCTCGGCGTCGGCCAGCACCAGGTAGGCCTGCGGGTTCTGCTTGTCCGCGCCGAGCTTCCCCCGGAGATCCGGCACCGACTTCGAGAACGAGGGATAGTTGCAGAACTCGCTCGTCGCGAAGGTGTCGCTGGAGGCCGCGACCAGGTCCACGAGGAACTTCTTGGCCATGTCCTGGTTCTCGGCGAACTTCCAGACGACGTAGCAGTGGAGCAGGTGCTGCGAGCCCAGCCGCGCCCGGGGACCGGCCGGCGGCGGCGCCAGCATCGTGTTCCGGGCCACCTCGGGCGCCCGCTTCTCGGCCGTGCGGATGGCCGAGATGGCGTTCTGGATCACGGACCCCTTGCCGGAGACGAAGAACCGGTTGTTGGACGACGGGTCCCACGTGAACACCTCGGCCGTCATGGATTCCTTGAAGATCGCCGTCATCAGCCTGATCGCCTCGACGGTGGCCTTCGAGTTGATCGTGACGTTGCCCGCTTCGTCCTGCTCGGCGGCCCCGTACGACCACAGCAGGCCGCGCAGCATCATGTTGGTGTCGACCTCCGGGGCCAGGCCGAACCCGGCCGGGGCGCCGTGCTTGTCCTTGATCTTCCGGGCGCCCTCGCGGACCTGGTCCCAGGTCTCCGGCTTGACCCCGACGTCGTCCCACCAGTCTTTCCGGTAGTGAAGGACGTCCGGCATCCAGCTGTCGGACACCGCGAAGTACCGCTTCGTCCGGGGATTGTAGGTGGCCTTGTGGGCGAGGCTGACCAGCTTGCCGAATCTCCTCTCGCACTCGGTCACGACGTCGTTCATCGGAACCACTTCGTCCTCGAAGGCCGGGGGTGGCTCCAGGAAGCCGAACAGGTCGTGCCCCCGCTGGGCCGCGACCTCGGCGACGGCCCGCGCCCGCAGGTCGTTCACCGAGACGTGGTCCACCACCACCTTGACGCCGTTCTTCTCGCCCCACTCCCGCGTGAACCGCCGATCGAACCAGTCGTCGAAAGCGGGCACGAAGTGGGTCCACTGCCTGATCTTGAGCGTGCCGGCCCGGGCCTGGGCCCGGCGCACCCAGATCGTCGGCCCGCCTCCGACCGCGAGGGCCGCGGCGGTGCCGGCCAGGATCTGGCGCCGCGTCACGACTCCATCGCTTCCCGCCCGTGGCCGGCGCGATCGGCCCATCTACTTGATGGCCCCGACGGTGAAGCCGGCGATGAAGCGGTCGAGGAAGAGGTTGTAGATAATAGCGATCGGCACGCTGGTGATCAGGCACGCGGCCATGAGAGAACCCCAGTAGTAGACGTCGCCACGGATCAGCGCCACCGGCACCCCCACGCTGACCGTCATCTTCTCGACCGAGGAGATGAAGGTCAGGCTATAGACGAACTCCTGGATCACGAGCGTCAGGGCGAAGATGACGGCAGTCAGGATGCCGGGCAGCGAAAGCGGCAAGACCATGCGCCGGATGGCCCCGAGGCGGCTGCAGCCGTCGACCATGGCCGACTCCTCGACCTCCTTGGGTAGCGACTTGAAGAAGCCCATCAGGAGCCAGGTGCAGAACGGGACCGTAAACGTCGGATAGATCAGGACCAGCGACCAGGTGCTGTTCTGGAGCCCGAGCAGGGCGATCAGCCGCGAGAACGGGATGAACAGGAGAGTGGACGGCACCAGGTAGGTGAGGAAGATCCCGATGCTCAACCGCTCCCCCCACGCCCCGGTCAGGCGGGCCAGGCTGTAGCCGGCCGGCACCCCCAGCAGGAGCGTGATCGCGACCACCACGACGCCGACGAGGAGGGTGTTGAACAACCAGGTCGGGTAGAGGGTAGCGCCGAACAGGATGCGGAGGTGGTCGAGGGTCGGGGCCAAGTTGAAGATGAACGGATTGTGGGTGACATCGGTGGCCCCGACGTAGAGGTCGGCGTTCTGCTTGAAGGCGGTGATGACCATCCAGTAGAAAGGGAAGATCGCGAAGAGCGTGAACAAGAGGATGATCGCGCGATGCCCGACGACCAACGCCGCCCGCCGCAGCCCCGACCGCCGCATGTCAGGTCACCTTCCGGCTGCGCGGAATCGCCGCTCGTCTGCGCCCGGCATCCATCGAACCCTGGCCCGCTCTCACACCACCTCCGCGCGACGGGAGACCCGCAGCGTCAGCACCGCCATGACCACGAGCAGCGGCAGGAGGAAGATCGCGATGGAGGCGCCCCGCCCGACGTCGCCCCCGAGGACGCCCTCCTGGAACGCCAGGCTCGCCAGCACGTGAGTCGAGTTGTACGGGCCCCCGCGGGTCAGGAGGTAGACGACGCTCATGTCGGTGAAGGTGAACACGACCCCGAACAGCAAGGCCACCGTGAGGATCGGGAGCATCATCGGCAGGGTAACCTGGAGCGCCTTGGCGAGCGGGCCGGCTCCGTCGATGTCGGCCGCCTCGTGCACTTCGGCGGGGATCGAGCTCAGCCCGGCCAGGAGGATCACCGTCGAGAAGGGGAGCATCCGCCACACGTGGACAGTGATGATGGCCAGCATGCCCAGCGTCGGGTCGCCGAGCCAGTAGTACCATTCGCCGGGACCGAAATAGCCGGCGACCTTCAGCAGCCAGTTGATGACGCTGAAGGTGGAGTCGAAGATCCAGAGCCAGCCGAGCGTAGCCAGGGAGATCGGCGCCGCCCATGGCATGAGGATGAGGAATCGGACGAGGGTCTTCCCGAGAAACTGCTTCATCAGGGCTCGGGCCAGGATATTGCCAAGAACGATCACCGCCACCTGCGAGACCAGCGTGAAGACGAAGGTATTGCGGAGCGACCGGAGGAAGACCGGGTTGCCGATGACGCTCCGGAAGTTCTGGAGGCCCACGAACGAGATGTCGAGGCTGCCGGCCGAGGAGTTGCTCACGCTGAGAATGACCGCCAGCAGAAAGGGCGCCGCCACCAGCAACGCGATGTAGGTCAACGCCGGGGCGATCATGGCGATGCCCAGCGCCCGGTCCCGTCGCCGGAGCCCTTCCAGCGGCTTCGAACGCATCGGGATCGTCACCGCCACCGCCTTGTCCATGACTCGCGCTACCAACCCCTCCGGGTCAGTGCCAAGCCGGCAGGGAGCGTCGTCTCCCTGCCGGCTTGGACCCCATACGCGATCGGGGTCCGGCTACTTGTCCTTGGCGCCGCCGCCCACGAAGCCCTTTTTCCGCCACTTGGTGAAGATCTCCTTCGCGCGCGTGTTCGCCTCCACCAGCGCGTCCTTGGGCGAGAGCGCCCCGGTGGCCGCCTTGGCGAACATGTCGGTGAGCACGTACGTGTCGAAGATCTCCCCCTCGGCCGGGTGACCGCTCCCCGGGTAGCCCAGGTTCGTCGACCACTTGAGCGCGGTCTCCAGCACCGCCAGCTTGTCGGGCGGGGCCGAGCCGAACGGATCCTTCTTCACCTGCTGGCTGATCCAGGCCGCCCCCGACTCCACCTTCTTGTTCATCGGGGCGTTCGGCTCGGCCGCCGCTCCGTAGAACGAGGGGAAGTTGTAGAGCTTGCTGCCGAGGGTGGACTCGCGGGAGGCGTCCACCAGCGCGACCAGGAACTCCTTGGCCGCGTCCTGGTTCTTCGAAAACTTCCACACCACGTAGCCGCTCATGACGTGCTCGGAGGCCAGCTGGATCCCGCTGGGGCCCTTCAGCGCGGGCACGAAATGCGTGTCCTCCACGACCGGCAGCTTGTTGTCCTGTGCGGTCCGGTAGGCCGAGATGGAGTTGAGGATGTACGCGGTCTGCTTGGCGTTGAATGCCTGGTTGTTGGACGCGGCGTTCCAGCTCAGCACCGCCTGGGTCATGCCCACCTGGTAGAGGCGCTTGGCGTACTCCAGCGCCTGGAGCGTTTCGGGCGAGTTCAGGACGACGTTGCCATCCTTGTCCTGGATCGACCCGCCGTGGCACCAGAGGATGTTGCGGACGGCCATGTTGGAGTCGATGTCCTGGGAGAGGCCGATGCCGATCGGAATCTGGATCTCGGGGTGCTTCTTCTTGATCTCGGGTGCCGCCTTGACCAGGTCCTCCCAGCTCGCCGGGCCGTTCGGCATCCCGATCGCCGTCCACACCGACTTGTAGTAGTTACCGGGGTCGGGCACCCACATGTCGGAGAGCGCGAACTGCTTCTTGCTGAACGGATTGTAGGTGCTCCGCTTGGCCAGCTCGACCGGAGCGCCGTACTTCTTCTCGAGCGTGCTCTGGACGTCGGCGAGATCGATGACGTGCTCCTCGAAGGCGCTGGCCAGCCCGAGGAACATGTGGATGTCGTGGCCCGCTTGAGCCGCCACGTCGGCGGTCGCCCGCGGCACGATGTCGGCGAACGAGACATGGTCTACCGTGACCTCGATCCCCTTCTTCTGGCCCCACTCCTTCGCCCAGGGGTCGAACCACTTGTCGTAAGCCGGCACGAAGTGGCTCCACTGGAGGATCTTGAGCTGTCCCGCCGCGCTGGCCCGCCGGACGAGGATCGTCGGGCCGGTGGCGGCGGCGGCGGCGAGGGTGCCACTCTTGAGAATGAACTCTCGGCGAGTCTGCATGGGGACCTCCGGGGTCGCGGATTGGAGTGCGGTGACTACACAGCGTGAGTGGGCTCAGGATAACACGGAACGCCGCGTCAGCGGCGCGTCCCGCCCCCCAAGCTGCGCAAGGCCACTAGGGGGTTCGCCTGGTGGCATCAGGAAGAGTCGAGGCGCGCACGACTCCCGCACCGAGGCGTGACGACCCGGCCGTCGACGTCACGACCCGGCAGGCCGAGGACGCCAGATCGCGAGGTGGCGGACCAGCATCACCGGCCGCGCCTCGTCGGCGACGACCAGGAGGTCGAGCTCGACGAACTCGTGACCCTTCTTCTCGAAGACCCGCGCCACCCGGCCACGCGTCGTCAGTCGATCCCCGGCCCGGGCCAGCCCGCAGTGGGCGACCTGGCTCCCGGCGTGGACCCAGGGGCCGAGCGTCACGTTCTCCGAGAGGGCCCGGTTCGCCTGCTGGAGGAGCTGACCGGGATGGGCCACGGCCTCCGCGCCACGGTAGAACGCCAGCGGGTCCTCGACCTCCGCCGCGTAGCCGGTCGTCTCCGCCTCGTCGAGGTGGAGGGCCGGGGACCCCAGCGGGTCCCGCCCGCCCAGGGTCACCGCGCTGGCCAGCGGCCGCGTGTCCGGCAGGGGAGATGCCGGATAGCCGCGCGGATCCGGCGTGACTGGCGGCCCGCCCCACCCGAGCCCGGCGACGAGGGTGGCGGCGACGCCGCGGGGGGTGCGCGCCGTCACCTCGGCGACGACCTCGCCAGCCGGCTCGGCCCCGGAGCGGCCCACGACCCGGGCCTCCACCATCAGCTCGTCGCCGTCGTAGACGGGCTGGACGAGGGTGAGCCGCCCCGTCCCGCGGGCGAGCCAGTCGAGCCCCCACGCCGTCACGAGGGGCGCGGTCATGTACGCGTACACCGTGGTTCCCGCCACCAGGCCGCCCGCGTAGCCGTAGGTGCGGGCGGTTGCGTCGTCGTGGATCTTGTTGGCCGAGTAGCGCGAGAGGTTCCGCGCCCGGACGCGGTGCCCGGGCAGCGCCTCCGCGGCCGCGTCACGGGACTGGCTCATGCGGACCCTCCCTGGAAGAGGACGCCGCCCGGCCCACGGGTGACGCGCTTCCGTCTGAAGTTCCCGGCTGTGTCAGGATAGCACGCGGCTTCGAGACCCTCCCGGGTCCGGCACCCTGGCGTCACCGCGGGGACATTGCTGCACCGCCCGCGGACACTGTGGCCGGAGCCGGGCTCGCACCCCGTGCTCTGACCTGAGCTCCTGGCGTGGAAGTGACCGGAAAATCGAGCAAGAGCCGGCTATGGCTCTTCTTCGATCACGCTGGTACCGGGCTTGCTGGGCCTTCGGGCGACCTGAGAGGGGGCAGGAGGGGACGTGAGAAGCGAAGGGGACCTGCAGCCGCGCCGGCCGCGGGCCGGCCGGCCCCACCGCCCTTCCGGCGCCTCCGCGGTCGCGGCGCTGGCGCTGGACCACATCGGGGCGCTCATCGGCATGGACGCCGGCTGGGTCATCCGGTCAGCGACCGGCGGGCTGGAGCGTTTGGTGGGGCGCCCTCCCCGAGAGGTGGTCGGCCACTCGCTCCGGAGCCTGCTGGAGCCGGACACGGCCGAGGCGACCATCGCGGGCCTGGCCGGCGCCGTTCAGTCCGAGACCCGCACGGTGGTGTCCGGAACCCTCGTCGGAAGGCGGCCGGTTCTCCTGGCGCCCCTGCCCCACCCCGCCCCGAGCGCCGAGCTCTACGTCGTCGTGACCGACGTGCACGGTGGCGCGACCCGCCCGACCGGGGCCTCCGGACCCGACCCGGCCGAGGTGTTCCGGGCGCGGCTGGTCGAGATCGAAGATCAGCACGCCCGCCGGTACGCGGAGCTGCGTCGAGAGCTGGCCGAGCTGCGCGAGAGCCAGTCCCGGCTGGTCCAGGCGGAAAAGGTGGCGGCCCTCGCCCGGCTCGGCGCCGGCGCCGCCCACGAGATCAACAACCCGCTGGCCGTGATCGTCGGCAACGCCGAGCTGCTCCTCCGTCGCGAGCCGCAGACGCCGGACGCCACGGAGCGGGTCGAGCGGATCCTCCAGGCTGGCTACCGCGTGGCGCGGGTCGTCCGCCAGATCCTCCTCTTCGTCCGGGCCCACCCGCCCGACCGGGCGCCAACCGACGTGGTGGCGCTGCTGCGTGACGAGGTCGCCGCCGGGGCCCGGGATCTCGAGCTGGACGGCGTGCGGCTGATCGACGAGCTGGAGCGCCTGCCCGTCGTCCAGGCCGACGCGCGCCAGCTCGCTGAGGTGTTCGCCAACATCCTCGACAACGCCCTGGACGCGGCCCGGGCACTGCCGCCCGAACAGGGCCGGATCATCCGGCTCTCATCATCCTTCCAGCACGGCCGGCTTCGCCTCCGGATCGACAACTCGGGGTCGCCGATCGCCGACGAGAGCTTGCCCCGGATCTTCGACCCCTTCTTCACCACCAAGGCGGTGGGCCAGGGCGCCGGACTCGGCTTGTCGGTCTGCCACGGGATCGTCACGGCCCACGGCGGCCGCATCGTCGCCGAGAACCTGCCGCACGGGGTCGCGATCATCATGGAGCTGCCGGTCAGCGGCGCGCCCGACGCGCCCGATCCCCACCCAGCGGCCTAGACCGGCTCCTTTCTCGGCGGTCCCACGCTCGAACAGCGGGCGCGTGCCGGCTGCTCTTGACAGGCTCGGCGGCCGGCGGTCAGAGTGGCGGCGTCATGCGGGTCGGCATCCAGGCCGACGATCTCACGGGAGCGTGTGACACCGGCTGCGTGTTCGCCGCCCGCGGGCTCGAGACGCTGGTGCTGCTCCCGGAAGCCACGCTCCCCGCGCCAGCGCCGACGGTCCTGGTTCTCGACACCGAGAGCCGCCACTGCGATCGGCTCGAGGCGCGGGAGCGCGCCCGCGCGGCGGTGACCCGGCTGGCAGCCTGCGACCCGGGGCTCGTCTACAAGAAGCTGGACTCCACGCTCCGGGGTCCGATCGCGGCGGAGCTGGCGGGAGTCCTCGAGGGCGCCGGCGCCGTCCGGGCGGTGGTGGCCCCGGCCTTTCCCGGTCAGCGTCGCACCGTCGTCGACGGACGCCTCCGCATCGGCCAGCGGCCGGCCGGGGCAACGCCCGTCGCCCGCGACCCCGCGTTTCCCCCGACCGGCGATTCGGTCCTGGCCCTCCTCGGGGTCGCCGGGCCGCACCCGACCGCGCTCCTCCCTCTGGCGACCGTGCGGCGGGGCGCGTCCGCCGTGGCCGCCCGGATCGCGCGGCACGCCGGCTCCCTCGTCTGCGACGCCGAGACCGAGGCCGACCTCGCCATCTTGGCCGCGGCGGCCGGAGACCTGCCGGTGGTGCTCGCCGGGTCGGCCGGGCTCGCCGCCGCCGTCGCGGCCCGCCTGTCTCCGACGACGCCCCGGTCGGTCCCGGCGCCGCGGTCACCCTTGCTGGTGGTGGCGGGTAGCGCCCATCCGATGACGCGGGCCCAGCTCGCCCGGCTCGAGGCGCGCGGCGTCTCCGGGATCTGGCCCCTGGACCCCGGGGGCGCGCGGGATGGCGACCGGGAGGCGATGGTCCGCACGCTCGCCGAGGCGACGCGAGAGCGCCTCGCGCGCGGTGCGCCCGGCACTCTGCTCTTGACCGGCGGCGAGACGGCCTATAGCGTGTGTCGGGCGATCGAGGCGACCGGCATCGCGCTCGACGGCGAGGTCGAGCCGGGCCTGGCCGCGGGCCGGCTGCTCGGTGGGCCGTTCGCGGGCCTGACCGTCGTGACGAAGGCCGGCGGCTTCGGCGACCCCGAGACGCTGGTGCGACTCCACGAGGCATGCACATGAGGACATCGGGGGGGTCTCGGAAGACCCCTCCGAGGCCCCCCCGCGGAGGCCGCGGCGAAGCCGCGGCTCGAAGCGGAACGCCACGGCCGCGCGGCGAAAGCCATGGGGCTCGCGAGAAGCGGATGTGTGGTTAGGAATGGGAGCCGCTGGTGGGCGGGAGGTCCCGAACTGAGCATTCCCGTTCTCGGCATCACCATGGGCGACCCCGCCGGCATCGGGCCGGAGATCGCCGCCAAGGCCCTCGGCGATCCCGCGGTCCGTAAAGCCGGCCGCGCCCTCGTCATCGGCGACGCCCGGGTCATGGCGGCTGCCGTCGGGCTGTCGGGGCGCGACCTGACGGTCCGCCCCCTCGCCCGCGTGGCCGACGCGACCTGGGACCCGGACGCCGTCGAGGTGCTGGACCTGGCCAACGCGGACCCCGCCGCCTTCCCGGTCGGCCGCGTGAGCGCGCTCTGTGGTCGGGCCGCCTACGAGTACATCGAGCGCGGGGTGCGCCTGGCGGTGGCCGGCGAGATCGACGGCATCGTCACGGCGCCCATCAGCAAGGAGGCGCTGGCGGCGGCCGGCATGACCCACTCGGGCCACACCGAGATCCTGGCCGAGCTCACGAACACGCGGGCGTACGCGATGCTGCTCATGGGACGTGACCTGCGGGTGATCCACGTCACCACCCACGTCGCCCTGCGGCGGGTGCCCGAGCTGGTGACCCGGGAGCGCGTGCTCCGAACGATCCGCCTCGGCCACGACGCCATGCGGCAGCTCGGCCTGACCGGGCCTCGGATCGCGGTCTGCGGGCTGAACCCGCACGCCGGCGAGGGCGGCCTCTTCGGCGACGAGGAGCGGGTGGCCATCGCGCCCGCGATCGCCGACGCCCGCGCGGAAGGGATCGAGGCCACCGGGCCCTACCCCGCCGACACGCTCATGAGCCGCGCCCGGGGCGGTGAGTTCGACTGCGTGGTCGCGATGTACCACGACCAGGGTCACACGCCGGTCAAGACGGTCGGCTTCCGCTACGACGAGGCGAAGAAAGCCTGGACGGGGATGAGCGGGGTGAACGTGACGGTCGGGCTGCCGATCCTGCGCGTCTCGGTGGACCACGGCACCGCGTTCGACCGCGCGGGCCAGGGCACGGCCAACCCGGAGAGCATGGTGGAGGCGATCATGGTCGCCGCCGAGATGGCGACGCGCCGTGGCCGATAACCTTCGCAACATCGATCCCGGCCGTGACGCGCTCGGCCTGCGGCCTCGCGTCCGTCCCGGCCTATGGTCGTCCTTCATCCCGGCCGTGACGCGCTCGGCCTACGGCCTCGCGTCCGTCCCGACCTCGGGGGTCGTCGGCGGGCCTCCCAGAAGGGAGCGACGTCCCGAGGGCCGCAGGCCCGAGGCGTCGCGACCAGATGGCCAGTCGCGGCATACGCTTCGGCCCGCCTCCTCCCTGCGTCCTCGGGCTGCTCGGTTCTCGGCCACGGCGCTACAAGACTGAACCATGGGGCGCTACCGGATCGCCGTCATCGCCGGGGACGGGATCGGGCCCGAGGTGATGGCCGAGGCCCTGAAGGTGCTCGGGGTCCTCGAGGGTTCCGAGCTCGCCTTCGAGCTCGAGGAGGTCGAGGCCGGGGCCGGCTGCTACCGGCGAACCGGCGAGGACCTGCCGCGGGAGACCCTCGAGGCCTGCCAGGCCGCCGACGCGATCCTGTTCGGGTCGGCGGGCCTCCCCGACGTCCGCCTTCCCGACGGCACCGAGATCGCGCCCCAACTCACCCTGCGCATCCGCCTCGACCTCTACATCGGGCTCCGGCCGATCAAGCTCTACCCCGGCGTCGCCGGCCCCCTCCGCCTCGCGCCGGGAACGGCCATCGACTACGTGATCCTCCGCGAGAACACGGAGGGCCTCTACGCGTCCCGCGGCGCGGGGGTGCGCGTCGGGGTTCACGTGGTGACCGATACCCTGGTGGTGACGCGCCCCGGTACGGCGCGCATCTGCCGGGCGGCGTTCGAGCTGGCCCGCCGCCGGGGGGGCGCTCCCCGGGACGGCCGGCGGCGGGTCACCTGCGTGGACAAGGCCAACGTGCTGAAGAGCTACGCCTTCTTCCGGGAGGTGTTCGACGAGGTGGCGACCGACTACCCGGAAGTCGAGGCGAGCCACGCCTACGTCGACGCCATGACCGCCTATCTCGTCCAGGTGCCGGACCGCTACGACGTCATCGTCGCCGAGAACATGTTCGGCGACATCCTGTCGGACCTAGCGGCGGCGACCATCGGGGGCCTCGGCCTCGCCCCGTCCGGCGACATCGGTGACCACGCGGCCCTCTTCCAGCCGTCTCACGGCACCGCGCCCGACATCGCCGGCAAGGGCATCGCCAACCCTCTGGCGACCATCCTGTCGGCCGGCCTGATGCTCGACTGGCTCGGACGCCGGGAGTCCGACGAGGCGGCGCAGGCGGGAGCGCGGAGGATCGATGCCGCGGTCGCGTCGGTGCTGAGCGGCGGGCGCCTGCTGACTCCCGATCTGGGCGGCGGCGCAACGACGGCGGCGGTCGGCGACGCCGTCGCCTCCGCGCTGTAGCGGGCGGGCCCGATGAGCGTCGCAACCTCCATGTCGGTCGGGACGCGCTCGGCCTGCGGCCTCCCGTCCGTCCCGACCTATGGTCGTCCTCGGTCGTCGCCGATCCTCGGCGTACTAGGAGTACGCCTGCGGTCGGCGACTCCCTGCGTCCTTCGGACGGCCTTCGGCCTGGGGGCGCTGCTCGCTCCTCGGCCCCGCCCGCGAGAGCTTGACCCGTCCCTGTAGCGTTGACGAGCCGACAACTTCAGCGGAGGACGCGTGCGCGCGATCGTCATCCATCGGCACGGGGGGCCGGAGGTCCTCACGCTCGAGCCGGCCTGGCCGGATCCGGTCGCGGGGCCCGGCGAGATCGTGGTCCGCGTTCACGCGTGCGCGCTCAACTTCCTGGACATCTTCACCCGCGAGGGCATGCCCGGCGAGCCGACGCCACTCCCGCACATCACCGGCGGCGACGTCGCCGGAGTCGTCGCGGCCGTCGGTCCGGAGGTCGGCAGGGCGGCGGCGCCGAAGGTCGGCGATCGCGTGGTCCTGAACCCGTCGTGGGGCTGCGGGCGCTGCGAGTACTGCCGGGCCGGCGAGGTGCCCAAATGCCTCCGCGTCCACATGCTGGGCGAGATGGACCCCGGCGGCCTGGCCGAGTACGTGAAGGCGCCGGCGCCCCAGGCGATCCCGATCGCCGACGGCTACCCGTTCGAGGAGGCCGCCTGCCTGCCGATCACGTTCGGCACGGCCTGGCGCATGCTCGTCACCCACGCCCGCGTCCGGCCGGGGGACGACGTCCTCGTCCACGGCGCCGGGGGCGGGGTCGGCATCGCCGCCGTCCAGATCGCCAAGCTGGCCGGCGCCCGGGTGTTCGCGACCGCCTCCACCCCCGGGAAGCTGGAGCGCCTCGAAGCGCTGGGCGCCGACGTGCTCGTCAACTACGTCGAGGACCGCGACTGGGACGTGACGGTGCGCCGGCTCACCGGCAAGCGCGGCCTCGACGTCATCGTCGAGACCGTCGGGGCGGCCACCTGGGAGCGCTCGATCCGCGCGCTCGGCAAGGGCGGCCGCCTCGTCACCAGCGGCGCGACGTCCGGGCCGATCGGGCCGACCGACATCCGCTACCTCTTCCGGCGGGAGCAGGCCATCCTCGGCTCCAACGGCTGGACCCACAACGACCTCCTCACGATCACGCGCCTGGCCTTCGAGGGGCGGCTCCGCCCCGTCGTCGACCGCGTCCTCCCCCTCGATCGGGCCGCCGAGGGCGAGCGGGCGCTCGCGTTGCGCGAGGTCTTCGGCAAGGTCGTCATCCGGCCGTAGCCCTTCCCTTCGGCTACCGGAGCCAGTAGACTCGGGACATGTCCGGGTCTATCACCCCCATGATCGCCGCCACTTGAAGACCCGCACCTCCCCGAAAGCCTGATGCTCCCCGAGAACCTGGGCCACGTCTTCGACGGGCCGCTCCGCCTCACGCCCGGCGCGGTCGCGGTCATCCAGGACGACACCACCCTCACCTACCGGGAGCTCGAGGGGCGCGTCTGCCGGATGGCGAACGTCCTGGCCGGCCTCGGGGTCGGCCCCGGCGACCGCGTCGGCCTCATGTTCGGCAACGACTGGCGCTTCCTCGAGGCGTTCTTCGCCCCCATGCGGCTGGGCGCCGTCGCGGTGCCGCTGAACATCCGGATGGGTGACGAGTCGCTCGCCTACGTGCTGGAGGACGCCGAGGCGAAGGTCCTGATCGCCGGCGGCGACCAGGCCGAGCGCGCGCGGGGCCTGGCCGGCGGCATCAAGTCGCTCGGCCACCTGCTCGCCGATTGTCCATCAGGGGGGGAGTCCCAACCATCCGGTCACCGGGACGCCTCGCGCCTGCGGCGCTCGGGGCCTCCCGCCCGTCCGGTGGTCCCCCCCTGGACCCCCCCACCTGGGGGTGGACGCTCCACGGGTGTGCCGGTCCTCAACTACCGCGCGCTCATGGACGCGGCCTCGCCGCGGTTCCGACGCCGCCGCATCGACCCCGAAGCGATCTGCATGCAGCCCTACACCTCGGGCTCCACCGGGAAGCCGAAGGGGGTGCTGCTCGCCCACCGCGGCCAGATCTGGAACGCCGACGTGATCCGCAAGATGGCGTGCCTCGACCACACCGAGCGCGCCCTGGTGGCGGTCCCCCTCTACCACAAGAACGCGATGATCGGCGCCGTGAAGCCGTTCCTGCTCTGCGGCGGCTCGCTCGTGATCCTGCCCGGCTTCGATCCCGTGGCCGTGATCCGCGCCATCGACCGCCACCGGGTCACCTACATGACCGGCGTGCCGGCGATGTACAAGATGATGCTCGCCGAGAAGGAGACCCTGGCCCGCCACGACGTCCGCTCGATCCGCTACGCGCTGTGCGGCTCGGCCGAGGTGCCGGAAGAGCTGCTCGCCGAGTTCCAGCGGGTCTTCGGGGCGCCGATCGCCGAGTCGTACGGGCTCACCGAGGGCGGGCCCGTCCCCTGTGCCAATCCCCGCTACGGCCTCAAGAAGCTCGGCTCCTGCGGCGTTGACGTCGCCCAGGCCGAGAACCGGATCGTCCGCGCCGACGGGAGCGACTGCGCGGTGGACGAGGTGGGCGAGCTGGTGTGCCGGAACCCCGGGATCGCCAAGGGCTACTGGAAGCTGCCCGAGGTGACGACCCGGAAGCTCCACGACGGGTGGCTCGCCACCGGCGACCTCATGCGCCGCGACCGGGACGGCTACTATTACTTCATCGGGCGCAAGGACGACATGATCAACGTGGCGGGGGAGAACGTGTACCCGAAGGAGGTCGAGGACCTCCTCCTCCGCCACCCGGGTCTCAAGGACGCCTGCGTGGTGCCGGCGCCGCACCGGACGAAGGGCTGGGTGCCGGTGGCCTACGTCGTGGCCCGCGACACGGCCGGGCCCCCGGGCGAGGAGGAGGTCAAGCGCTTCTTCCTCGAGCGCGGCGCTCCCTATGCCCATCCGCGCCGTGTGGTCTTCCTCGACCGGCTTCCCCTCGGCGGCACCGGGAAGCTCGACCGGACGGCCCTCAAGCGGCTGGCCGCCGAAGCCGGCCCCCTCGAGTCCACCCGATGAAGCTCACGGTCGAGCACTCGCCCTTCCATCGCCTCATCGGCCTCGAGCTGATCCGCGCCGAAGCCGGGGAGGCCGAGATGCGGCTCCCCTGGCGCGAGGAGTTCGGCCGTGACGACGACTCCGACTGGTACCACGGCGGCGTCCTCGCGGCCCTGGTCGACATCGCCGGCGACTACGCGATCGCCTCCCGCCTGGAGCGCTGGGTGGCCACGATCGACCTGCGCGTGGACTACCTGCGCCCGGCCCTCAAGGGCGACCTGACCGCGGTGGCCCGCGCCGTGAAGGTCGGCCGCACCGTCGGGGTCGCCGACGTGGAGCTGCGCGACGCCAAGGGCGCGGTGGTGGCGATCGGCCGCGCCGCCTACTCGACGAGTTGAGAATTGTGTTCGGAACCTCCCGCCTACCCCCCCAACCCCCTTCGGCCTTTGCCCCCTCCCCCACCCACCGGGGGGAGGGGGGCGAGGACCGATTCGTTCGCGCGCCCTCAGTCCCGCTCGACCCAACCCCTAGCACGAGGAGACCGTCGATGCGCACCCTATGGTTCGTGGCCGTCCTCCTCCTGACCCTGGGTCTCGACGCCGGTCCGGCCGCGGCCCAGGACCTGGTCATCGGGGTCGCCGCCCCGATGACCGGCAACCTGGCCCAGATCGGCAAGCAGTTCGCCGAGGGAGCCCAGCTCGCCGCCGACGAGGTGAACGCCAAGGGCGGCATCAAGGGCCGGAAGGTGGTCATCCGGGTCGAGGACGACAAGGGCGATCCCAAGGAGGCCGCCACCGTCGCCCAGAAGTTCGCCGCCGACGACCGGATCCTCGCCGTGCTGGGTCACTACTCCTCCTCGGCGTGCTTCGCGGCCATCCCGATCTACACCAAGGCCCACCTCGCGACGATCACGCCGTCGGCGTCCCACACCGACCTCACCAAGCAGGGCGGCAAGTACATGTTCCGGATGTGGTCGCCCATCTCGGTCTACGTGCCGGACCTGGCCCAGTACACGGTCAAGAAGCTCGGCAAGAAGAACGTCGCGGTCGTCTACGTCCAGAACGACTGGGGCATCCAGACCAAGGATTACTTCCTGAAGGAGCTCGAGAAGCTCGGGGCCAAGGCGGTGGCCACCGAGGTCGTGTACGACAAGGACACCGACTTCAAGGCGCAGCTCACCAAGATCAAGGCGGCCAACCCGGACGCGCTCGCCATCCTGACCTACTACACGACCGGCGCGCTCGTCGTGCTCCAGGCCCGGAACCTGGGGATCACGGCCCCCCTGGTGGGCACCGGGACCCTCTACGAGGACAAGTTCCTCGAGATCGCCGGCAAGGGGAACGCCGAGGGGCTCGCCGTCAACACCGAGTTCAACGCCGACGACCCGGCGCCGGTCGTGAAGAACTTCGTCGCCATGTACCAGAAGCTCCACCCCAACGAGAAGCCGGAGCCCTACCACGCCACCACCTACGACGCCGCCCGGATCATCTTGACCGCGATCGAGAAGGCGGGGGCCGACCGCGACGCCATCCGGGACGCGGTGGCCGCGACGCGGAGCTTCGGGGGTGTCACCGGCACCTTCTCGTTCAACGACAGCCGCGAGCGCGAGGCGAAGGACCAGGTCTACCTGGTGGTGAAGGATGGTAAGTGGCAGTTCATCGGCCGCCAGACGTACTAGTTCCTTCGGGGGGGTCTCGGAAGACCCCCCCGATTCCCCCCCTCGGTTGCGGCGGCAAAGCCGCCGCTCGGAAGCCGCTCCCGGCCGAGCACGGCTGGCCGGAGACCTTCCGATACTTCGACATGCTTCCCGACCATCGGAGGGGGGCCTGCCGAGCATGAGGCAACGCCGTCTGTTCTACGGCTGGTGGGTCACGCTGGCCCTCTCGGTGGCGGTCTTCCTCTCCACCGGGATCCGCTTCGCGGTCGGCCCGTTCCTCAAGCCCATCGTCGCCGACCTCGGCATCGACCGGGCGAGCTTCTCCCTCGTCATCGCGCTCAGCCTGCTCCTCTACGGCGTCTTCATGCCACTGGTGGGGCGACTCGCCGACCAACTGGGCGCCCGGCTGGTCACCGTCGCCGGCACCGTCCTGCTGGCCGCCGCGGTGGCGGGAACCGGCCTCGTGACCCGCCTCTGGCAGCTCTACCTGGTCTACGGGATCGGCGTGGCGCTCGGCCTGGCCGCCACCGGTCACGTCGTGGCCTCCGCGGTCATCTCGCGCTGGTTCATCCGGCGCCGCGCGACCGCCCTCTCGATGGTCGGCGGCGCCTCCATGGCCGGCATGAGCCTGCTGGTGCCGGTGGCGATGTGGCTCATCCTGACGGTCGGCTGGCGCGCCACCTACGGCGTCATGGCCGTCGCCATCCTGGTCGTGATCGTCCCGCTGGTCCTCTGGGTCGTGCGGGAGTCGCCGGAGTCGATGGGGCTGACCCCCGACGGCGCGCCCGCCGGCCCCCGCGGCCTCGGCGCCGACGCGGAGCAGACCCCGGTCGGCGCCGCTGTCCAGACGCTCCCCTTCTGGCAGCTCTGTGGCGGCATGTACACCTGCGGCTTCTCGATGAGCCTGCTGGCGGCCCACGGCGTTCCCATGCTGACCGACCACGGCTACCACCCGATGACCGCTTCGTGGGCGCTCGGCGTCCTGGGCGCCTCCAGCATGGTCGGCGCGATGCTCCTTGGCGCGATCGCCGACCGCCTGGGTCGCCGGCCGGTCCTCGCCTGGCTCTACGCGACGCGCGCGCTCCTGTTCGCCGCCCTGTTCCTCGTCCACGACCGCCCCGGCGCTCTCGTCCTCATCGCGGCGCTGGGCGGTGCCAGCATGTCGGGGAGCCTGGCGATGACCTCCGCGCTGACCGCCGACATCTTCGGGCGCTTCTCGGTCGGCTCGATCTTCGGCAGCATCTTCCTGGTCCACCAGGTGGGCGCCGCGACCGGCTCCTGGCTCGGCGGGTTCCTCTTCGATCTGTCGGGCGGCTACGGCCTTCCGATCGGGATCGCCTGCACCCAGCTCCTCGCCGGCGCGATCGCCAGCGTCGCCATCGACGAGCGGGCGCGCTGCTCACCGGCCCTGAGTCCGGTGGTCGGCGGCCGGTAGCGGCGTCGTGCCGTTCTCGTACTACGACCGCCTGACCCGCTCCCAGCAGCGGATCTACCGGCAGAGCGACGAGATCACCAGCCTGCGCCTGGCTCACCCGGCGACACTGTGGCCGCTGGTGGAGGCGCTCGCGGCGGCGCTGGCCCGCGAGGAGCGGGCGGCGATCCAGGTCGCCACCGACCGGATCTTCAACACGCTGGCCCGCGCGTTCGGGACGCCGCCTTGCCGGGTCGATGTGCTGGCGGCGCGGCCGCACGGCCAGTGGGGCGAGCTGCAGGGCCTCTACGAGACCGCCGAGCGCGGCCGGCCGGCCAAGGTCACCCTCTGGATGCGAACCGCCCGCCAGCGACGCGTGGTGGCATTCCGCACGTTCCTCCGCACGCTCCTCCACGAGCTGGGCCACCACCTCGACTACCAGCACCTGCGCCTGGCCGATTCCTTCCACACCGAAGGCTTCTACAAGCGCGAGTCGAGCCTCTTTCATCAGCTGGTCCCGGAGCCGGCAAAGCGATCGGATGCCCAGGGAGCGATGAGCGCTCCGACCCCCGACTGACACCGTGTGAAGCCCTTCCGGCCCCCCCTCCCCCCAGCCAAAGGCCGAAGGCCATCGGACAGTGGGGGAGGGGGCTGGGGGGTGGGCGGGAGGTCCCGAAAAATCGGCCTGGAAATCGTCGTCCCGCGGAGCGGCGGCTGCCCGCTCGGCCCCGTCCTCGAACGCCTGGCGGCGGCCGGCCTGCCGAGCACGATCGCCATGGTCAACAACGCCCTCGTTCCGCCGTCGGCGCCGCCGCCGACCGAGTGGACCGAGGTCCGCCTCCGGACCCCGGCCGGCATGGTCACGCTCCGCCGCCAGCCCGATGGCATCGCCCTCGCGGTCTTCGGCAATGCCGACGCCGCGCTCCAGGCGGCTCAGCGCCAGGTGGCCGACGCCGTCCGCGCCGCGCCCTCGTGACGGGCCCCGCCCCGGCGACGGCTCCCCTGCTGGCCCGGCTCCGGGGCGAGTTTCCCGACTCCTCGGCGCGCCGCCTCAAGACGTGGCTCGCCGAGGGCCGCGTCCGCGTCAACGGCGCCGTCGTGCGCGATCCCCGGGCCCCGGTCCGGATCGTGGACGCGCTCGACCTCGGTCCGCCGGCGAAGACCACCTTCCCGCCCGAGCTGGGACGCGTGCACGAGGACGACGTCTTCCTCGTCGTCGACAAGCCGCCCGGCCTCCTCACCATCGCGACCGAGCGCGAGCGGGAGCGCACGGTCAACCATCTCCTCTGGGAGTACCTGGCGACGCGGCGACCGCCGCGCCGCCCGTTCGTCGTCCACCGTCTCGACCGGGAGACCTCGGGGCTCCTTGTCTTCGCCACCACGCCGGGGGCCAAGCGTCACCTGCAGGCGCAGTTCGAGCAGCGGAGCGCCCGGCGGCTCTACGTCGCGGTCGTCGAGGGGCGAGTCCGCGACGACGCCGGCACACTGACGAGCCGGCTGGTCCAGGATCGCGGGCTCCGGGTCCGGCCGGGCCGCGAGGCGGGTCGGGCGGCCATCACGCACTACCGCGTGGCGGCGCGAGGGTCCGACGCGACTCTTCTCGAGCTCCGCCTGGGGACCGGCCGGCGCCACCAGCTCCGGGTCCAGCTCGCCGAGCTCGGTCACCCGATCGTCGGGGACCGCCTCCACGGGAGCACGCGCAACCCCCTTCGCCGGCTCTGCCTCCACGCAACCCAGCTCGGCTTCCTCCACCCGGAGACAGGCATCGCGGTCACCTTCACGAGCCCCGCTCCGCCGGCCTTCCGCCGCCTGGCTGGCGTACACTGACTGCGTGATGCATCTGGCGCAATCGGACTCTCCGGCCCCCCCCTCCCCCCGGCCAAAGGCCGAAGGCCGTCGGACGATCGGGGAGGGGGGCCAAAGGCCGAAGGCCGTCGAAGAATCGGGTGGGCAGGAGGTCCCGAACTGAAAGACCCCGGGGCGGTGCTCCTCGTCGCCTGCTACGAGCTGGGCCACCAGCCGCTCGCGGTCGCCTGGCCTGCGGCGTTCCTGGAGGCCCACGGCTACGCCCCGGCCGTGCTGGACGTCGCCGTCGAGCCCTTCGACCCCGAGCGGGTCGCCCGCGCCCGCCTCGTGGCCATCTCGGTGCCGATGCACACCGCGCTGCGCCTCGGCGTGTCGGTGGCCGCCCAGGTGCGCGCGATCAACCCGGCCTGTCACGTCGTCTTCTACGGCCTCTACGCGAGCCTCAACGCCGACTGGCTCCTGGCCCACGGGGGCGACTCGGTGATCGGCGGCGAGGCCGAGCCGCTCCTGGTCGAGCTGTGCCGCGCGCTCGAGGCGGGCCCTCATCCCTCAGTCCCCGGGGTGAGCCGGACTGGGGCTCCCGCCCGCCCGCACCTCGCGAAGGTCGCGTTCCCGGTCCCGAGCCGGAAAGCCCTGCCGTCCCTCGAGAAGTACGCCCACCTCGAGCGGGACGGCCGCCTGGAGCTGGCCGGGTACGTGGAGGCGAGCCGCGGCTGCAAGCATCGCTGCCGCCACTGCCCGATCCCGCCCGTCTACGACGGCCGCTTCTTCGTCGTCCCGCGGGACGTCGTGCTGGCGGACGTCCGGCAGCTCGTGGAGGCCGGCGCGACCCACGTCACCTTCGGCGACCCCGACTTCCTGAACGGGCCCGGCCACGCCCTCGGAGTGGCCCGGGCGCTCCACGCGGAGTTCCCGTCGGTCAGCTTCGACTTCACCGCCAAGGTCGAGCACCTGCTCCGCCAGCGCCGGCACCTGGCCGAGCTGGCGGCGCTCGGGTGCCTGTTCGTCGTCTCGGCCGTCGAGTCGCTGAGCGACACGGTCCTCGCCCACCTCGACAAGGGGCACACGCGGGCGGACGTGGTCGAGGCGCTCGCCGCCGTCCGGGCCGCCGGGATCGCGCTCCGACCCACCTGGGTCGCCTTCACCCCGTGGACGACGCTGGCGGACTACCGGGAGATGCTGGACTTCGTGGAGCGCGAGGGACTGATCGATCAGGTGGATCCCGTCCAGTACTCGATCCGGCTCCTGGTCCCGCCGGGCTCGCTGCTTGTCGAGACCGCGGCGATGCGGCCCCACCTGGGCGAGCTGGTCGAGGCCGACTTCTACTACCGCTGGACCCACCCCGACCGGCGGATGGAGGCGCTCCAGGGCGCCGTGGCGGCCGGCGTCGGCGACGCCACCGCTCGCGGCGAGGATCCGGCGGTGACGTTCCACGCGATCCGCTGCTTCGCGGACGAGGCCGCCGGCCTGACCCCGGCGCCCGCGCCCACGCTCCCCCGGGCCGATCGCCCGCGCGCGCCCCGCCTCACCGAGCCCTGGTTCTGCTGAGCGGAGCCCACCCAGGGCCAGTTGGCCCTGACCTCACCGAATCTTCTCTAAACTTTCGCGCGTTTCATCGACGCCGGAATTCCTGCGCGCGAACCCCGCGACCCGCGATAGAGTCGTCCCGCGATCATCTGCGACAAGAACCATCCGCGACGAGGACGGCCATGATCATCTCGGTGGACGACGCCCGGATCTGTCTCGATTGCGACATCGTCACCGACAGCGAGCAGTGCCCGGCCTGTGGGCGCAACAAGACCTTCCCGCTCGCCGTCTGGCTGGTCCCGCTCCAGGCGACCCAGACCCGTCCCTGGTCCGGCGGCCTCCGCATCGAGACCGGCGCGGCCGCGCGATGGCTCGACCGCCACTCCCCGTCGCGGCGGCCCCGGTCCTCCGGTGACGGCAAGCCGGGCCGGGGCGCCCCGACCCGCTGGATGATCGTGGTGCGGTCGGACGAGCCGGACCTCTACGAGTTCCTGCGCCGGCGCTTCCAGGCCATGCGAAGCGTGGAGGTGATCCTCGACCGGCGACAGGCCGAGCGGCGCCGCGACAGCGCCAAGCTGAGCCCCGCCGACCGGCGGAAGCAGCCGCGACGGCGCCCGCTGACGGGCGAGGAGCGCAAGTGGTGGAAGCTGGCCGGCTTCCGCATCGTCGCCCGTGCCGACAGCTTCCGGCTCTACGAGGCGGTGCCCGCCCGGAAATGACCGGCCCCCGGCCCCCCGAGCTCAGCCCGGATTGATCCGGAGGAGCTCCACCTCGAAGACGAGCGTCGCCCCCGGTGGGATCACCCGTCCGGCCCCGCGGTCGCCGTACCCCAGGTGCGCCGGGATGACCAGCCGGCGCTTGCCGCCGACCTTCATGCTCTCCACTCCCTCGTCCCAGCCCTTGATCACGCGGCTCAAGCCGAGCGGAAACACGAAGGGCTCCTTCCGGTCCAGCGAGCTGTCGAACTTGGTCCCGTTCTCGAGCCAGCCGGTGTAGTGCACCTCGACCCGGTCGCCCGCGGCCGGGCTGGCGCCGGTGCCCTCGACGAGGTCCGCGTAGCGGAGGCCGGAGGGCGTGGTGATCGTCGGCGGCTCCATGGACTGTCTCCTTTTTTCGGGACCTCCCGCCTACCCCCCCAGCCCCCCTCCCCCACTGTTGGACGGCCTTCGGCCTGTGGCCGGGGGGAGGGGGGGCCGGAAGATCCGATTCTCTCCCGCGCTGTCAGGGGTTGCGCGGCGCGGCCAGCCGGACGAGCTGCTTGCCGAAGTTCTTCCCCTGCAGCATCCCGATGAAGGCGGCGGTCGCGTTCTCCAGCCCGTCCACGACGTCCTCGCGGTACAGGAGCCGCCCCTGGCGCACCCACTCGGCCAGGTGACGGAGCGCCTCGTCCCGGCGGGCGTAGAAGTCGGACACGATGAAGCCCTGGACGCGGACCCGGTTCACCAGGACGAAGCGTTCGTTCCGCGGCGCCAGCTCCGGCTTCTCCAGGTTGTACTGGGAGACCAGGCCGCAGACCGCGATCCGGGCGAAGGGGTTGACGTGGCGGGAGACCGCCTCGGTGATGCGGCCGCCGACGTTGTCGAAGTAGACGTTGACGCCCCCGGGACAGGCGTCGGCCAGCGCGGCGTCGAGATCGGCGGTCTTGTAGTCGACGCCGGCGTCGAAGCGAAGCTCGCTCACCAGGTAGTCCACCTTCGCCTTCGAGCCGGCCAGCCCCACCACCCGGCAGCCGGCGATCTTCGCGATCTGGCCGACGACCGCCCCGACGGCACCACTGGCGGCGGAGACGACGACCGTCTCGCCCGGCCGGGGCTGACCCACCTCGAGCAGCCCGAAGTAGGCGGTCAGGCCCGGCATGCCCAGGACGCCGAGGGCCGTGGAGATGGGCCCCAGCGACGGATCGATCTTCCGCGCCTCCCGGCCCCGCGACAGCCCGTACTCCTGCCACCCGAGCCGCTCCTCGACGACGTCGCCCTCCGTGAAGTCGGGATGGCTCGAGCGGACGACCTCGCCGACCGCCGCGCCGACCATGACCTCACCGATCGCCACCGGCCGGGCGTACGAGCGGGCGTCGGACATGCGGCCGCGCATGTACGGGTCGAGCGAGAGGTAGAGCGCGCGGACCAGCATCTCGCCGGGCCCCGGCTCCGGGACCGGGGTCTCGACGAGCCGGAAGTCGCTCGGCTTCGGGAGGCCGACCGGACGCGCGGCGAGGACGACCTGGCGGTTGCGGGAGCCGGTCACGGCTCGCGGGCCCCGGGCCGGGACGCTCTCACGGGTCGCTCGCCAGCTTCCCGTTAACGCCCCAGTACGCCTTCTCCACGTCCTGGAAGACGACGTGAACCTGGTCGGGCGTGGTCTTCCCGATCGTCACCATCGCCTCGGTGATCGCCTTGACGATCTCCCGACGCTGCTGGTCGGTCCGGCCGGCATACCACTGGATCGTGATGTTCGGCACAGTCTGCTCCTCTCCGTAGGCGGTTTGCTGCGGGTTCGGCAGCGCCCCGAGAATGACCACCGCGGGGCCGGCCACGACGATCTCGTCGAGTCGCTCCCAGCCTCCAGCAACAGGGCCACCACCCGATTCCACCGGGCGTCGGCATCGTCCTCGTCGTCACGATGACGACGGCCCGCTCGGAGCGGCTCTCATGGTGCCGTGGGTCGGCCGGGGCGTCAACCAGGGTAGCCGGAATCACCTACACATCTCTTGACAGGACATCGGCAGGTTTGACATGGTGGAACGATCTCGGCCTGCCCGGTTCGCTGCCGAGCGTGGAGAGGGAGCCCGTTGGGTCGGTGAACGACCCGAGACAGGAGGGAAGAATGTATCCCATGGGTCGATGGCTCCGCAACTCCTGGCACACCTGGGGGAGTCTCACAGTCACCCTCGCCATCCTCCTTTCGATTGCCCCGCCGGCCATCGCGCAGGCTCCCGGCACCCGGGCTTGCTTCGGTCTGGAGAACATATTTCCATCATACGCGAACAACATCAACCTCCTGGCCGCGAACCTCACGCAGGTCCAGGATGCGATGCAGTCGGCGATCAGTTCGTCCATCGCGAACACCCTTAGTTTCCTTCCCGCCCCCAGCGGGGGCGCCTTCACCTACCAATTGGATCCCAGCCTTGGTGTATTCGACCGGACCACGGAGAGCTTGGGCCCGATCTTCTCGGACCGGGCGGAGACGACCGGACGAGGCAAGTTCACGTTCACGGCCAGCTACAGCCGGCTGACGTTCGACAGCGTGGACGGCGTCGACGCGCGCAACGGCGACCTGACGGCCGTAGCGTTCGCCGGTTGCAACGTGATTTCGTCGCGCTTCAGTCAGACCCCCGTCGCAACCCCATTCCTCGATATCTTTTCGGTTCGTGACGAAATCGACGCAGACGTGGGCGTCCTTACCTTCCTGTACGGGGTGACTGATACCATCGATGTCGGCATCACCGTTCCGATCTTGAGTGTCAGTGTGAAGGAGCGCGTCACCCGTCGCGGGCGGGTGCTCTGCCGGCCCGGTACTCAGGTGATCAACGCGGCAAATTGCGATTTCGTGGATACGAACACCCAGGACCTAGGCGTGAGCTCGGCAGAGTCCACCGGCATCGGCGACATCAGCCTTCGCGGCAAGTACAATTTCTGGCGGGTGCCGGATCTCGCCGGGGGACGGTTCGGAATGGCCGCGATTCTAGATGTGAAGCTGCCCACCGGGGACGAAGGCTCCAAGCAAAACCATCAGACCCGTCTCGCGGGGAGCAATGTGACCGTCACCGATGTACGATACGAGGTGAACGATCCGCCGCTCGGGCTCGGGATCGTGCGTGTCAAGCCTCAGCTCGTCGCCTCGGGCTCCTGGTTCGGCTTCTCGCCTCACGTCAACGTGGGTGTCGAGCTGGGTACCACCGAGGGAGTGACGAACGACCTCGTCTACGCGGTCGGTGTCGACTACACGCTTTTCGGGCGAGTCACCCTCGTGGCCGATCTCCTGGGCCGCCACGCGTTCTCCCAGGATCGCCTACGGCTGCCGCTCAGCGGGGAAAAGGCCGACCCGGACACCCTCACGGGGTCGTTCGGGCTGAAGGCAAACCCGTTTGGCACGTTGATCGTGTTCCTGAACTTCCTCGTCCCGCTCAACGATACGGGCTTGCGCGACGACATCCAGCCGACGATCGGCGTGGAATGGAGCTTCTGAGACCCTCCTAGCGACTCTCCGGTGCGGAAATGACCCCACCGAGCCGCACCAGTGGCGGGTGGGCAGGGTCCAAACCGGATCGAATGTGCATGTTGGTCGGTCTGCGCACGGTCGCGACCAGGGGGTCGTGCGGCTGCGCGAGCGGACGCGGAGCGCCGGAAGGCGAGGATGCGCAGCGCGTCGGTTCCCGGTCTCGCGGTCGAAGAGCTCCGCGCCGCGCCGCGGCCCTCCGCTCCGGGGGGAGGTCCGGGAGGGGGGCGTCGAACGGCCCCTCCCGGGCATCTCAAAGGCGCGGCAGGTAGATGGCGAGCGTGGTCCCCCGCCCCGGGGCGCTCTCGAGCGCGGTGTAGCCCTGAAAGTGCTTGACGATGCTGTAGACGGCGGCCAGCCCCAGCCCGGCTCCCCGGCCGAGCCCCCGCGTGGTGAAGAACGGCTCGAAGGCCCGGGCGCAAGTCGCGGCGTCCATTCCCACGCCGGTGTCGGTGATGCTCAGCATCACGTGTGGCCCGGCGTGCGCGCCGAGGTGACCGGCGACGAATCCGTCGTCCAGGTCCACGTTCCTCGTCTCGACCGTCAGACTCCCGCCCTGCGGCATGGCGTCCCCCGCGTTGGTCGCCGCGTTCAGCAGCACCTGCTCGAGCTGGAGCGGATCGGCCCCGATACGGCCGAGGCCCGGATCCAGGACCAGCCGCACGGCGATCCGCGGGCCGAGGAGCTGTCCGAGCCGCTCGCGCATCGACGTCACCAGCGCGTTCAGATCGAGCTCCTTGCCGTCGAGCGTCTGCTCACGCTCGGAGGTCAGGAGCTCGGGCGTCAGGCTGACCGCGCGCTCCGCCGCCTTCCGGATCAGCCCGATCTGAAACGTCAGCGGGCTGGCGGGGCCGATGGTCCGGGACAGCAGCGCGAGGCGACCGGTGATGACGAAAAGCACGTTGTTGAGTTCCCGCGCGACGTTTTCGGCGAGCCGCCCGCCCGCTTCCGGCGTCCCGATGTTCCGGGGGCGGGCCTCCAGATCCGGTCGCGCCGCTTCCGCCCGCCCGCGCTCCGCCTCCACTCGCCCCACGAGCCGGACGACCAGGAGGCCGAGCCCGATCGCGATCACCGGCAGCGCCACCATGAGGAACTCCACTGCCAGCAGGCCCCGGGCGACCAGATAGAGGCCGAGGAACAACGCGAGGAACGTCGCCCCGACGGAGAGCAGCGCCTGCCGGCGAAGTGTCATCAGGTCTCCCGACCTCCAGGACCCGCCCCGAATCGACGTTGACGCTACCACCCGGGGCGCCCCGCCACCAAGAAATGCCTCCGCCGCCGAGCCCCGACCCCGACCAGCCGGGTCCTCGCCAACCCGGCACCACTGCCCTCACTGAGTCGGCGCGGCAGTTCTCAGAGGCGTCCAGCGGGGGCGAACCCGTGAGGTCTTCGGAGACCGAATCGCTAGTATCCTTGAATCCCCAAGCTCATGGCAGAGGAATCAATTTCCCGGGGGCGGGGCCGAGGAGCGAGCACCGCCCACAGGCCGAAGGCCGTCCAATGGACGCAGGGAGTCGCCGACCGCAGGCGTACTCCGAGTACGCCGAGGATCGGCGACGACCGAGGACGACCATAGGTCGAGACGGACGCGAGGCCGTAGGCCGAGCGCGTCACGACCGAGATCGACGTGGCGACGCTCATCGGCCCCGCCCCCTAGGTGATGGCGGGGCGGTCGGTCGGGTACTTCTCGTACATGCGGTCGGTGACCACGCGGCGGAGCCGTGCCACCGCTTCGTGAATCTCCGCGAACGTCGTGTAGAGCGGCACGACGCCGAAGCGGATGTTGTCCGGATACCGGAAGTCGCCGATGACGCGCATCTCGTCGATCAGCGCCCGGTTGATCCGGAGCCCTTCCGGATGCCCCAGCGAGACGTGGGAGCCCCGGCGGGCGGGGTCGCGAGGAGTGTTGAGCCGGAACCCGAGCGGCGCCAGCTCGGCCTCCCAGAGCGCGATCAGGTACTCCGTCTGCCGCATCGACTTGGCGCGAATCCGGTCGATCCCGGCCTCCAGCAAGAGGTCGAGGGCGGGCTCGATGGCGGCCAGCGACAGGACGGGCGGGGTGCCGGCCAGGAATCGCTTGATCCCCGGCGCCGGCACGTAGGCCGGCTCGAAGTCGAACGGCGCGCCGTGACCGAGCCAGCCCCAGATCGGGCTCACCAGCCGCTCCTGCAGCTCCGGCCGCACGTAGAGGAAGGCCGGGGCCCCGGGGCCGCCGTTCACGTACTTGTAGGTGCAGCCCACCGCGAGGTCCACGCCGGCCGCCCCGAGCCCGACCGGCAGCGCGCCCACCGAGTGACTGAGATCCCACAGCATCCACGCCCCGGCCCGGTGGGCCAGCGCCGTCACCGCCGGGAGGTCGTAGACGAAGCTCGACTTGAAGGCCGCGTGGCTGAGGGCGACCAGCGCGGTGTCGCCGTCGATGGCCGCCGCCAGCGCCTCGGCCGGCACCGTCAGGCCGTCCGCCGAGCGCACCACCGCGAGCCGCCGCCCGCCTCCCAGGAGGTCGAGCGCCCCCTGCAGGACGTAGAGGTCGGAGGGAAAGTTCAGGTCGTCGGTGACGATCGCGTGGCGCTCCGGACGGGCCCGGAGCGCGGCCACGACGAGCTTGAAGAGGTTGACCGAGGTGGAGTCGGCGACCAGCAGGTCGTCGGGCCCCGCCCCCAGCAGGCCGGCGAGCTTCGCCCCGACCCGGCGCGGCGCGCTCCATCCAGCCCTCGCCCCAGCCCCGGATCAGCCGGCCCCCCCACTCCGCCTCCACCACCTCCCGCAGGCGGGCGGCGCTCCGGCGGGGCAGCCGGCCCAGCGAGTTCCCGTCCAGGTAGATGAGATCGGGATCGTCCACGACGAACTCGGCGCGGAAGCGCGCCAGCTCGTCCCGGGCGTCGAGGTCGCGCGCCGGCGTCACTTGAAGGCGGCGTCGATGGACGCCAGCTCGTCGGGGCGCAGCGTGAAGTCGAGCGCCCCGGCGTTCTCCCGGACGTGGTCCGGCCGGCTCGCCTTGGGAATGGTGAAGAGCGCCGCGCGGCGGGTCAGGAAGTTCAGCGTCACCTGTCGCGGCGTCCGGCCGTGCGCCTTCGCGAGGTCGGCGACGACGCCGCGCATGAAGCCGCCCCGGGCGAGCGGCGTGTAGCCGACGACCGCGATCTCCTCCGCCTCGCAGTAGGGCAGCAGCTCCGACTCGATCGCCCGGTCGCGCAGGTGGTAGATGACCTGGTTGCAGGCGAGCCGCGCCCGCGTGAGCGCGGCCTGGGCCGCCCTGAGCTGCGCGACGTCGAGGTTGCTGACGCCGACGAACCGGACGAGGCCGCGCCCGACCAGCTCCTCCATCGCCCACATCGTCTCGCCGATCGGATGGGCGCCGCTCCACCAGTGGAGGAGGTACAGGTCGACGTAGTCGGTCCGGAGCCGGCGCAGCGAGGCCTCGCACGCCCGGATCGTCCCGGCCCGGGAGGCATTGGACGGCAGCACCTTCGTCGCGATGAAGACCCGGTCGCGCCGGCCGGCCACCGCCTTGCCCACCAGCTTCTCGGCGCCGCCGTCGCCATACATCTCGGCGGTATCGATGTGGGTCAGCCCGAGGTCCAGGCCCAGGCGGAGCGCGGCCAGCTCGTCCTTCTCGGCAGCGCGGTCCTCCCCCATCCGCCAGGTACCCTGGCCGATGACGGGAACATGGACGCCGGTCGAGCCGAACGGACGCGTGAGCACGCGCGCACTATAGCCGACGGCCCGACTCGCTGGCCAGTGGGGTAAGATACGGTCCGGTCATCGCACAGGAGGATCCATGCGCGCGTCGGTTCTCTTCGAGCAGGGCAAGCCGCTCACGGTGGAGGACCTCGACCTGGCGCCGCCCCGCGACGGCGAGGTCCGGGTGCGGATGGTCGCCAGCGGCGTCTGCCACAGCTGCCTCCACGCGGCGGACGGGAGCTGGACCGGGATCCCGCTGCCCATCGTGCTCGGCGATGAGGGGTCCGGGGTCGTGGAGGAGATCGGGCCGGGCGTGCGTGACCTCGCGCCGGGCGATCCCGTCATCCTGTCCTGGAGCCCGACCTGCGGCCGTTGCCACTACTGCGTCATCGGACGGCCGAACCTCTGCGAGCGCCGGCTCCCCGGCCGCGGCGTCCTTCTCGACGGCACCACCCGCCTCTCGCTCCGTGGCCGGCCCGTCTACCAGTACGGCCACGTGGGCACGTATGCCTCCCGGGCCGTCGTCCACGAGTCGTGCGCCATCCCGATCCGCCGGGAGATGCCGCTCGACAAGGCGGCCCTCATCGGCTGCTCGGTGATGACGGGCGTGGGCGCCGTGATCAACACCGCGGCGGTCCCGGCCGGGGCCAGCATGGCCGTGTTCGGGGTCGGGGGCGTCGGCTTGAACGTCGTCCAGGGCGGCGCGCTGGTCGCCGCTCATCCGATCATCGCCGTGGACGTCAACCCAGCCAAGCTCGAGCACGCCCGGCGGCTGGGGGCGACCCACGGGGTGGACGCCTCCCGCGAGGACCCGGTGGCCGCGGTCAAGACCGTCACCCGGCGCGGCGCCGACTACACCTTCGTCGCCGTCGGGGACACGCGCGCGGTCGCCCAGGCCGCGGAGTGCCTGGCGCCCGGCGGCACCTGCGTGCTGATCGGCGTACCGGCCACCGGCGCCACCGTGCCCCTCGACGTCCGGCCGCTCGTGTCGGGCGAGCGAACCCTCCGCGGCTCGAGCTACGGGAGCGCGCGGACGCGGGAAGACCTGCCCCGGATGGTCGACCTCTACCTGGCCGGGAAGCTCCGGATCGACGAGTTGATCACCCGCCGCTACTCGCTCGACGAGGCCAACGAGGGCTTCCGGGCCCTGGCGGCCGGCGAGGTCGCCCGCGGCCTGATCGTGTTCTAGGCTCCCGGACGGTGGATCACGCGGTCCTGCGGACTCCGGCTCGCTATTCGCTCGTCGGCGACCGCCCGGTGGGCCCATGAGCCTCGGCCGCTACATCGCCCGGAAGCTGGTCGAGATGGTCCCCGCGCTCGTCCTGGTGTCCCTGCTCGTCTTCACCCTCGTCCACCTCACGCCGGGGGACCCGATCACGACCATGCTGGGGCCCTACGCGTCCCAGCAGCTCATCGACGCCACCCGGGCGCAGTACGACCTGGACAAGCCGTTGCCCACCCAGTACGCCCGGTGGCTCGGCAAGGTGGTCCAGGGCGATCTCGGCAAGTCGATCCAGAGCCGGGAGCCGGTCGCCAGGATGATCGCCGACCGGCTCCCGGTCACGCTCTCGCTGGCCCTGTGGGCCACGGTCTTCTCCTGCCTGATCTCGGTGCCGGCCGGGGTGGCCGCCGCGGTGCACGCCGGACGGCCACTCGACACGGCCACCATCGGCGTCACGGCCCTCTTCCTCTCGATCCCCGACTTCGTGGCGGCGACGGCGCTGGTGCTCGTCGGGGGCGTCACCCTGCGGATCCTTCCGATGGTCGGCTACGTGTCCCCCTTCGCGGACCCCGTGGAGTTCGTGCGCCACATGGTAATGCCCGCCACCGCGCTCGGGCTGATCTACCTGGGTCTGCTCAGCCGGATGGTGCGCTCCAGCATGCTGGACGTGCTGGGGACCGAGTACATCCGTACCGCCCGCGCCAAGGGGCTGGGGGAAAAGGTCGTCGTCCTCACGCATGGGCTGCGCAACGCCCTGATCCCGTCCGTCGCCCTGGTGAGCCTGAACTTCGCCAACATGCTCGGCGGCACCATCGTGATCGAGGAGATCTTCGCGCTGCCCGGGCTGGGCCGGCTGATGGTGCGGGGCGTGCTGACGCGCGACTTCCCGGTGATCCAGGGGGCGACGCTCTTCGTCGGCCTCGGATTCATCCTCTCGAGCCTGGTCACCGACGTGTTCCTCGCCATCATCGACCCGCGCATCCGCCACCGGTAGGCCGGACACCTCATGCGCCGGAGTGCCTGGCGACGTCTCGGCACCGACAGGGTCGCCCTGTTCGGGCTCGCCGTGTGGACCGGTCTGGTGGTCCTGGCCGCCGCCGCGCCCCTGCTGCCCCTCCCGAGCTACGAGGACATGAACCTCGACCGGCCGCTGTCGGGACCATCGGCGCGGCACTGGCTGGGGACCGACTCGTTCGGCCGCGACATCCTCAGCCGCATCGTGTACGGGACGCGCGTGTCGGTGGGGGTGGCCACGGTCGCGGTGGGCGTCGCCGTCGTGGTCGGCACCACCGCGGGGCTGGCGGTCGGGTACTATCGCGGCATGGTGGACACGGTGGTCTCGCGCCTCATGGACGGCGTCATGTCGTTCCCGCCCGTCCTGCTGGCGATCGCGCTGGTCGGCGCCCTGGGGCCGAGCGCGCGCAACGTCGCGATCGCGCTGGCCATCGTGTATTCCCCCCGGTTCACGCGGATCACGCGGGCCTCGGTTCTCGGCGTCACCGAGCTCGAGTACATCCAGGCCGCGCGGGCCATCGGGGCCAGCGCGCCGACGATCATGTTCGGCCACGTCCTCCGGAACGTGGCCGGCCCCATCATCGTGCAGGCGACCGCCTCCTATGCCTACGCGATCATCGCCGAAGCCGGCATGAGCTTCCTCGGTCTGGGCACGCAGCCGCCCACCCCGAGCTGGGGTAGCATGCTGGCCGACGCCCGCCGGTACCTGGAGACGGATGCCTGGTACGCGGCCATTCCGTGTGTCGTGCTCTCCACATCGGTCGTCGGCATCACGCTGCTCGGCGACCGCCTGAGGCAGGTGCTGGACCCCGGACAACGCTAGAGAGAGAGGTGGCGGGAGTGGTGTCGAGCGCCCAGAAGGCTCACGCGTACATCGATCAGCACCTGGAGGAGCACCTCGGCCGCATCCAGCAGTTCGTCAAGCTGCCGACCGTCAGCACCCAGGGCATCGGCATCGTCGAGGGCGCGTACTGGCTCACGCGCGTCCTCCGCGGGATCGGCTTTCCGGAGGTGGAGCTGGTGGACGTCGGGGGGCCGAATCCCGGGGTCTGGGCCGCCCTGGAGACTGGGGCACGGAAGACGATCGTCAGCTACGCGTTCTTCGACACTCGCCCGGTGGGCAGCCGCCCGTGGACGTACCAGCCGTTCGGCGGGGCGGTGGTCCGGGATCCCCAGCAGGGCCGGATACTCGTCGGGCGCGGCGCCGGCTCGCCCAAGGGGCCGCTGGTGGCCTGGCTGAACGCGCTCGAGGCGATGATCAAGACCGGCAGTCTCCCGGTCAACGTGATGCTCCTCATCGAGGGCGACGAGATCGAAGGCAGCCCCGACTTCCCGGCCATGTTCCGACGGTACCGGGACCGTCTCCGGAAGGCCGACGCCTGCTTCGCCGGCGGCATGACGCAGAGCCCCGACGGGGGGGTCTCCGTGAACCTCGGGTACCGGGGTCTGCTCTATCTCGACCTGGTAGTGTCCGGCGAGCGGTGGCGCCACGGGCCGATCGGCATGTCCGCCCACAGCAGCCTGAAGAACTGCGTCCACAATGCGGCGAGCCGGCTCGCGCACGCCCTCGGCACCCTGACCGACGAGACGGGGGCGGCCATCCGGGTCCCGGGCATCCAGGAATCGGTGGCGGCCCCGACCGAGGAGGACGTGAGCCTGCTCGACGCGCTCGTGGCCCGCTTCGGCGAGGGCGGCATCAAGACGGCCCTGGGGCTGGGCGCCTTCGAGCACACGATCGGCGAGCTGTCCGGCCGCGAGCTGCTCATGCGCTACATGTACGCGCCGAGCCTGAACGTGAACGGCATCTCCGCCGGATATCACGGCCCGGGCAGCGAGGTCTTCACCGTGCCGGAGCGGGCGACGGCGCGCCTGGATCTCCGCCTCCCGCCCGGCGTCGCCTGCCAGCACGCCATCGACTGCCTGCGTCGCCACCTGGACGCCGGGGGCTTCGGCGACGTCGAGATCCGGGTGCTGGCCGCCGCCGACTGGAGCCGGACCCCGGTCGGCGCCGAGATCGTCCAGGCGGTCCTGGCGTACTATCGCTCGCGAGGTCTCGACCCGGCCGTGTGGCCCTACCAGGGCGGAGGCGGGCCCTGGTCGCTGTTCAAGAGCGAGCTGGGCATGCCGATCGTGCGCCAGGCCGGGCTGGGGGGCGGCGGCCGACGGGACCGCGGTGACGAGTACCTGCTCGTCGACGGCGATGGCAAGGTCGCGGGACTGGCCGAGTCCGAGAAGTCTCAGGTGGACATCGTCCACACCTACGCGGCCCGGTGAGCGTCGCCGGCTCCGGACCGGCGTTTCCGAGGGACACCACATCGAACCCGCGCGGCTACCGAAGCGCGGCAAGGAGAACGATGGACATGCCGACCCGTAATGGATGGTCGAGTGCCCTGGTGGCCGGAGCCGTCGCCCTCGTCGTGGCGCTGGCCCCCGTCGGGATCCCCACCCTCTCCGGCCCCGAGGCCGCCGCCGCCGAGAAGGTGTTGAAGGTGGCGGTCTTTGGCGAGCCCATGGGCCTGAGCCCGGCCCACCAGCGGGGCGACCTGCCCGGCGACCATGTGATGTGGAACCTCTTCGACTCGCTGTTCCGGTGGGACTTCGACAAGTCGGAGCTGGTGCCCGAGCTCGCCAAGAGCGTCACCGCCGAGAGCCCGACCTCCTGGCTCATCGAGGTGCGGCCGGGCATCCAGTGGCACAAGGGCTACGGGGAGCTGACCGCGGAGGACGTGGCCTTCACGGTCAACCACATCGTGAAGGACAACACCCCGATGAAGTTCCTCTTCACGGGCGTCAAGGGCGCGGAGGTCGTCGACAAGTACCGGGCCCGGATCCAGCTGGAGCGCCCCTTCACCCCGGCGCTGGTCACCGGCTTCGCCGGCCTCGCCGGCCGGGTGATCTGCAAGAAGGCCTTCACCGAGATGGGGCAGGACAAGTACGTCCGGGCGCCGATCGGCACCGGCCCGTTCGAGTTCGAGGAGTGGGTCTCCGGCGACCACATCACGATCCGGAAGTTCAAGGACTACTGGCACAAGGGGTATCCCCTGCTCGACCGGGTCATCTGGACCTTCGTCCCGGATGCGACGGTGAAGCAGAACCTGCTCAAGACAGGCGCCGTCCACCTCATCGATCGCCCCGAGTACAAGGACATCGCGCGGCTCAAGCAAGACGCGACCCTCACGGTCCAGGAGGTGCCCGGCTGGAACTGGGACTACTTCACCTTCGGCCACCTCGAGAAGCCCTTCGACAAGAAGGCGTTCCGGCAGGCGATCGCCTACGCCATCGACCGGCAGCAGATCGCCGACGCCGTCTACTTCGGCGCCGCCTACCCGGCCATCGGCCCGCAGCCCCGGGGGTACCAGTTCTTCGACCAGTCGCTCCAGAAGTACCCGTTCAAGGCCGACCTGGACAAGGCCAAGGCGCTCCTGGCCGAGGCCGGCTACCCGAACGGGTACCCCACCCCCCTGAACATCATCACCAGCGACAAGCCGAACCTCCGCCGGGAAACGGAGATCGTTGCGGAGCAACTCAAGAAGATCGGCATCCGCCTCAACCTCCAGTTCTACGACATGGCCACCTTCGACAAGGCCCAGCGGGTGATCTCGAAGCCCGGCGAGGTCGACGCCCACCTCGAGGACATCACCATCATGGCGCCCGACATCCACACCTCGGTGTACTGGTTCCACCGCACGAAGGCGGGCAGCCTGGTTCGCTCGTACACGAACCCCCCGCTGGACAACCTGCTGGACTCCGGTGCCCAGCTCTTCAAGCCCGAGGAGCGGAAGGCGGTCTACCGCGAGGCGATGAAGACGATCATCGACGAGGCCTGGTACATCTACACGGTCCACGTCGCCCAGGTGCGGGTCATGCGCAAGGAGGTCCAGAACTTCAAGACCAGCCCCGACGACATGGAGATCTGGCTCAAGTACGTGGACCTGCGTCAGTGAAGCCGGCGTCCGACGTCCGGTCGCTCCTGGCGTACAGCGTCGGGGAGACCATCGACTCGCTTCTCCGCGTGGATCTGCGAGGCTACCGGATCCCGCAGATCCTGTACGAGGCGGCGCGGCGCCTCACGGACCGTCCCCTCTCGATCGACGCCGGGGAGCGCCTGGTCGGGGCCATCAAGCCGGGGGATGCGGTGCTGCTGTGCACCGGCTTCGTCTTCCCCCCCTGGGAGACGGGCGAGCACGATGGCCTGGGCGGCACGGTGATCCTGGCCCGCGCGCTCGAGATGGCCCTGGGGGCGCGGCCCGTCGTCGTCGTCGAGGACGAGCTGGTCCCGGCGCTGACCCGGATGCTGAGAACCGGCGGCCTGATTCCCCGGCCGTCGTTCGAAGCCGCGTGCGCGGCGCCGCGCACGGCGTGGGTGACCGGCTTCACCAAGGACACCGCCACCGCCCGGGCCGAGGCGGAGCGCTTGATCCAGCGGTGCCGCCCCGCCGCCGCGGTCTCCATCGAGCGCCCGGGGATGAACGTCCACGGCCAGTACCACCTGGCCACCGGCAAGCCGTGCTCGGACCTGGCGGCCAAGGTGGACCATCTGTTCCTCGCGTTGCAAGATCAGGGGATCACAACCGTGGCCGTCGGCGACAACGGCAACGAGCTCGGCCTGGGCCGCCTCGCCGACGCCGTGCGCCGGGACATTCCCAACGGCCACCGGTGCGTCTGTCCGTGCGGCGGGGGCACCGCCGCCGCGGTCGGGGCCGACGCGGTCCTCACCGCCGCTGTCTCCGACTGGGGCGGCTACGGCCTGGCGGCGGCGGTCGCCTTCCTCGCCGACAAGCCGGGAGCCTTGGCGCCGTCCACGGTCCTGGAGCACCTGCTCTGGATCGCCATCGACAGCGGCATCATCGACGGCTCGGGCTACGCGGTGCCCGAGACGGACGGCGTGCGATTCGAGTACAACCGGCGCCTGATCGACACCCTGCACGACATCCTCGCCTACGCGCGGATGTCGCCGGAGAAGTACGCGGCCCGATTCGAGGCGGTCCTGGCGCGCACCGGCATGAAGCCGGAGGAGTGAGACATGTCGATCCCGATCGCGTACGATCCCCTCTCCCGGCTGGTCAACCGCCGGGGCCTGCCCGACATCCAGCGAAAGAAGACGTGCCTCCTGACCATCGACATGGACCACGGCGACGTCCATCCCGACTTCGGACTCGGCGCCCTGGCCCGGCGCAAGGGGATGTTCGACGAAATGGCCTGGTACTACGACGCCGTCAAGGCCGTGGTGCCGCGCATCCGGGACCTCCAGGACGTGGCGCGCGCGACCGGCATCGAGGTGATGCACACCCGCTGGGCCGAGCTGACCCGGGACGGCCGTGATGCCTGCGCGCGCAACAAGAGTCGCGGCATCGCCCAGCCCTGGAACTCCCGCGAGGCGGAGATCGTCCCGGAGGTGGCGCCGGTCCAGGACGAGATCGTCTTCTCCAAGTCCACATCGAGTGCCTTCGTCGGCACCAACATCGACCGCGTGCTGACCTGGATGGGCATCGACACCGTCATCATGGTCGGCGTCGTCACCAACGGCTGTGTCGAGATGACGGCCCGGGTCGCCGCCGACATGGGCTACCGGGTCGTCCTGGTGGGTGACGCCTGCGCCGCCCACACGCCCTTCCTCCACGAGAACGCGCTGCGACGAATGGACGACGGCTACATCTACGTCGCCGACACCGACGAGGTCACCCGGGCGATGCAAGCCGCGACCGGGCCGGCGGCGGCGCGGCCGGCCCCTCTCGGAGCGCCGGCCTGACCGGACGCGACCTCACGACTCCACCGGCGCTCGTCCGGGCTCAGTCGATGTAGAACTCGTGGCGGGTCGCCGAGACCCGTCCGTTCGTGAAGACGACGACCCGCTCCCGGTAGCTGTTGCTTCCCGGGCTTCGCGTCCACTGCCACACATCGCCTGACTGGGGGATCGAGTATTTCTCCAGCGGCGGCCCGACCAGGGCCAGGACTTCATGCTCGGACATCCCGGGGCGGAGCTGCTCGAAGGCGGCAGCCGAGTAGCCGGGGGCGTACTCGGTGTCCTCCGAGAAGACCAGCGGAGTCACAGGCCATACCCGACCCCGATCAGGCGGGTGACGGCGCGCATGGGGCCTGACCGTCTCGCGGGCGCCAGGACCCCGGCGCCCTCAGTGGGTCGGCGCGGGGGATCGTCAGGCCGTCCTTGCGGAGGCGCTCCAGCTCGCGGTCGACCTCGTCGGTCATGCCGAGGTACGCCAGCGAGTGGGTGACGGTGCCGTAGCGGAGGAGCACGACGCTGGCCCTCCCGCCCCGCCACTCCAGCACCTCGTTCTCGACGGTCGGCGCCGGCCGGGGGGCCGCCTTCGGGTCCTGCTTGCGGATCTCCCGATCCAGGAAGCCCGCCAGGGAGTTGTCCTGCACCTGGACGGTGAAGCTCCGCGCGAAGCCCGCGGGCCCGTGGCGATCGAGCAGCCACCGCTTCATGCCGTCGAAGTGTCGCGCGTCGAGCTTCACCAGGACCCACCGGAACCCGTCCGCGTCGCGCATGAAGTAGTGCGCCTCGACGAGGAACGGCGGGGATCCTTCCTCGAACCGGAACTCCTCGACGCACCGGCCGTCCCCGCGCTCGCGCTGGGACGGCCGGACCTGCTCGCAGAAGCGCACGGTGCCCCGGGAGCGCAGCCGGCTGCTGCCGTCTCCCCACTTGAGGCCGTTGAAGCCGTCCGGCTCGGTCCAGGCGTGAAGCGGCAGGATCCAGAGGAGCACGATCGGGAGCGTCAGGAGCCGTCTCATGAGTCCCTCCCGCGTGACGATTCACCTTTGATTCTACGGGAGGGCGCTGACCTGCCCTAGCTTTGGTGGGCTGGCCGGGCCGGCGGTGGCGTCTCGAACGGGAGTCGGGGCTCAGCGCCCGTGCCCCAGTACCGCCACTCCGATTCCCCCGCCCGTCGGCTGCTCGCAACCCTCCGACGCTGGCCACGCGGTCCTGGCGTTCCGCTTCGAGCCGCGGCTCGCCGCGGCCTCCTCAAGGGGGGGTCTCGGGGGGGTCTTCCGAGACCCCCCGATGTTCTCAGAGGGTGTGAAGAAATCGGGGCCTCCGGCTCCCCCCTCCCCCGGTGGGTGGGGGAGGGGGGCTGGGGGAGGGGGGCTGGGGGGGGAGGGAGGTCCCGAAGATCTCAGCCGCCCCGGGTGTGCATCTCCAGGTGGGGGTCGCGGCGGAGGCCCTCGATCTGCAGGAGGGGGCCCCGGATGCCCAGCTCCTTGCGCTCCTCGGCCCCGCGGTCCCGGCGGGCGACCCAGCCCCCGGTGATGGCGGCCTCGATCGCCTCCCGGGAGGCGCCGCCCCGCAGGAGGCTCCGGAGATCGGCCCCCTGCTGAGCGTAGAGGCAGAGGAACCAGACCCCGTCGGCCGTCAGGCGGCTCCGGTCGCAGGTGCGGCAGAACGGGGTCGTGGTGGAGGCGATGATCCCGAAGGTCGTGCCGTCCGGGAGGCGGAACCGCTCGGCGGGCGCCGAGCTGTCCTCGATCACCGGCTCGATGGGGCCGTACCGCCGGCCCAGCACCTCGAGCATCTCGGCCCGGGAGACCACGCGGTCCATCGACCAGAGCGTCGCCCCCCCCACGTCCATGTACTCGATGAAGCGCACCTCGGCGTCGTGCGCCCGCCCGAACTCGATCAGCTCGGCCAGCTCGTCCTCGTTGGTTCCGCGCATGATCACCGTGTCCAGCTTGAGGCCGGTGAACCCGGCCCGGTCGACGGCCGCGATCCCCTCCAGCACCCGGGCGTGGTCGTCACGCCGCGTCAGCGCGCGGAACCGCTCGGGCCGGAGCGTGTCGAGGCTCACCGTCACCCGGTGGAGACCCGCCTCGTGCAAGGCCGGGGCTCGCTCGGCCAGCAGGACCCCGTTGGTGGTCATGGCCAGATCCTTCACCCCCGGCGTCCGCGCCAGCATCCGGACCAGCGCCGGAAGGTCGCGGCGGAGCAGGGGCTCGCCTCCGGTCAGGCGGACCTTGTCCACGCCCAGCCCGGTGAAGATCCCGACCAGCTCACGCATCTCCTCGAAGGTGAGGAGGTCCTGACGGGGCAGCCACTCGTAGTCCTCTTCCGGCATGCAGTACTGGCAGCGCAGGTTGCACCGGTCGGTGACGGACACCCGCAAGTTGCGGAGCGGCCGCCCCAGGGTGTCGCGCGGCGGGCGGCGATCAGCGGCGCTCATCGAGACTCTCGCCGGCGCCCACCGGCCCCCCTTGACAGGCCTCGCAGGGGCAGCCCGCCCGCAGCTTCTGGAAGGTGTAGATCCCGGTCCCGTGGCCGTCGCTCCACCCGAACCGGACGGCGTAGCGGCCGACCAGGCCGATGTCGTCGGCACGGATGTCGGGCCGGACGGACCTCGGGTCCAGCGTCCGCTTCCCGCTGAGCTCGTCGACGCACCCGGCGCAGGGACAGGCTTCCCGGAGCTGCTTGTTGCCGTAGACGGACCGGTGCCCGTCGGCCCAGGTGATGTGCACCTCGCGCCCCTCGACCCGGCGGATCTCGATCGGACTGCTCTCCACGCTGGCTGCGCTCCTCGACGGACCCATTGTACATTGATGGGCGATGACCCGGGTTGCCCGCTCGGCGCTCCTCCTGGCGGTGGCCGTTGCGTTGGAGGCGGGGCCGGGGGTGACCGAGACCATGGCCCAGCCGGCGCCGACGCTCAAGTACCTCAGCTACAACATCCTGCACGGTGGCGTCCTCTCCGGCTGGAGCGGCAACGGCGAGGACCTGGAGGCGCGCTTCCGGCTCGCGGTCGAGGAGCTGCGCCGCCTCGATCCGGACTTCGTGGGCGTCCAGGAGGCGTCGGTGACGCGCGGCCGGGGCAACGTCGCCGAGCGGCTGGGCCGGGCGCTCGGCCTGCACCACGTCTACACGCCGGCGCTGTTCCGGCTGTTTCCCTTCCAGCTCATCAACCGTCAGGTGAGCTGGCTGCTGAACTTCGAGGAAGGCCCGGCCATCCTGAGCCGCTTCCCGGTCGTGGACTGGGACGCCCACGGCCTGCCCCGGTGCAACGGCTTCGCCGACCCCCGCGCCCTCGTCTACGCCCGCGTCCGCACGCCCTGGGGCGAGCTGGGCGTCGCCTCGACCCACACCTCCCGGGGCTTCTGCGAGGTGGAGCGCGTCATCGAGCTGATGCAGGCCCGGCGCGGCGCGCTGCCCCTGGTGCTGATGGGCGACTTCAACAGCCGCGAGGACTCGCCGGCCATCCGCCGGCTGCTCGCGGCGGGCTTCATCGACACCTTCCGGGTCGCGAACCCTGCGGCTCCCGGCCTGACGGTGTGGCAGCGCGTGCGCGCGCCGGCGCCCACGGTGTTCGCCCGTGTGGACTACGCCTTCGTGCTTCCCGGCCGCGAGGTGCCCGGCAGGGTCGTCGCCAGCCGGGTGGTCCTGGACGCGCCCGGCCGGCTCGAGGACGGGGCGGTGCTCTGGCCGTCCGACCACTACGGCGTCCTGACGGAGCTGGACGTCTTCGGCGCTCCCCCCGGTGTCGTGGCGGGCGAGCGCGAGTCCGACCAGGCCGGAGACCCGGCCCACGCCGGCCAGGCGCTCGAGCGGCTTCCCGCGCCGGAGTCCGGCAGACCCGAGCCGTGAGCTACCTCTATCTCACCACCACCGGCCGGCGGAGCGGCCAGCCGCGCGAGGTCGAGATCTGGTTCACCGAGCACGCGGGGGCTTACTACCTGGTGGCCGAGCACCGGGAGCGGACCCACTGGGTCCGGAACATCCTCGCCGATCCCCGGGTCCGGTGGCGCGTCGGGGACGCCACCTTCACCGGCCGCGCCCGGGTCGTGGACGCGGCGGCGGAGCCCGCCCTCAGCGCGACGGTCCAGGACCTGTCCACCCGGAAGCACGGCTGGGGCGACGGCCTCGTCGTCGAGCTGAAGGCAAGTGAATGAACCCGTCTCTCCGGCACCCCCCTCCCCCCGGTGGGTGGGGGAGGGGGGCTGGGGGGTAGGCGGGAGGTTCCAAATTGACAGGGGAGCATCTCTTCCCTCAGAATCCCGCGCGGGAGGACATCGTGATGACCCAGCCCCTGCCCCGTCTCCTGGCCCTCGTCAGCCTGCTCGCCGTCGCCCTCGCCGCCGGGTCCCCGGACGGCGCCCTCGCCCAGGCGCCGGGCAAGCGGGGCGGCACCCTGGTCCTCGCGCGCCAGGGCGAGGCGACGAACCTCGACCCCCACAAGGTGCCGGCCTTCACCAGCCACCGGGTCTTCGAGCTCGTGTACTCCACGCTCACCCGGCTCGGGCCCGACCTCGCCGTGCAGCCGGATCTCGCCGAGTCCTGGACGATCGCTCCCGACGGCCGCCAGATCACGCTCCGGCTCCGCGCGGCGAAGTTCCACAACGGCGACCCGCTCACCGGCGCCGACGTCAAGTTCACCTACGAGCGGATCCTCAACGCCAACACCAAGGCGGTGGCCCGCGCGTTCTTCACCGACGTGGACCGGGTGGAGGCGCCCGACCCGCGGACGGTGGTCCTCCACCTGAAGCAGCCCAACGTGGCGCTCCTGATCTACATGGCCCACCCCAACACCAGCATCGTCTCGGAGAAGGTCGCCCGCGCCGCCGGCGACGACCTCTCCAAGAAGGAGCACGCGATCGGCACCGGCCCGTTCCGGCTGGCCGAGTGGGTCCCCGACAACTTCATGCGCTTCGAGGCCTTCCGCGACTTCTACGTCCAGGGGCAGCCCTACCTGGACGGCGTGCGGATCAACATCGTGCCGGACGAGGCCGGCATCACCGCCGCCCTCCGGACCAAGGCCGCCGACCTGGCGCTCATCGCGGACGCCCGCGTCGCCCAGACGCTGGGGCGCGAGGCCGGGGTCACCGTCAGCGCCAAGCCGAGCCTCAACTACCACCTCCTCTTCCTCAACACCAAGCGCAAGCCGCTCGACAACCCGAAGGTCCGCCAGGCCATCGCCTCGGCGATCGACCGGAAGCAGATCATCGACACCATCGCGCTCGGCGCGGGCGACCCGACCGGGCCGCTCCCGCCGGCCCTCACGCTCTACGCGCTGCCGACCGCCGAGTACCCGCTCTACACCCGGGACGTGGCGCGGGCCCGCCGGCTGCTGCAGGAGGCCGGGGTCGGCGCCGTCGAGCTGACGATCCTGACCCAGACCACCGAGCCGGTCTACGCGCGGGACATCGCCCAGATCGTCCAGCAGCAGCTCGGCGAGGCCGGCATCAAGGTGAACATCGAGCTGCTGGAGTTCGGCCAGTGGGTGCAGCGGTGGCTCAAGGCGGACTTCGACATGGCCCCCGGGCTCAACTCGGGCCAGCCCGATCCGGACTTCTACCTCTTCCGCTACTTCACCAACGACGGCAACCTGAACTTCGTCCACTCCTTCCAGAGCGAGGCCGCCAGCGACGCCATCAAGCGGGCGCGCACGCTCACCGACCCCGCCCGGCGCAAGGAGCTCTACGCGGTCGCCCAGAAGGAGCTGGTCAACGGCGTCCCCTTCGTCTGGCTGTACGTCGGGCGCGACTACGTCGGGCTCCTGCCGACCACGAAGGGCTTCGTCCACCTGCCCAACGGGTCGATCCTCTATCTGCGCCAGACCTGGCTCGACAAGTAGGTGCGGAGCACCCCGCACGATGCGCACAGGACGGTTGGACCAGCCGTAGGCGGGGCCTGATAGCCTGGGTCGGTATCTCGCGAAGCGGCTGCTGAGCCTGCCCCCGACCCTGCTCGGGGTTTCCGTCCTCACCTTCCTGTTCCTGCGCCTCATCCCCGGCGATGCCATCGCCGTGCGCCTCGGGACCTCCACCGTGCTCAGCGCCGAGCAGCTCGCCGAGCTGCGCGCCTACTTCGGGCTCGACCAGCCCCTCCACGTCCAGTACCTGACCTGGCTCGGCTCGCTCCTCCGCGGGGACGCCGGCTACTCCATCCGCACCGGCCAGCCGGTGGTGACCGAGATCGCGGCCCGGCTCCCGGCCACCGCCGAGCTGGCGGTGGCGGCCGCCGTGATCGCGCTCCTGGTCGGCCTCCCGCTCGGCCTCGCCTCCGCGCTCCGGCCGAACACGCCGCTGGACCTCGGGGCCCGGACCTTCGGGCTCCTGGGGCTGTCGCTGCCCAACTTCTGGCTGGGCACGCTCTTCGTCCTCCTCTTCGCGCGCTACCTCCGCTGGATGCCGAACACGGGGGGCTACGTCGGGCTGGGCCAGGATCCCGGCGCCAACCTGCGCTTCCTCGTCTTCCCCGCCATCACCCTGGGGGTGGCGATGGCCGCCGTGGTCATGCGGACCACGCGCTCGGCGATGCTCGACGTCCTCGGCGCCGACTACATCCGGACGGCCCGGGCCAAGGGGCTCTCGGCGGCCGCCGTCGTCAACCGCCACGCGCTGAAGAACAGCCTGATCGTCGTGGTGACGATCCTCGGCATCCAGGTCGGCTACCTCCTGAGCGGGGCGGTGGTGGTGGAGGAGATCTTCTCGGTGCCCGGCGTGGGGCGGATGCTGCTGAACGCGATCCACCAGCGGGACTACGCGCTGGTGCAGGGCGCGGTGCTCGTGGTGGCAGTCCTGTTCGTCAGCGTGAACACGCTCGTCAACCTCGTCTATGGCTGGCTCGACCCTCGCATCCGGTTCCAGTAGGCCGCGCAACACCGCGGCCCGGCTGGGGGTCGTGATCGTCGGCGCCTTCGTCCTGCTCGCCGCCGCCGCCGACTGGCTGCCGCTCCGGAGTCCTCTCGTGATGGGTCCCCACCGGATGGCCGGGCCGAGCTGGACGATGCCGTTCGGCGCCGACGGCTTCGGCCGGGACCTGCTGAGCCGGACGGTCCACGGCGCCCGGCTGTCCCTCCGGGTGGCCGGCGCCTCGGTCGCCCTGGCGCTCGCGGCCGGTCTCGTGCTCGGACTCACCGCCGGCTACGCGGGGGGACGGACGGACCAGCTCCTCATGCGCGTCATGGACGTGTTCTTCTCGTTCCCGGCGATCCTGCTCGCCCTCGGCATCGTCGCCGCGCTCGGCCCCAGCCCGAACAACGTCGTCACCGCGATCGCGGTGGTCTACACGCCGATCTTCGCCCGCGTGGTCCGGGGGCCCGTGCTGGCGCTGAAGGAGCGGGAGTTCGTCGAGGCGGCCCGCGCCCTCGGCGCCGGCGCCGCGCTCATCGTCGGCCGCCACATCGTGCCGAACCTCACCTCGGTGCTGGTGGTCCAGACGAGCATCGCGCTCTCCTGGGCGGTGCTCACCGAGGCGTCGCTATCCTTCCTGGGGCTGTCGGCGCAGCCTCCCGCGCCCTCGTGGGGCACCATGCTCAACGAGGGCCGCCAGGCCCTGGAGCTGGCGCCCCACATGGCCATCTTCCCGGGGCTCGCCATCATGCTGGCCGTCCTCGGCTTCAACCTGCTCGGCGACGGCCTCCGGGACTGGCTCGACCCGCGCGGGCGGGCCTGACGATGGAGACTCCGCGCATCACCCCGGCCCGGGCGGAGGACCTCCCCGCCCTCGCCGGGCTGATGGCAGGCTCACCGTTGCTCCGGCGGTACGGCACCACACGCGATGCGGCGCTCGCCGCGCTCGAGGCGGGTCACCGGGCGGGCGACCGGCTGCTCGTCGGCTGGGCTCCCGACGGCGCGCCGCTCGGCCTGGCCTGGCTCATCGCCAGCCGGATCCTGACCGGCGCCGCCTATCTCCGGCTCCTGCTGGTCGCGGAAGGCCGCCAGGGGCACGGGCTCGGCGCGTGGCTCCTGGCCGCCGCCGAGGCCGAGGCACGAGGCTGGGCCAACCACCTCGTCCTGCTCGCCACGACCGACAACGCCGCCGCCCGCCGCTTCTACGAGCGCCACGGCTACCGCCACGTCGGGGACCTGCCGGGGTTCGCCAGCCCGGGCCTGGACGAGGCGCTGTACTCCAAGACCCTCCGACCGCACGCCGACCGCCTACCCTTCTGACCCCGGCGAGTGCCGGCAGGGTGCCCGAGAGCCCTCCGGGCCTGGTGACGAAAAACGTCAGGCCAGGACCGAAATGCGGCCCCTCCGCCCGCTCCGGGTGGGGACGCGTGTCACGCAGGTGCGCATGCTGTCGTACCGATCTCCCGGGAACGGGGGTGGGTGCCGTTCTTGCAACCGCTGCCCCCCGTCATGCCGTCTGACTCTGAACTCGAAGGGTTGCACGTCCTCGTCGTCGAGGACGATGCCGACACGCGCGAGGCCCTGGCGCTCCTGCTCCAGCAGTTCGGCGCCTCGGTCACCGCGGCCGCCTCGGCGCGCGAGGGCCTGCGGGCGCTCGTGCTCCTGCAGCCCGACATCCTGCTCAGCGATCTCTCGATGCCGGGGGAAGACGGCTACGACCTGATCCGGCAGGTGCGCGCGCTGCCCCCGGACAGGGGCGGCCGTATCCCCGCGGCGGCCGTGACGGCCCGCACGAGTGCCGAAGACCGCCGCCGGACCCGGGCCGCCGGCTTCCAAGCCCACCTCGCCAAGCCCGTGGACGCCGACGAGCTGGCGAGGGTCGTGGCCCGCCTGGTCGGCCGGACCGCCGCCATCCGGGAGCACGAGTCGCTGGCCGAGCAGCCGGCGAAGGCTGTCACCGCGGCTGAGTGAGGGCATCGCAGGAAGCGCTCCCGACGTTCGGCGCCGCCGAGCTTGCGACCTCTTCGGGGCCCGCGGCCGTCGCGATGGGCCTGATCGTGCGCTAGGCTCCGACCACCTGTCAGGTCCCTTGCCGGACTCGGAGGCCCTCTCCCACGGGGCGCCTCGGCCTCACCGCGAGCGAATGCGTTGTGATGTATGATGGCGCAACCCTGATCCCGCCCCTGACCGGCAACCCTCGCGGAGAGAGGAGCTACGCATGAGTCATCGCCACGCTCGCCCGCTGACCGGCCTCGCCGTCGTCACCCTGGCCGCCCTGCTGGCCGTCGTCCCGGCCGGCGCCCAGACGATCACGCTGAAGGGCGCCAGCCAGTTCGACGACAGCCACTCCTTCAACCAGACCATGCTCAAGTTCGCCGAGCTGACCCAGAAGTACTACGGGAAGCCCGTCAACTTCGTCCTCCACCGGAATCGGGAGCTGGGCCTCGAGAAGGACTACTTCGGCTACATGAGCCAGGGCCTGTCCGTTGACTACGCGATCGTCGCCCCCTCCCACATGGCGACGTTCTCGAAGCAGGCAACGCTCATGGACATGCCGTTCCTGTTCCGGGACCTCGACCACTGGCGGAAGGTCATGGCCACCGGAGACGCGCTCAAGCCGATCGCCGACGACGTCGTGGCCAAGGCGGAGGTGATGCTGATCGGGTATGGCGGCGGTGGGGTCCGGAACATCGTCGGCAAGAAGCCGGTCCGGAACATGGAGGAGCTGAAGAGCCTGCCGATCCGGGTGATGGGCGCGCCCATCCAGACCCGCATCTTCCAGGCCATCACCGCCGCCCCGACCGTCATCGCCTACGACGAGGTCTACAACGCGATCCAGACCGGCGTCATCCAGGCCGGCGAGAACGAGAGCCCCGGCTGGGCTCAGATGAAGTGGAACGAGGTGGCACCGGACGTCTCCCTGACCCAGCACGCCATCACCATCCGGCCGCTCTGCTTCTCGGCCAAGACCTTCCGGAAGCTGCCCAAGGAGCTGCAGGACGCGATCGTCAAGGCCGGGATGGAGGCCGGGGCCTACGGCCGGGACTGGGAACGCCGGGAGGACGAGAAGATCCTGGAGAAGATGAAGGCCGAGGGCAAGGTCCGCGTCTACCCCTTCACCGAGCGCCCCAAGCTGCTCGAGCTGGTGGCACCGGTCAAGGTGGCCTTTGCCAAGGAGAGTGGGGCGGAGAAGGTCCTCGAGAACATCAACGCGGTGAAGTAGCCGCCGGTCCCGCCGGACGATCGGGTCCCCGGGTCGCCAGCCCGGGGACCCCGGTCCTTCTCGTCATCCGTAGAGGAGCCCCATGCCCAAGACCCTGACCACGGTGCTGCGCGCCTACTTCCGGCTGCTCCAGATCCTGGCCACGGCGCTCATGGGACTCATGATCGTCCCCGTCACCCTCCAGATCGTCTCCCGGTACACCGGGCTGATCCCCCGCTACATCTGGACCGAGGAGGCCGCGCGCTTCTGCTTCATCTGGATCATCATGCTCGGCGCCATGATCGCGGTGCGCGAGGGCACCCACTTCGAGGTCGACCTCCTTCCCACCCCCAAGAGCGCCCGCGGCGAGGCGGTCATGCGGCTCCTCGTCTCCCTGCTCATGCTCGTCTTCGCGGGGGTGTTCGTGACCTACGGCTGGCGCTACGCCGCGTTCGGCTACACCCAGACCTCCGAGCTGACCGGGATCAACCTGATCGCCATCCACGGCGCCTACCTGGTGGCGGGGCTCACCTGGGTCGCCTTTCTCGCCGAGCGCATCCTGGCCGCCGTCGCCGTCCTGCGCGGCGACACGGCCGCGCTCGACACCCTGCGCGGAGACCCCGATGTCGCCCGCTGAGGTCGCCGGCGTCATGTTCGGCGTCTTCGGCGTCCTGGTCGTGCTGCGGGTGCCGGTCGCCTTCGCCCTCGGGCTGGCCTGCCTCCCGATCTTCGCCCTCGACGACCGGCTGACCCCGGTGCTGATGCTCGGCGAGATGACCAAGGCCTACAACTCGTTCATCCTGCTGGCCGTCCCGTTCTTCGTGCTGGCCGCCAACCTGATGAACTCGGCCGGGATCACCGAGCGGCTCATGGATCTCACCCGGTGCCTGGTCGGCCAGTTCCGGGGCGGGCTCGCCCAGGTCAACGTCGTGGTGAGCATGATCTTCGCCGGCATCTCGGGCTCCTCCACCGCCGACGCGGCGGGCGAGGGCTCGATCATCATCCCGGCGATGCGGAGCCAGGGCTACGACGCCAGCTTCACGGTGGCCATCACCGCCTGCTCCTCGGTGATCGGCGTCATCATCCCGCCCAGCATCCTGATGGTGGTCTGGGGCGGCGTCATGAACGCGTCGATCGGGGCCTTGTTCCTCGCCGGCTTCGTCCCCGGCGTGCTGGTCGGGCTGTCCCAGATGGCGGCAGTGTACGCCTACGCCCGGACCCGGGGGTACCCGATCTACGCCCGAGCCACGCTGCCGGAGTTCTTCACGGCCTTCGGACGGGCCTTGTTCGCGATCCTGACCCCGGTGATCATCATCGGCGGCGTGGTCGGGGGATTCTTCACCCCCACCGAGGCCTCGGTCATCGCCGTGCTCTACAGCCTCGTCATCGGCCTCTTCGTGCACCGCTCACTGGGTCTCCGGGACGTGGGCAAGGTGCTGTACCAGACGGTCCGCCTCGCCTCGATCTCGCTGTTCTGCATCGGGACGGCGTCAGCCTTCGGCTGGCTCCTGGCCTACTACCAGATCCCGAAGGCGATCATCGGCCTGCTCGCCGCCTACGGGGTGAGCGTGACCGGGGTCGGCCTCATCGAGGCGGGCGTGTTTCTGGTCATCGGGTGCTTCATCGACGCGGTGCCGGCCATCATCATCGTCGGTCCCCTGCTCGCTCCCGTCGCCCAGAGCGTGGGGATGCACCCGATCCACTTCGCCATCATCGGCGTCGTCTCGCTGGCGTTCGGTCTGGTGACCCCGCCCTACGGGCTCTGCCTGTTGATCGACTGCCACATCGCCGGCATCAAGGTCTCGGAGGCCATCAAGGACGTCGCCATCATCCTGCTGCCGATGCTGGTGGTCCTGGTCCTGATCGTCATGTTCCCGGAGCTGATCCTGTTCATCCCCCGCCTGCTGATGCCCAAGTTCGTCTAGCGGCCCAGGAGACCCATCTCCTGCTCCGCTCCCTCTCCCTGCCAGGGAGAGGGTCGGGGTGAGGGTCTCCAGGGGGGCGTGGCTCCCCTCACCCTGACCCTCTCCCCAACGGGGGAGAGGCGAAAAGGGCGTCAGATCTTCAGGAGGCCGAAAGCGGCGGCGTAGCGGGGGTCGTCGCGGCGGAAGCGGTCGGGATCGATCCCCCGCAGCACCGCCATGTGGTAGGCGAGGATCTGGATCGGCACCACGGCCAGGAGCGGCGAGAGCAGCTCCGGCAGCTCGGGCAGGCGGAAGACCTCGGCGGCCGGCGCCGTCGGGGCGCCCTGGCCGACCAGCCACAGCCGGGCCCCGATGGCGTCGAGCACGGCGGCGATCTCGGCGGCCCGCGTGGCCGCCGCGCCGGGGACGTTGACGAGGACGGCGACGTCGCCGGCGTTCACGGACACGATCGGCCCGTGGAGGAACTGCTCGAGGGCCAGGGCGTCGATCCACCCCTGCGCCGCCTCCCGCACCTTGATCACGGCCTCGAGGGCGGTCGCCTCGTTCGGCCCGGCGCCGGCGGCGTAGACGCGGTGGCCGGCCGCGTCGCGGGCAACCGGCAGCACCTCGCCCTCCCGGGCCAGCACCTCCACCACCTGGTCGGGGAGCCGCCCGAGCGCCTCCCGGAGCCCGCGGACGCCGGCGGCGCCGCGCCGCTCGCCCAGCTCGATCGCGACCTGGGCCAGCACCGTCATCGCGGCGAGGTGGGAGGCGGTGAACGCCGCCGACTTCTCGCGCTCGACGGTGCGGAGGACGAGCTGGGAGCCGGGATGCTCGGCGGTCAGGCTGCCCACCGAGACCACGGTGGCCCCGGCGGCGGCCGCCCGGGTTATCGCCTCCGTCGAGAAGCGCTTGATCCCGGTGTGGGCCATGACGATCACGCCGTCGCCGGGACGCAGTGTCGCCGTCTCGGGATAGAGCGCCAGGTCGAAGGACGAGACGGCGCGCGCGTCGGCGCCGGCGGCTCGGAGCAGCCAGCCGCCGACGAGGGCGGCGTGGTAGCTGGTCCCGATGCCGACGACGAAGAGGCGGCCGGCGCCGGCGAGGCGCTCCGCCGCCTGGCGCGCCGGCGCCCAGCCCGTCGCCAGGAGGCGCCGGAGATCGGCGGGCTGGCGATGCATCGTCTGGTACATCGCGGAGTCAGTCGTCGGGACGGCCATGGCAATCTCCTCCTGGGGCGAGTCGGTACCGAGCAGGCTATCGCCCTCCGGGTCCGGCCGGCCAGGGCCAATTCTCCGACGCGCGGACGGGGCCACTCTCGCGAACCCCGCGCGCCGTGCTACACTCGTACCGCAACAGGCGCCCGGAAGCTGCCAGCGACTGATCGGTCCGACAGCCCAGCGAGGGACGACGATGAGCGACCCCATCCGCATCACCCGCGCCACCGCCCGGAAGCCCAAGCCCAAGGACACACGAGCTCGGGTTCGGGACCGTCTTCACCGACCACATGTTCGTGGCCGACTTCCAGGAGGAGAAGGGCTGGTACGACCCGCGCATCGAGCCGTACGGCCCGATCCCGCTCGATCCCGCCGCGGCCGTCCTCCACTACGCCCAGGCCATCTTCGACGGGCTCAAGGCCTTCCGCGGCCAGGACGGAAAGGTCCGGCTGTTCCGGCCCCAGAAGCACATCGAGCGGATGAACAACTCGGCCCGGCGGCTCTGCATCCCGCCCCTCGACCCGCGAGTTCGCCCTCCAGTCGCTGGTGACGCTGGTCGGCCTCGAGCAGGCCTGGGTGCCGTCGAGCGTCGGCACCGCGCTCTACGTCCGCCCCGTGATCATCGCCTCCGAGCCGTTCCTCGGCGTGCGGCCGGCCAAGTCCTACATCTACTACGTGATCCTCTCCCCGGTCGGCGCCTACTACGCCGAGGGCATGAACCCGGTGAAGATCCGGGTCGAGGACCAGTACGTCCGCGCCACCCCCGGGATGGGCGCCGCCAAGACCGGCGGGAACTACGCGGCCAGCCTCTATCCGGCCGAGGAAGCGCACCACGCCGGCTTCACCCAGGTCCTCTGGCTCGACGCCCGATCAACCGGAAGTACGTCGACGAGGTCGGGACGATGAACATCATGTTCCGGATCGGCGACGAGGTCATCACCCCGCCGCTGGCCGGCACGATCCTCCCCGGCGTCACGCGCGACTCGGTCCTGACCCTGCTGCGCGAGTGGGGCCTCAAGGCGACCGAGCGCCAGATCCCGATCGACGAGGTGATCGCGGCGGCCCACGGCGGGACGCTCCGCGAGGCCTGGGGCACCGGCACCGCGGCCGTCATCTCGCCGGTGGGCGAGCTGTCCTACAAGGACGAGCGCATCGTCGTCAGCGGCGGGAAGATCGGCGAGCTGACCCAGCGCCTCTACGACGCCATCGTCGACATCCAGTACGCGCGGGTGCCCGACACCCACGGCTGGACCGTGGAGGTCTGACAGCGGCCTGATCCGCCGTCCGTCGCGACGACCCCCGGTGGTCAACGCCCACCCGTGTCAACACGTCCCGATCCGTCGATTCGCCGCTCTGGGCGCGGGATGTCGACGCAGCGCCCTCGTCGGCCGCGAGGCCGAGATGGGCCGCGGCCTGCGTCCGATCACGACCGCCCAAGCTTCTTGCGAGGCCCCTGCGGCGTCGTGCGCGAAAATAGGTGTGCGCACCGTTGTGTTACAATGCACCGTATGGACACGACGATTCGCAACATCGATGAGGCGGCCTTCCGGCAGCTCAAGGCGCGCGCCGCGCTTTCGGGCAAGACGCTCGGTCAGGCCCTGAGCGAGGCGATTCGCAGTTACCTGGGTCGTCCCGGCGAGGCGACCCGGCTTGGCACGTTGAGGGAGCTCGCCCCGGAGGACTATCCGGAGGGTAGCGAGCGCCTCAGTGAGGAGATCGACCGGATCCTCTATGGGGCCTGAGCCAACCAGGCCCCAACCCGGCCATGGTGGTTCTGGATTCGAGCTTCCTGATCGCCTACCACAACCGCCGCGACATCCACCATGCAGCGGCTGCTGACGTCATGGACCGGCTTGCCGCCGGCGCGTGGGGGCAGGCGTTGCTCCTCGAGTACGTGTTTCTCGAGGTCTTGACGGTTCTATTGGCGCGCCGAGGGCTGGATGTCGCCTCGAAGGTCAGCAGCGTCCTGCTTCACGCCCGGGAGGTCGAGTTCGTGCCGTGCTCAGACATCTTCCTGGCGGCGCTGGAGACGTTTCGCACGCAGAGGACTGGCGCCCTGAGCTTCACGGATGCGGCCATCGTGACCGTGGCGCGGACGTCGGCAGGCGGAATCGTGGCCACATTCGACAACGACTTCCGGGGGGTCCACGGCATCACGGCGATTCCGGCGTAGGACCACGTGTCTTTCTCACGTGGGCTCCAGTCCGGGGCCCGGCCACCCCCGCTCCACCGGACTGGCAGAGGCCCGGGCGCAGGATAGCACGCGCCACGCCGGTCTGGGCCTCGGTCTCACGCGGGCCGGCGATTCCAGAAGGCCAGGATTCGCCGAGGCCGAGTCCCACGGGGTGCGCTCACCCACGTCGAGCCCGTGCCTCACGCCGTCCACCCGTCGCGCTGACGACCGGGATCAGGACGACGTTCTGGACGATCAGGTCGTTCAGCCGGATGATGAGCGCGGCCCGCCTCGCCGAATCCAGCTTCGACCCGGACGAGCATGCCCCGACTCCCGCAGAAGACGCCGGCCCAGAACGGGGTGGGCTCGCGAAACACCACGCGGACCGTGTGATCGTCGAGCTTCTCGACGCGATCGAGATCGGCCCGGCGCGCACGGTCGAGCGCTTCGGCACGGCGCCCTGCCCGGAGGTAGACCTCGCCGAGCTGGCGGACACGGCGCCCGTAGTGCGGCGGGAACTCACGCGCCGCCTCGCGGCGCACGGCGTCCTCGAGCATTGATCCACCGCCGGGCGTTCGGTCCGTAGGCCTGCTAGCCGCCGGCGGCCTCCGCGCGCGCCAGCCAGAAGCGCATGTCCATCTCGCGGAACATCGTGGCCGCAACCCCAAGGTGCCCCTTGGCTTCCGAGCGCGCGCCCACGCGCTGGAAGAGCTGACCGAGTCCCAGGTGACACCGCGCAATGAGCGGCCGCATCCCGCAATCGTCGGCGAGGGCCAGGGCCTGGCGATACCACCCCTCTGATTCGCAGTCCGGCGGGGCGCTCTCCGTGGCGATCTCGCCGAGAAGACGCAGCGCCCACGCCTCCTGTCCCCGCTCGCCGTACTGGCGGGCGAGCTCGAGCGCGCGTCGGGCGGCGTCGAGGGCCGGGACGAGGGAACCGGCCAGCAAGTACGCCTCCCCGAGCATGGTGACCCGCCGGGACTGGCTGTGCCGGAGGAACTCCGCCTGAGCCACGGTGCTCTCCTGCAAGGGGACCGCTTCGGCGACGCGGCCGGCCAGGGCGTAGGCCTGGGCCAGGGGCGCCTGGCTCCAGTAGAGGAGGACGCCCAGCTCCCATTGCCGCGCCAGACGGCATGCGTCCTCGAGCGCCGCGATCGCCGAATCCAGCTCGCCCTTGTCCAGGAGGGCGCAGCCCAGGCCGTTCCGGGCCGCAGAGATCAGGTCCGGCCGCTCGGTCGCCTCCGCGAGGCGAAGCGCCTCTTCGCCGTCGGCCACCGCCTGGCTCATCTCTCCCAGCTCGGCGCGAGCAATCGCCAACTGGAACCGGGAGAGCACGGCCTCGTCGAGGGGGCGCGACGGCGTCCCCGGGGCCGGCCGCTCGCCGTCCAGCAGCACGACGTTGCGCGTGAGGACGGTCACCGCCTGCCGGTACTCACCGCGCGACCGGTAGGCCTGGCCGAGGCGGTAGTTCGTGGTCACCTCGAGCGCGCGGTCGCCCACGGCCCCGGCCACCCCGAGCGCGCGACGCCCGAAGTCGATGGCGCGCTCGGGGTCCCCGATCAGCCGGTGGTACTGACTCAGGCAAGACCACGCGCGCCCGAGACGTCCCTTGTCCCCGATCCCTCGCGCGTCCGCTTCGGCGACCGTCAGGGTCTCAACCAGCCGCGTCAGCTCACCCAGGGCCAGAAGCGCCGCGCTGGCATCGAGCCGGAGGTCGATGGCCGTCGCCGAGGTGTCCGGTCTCTCGCAGAGGTGGACCAGGCCGGCCAGGGCCTGGTCGAAGCAGGTCATCGCCTCGCGATACGCCGACCGGGCCGCGGCCGCGCCGCCCGCCTGCCTGAGATACCTGACCGCTTCTTCCCACGCCTCGGCTTCTCGGTAGTGGAGCCCGAGCGCGGGGGCGTGCGGCTCGAGGTGCGGCCCGTACCGCGCCTCGATGGCCTCGGCCACCTGACGATGGAGAAGGCGGCGGCGCGGCGGCGAGAGCTGCTCGAACGCCACGTCGCGGATGCGGTCGTGGGTAAAGGAGAGTCGCTCAGCGGCCGTGTGGAGCACGCGATGCCGGAGCAGCTCGTCCACCGCGTCGGCAGCCTCCTGCGCGCCGACTCCGGCAGCCCGCTGGAGGAGTGCCGGGTCGAACTCGCGGGCGATCACGGCGGCGACGGCGGCCAAACGCCGGGCCTGCTCCCCGAGCCGGCTCAGGCGGCGCCCGATGAGCTCGCGCACGCGCTCCGGCAGCGCCAGCCCGGGCGCGCCCGCCTGCCAGCCGCCCGTCGCCAGCGCGCGCATCGTCTCCACGATCATCAGCGGGTGCCCGGTGGCGGTGGCCCAGACCCGCTCGCCGAGATCGGGGGACGCCGGCACCCCGGAGGCGGCCAACGCCCCGACCAGCTCGAGCGTGTCCTCGCGTGAGAGCGGCCCGAGCCGGAGCGTCATCGGGGCGGCGTCGCGCGCGAGCGCGTGGAGCGTCGTCGCGAGGGCCGGCGTCTCCGGCTCCTCCTCTCGCGCGGTCGCCACGAGGAGGACGGCGCGCGCCGGCACTCGCCGCGCGACGAACGCCAGCAGCCGGAGGCTCGTGTCGTCCGCCCAGTGAAGGTCTTCCAGCACCAGGAGCAGCGGCTGTCGGGCGGCCAGGGCCGCGATCAGGCGCGCCACGCACTCGAACAGGTGCAGGGTGTCGGCCCCGGTGGCGGCCGGCGGCGGCGCCGGGCCCACCTCCGGAAGCAGACGGGCCAGCTGCGCCCGCCACACCCGGCCGACCGTGTCCAGGAGCGCCGCGTCGCGCGCCACGCCGGCGCCCCGCAGCGCGCCGAGCCAGGGCCCGAACGGGAGCGTCTGCTCGGTCTCGTACGCGCGGCCCAGCAGGACACGAGCGCCTTTCTCCAGGGCCCTCGCGTGGAGCTGGGTCACGAGGCGTGTCTTCCCGATGCCCGCCTCTCCGCGGATCACGACCACCTGCCCCGAACCCTGCCAGGCGGCCGACAGCGCCTCGTCGAGTCGCGCGCGCTCGAGCTGACGGCCCACCAGAGGGGTGTCGCCGGTCGGGAGCGATACCGGAGCCGGTGCCGGGTCGGTCGCGACATCCGCAGCCGCACCCGGGCGGCGGTGGAGGATCTCCCGGTGGAGCGCCTCGGTCTCCGCCTCCGGCTCCACCCTCAGCTCCCGCTGGAGCGCCGCGACGCACGCCTGGTACTGCCGGAGCGCCGCGCCACGTCGCCCCAGCTCGGCGTACAGCCGCATCAGCGTCCGGTGCACGGCCTCCTGGAGCGGCTCGAGCGCCACGAGCCGGAGCCCGGTCTGGACGGCCGCCTCGAGGGCGCCCACCCGTCGCTGATGGCTGAGGAGCTTCGCGAGCGCCTCCAGTGCCAGCTCACGCACGCGCTCGCGCTCCGCCAGGAGCCACTCCTCGAACGGCGCCTCGCCGACGTCGAGCCCGGCGAGCAGGTCGCCCCGGTAGAGCCGGGCCGCCGCTTCCAGGCCCACCGGCGTGCCTTCGCTCGACCGCGCCTCGAAGGTCGCGACGTCCACCTCGACCGCGGCCAGGTCCAGCGCGACCGCCGGCCCGTCCAAGCAGAGTGGGGCCGGCTCGGACGCGGCCAGGGCTCGCCGGAGGGTGAACAGGGCCTGGCGCAGGCTGGCCCGGGCCTGGACCTGGGGGGCCTCGCCCCACAGGAGCGCGGCCAGCTTGTCACGCGGATGTGCCTGGCCCGGGGGCAGGGCGAGGTACGCCAGGAGCCCTTCGACCTTCCGGGTGGGAAAGGTCAGAACCGGCCCATCAGCCAGTCGAGCTTCGAAGCCACCGAGCAGCGTGAGGACCAATCGGGGCACGCGGCCCTCCGCGGGAAACAGCGTGCGCCACGATAGCACGGCGTGGTCTGAGGCGCCACCGGCGCCGGTTGACGCGCGTTTTGATGGTCCTCTTGACGAAGTCTTGATGCCGCGCTCGGGTACCGTACGCCAGGACGGATCGATGGAGCCAGGCTCCGCCTACGCCACGTTCGTGGTGCGGGTGTTTCCCGACGATTCCGGTCAGCTGGCCGGCATCGTCGAGCGGGTGCGCACGGGTGAGAAGGCACGGTTCGAGACGGCCGAGGGGATCGGCGAGGTCATCGCGCGCATGGTCGCGGGCGAGGGCCCGCCGGGGACACAAGGATCGGTGGGCCAAGCAGCTCAGTGACTTTGATAGGGGGGCCCCGGCAGAAGACGGCAGAGCCGACGAACCTGCAGGAGTTCCTCGACTTTGCCGCCGGCGCGGGCTTGGGGTGGACGGCCCAGGAGAAGGCCAATGGGAAGCCCGGTGCTGACCGGAAGCGCGTGCGCAGTGAACTCCCCTATGTCGTCGCGATGGAGGGACGTCGTCATGGTACTCGAGGATCTGCGGTCTCGAGTGGGATGGACGAAGGTCGTCTCGGTCGAGCGACATGACAAAAGTCCTTCCCGCGTTGCTCGGAGCGCGGGGAGGACCCTCATCGTCGTGGAGCGGCTCAGGACGGGAGAGAAGGCGCGCCTTCGGGGACTGGAGGCCCTCGCCGGCGTCATTGCCCGGATGACCGAACGCGGCCCCGACGAGCCTCGGCCGGAGGAGGAACCCGGGGCGAAGCCACTTCGATAACCCAGAAGGAAGGATGGAGGGAGCCACCATGCGAACAGTCAGCGCTGTGATCACGGCCGTCGTCACCCTGCTCGTCGCCGGGCCCGCCCTGGCGAAAGACGTCATCAAGGTCGACTGCAACAAGGGAAAGACGATCAAGGACGCATTGAAGCAGGCTGACCCGGGCGACACGATCCGCGTGACGGGAGTCTGCCACGAGCGAATCACGATCAAGACGAACGACGTCACGCTCGACGGTCAGGGGAGCGCCGTCATCGACGGTGGGGGCGGCAGCCCAATCGAGTTCTCGGGGGTGGTCACCATCGACGGCGTCCAGGGGGTGAAGCTCGTGGGCCTGACCATCCAGAACGGCCCCGGCGAGGGCATTCTCGGCCGTCGCGGCGCGGCCTTCCTCGTCGAGAAGACCGTTGTTCAGAACAACCCGAACGGCGCCGGGATCGCCGTCGCGGATCACTCGGCCGCCGAGCTCACGGACGTGACGCTCCAGCAGAACGCCGGGGGCCTCGACGTCTTCACGAGCTCCAGCGCCGTCCTCCGGGGCGCCATCACCGCCACTCAGAACGGCGCCGGGATCACGATCAACGGCCTGGCCGTCGTGGAGATCCGGGGCGCGAACGTGAACGCGAGCGACAACGGGGTCGCTGGTGTGGTCGTCGGGAGTGGCCAGCTCGCCATCTTCGGGTTCGCGGCATCGGCGGGCAGCACGCTCAACGCCAGCGGCAACGGCTTCGCGGGGATCATCGTCGCCAGGGGTCGCAATTGTCGGTCTACCCCGCCGCCACGGTCACCGCCTCCAACAACGGCGAGTTCGGACTCCTCCTATCCAGTGGCGGCTTTGTCACGACTCTTCCCTTTGAGGAGGCGCCAAGTTCGTCATCGCGAACAATGGGGTCGGGATCAAGGTCGAGCAGGGCACGGGCGTCCTGTTCCAGGGTGGGCAGCTGACGGTCACCGGGAACGACGTGGGGCTCTCGGCCGACGGCGCGGGCACGGTGACGATCCTCTCGGAGCCCGCGACTCCCTCGAGCATCTCAGGGAACACTCTCGACGTGGATCTCAAGTTCGGCACCCGCGCCACCTTCGACGGCGTCACCATCGGCTCCATCACCTGCGACAGCACCGTGCTGAGCCGAGGCACCACCGTCTGCCCGTAGGGATACCACGCACCGACGACGAGAATCGGAGCGTCTCGTTGAGGGCAGCCAGCGCGGGCCGGCTCTGGCTGCCCTCTGGCGATCCCAGAAGGGCCGTCGGCGGCGCGGGGGCAAATCGAAACCTGGGCCGCTTCGCCGTTCCGTCGGCTCTTGCATGTGGAGTACGCAACGGTGGTCAATGACCCGTGGAGCACAAACCTGGGGCCCGGGGCCTGCCGAAACCCGCGGATGCGGGGCGGATCTCGCCGGCTGGCCGTCGCTCGGGGACACCGGCCCCTCCTCGCGTCAGCCCCCAGGCCGGCCGCCGGCTTGTGGACGAGTTCCTCTTGACAGGACCTCGTCTATTCCGACATCTTGGCGGCCTCGCTCACAGGGCGCCGATCACCGGAGGCGCGGCGAATGCGCTGCCCAGCCTGTGGATCTGAGACTCCCGAGGGGCTGAGTCTCTGTCGCGAGTGCACCGCTCCGCTCCTCGTCCGCTGTCCGAGCTGCGGCACCGAGAACCCGTCGCGATTCAACTTCTGCGGACACTGTGCCACGCCCCTCGTCACGTGCGCCTCCCGGCCCATCCCCACCCGCGGCCACCCCGGCCGGGGCACCCGCGACGGGGCGAAGCGCGGCCGAGGCGGAGCGTCGCCAGCTCACGGTCATGTTCTGCGATCTGGTGGGCGCCACGGCCCTCTCCGAGCAGTTCGACCCGGAGGACCTGCGCGAGCTGCTGCGCGAGTACCAGGCCGTCTGCGCGGCGGCCATCAGCCGCTTCGACGGGCACATCGTCCAGTACCTCGGCGATGGTGTGCTGGTGTACTTCGGCTATCCGGAGGCCCACGAGGACGACGCGCAGCGGGCCGTCCGGGCCGGACTGACGATCGTCGAGGACATGGCGCGGCTCACCGCGCGCCTCGAACGGGAACGGGGCGTCGCCCTCGCGGTCCGCCTGGGCATCCACACCGGCCTGGTGGTCGCCGGTGAGATGGGCGCCGGCGGATGGCGGGAGACCCTCGCCGTGGGCGAAACCCCGAACGTCGCGGCCCGCCTGCAAAGCCTCGCCGCCCCGAATACCATCGCGGTCAGCCGCGCCACATACCGGCTGGTGCAGGGGTTCTTCGCCTGTCACCCGCTGGGCACCCACACCCTGAGAGGCATCTCCCAGCCGATGGAGCTCTATCGGGTGCTCCACGAAACCGGTGCCCGGGGCCGCCTCGATGTCGTCACGCCCGCCGGGCTCACCGCCCTGCTCGGCCGCGCGCACGAGATCGGGCGGCTCCGGGAGTGGTGGACCGAGACCCGGGCCGGCCGGGGCCGGGTGGTGCTCCTGAGCGGGGAGGCGGGCATCGGCAAGTCGCGGCTCGTGCAGGTCCTCAAAGAGCAGGTGGCCGACACGCCCCATACCTGGCTGGAGTTGCGCTGCTCACCGTATTACCGGAACAGCGCCCTGTATCCCGTCATCGACGCACTCCAGCGCCGGCTCCAGTTCCGCCGCGAGGACGCCCCGGCCGACAAGCTGCGCCGCCTGGAGGAGGGATTGGGGGGCCTATCCGGCGTCGCCCTGCCGGCGGTGGTGCCGCTGTTCGCGTCCCTCCTTGCGGTGCCGCTCGCCGCACCGTATGCCCCCGTCGCCCTGCCGCCCCAACGACAGCGGCAGAAGACGCTCGACGCCCTCCTGGCCGTGGTCCAGGCGATGGCGATCCAGCAGCCGGTGCTGTTTCTCGTCGAAGACCTCCATTGGGCGGATCCCTCCACCCTCGAGCTGCTCACCCTGCTCATCGACCAACGGCCGCCGGCCGGCCTCTTGACCCTGCTGACGTTCCGGCCCGACTTCACGCCGCCGTGGGCGGCCCGCCCGCATCTCGTGTCTCTCCCACTCGCCCGCCTCGACCGCCCCGCGGTGGAGGCCATGGTCCGGCGAGTCGCCGGCGACAAGGCCTTGCCGACCGAGATCCTCCGCCAGATCGTGCTCAAGACGGATGGCATTCCCCTCTTCGTCGAGGAATTGACCAAGATGCTGCTCGAGTCCGGGGCGCTCCGACCGACGAATGGCCACTATGAGCTCGCCGGCCCCATGTCGGCCCTGGCGATTCCCACCACCCTGCAGGACTCCCTCATGGCCCGACTCGATCGCCTGGCCAATCTCAAGGAGGTCGCCCAGCTCGGCGCCACCATCGGGCGCGAGTTCTCCTATGAGCTGCTCCACGCCGTCTCGCCGCTGGACGAGCCGACCCTCCAGGGGGCGCTCGCCCGGCTCGTCGAGGCCGAGCTGGTCTCCCAGCGGGGCGCGCCGCCGCACGCACGCTACGTCTTCAAGCACGCGCTGATCCAGGACGCGGCCTACCAGTCGCTCCTCAAGAGTACGCGCCAGCAGTACCACCCGCAGATCGCGCGGGCGCTCGCAGAACGCTTCCCCGAGACCGCGGAGACGCAGCCCGAGCTCCTGGCGCATCACTACACCGAGGCCGGCCTGAAGGAGCAGGCCATCCCCTACTGGCAGCGGGCGGGGCAGCGCGCCGTCGAGCGCTCGGCTAACCTGGAGGCGATCGCCCACCTCACCAAGGGTCTGGAGCTCCTCGAGACGCTGCCCGACACGCCCGAGCGCGCCCAGCAGGAACTGACCCTCCAGGTCACGCTCGGCGCGCCACTGATCGCCACCAAAGGCTACTCGGCCTCGGAAGTGGGCGCCGTCTACTCACGCGCCCGGGAACTCTGTCGGCAGGTCGGTGAAACGCCGCACGTGTTCCCCGTGATGTGGGGACTGTGGGTGTTCTACATCGTGGGGGTCAACCTGCAGACGGCGCACGAGCTGGCGGTCCAGTGTCTCGGGTTGGCCCAGAGCGTGGAGGACCGGGGGTTTCGCGTGGAAGCCCACGGCGCCCTGGCGGTCACGGCCTTCTATCGAGGCGAGCTTGCCTCAGCCGAAGACCATGCGGAACAGAGCCTGGCGCTATACGACCCGCCACAGCACCGCGCGCATGCCTTCGTGTACGGGCAAGACCCCGGGGTCGTGGCGTTGGGCTACGCGGTCAGGACGTTGCCGTTGCTCGGCTACGTCAGTCGGGCGCTCGAGCGGGCCGAGGCGCTGCTGGCCATGGCTCGGGAGCTGTCGCATCAACACAGTGTCGGTGCCGCCCTGATTCACGTCATCGTGTCCTACCTACTCCAACGGGAGGGCCAGCGGGCTCGGGAGCAAGCCGACGCCCTCATCACGGTCGCGACCGAACACGACCTGTTGTTTTGGCTGGGAATGGCGCGAATGCTTCGGGGTGCGGCGCTGGTGGAGGAGGCAATCCAATCCGGCGAGCGGGCCCGCGTGGAGGCGGCCGTGACCCAACTCCTCGATGGACTGGCCGGCTACCGCGCCATGGGGGCAGGGCTGGACGTGCCAGCCTGCCTCGTGGCGCTGGCCCGAGGTTATCTGGAGCTCGGCCAGGCCCGGGAAGGGCTGGATGTCCTCGCCGGGGCGCTGACGGAGGTGGACCGCACGGGCCAGCGCTACTACGAGGCGGAGCTGCATCGGCTCCAGGGAGAGCTCCGGCTGGCTCTGTCGGAGGACCCTCAGGGCGATGCCGGAGATGCCTTTCACCGGGCCGTCGAGATCGCGCGGCGCCAGGGGGCGAAGTTGCTGGAGCTGCGCGCGACGCTGAGTCTGGGTCGATGGCTGCAGCGACAGGGCAGGACGGAAGAAGCTCGAGACCGGCTGACCGAGATCTACAGCTGGTTCACCGAGGGGTTCGACGCCGAAGACTTGAGAGAAGCCCGGGCACTCCTGGACGAACTGTCTCGCCCATGAGCGAACGTCGCGGTTCCGATCGGCGGCGGCGACGGAACGTCTTCTCCTCGCACGCTGGGCCCAAACGATGATGGCGCCGGCGCGGCCGTTCTGGGCAGCGAAGCGTCTAACCCTGATCGGCAGAATGGTGACCTAGCACGGCGAGGGCCCGGAGGAGTCGGGTCGCGTCTCGATCGTGGGCCGGATCAGGATGTCGAACGTCTTCGGAGAACGCGCCGCGCCGTAAGGATCGCCACTTGACTGCTGATCGAGCTGGTAATCGCGTCTACGCGCTCGAAGCTTCGGAACGCTTCGAAACGCGGTCGGCCTGCGGTCGCCGGAGCCGAGACCGTATCGCCCAGCGCGCCGGCTCCAGGCAGGCCGGCATCCTTGCTCGCACCTCCGCCGCTCCGCCAAGAAGTACGACACCGTCGCTCGATCTTCTTCGCCGGCCACGGCGCCCTCGAGGACGAGCCGCGCGGCGTCGAGCGCGACGGGCTCGCCAAGTACCTCGTCCCCGCCGACGCTGATCCTCGACGACCTGTACTCCACCGCGCTGCCGATGGACGAGCTGCAGACCATCTTCGAGCGCATCGAGGCCGAGCGCGATGGTGGTCTTCCTCGACGCCTGCTACAGCGGCGCGGCCTGCGGCCGGACCTTCCCGTCCAAGCGGACCACGCGGCCGCGCTCGCTCGACGACCGCTTCCTCGAGCGGTCTCACGCGCGTCCCAGGGGCGGGCGATCATCACTGCCGTCGCGGCCCGACCGAGGTCTCGATCGAGCTCCGCGAGCTCGGCCACGGCATCTTCACCGCTCCTTGCTCGACGGCTCCGCGGGCGCCGCGCCCACCGCGACGATCTCGAACGCTCATGAACTCGTACCCTCAAGGACGGCCGCGGCTCACCGACTGAGGTCGAAGGGAGGGCCCACCGGTCCACGTCGCGATCGGAGGCGAGCCGAGGGAGGCGCCTCGAAGCGCCGGAGGAAGCCCAGGTATTCGTCGAGTGGGACCTGCCTCCGTGCCCGAGCCTGCCGCAGGGCTGCCACGTCACCAGGCGTGGTCGGGAGATCGCGGTCGAGCGCCAGGTAGTCAGCGGAGCCGCTTGATCTCAAGATACCGCTCCAAGAGCCCGCTGCGCTCGAAGTACGCGCGGATCGCCTCTTCATCGATCTCGGGCAGGCCCAGGAGGAACTGAATGTCGGCCATCTCCTGAAGAGTGCGCGATGGATCATGCTTCATGGCGTGGATCTTCATCGCGGCGATATGTTCCGGACGTGGCACCGGAACGCTCTGCCCGCCCAGGCGCAGCATCGTCCCGCCACCGCCGAACAGGAGACGGCTCGTCTCGCCGCTCACATACACGAAGTCGACCCGCCCGAGGTCCGGATGCGGGTGGAGATGGTTGGAGTAGCCCGGCGACTGGTGAAGCGTCTCGTAGCCGAGCGACTCGAGGAACGGGATGAGCTTCGGCTGCGCTTGCGCCTCGGTCGCCACGTCCAGGTCGATCGTCGCGCGGCTGAGCCCGTAGGCGTGCATGGCAAACGCCCCGACGGCGGCAAACCGGAAGCCCTCGCGCTCGAAGAATGTCACCAAGGTGCTCAGGACCTTGCCGAAGTCCACCCGATGCTCGCCCTCGGGGCAGCATAACATTGCCGGGCCGATAGCGCCCTCCGTCCGGACATGCGCGACCCGATGCCGCGGCGCGCTCGCTCGGCCCCCACCTCTGACGCGCGGGATCCTGGCCGGCCCGGCCCGACGCGCCCCGGGGACACGCGTGACCACCATGCCCTCGCGACGAGGCGGTGAGCACGGCCCGCCGGCGCATCGTCGATGCGGAATTCCGGCACCGGCCCGCTGGGGGGAGCCGTCCGAGGAGTCAGCCGAGGAAGGGATTGACGATCCGCACGGTCCCGTACAGCCGGTCGTGCTGGAAGTCCTCCGAGAGGATCTCGGAGAGTCCGTGCTCCTCCGCGTAGGCCCAGAGGTTGGCGTCGAACCAGCCGAATCCGTACGTCGCCCACCCCCGCACGGCCGTCCGCACCAGCGATTCGGTCGGATAGATGACGACGAACTGCGCCAGAATGTCCTCGACTTCGTGTCGGGCTTCCTCGGCGGTCAGTAGGGCTCGGCCGCGCCCCAAGGGCCGCGTGACCGCCGCGACAAACTCCACGATCGCCTGGTGGGGAATGCGCACGCTGTCTTCGACGAGGCCCCGGCGCAGGACCTCCGCCGCGGCCGCTTGCTTGGCAGGAACCCGCGGGTCGAACCGGTAGACGAGGACGTTGGTGTCAACGAGGGCGGCCACGGGTGTAGAGATCCTCCCGGCGCCACCCCCGGTCAGCCCCGGTCCGCGTCCGGCCACCACGCGACTGCCGTCGCCGCTGCCGCTCGGTGGCGGCATCGAACAGCTTGAGCCTGGCCTCGACGGTCAGCCCGTGCATCTTCCGCCCCGGCGGCACGACGCGGATCGTCGCTCCCGACGCCACCCACTCGATCTCGTCTCCGGGTCGGATCCCGTACCGGTCCGCCAGGGCCTTCGGTACCGTGACCTGGAGCTTGCTGGTCACCTTCGCCATGGTCCTTACTCTAGCAAGGACGGCATCCTTGTCAAGGAAGGCGGCCGGCGCGTGCTCCCGTAGCCGGTCAGCTCGACGTAGCCGCGGCCGGCAGGTGCGCCGTCCGGGCCGCGCACGGTGACCGCGCCCTCCCAGTAGGCCAGGTCGCGGACCAGCTCGCTCCGGTTCTCCTGGTCGTCCAGCTCCGGCGCCACCTCGAGGCGAAGGCCCGCGCCCGCCACCTCGACGATCCAGCCCGCCGGGTACTCGGCGCCGCTCGCGCGACTCGTCCAGCTCCGCGTCGCGCGCACGGCGAACTCTCCCGCGGCGAGGTAGCGCGGCTCCCCCGCCCGCGACACCAGGGTGCCGTGCCCGAAGTCCGTCCGCCCGGCCCGGTCGCGGAGGAGGTAGAGCATCAGCTCCCGGCCGTCGGCGAGCTGGAGGCTGAACCAGTCCCAGCCGACCTGGCTCTCGCCGAGCTGGCTCGAGCCGAACTCCTTGTCCATCCAGCTCTCGCCCCGCACCGCGACCGTCCGGCCGTCGAGCGTGAGCGTCCCCTCGGTCCCGAGCCGCGTGAACGAGTAGTACTGGCTGGCCGCCGTCGAGGCGGCGCCCTTCCGGCTGTAGCCGTTCGGGCCCTGGAAGACGAGCGGCTTGAGCGGCCGGGTGACGAGCGTGTACGCGATCCCGCGCGCCCGGTCGGCCATCGTCACGTCGAACGCCTGCCCGTTCCAGCGAAGCGTCCACTCCCCGTCCGTCCCCGCCGGGGCCCGGCTCCAGGCCAGCCGCGAATCGGGGTAGCGCCCGAAGCCGCCCAGGAGCGCCGTCTCGCGATAGAGCAGCTCGCTGAAGACGTGGCGGCGCCCCTCGAGGTCCGTGACGGCGGCGTGGCCCATGACCAGGTTGTGGGCCGCCCACCCGGAGGCGAGCTCCGGCGGCTCGCGCCGCACGCCGACGCGGAACAGCGTGAACTGGTAGCCGAAGCGCCGGGCCGGGTCGCCGGCCGCCGCGAGGTGGCCGGTGAGGTACCACCACTCGGTGCGGTAGCCGGGGCGCGCCCAGTGGTCCCGCGGGAAGGCCCACCCGTAATCCGGCCGCGCCGGCTCCCAGACCTCGGCGCCGGCCGCGAGGCCGGCCACCAGGAGCGCCGCGGCGACCACCAGGCGGCTACAGGTCGTCACGGCTCAGCTCGGTCGCCGGCGTCCGGCTGGCGCGCAGCGCCGGGTAGACGCTGGCGAGGACGGCCGCGGCCACGATGGTCCCCACCTGCTGGAGGACCGGCCGCCAGGCCCAGTGCACCTGGATCGTCCAGCCGAAGTACGCCCGGTTGATCACGAACACCAGGATGCCGGCCAGCGCGATCCCGCCGGCCAGGCCCAGCGCCAGCGCGAGCGCCGCCATCGAGAGCCCCTTGCCGACGAAGAGCCCGAAGATCTGCCGGCGCGAGGCGCCGAGCGAGCGGTAGAGCGCCAGCTCGGAGACGCGCTCGCGGGCGAGCACGAGGAGCGTCAGCGTGACGCCGGACACCGCGATCAGCAGGCTCATGAGCTGCAGGATGCGGGTGACGGCGAAGGTCTGGTCGAAGATCGCGAAGATCTCCCGGCGGAGCTGCCGGTTCGGGCGGAAGACCAGCGGCGCCGGGCCCACGCGCGCGCGCAGCTCGTCGATCACGCGCTCGGGATCCCGGCCGGGCTCGAGGTACAGGGCGAGGCTGTTGATCTCGCCGGCGCCGAAGCGGGCCCCCAGCGTCCCGAGGTCCATGACCACCGCGCCGGCCTCGGTGCTGTAGTCGTAGTAGACGCCGGCGACGCGGAACGCTTCCGGGCCGGCCGCTCCCGCGATCTCCAGGCGATCGCCGGCGCCGAGTCCGGCCTTGCGGGCCAGCGGCTCGCTGATCAGGACGGCGCCCTCCTCCCGCACCCGGCGGATCGCCTCCAGCGGGTCGCCCCCGAGGAGGCGTGAAGCGCCGCTCGCGCCCCGGCAGCGCCATGTCGACCCCGACGACCGCCACCCGCCGCTCCCCGACGTGGCCGCCGAACCGGCGGAGCCGGTCGACGTAGGCCACGCCCGGGTGCCCGCTCAGCGTCGCCACGAGCGCCGGGTCGAGCGTCGCCTCCGATCCCGCCCGCGCCCACGAGGGGGTGGTGACGTAGACGTCCGCCCGCACCGTGGTCTCCACCGAGACCTCCACGGTGCGGCGGAAGCTCCCGATCATCAACGTGATGCCGACCAGCAGGCTGACCGCGATGGCCAGGGAGGCGACCGCGAAGGAGGTGGTCTGGAGCCGGGTCGCCAGGCTCTTCAGGCTGTAGCCGAGCCCGAAGCCCCGCACGCGGATCCCGCCGGCCGCCCGCTCGACCACGTACGGGGTGAGCAGCGGGATCGCGACCAGGAGGGCGATCCCGAGGACGAACCCGGCCGGCTGCCACGTCCGACCGAGCCACCAGTACCAGAGCCCGGCGAGGGCGAGCACCCCCCAGCCCGCCCCGAAGAGCGGCCGGGCCAGCGAGCGCGTCTCGGCGTGCAGCGTGAACGCGGCCAGGAGCGCCGTCGGCGACCGCCGTCCGAGGTCGAGGGCCGGCAGCAGGCCACCGGCCAGGGCCCCGCCGACCCCGATGAGCGCGGCCAGCCCGACCATCCAGAGGGGCAGATCGAGAGTCTCGATCGCCTCGAGCAGGTAGAGGTTGGTCAGCGTCGCGCTCACGACGTCGACGTTCGCCGCCGCGATCCGGTACCCGAGCGGCAGCCCGAGGGCGACCCCGGCGAGACCCAGCAGGACCGTCTCCGCCAGGATCAGCCCGAGGACCTGGCCGCGGGTGGCGCCCAGCGCGCGCAGCAGGCCGAACTCGGCCCGGCGCCGGACGAGCGAGGCCTGCGTGCTCTCGTGGACGAGGAACAGGCCGACGAACAGGCTGACCAGGCTGAGCGCCGTCAGGTTGAGGCGGAAGGCGCCGAGCAGCCCCGCCACCCGGTCCTCGCGCTCGGTCGTGGTGACCACCTGCACCCCGGGACCCAGCCGCGCGCGAAGCCGCCCGGCCAGCGCGGCGACATCCGCGCCGGGGGCCGCCCGGACGTCGATCTGGTGGAGCCACCCCGGACGGCCGAGCAGGCTCTGGGCCTGGGCGATGTCCATGAGACAGAGGCGCGCGCTGGCGCCGGGGCTCCGCTGCTGGAGGTCCACGAGCGCGCCCACCACCAGGCGGGCCCGCCGCGAGCCGCTCGTCACCTCGAACGCGTCGCCGACCCGCCAGCCCATTCTCGACGCGAGCGCCGGCGTGACGGCGACCCAGCCCGGCCGGCCGAGGGCGTCGGCGAGCGCCTCCGCCCGCGGCGCCTCGCCCCGCCACGGCACCCGCCGGGGCGCGACCAGATCCACCCCGACGACCTCGAGGAACACCCGGTCCGCCCCCGCGAGGGCCACGTCGACCCGGTAGAGCGGCCACGCCGCCGCCACCCCGGCCTCGGCGAGGACCTCCGGGTACAGCCGCTCCGGGAACACCGGGGTCCGCCCGAGCACGCTCAGGTCGGCGTCGCCGCTGACGGCCTGGACGCTGGCCGCGAAGGCGCCGATCGCGTTCCGCGTGATGATCTGGATCGAGAGCACTGACGCGACCCCGAGCGCGGCGCCGACCACCGTGAGCAGGTACAGGCTGGGGCTCGCCCGCAGGTGGGCGGCGAGCGTCCGGAGCGCGTAGCGGATCACGGCCGGGCCAGCCTCCCGCTCTGGAGCTGCCAGGTCTCGTCGGCGAGGGCGGCGAACTCGCGGCTGTGGGTCACGTAGAGGAGCGTGCTCCCCTCCTCCGCGACGAGAGCGAGCATCAGCTCCATGACCAGGCGGCCGCTCGCGTCGTCGAGGTTCCCGGTCGGCTCGTCGGCGAGCAGGAGGCGCGGCCGGCGGACGAGCGCCCGGCAGATGGCGACCCGCTGCTGCTCGCCGCCGCTGAGCGCCTGGACCGGGTCCGCGGCGCGGTCGGCGAGCCCCACGCGCCCCAGCAGTTCGCGCACCCGGGGCCCGAACGCAGCCGGCCGCCCCCCGGCGATCAGCTCCGGCAGGGCGACATTGTCGGCGACGGAGAGCTGGGGCAGCAGGTGGAAGAACTGGAAGACGAGGCCGATCGTCTCTCGCCGGAGCAGCGTCCGCGCCCGATCCGAGAGGTCGCCGAGGCGCTGGCCGCCGATCTCGACCTCGCCTCCGGTGGGCCGATCGATGCCGGCGGCCAGGTGGAGGAGCGTGGACTTGCCGCTGCCGCTCCGGCCGACGACGGCGATCCGGCGCCGGGCGGGCAGCTCGAAGGACACCTCGTGGAGCGCCACACGCGCCTCGTTGCCGGGCGAGGCGTACACCTTGGAGACGCGCCGGAACGCCAGCGCCAGCGCGCCCAGAGCGCGGCCGTCAGTCGCCGGGATGCGCGGCTCCGCCGGGCAGCGCGAGGTCCACGACGAGGGCGCTGTGGTCGCTTCCCGCGATCGGCACCACCCGGACCCCGCGGACATCGAGCCCGGCGACCAGGACGTGGTCGATGCGGAGCAGGCGCGGGGAGCCCGGCCACGGGCCCCAGGTCGGCGCCGTCCGCCCGCCGTCCCGCGCCGCGGCTTCGAGCGCGGCGTCCCGGAAGCGGCGGGCCAGGCGCCGGTACAGCGGCCACATCGGCGTGGAGTTCAGGTCCCCGGTCAGGGCCCGGTGCGGGCGCGCCGCCCCGTCGAGGTACGCCTCCAGCGCACGGAGCTGGCGGCGGCGATAGGGGAGCGCCCACCACGGCGGCGGCCGGTGCGGCGCCGCGATGTGGACGTTGACGATCTCGATCGGGCGGCCCGGACACTCCTCGAGCTCGACCTCGGCGGCGTACGCGGACCGGTGCGGCAGCGGGACGCGGGAGACCGCCCCCGGCCGCCGCAGCGCGATGCCCATCCCCATGTGATCCCGGGACGGCTCGAGCTTCCCGAACGGCAGGACCGCGGTGAGCGCGTCGGCCTGCGGGGGCGCCAGCTCCTGCACCGCCACGACGTCCGGGGCGAGCGCCTCGACCAGCCGCGCGAAGGCCAGCGGGTCGGCGCCTCCGTTCAGCAGGTTGGCGGTGAGGATCCGGAGCGACGCGGTCACCCGGTGCAGTCGGTCAGTCGGTGCCGGCCAGCGCCACGCAGCGAACCGGGGGCAACCCCTTGGCCAGAAGCCCGAAGCCGCGGCCGTCGTCGGCGGACGCGAAGACCCGGCCGTCCTCGGTGCCGAGCACGACCGAGCGGCCCCGGGCAGCGAGGCAATGGGTGTCCACGTTGTCCCCGAACCATTCGGGCAACCCGCTCCGGCAGCGCTCGAAGGCGCCGCCGGCGAGCGCCCGGCGATACAGCGCCGACCGCCGGCCTCCGGGGCCGGTGGACGCCGAGACCAGGACGCCGTCGCCGATGACAGCGACCGCCCGCATGTAGGTCGCGTGGAGGCCGTCGGTCACGGTGCGCCAGGTCTCCCCGCCGTCCTCGGTCGTCTCGAGCCCGACCGCGCTCGCGGCGAAGACGTGCCCCGGCCGATCCGGGTGAGCCAGCACCTGGTGGACGTCGGCCTCGATGTCGAGCGTGGGCCGCCAGGAGCGCCCACCGTCCGTGGAGCGCACGACGCCGCCGACGTGGACGTTCGCGTAGATCGTCCCCGCCCGATCGACCGCGAGGGAGCGCGTGTCGGGGGGATCGCCCCAGGGCGTGTACCACCCCTCGCGCCCGGCCACTGTCTCGAAGGCCGGGAGCCGGGAGAGCGCGTCGCCGTCCAGCCGGAAGAGATGGGCGCCCGCAGTCCCGACCAGCAGTCCATCCGGTGAGACCGCCAGGCAGGTCGCCGTCCCCTCGGCGACGGTGGCCAGCTCGTCCCAGGCGCCGTCACCGGCCCGGGCGGCGATCGTCCGCCCGTCGAGGATCGCCCACCAGCGCCCGCGGTCGCCGACGAGGGCCGTCACCGGCCGCCCGACCAGCTCGTGCCGCTCCCGCCCGCCCAGCTCGTGAAGGCCGTCCTCGGTCCCGATCAGCACGCGCATCCCGACGTCCATCGACTTCACCCCGCTCCCAGTGTATCGGAAAACCGGCGCCGACCCCGAGCCTTCCTCCCGCCCTTCCGGTGACGCCATAACTGCTGGGTGAGCTCCGGCCCCTCGCTGGCGATGCTGGACCGCCTCGTCCCAGATCCTGGGAGAGCCCGGTGCTGAGGAACCTCGAGACCGCCAGGATCCTCGACCTCACGATCCCGCCGTCGGTGCTGTTGCGGGCAGATCAGCTGGTTCGGTGATCGGCGCGCATCTGGCACTCCTGGTGTGGCGCGATCGGTGTTGTTCACGGCTGCCCAACATCGCAGTCGAGCGAACCGCGAGCTCGCATTCGCTCGCTGCGGCCGCTCCCCGCGGGCGTTCGGCGCACATGCCAACGGTCGGCGTGCCACTTCCCGGACAAGGCTTGGTATCATCCAGGCTGGGGTTCGAGGAATCACAAGGACGTTGAAGAGTCGGTGCTGGGGTTCGGGCGCTGGACATCACGGCCGCTCGGTTGGGAAGGGTCCGTGCGCGGTTCGTCCACCCAGGGAGGGGGCATGGTCGGCGCCGTCAAGGTGATCAGCGGCACCGCTCATCCAGAGCTGGCGCGGGACATCTGCAAGTGTCTGGGTACCGACCTCTGCCCCACGACAGTCGTGCGCTTCTCCAATGAGAACATGCTGGTCCAGATCGATGAAAACGTTCGTGAGGCGGACGTCTTCGTGATCCAGCCCTCGTGCCCGCCGGTCTCGGACGGAATCATCGAGTTGCTGATGACGATCGACGCCCTCAGGCACGCGTCTGCGGGGCGCATCACCGCCGTGCTGCCATACTTCCCCTACGCGCGCTCTGACAAGAAGGATCGGCCCCGCATCTCGATTGCCGCGCGCCTCATGGCGGACCTGCTGCAAACGGCCGGCGCCAACCGCATCCTCACCATGAACCTGCACTCGCCTCAGGTGCAGGGCTTTTTTCACATCCCGGTTGACCAGCTCCAGGCCGCGCCGATCCTGTGCGGCTACCTGCGCGAGAGCCGTGACCTCGCGAACTACGTGCTCGTCGCTGGCGACGTGGGCGAGTCGAAAGACGTCGGCCACTACGCGGCCCGCTTGGACTTGCCGATCGCGATTGTGGACAAGCGGCGCTACGGGGACGACGAGATCGCGCGCGCGGTGAATCTGATCGGTGACGTCGAGGGAAAAGTCGCCCTCATCGTCGATGACGAGGTGGCGAGCGGTGGAACCCTCGTCGAGGCGGCGCGCTTCGTGCTCGAGCATGGCGCGGTCGCGGCGGAAGCCTGTGTCGTCCACGCCGTGCTGTCGGGGAAGGCCATCGAGCGCATCGAGGCCTCACCGCTTCGCCAGCTCGTGGTGACAGACACCCTCCCGCTCCCGGCGCGCAAGCGCATCGCCAAGATCCAAGTCAAGTCGGTGGCGCGGCTCTTCGCAGACGCGATTCATGCCATCCACGACGGTTCGAGCGTCTCGCGCCTGTTTCGGTAGCGACGGCGCCGGTGCCGGCGAAACTGCAAGAGTGCCCGTCGGCGAACGTACTTGTCGAACGGAGGGGCCAAGGAAACAACTGCATGCCTCGCTTCGCTCCGACGAGCGATCCATGCAGTCGTTCGACCTGCAATCTATCTATTGACCCCTAGTCACTGGAGGAGATGGACCTCGACCTCTGGCCGCAGCCGGCCGGTGCTTGACTTCCCGCCGCCTTTCCCGGACGCTGACGGCGTCATGGCCCTCCTCCTCGCCCCCGCCGGAAGTCCCGAGGCCCTGGACGCCGCGCTCGAGGCCGGCGCCGACGCCGTCTACGTCGGCCTCAAGGGCTGGAGCCGCGGGGGGGCCCGCGGCGAGCTGGACCGGGATGAGCTGGCGGCCGCGGTCCGGCGCGCGACGGTGCGGGGCGCCGAGATCCAGGTTGCGATCAACACGATCCCCCGCCCGCCCGAGCGCGCGGCGCTTCTCGCCGAGATCCCGCGCCTCCTCGACCTCGGCGTCCGCACGCTGATCGTCAACGACCTCGGCCTCGTGGCCACCCTGCCTCGCCGGTTCCCGGCGCTCCGGGTGACGGCGAGCATCGGCTGCGGCGCCCAGACCGCGGCCGACGTGGCGTTCTTCCGGGAGCTCGGCGCGGCCGCGGTCGTGCTCCCCGGCACGATCGGTCCCGACGAGGCCGCCGCCTGCGTCGCGGCCGGCGGCGTCACCGTCGAGGTGATGCTCCACATGGTCGAGGAGTTCCTCCTCCTCGGGAAGTGCTGGATGCCGAGCTACGTGCACCTCAAGCCGACCGCGCTGCCCGACGACGTGGCGGACGGCCTGCGGCAAACGGGCAGCATGAAGCGGGGCGGCGTCGGGGCGTGCTTCCGGATCTGCCAGCAGCCGTGGGAGCTGACGACCGGCGACGGCTACCGGGCCGCGCAGAGGTTCCCGGGCCGCCAGATCTCGCGGCTGACGGACGTCGCCGGCTACCTCGCGGCCGGCGTGGGCGTCCTCAAGCTCCAGGGCCGGAGCCTCCCGCCGGTGCTGCTCGGGCCCCTCGTGGCCCGCTACCGCCGGGCCCTCGACGCGGCGGGCGCCGGCACGCCCTGGCCCGATCCGCCCGAGCCGGAGCTGCCGGCCCAGTGGACCGTGGTCGGGCGATGAGCGGGTGATGACCATCGAGCTGAGCACGACTGTGTCGAACCTTCGCCACCTCCGCGAGTCGGATCTCGGCCCGTACGACGCCGTCTACCTCGGCAACGTTTACTGCCGGCTCTACGAGGGCAATCTGCTGGAGCGGCCGGCCGAGCTGCGCGAGGCCATCCGCCTGGTGCGGGCCCTCGGCAAGCGACCGCGGCTCACGACGTACGCGGCGACCCGCAACGAGACGCTGCCGGTGCTCCGGCGCGCCCTCGAGGTGGCGGCCGAGGAGGCCGTGGACGCGGTGGAGGTCCACGCACTCGGGCTCCTCGCCCTCGCCCGCGAGACGGGCCCCGGCCTCCCCCTCCACGTCGGCAGCCTGGCCGGCGTCTACACGGACGCCGCGCTCGAGGCGCTCGCGTCGCTCGGCGTGGCCCGGGTCACGCCGAGTCACGAGGTGACGCTCGACGAGGTCGACGCGATGGGCGCGGCCGGCTCCGTCCCGCTGGAGCTCCCGGTCCACGGCAAGGTGTCTCTCGGGGTGTCGGATTCCTGCATCCTCCTGGAGCACGCGCCGGCCTGGGGGGTGCGCTGCCCCGATCTCTGCCAGCGGGAGGTGTTCCTCCAGCGGGAGGACTGGAGCCTGAAGTCGGTCGGCACCGGGATCCTGAGCGGCCGCGACGTCTGTCTCCTCGAGCACCTGCCGCGCCTGCTCGCCGCCGGCCACCGCCACTTCCGCATCGAGGCGGCCTCGGAGAGCCCGGCCTACCGGGCCGAGGTGGGGGCCGTCTACCGGGAGGCGCTCGCGCGCGCGCTGGCCGGCGACCGGGCGATCGAGCCGCGGTGGTGGGAGACTCTCCGCCGTCACGCCCGGGTCGGCTTCTGCAACGGGTTCGCGTTCGGCCGGAGCGGCATGGAGTATCTCGCCGCGACCGCCACGCCCGCCGGCGCCCTCTCCTCCGACTGACCCACCGCCCCGTGAACGGCGCCCGGCCCGCGGTGCTGGCGGCGCTGCAGGAGCCCCGCTACCGCCAGCTCTGGCTCGCCGGCCTCTGCGTGAACACCGCCCGCTGGCTCGACTTCCTGGTCCTCGGGTGGCTGGCCCTCGAGCTGACCAACTCGCCGCTCATGGTCGGCCTGGCCGCCTTCTGCCGGGCGGCCCCCATGATGGCGCTGGGACCCGTCGCCGGGCTGCTCGCGGATCGCTTCGATCGGGGCCGGGTGATGATCACGGTCCAGACCTTGAACCTGGCGGCGACCGCCGTCCTGCTCGTCCTGTTCGGGACCGGCGTCGGCCGGTTCGGCCACCTCGTGCTCCTGGAGGTCCTGCTCGGGATCGCCTGGGCCATCGACTTCCCGTCCCGGCGCACGGCCGTCTACACCCTGGTCGGCGCCGACCGCCTGACCAACGCCATCTCGCTCGACAGCGTCTCGCTGCAGGGCACCAAGGTCCTCGGCCCCGTTATCGGCGGCCTGCTGCTTGCCCGGCTGGGGACCGCCGCCTGCTACGCGGTCCTCGTCCTCCTCTACGTCCTCGCGCTCGCCCAGATGATCCGGCTGACCCGCCGCGTCCGGCTCCCGGGCACCGCCACCGGCGAGTCCGTCGCCGCCGGGCTGGCCGCCGGGCTGCGGGAGGTGCGCGCCCAGCCCACGATCCGGGCGGTGCTGCTGATCACCGTGCTGATGAACGGGCTGGTCTTCCCCTACCAGCACATCCTGTCGGTCTTCGCCCGCGATGTCCTCGCCGTGGGACCGGCGCAGCTCGGGCTCCTGGTCTCGAGCGAGGGGCTGGGCGCCCTGCTCGGCTCGCTGGTGATCGCCGGCGGGCGCGGGCCGGGCCACCACGGCGCCGTGTTCGCGATCGGCTCGCTCGCGGCGGCGGCGCTCGTCCTGGTCTTCGCGCTCTCGCCGTGGTTCCTGCTCTCCCTCTGGCTCCAGCTTGCCATCGGCCTGGCCGAGGCGGGCTTCGGCACCATGCAGAGCACGATCGTCCTGCTCAACGCCCCCGAGCGGCTGCGCGGCCGGGTGATGGGACTCCTCTCGGCCTGCATCGGAACGCAGCCGATCGGGGCCCTCTGGATCGGCGTCTTCGCCAGCCTGGCCGGCGCGCAATGGGCAACCGCCACGGGGGCCGGGCTGGCCGTGCTCCTCATGGCGCCGGTCGCCTCGCGGATGGTGACCACTGCCGGCGGGCCGATGTGGGCACGCCGCTGAGGGCGTCCGGCGCCCCCCTCCCCCGGCCAAAGGCCGAAGGCCGTCCAACGGGCCAAAGGCCGAAGGCCGTCGGCCAAAGGCCGAAGGCCGTCGAAGGATCGGGTGGCCGGGAGGTCCCGAACAGTAATACCCTGGAGGCTGTCATGAAAGTCGCGACCTGGCGAGGCGAGGCCCGCTTCACCCTCGACGAGGCGCCCGAGCCGTCCCCGGGACCTGGCGAGGTGCTCGTCGCCATCCACACCGCCGGCATCTGCGGCTCGGACGTCCACGCCACCCAGGGGCTGTTCCCGGTCACCCCGCCCCGGGTCATGGGCCACGAGTACAGCGGGGTCGTGGTCGGCGTCGGCAAGGGGGTGAGCCGCGGCCTGTTGCAGCAGGTGGTGGCGTGCGAGCCGAACTACGGCTGCGGCGCCTGCGACGAGTGCCGGGCCGGCCGCGACAGCCAGTGCGCGCGGTGCACGCGGGTCGGCGGCTTCGCGGAGCGCGTCGTCCTCCCGAGGCGCAACGCGCACCTCCTGCCCAACGGGCTCGATCCCGCCACCGCCGCCCTCGCCGAGCCGGCGGCCTGCTGCCTGGCGGGCCTCGAGACGTTCCGCATGCCGAAGGACGCCACCGTGCTGGTCATCGGCGGCGGCATCATGGGCCTCCTCACCCTCGCGCTGGCCCGGGCGCGGGGCGCCGCCACCGCGATCCTCTCCGACCCCCTGCCCGAGCGGCGCGAGCTGGCCGGACGGCTGGGCGCCCAGGTGGTGGTCGATCCGACGCGCGAGGAGCTGCGGGACGTGGTGGCGCGGGTGACGGGCGGTCGGGGCGTCCACGTGGCCTGCGAGGCGGTGGGCAAGCCCGAGCTGCTCGGCCAGGCCATCGCGCTGACCCGACCGCGCGGGATCGTCCAGCTCGTCGGCGTCAACCCACCCGGCAGCCGGCTCCCCGCGGACCTCTTCGACTTCCACTTCCGGGAGCTGACGCTCCTCGGCGCCTACGGCCGGGGCGCCGCGTTCCGGCGCGCGCTGGCCTTCCTGCCGCGACTCGGCGCCGCGGGGCTCATCACCGCCCGATTCCCGCTCGAGCGCATCGCCGAGGCCTTCGCCCACGCGACGGCTGGCCACGGCCTCAAGACCGCCATCACGCCGAACGTCGCGTAGATCCTTCGGGGGGGTCGGACCGGCCACCGGCCGCTCGGGCCGGCCCCCCGCGCTACATCAGGTCTTCGGAGAGGAGCTGGAAGATCCGCTCGCCCGTGATCGCGCCGGGGACCAGCACGTGGTCCGCCCCGGCCTTCGTCAGGTCCTCCCAGTCCGTCTTCTCCTCGCCCGTCATCACGATCTTCGCCTCGGGCGCCAGCTTCTTGAGGTTCGCCAGGAGCCGGCGCGCGCTGATGCCCTTGAGCCAGGTGTCCGAGATCGTGCACACGATGATCCGCGCGTGCTCGATCCCCGCGTGCTCCAGCGAGTCCGGATGCGCCAGGTCGCCGTACGCCCAGTGGAATCCCCGCGCCAGCACCCGCCGTCCCAGGTTGGCGTTGTAGTCCACCAGGGTGATCCGCTCCTTGAGCTTCGGCGCCCGCTCCTCCACGACGTCGAGGAGCGCCTGGGCGATCCGGTAGTGGCCGAGGAGCACGATGTCCCGGACCCCTTTCTCCACGGTCTCCCCCGCCTCCACCTCCCGCCGCTCGCGCAGCCCCAGCCCCCGCAGGAGCCGGAGGAGAAGCCGGGCGATGCGGTCGTTGTACTGGATGACGTAGGTTGACACCAGCGACGCCAGGATCATGGCCGTCAGGACGACCGACTCCAGCCGCTCCGACACGTGGCCGTAGCCGGCGCCGAGGGTCAGGATCACCTGCGAGAACTCGCTGATCTGGGAGAGGTTGAGCGCGCTGACGATCCCGGCCCCGAGGCCCTCGCCCAGCAGGGACACGGCGGGGACCACCGCGATGAATCGACTGGCGAGGACGAAGAGCACGATGAGGCCCGACTCGAGCAGGAGGGCCCCGGTGGGCAGCGGCACCTTCATGCCGAGCGCCACGAAGAACAGCGTGACGAAGAAGTCCCGGACCCCGGCGATCTTGGGGATGACGTCCGAGCCGTAGGGGAACGCCGAGACGCTGACGCCGGCGATGAGGGCGCCCATCTCGCGCGAGAGCCCGAGGTACTGGGCGGTCCCGCTGACGACGAAGCACCAGGCCACCGAGGTGAGCAGCACCAGCTCCGGACGGCGGGCGGCGGCGTGGAAGAGCCGGGCCAGGACGTGCCGGCTGCACAGGAACGCGACGGCGACCAGCAGGACGCCGGCGCCGGCCGACCGCGCGATCGTCAGCACCGCCGGATCCCTCAGGTTGGGCTGCAGCGCCATGAAGAGGATCGCCCAGATGTCCTGGAACACGAGGACCGCGAGCGTCAGCCGGCCCGAGACCGTCTTGAGCTGGAACTTGTCCCGGAGCAGCTTCACGACGATCAGCGTCGAGCTGAGCGAGGTCACCACCGCCAGGTAGAGCAGGTCGAAGCGGCCACCGCCCATCCCGTAACCGAGCTGGGCGAAGAACGCCAGCCCCAGGAGCGCGTTGACGACGAACTGGCCGACCCCCAGCGCCACCAGCGACCGGCCCATGCGGTAGAGCTCCCGCAGGTCGATCTCCAGGCCGATGATGAAGAGCAGGAGGATCAGGCCGATCTCCGAGATCAGCTCGACACTCGCCGCGCTGGTCACCAGCCCGAAGCCGACCTGGCCGCTCAGCAACACGCCGCCGGCGATGTAGCCCAGGATCAGCGGCTGCCGCGCGAGCCGAGCCAGGTGGGCCGCGGCTACGGCGAAAATGATGCCCAGCGCGATGTCGCGAAGAAGGGTCGCCTCATGCTCCATGGCTGCTCCGGCTGGCGGACGCCCAGGTGGCTTCGCCGGGCGTTCAACGTCGCTCGTCGGCCCCTCTGACCGCAGGAGGGCATCCTTGGTGGCGGCAGAGGGGGACGCCAGCGAATCAGGAGGCGGACAGGTCGCAGTCGAGCGAGTCGGCAGCCAGCACGCGGCGGACCGTGGCCAGCAGGTCGCCCACCCGGAAGGGCTTGGAGAGGCAGGCCGCCGCGCCCGCCCGTGTCGCGGTCTCCCACATCGTCGGGCCGCCGAACGCCGTGGTGAAGACCACCGCCACCTCGGGATGGGTCTTCCGGAGGGTCGGCAGCACCTCCAGCCCCCAGTCCCCCGGCATCTCGTGGTCGAGAATGATCACCGCCGGCTCCACCCGCGGGGCGAGCGCCAGCAGCTCGTCGCTGCTCGCCGCCTCCTCGACGTGGAAGCCGGACCTCACCAGCACGTCCCTCAGCATGGCCCGCATCTCCAGGTCGTCGTCGACGATGAGGATGGTCGGGAGGGTCATGGGGCCCCCATCGGGTCGGTCATGGCAGAAAACGCCGGAATGGTAGCGGGCCGAGACCCGAGCAGCCCTAGGACGCAGGGAGGAGGCGGGCCGAGGCGTATGCCGCATACGTTGAGGCCCGCCGACGACCGAGGACGACGGGATGCGACGGGTATCGGCCCGCGCCAGCTCATGGGGCGACCACCTGCTGGAGGACGGCCAGCAGCTCCGCCATGCGGAACGGCTTGTCGAGGTACGCCGCGGCGCCGAGCTTCTCGGCCGTCGCGCGGAGGCGCGGCCCGCCGAAGGCGGTGACCACGATCACCGGGATGTCGGGAAGGCGCCGGCGGAGCGCGGGCAGGATCTCCAGACCCCACTCGCCCGGCAGCTCGTGATCGAGGATGACCGCGGCCGGCTCCACCGGCGGGACGAGGGCGAACAGCGCCTCGGCGTCGGCCGCTTCCTGGACCCGGAAGCCCGCCCCCCCGAGGTAGTCCCGGAGAATCGCCCGCATCTCCGGGTCGTCCTCCACGAGAACGATGGGACGGGTCATCGATCGCCTCTCAGGGCCCGGAAAGCGCCGGCGCGGCGGCCGGCAGCCAGACGCGCACGGTTGTCCCGGCGCCCGGCTCGCTGGCCACCTCGATGTGGCCGCCGTGCTCCAGCACGATCTCGCGACAGATGGCGAGCCCGAGCCCCGTCCCCTGCCCCGGCGGCTTGGTCGTGAAGAACGGATCGAAGACCCGCGGCAGATCCTCGGGCCGGATGCCGCTGCCGGAGTCGGCCACCGCCAGCTCGACGCCGGGCTGCTCGGCCGCCCCCGGGGCCGGGCGAGCCCTGACCACCACCTGCCCGCCGGCCGGCGTCGCCTCCAGCGCGTTCACCAGCAGGTTGATGGCGACCTGCTGGAGCTGGTTCGGATCGGCCCTGACGGAGGGCTCCCGCGCGAGGTCCGTGGTCAGCGTCACACCCTTCTTGCGGGCCGTCGGCTGGAGCAGGTCGAGGACCGCTCCGATCAGGGCCGACAGCTCGACGTCCTGAACCTCGGCCTTGCGCGGCCGGACGAGGTCGAGGAGCGAGGCGATGATGCCGCTGATCCGGTCGATCTGGGCGACGATCGTCTGGAGGTGGGTGGCGGCGGGATGACCCGGCGGCAGGTCCCGCAGCACGTACTCGGCCCGGCCCGAGATGATGTTCAGCGGCGTGCCGATCTCGTGGGCCATCTCGGAGGCGATCCGCCCGGCCACCGCGAGCTGCTCGGCCTGCCGCACCTGGCGCGCCAGGTCCAGTCGCGCCTCGGCCTCCGTGACCAGCCGCCGGTGCGCCTCGGCGAGGCGGCCTGCCATGTCGTTGAACGCGCGGGCCAGGCGGGCGAACTCGTGGCGACCGCGGGCGGGCAGGGAGACCGGCCGGCCAGCGGCGAGGGCGTTGACGCCGGCCATCAGCCCGCGGATCGGGACGACGACGGTCTGCCGCACGCCGACCCAGATCAGGAGAGCCAGGATCCCGGCCAGCATCCCGATGCGGAGCACGACCTCCCCCCGGGCGGCGGCGATCCGCGCGTCAACGTGGCCGGCGAAGCGGAGGATCTCCATCGCGCCGCGGACGGTCTCTCGATTGCCTCGCAGGGGCACCAGCGTGGAGAGGACGCGCCGGCCGTTCTTCTCCTGGAAGAACTGGACGGGGCGCCGCTCGGCCATCGCCTCCCGCAGCCCGTGCTCCGGCACCTCGTCGCCGATGGCCAGCGGGTTGGACACCAGGATGGGCTGGAGCGTGGCGTCGAAGATGCGGATGCGGTCGATCTCGTTCTGGAAGAACACGATCTCGGCCAGCAGGCGCCGGATGTCCGAGATCTGGCGGTCGCGCAGCGCATTCTCGACCGCGACCTGGATGGCGGTCGCCATGACCTCCATCCGGAGCTGCTCCTCCGCCAGGAGCTGGCGCTCCTCCTGCCACAGGCGCGCGAACCCGTAGCCGCCGATGGCCACGCACATCGGCACCACCAGGAGCAGCAGGAGACGAACTCGCAACCCCATCCCGACCTCGTCCGCGTACGCAGCGCGCAAGCGGCCTCGAGTTCATGCTGGCACAGGGCCGGGGACCGGTCAACCCGAGAACGATCCCGCCGGTGGAATTGCGGTATCATCGGGAGCCATGAAGGCGATGATCGCGCACCAGTGGTGTGAGCCGTCCGGGCTCGTCTACGGCGAGGCGCCGGAGCCGCGCCCCCAGCCGGGCGAGGTGCTCGTCGAGACCCGGGCCATCGGGTGCAACTTCCCGGACATCCTCATGGTCCAGGGCAAGTACCAGGTCAAGCCGCCGCTCCCGTTCAGCCCGGGCCACGAGGTGGCGGGCGTGGTGCGGGAGACGGGCGACGGCGTGACGCGCGTGAGACCCGGCCAGCGGGTCCTGGCCATGCTGGGCTGGGGGGGTTACGCCGAGCGGGTCACCGCCCCCGCCCGCCACGTCTTCGTCATTCCCGACGCGATGAGCTTCGCGGAGGCGGCGGCCTTCGGGCTCGTCTACCAGACCTCCTACTGCGCCCTGGTCGAGCGGGCGGCCCTGCGGCCGGGCGAGTCGTTGCTGGTGCACGGGGCCGGGGGCGGGGTCGGGCTGGCCGCCGTCCAGATCGGCAAGGCGCTCGGCGCCCGGGTCCTCGCCACCGCCAGCACCGCGGCCAAGCTGGACATCGCCCGGCAGTCCGGCGCCGACGTGCTGATCGACTACCGGACCGAGGACTGGGTGGAGCGGGTGAAGGCGGAGACGGGCGGCGAGGGCGCCGACGTGGTCTACGACCCCGTCGGCGGCGACGTCTTCGACGCCTCCACGAAATGCATCGCCTTTGCCGGCCGGCTCCTCGTGATCGGCTTCGCGGCGGGGCGGATCCCGTCGATCGCCGCCAACCGGATCCTGCTCAAGAACATCAGCATCGTCGGCGTCCACTGGGGGCTCTACCAGCGCCGCGGCTCGCCGCTCATCGACCAGTGGATGGACACCCTGTTCGCGATGTACGAAAAGGGGCAGGTCCGGCCCGTCATCTATCGCACGTGGCCGCTCCCCGAGGCCGCCGCCGGCATGAAGGCGATCGCCGAGCGGGAGAGCTACGGCAAGGTCGTCCTGGTGCCGTGAGGAGAGGAGCCGACGCCATGCCTCGATCCTTCACGGCCGAGGAGCGGGCCGGGTACGCGCGCGACGGCTTCCTGGTGGTCGGCGGCCTGTTCGACGCCAGCGAGGTGGCGGCGCTCCGGGCCTGGACCGACGAGGTGCAGGGTTGGCCCGAGGTCCCCGGCACCTACATGGTCTACGGCGAGCCGAGCCTCACCGAGCCCGGTCGCCGGCTCATCAGCCGGATCGAGAACTTCTATCCATACCACGCCGGCTTCAAGACGATGTTCGACGGGGACAAGCTCGCCGGCCGCGTCGGCGAGCTGCTCGGCGAGCCGGCCGTGCTCTTCAAGGACAAGATCAACTTCAAGATGCCCGGCGGCGACGGCTTCAAGCCGCACCAGGACCAGCAGGCCGGCTGGTCGGTCTACGCGCGGCTCTTCGTCACCGCGCTGGTCGCGATCGACGAGACGACCGCCGAGAACGGCTGCCTGGAGCTGGCCGCCGGACACCACTCCCGGGGCCTGGTCGGCCGCGAGTGGGCGCCCTTGAGCGAGGAGGAGACGCGCGGGATGGAGTTCGTGGCGTATCCGGCCCGGCCCGGCGACGTCGCGTTCTTCGACTCCTACGTCCCCCACCGGTCGGGGCCGAACCTCACCGCGGAGCCGCGACGCGTGCTCTACGTGACGTACAACCGCGCCTCCGAGGGGGACCACCGACTCCGCTACTACGCCGACAAGCGGAAGAGCTACCCGCCCGACTGCGAGCGCGAGCCCGGCAAGCAGTACGTCTACCGGGTGTGATGCGGCAGTGATCCAGTGCCTGAGGGGCGGGTGCCCGGAACCCCCAGGTGGGGGGGTCCAGGGGGGGACCACCGGAAGGACGGGACGGACGCCCAAAGGCCGAAGGCCGTCGAACGGCCGCAGGCCGAGCGCGTCCCGGCGATCCGGTAGCTGGGACTCCCCCCCTGATGGTCATCCATGAAGATCACGAAAGTCGACACCTTCGTCGTCGACGCCGGCTGGCGGCCCTGGCAGTTCGTCGCGGTGCGGACCGACGCCGGCCTCACCGGCTACGGCGAGTGCTCCGACGGCCGCAACCCCTACGGCGTGGTGGGGGCGGTGCGCGACTTCGAGCCGATCCTGGTGGGTCAGGACCCGCGGCCGGTCGAGCTGCGCTACTGGGACCTCTACCGGATGGCCCGCCAGAGCCCGGGCGGGCTGGCGGCCAAGGCCATCGCGGGGATCGAGCTGGCCCTGTGGGACGTCAAGGCCAAGGCCCTCGGCGTCCCCGTCTACGAGCTGTTCGGCGGACCGCTCCGCGAGCGGCAGCGCGTCTACTGGTCCCACTGCGGCACCTCGCGGGCCGGGAACGCCGCGCTCATCGGGGTGCCGCCCCTGCGGAGCCTGGACGACGTCTTCCGTCTCGGCGAGGAGGTCGTCCGGCGCGGCTACACGGCGCTCAAGACCAACATCGTCTACCCGGGCGACCCGGCCCGCGTCTTCTTCGAGGGCTTCGGCGGCGGGCCCGGCACCACCGACGGCAACGTGACCGGCGAGATGCTCCGCCACCTGGAGTCGCTGATCGGCACCTTCCGCCGCGCGGTCGGCCGCCACGTCGGCATCGCGCTCGACCTCAACATGAACTTCAAGCCCGAGGCGGTCCGCCGGATCTGCCAGGCCCTGGAGCCGCTCGAGCCGATGTGGATCGAGCTGGATCTCTACGACCCGGCCGCGCTCCGCGAGGTCAAGGACGCCACCACCATCCCGATCTGCTCCGGGGAGAACCTCTACGGGCTCCGCGGCTACCGGCCGTACCTCGACGCCCGGGCGATGGACGTGGTGATGGTCGACGTGCCCTGGAACGGCTTCGGCGAGTCCCGGAAGGTCGCCCACCTGGCCGAGACCCTCGAGCTGAACATCGCCCCCCACAACTACTACAGCCACCTCTCCACGCTCCACTCGCTCCACCTCTGCGCCACCGTGCCCAACGTGCGCATCATGGAGATCGACGTGGACGACGTGCCGTGGAAGGACGAGCTGGTCGACGCGCCCCCGGTGATCGAGGCCGGCCACGTGCTCCTCCCCACCCGCCCCGGCTGGGGCGCCGACCTCGTCGAGGCCGTCGCCGCCCGGCACGTCTGGGAGCCCGGCCGCCTCCCCGGCTACTCGGACGCCGCGATGTACCGCCGGTAGAATCGGCTCGGCACCCTTGCCTGGCCCCGAGGCTCCTGACAAATCAGTGCCATCGACCGCGTCTTTCCTGTATAGTCGTTTAGTCGCCTTCCCCGTAGGCACGATGTCCGCCTACCTCACTTTCACTTCTGACCACGAGGAAACCGGATGTCGATGCTGATCCTGACTGTCCCGCTCGTCGCCGTCGCCCTCACAGAGATCACGACCATCGCGACCTCGATCTATCTCCACCGGGCGCTCGCCCACCGATCGCTCCGCATCCACCCGGTGATGGATCTCTTCTTCCGGGCGCTGCTCTGGATCACCACCGGCCAGCGGCGCCAGCAATGGGTCGCCGTCCACCGCAAGCACCACACCTTCACCGATCGACCCGGGGACCCGCACAGCCCCCGGCTCCTGGGCCTCTGGCGGGTGCAGCTCTTGAACGTCTACTACTACGCGCGCGAGGCGCGGAAGCCCGAGACGCGGAAACAGTTCGCCCCGGACCTTGCGGAAGACCGGCTGGACCGCGCGCTGTTCTCGCACGGCTGGCTCGGCATCGGCCTGGGGTTTGCGCTGCTGTGCTGGACGCTCGGCGTCTGGGGCGGCCTCGCCGCCGGCCTCCTGCACTTCGTGCTCTACGTGTTCGTCGTGGCCCCGCTGATCAACGGCCTCGGCCACTGGCGTGGCGCCCAGAACTTCAGCAACAACACGGCATACAATTCGCGGATCCTGGCCTGGGTGACCGCCGGCGAGTCCCTCCACAACAACCACCACGCCCATCCGCGGGCGCCCCGCTTCAGCGTGCGGCGCTTCGAGTTCGACCCGTCGTGGCTGGTGATCCGGGCCTTTGCGGCCGTGCGCCTCATCGCCATCGTCGGCGCCTCCGTGCGGCTCCCGTAGCGAGAGGTCTCCGCCCCGTCGGCTCACCTCCCCCGATCCCCTCTTGCCCTCTCCCCTAGAGCGGGGCAGGGCGAGGGGGAAGCGCAGCGGCCCACCCTCACCCCAACCCTCTCCCTCCCAAGGGGAGGGAGAGGGAGCGGATGGCAAGCCACGACCGACACGCCGTCGCTTCCGTCCCGCCCGGCTTGCCTCGTCCGGACGGCTGTGCTGTGATGGGGCCGCCTCGGGACCATGGCTCGTTACCTCTGTCAGCGCATCCTCTGGGCCTTCGTGGTCCTCGTGGGGATCACCCTCGCCGTCTTCCTGGTCGTCCACCTGTCGGGCGACCCGGCCGCGCTCTACATGGGATCGGAGGGCACCAAGCAGGACTACGAGATCCTCCGCGCCGCGATGGGGTTCGATCGCCCGCTGCCCGAGCAGTACGGCCGGTTCCTCGTCCGGGCGGCGCACGGCGACTTCGGCCGCTCGCTGCGCCACCGGGAATCCTCCCTCCCCATGGTCATCGACCGGTTCCCCGCCACCCTCCGGCTCGCCGGCGCCGCCCTGCTGATCGCCGTCCTGCTGGCGGTCCCGCTCGGCATCCTGTCGGCCATCCGGCGGAACTCCCTCCTCGACGCCGGCGCCATGATGTTCGCCCTCTCGGGTCAGTGCATGCCGACGTTCTGGCTCGGCATCCTGCTGATCCTCGTGTTCGCGGTGAACCTCCGCTGGGTGCCGGTCTACGGGGGAGAGGGCTGGCTCACGCTGGTCCTGCCCGCCGTGACGCTCGGCGTCTGGGCGATGGCCCGCACCGCTCGCATCACCCGCTCCTCGATGCTGGAGGTCCTCCACCAGGACTTCATGCGCACCGCGCGGGCCAAGGGCCTGGGCGAGCGGGCGACCGTCCTCCGCCACGCCCTCCGCAACGGCGCCATCCCGATCGTGACCGCGCTGGGCCTGGAGCTGGGCAACCTCCTCGGCGGCGCCGTGATCACCGAGGCGGTCTTCGCCTACCCCGGGGTCGGCCGGCTGGCGGTCGAGGCGGTGGTGAACAAGGACGTGCCGCTCATCCAGGCCGTCGTCTTCACGGTCGCCGCGGCGCTGCTCGTCCTGAACCTCGCGATCGACCTCGTCTACATGGCGCTCGATCCGCGGGTCCGGCTCGCCTGATGGCCCCGGCCGGGATCCCCCTCACCCTGCCCTCGCCGCCGGTCGGGGAGCGGGTCCGCCTCCCCCGGCTGACGTGGCGGCGCACCCGCGTCTTCCTCGCGTCGGCGGGCGCCCGGTTCGGGGCCGTGGTGGTTTTCCTGGTCGCCGCCTGCGCCCTGGTCCCCGGCCTCCTGGCCCCGGCCGACCCGAACGCCCAGGAGCTGCTGGCCCGTTTCACGCCGCCCGCCACCCGGACCGCGACCGGCGCGCTGGCGGCCCTGGGCACGGACCAGCTCGGCCGCGACGTGCTGAGCCGGGTCATCCACAGCGCGAAGACCTCCGTCCTCATCGGGCTGGCGGCGGTGGCGGTCGCCGGCGTCGTCGGCACCAGCCTCGGGCTCGCCGCCGGCTTCCGCGGCGGGCTGGCCGACCAGCTCATCATGCGGCTCGCCGACATGCAGTTCGCCTTCCCGTTCATCCTGCTCGCCATCGCGGTCATCGGGGTCCTGGGGGCGAGCGTCCGCAACATCGTCCTGGTGGTCGGCCTCGCCAACTGGGTGGCGTACGCCCGCGTGGTCCGGGCCGAGACGCTCGCGTTCCGCGAGCGCGCCTGCGTCAACGCCGCCCGGGCCCTCGGCCTGCCCGACTGGCGCATCGTCTGGCGCTACGTGCTGCCGAACGTCAGCGCCTCGCTGATCGTGGTCGCCACCTTCGGCGTGGCCGGCGCGATCCTCACCGAGGCCGGGCTCAGCTTCCTCGGCCTCGGGGTGCCGCTCCACATCCCGTCGTGGGGCGGGATGCTGGCCGAGGGCCGGCAGTTCGTCAACACGCGCTACTGGCTGGCCCTCTTCCCCGGGGCGGCCCTGTTCGTCACCGTCATGGCCATCAATCTCCTGGGCGACGCGCTGCGCGACGCGCTCGACCCCTACCTCCAGGTGCGGCGGTCCGTGGATCAGCTCTGAGAGCGTGTGAAGCAAACGGGGCCTCCGACTCCCCCTCCCCCCCGCCAAAGGCCGAAGGCCGTCCGATGGGCTGGGGGAGGGGGGTTGGGGGGGGAGGCGGGAGGTCCCGAACATTCGAGAGGAGACCTCCCATGGCACGACTGACGACCTTCGTGAGCCTCCTGATCCTCCTGTCGGCGCCCGCGCTGGCCGGTGCCCAGCCGAAGCCGGTGGTCGTGATCCAGTCGGGGGAGGCCGGCACCCTCGACTGGCACATGCACTGCGACAAGAACGCCCACGAGCCGGACCGGCAGATCTTCGACACGCTCCTCCGCCGCAACCTCAAGACGCTCCAGCTCGAGGCGAACCTGGCCGAGTCGTGGCGGCTCGTGAACGACACCACCTGGCAGTTCAAGCTCCGGCGCAACGTGAAGTTCCACAACGGGGAGCCGTTCGACGCCACCGCGGTCAAGTTCTCGATCGAGCGGATGCTCAACCCCCAGCAGGCGGCGCCGGGTCGGACCAGCATCGCGACCATCGACCGCGTCGAGATCGTCAACCCCTACACGGTGAACGTCGTCACCAAGGCCCCCTTCCCGCTCCTGCCGGTCCGGATGAGCCCCGGCCACTGCGGCACCGTCGGCATCCTGCCGCCGAAATACGTCGCCCAGGTCGGGGACGCCGAGTTCGCGCGGAAGCCGGTGGGCACCGGGCCCTACAAGCTCGTGGAGTGGATCAAGGACGACCGCCTCGTGCTCGAAGCCTACAAGGACTACCACCGCGGCCCGGCCGCCATCGAGCGGCTGGTCTTCCGCCCGGTTCCCGAGCTCACCACCCGGGTGGCGGCGCTGCTCTCCGGCCAGGCCGACCTCGTCAGCGACATCCCGCCCGACCAGGTGGGAAAGATCAAGGCCAGCGGCGTCGCCCGCACCGAGGTCAGCACGCTGGGCGGCTTCGTGATCATGGTCAAGATGACCAACTACCTGATGCCGGGGCCGTGGCAGGACGCCCGCGTCCGCAAGGCGATCAACTACGCCATCGACATGGACACCATCATCAAGACGGTGCTGGAGGGCTACGGCCAGGTCCTGGGGGTCCCGCTCGAGAAGGAGGCCTTCGGCTTCAACCCGAACGTGAAGTGGTACGGCTACGACCCCGAGCGCGCCAAGGCTCTCTTGAAAGAGGCCGGCTTCCCGAACGGCTTCGAGATGACGCTCCACGCGCCGAACCGCCGGTACATGAACGACATCGAGGTGATGCAGGCGATGGCCGCGATGCTCGGCAAGGTGGGGATCAAGGCGAGCGTGCAGGTGTGGGAGCAGTCGATCTACACGACCAAGTGGCGGAAGCGGGAGCTCTTGCCCGCCTACATGACCGCCTGGGGCGGCGCCGGCATCTTCGACGGCGACCTGCTGGTCAACTCGCTCCACTCGAAGTCGGCGCTGGCCATCTACAAGAACGAGGACCTCGACCGGATCCTGGAGCAGGCTCAGGGGTCGAACGACCCCGAGAAGCGGAAGGCGCTGTACTTCAAGGCCCAGGAGATGATCTACGAGGACGCGCCGATCATCAAGGCCTACCAGCAGGCGCACATCTTCGGGATCTCGAGCCGCCTGGACTGGACCCCGTGGATCGACAACATGCTGTTCCTCTACGATGCGAAGGTGAAGTAGCGCGATGCCGACGCTCTTCAAGCACCTCTTCAGCCCGATCCGGCTCGGGCCCTTCACCGCGAAGAACCGGATCGTCTCGACCCCCCACGGCGCCGCCTTCGGCGAGAAGGGCGGCCTCACCGACCGCTACATCCGCTACCACGAGGAGAAGGCGAAGGGGGGCTGCGCGGTCGTCATGATGTTCGGCTCCTCCAGCGTGCATCCGACCTCGGTCAACGACTGGGGCGAGGTCAACAACCACGACGACTCGATCATTCCCCAGTTCCAGCGGATGAGCGAGGCCATCCACCGCCACGGCGCCCTCTGCCTCTCCCAGATCTCGCACCGCGGCCGCCGGGGCCACTCCTGGTACTCCGGCGTGCCGCTGTGGGCGCCCTCCGCCACGCGCGAGGAGCGTCACCGCGAGTGGCCCCACGTCATGACCCGGGCCGAGATCCGCGAGGTGATCGACGCCTGGGCGGCGGCGGCCGTTCGCCTCAAGCGGGGCGGCTACGACGGCTGCGACCTCCCCTTCTACGGCGGCCACCTCGTGGAGAACTTCCTCTCGCCGCTCTCCAACCACCGCACCGACGAGTACGGCGGGAGCCTCGACAACCGGCTGCGGCTGGCCCTCGAGGTCGTGCGGGCCGTCCGGGAGGCGGTCGGCCGCGACTTCATCGTCGGCGTCCGCCACACCGCCGACCAGTTCGTGCCGGGCGGCCTCGGCCCCGAGGAGCAACTGGAGGTCGCCCGCCGCATCGACGCCCTCGGCATGGTCGACTACTTCACCGTGAGCGGCTCCAGCACCGAGACCCTCCGCTACGAGGCGATGGTCACCCCGTCGCTCTACCACCCCCACGGCCTCTACAACGACCTGGCGGCCGCCACCCGGGCGGTCGTCCGCGTCCCGGTCATCGTCTCAGGCCGGATCGTCACCGCCGAGCAGGCCGAGGCGGCGCTGGCCGCCGGGACCTGCGACCTGGTCGGGATGGTGCGGGCGATGATCGCCGACCCCGAGATGCCGCGGAAGGCGATGGAGGGGCGGCTCGAGGACGTCCGGGTCTGCGTGGGCGCCAGCGAGGGGTGCATCGGCCGCCTCCGCCAGGGCAAGGCCATCACCTGCGTCCAGAACCCGATGATCGGGCGGGAGGCCGAGCTGGCCGACATCCGCCCGGCGGCCCACCCCCGGCGCGTCGTGATCGTGGGCGGTGGGGTGGCCGGCCTGGAGGCGGCCCGGGTGGCGGCGATCCGCGGCCACCGGGTCACCCTCTTCGAGGCCTCCTCCCGGCTCGGCGGCCAGGTCCTGGCCGCGGCCCGAGCGCCGAAGCGCGAGGACTACGCGGTCATCGCCACCTGGCTGGCCGACCAGGTCCGGAAGCTCGGCGTCGAGGTGTGGCTGAACACGGCGGCGGAGGCTCGCGAGGTGCTGGCGGCGTCGCCGGAGACGGTGATCGTGGCCACCGGCGCGACGCCGCGGCTGCCGGATCTCCCCGGCACCCGGCTCCCCCACGTCGCCTCCGCGGTGGACATCCTGACCGAGCGGGTCGCCGCCGGGCCGCGCTGCGTGGTGGTCGACGAGGACGGGCACTTCGCCGCGCCGACAACGGCTGATTTCCTTGCCAGCCGAGGGGTTCGGGTCACGGTGGTCACGCGCTACTTCATGGTCGGCGAGGACATCGACGAGGGGATCCGCTCCGATCTCTACGCGCGCCTCTTCGCCCAGGGGGTCACGCTGACCCCCATGACGGTCGCCGCCGAGATCCTGCCCCACGGGGTCCGCGTCCGCCACACCTTCTCGGGGGCCGAGTCGGTCCTCGAGGCCGACACCGTCGTGCTGGCGTTCGGGGGCAAGGCCAACGACACCCTCTACCACGAGCTCGAGGGGAAGGTGCCCGAGCTGCGCCTCGTCGGCGACGCCGTCTCCCCGCGGCGGATCCACGACGCCATCCTCGACGGCACCCGCGCCGGCCGCGCCGTCTAGCCGACCGTCGCGTGCGGGCGTCCAGGAGGGTGCGCCATGTCGTGGCCGCCATCCTGGTCGCCCTGGTCGCGTACTGGCTCGTGGTCGGGCTCTGCGCGATCGGCTACCGCCTGGTGCCGGAATGGGTCTGCAAGGGCACCCACCTGACGCCGCCGAACTAGCCTCGATCAGGAGGCCGGAAGCGGAAGGCGGACGTGCTTGACACGTGCTTCACCGGCACCTACGGTGAGGGCATGGCCCGGATGATCCAGATCCGGCACGTGCCCGAGGATCTGCATCGCAGGCTGAAGGCCAGAGCGACGCTGGAAGGCCTGTCGCTCTCCGACTACCTCCTCCGGGAGGTACGGGGCGTGGTCGAGCGGCCCACGCTCGCCTACCTGCGGCGCCGGATTGTCGAGCGACCGCCCGTCGCTGTCCAATTGCCGGCGGCGAAGGCCATCCGGGCCCAGCGCGGTCGACCGTGCTCGTCGTTCGAGGTGTGAGGCACTTGTGGGCCGGAAGCGTAGCATTCGCCGGTTGCTCGGCTTGACGGGCCCCCAGAGCTTCCGATAGCGTAGGAGCGTCGTTACTATCTTGACGTCAGGGAGGATCCCACCGATGGCATCCGGCGTGAGCGGCAAGCTGCTCCACGTGGACCTCACCACCCGCCAGACCCGGATCGAGGAGATCCCGGAGATCGTCTACCGGAAGCACCTGGGCGGCGGCGCGCTGGCGTGCTGGCTGCTGCTCCGGGACCTGCCGCCGGGCGTCGATCCGCTGGGCCCGGACAACATCCTGGTCTTCATGACGAGCATCATCAACGGCCTGTCGCTGTCGGGCACGAACCGCTACACGGCCGCCGCCAAGTCGCCGCTCACCGGCGGCTACGGCGAGGCCGAGGCGGGCGGCTGGTGGGGCCCCGAGCTGCGCTCGGCCGGCTTCGACGGGATCGCGGTCCGCGGCCAAGCCGACAGCCCCGTGTACCTCTGGATCAAGGACGGCCAGGTCGAGTTCCGCGACGCCAGCCGCTACTGGGGCCAGCTCTCGGGCGAGGTCCAGGACGGCATCGAGAAGGAGCTGGGCGACAAGCGGGTTCGCGTCCTCCAGACCGGCGTGGCCGGGGAGCGCGGCGTCCGATTCGCCGCCATCGTGAACCAGCTCAAGCACTTCCACGGCCGCAGCGGGCTCGGCGCGGTCATGGGCGCCAAGCGGCTCAAGGCCATCGTCGTGCGCGGCTCGAAGCCGCCGGTGGCCGCGGACAAGGACGGCGCCCGGGCCGCCCTCACCTTCTTCAAGGAGCACCACGACCGATCCAAGGACCGGTTCCACGTCTACGGCACCGCCGGCGGCGTCCCCTCGCTCGAGGCGAGCGGGATCCTGCCCACCCGGAATTTCCGCGACGGCTCGTTCGAGCACTTCCGCGCCATCAGCGGCCAGACGATGGCCGAGACCATCCTCGTCAACCGCGGCACCTGCTACGCCTGCGCGGTGGCGTGCAAGCGCGAGGTGGCGGTGCCCGAGCTGGGCGTCATCCCGAAGTACGGCGGCCCCGAGTACGAGTCGCTGGCGGCCTCCGGCTCCCTCTGCGGCGTCGGCGACCTCAAGGCGCTGGCCAAGATCAACCAGCTCCTGGCCCAGTACGTCCTCGACTCGATCTCGACCGGCGTGGCCATCGCCTTCGCGATGGAGTGCTACGAGCACGGCATCATCACCCGGGCCGACACCGGCGGCATCGAGCTGACCTGGGGGAACGCCGAGGCGGTCGAGCAGATGACCCACCTGATCGGCCGGCGTGAGGGGATCGGCCGGCTCCTCGGCGAGGGCGTCAAGCGCGCGGCGGAGACGCTCGGGCGCGGCGCCGAGCGGTTCGCCCTCCACGTCAAGGGGCAGGAGCTGCCGATGCACGACCCGCGGGGCAAGAAGGGGCTCGCCCTGGCCTACGCGCTCTCCCCCACCGGGGCCGACCACATGGAGGCGCCCCACGACCCGCTCTACGAGGGCTTCCACCCGCAGGGCCACCCGCTCGGGCCGCTCGGGCTCATCGAGCCGGTCAAGGTGCTCGACCTCGGGCCCCGCAAGGTCCGCGCGTTCTTCCTCACCCAGCAGGTCTGGAGCCTCTACAACTCGGTCGGCATGTGCGACTTCGTCGGCACCCCGCTCAACGTGCTGGAACTGGAGAAGCTGGTGGGCTACGTCAACAGCGTGACCGGCTGGAACATGAGCATCTTCGAGATGCTCAAGGTCGGCGAGCGCGCCAACACGCTCATGCGCCTGTTCAACTGCCGCGAGGGCTTCACCCCCGCCGACGACGTGCTCCCCCAGCGGATGCACGAGGGGATCGGCAACGGCGCCCTCAAGGGGGAGCGGGTGGACCCCGAGCAGTTCCTGGCCGCCCGTCGGCTCTACTACGAGATGGCCGGCTGGGACCCGGAGACGGGCCACCCGACCGAGGCCAAGCTCGCCGAGCTAGCGGTGGAGGTCCCGGTTCCGGCCGGCGCCTGACCGCCGGCGAAGACCGCGGCATCCCGGGCCGTCCAACCCGTCAAGGAGGTCCGGGATGCCCCTTCGCCGACTCGCCCTCTCGCTGATCCTCGCGGCCGTCGCCGGCACGGCCGCCGGCTGCATCGTGGTCCCGGCGGGCCCTCCTCCGCGCGCCGTCTACGCGCCGGCCCCACCGCCTCCGGGGGTCTACGCCCCACCCCCCTGCCGCTGGTTCTGGGTCTACAACCACTGGGAGTGCCGCTGAGCGGACCCCGGGGGCGCCCCGGCGAGGGGGCGTTCCGCTAAACGGCGGGGTGGGCCAGCGGGGATACGGACTGCGGGGAGAACCGGGGCGGGGTTGACGCGCGCTCCAGCTTGAAGCGGGCCACCAGGGCCTGCAACTCGGCCGCCTGCGCCGCCAGGGCGTGGGCGGTGGACGCAAGCTCCGCCGTCTGCGCCGAGTTTCCCTGGACCACGTGATCCATCTGCCCCAGCGCGCGGTTGACCTGGTCGATCCCCCCCGACTGCTCCTGGCTCGCCGCCGAGATCTCCCCCACGATGTCCGAGACCTGCTTCGCCGACGCCACGATCGCTTCCAGCACCTGCCCGGACTGGTTGACCAGCCCCGCGCCCCCCTCCACCTTGGCCACCGCGTCCTGGATCAGCCCCTTGATCTCCCGCGCCGCCCCCGCGCTCCGCTGCGCCAGGTTCCGCACCTCCGCCGCCACCACCGCGAACCCCCGCCCCTGCTCTCCCGCCTGCGCCGCCTCCACCGCCGCGTTCAGCGCCAGGAGGTTCGTCTGGAACGCGATCTCGTCGATCACGGTGATGATCTCGCCAATCTTCGTCGAGGCCCGCGTGATCTCCTGCATCGACGTCACCGCCGCGACGACGACCGCCTGGCCCTTCTCCGCCGTCTCGCGAGAGTCGTGGGCCAGCCGGTTGGCCTGCCGCGCGCTGTCGGCGTTCTGCTTGACCGTCCCCGCCAGCTCCTCGAGCGAGGCAGCGGTCTCCTCGAGGGCCGAGGCCTGCTGCTGGACGCCCGAGGACAGCTGCGTGGTCGCCTCCGAGAGCTGCTGGGAGGCGGCGCCCACGGAAACCGAGGACTTCAGGATCTCCTGGATCAGCCGGTTCAGGTTGTCCAGGAAGGCGTTCAGGGCCCGCCCGAGCTGCCCCACCTCGTCCGCCGCGCCGACCGGCATGCGCACGGTGAGATCGGCTTCCTCGCTCGCGAGCTCATCGAGCCGTCCGGCCACGGCGCGCAGCGGGTGGACGGTCCGGCGGGCCACGTAAAGGTAGAGCACGACGCCGGCCAGCAGCGCGAGGCCGCCGGCGCCGGCCGCCGTCCACGCCGCCTGGCGCGCCGTGGCCTGGATCCGCGACGTCGAGAACCCCATCCGGAGGACGCCGATCTTCCCGAGCACGGGATAGGTCACCGGCATGGAGACCTCGAACATCTCCTGCCCCGGCACCGGGCGCCGGAGCAGCTGCTCCGTCTTGAACATGGCTTGCTCGAACGCGTCACGGAGGAGCGTCTGCCCCTTGAGGGCCGGATCGCTGCTGGCGAACGCCTTCCCGCTCTTGTCGACGACGACCGCATAGGCGAGGTCCGGATCCGCCTTCTTCAGCTGCTCGAGCAGACCCTGGGCCCGGCCGGTGTCGGTGACGGCCACCGCCTCGGAGACGGCGGCGGCGAAGGGGTCGGCGAGGATCTCGGCCCGCCGCTCGAGGCTCTCCAGCATGACGGTGCGCCCGAAGTTGACGAAGTAGGCGCTCAGCAGGACGACCGTGCCCGCGAAGACCACGATGAACGGAACGACAAGCTTCGCGGTCAGCCTGAACCTGCCCAGGTGCCCCATCGACCGCCCCTCCCGCCGATCCCGCGTGACCCGGTGACGCGGGATCGGCCGGACCGAGGGCCCTCCCACGTCGCCGCGAGCATAGCGCGTGGGAGGCGCAAACCCGGCACTTTTGGGCACCGCCCAACCCCAACCCCTCCCTCCCCGGGGAGGGAGAGGGGGGCGGACGGAAAGCGGCGCGCGGGCCGCGCGCTACTCGGGGAGGCCCTGGATGGCGTACATCAGGATGAGGGCCGGGCTGGGCTTGCCGAGCGCTCCGAACCACTTGGCGTAGATCGTCCCGATGGCCCCCGACCGGTAGACCCGGGCCAGCGTGCGGTTGGCGACGAGACGGAACGCCGAGTCGTCCCGCCGCACCATGAAGCCGTACGGCTCGTAGGAGAGCGCGTCGGGCAGCAGGGCGAGCCGCTTCGTGCCGCGGACCCGCATGGCCAGGCCGATCAGGATGGCGCGGTCGGAGACGTACGCGTCGACCTTGGAGGACTCCAGCGCCGCGAGCCCCTCGTCGTGGTCCCTCACGGGGACCACCGTGGCCGCGATCGACTGCTCGCGGAGGAAGTCGGCGAGAACCTTCTGGGTCGTGGTCCCGGTGACGACCGCGATCCGCTTGCCGCCGAGGTCGGCCACGCCGCCGATCCCCATGCCTTCCACGATCAGGATGCTGGCGCCGTCGATGAAGGTCATGAGGGTGAAGTCAACCTTCTGCTGGCGGGAGAGTGAGTTGGTCGTCACGCCACATTCGATGTCCACGGTGCCGTTGGCCACGGCGTCCACGCGGTTCTCGGGCGTCACCGGCACCCAGCGGACCGCGAGGTTCGCCAGCTTCAGCTCCTGCTGGACCGCGGTGGCGATCTCCTGACAGAGGTCGATCGAGTAGCCGACCGGCTTCCCGTCGGCGCCGGTGGAAGAGATGGGCGGCACGTTCTCGCGGTATCCCAGGGTCAGCGTGCCGCTGTCGTTGACCTTCTTGAGGGTCCCCGTGAGCGTCTGGGCGTGGCTCGCCGTCACCACCACCAGCATCGTCAGCATCGCCAGAACGATGAGCATACTTCGCCGCATCTGCGCCTCCGCCTCTCTGAGTGTCGATCGTCCCGGAAACGGTCCCGGACCGCCCGGGTCCCCGGGGAGCCGGCCCCGAACAGTCTACCACTCAGTTCGGGACCTCCCGCCCACCCCCCCAACCCCCCTCCCCCAAATTGTTCGACGGCCTTCGGCCTTTGGCGGGGGGGAGGGGGGAGCCGGAGCGTCCAATTCCTTCACACCCTCTCAGTGGTCGCCCCGGCCGGTGGCGCCTCCGGTCCGATGCTGGTAGACTCGGGGGGTGCCCGCGCCCCTCTTCCCCACCACCGTCATCGGCAGCCTGCCGCGCCCGGCCTGGCTGCGGGACGTCATCCTCGACCGGAAGGCCGGCCGCCTGGCCGAGACCGACGCCGACCGGCTCCTCGACCGGGCCATCGAGTCGGCGATCGCGCTCCAGGAGCGCGCCGGCCTCGACGAGATCACCGACGGCGAGTGGCGGCGCGAGAGCTACGTCAAGGTCTTCGCCGAGCGCGTCCACGGCTTCCAGCCCGACCTGAACCCGAGCGGCGGGCTGCCCTACCCCGCCGTGGTCGCCCCCATCGAATACCACCGCCCGATCGCCGCCGAGGAGGTCCGCCACCTCCGGCCCCGCACCCGGCGCCGGGTCAAGGTGACCCTCCCCGCGCCCTACATCATCGGCCGGCGCATGTGGCACCCCGAGCACTCCCGGCAGGCGTACCCCACCCGCGAGCGGCTGATGGCCGACTGCGTGGGCGTGCTCCGCCGCGAGATCGAGGCGGTCCGGGCGGCCGGGGCCGACACCGTCCAGCTCGACGAGCCGTGGGTGGCCACGCTGGTCGATCCCCGCTTCCGCGAGCGGGAGGGGATCAGGACCCGCAGTACGAGATGGACCTGTGCGTCGACCTCGTGAACCAGACGCTCGATGGCTTCGATCGCGACGGGGGCATCGCCACGGCCATGCACCTCTGCCACGCCCATTTCGACCACCGCCACGCCACCGAGGGCCCCTACGATCTGATCATGCCGGCCCTCGCCCGTCTCCGGGTCGGCACCCTCTGCATGGAGTACGCGACCCCGGTCGCCGGCGGCGTGGCCTCGCTGGCCCGCTTCCCGGAGGGCGTGCGGCTCGGCCTCGGGTGCATCGACCACTGCGACCGGCAGATCGAGCGGCCCGAGGACGTGGTGGCCCGGGTGGAGGCGGCGATGCGGCACGTCGGGAAGGAGCGGATCACGCTCCACCCCGACTGCGGCTTCTCCCCGTCGGTCCAGAACCCGATGGACCTCGACGAGGCCTACGGGAAGCTCCGCGCGATGTGCGCGGCAGCCGACCTGCTCCGGACCCGCTACGCCTGAAGCGGTGAAGCAATCGCCTCCTCCGGCTCCCCCCTCCCCCCGGTGGGTGGGGGAGGGGGGTTGGGGGGGTAGGCGGGAGGTCCCAAACAATGCGACTCGGCCTGCGCCTCCGCGAGGAGCGGCTCCCCGTCCGCCAGCTCGTCGAGCTGGCCCGCCTTGCCGAGGCCTGCGGCTACGAGAGCCTGTGGGTCCCCGAGGGCTCGGGCAAGGACGCCTTCTCCCAGCTCACCGCGTACGCGCTCGCGACCCGCACGATCCAGCTCGGGACCGGCATCGTCACGATCTACCCCCGCTCCCCGTCGATCCTGGCCATGACCGCGGCCACCCTCGACCACGTCTCCGGCGGCCGGGCGATCCTCGGCCTCGGCATCGGCCACAAGGAGCCGCTGGAGACCGGGCACGGCGTCGCGTTCGAGCGGCCGGTCGGTCGGATGCGGGAGTACGTCGGGCTCGCCCGGGCCATCCTCGAGGGGCGGCCGCTGCCGCCGGCGACGCTCGCGCCGGTGACCCGGTTCCAGCTCGACTTCGTCCCGGAGCGCCCGGCCCTGCCGATCTACGTGGCGGCCCTCGCGCCGCAGATGTGCCGGCTGGCCGGCGAGGTGGCCGACGGCGTCCTGCTCAACTGGGCCACTCCCGACTACGTGCGGGAGGCGGTGGCCGGGGTGCGGGCGGGCGCCGAGCGGGCCGGCCGCGACCCCGCCGCGGTCAACGTCGCCTGCTACATCCGGGCCGCGGTGGGCGAGGACCCGGCGGCCGTCACGCGGAGCGTGGCGCTCGAGACCGCGCGCTACGTCACGCTCGACTTCTACCGGCAGATGTTCGACCGGAGCGGCTTCGGCCGCGAGACGGCGGCCGTCATGGCCGCGCTGCCGCAGGGGATCGAAGCCGCCGCCGCCCAGGTCTCCGACCGGATGCTGGAGGCCGTCGCACTGTCCGGCGAGCCGGCCGGCTGGCGCGGCCGGCTCGCGGAGTATCGCGCCCTCGGGGTCGCCCTGCCCGTCATCGCCCCGGTCCCGGTCGGCCTGGACGCCTACCACGCCTGGTCGGCGGCCATCCGCACCTTCGCCCCCGACGAGTCCCTCTCCGGGAGGTAAGGCTCCGGCTCCCCCCTCCCCCCAGTGGGTGGGGGAGGGGGGCTGGGGGGGTAGGAGGGAGGTCCCGATAATCAGGCCAGGCGCGCGCGGAGCTGACCCACCGTGTACTTGCCCGGTCGCTCGCGGGCCACCGCCATCTCGCTGATGAGGGCGAGGAGCAGGCCGCTGTAGGGCGTCGGGATCCCCACCTGCCGCCCGAGCCGGACGATCTCCCCGTTGAAGTAGTCGGCCTCCACCTCGCCGCGGCGGTGATGGAGGTCCTGCCAGAGCGAGGCGTAGTGCCGGGCCTCCGCCTCGGCCGGCACCGCCGGCCCCGGCGCGTCGCTCCGGAGCCACCGGATCTGCTCCTCGATCGACCCCGCCCCCGGCGGCCCCTCGAAGGGGATGCCGGCGGCCCGCACCACCCGGACCCCCTCGTCGTAGACCTCGGCCATGAACGCCCGCACCTCCCGGTCCGAGCGCGCCTCCTGGCCGGAGAGCCCGGTGAGCCCCATCGTCGCGTTGTTCAGGTTCATGAGCATCTTGTTCCACTTGGCGGCGCGCACGTTCTCGGTGGTGTAGACCGGCAGCTCGGTCTTGCCCGCCGCCGCCGCGAAGTCACGGGCCGCCGGGCTGAGCCCGGTCGGCCAGGCGCCGACGCCGAGCGGACCCGCGGAGGTGTGCACGACCTCACCCGGGACCAGGTGCTTGGCCCCGATCAGCACCATGACGCCGTTGACGTCACGGAAGTGGCGCCCCGCCGCCTCCTCGTTGCGGATCCCGTTCTGGGCGCAGAACACCGGCAGCTCGAGGGGCGTCGCCGCCCGCAGCTCGGCGGCGGCCGCGTCGGTGTGCTGCGACTTCACGGCGAGCACGATCGCATCCCCCGCGCGGAGGCCGGCCGCGCGCGCCTCCGGCACCGCCGGCAGTCGCAGGACGTGGGTCCCGTGGATCCCCTTGAGCACGAGGCCTTCCCGGTTGATGGCCTCCACGTGCGCCGGGTTCTTCTCGATGAAGATCACGTCGAGCCCGGCCTTGGCGAGCTGGCCGCCGATCACGCCCCCGATGGCGCCGGCGCCGCACACGACGAAGCGCATGATGTCTCCTCTCTGGTGGTCAGCCGCCGGCCGCCGGGCGGCGGCCTCGCAAGCCGACCACGTCGTTGATGGCATCGCCCAGCAGGCTGAAGCAGATGACGGTGACGAAGAGCGCCAGGCCGGGGAACGTCATCGTCCACCAGCTGCGAGTGCCGCTCGTTCATCGCCGCCTGGCTTCCGGCCGGGGCTTAGTTTACGATGCCGCCCAGGCTGCCGAAAGACGGGTATGGGTTCACTGCGCCTCGGGCTCTTCCTCCCGACCCTCGAGAGCTGGCTCGGCGACGCCTGGCTGCCGCGATGGCGCGAGCTGCGCGACCTGGCGCGGATCGCCGAGGCGGTCGGCTTCGACGCGCTGTTCGTCCCCGATCACCTCGTGATCCGTGCCTCCCCGTACTGGGGCATCCCCTTGGAGTGAAAGTGGAAGACAGGAGGTCAGCCGATGGAATTCCGCGAGGTGCTGCGCCGGCGGCGCATGGTCCGGACGTTCGAGCCCCGGCCGGTGGACGACGAGGTGCTGGGCCGGCTGCTCCGCGTGGCCCAGCGCGGGCCGAGCGCCGGGCACACGCAGCCGCTGGAGCTAGTGGTGGTGCGGGATCCGGCGCTCCGCCGTGAGCTGGCGCGGGCGTCCTGGAGCCGGGGCGCGCGGCCCGACGCCGGGGCCCTGACCGTCGCCTTCTGCGGCGATCTCCTCCGCGAGGCCGAGCGCTACGGCGCCCGCGGCGCCGGCAAGTACCTCTACATGGACGTGGCGTACGCCGCGCTCCTCTTCATGCTGGCGGCGGTGGACGAGCGCCTCGGCTGCGGCTTCATCGGCGACTTCCACGAGGAGCACGTCCAGGCCGCCCTCGGCCTGCCGCCCCACGTCGTCCCGGTGGGCCTGGTGATCGTGGGTCACCCCGCCGACGCGCCGGCGCCGCGGCCCCGGCGCCCGTGGCAGGAGGTCGTCCACCAGGAGCGCTACTCCCCCGCCCACGACTGGTCGGCCCGGCGGTTGCCCCCCTCGCCGGGAATGGGGTAGCATGCCCTCGCCGCACCGCGAGTGAGATCCCCAGACTCAGAGGATGTGAAGGGGCCTCCGGCTCCCCCCTCCCCCCAGTGGGTGGGGGAGGGGGGCTGGGGGGGTAGAGGGAGGTCCCGAAGATCCCAGAGGAGGCCCGTGATGAGTGGCAATCGCCCTGCCGTCTCCCGTCGCTCGTTCCTGGTGTCCGGGCTCGCCGCCGGCGCGAGCCTGGCGAGCCGCCGGCCCGCCCGGGCCGCCGCCAAGGTGAAGCTCACCATGTTCATCTGGGCCGGCGCCGGCCAGGGCGTCCTGCCGCGTGAGGTGGTCGCCAGCTATCTCAAGAGCCATCCCGACGTCGAGATCGAGTTCTGGGAGTCCACCAACGCCGTCACCTACCCGAAGATGCTGGCGGCGAAGCAGGCGAACCCCAACGCCCCGCTGGTCAACTTCGGTTACTTCAACGTGGACATGGCGAACCGCGGCGACGCCGACGACATGTGGGTGACCATGGACCCCGCGCGGATCCCGGCCGTCGGCAAGATCAACCAGAGTCTCCGCCGGCCGGCGAACAAGGGGATCGGCTACGGCATCATCAACGTCGGCCTCATGTACAACAAGAGCCTCGTGAAGGAGCCGCCGGCCACCTGGACCGCCCTGTGGGACCCGAAGTGGCGCGGCAAGGTCACCTTCTTCGACAACAACTTCATACCCCTGGTCCTGGCCGCCCGCCTGAACGGGGGGAGCGAGAAGGACATCGAGCCGGGCTTCCGCGTCTGGGCCGAGCAGGCGAAGAACATCCGGGCCCTGCCGACGAGCAACGACCAGCTCAAGAACATCCTGGTGACGGGCGAGGCGCAGATCGCCCCCTGGTTCTCCGCCATCTGGAAGTTCTGGGCCGACGAGGGCGCGCCGCTCGGCTTCGCGAACCCCAAGGAAGGCGCGGTGGCCTTCCCGATCTACCTGCAGATCGTCAAGGGCAGCACCCCGGACCAGATCCGGGTGGCCGAGGAGGTCGTCACCGAGCTGCTCACCGCGGAGAACAACTCCCGCTACGCCAAGCTGACCCACAACATCCCCGCCTTCCCGGAGCCGGGAATGGCCCAGCGGGTGGACGAGGCCCTGAATCCCAAGGTGCTGGAGAACGCGATCTGGCTCGACTGGGGGACCATGGGCCAGAAGGCGAGCGAGTGGCGCCAGCGCTGGGAGAAGGAAGTCAAATCCCGGATGTAGCGCGACTCTCCCCTCCCTCTCCCTTTCCGGGAGAGGGTCGGGGTGAGAGTACCGACCGCCGATGACCGGGGCCGGGGTCGAGGTCCGCGCGGTCACCAAGCGCTTCGGCGAGGTGACCGCGGTGGACGCGGTCTCCTTCGAGGTGCGGGGCGGCGAGTTCTTCTCGCTGCTGGGCCCGTCGGGCTGCGGGAAGACGACGACCCTCCGCGCCATCGGCGGCTTCGAGCCCGTCGACGCCGGCGAGATCCTCATCGACGGCCGCCCGATGGGCCGGCTCCCGCCGAACCGCCGGGAGACCAACATGGTCTTCCAGCGCCTGGCGCTCTTCCCCCACTACACGGTCCACGACAACGTCGCCTTCGGCCTCCGGATGAAGCGGCGGCCCGAGCGCGAGGTGCGGGAGCGGGTCGGCGAGGCGCTCGCGCTGGTCCAGATGGGCGGGCTGGCGACCCGGCGGATCACGCGAGCTGTCCGGGGGCCAGCAGCAGCGCGTGGCCCTGGCCCGGGCGCTGGTCAACCAGCCGCGCGTCCTCCTCCTCGACGAGCCGCTCTCCGCCCTCGACCTCAAGCTCCGGCTCCAGCTCCAGGAGGAGCTGAAGCGGCTCCAGCGGGAGCTGGGAACGACGTTCATCTACGTGACGCACGACCAGGGAGAGGCCCTGGCCATGAGCGACCGGATCGGGGTGATGGAGGCCGGCCGGCTCGACCAGGTCGGCGCCCCGATGGAGATCTACGAGCGCCCCAGCACGCGCTTCGTCGCCAACTTCATCGGCGACGCGAACCTGATCGACGGCGTGACGGAGAGCGTGGACGGGGACACGGTGGTGGTGCGAGCCGGGGCGCTCCGGGTCCGGGCTCGGCGGCTCGGCTGGGAGCAGGTAGGCCAGCCGGTCACCGTCTGCGTCCGGCCCGAGCGGGTCCGGGTGGAGGCCACGCTCGATCTGCCGACGGTCCTGCCCGGCCGCGTGGAGGAGCGCGCCTTCTCCGGCTCGCTGGTCAAGTACCGCCTGGCGGCCGGCGGGCTGCGGCTCCACGCCGCGGTGCCCTACGTCAACGGCACGCCGCTCTTCCCGGTCGGCGAGGTCATCGCCGCCGGCTGGGATGCCGCCCAGGCGGTCGTCGTCCCGGGCGCCCCGGTCACGGGCGCGCCCACCGGCTCCGCCTCGTGAGCTCGATCGACCGGACCAGCATCCAGGCGACCCACGAGGTCATCCGACCCTACGTGCGCCGGACCCCCGTGGTGGAGGTGAACGGCGCCGACTTCGGGCTGTCCTCCTTCTCGCTCGTGCTGAAGCTGGAGCAGCTCCAGCACTCGGGGTCGTTCAAGGCGCGGGGCGCCTTCGCCAACCTGCTCACGCGGGCCGTCCCGGCCGCCGGCGTCGTGGCCGCCTCGGGAGGGAACCACGGCGCCGCGGTCGCCTACGCCGCGATGCGACTCGGCGTGGCCGCGAAGATCTTCGTGCCGACGGTCTCCTCCCCCGCGAAGATCCGGCGCATCCGGGAGTACGGCGCGGAGCTCGTCGTCGGAGGCGATCGCTACGCGGACGCCCTCGCGGCCAGCGAGGCGTGGGTCGCGGAGTCGGGCGCGCTGCCGGTCCACGCCTTCGACCGGTCGAGACGCTGCTCGGCCAGGGGACCCTCGGCCTGGAGCTGGCCGCCCAGGCGCCGGGCCTCGACACGGTGCTGGTGGCGGTGGGGGGCGGCGGGCTGATCGGCGGCATCGCGGCCTGGTACGCGGGGACCGCGAGGATCGTCGGCGTCGAGCCCCGGGCCGCCCCGACGCTGGCCGAGGCGCTCCGGGCCGGACGGCCGGTGGACGCCGAGACGGGCAGCATCGCGGCGGACTCGCTGGCGCCGCGCCGGGTCGGCGAGCTGATGTTCCCGATCGCCCGGGCCCACGTCGAGCGCGTCGTCCTGGTGGACGATGCCGCCATCCGCCAGGCCCAGGAGGCCCTGTGGTCCTCCCTGCGAGTGGTCGCCGAGCCCGGCGGCGCGGCCGCGCTGGCCGGCCTGCTCTCCGGCGGCTACGCGCCCGCGCCCGGGGAGCGCGTCGGGGTCGTCGTCAGCGGCGGCAACACCACCGCCGTCGATTTTCGGGACCTCCCTCCTACCCCCCCAACCGCCCTCCCCCAAGGTTGACGGCCTTCGGCCTTTGGCCGGGGGGGAGGGGGGAGCCGGACGAGCTGATCGCCCCGGACGCTGTCACCTCTTCGAGGCGCTGAGCGAGAACATCAGGGGCAGGCTCCCGGCGCCGCCCGGGAGCTGCCAGGCGCCGTCCGCCCGCTGCTCCATCCAGGGGACGATCGGCCAGCCGGCATACGGGTACTCCGCGAACGCCTCGATGGAGAGCCCGGCCCGCAGGAGCGACCCGAAGACCTCGGCCAGCGGATGGATCCAGACGTACTCGACGCTGTGGATCGGCGCGTCGGGCGCCGCGTAGGAGCCCTCCCGCTCTTCCCGCAACGGCTCGGGGCCGCCGAAGTAGGGGTAGAGCAGCCGCAGCTCCCGATCGTCCCGCCGGTCGTCGAAGATCAGCGCGAACGGGTGGGCCTCGATCACGTGAAATCGGCCGCCCGGTGCGAGGAAGTGCGCGATCACCCGGGCCCAGCGCGTCGAGGTCGGGCAGCCAGCCGAGCACGCCGTGCGAGGTGAACACGACGTCGAACTCGCCCTCGAGGTGGGCGGGCAGGTCGTAGACGTCGCTCCGGACGAACCGGGCCGGGATCCCGGTCTCGGCCGCCAGCGTCCGGGCCGCCTCGATGGCCGCCTCGGCGAAGTCGACGCCCGTGACGATCGCGCCCCGGCGCGCCCAGGCGAGGCTGTCCAGGCCGAAGTGGCACTGCAGGTGGAGCAGCCTCTTACCGGTCACGTCCCCGACCAGGGCGATCTCCAGCGCGTCGAGCCCCGCCCGCCTGCTGCGGCGCCCGGCCTTGAAGCCCTCGACGTCGTAGAACGGCGACCCGACGTGGTACGGCGCCCAGGCGTTCCAGAGGCGGCGGTTGGCCTCGGTGAACTCGTCCACGCGCGCTACACCTTCAGCCGCGGGTCGAGGACGTCGCGCAGGCCGTCACCCAGGAGGTTCATGGCCAGCACGGTGAGCATGATGCCGAGCCCCGGGAACGTCGAGATCCACCACGCCTCCCGCAGGTAGTCGCGCCCCTCGCTCAGCATCCGGCCCCACTCCGGCTCCGGCGGCTGGCTGCCGAGCCCCAGGAAGCTGAGCGCCGCCGCCGACAGGATCGCCGTCCCCATGCCGAGGGTCGCCGTCACGATGATCGGCGCCACCACGTTCGGCAGGACGTAGCGGGCCAGGACGAGCGCGTCGCGGCAGCCGATCGCCCGCGCCGCCTCGACGTAGAGGTTCTCCCGGGCCGACAGGACGGAGCCCCGCACCAGCCGCGCGTAGGTCGGCACGGCGGCGAGCCCCACCGCCACCATCAGATTGGTCAGGCTCGGCGTGAGCACGCTCACGATGGCCAGCGCGAGCAGGATCCCCGGGAACGCCAGCATGACGTCGATGACCCGCATGAGGACCGCGTCGAGGCGCCCGCCGTAGTAGCCGGCGACCAGTCCCACCGGCGTCCCGAGCGCGACCGCGATGGACACGGCGATGAAGCCGATCAGCAGCGAGATGCGGGCGCCGTGGAGGACCCGGCTCAGCACGTCGCGGCCGTACTGGTCGCTGCCCAGCACGTAGCGGGGCCCCGGCGGCTCCAGCGCCTCGCGGGGCGCCGTCTTGATCGGATCCCGCGGGCTGAGCCAGGGCGCCAGCACCGCGAGGACCGCCAGGCACCCGAGAACCACGAGGCCGACCAGCGCCCCGCGCGGGAGGCGGAGCGAGCCCGGCCCTAGCGGAGCGGATGCGCGGGTCGAAGATGGCATAGGCGAGGTCGACCAGCAAGTTGATCACGACGTAGGCGGTCGCGACGAAGAGGATGGCGCCTTGCACCAGGGGGAAGTCCTTGTTCAGGACCCCGCCGACGATGAGCCGGCCGAGGCCCGGCCGGCTGAAGACGGTCTCGACGATCACGGTGCCGGCCAGGAGGTTCCCGAACTGCAGGCCGAAGACGGTCACCACCGGGATGAAGGCGTTCTTCAGGCCGTGCCGGATCACCACCGCCCACCCCGCCAGCCCCTTCGCGCGGGCGGTGCGGATGTAGTCCTGGCCGAGCACCTCCAGCATGCTCGACCGGGTGAGGCGGGCGATGATCGCCGAGGGGATGAGCCCCAGGGTGACCATCGGCATGACCAGGTGGGCGAGGCCGCCGCCCCCGGTGGCCGGGAACCAGCCGAGCTGGAGCGAGAAGAGCAGGATCAGCAGGAGCCCGAGCCAGAAGCTCGGCATGGAGACGCCCAGGAGCGCCACCAGCATCGAGCCGACGTCCACCCAGGTGTTCCGGCAGACGGCGGCCAGGAGCCCGAGCGCGACGCCCAGGACGGCGGCGACCAGCATGCTGCCGAGGGCGAGCTGGGCCGTGCTCCCCACGTTCTCCCGGATCTCCTGGACGACCGGGCGCCGGCTCCGGATCGAGACGCCGAGGTCGCCGCGGAGCGCGTTGGCCACGAAGCGGCCGTACTGCTGGAGGATCGGCTCGTCGAGGTGGAGCTGGGCCCGCATCTGGGCGACCTGGTCCGGGTTCGTGACGAACTCGGCCAGCATCATCTTGACCGGGTCGCCGGGCACCAGGAACAGCATGCTGAAGACGGCCAGCGTCACGCCGAAGAGCACGGGGACGCTGGCCAGGGCCCGCCCGGCGACGTAGGTGAGCACGGGGTCCTATCTCACCCTCTCCCTCCGGCGAGGAGGGAGAGGGTGCGGGCGAGCTCGCTGGGACACTACTTCCGGATGAAGGTGTCGCTCAGCACCGGGTAGGCGTTGAAGTTGTACTTCGTGCCCTCGACACCGGACCGGAAGGCCCACACGGCCAGCTCGTCGACGAGCGGCACGCTGGCCGCGTCGTCGAGGAGCAGCTTGCTGAGCTCCAGGTACACGGCGCGGCGCTTGGCCGGGTCCGACTCCCTCCGGCCCTGCTCCAGGAGCTGGTCCGCCTTCGCGTTCTTGTAGCACGACCAGTTGAAGTTCTGGCCGACCATCGACGAGTGGAAGAGCGAGTAGAGGGCGTCGGGGTCGGTCGCGCGAAGGAACATGACCGGGCCGTGGGTGGCGCAGCGGTAGTTGTCCTCGTAGAACGGCGGGCGCGCCTGGGCCTTGATCTTCAGGTCGATGCCGACCTCGCGGAGCGACGACTGGATGAGCTGGGCGGTCGGATCCGGACCGCCGCCGTACTCGATCGCGTTCAGCACGATCTCCAGCCGCTGACCGCCCTTCGCCCGGATGCCCTCGGGTCCCGGCTGCCAGCCGGCCTGTCCCAGGAGGTCCCGGGCCTTGCCGGGGTTGTAGGGGTAGTACTGGCGGAGCCCGGCGTCTTCCAGCATGACGGCGGTGAGGGGGGCGGAGGCCCGGACCGCCGTCCCCTTGTAGACCGTCGCCAGGAACGCCTCCTTGTCGACGGCGTAGTTGATCGCCTGGCGGACCCGGACGTCGTCCAGTGGGGGCTTGGTCACGTTCAGGACCCAGATCCGGGGCGCCCCCGGCCACGGCATCCGCTCGACGCGGATGGCCGCGTTGCGCTCCAGGCGCGGCAGGGACTGGGCCGGCACCAGGTAGATCCCCTGGGTCTCGCCGCTCTCGAGGGTCGTCACCCGGGTCCCCGCCTCCGGGATGAACTTCCACACGATGGCGTCCAGGTAGGCCGGCCCCGACCGGTCGCTCCACGGCGCCTTCCGGTTGTAGGCCGGGTTGCGCACGATGGTCGTGTGGTCCTTGGCCACGTAGTCCTTGACCATGAACGCGCCGGTGCCGACCGGCTGGGTGTGCACCCCGTCGCCCGTCTCACGCACCGCCTTCGGCGACACCATGCTCAGCGTGCCGGCGGCGGCGTAGGTGAGAAACGGCGCGTAGGGGGCCTGGAAGCTCACCTGGACGGTGTGCTCGTCGAGGACCTTCGACTCGGCGTAGCCGGCGAGCTGGGCCCGCGACCCGCCGGCCTTGAACTTGGGATCCACGATCCGGTCGAAGTTGAACTTGACGGCGGCGGCGTTGAACGGGGTCCCGTCGTGGAACTTGACGTCCTTGCGAAGCTTGAAGGTGACGCTCTTCCCGTCCGCCGAGGTGGTCCACGACTCGGCGAGCCACGGGTAAAGCTTCCCGTCCCGGCCATGGAACAGCAGGCTCTCGGTGACCGAGGCGATGACCTGGTAGGTCACCGCCGACGGCGACGCGTGAGGATCGAGCGTCGGCGGCTCCTGGTCGAGCCCGACGACGAGCGTCCCGCCCGGTGCCGGATCGGCGGCCCTCGCCGCCGGGATCCCCAGGGCCAGCAGGACGACCGTGAGTACCGTGATGCCGAGCCCCGATCGCGCGCGCAGACGCTTCATCGTGGGTCCTCCTCGTGGGGTTGGACGGAAGCCACTGCCTTTCGGGAGTGGGCCGAGCCTAGCGTGGCGGCCCGGGCGCGTCAAGACGCCTCGATCCTCGCCCGGGCCACCTCCGGGTGGTCCACCACCCGGGGGCGTGAGTGTGAGCGGGGCGGTGAGCCGGGCGGTTGCCAGGACGCGGGCGGGAGCTTAGGCTAGGCGCCGTGCGCGTCCAGGGTCGGCTAGTCCTCTTCCTGCTCGCCCCCGCCCTCCTCCTCATGGCCGTGCTCTACGTCGTCCCGCTCGCCTTCTACTTCGTCAACGGCTTCCACGCCTTCAAGGATGGCCGCATCCTCCCGGTGTGGACCCTTCGCACGTTCGTCGCGTTCTTCGCCGACCCGTTCTCCTACAAGATCATCGCGACCTCGCTCTGGCTGGCCTTCGTCGTGACGGCGCTGGCGGTGCTCATCGGCTACCCGGTGGCCTACGCGCTCCACACCCGGGTCCGGAGCCGGATGGCCCGGCTGGTCCTGGCGGTCGTCCTCTTCTCGCCGCTCCTGGTCAGCGTCGTGGTCCGGACCTACGGCTGGCTGATCCTGCTCGCCAACCAGGGCCTGGTGAACACGACCCTGCGGGGCCTCGGGCTGATCGACGAGCCGCTCTCCCTCCTCTTCAACATGCGCGGCGTCGTGGTGAGCCTGACCCACATCCTGCTCCCCTTCGCGATCTTCCCGATCTACTCGGTCCTCGGGCGGATCGACGTCACGCTGAAGGAGGCCGCCCGCGACCTGGGGGCCGGCTGGTGGGACACCTTCCTCCGCATCACGCTGCCCCTCACCATGCCCGGCGTGGTGGCCGGCGCCCTCATCTGCTTCACGCTCGCGCTCAGCGCCTTCGTGACGCCCCAGATCCTGGGCGGCGGCCGCGTCCAGGTCCTGCCCCTGACGGTCTACAACAGCACCGTGGAGATCAACTGGCCGGACGGCGCGGTGGCCAGCCTCGCGCTCCTGGCCCTGTCCGTCCTCGCGGTGTGGGGGCTGAACGCGGTGCTGAGGAAGCTCCCCACCGTATGAGCCCCACCGACCTCCAGGCGCGCGAGGCGCGGGCGGACCGCGCCCGTGACGCCGTCCTCCGCGGGGTCCTGGCCCTCGGCGTCGGCTTCGTCCTGCTGCCGCTGGCCATCGTCGTCTTCTACTCGTTCTCGAGCGTGGCCTACGGGGTCTTTCCCCCGCCCGGCCTCTCCCTCCGCTGGTACGCCAACCTCGCCGACCAGCCGGCCTTCCGGGGCGCGTTCCTCCGGAGCCTGGGGATCGGCGTCGCCGCCACCGCGCTGGCCCTGGTCACCGGCCTCCTGGGCGCGCTGGCGCTGGTACGGGGGCGCTTTCCCGGCCGCGAGGCGCTGCGGGCGTTCCTGCTGTCCCCCATCGTGATGCCGAAGATCGTCCTCGGCGTCGGCTGGTTCATCTTCTTTGCGCGGCTCGGGCTCCAGGGGGGCGTGGGGCCGCTGATCCTGGCCCACACGATCGTCGTGCTGCCGTTCGTCGTCAACATCCTGGCGGCGAACCTGGTCGGGCTGGACCCCTCCCTCGAGGAGGCCGCCCAGGATCTGGGCGCCTCGCGGCCGACGGTGCTCTGGCGGATCGTCCTCCCGCAGATCCGTTCGGGGCTCGCCGTCAGCACGCTGCTGGCGTTCATCGTGTCGTTCGACCAGGTCGAGAGCTCGATCTTCCTCACCCGCGGCGAGAACAACACGCTGCCGATCGAGATGTTCCTCTACATGGAGAAGTGGCAGGACCCGACGATCGCCGCGCTGTCGGCGCTCCTCATCCTCTTCGCGTTCGTGCTCGTGGTGGGAACCCTGCTGATCTCGCGCGGCACCGACCTGCGGCGGATCCTCCCCCGCTGACCCGGAGGCATCGCATGGAGTTCACCGATCGCGTCGTCATGCTCACCGGCGCCGCCGGCCGGCTCGGCCGGCCCTGCGCCCTGGCCTTCGCCCGCGAGGGCGCGCGGCTCCTCGTCACCGACCTGAACCCCGGGCCCCTCGAGGAGACGGCCCGGCTCGCGCGCGAGCTGGGCGCGGCGGTGGCCGCCGTTCCTGCCGACGTGGCGCGGGGCGACGACGTCGCCCGCGTCGTCGCGGAGGGCACCGGGCGCCTGGGGCCGGTCGACGTCCTCGTCAACTTCGCCGGCTACGTGCCCCAGGGCACCCTCCTGGAGGTGGCGGTCGAGGACTGGGACCGGACCTTCGCGGTCAACGTGCGCGGCACGATGCTCTGCTGCCAGGCGGTGGCCCGCCAGCTGGTCGAGCGGAAGGCGCCGGGCAGCATCGTCAACATCTCCTCCGGCGCCTCCACCTCGGCCCGGGCCGGCGCCGCCCACTACTGCGGCTCCAAGGCCGCGGTCAACATGCTGACCGAGGTCCTCGCCATCGAGCTGGGGCCGCACGGGATCCGCGTCAACGCGGTCGCCCCCGGGCTGGTGATGGACACCGTGCTCCGGAAGGGCGACCCGTCCCCTCACCCCTACGTCGGCGACATGCTCGCCGCCACGCCCCTCGGGCGCACCGGCTCCCCCGACGACATCGCCAGCGCGGTCCTCTTCCTCGCCTCCGAGCGCGCCGGCTGGATGACCGGCGAGGTCGTCTACGTCACGGGCGGCACCCACTGCGGCCGGCCCCACATGGCGCCCGCCCGGGGGCTCCCCCGCCGCATCTGAGGCCCCCCCGGGGCGCGATCACGGCGGGCACGGGATCACCGGGCCGTCGCTGGTCCGATGGCACGTCCGCGACCGCACGAGGCCGATGCAGACGGACCGGCGCGGTCCGTCGGCAGGCCGCTGGTCGTAGACCTGCCACTCGACGCCGAGGCACACGCACGTTCGGTCGCGCGCCCCCATGCCGCCGCCGTAGGCGCACTCGCGCACGAGCAGCAGCGCGACGAGCGCTCCCAGCGCGACGACGCCCGCAAGGACGCCAAGGACGACGCGGAATGCCGGCTTCATCGCTCGATCCCCCGCCCGGTTAGACCGGCCGCAACGATGCCAACTGGAAGAACCTGCTGCTGACCGCGAGCCAATCCGGCCTCGCCGGCGTGATCGACTGGTCGATCAGCGGTATCGCCGATCCGCACTTCGATCTCGGCTATCTCGGGAGTTGGGGCCCGGAGCGCTTCGCGGCGGTGACGGCCGGCTACGGGGCGGCCCGTGGCCACGGGCTCGATCCGCGCGCGGTCGACGCCGCAGTCCGGCTGCGGCTGCTCGGGGCCATCTTGCACGGGCCCGCCGGACGGACGGACGGCCGCCATCGCCGCCGCGCGTGCGCACGTTCCGCTCGCCTGATCGCACGGCTGCGGCACGTGGCCGCCTCGCCTCACGCCACCGGCAGCCACATGAACCGCGCCATCCCCGGCTCTGCCCGCCTCCCGAGCTGCTCGAGGCCTACCGCCCGGCGAGTGCGCGGTTCTCCAGTCGGCTCAACAGCCGCACCACGGGCCAGAGCATCAGGAAGTAGACGATCGCCGCCACCACGATGGGCGTCGGGTTGTAGGTCAGGCTCTGCGCCTGACGCGCCTGGTAGAGGAGCTCGGGCACCGCGACCACGCTGCCGAGCGAGGTGAGCTTCACCACCTCGAGCGTGTTGGAGAGCAGGTCGGGCAGCACGTTGCGCACCGCCTGGGGCAGCACGACGTAGGCCATGGCCTGCAGCCGAGAGAGGCCGGTGGAGCGCGCGGCCTCGATCTGGCCGGCCGGCACGGAATCGATGCCCGCCCTCAGGATCTCGCCGTAGTAGGCGCCGGTGTTGAGGAAGAAGGCGACGGCCACACAGACGAAGCCGCCCAGCTCCAGCCCGGCGAACGGCAGTCCGGCGAACAGGAGGATCAGCAGCACCAGGGGCGGAAAGGCGCGGAAGAAGTCGACCCAGGCCATCAGCGGCCAGCGCACCGCGGGACTCTTCACGCTCGCCAGCAGCGCCAGGATCAGCCCGCCGACCAGGCCGAGCGGCACCACGAGCAGCGACAGCAGCACGGTGTTCCGCAGGCCCGCCAGCACGATCGGCCAGGACGCGGCGATGATCTCCAGGTTGAAGAAGGTCTGGATCATCGCTTCCACGCGAACTTGGTCTCGACCCAGCGGGCCGCCACCACGACGGGGAAGAACAGCACGAGGTAGGCCGCGGCGCCCATCATCAGCGGCGAGGGATTGTAGGAGTTGGACATCGCCGAGCTCGCCTGGCCCAGGATCTCGGTGACTGCGACGACGGTGCCGAGCGCGGTGCCCTTGGTGATGGCGATGGTGCGGTTGGTGAGCGGCGGGATGGTCAGCCGGAAGGCCTGCGGCAGCACGACGTTCATCAGGGTCTGGCCGAACGACAGGCCGGTCGAGCGCGCGGCCTCCCACTGGCCCTTGGCCACCGAGGTGATGCCGGCCCAGAAGATCTCCTCGGAGAAGGCCATCAGCACCAGGGCGAGCGACAGCCAGGTCGAGACGAAGCCCGAGGGCGAGAGGTCGACGCTGGGCAGGCCGAAGTAGATCAGCACGATGACGACCAGCGGCGGCAGCGAGCGGAAGAGGTCGACGACGAAGACGATCAGCCAGTTGAGCGGCCGGATGGCGAGGCTTCTGAGCAGCGCCAGAGCCAGGCCGGCGGCGATGCCCGTGACGACGATCGAGGAGGGCCAGCTCGATCGTGACCACCACGCCGGACAGGATGTCCGGCAGGTACTTGAGCATGACCTTGCGCGTTGAAGAACGTGTCGGTGAAGCGAGCCCAGTTCGACATTGGATCGGTATCCGGGGGCAACCCCCGCTCAGTGCCGCTGGATCTGGCCGATGAAGGCGCGCGTGCGCTCGTGGGCCGGGTTCTCGAAGATCGCGGCCGGCGGCCCCTCCTCCACGATGGCGCCCTCGTCCATGAACACGACCCGGTCGGCGGCGTTGCGGGCAAAGCCCATCTCGTGGCTGACCACGATCATGGTCATGCCGCTCTCGCGCAAGGAGCGCATGACCTCGAGCACCGAGCCCACCAGCTCCGGATCGAGCGCGCTGGTCGGCTCGTCGAACAGCATGACCCGGGGCTCGAGCGCGATCGAGCGCGCGATGGCCACCCGCTGCTGCTGGCCGCCCGAGAGCTGGCCCGGCGTGTGGCCGGCGCGGTCGGCGAGGCCGACCCGCTCCAGTGCGGCCCGGCCGAGCGCCTCGGCCGTGGCGCGCGACTTGCCCGCGACCTTGCGGAGCGCGAGCGTCACGTTGCCGAGCGCCGTCATGTGCGGATAGAGGTTGAAGGACTGGAACACCATGCCGATGCGCTGGCGGGCATGGTTGATGTCGGTCCGCGGGTCGAGCATGTCGATGCCGTCCACCACGACGCTGCCGGCGGACGGCTCCTCCAGCCGGTTGAGACAGCGCAGCAGGGTCGACTTGCCCGAGCCCGACGGCCCGATGACGAACACCAGCTCGCGCTCGGCCACCCTGAGATCGACGCCCTTCAGAACGTGAAGGGCGCCGAAATGCTTGTGGAGACCGCGCGCGTCGACGATCGGGCCGTTCACTCGCTCGAGTCGGTCAGTTGCACTTGAGCTCGTGCGGTGTCGGGTCGTAGCCCGGCATGCCGGGCGGGCCGTAGCCCGGCGTGATCACCACCTCGAGGCCGTCGGCCGGCGGCTTGCGGCCGAACCACTTCTCGGAAAGCCTGGCGATCGTGCCGTCCTTCTTCATGCAGTCGAGCGCATCCTGGAGCTCGGCGCGGAGCTTCGGGTTGTTCTTGGGCACCGGCGCCGCCCAGTGGGCGCGCGTGTCCTTGAGCTCGAGGTCGGCCACGAACTGCGGGTTCTTCGACGCGGCGTAGACGATGGTGGTGTTGCCGCCGAGCGTCGCGTAGGCGCGGCCCGAGAGGACCGCCTGGGTGGCGTCCGGCTGGGTGTCGTAGACCTGCACCGTGAAGCCGTGCTCGGCGCCCTTGGCCTTGGACAGCGTCTCGTAGGGCGTGCCCTTGTTGACGGAGACCGACTTGCCCTTGAGGTCGGCCCAGTCCTTGATCGGCTCCGAGCCCTTCTTGATGCCGAACTGGTACGCGGTCCACAGGTAGCCCGCGGTGAACAGCATGTTCTCCGCCCGCTCCTTGGTCACCGTCGTCGGCGCGGCGATGAAGTCGTAGCGGCCGGACTGCATGCCGGGAATCAGGGTCGAGAAGCTCACCGCGTCGATGGTGATCTCGCGCTTCATGCGGCGCGCGACCTCGGTGAAGAGGTCGATCTGGAAGCCCTCGACGCCGCCGCCCAGCTTGGGCATGGCGTGCGGGGCGAAGGTGCCGTCGACGCCGGTCCTGAGCGGGGGAAGCTTGTCCTGGGCGAGCGCGGGACCCGCGCAGAAGAGCGCGGCTAGCGCGATGGCGGCAAAGCGACGTCGCATCATGATGAGCCTCCCGAAGACCTCGTGGCCTTCCTGCGTGTCTGGGCCCCGTGCAGGGGGCAGTCGTCGATGAGGGCGGGCGCGAATCGGTGCATCAAGCTCGCGCGACGGGCAGATCGGTCGGCGGCGGGTCGTTCAGGATCCGATCCGCATGGGGCGCGGCCCCCCAAAGGGTCGCGAAAGGGCGTTATGTTGCTGGCCCCCCCCCGGCCAATGCCACGCCGGTGTGCGCTGCGGACGTAGAAGCCTTGGAGCACCCGGGCGTGGATGCCCAGCACCGCGCGCGTCAAGCCGTGGTCGCACGCGAGGCGATACCGGAACCGATACGACCCACTGGCGCACCGACTCAGAACAGGGTGATGCTGTTGTACCACTTGTGGTAGTCGGCTTTGTGCTCCTCGTAGTCCTTGACCGTCGTCTGGAGCAGGATCAGGTAGCTGCCCTTGGGCCCGGTGCCATAGCCGCCGAAGAGCAGGGTCTTGCCGTCGCTCGCCTCGACCGTGCGGTACCACTTCCAGCCGTTCTTGTTCTGCCCCTTGTCGACCTGCTTCCAGTGACCCGCCCCGAGGCCCGTGAGGTTCACGCCGAACTTCTCGATCTCTTCCGGATTGGCCTGTGCGCCAAGCTTGCCGACGGCCAGGAACTTGATGGTTTCGTGAGTTGCCTCCAGCGCCCCCCAGCCTCCGCCGTGCTCCTTCTCCTTGAACTGGACTCCCGACGGAGTCAGCATCTTGAACCCATACTTGTCCGACTGATATGTGTGCCACCCCTCGTCGGCCGTCGCCACGGCGAACACCCCGATTGCGAGCGCGACCGCCATGGCGACCATTTCCACTCTCTTCCTCATTTGCTCGTTCCCCCTCATCTGACGGCCGTCTCGATCCGCTCTTGGACGGGTCGAGATGATACGGATTATCCCCGGCTCGGTCAACATGGCCCGCGCGCCCCTCGGCCGCACCGGCTCGCCCGACGACATCGCCAGCGCCGTGCTCTCCCTCGCCTCCGAGCGCGCCGGCTGGATGACCGGCGAGGTCGTCTACGTCACCGGCGGCCCCACTGTGGCCGCCCGCACATGGCGCCGGCCCGGGGGCTACCCAGCCGCCTCTGAGGCCGCCTCCGCGTGCGCGGGCCGGCCGAGCAGGTCCCAGAGCCCGTGCGAAGCACGCGCCCGGGCCCGCCAGCGAAGACCGGGCTCCGGGCGCAACCCTCGCCGAGGCTCAGCGCTTCGACACGGTGTTGCTCGATTGGTTCGTCACCCAGATATGGGCGCCGCTAGGGACCGCCGGCACCGGGTCGGCCTCGGCGTCGGCGGGCCGCCAGATCCGGGCCGCTAGCCGGCAGCCGTCGGGGAGCGGATTCCAGACCGGGTCGAGGACGCGCTCCGTGCGGGGCCAGGCGGTGACGACCGTCAATAGGGGCTCCGGCCGCCTCCGGCACCCGCGTCTGGAGAAGTTTGGAGGGCGGGGTCCCGGTGGAGTAGAATCCCGACCGCGCGCAAGGCCCGGGAAGAGAGGGAGCTCGAGTGGAGACGCTATCGGTCATCGTTCCCGTCTACAACGAGGAGGCGGTACTGCGGGCCTTGGCGCGGAAGCCGGCGCCGTGACCCGACCTCCGGATACGGTGGGTCGCGGCCGAGGCCGGGAGTGGTGGGTGGTGGGCCTGCTGGGGCTCGTCCTGGGGGTCTCCTTCGGGCTGTCCTTCGGCGATCCGCTCAGCAACCACTCGCTCTACCTGCTCGACGGCCTGCGGCGGACTCGGCCCGGGCTGCTGAACGCCGACTGGTTCCTTCGCGAGACCTACCAGTATCATCCGCGCTTCTCGATGCTGGTGGCGCTCGCGGACCGACTGGGCAACCTGCCCTGGCTCCTGGCCCTCGGGAACGTGTTCGCGGTGGCGGCGTCGCTGGCCCTCGTGTTTCGGGCTTTCCGGAGTCTCGACCGTCACCGCGCGCTCGTGGGATGGCTCGTGGCGGTCCTCCTCTTCGTGGTCGTGGACCGGACCCACGCCGTGGCCGGGAGCTACTTCTTCAGCCCGTCACTCCAGCCCGCCACCCTGGCCACCGTCGCGCATCTCGCGGCGCTGGTGTTCTTCCTCGAGCAGGCGTACCTGGCCTCCGGGGCTTGTCTGGCGGTCGCCGGGCTGCTGCACATCAACTTCCTGCTCCTCGGCTTTCCCTTCCTGGGCGTGGCGCACCTTCTCCTGGGTCGCGCCGGCCTGCTCTCCCGGTTGCTCCGGCAATTCTCGCTCGTCTCGATCGTGGCGCTGTTCGACTTGCCGGCTCTCATCGCGGCAACTCCGCTCGGGGCCAGCCCGGCCGACGTCAGCTTCGCCCGCCACGTGTTGATGACCATCCGGGCGCGCCACCACTACGACCCGCACGCGTTCGTCCCTTCGCTCCTGCTCTTCGCCGCATGGCAGCTCGTGGCATGCCCCCTTCTGCGCGAGGTGTCCCCGGATGGGCTCGTCCGGCGCCGCTTCCAGGCGTTGTACGCCGCGTTCCTCGCGGTCATCGCCGCCGGGGCACTCCTGACCACGGTGATCTTCGTGCCGGCCGTCGCCGCCGTCTTCTTCTGGCGCATGACGCCGTTCCCGGTGCTCCTGGCGCAGATCGTGGTCGCCCGGGCGGTCGCCGCCACGCTTCTCGACCAGCCGTCTCGCGTGCGCGAGGCCTGGTCTCGCTGGCGTCTCGTGCCGTTCGTGCTCGGATTACTGGGCGTGATCGGCTGCTACGCGTACAGGGGGGGCGTCACCGACTACCGTGTCCTGATCCTCGCCGGGGGCGGCCTCATCATCGCGCTCCTGCACGTGGTGAGAGCCCGGCGAGAGACCGTCGCCGGCGCCAGGGGGGAGAATGGCCCGCCGGGCAACCGGTGGGTGCCGGTCGCCCTGGTCTTCGCGATTCTGGCGCTGCTCCCGGCGGCGGTCGCGTTCCAGCACTTCGATCTCGTCATTCCGAAGCTCGGGTACGTCCACCCGGTCGAACGCGAGCTGTACGGCTGGATCGGCACCACGGAGCCCGATGCCATCTTCCTGATTCCCCCCGCGCTCGAGCTTGTCCGACTGTTCGGACAGCGCGCCGTCGTGGTGGACTGGAAGGGCTTCCCCTTTCGGCCCGCCGAGACCATCGAATGGTACCGGCGGATCACGGCCGTGGCCGGGACGCCCGACGTCGCCTCGCTCTGGGACGCGGAGCTCGGGTACGCCAAGATGGACGCCGGGCGCCTCCGGCGCCTGGCCGAGACCTACCACGCGGGCTACGCGGTCTTTCGGCGCCCCTTCGATCCCACGCCGCTGCCAGCCCAGCCGGTGTTCGAGAACCGTTGGTTCCTGGTGCTGCGCGTCGTCCCAGATGGGACAAGGGCGAATTAGAGCTCCTTCGAGGGGGCCGTGCTACACTCCCGGCGCTGGAGAACCCACGTGGGCCGGATCTCGCGCCTCCCTTTGCTCGCCGTCGGGGGCGCCCTGGTCTGCGCCCTTCTCTTCCTGATCCCGGCAGTCCCGCTGCCGTGGCGGAGTGAGCCCCCCGTCGAATTCGTACGGGACATCCAACCGATCTTCAAGGCCCGGTGCCTGAAGTGCCACGATTGGATCAAGCGGCGGGGTCAGCTCCGTCTCGACTCGGGGGCCCATGCCCTGCACGGCGGCGTCTCCGGGAAGGTCATCGTCCCGGGCAACAGCCGGGACAGCCGGCTCGTCCAGCTCATCACGGCCGCCGATCCCGAGGAGCGGATGCCCCAGAAGGGAGAGCCGCTCTCCCCCGAGCAGATCCGCCTGATCCGCACCTGGATCGACGCGGGTGCCCAGTGGCCCGCCTCGGCCGCCGACGCGACGTTCGCGCCGCACTGGGCGTACCAGAAGCCGATCCGCCCCGAGGCGCCCGCCGTGCGCCAGTCGGACTGGGTGCGGAATCCCATCGATGCCTTCGTGCTGGCGCGGCTCGAGCGCGAGAGCCTCCGGCCGTCGCCGGAGGCGCCGCGGGCGACGCTCATCCGGCGCGTGAGCCTCGACCTGACGGGCCTGCCGCCGAGCCTCGCCGAGGTCGACGCGTTCCTGGCCGACCCGAGCCCCGACGCGTACGAGAAGGTCGTGGACCGGCTGCTCGCCTCGCCCCACTACGGCGAGCGCTGGGCCCGCCCCTGGCTGGACCTCGCCCGCTACGCGGACACCAACGGCGGGAGCGCCGACAGCCCCCGGAAGATGTGGCCGTTCCGCGACTGGGTCATCGACGCGTTGAACCGCGACCTGCCCTTCGACCGCTTCACGATCGAGCAGCTCGCGGGCGATCTCCTGCCGGGCGCCACCCCCGAGCAGCAGGTCGCCACCGGGTTCCACGTCAACGCGATGCAGAACGATGAGGACGGACTGGACCTCGAAGAGGTGCGCTGGGAGATGCTGGTCGACCGGGTGAACACGACCGCCACCGTGTGGCTCGGCGCGACCCTCGCGTGCGCGCAGTGTCACAACCACAAGTACGACCCGTTCACCCAACGCGAGTACTACCGGCTGCTGGCCTTCTTCGATAACGCCCGGGAGGTGATGGCGGGCGGGCGCGGGGTCCCGGCCATGGTCATGAGCGAGCGCCAGACGAGCAAGCCGCCGTCCACCTACCTTCGCATCCGGGGCAGCTTCGCCGCCAAGGGACCGAAGGTCGAGGCGGGCGCGCCGCGCGCGCTCCACCCGATGCGCTCGGAGTGGCCGCTGAACCGCCTCGGACTCGCGTACTGGCTGGTCGACCGGGAGAACCCGCTGGTGGCCCGGGTCGCGGTCAACCGGTTCTGGGGGGAGTTCTTCGGCCGGCCGCTCGTGGAGACGGCGGAGGACTTCGGCACCCAGGGCCGGCCGCCGAGCCATCCGGAGCTGCTCGACTGGCTGGCCACCGAGTTCGTGCGGCTGGACTTCAGCATGAAGGCCGTGCACCGCGTGATCGCGACGTCGGCGACCTACCGGCAGGCGTCGCGCGTCACACCCGAGGTCGCCGAGAAGGACCCCGAGAACCGGCTGCTCGCGCGTGGTCCCCGATTCCGGATGGAGGCGGAGATGATCCGGGACGTGACCCTGGCCGCCAGCGGCCTGCTCAGCCGGAAGATCGGAGGGCCCAGTGTCTTCCCGCCCGAGCCCGACAATGTCGGCTTCATCGCCAACAACAGGAGCCGGACGGGCTGGGTCACCAGCGACGGTGAGGACCGCCATCGCCGGGGTCTCTACACGTTCTGGCGGCGGACGGCTCCCTACCCGGGGCTGGCGAGCTTCGACGCCCCGAGTCGAGAGGTCACCACGGTCCGCCGCCCCCGGACGAACACGCCGCTCCAGGCCCTGACCGCCCTGAACGACCCCGCCTTCGTCGAGGCCGCCCGTGGCCTGGCCCGGCGGATGGTGCGCGAGGCGGCGGAGACCCCGCGGGCGCGGGCCGCCCATGGCTTCCGCCTGTGCCTGGCCCGCGCGCCCGAGCCCGACGAGCTGGACCAGCTCGTCCGTGCCTACGCGCGTGAGCGCGACCACTTCGCCTCCGCGCGCCAGGCGGCCGCGCGGCTGCTGGCCGACCTCGCGCCGGAGCCCGAGGCGGGGGAGCTGCCGGAGCTGGCCGCCTGGACGGTGGTGGCCAGCGTGCTGCTGAACCTGGACGAGACGCTGACCAAGGAGTGAGGGTGGAAGGTCGCGACGAGGGGCTTCGCGCCGTCACCCGGCGGCACTTCTTCCAGCAGAGCGGCTTCGGTATCGGAACCCTCGCGCTCGCCGCGCTGCTCGAGCGGGACCTCGCGGCGGCGCCCCCGACCGCGGGCCGGGTCCCGGCCGGCGGGCCGCTCGCGCCCCGGCCGCCCCACTTCGCGCCGCGCGCGAAGAGCATCATCTACCTCTTCATGGCCGGGGGACCGTCGCAGATCGACCTCTTCGACCCCAAGCCCAAGCTCACCGAGCTCAGCGGCCAGAAGATTCCGGAAGACCTCATCAAGGGCCAGCGCTTCGCCTTCATCAAGGGCGTGCCGCGGTTGCTCGGCTCGCCCTATGACTTCCGGCCTCACGGCCAGTCGGGGGCCGAGGTCTCGAGCCTGCTACCCCACCTGACCGGGGTGGTCGACGACATCGCGATCCTGCGCTCCATGCACACCGACCACTTCAACCACGGCCCGGCCCAGATCTTCATGAACTCCGGCCATCAGGTGATCGGCCGTCCGAGCATGGGTGCATGGCTGACCTACGGGCTCGGGAGCGCGAACAGCGACCTGCCGGGGTTCGTGGTGCTCCTCTCCGGCCGGCCGGACCCGGGCGCGGGCAATGCGTGCTGGAGCAACGGGTTCCTCCCGACCGCGTACCAGGGGGTGGAGTTCCGCCCGAAGGGGGATCCGGTGCTGTCCCTCTCCAGCCCGGACGGGCTGCCGGCGGCCGTGCGGCGCCGCTCGCTGGACACCCTTCGGCGACTCAACGAGCGACATCTTCGCGAGGTGGGCGACGCCGAGATCGAGTCCCGGATCGCCGCGTACGAGACGGCGTTCCGCATGCAGACGAGCGTCCCCGAGCTGGCGGACGTGTCGCGCGAGCCTCCGGCGATCCACGCCCTGTACGGCACCGAGCCCGGCCGGGCGTCGTTCGCCAACAACTGCCTCCTCGCCCGTCGCCTGGTCGAGCGGGGCGTCCGCTTCGTTCAGCTCTACCATCGGGGGTGGGACCACCACGGCGACAAGCGGGAGCGGGACATCGTGAACGGCCTGACCACCCTGTGCCGGGAGACGGACCGCGCCGCGGCGGCCCTCGTCCAGGACCTCCGGCAGCGCGGTCTCCTCGACACCACCCTCGTCGTGTGGGGCGGCGAGTTCGGGCGCACACCCATGAACGAGGAGCGCGACGGGTCTCCCTTCCCCGGCCGCGATCACCACGTCCGGGCCTTCACCATGTGGCTGGCCGGTGGCGGGATCAGATCCGGCGTCACCATCGGCGCCACCGACGACCTGGGCTACAACATCGTCGCGGACCCGGTGCACGTCCACGACCTGCACGCGACGATCCTCCACTTGATGGGGATCGAGCACACGAAGCTCACGTTCCGCTTCCAGGGTCGCGACTACCGCCTCACGGACGTTCACGGGAAGGTCGTCAAGAAGCTCCTCGCCTGAGGCGGCGGAGCCCGGCTCGCGGCCTCCTCGGGAGCGGGTGCCTCCCGGCGCGCCGGGTCGAGGCCGTTGGCCTGCTGGCAGGGCGCGACGTCGGCGAGGACGCGCTCGGGGTCGGCCCAGAGCCGGTACTGCTCGGCGACCCCGGCGACCGCGCGCTCGGCCTCCAGCTCGTCCGGGAGGTCGCGGCGCCCGAGGCCCGGTGACCGTCCCTCAGGGATCCAGGGCGACGCCCCGCTCGAGCAGCAGCTCGCGCAGGGCGCGAATGACCGGGAAGATCTCCTGGTTCTCGTCGGCGCCCTGCCGGTCGAACGCCTTCTGCTCCTCCTCGACGACCCAGCGGTCCTCGGCGAAGATGCCGTTCGTGAACCAGACCATGAAGGGCCAGAGCAGATGGATGAGGGCCGGGATCGAAGGCTTCCGGATCATCATCAGGCCGTAGGTGTGGTTCACCCGCTGCTCCCGGTCGATCGGCACGTAGACGTTCCAGAGGTCGAGCGCCGGCTCCTTACTGGCGGCGGTCCAGAACCGGAGCGTCTGGTAGGGGTAGTCCGTCCGGATCGTCATGATGTCGCGCCGACTCACGTCCTTCACGTCAGGGCGCACGGCGCGCTGCCCGAGCATGAATCGCTCGCCGAGGGACTGGCGGCCCCCGGCGCGCCGGAAGGTGTAGTCGGCCTCGACCCAGCCGTCGCCGCGGCGGAGGTCCAGGAAGACCGTCTGGATGCGGCCCATGAAGCGGCGGTGCAGGAACTGATGGTTCATGTCCAGCAGGTTCTCGTGCATGAACGAGTAGTGGCAGTTCAGCCGGCGGTCGAGGTAGCGCGTCCGGTAGCGCGGGTTCGCCTGGGTGGGCACCTCGGGGAACCTGGCGAGCCCGGGCGCCTGGGGGTCTCCGGGGAACACGTACACCAGGCCGTACGCCTCGCGGCACGGATAGGCGCGCACGCCGCGGGGCCAGGCCGGGGTGTCCTTCCGGTCGAGGTACGGAATGGCGACACAGCGGCCGGTCCGGTCGAAGCTCCAGCCGTGGTAGCAGCACTGCACGCAGCTGCCCTTCACGACCCCCGCGTGGAGCGGCACCTGCCGGTGGGCGCAGCGGTCCTCGAGCGCGAACACCTCGCCGGGCTCCGTCCGCACCAGGACGATGGGCTTACCCGCGAACGTGACGCCGAGCGCCCGGCCGGGCTCGATCGCCCGAGCGCGGGCGAGGGGGTACCAGTGGTCAGGATCGATGCCCGTGCGGCGAAGGTCGCGATGGACGCCCCGGCCATCGGCGTCCAGGGCGGAGGCGGGCGCGGTCCAGGCCATCGGCGTCTCCCATGTGTGCGGGTGATGCGCGGCTCGTGGCGGAGGCGCGCCGGGGCAGAGCCGGGGCCCCCGGGGCACCAGCCTGCATTGTCCAGCACTCGGCCCGGCAGCGGAAGGTCCTCGCCGGGACCCTTGCAGCGGCCGGGTCCGTCAGCGTCGCCGGGCGGCTCGCGGCGGTGGCGCCCAGTCCGACACCGGCTGGCCTGAACCCTGCGCTGCCCTCACTGCGCGGGTGACGAGCAAGGGTGGCGAGCGGGCCGACCGCGACGGTGGTGACAGGGCGTGATTCGGAGCCGACTGGCCGCGCACCCTGCCAGGCTCGCTGCCCCCGGCGGCGCGGGGCCTCAAGGGGCCGCGGCGTAGTCGCGAAGCTGGAGGACGGGGAGCCCCGGGAGGCTCGGTAGCGTCCGGTCGTTCGTCAGGTAGGCGGTGCAGCGAGCGGCCAGCGCCGAGGCGAGCTGCAGGGCATCCGGCGTCCGGACGCCGGCGGTCGCCCGCAGGCGGGCCGCGACCCGGAGGAGCGAGCGGTCGAGTTCGACCAGCGTCAGACCGCGGCTCCGGGTCAGGAGCGTCTCGTAGCGCTCGGCCAGCGGCTCGTCGCCGAGCTGGTAGGGGATGACCAGGGTCTCCAGGAGCGTCACCCCCGACGTCACGGCCCGCCACTGTCCGCGGTCGATCCCCTCGAAGACCGGCTCGACGAGCGGGAGGAAGCGCGGGTGCTCCTCGATGTAGTAGATGAAGATGGCCGTGTCGAGGCCGATCGGGCCGCGGCCCAGGTCCTCGGTCAGTCCCACGTCGCGCGCTCCGTCGCCACGTGGGCCGCCGCGTCGCGCGCCCGCCACGCCGCCTTCCCGAGCCCCCGCAGCTCGCGGATGGAGAGCTCTTCCGGCGGCGCCACGGCCCGCGAGAGCAGATGGATCACCTCCTGGGCGACCGAGCGATGCTCGCGCCGGGCCCGGGCCTGGAGCTTCCGATAGAGCGCGTCCGGCAGGTTCTTGATGTTGAGGATCGCCATGTCAGCCTCCAATCCTCCTCCATTCTGGAGGACCAGGGCCTGTCCCGTCAAGCGCGGGAGGCGTGCGTCGGCCCGGGGCTGGGGCGCCGGGAACGGTCCGCGATCGCCGCTCACTGCCACGCCCAGCATCGGCTTCGGAACGGGCAGTCCTGGCAATACCAGCCGGGGATCGGGTGGAAGGCCTCGGCCTCGATGGCCCGGAGCACCTCGGCCCCCGCGAGGGGCGGTGGCCCCCCAGCCGAGAACGCGGTCCTGCTTCATCGTGTCCCGCCCGTGGCGAAGAACACGAACGGGAACATCGCTTTGGCGAGCTCGCTCTGGCTAGCCCCCGTCCTGCGCGGCTCGCACGCGCTGTCGCACCAGGCCGATGTGAGCCTTCAACGTGTAGAGCATGTGCGCGAAGGCGACGGGCACATGCAGCCGGTCAGCGTGCTGTTCCAGCTGGTCGAGGCGCTCGGCCACCGCGCTCGTCGAGCCGCCGGTCGCCCCGCTTGCGAGCTCCGCCTCCAGGAACTTGAGCTCCCCGTAGAGGCGGAAGATGCGGCGGCGCATGCCCCAGTCATAGAGCGCGGGCAGGATGCGGAACAGCGGGTAGAGGACGCCCACCACCGGAATCAGCAGCACCAGCAGCCGGGAGGCCCATGCCGCCATCCAGAACGGCAGGTAGCGCGGCAGGAACGGCTGGCCGCTCCGGTAGTACTGGCGGGCGACCCTGCTCAGCGGCAGGTCGATGGGCTCGGCGGCGGGAAACTCGCCGACCTTGCTGAACACGTCCGGGGTGGCGTGTATCTCCGAGGCGGCTTCCAGAAGCAGATACTGGAGCGCTGGATGCAGGTCCTCGCGCACCACCAGACTCGCCTTGGTCGCGAGCAGCGTGACATCCGTGGGTGGGCGGTCGTTCGCGAGGTCGGCCACACCGCGCGGCAGGACCAGCTTGCTCAGGTACGGGCGCAACGCCACGTGCGCGTCGGCCCGCACCCAGTCTTGAAGTCGTACCGAGTGGTCGAGCATGAGGCGGCGAACGATCGGCGCGTCCCACGCGGCCGCGATCCCGACCAGGTCGAGCTCACCCCTCATGAGCGCCTCCCCCGCTTCGACCGGATTCAGGTCGCGCGCCGTGCGCCCGACCGAGATCGATGCCCACTGCGGCTGCCAGCTCGCGGGTCAACTCGTACGCTCCACTGCCGGGAACGCCGAATGACACCCGTGTCTGTTCTCGCAGCTTGCCCGTCTGGCTCAGCGGTGAGGTGCGCGAGAACAGCCAAAGCGGCTCGTAGAACAGCGTGCCCAGCGACGCCAGCTCCGGCGCCTTGACCGCGCTGGTGACACCGCTCTGCACCAATGCCACGCTGACGCCGGTGCGAGGGTCGCGCAGCCTCTCGACGTTGTCCACTGAGCCCCTGGTCGCGAGCAACTCGAGCCGTATGCCGTGTCGGGCGAAGATCTCGCGGTAACGCTGTCCGACCGCGGCGTACTCGCCGCCCTCCGGGCCGGTCGCCATCACCACCCTGCGCGGAGGCAGCGGTTCGGTCAGCGAGAGCGCCAGCGCGGTCGCCAGCACGACCGCTACGCCGGCGATCAGCCATCGCCACCGCGCCGGGTGGGCCCGCGAAGAGTACTGCGATCCGTCTCGCATGATGGTGTGATTCTAGCCAGCGCCACTTCCTCTGGGTAGCGGTGTCCCTGAGCCTGCTCGACCGGGCGCTGGCTCCGGGGTCACGTCGCGCGGACCGCGTGGTCGAGCTCCGCCAGGTTCGACCAGGCGATGGTGCGCCGGCCGGCCTCGATCTCCTCGATCATGCGGAGAAGGGTGCAGGTGCGGGGGGCGGGGCGGTCGGCGCGGGCCGCCGCGTCGAGGAGGGCGCCCAGGATGGGACCGGCCTCGGTGCGCCGGTGGCGAATGGCCAGGTCGCGCCAGACCCCCGTCCGGCCGGCGATCGAGCGCTGCCAGTAGGCGAGCTGCCCGTCCCAGGACGCCTGGGCGGCCGCCGGAGCCTCCCGATGGCGGCCGACGGCCCGGGCGTCGAAGCCGTCGAAGGGTTCCACCCGGATGCGGAGCGCGTCCGCCACGTCGCCGGCCTCCGTGGCCAGGTCCGAGAGGATCCGGCGTGACGCCGGGTCGCCGAAGATGGCCAGGACGTCCGCGTCCACCATCGCGGTGGCGAAGTAGATGACGCCCAGGATCAGCTTGCCCCACAGGTACCCGTCGATGTTGGCGGTCGGCTCGGCCGGGTGGAAGTCCGAGAGGACCCGGGCCAGCTCGATGACCCGCGCGGTGATCCGCCTGTCCAGCTCGCCCACCCGGAGCGTTCCCGGGCCGCTGTAGATCACGCGCCCCGGGCGGTCGTAGTGGCCGCCGAAGGTCAGGAAGGCGCCCACCGTCCGCTCGCGACCCACGAGCGCGGCGATCTTCGCCTCCTCCAGGCCGTTCTGCATCGAGACCACGTAGCCGTCGGGGGCCAGGAGCGGCGCCAGCGGCGCGAGGGCCTCGACCGTGTGGAGCGTCTTCACGGCCAGGATCAGCACGGGGATCGGCCCGTGGAGCTCGTCCGGCCCGAGCGCGGGCAGCCGGACCCGGAGGTCCGCCTTGCCGCCGACTTCCAGACCGTCGCGGCGGATCGCCTCCAGGTGCTCGCGGTCCCGCTCGACGAGCGTGACCCGATGGCCGGCCCGGGCCAGATGGGCCCCGGTGACGCCGCCGATGGCGCCCGCTCCCACGATGGTCAGCTCCATGTCCACCTCACCGCGATCGAGGCCGCTTGAACAGCGACACCTCGTAGTTCGCGAACCCGGCCCGCCGGTAGAAGCGCCACGCCCCGGTGTTCCTCGCCAGCACGTTGACACGCACGGCACCGGTGCCGCGCCGTCGCGCGAACCCCTCGGCCCGCCGCATCAGGGCCCGTCCGACGCCGCGCCGCCGCCACCCGGGTCGGACCACGAGGTCGGACACGTACGTGTAGTCGGTCAGCGTCGTCACGAGGTTGCCGGTCTCGCGCACCCGCCAGAAGCAGACGAATCCCACGACCTCTCCGGCCACGGTCGCCACGTAAATCCGACCCGGTCCCTGCCGGCAGCGGCGGAGCAGGAGCTGGCGGTACCGCGACGCGATCGTCCAGCCTCGCACGCGATCGGGCTGCAGCGTCCGCTCGTGATCTTGCAGCGTCACGATGCAGCTTTCGACGCCGGACCGATCGCCGGGCCGATACGCCCGGATGCCGATGCTCGTTTCGCGTGTCATCGTGCCGATCCCGGCGGGGCCGGCTTGACTCCCGCCGGGAAATCGCCATCATCGTTGACACGAACGCCGACGCGATGCAAGCCACCCGCACGCTCACGGAGGTGACGCCCATGCCCGCAGCCCCGACCCGGCGCGCATTCCTCACCACCATCGCTGGCGTCGCCGGCGCCGCCGGCGCCGCCCTCACCGCCACGCGCCCCCGGCGGGCGACCGCCCAGACGCCGGTCACCGTGAAGTACCTCACCTGGTGGTGGGCGGAGAAGGGCCGGAACGAGGCCTGGCGCGGCGTCGTCCGGAAGTTCCACGAGGCGCAGAAGGACATCCGCGTCCAGGAGGTGGGCTTCCCCTACTCCGAGTTCTTCCAGCGCGTCACCACCCAGCTCGCCGGGGGCCGGCTGGACGCCGACGTCCTCTCCTTCTACGACGAGCTGGGCATCCGGCTCATCAAGGCCGGGGTCCTGGCCCCGGTGGACGACGTGGTCCAGCGGCTCGGGATCCAGGACCGGCTCGACCGGCCAGGTCCACCAGTTCGTCACCGCCGGCGGGCGCCTCTACGGCCTCCTCGCGGTCAACGTCCCCTACGCCGTCATCTACAACAAGGAGCTGTACGCGAAGGCCGGGATCGCCAAGCCCCCGGCGAGCCAGGAGGAGTACTTCGCCGCCGCCAAGCGGCTCACCAGCCGCCCCGACCAGTTCGGCCACGCGGCCCGCAGCACGATGCAGGAGCAGAACGGCTGGTGGCAGGACATCTCCCACTGGGTGCTCGGCTACGGCGGCCAGTGGGTGAAGGGGAAGAAGCCCCAGGTGACGGAGGCCCCGGTCATCAACGCCGTCAAGGCCTACAAGCGTCTCTACGACGAGGCGATGCCCCAGGGCGCCGACGCCTCGACCTACCGGCGCATGGCGTGGGAGGGCAAGGTCGCCCAGTACATCGACAACTCGGCGAACATCAACATCCTGAAGTCCGGCAACCCGGCGATCTACCCGAAGATCTTCACGGCGCCACCCCCGTGGGAGAACCACCGGGCCATCAACATCCCGAACTACGTCGGCATCTACGCCGGCTCGACCCAGAAGCGGCGGCCCAGGCCTTCCTGGAGTTCGTGTTCAAGGCCGAGAACTTCCGCGGGCTGATGGAGGCGGCCCTCGACATCTACGAGCCGTACAAGGGTGTCGCCCGCGAGGCCTACATGAAGGAGCTCCACTGGGTGGACGGCTTCCTGGGCTCCCGCGGCACGCCGATCCCGGGCCTGGTGGAGGGGCTCGAGTCCAACGTCGCCGAGGTGCGCCAGATGGTGCTGAGCCGCGTCTCCGAGGTGCTCACCACCGGCAAGGCGCCCGAGGCCGCGATGGCGGAGGCGCAGAAGGCGCTCGAGGAACTCGCCGCGCGTGTCTGACGCGCCGGGAGGGACGGTGGCGGCTGGCGGGGCTCGGCTCCGAACGGCCGCCACCCCGTACCTCCTCGCCCTGCCGGTCGCCCTCTACATCGGGGTCGCTGATCCTCTACCCGATCGCGCCAGGGCATCGCCACCAGCTTCACCCGCACCGAGCTCCTGAGCCCGGTCCCGCCGGCGTGGGTCGGGCTCGCCAACTACCGCCGGCTCCTCCACGATCCCGCCTTCTGGCAGGCCCTCAGGGTGACGCTCCTCTACACGGCCCTGGTGGTGACGGCCACCGTCGTCACCTCGGTGGGCACCGCCCTCCTCATGAACGCCCGCTTCCACGGGCGGGCCGCCGCCCGGGTCGCCATCACGCTGCCCTACGCCTTCCCCGAGGTGGCGGCGGTCCTGGTCTGGACCTGGATGCTCAGCCAGCAGTTCGGCGTCTTCAACGTCTTCGCCCGCTGGGTGCTGCCCGTCCGCGAGAACCTGCCCTGGCTCACCGACCCCCGGATGGCCATGCTGAGCGTGATCCTGCTCACCCTCTGGAAGATCTTCCCCTTCTACAGCCTGGTGGTGCTGACCGCCTTCCAGACGCTCCAGGCCGAGCTGTACGAGGCGGCGCGGATCGACGGCGCCGGCGCCCTCGCCTGCTTCCGCCACATCACGCTGCCCGGCATCGCGCCGACCCTCGGCCTCATGACGCTGCTGGCGACGATCTTCTCGTTCCGGCGCTTCACCGTGATCTACCTCCTGACCGGCGGCGGCCCGGCCAGCGCCACCAAGACGCTGGTCATCGCCGTCTACGAGCACGCCTTCCGGTTCTTCGATCTCTCCTACGGCAGCACCGTCGGGGTGGCCGGGCTGGGGGTGACGCTGGTGATCGCCGCCGCCTACTTCGCGGTCCAGCGGCGGCTGGGGTACGGCGGGATTTGAGGCCCCTCCGGCGTCTCGCGCTCTACGCCGCCGTGGCGCTCGTCTGCGCGATGGTCCTCTTCCCCGCCTACTGGATGCTCGTGACGTCGGTCCGTCCCACCCGCGACACCATCAGCTACCCGCCGGCCCTCTGGCCCCGGGAGATCCGCTGGGACGCCTACGTGGAGCTGTTCCGGACGATCCCCATCGCCACCTGGCTCACCAACACCTTCCTGGTCTCCGCCGGCGTCACCCTGGTCTGCCTCGGTCCTCTCGATCGCCGGCGGCTACGCCCTCTCCCACTTCGCCTGGCGCGGGCGCTCCGTCTTCGGCTTCGCGCTCCTGACCACCCAGATGCTCCCGGAGGCCCTCCTGATCATCCCCATCTTCGTCGTCTTCCGGCGGGCCGGGCTGATCGACAGCCTCCCCGGGCTCGTCCTGGCCGACGCGGCCTTCGTCGTCCCGGTCGGCGTCTGGATCCTGAAGAGCTTCATGGACACGATCCCCCGCGAGATCCGCGAGGCGGCCCTGATCGACGGCTGCGGCCCGATGGGGGCGCTCTGGCGGATCACGCTGCCGCTCTCGGTCCCGGCGCTGATCACGGTCAGCGTGATCGCCTTCTTCGACGGCTGGAACGAGTACCTCTTCGCCTCCACGTTCATCACCACCGCCGAGCTGCGGCCGGCGTCGGTGGGCCTCGCCTCGTTCATCGGCGAGCTGGCCACCCCGGTCGAGCTGGTGTTCGCCGCGACGGCGCTCTTCACCGTCGTGCCGGTCGCGTTCTACTTCCTGCTCCAGCGCTACTTCGTCAGCGGCCTGACGAGCGGCGCCATCAAAGGCTGAGGGTCACGGATGAAGATCACGGCGCTCGAGACCATCCGGCTCGGCGAGTTCCCGAACCTCTGCTTCGTGCGGGTCCACACCGACGAGGGGCTGGTCGGGCTCGGCGAGACCTTCTTCGGCGCGGCCGAGGTGGCGACCTACCTCCACGAGACGGCGGCGCCGAAGCTCCTGGGCCAGGACCCGGCGGCCATCGACCTCCTGCGGGTCCGCCTCCAGAACTACGTCGGCACCCGGAGCACCGGCGTCGAGAGCCGCGGCAACTCGGCCGTCGACATCGCGCTGTGGGACCTGGCCGGCCGGGCCAGCGGGCGCCCCGTCCACCAGCTCCTCGGCGGCGCGTCGCGGCCGTCGATCCGGACGTACAACACCTGTGCCGGCTACCGGTACGTGCGGGACGCCACCGGCGCCAGCCTCCAGAACTGGGGGCTGCCGCCCGCGGACGCGCGGGGCGGGCCCTACGAGGACCTCGACGCCTGGCTCCACGGGCGGGCCGACGAGCTGGCCCGGAGCCTTCTCGACCAGGGCACGACCGGCATGAAGATGTGGCCCTTCGACGAGTACGCCTACGCGAGCGGCGGCAGTCACATCGGGGCGTCCGACCTCGACCGCGGGCTCGAGCCGTTCCGCCAGGTCCGCCGCGCCGTCGGCCGGCGGATGGAGCTGATGGTCGAGCTACACGGGCTCTGGAACCTGCCGACCGCGCTCAAGATCGCCCGGGCCTTCGAGGCCGAGGGCCTCGAGCCCTACTGGATCGAGGATCCGCTCCGCCCCGACGACATCGCGAGCCTGGCCCGCTTCGCCCAGGCGACGAAGATCCCCACGACCGCGAGCGAGCTGCTCGGGGGCCGCCAGGCCTTCCGCGAGCTCCTGGAGGCGCGGGCGGCGAGCATCGTCATGCTCGACCTCGGCTGGTGCGGCGGCCTCTCCGAGGCCAAGGCCATCGCGGGGATGGCCGAGGCCTTCGGGCTGCCCATCGCGCCCCACGACTGCACCGGGCCGGTCGTCTGGGCCGCCAGCGTCCACCTCTCCCTCAACGCGCCGAACGCGCTGATCCAGGAGTGCGTGCGGGCGTTCCACACCGGCTGGTACACGGAGCTGGTCTCGGGCCTGCCCGTCGTCGAGCGCGGCACCGTGCGGCCGGCCCCGGGCCCCGGGCTGGGCGTCGACCTGCTGCCCGGGCTCACCGAGCGCAGAGATGCCGTAGTTCGCCGCTCCTGAGATGGGGTCAGGCCTTTCATTCTTAACAATCCGGGCGGAGATCGAAAGATTGAAAGGCCTGACCCCGTACGCTATTCTCGTGGCACCCGTGGCTACCGACGAGGTCCTGGTTGCCCGCGACGGCCCCGTCCTCACCCTCACCTTCAACCGCCCGGCGGCCCGCAACGCGCTCACGTGGGCCATGTACGAGGGCCTGTACCGGGCGTGCGAGGAAGTGGACGCCGACGAGGCGGTGCGGGTCTTGGTGCTGCGCGGCGCCGGCGGCAAGGCGTTCGCGGCCGGCACCGACATCGCCCAGTTCACGGCCTTCTCGACCGCCGAGGACGGCCTCCGCTACGAGCGGGACCTGGACCGCTGGGTCGGCCGCCTCGGCCCGGGTCACCAAGCCGGTGATCGCCGCGATCGCCGGGGTCGCGACCGGCGGCGGCTTCGAGCTGGCAGCCGCCTGCGACCTGCGGTTGGCGACCGCCGACGCCCGCCTGGGTCTACCGATCGCGCGGACGCTGGGCAACTGCGTCTCGATGGACGCCTACGCGCGCTTCCTCGACCTCTTCGGGCCGTCGCGGCTCACCGAGCTGGTCTTCACCGCCCGGCTCCTCTCGGCCGCCGAGGCCCACGCGGCGGGCTTCGTCCACGAGATCGTGCCGGCGGAGGGGCTCGACGCCCGGACCCGCGCGCTCGCGGCCGAGATCGCCGAGCACGCGCCACTCACGCTCCGGATCACGAAGGAGGCGATCCGCCGGATCCAGGCCGCGCGCCGCCTGCCCGACGGCGAGGACCTGATCGCCCTCGCCTACGGGAGCGCCGACTTCCGGGAAGGGGTCCGCGCTTTCCTCGACAAGAAGAAGCCGCGCTGGACCGGCACGTAGCCGACCCTCCACCCCCTACATGCGAAAGGAGCACCCGATGACCCAGCGAAGCATTCGGCGCCCGACGACGGTTGTCGTGCTGACCCTCCTCACGCTGGTCTCCGCCGTCGCCGGCCCGGCGGCCGCCCAGGGGAAGTATCCGAGCCGGCCGGTCGAGGTCGTCGTGCCCTACGCCCCGGGCGGCGGCACCGACAACCTGATGCGCATGATCATCGGCATCATCGACGAGAACAAGCTCTCGCCGGCGTCGATCAACGTGGTGAACAAGGCCGGTGGGAGCGGCGCCGTCGGCTACACCTACCTGATCGGCAAGAAGGGGAATCCCTACGTGGTCGCCGGCGCCACGCCGACCATCGTGAGCGGCAAGACTCGAGGGCCGCCTCTCCGGAGACCACCGCGACGCCATGACGATGCTCGCGGTCGTCGCCGTGGACGATCTGACGCTCGCGGTGAAGTCCGACTCCAAGTACCAGACGCTCGAGGACTTCGTCAAGGCGGCCAAGGAGCGGCCGGGCCAGCTCACCGTGGGCGGCACCGCCACCAACTCCGAGGACCACATCTTCACGTACCTCATGGAGAAGGCCACCGGCACCAAGGTCAAGTACGTGCCGTTCAACTCGGGCGGCGAGGTCACCGTGGCGCTCATGGGCGGCCACGTCGACGCCGCGGTCGAGAACCCGAACGAGATCGTCGCCCAGATCGAGGCCGGCAAGGCCAAGTACCTGGCGGTCGCCTCCAAGCAGCGGCTGAAGGGCGCGCCGAGCGTGCCGACCTTCAAGGAGAAGGGCTACGACGTGCTGTGGGAGCAGATGCGCGGCGTGGTCGGCCCCGCCGACATGGGCGACGAGCCCGTCAAGTGGTGGCAGGACACGCTGAAGAAGGTGACCGAGACCACGAAGTGGCAGGAGCAGTACATCCAGCGGAACCTGCTCACCCCGGTCTTCTGGACCGGCGAAGAGGCGAACGAGTACCTGGACGGCCTCCGTGCGAAGTACCAGAAGGCGTTGACCGACCTCGGCGCCATCAAGAAGTGAGCGGCGGCTCCGTCCGCCGGGCCGACCAGGTCGCGGGGCTCGTTCTCCTCGCCCTCGCGATCGGCTACACGGTGGTCGCCCTCCGCGCGTATCCCTACTGGGGCACCACCGGGCCCGGCTCCGGGCTTCCTTCCGGTCTGGCTGGGCGCTCGCCATGGGGATCCTGGCGCTGCTGCTCTTCGTCGGAGCCAGCCGCGCCGGGACGCCCGGCGGCCCGCTGGCTGCCCGAGCGGGGTGGCCTGATCCGGCTCGGCTGGGTCCTGGCCGCGACCGTGCTCTTCGTCGCCCTCCTCGACGTGGTCGGCATGATCCTCGGCAGCGGCGCTGTTCCTGATCGGGCATCCTGCGCTTCCTCGAAGGCTACCGCTGGCTGCCGTCGCTCGGGATCGCCGCGGCCACCGCGCTCGTGAACTACGTCGTCTTCACCTACTGGCTCCAGGTCCCCTTCCCGGTCAGCGTCCTGGGGTTCTGAGGCGCCGGCATGGACGTCTTCGACAACCTGATCCTCGGCTTCTCGATCGCCTCTCGCCCTTCAACCTGCTGATGGCGCTGGCCGGCGTCGTCGTCGGCACCTTCATCGGCGCCCTGCCGGGCATCGGGCCGGTCTCCGGGCGTCGCGCTGCTGCTGCCGCTGACCTTCGGCATGCCGCCGACCTCGGCCATCATCATGCTGACCGCCATCTACTACGGCTCCCAGTACGGCGGCACCATCACCTCGGTGCTCATCAACACCCCCGGCGAGTCGGCGTCGGTGGTCACGTGCATCGACGGCTACCAGATGGCGCTCCAGGGCCGGGCCGGGCCGGCGCTCGGCAGTGGCGGCGATCGGCTCGTTCATCGCCGGGACCTTCGGGGTGGTGCTGCTCATGCTGATGTCGCCCACCCTCGTCCGCTGGGCGCTCTCGCTTCGGCCCCCCGGAGACCTTCGCCCTGATGCTGCTCGGGCTCACCACCGTGACCGGGCTCACCGGCGAGAACGCGGTGAAGGGCTACATCAGCATGGTGCTCGGGCTGATGCTCGCGATGGTGGGATTCGACATCATCTCCGGCGACCCCCGCTACACCGCCGGCATCAACGAGATGCTGGACGGCGTCGATTTCCTGCCGGTGGCCATCGGGCTCTTCGGCCTCGGCGAGGTGCTGGTCGGGGCCGAGAGCGCCGACCGACATGAAGATCCTCCGGGCCACCTACGGGCTGCGGGACGTCTGGCCCCGCCGGGCCGACTGGGTGCGCAGCCGCTGGGCGATCGCTGCGGGGCACGGTGCTCGGCTTCTTCATCGGCGTCCTGCCGGGCGCCGGCTCCACCATCGCCTCCTTCCTCGCCTACACGGTGGAGAAGAAGGTCTCGAAGCACCCCGAGGAGTTCGGCCACGGGCGCCATCGAGGGGGTGGCCGGCCCCGAGTCGGCGAACAACGCGGCCTCGGCCGGCGCGATGGTGCCCGCTGCTCTCCCTCGGCATCCCCGGGTCGGGGACGACCGCGGTGCTGCTGGGCGGCCTCCTGATGTGGGGGCTCCGGCCGGGGCCCCTCCTCTTCGAGAAGAACCCGGACTTCGTCTGGGGCCTGATCGCCTCGATGTACATCGGCAACGTGATGCTGGTGATCCTGAACCTGGCCTTCATCCCGATGTTCGTCTGGGCCCTCCGCATCCCCTACAACATCCTGATGCCGCTGATCATCGTCTTCTGCGTCACCGGGGCGTACGCCGCCAACAACCGGGTGTGGGACGTCGGCCTGATGCTCGTGTTCGGCGTCCTCGGCTACGTGATGAAGAAGCTCGACTACTCCCCGGCCGCCCTGACCCTCGCCCTCGTGCTGGGGCCGCTGGCCGAGCGGGCCCTCCGCCAGTCGCTGATCATCTCGGACTCCGGGCTCGCGATCTTCTTCCAGCGGCCGATCGCGGCGGCGCTGACCTCGGCCGCCCTGCTGGCGGTGGCGATCCCGGTGGCCCGGGCGCTGTGGGAGGCCGCCGCCCGCCGGCGCTCCGCGTTGGCGTGAATCATCGGAGGGGGCCTCGACGGCTCCCCAGCTCCGAGCACTCGTCACTGTCCCGTGAGTGACGGCCCGCTCGGGTGTCCCGCTCCCCGTGTTGAAGTTTTGCCACGGCGGCTCATTCTGGTAGAGTCCCGTGCGTGGGATCGGTCAGGCGGTCGAAAGCCGCTGTGACGAGCACCCCGCTCCGGGCGCCCCACGGCGGTTGGCGCCGGACAGCCGGCCGCGGCTGGGGTCGTCGATCCGCTGGCCTGATCGGGCTCCTGTTGCAGATCCAGGGCTGCTGGGGAGGCGGCGGGGCGAACCCGCAGCAGCTTCTGGTGATCTCCGACCTCAGAGTCCGGCCCCTGGGTCGTGTCCTGCCCGATCGTCCCGTGTCAGTGGAGCTCACGGTGACGGTCTCGAATCCCGACGCGGTGGTGGGCGGACAGGCCCTGGTGCGGAACACCACTCCGAGCGACGTCACTTGCCAGGCCCCCGAGCAGGGCCCCCTCCTCGCAGCCGTGACCATCGCCGACGCCAACCTCGCCGGCAACGTGCTGCTCGTCGTCATGGGCCTCCAGGTGCCAGCAGGGCAGACACGACTCTGCTTCTCGGTGTCCACGCCGCGTGGGACCGCGGCGCCGCCGGGTGGCGAAGCCACGTCGAACGAGCTGGAGTTCACCCTCACGACCGGCGGCCCATCTCCGGGTCCCTCACCGGGGCCGGCCCCACCGCCGGCCCCACCGCCGCGCCCCGCCGTCACGATCACGGCAACCGATGCGGCCGCGGGTGAGCCGGCCGATCCGGGAGCGTTCCAGATCTCGCGCACCGGCAGCACCACCAACCCCCTGATCGTCTTCCTCACCGTCGCGGGGACCGCCACCTCCGGCGTCGACTATGTCGCGCTCCCGCCGAGCGTCACCATCCCCGCCGGCGCCGCCTTCGCGCCCGTCACCGTGACACCGATCGACGATTCCCTCTTCGAGCCACCCGAGACGATCATCGCGACGCTCGCCCCCAACCCGGCCTACGTGGTCGGCAGCCCCGCCTCGGCCACGGTGACCCTCACCAGCAACGACAGCACCGTCACCATCACGGCGCCCGACGCCACCGCCGCCGAGCCCGCCAATCCCGGCCAGTTCCTGGTCGCGCGCACCGGCGGCACCGCCGTCCCCCTGACCGTCTTCCTCACCGTCGCTGGCACCGCCACCCCCGGCGTCGACTACGTCGCGCTCCCGCCGAGCGTCACCATCCCCGCCGGCGCCGCCTCCGCGCCCGTCGCCGTGACGCCGATCGACGACTCCCTCTTCGAACCGCCCGAGACGATCATCGCGACCCTCACCCCCAACCCGGCCTACGTGGTCGGCAGCCCCGCCTCGGCCACGGTGACCCTCACCAGCGACGACAGCACCGTCACCATCACGGCGCCCGACGCCACCGCCGCCGAGCCCGCCAATCCCGGCCAGTTCCTGGTCGCGCGCACCGGCGGCACCGCCGTCCCCCTGACCGTCTTCCTCACCGCCTCCGGCACCGCCACCCCCGGCGTCAACTACGTCGCGCTCCCGCCGAGCGTCACCATCCCCGCCGGCGCCGCCTCCGCGCCCGTCGCCGTGACGCCGATCGACGACTCCCTCTTCGAACCGCCCGAGACGATCATCGCGACCCTCACCCCCAACCCCACCTACGCGGTCGGCAGCCCCAGCTCCGCCACCGTGACCCTCACCAGCAATGACGGCACGGTCACCATCACGGCGCCCGACGCCACCGCCGCCGAGCCCGCCAGCACCGGCCGCTTCCGCATCACCCGCACCGGCGGCACCGCCGTCCCCCTGACCGTCTTCTTCACCGTCGCCGGCACCGCCACCCCCGGCGTCGACTACGTCGCGCTCCCGCCGAGCGTCACCATCCCCGTCGGGGCGACCTTCACCGAGTTCACCGTGACACCGATCGACGACTCCCTCTTCGAGCCGCCCGAGACGATCATCGCCACCCTCACCCCCGACCCCACCTACGCGGTCGGCAGCCCCAGCTCCGCCACCGTGACCCTCACCAGCAATGACGGCACGGTCACCATCACGGCGCCCGACGCCACCGCCGCCGAGCCCGCCAGCACCGGCCGCTTCCGCATCACCCGCACCGGCGGCACCGCCGTCCCCCTGACCGTCTTCTTCACCGTCGCCGGCACCGCCACCCCCGGCGCCGACTACATCGCGCTCCCGCCGAGCGTCACCATCCCCGTCGGGGCGACCTTCACCGAGTTCACCGTGACACCGATCGACGACTCCCTCTTCGAGCCGCCCGAGACGATCATCGCCACCCTCACCCCCGACCCCACCTACGCGATCGGCAGCCCCAGCTCCGCCACCGTGACCCTCACCAGCAATGACGGCACGGTCACCATGACGGCGCCCGACGCCACCGCCGCCGAGCCCGCCAGCACCGGCCGCTTCCGCATCACCCGCACCGGCGGCACCGCCGTCTCCCTGACCGTCTTCTTCACCGTCGCCGGCACCGCCACCCCCGGCGCCGACTACGTTGCGCTCCCGCCGAGCGTCACCATCCCCGTCGGGGCGACCTTCATCGAGTTCACCGTGACGCCCATCGACGACCCCGACGTGGAGGGTCCGGAGACCATCGTCGCGACCCTCACCCCCGACCCCACCTACCGGATCGGCAGCCCCAGCTCCGCCACCATCACCCTCACCAGCGACGACGGTGTCGTGCGCATCACGGCGCCTGACGCCACCGCCGCCGAGCCCGCTAGCACCGGCCGCTTCCGCATCACCCGCACCGGTAGCACCGCCGCCTCCCTGACCGTCTTCTTCACCGTCGCCGGCTCCGCCACCCCCGGCGCCGACTACGTCGCACTCCCGCCGAGCGTCACGATCCCCGTCGGGGCGACCTTCACCGAGTTCACCGTGACGCCCATCGACGACCCCGACGTGGAGGGTCCGGAGACCATCGTCGCGACCCTCACCCCCGACCCCACCTACCTGATCGGCAGCCCCAGCTCGGCCACCGTCACCCTCACCAGCAATGAGTGACGCCGCCGGAGTCCGGCGCCGCGATCCGGCGCGCAGCGCGCCGTGGATGCTCGGGTAACGCCCGGGATGGTCAGGTGAGAGCCGCCGGACCCCGTGAGGTCGAACGAGCCGGGTCTCGGCCGGCTGGAGGTCTGGGACCTCGATCCCGCCGAGGAGCTCCTCCGCCGGCTGCTGACCGATCTCTTCGAGCACCACTGGCGGGAGCTGATCTTCGGGCCGCTGATCCAGGGCTCGGCCTGGGAGATTACCGCCCAGGGGCCGCCGAAGCGGGTCGGCTACCTCGACGGCTACCTGACCGTGGACTTCGGCCACCTCCACTTCCACCTGTGCGTCGGCGAGCACCGGGGCGCCAGCCCGGAGCTGGCCCGCCACCGCCGGACCAGCCAAGCCTACTTCTACCGGCGCCTCAACGCCGACGGCACCCCGGACAGCTGGGGCCTGCGCCTCCTCAACGGCCGGGGGGAGGAGCAGGTGACCCTCCTCTTCCCGAATCCCTTCCTCACCGACGAGCAGAGGCTGGCCCCCGAGCCGCGCTGGGAGCGGCTCGCGCTGTGGGACGACGTCCGCCAGCGCTACCTCGGCCTCGAGCCCGATGCGCGGGACCGCTCCGGCCGCCGCATGCTCCACGGCTGAGGCGCCCTGCCGGAGCTGCCCCTCACCGTCCGCGCTCCAAGGCGGAGCGCTTACGGGCTTCCTTCGTCTCGATGGCGACGACCCGGGCGAGCAACCGCCGGGCCCGCTCGGCCACCGGGATGTTCAACCATCTTCCCGTCGATGCCGACCGACGCCCGCCCCTCGGCCACCGCGGCGTCGAAGGCCGCCACGACCCTCCGGGCCCGCTCGACCTCCTCGGCCGCGGGCGAGAAGTAGGTGTTGAGCGGCGCGACCTGGGCGGGGTGGATGCAGCTCGCCCCCATGTAGCCCATCGCCCGGGCGCGGCGGATGGCGGTGGCCATCGCGTCGAGGTCGCCGTAGTCGGCGATGCTGCCGATGATCCCGTGCGGCTGCACCCCGGCCAGCCGCGCCACGATGATCATCTGGGCCTTCCCGTGGAAGTACTCCTCCCCCGTCTTGGTCGGCTCCACCTCGATGTCCAGGGTGAAGTCCTCGGAGCCGAGCGCGATGGCCACGGTGCGCGGGCTGGCCAGCGCGATGGCCACGGCGTTGTAGAGGCCGAGCGCCGTCTCGACGGCGATCGAGAGCTGGACGCCGCCGACCGGCATCCCGCGGGGGCGCTCCCGCTCGGCGATGAGCGCGTCCAGCGTCGCGATCTCGCGCGCCGACTCGGCCTTGGGGAACAGGATGGTGTCGAGCCCCGGCCAGACGGCGGCGTCGAGGTCCTCCACCGCCAGGGCGAAGGGCTTGTTGATGCGGACCTCGATATCGGCGCCGCCCCGGGCGCACTCCCGCGTCGCCTCCCGGACCAGGCGGCGGGCCGCCGGCTTCTCGGCGGCCGGGATGCTGTCCTCCAGGTCGAGGATGATCGCGTCGGCCCCGCGCGCGTGGGCCTTCTCGACGAACCTCGGCACGTTGACCGGCACGAACAGGGCCGAGCGCCGGACCAGGCTCCGGAGCCGCTCGCGCCGCAGATCGGCCGGGCGCGGCTGTCCCTCCTCGGGCGTCCCCCACGCGCTGTCGAGCTGGATCACGCTCCCTCCTCCGCCCGGCGATCTTACCGCATCGCCGCCGAGGCGTCCCCGGGTGGTGTAGACTCGGGCTGGCCGGCCCAGCGCGAAGGAGAACAGGCCATGCCGAACGCCGTCTTTGGCCCGGATGTCAACGCGGTCCTGCGCGAGGCCGCCATCCCCCGCGAGCGTCTGGTGCCCATCGGCGGGACGGGCGTGCGCATCGCCACCCCGTTCCCCTCGCCCGGCGACTGGCGCGACCGCTGGATCTACTTCGTGCTGGTGGACCGCTTCGACAACCCGGCGGCGGCGCCCCGCTTCGCGCCGTGGGACGGGCGATCACGGGTCTTCCAGGGCGGCACACTCGAACGGCGTGCGCCGGCGCCTGCCGTACCTGGCGGACCTCGGCGTCGGCGCGCTCTGGCTGTCGCCGGTCCTGAAGAACTGCCAGTGGAAGGCCGACAGCTATCACGGCTACGGGATCCAGGACTTCCTCCGGGTCGAGCCCCGCTTCACCTCCGACCCGGCTGCCGCCCGGATCGACCCGCGGATCGGCGACGACGAGCTGCGCCGGCTGGTGGACGCCGCCCACGCCCACGGCCTCCACGTGATCCTCGACGTCGTGATCAACCACGCCGGTGACGTCTTCGACTACGTGAGCCACGGGGCCGAGGCCCCCTGGAAGGGCGGCGGCCGGGAGTATGACGTGCGCTGGCGGGACGCGACCGGCCAGAGGCGTGCCGGCGTGGCCGGAGGCCGCGACGATCCCGGCGCCCCGTCCACCCGAAGGCGTCGTGTGGCCGGAGGAGCTCCAGCGCAACGACTACTGGCGCCGGCGCGGGCGCGAGGGGAAGGGCGCGCCGGAGACCGTGCGGCGACTTCGGGTCGCTCAAGGAGATCGTCACCGAGTACCGGGCGGACGGCCGGTTCCCGGTGCGCGAGCTCTTGATCCGCGCCCACCAGTACCTGATCGCGAAGTTCGACGTGGACGGCTTCCGCATCGATACGCTGAAGTACGTGGAGCAGGACTTCGCCCGCACGTTCGGCGACGCCATCCGGGAGTTCGCCCTGAGCCTCGGCAAGACCAACTTCTTCACCTTCGGCGAGGTCTGGAGTCGACGACGAGGCGAAGATCGCGCGGTTCATCGGCCGCAACACCGAGAAGGACGAGCGAGCCTGATCGGGATCGACGCCGCGCTGGACTTTCCGCTGTTCACCCGCCTCACCGAGGTGATCAAGGGGAGCGGCGCGCCCAGCCGCCCTCGACGCGATGTTCGCCGCCCGCCGGGCGGCGCAGCGCGGCACCTGCTCGCCTCCCACGGCGAGGCCGGCCGGTACTTCGTCACCTTCCTCGACAACCACGACCTCGACAACCGCTTCTACTGGAGCCCGCCCGGCGACCCGCACCGCTGGGACGACCAGCTCACGCTGGCGCTCGGGCTGCCTCTTCGCGCTGCAGGGAATCCCCTGCCTCTACTACGGCACCGAGCAGGGTCTCCACGGTGCGGGGAACCGTCGCGAGGCGGCGCGGGAGGCGCTGTGGGGCAAGCCGGGGGCCTTCGACCCGGCGCACCCCTTCTACCAGGCGGTCCAGACGCTCGTACGGCTCCGGCAGGCCGAGCCCGCCCTGCGCTACGGGCGGCAGTACTTCCGCCCCGTCTCCGGGAACGGCGCCGACTTCGGCATCTCGGCGACGCCCGGCGGGGTCCTCGCCTTCTCGCGGATCCTCCACGACCGCGAGCTGCTCGTCGCGGCCAACACGCACACCACGGAGGAGCGGGCGCTCCACGTCGTCGTCGATCGCGATCTCACCCCCGCTGGCGCCGCCTTCGAGGTGCTGTACGCCAACCGGCCGGGGCCGACCGCGCCCGGCACCGCGTCGTCGCGCGGCGACCCGCGCTCGGTGCGGGTCTCGCTGGCGCCGCTGGAGATCCAGATCCTGGCGAAGCGGCGATAGGGGCCCTCACCCCGACCCTCTCCCTGGAAGGGAGAGGGAGCGGAGTGTGGGATCAGATCAGGAAGGTGGTGCCGACGCTGTTGGGGACGAAGGCGTCGGGGAGGGCGCGGGCGATCTCGTGGGTGGCCTTCCAGCCCGTGCAGTGCGACGGGACGATCAGCTTCGGCGCGAGCGCCTGCAACGCCTCGACCGTCGCCGCGATCCGCGGCTCGAAGAGCCGGCCGGTCAGGTGGAAGCCGCCCAGGACCCCGTGGACCCGCTCGACCCCCGTCACGGCCATCGCGTGGTGGACGACGTTGACGATCCCGGCATGACCGCAGCCGGAGAGCACCACCAGGCCCTTGCCGCGGACGTTCAGCACCACGGCCTGATCGTCGTGGATCAGCGGGTCGGGCCGCCAGGCGCCCTCCACCTCCGCGTAGTGCGCCGGGAAGCCGGTCTCGAACGCGGTCGTCCGGGCGACCTCGCCCGTGACCAGCGCGAGGCCGCCGAGCAGGAGCGAGGCGGCCCGCTCCTCTAGGATCTCGACGCCTTCCTGCTCGATGCCGCGGCGATCCGGCGGCGGCAGGAGGACCTCGCGGCCGTCGGGCAGCGCGATCTTCCGGCGGAGGAACGCGTCGGGATGCAGCACCAGCGGGAGCCGGCGGCGTCCGGTCCGGGAGAGCAGCCCCATGAGCCCGGCCACGTGGTCGGCGTGCCCGTGGCTCAGCACGATCGCCTGGAGCTCGTTCGGCCGCACCTCCAGGACGTCCATGTTGTGCAGCAGGCTGTCCCGTGTCAGGCCCGCGTCGAAGAGGAAGGACGCCTTCCGCTCTCCGGCCACCACGGTCACCAGGCTCGAGAAGCCGTGCTCCGCGCGGAGCACCGAGCGGCCCTCCCCCAGCGTCCCCTCCACCACCACCCGCCGCACCGTCTCGCTCCCGGCCATGAGAAGATCCAGCGAGAGGTCGAGCAGGGTGAGGATCTCGACCCGGTCCACCTCGGGCAGCGCCAGGCGTGCCATCCCGGCCGAGGCTATCGCGCGAAGCCAGCCCGGTCAAGGAATGCCAGCTGTCCGAGGAGTGGCTTGACGGTCCCGGATGGGCGGGCGTAGAGTCGGGCCGGTTCGACGGCTGTGGCCATGCCCGCCGGTGGTCGGGTCGTCTCTCCCGGGGAGGTGCGATGGCGGACGAGGTCCTGCGCGCCCACGTGCTCCGGGACACCTACCGCGACTCGGTCGACCTCATGCGCGTCGCGGCCGAGGTGGAGCAGCGCCCGGACGTGCGGCGGGCAGCGCTGCTCATGGCGACCCCGGCCAACCGCGACCTCCTGGCCAAGGCCGGGCTCCTCGCCGACGAGGCGGCCGCGGCGGGCCCGGCCGACCTCGTCATCGCGGTCGCCGCCGCGAGCGCCGAGGCGGCGGAGGCGGCCCTGGCCGACGCCGCCGCTCGGCTGACCGCGGCCGCCCCGAGCGCGGGCGTCGCCGCCGAGCGGACGCCGCCCGCCACGATCGCCGCGGCGCTGGCCGAGGCGCCCGGCGCCAACCTGGCGATCGTCTCCACCCCGGGAGCCTACGCCACCGCCGAGGCGCTCAAGGCCCTCAAGCGCGGCCTCCACGTCTTCCTCTTCAGCGACAACGTCCCCGTCGAGGACGAGATCGAGCTGAAGCGGCTGGCGGTGCGGAAGCGCCGGCTCGTGATGGGCCCCGACTGCGGCACCGCGATCCTGGACGGCGTGCCGCTCGGCTTCGCGAACGCCGTGCGGCGGGGACGCATCGGCCTCGTCGGCGCCTCGGGCACCGGCCTCCAGCAGGTCAGCTGTCTGATCGACCGCTGGGGCGAGGGCGTCTCCCAGGTGATCGGCGTCGGCGGCCGCGACCTGGACGAGCGGGTCGGCGGTCTCATGATGCTGGCCGGCATCGAGTGGCTGATCGCGGACCCGGACACGCTCGTCCTGGCGCTCGTCTCCAAGCCGCCGGCTCCCGACGTGGCGGCGGAGGTCCTCGACCGCGCGGTGGCGGGGGGCAAGCCGACGGTTGTCTGCTTCCTCGGCGGTGACCCGGCGGCGATCCGGCGGCGCGGCGCCACTCCGGCGGCGACGCTCGCTGAGGCCGCCGACTTCGCCGTCGGCCTGGCCGGCGGCCGGCCGGCCGGCGCCGCCGGGAGCGACGACGCGGCCGCGCTCGCCGCCCGGGCGCGCGACCTGGTGAGCCGGCTCGCTCCCGGCCGCTGGGCGATCCGCGGACTCTACAGCGGCGGCACGCTCGCCAAGGAGGCCGCGCTGATCGTCGGCGACCTGCTCCCCGGTCACGGCGCCGGCCACACGCTCCTCGACCTGGGGGACGACGAGTTCACCGTCGGCCGGCCGCACCCGATGATCGACTTCCGACTCCGCAACGAGCACATCGCGGCCGCCGCCGAGGATCCCGCCACCGCGGTCATCCTGCTCGACGTCGTCCTCGGCTACGGCAGCCACCCGGACCCGGCCGGCGCCCTCGCCCCGGCCCTCGAGCGGGTGGAGGGGCGCGCCGTGCTGATCGGCTCCGTCTGCGGGGCGGCGGGCGATCCCCAGGGCCTGGCGCGTCAGGAGACGAGGCTCGCCGCCGCCGGCGTCGTCCTCCTGCCGTCGAACGCCGAGGCCGCGCGCCTGGCCGCGCTCGTCGCCCGCGAGGCCGGCGCCCGCCGTGGCTGACGTCTTCCCCGACGGCGTCCACGCGCTGAACGTCGGGCTCGCCCAGTTCGCCGAGCCGCCCCGCGCCCACGGCGCCACCGTCGTCCAGCTCGACTGGCGGCCGCCTGCCGGTGGCGACCGGGACCTCGGGCTGCTCCTGGCGCGCCTCGAGGACGATCCCGACGATTCCGTGGGCGCCCGGGTGGCCGAGGCCAACCGGACCGCGATGGCCCGGCTCCTCGGGGCCCGCCCGATACTGCTCGACGTCCGCCCCGCCGCCGAGGTCGTCCCCGGCCTCGAGGACCGCATGATCCTCCACGCCGGCCCGCCCATCGAGTGGGCCCGCATGTGCGGCCCCGTGCGCGGCGCCATCATCGGCGCGATCCTCTACGAGGGCTGGGCTCCCGACCCCGAGGCCGCCACCGCGCTGGTGGCCTCCGGCCGGATCCGCTTCGCGCCCTGCCACCACCACGGCGCGGTGGGCCCGATGGCCGGCATCCTGTCGCCGTCGATGCCCGTCGTCGTCGTCGAGAACGCGAGCCACGGGAACCGCGCCTTCGCGACCCTGAACGAGGGGCTCGGCCGCGCCCTCCGCTTCGGCGCCTACGACGCCGAGGTGCTCGAGCGCCTGCGGTGGATCGCCGGCACTCTCGGCCCCGCGCTCCGGGACGCCCTCCGCACGGGGCCGATCGACCTGAAGCTCCACGTGGCCCAGGCCCTGCAGATGGGCGACGAGTGCCACAACCGGAACGTCGCGGCCACCTCCCTCTTCGCCCGGACCCTCGCGCCGGCGCTCGCCCGCGCGGTGGACGGCCCCACGGCGGCCGCGGTCTTCGACTTCATCCTCGGCAACAACCACTTCTTCCTCAACCTCTCGATGGCCGCCTGCAAGGCGTCGCTCGACGCCGCCCACGGGGTCGCGGGCTCGACCGCTGGTGACCGCGATGGCCCGGAACGGCGTCGACTTCGGGATCCGCGTGTCCGGCGCCGGGGACGCCTGGTTCACCGCGCCGGCGCCGGTCATCGATGGCCTCTACTTCCCGGGCTACGGTCCGGCCGACGCCAACCCCGACCTCGGCGACAGCGCCATCACCGAGACGGCGGGGATCGGCGGCTTCGCGATGGCGGGAGCGCCGGCGATCGTCCACTTCGTCGGCGGCACGCCGGCCGACGCCCTCGCCTATACCCGGGCGATGTACGGGATCACGCTCGGGCGGAACGCGGAGTACGGGATCCCGACCCTCGGCTTCGCCGGGTCGCCGACCGGCATCGACGTCCGCCGGGTCGTCGAGAGCGGGGTGGCCCCGGTGATCAACACGGGCATCGCCCACCGCGAGCCCGGCATCGGCCAGGTCGGCGCCGGCATCGCGCGGGCGCCCCTCCCCTGTTTCGACGGCGGCGCTCCGCGACCTCGGGCGGCGGCTCGGCGTCGGGTGGCGATCCACGGCCGATGATCCCGCGCGGTGATGATCGCGATCGGCGGCAACGCCCTGATCCAGGACGGCCAGCGGGGGACGATCGCCGAGCAGTTCGAGAACGCGCGGGGGACCGCCCGGCGGATCGGCGGGCTGGTCGAGGCCGGCTGGCGGGTCGTCGTCACCCACGGGAACGGCCCCCAGGTCGGCTTCATCCTCCTCCGCTCCGAGCTGGCCTCGGACGACCGGCACGCGCCGCGGCTGTCCCTCGACATGTGCGTGGCCGACTCCCAGGGCGGGCTCGGCTACATCATCGGGAACTCCCTCCTCGCCGAGCTCGGACGTCGGGGCCACGCCAACCGCGTGAGCTGCCTCCTGACCCAGACCGTCGTCGACCGGGACGATCCCGCGTTCGCGAGCCCGCGGAAGCCGATCGGCCCGTTCTTCACCGGGGAGGAGGCGCGGAGCCACCAGGCGCGCGACGGCTGGGTCATGGTCGAGGACGCCGGCCGGGGCTACCGCCGCGTCGTTCCGTCCCCGCGGCCCCTCCGCATCGTCGAGGCCGACGCCATCCGGACGCTCCTGGACGCCGGCTTCGTCGTGATCGCGTGCGGGGGCGGCGGCATCCCGGTGGTCGAGGACGAGCCGGGCGTCTACCGGGGGGTCGAGGCCGTGGTGGACAAGGACCACGCCTCCGCGCTCCTGGCCGCCCAGCTCGGCGTGCCGGTGCTGGTCCTGGCGACCGGGGTCGAGAAGGTCGCGATCCGCTTCCGCCAGCCAGGCCAGACCTTCCTCGACCGGCTGACCGCCGCCGAGGCGCGGCGCTACCTGGAGGCGGGCGAGTTCCCGCCGGGGAGCATGGGTCCCAAGATGCAGGCCGCGATCGACTTCCTCGAGCGCGGCGGCCGCGAAGTCGTCATCAGCTCGCCCGAGCACCTGGAAGCCGCCGTGGCGGGCAAGACCGGCACGCACGTCGTGCCCTGACGGGAGGGTCGCATGGCAACGGTCGAGGCGGAGCCCTACGAGTTCGAGTTCACGCCGAAGACGGCCGCGCTGGTCATGATCGACTTCCAGCGCGACTTCGTGGACCCCGGCGGGTTCGGCGAAGCGCTGGGCAACGACGTGTCGCTCCTTCGCAAGGCGGTGCCCCCGGCCCGGCGTGTGCTCGAGGCGGCGCGGCAGGCCGGGCTCCTCGTCCTCCACACCCGCGAGGGCCACCGGCCGGACCTGGCCGACTGCCCGCCGGCCAAGAAGGCGCGCGGCCGACTCAAAACCGGCATCGGCGACAAGGGGCCGATGGGCCGCATCCTGGTGCGCGGCGAGTACGGACACGACATCGTCAAGGAGCTGGCCCCGATCCCCGGGGAGCCCGTGGTGGACAAGCCGGGGAAGGGCGCCTTCTACGCCACCGACCTCGACGCCATCTTGAAGAATCGCGGCGTCCGCCAGCTCGTCGTGTGCGGCGTGACGACCGAGGTCTGCGTCCAGACGACCGTCCGGGAGGCCAACGACCGCGGCTACGACTGTCTGGTGCTCTCGGACTGCGTCGGGTCCTACTTCCCGAAGTTCCAGGAGGCCGCCCTCGAGATGATCAAGGCCCAGGGCGGCATCTTCGGCTGGGTCTCGGACTCCCGGCGGTTCCTCGAGGCGCTGGGCGGAGCGAAAGAGAAGAAGAAGAAGGCAGCCAAGCGGTGACCGGAGCCTCAACACGGGAGGAGACCATGGGGCGCGCGACTGACTCGGAGTATCCGGTCCGGTGGTGGGTGCCCGGCGACTGGAACGCCTTCTTCGGGCTCTTCACCAACGTCGTCCTCAACGTCATCGTGCTCACGGGGCTCGTGCTCGGGGTCGTCAAGCTGCCCGACAACATCGTGTTCGGCCGCATCATCCCGGCGCTGGGCATCGCGCTGCCGCTCGGCAACCTCTACTACGCGTACCTGGCCTGGCAGCTCGCCAAGCGCGAGCGTCGCGACACCGTCACCGCGATGCCGTACGGGCCGAGCGTGCCCCACATGTTCATCGTGGTGTTCCTCATCATGCTGCCCATCGTCATCAGGACCGGCAACCCCGTGGCCGCCTGGCAGGCCGGGCTCGCCTGGTGCTTCGTGATCGGCGTCATCATCCTCCTCGGCGCCTTCGTGGGGCCGGCCATCCGCAAGCACACCCCGCGGGCGGCCATGCTGGGGACGCTGGCCGGCATCTCGATCACCTTCATCTCGATGCGGCCGGCCTTCCAGAGCTGGGAGGTGCCGTGGATCGCCTTCATCTCGCTCGCCATCATCATGGTGAGCTGGATGGCCGGCGTGCGGCTCCCCGGCAACGTGCCCGGCGGCCTCGCCGCGGTCATCATCGGCACCGCCGTCGGTTGGATCACCACGCTGCTCGGCTGGAGCGGCGTCATGCAGGCGACCGCGGTCGGCAAGGCCATCGCCCAGGCCGGCCTGCGGCTGCCCTACCCGTCCGCCGACGTCTTCGCGGGGCTTGCCGACATCGGCCCCCTCCTGGTCACCGCGATCCCGCTCGGCATCTACAACTTCACCGAGGGCATGAACAACGTCGAGAGCGCGGAGGCGGCCGGGGACAGCTACAGCCTGCGGAAGATCCTCCTCGCCGACGGCATCGGCGCGGTGGTCGGCTCCCTCCTCGGCAGCCCCTTCCCGCCCGCCGTCTACATCGGCCACCCCGGCTGGAAGTCGGTCGGCGGGCGGATCGGCTACTCGCTGGCGACCGGGGTCTGCGTCGGGCTGGTGTGCTTCCTGGGCCTGGTCGCCCTGCTCCTGGCCGTGATCCCCCTGGTGGCGATCCTGCCCATCCTCCTCTACATCGGCGTGGTGATCGGCGCCCAGGCCTTCCAGGCCACGCCGCGCGAGCACGCGCCGGCGGTCATCCTGGCCCTGATCCCCAACCTCGCGTCCTGGGCCCAGACCCAGGTGGACGGCGCGCTGAACGCCGCCGGCACCTCGGCCGCCAAGGTGGGCCTGGCCGCCCTCGGCGGAGCCGGGGTCGTCTACCACGGCATGGAGCTCCTCGGCGGCGGGGCGATCCTGGCCGGCATGATCCTGGGCGCGGTGGCCGCCTTCATCATCGACCGGGACTTCAATCGCGCCGCCATCTACGGGCTGGCTGGCGCCGTGCTGTCTTACTTCGGCTTCATCCACGGCGCCAAGCTGGGGATCGGAGAGTCGGCGGGGGTCGCCCTCGGCTACCTGCTGCTGGCGGCCATCTGCTGGGGCTTCGCCCGGCTGGAGCCGGCCGGGAAACCGGTTCCGGCGGCCGCGCCGCCGCTGGGCCGCCGCTGACCGGCGGGGCGTCCGAGCTCTTCGTCAACGGCACCCTCATGCGCGGGCTCGCGCTCCACGCCAACCTCGAGGGGGCCGAGTTCCTGGGCGAGGCGTGGACGGCGCCGGTCTACCGCCTCTACTCCATCGACGACCGCCACCCCGGCATGTTCGAGGTGGCCTCGGGCGGCGTGTCGGTGGCCGGCGAGCTCTACCGGGTGCCCGACGAGGTGTGGCGGCGCGTCGAGGCCGGCGAGCCGCCCGGGCTGTATCGGGGGCCGATCCGCCTCGCCGACGGCCGGGAGGTCCCGGGCATCCTCTACCCGCGCGAGCTGGCCGAGGGCCTCCACCGGGACATCTCCGCCCACGGCGGCTGGCGGGCCTATCGTGCCGGCTCCAGCGCCGGACGCTGAGGACCTGTGCAAAGACGGTCCAGGCGACTGGTCAGACTCTGGACGGCCGTGGGCCGGCCTCACCGTTCACCGGCGGGTGGACGGCCGGATCGCGTCGTCGTGACGTGAAGTTAGAGCCCGGGTGGTCGCCGTGGCACACCCCTTGCTCGTCTGGGTCGGCGTACGGCGGGTTCGAAGCACAGAGGAGGGAAATGACGTGATCCCGGACGACGAGGCGCTCAGGGGACTGCAGGAAGGCGACGTGGCGGTGCTGAACGCGGCCGTCAAGGACGGCGTCAGGAGCTGCCGCGAGGCCCTGGCCCACTGGTTCGGCACCGCGGAGTCCGCGCCCGTCGAGCTGGCGGTCCGCCAGGCCGTGACCCGGATCGTCCGCTCCCTCGCGATGTCGGACGCCCGCCCGCCGAGCCCGGCCACCACCGTGCTGGTGCGCCTCCTCCTCGTCGCGCTCATCGAGGAGATGGGCCGCCCCCACGTGGTCACGCTGAACTAGGCGCGCGCCCGCCTCCCGCCCTGCGCCGGCGGGGAATGCGGCATCCATTCCATCCGACCCGCGCGCCACGCTCGACGGAGCCCCGCCGATCGCCGGCCATGAGAGGCGCCTGGATTCCTTCCTGGCAGCCGCCACGCCCATTGCGCGCGAGTCGTTGAATGTTGCACAACGCTTGACACCCAGCAGCCCAACACCGGCCAGAGACCCCGCGCCGAGGACGAGGATTTGCGGGAGCGGTTTTCTACGAGCCTGGCTTGAGCGAGCGGACCATGGCGTCGAATGCCGCCCGATTGGCTTCCATCGTCTGGCGGGGGCCGGTGGCCTTGAAGAACCAGTTGGCGTCGGGACCCCGCGCGATCGCGCCGAGGAGCATGTAGTCGGGGCGCGTCGGCGCCGCCGGGCCCCCGGGCATCCCGCCGCGGTAGATGCCCGTGATCTCCGCGAGCGTCACCCGGACCCCGTTGACGTCGAGCGACTTCATCTTGAGCGCCTTGCGCGAGGGCGAGCCGTCGGGCTGCTCGAACTGCTCGGCCCAGCGGGCGGCGTTCGTCTCGGCGTCGCCACCCTGGCCGGCGCCGAAGTAGAAGACGACGCACTCGCCGGCGCCGGCCGGCCCCGGGATCCGGTACTGGGCGCGGCGCATCGACGAGGTCGGCGGCTCGGCGACCCAGCCCTTCGGCGCGGTCCAGGTGAGCCCGGCCGGGCCGGTGCCGCTCCCGGGCGCCGGCGGCGGCACCCCCCGCGGCAGCTGCTGTGCCGCCGACTCGCGACCGACGACCCCGTAGACCCACCCGCCCGCGAGCAGCATCAGCCCCCGCACGACGATCCGGCGCTCGATCCCCCTCACGATGCCCTCCACCCTCGAGGTACCGATCGGCGGAGGCGACACCCCTCCGTGCCGCCTCGCGCCGCTCTTAGCGGAATGGTCGGCGACTACTTCGCCGGGATGTCGCCGCAGAACACGTACACCGAAGCCTCCTGCGCCGACTTGTGGCCGTTGATCGCGTACTTCTCCTTCTGGAGCGCGTCCACCGTGACGTTGACGGTGGCTTCGGACTTGCCTCCGGTCAGGGCCGGGAGCGGGAACGCCGGCTTCGGATCGAGGCTCGCGCAGGTTCCCTTGTGGATGTGCATCGGCTGGCTGCCCGCCGGCTGCCCGGTCACGTTGACCGTCACCTTGGCCTTGCCGTCGGCAGTGTCCGTCAACGTGGCGGTCCCCGACTCCCCGGAATTATTCTGGGGCTGGAGATTCACCATCACTTCGGCCGCGCTCACCAGGCCGGGGACCATCACGAGCACCGTCACGGCAAGCACTGCGAGTCGCGCTACGTTCGACATACATCCTCCTTGGCTGATGAACTGCTCGGCGCTCGCCCGGACGACCCGCGACCGGAGCGCGGCGCGAGAGATCCGACGAGCGATCACCAGCTCCAGCGTACGCGACCTCGAAGAGCCGGACAACCGATCCATCGCGGTCTGGGATCCCAAGCGAGACTTCATCACTGCTCACCGCTCCGGGAGCCCGTACACCCGCGCGGCGGTGCCGCCGAGGATCTTCGTCCGGTCGTTCGCGCCCAGCCCGGCGAGGCAGGCCTGCGACGCGTCCCACCACGCGGCGTGGCCGCCGGCGAGGTCGACCACCGGCCAGTCGCTCCCCCACAGCAGCCGGTCGGGACCGAAGCACTCCAGCAGGTGGTCCACGTACGGCCGGAGGTCGTCCGCGCTCCAGCCCGGCACCGCCTCGGTGACCAGCCCCGAGAGCTTGCACGCGGCGCCGGTCGAGCACGCGAGATCCGCCATGGCCGCCGCCCAGGTCGCCCGCGCCGCGGGGGAGTGGCCCCAGCGCGCGATGTCGGGCTTGGCCGCGTGGTCGATCACGACCCGGAGGTCGGGGTAGCGGCCGAGCAGCACCCGGAGGTTCGCCAGGTGGACCGGCCGGACCAGGGCGTCGAACACGAGCCCCAGCTCGATCAGCGCGCGAAACGCCGGATCGAGCCCCCGGCCCAGCATCCAGTCGGGGTCCGCGATGTCGTGGATCATCGGCCGGATCCCGCGGAGGTAGGGGTCCCGGGCCAGCCCGGCCATCGTCTCCGGCGCCTCGGGCGCCGCCATGTCCACCCAGCCGACCACGCCCGCGACGAAGCTCGTCGCTCCCGCCGTGTGGAGCAGGAACCGGGTCTCGGTGACCGTCGGTGCGGCCTGGACGAGGATCGTCGCGCCGATCCCGGCCCGCGCCAGGAGCGGGGCCAGGTCGGCCGGGCCGAAGTCGTGGTGGATGGGGCGGAGGTCGGGGGTGATCCAGCCGTAGTCGCCCCGGCTCAGGCGCCAGAAGTGCTGGTGGGCGTCGATGCGCCGCGTATCGCCGGGACCCGCCATGCAGATCCTAGAGTCCTTCGGGGGTCAGGGTCATGACGGATGAGTCAAGTTCTTGGGGCGGGGCCGAGGAGCGAGCAGCGCTAGGACGCAGGGAGTCGCCCACCGCAGGCGTATGCAGCATACGCCGAGGATGGGCGACGACCCCAAAGGCCGAAGGCCGTCCGAACGACGACGCGATGCGACGCTCATCGGCCCCGCCCCTACCCGGCCGGGGTCGGCGCGTCCGCGCGCACCAGGCCCTCGGCCTTCAGGTCCCGCCACAGGGCCGCCGGCAGCGGCCGCGCCAGCAGCGCCACGTTCTGCTCGACCTCGCCCACCGACCGGGCCCCGGGGATCACGCACGCGACCGCCGGGTGGGCGAGCGGGAACTGGAGCGCGGCGGCCGCCAGTGGCACGCCGTGGCTCGCGCACACGCGCTCGAGGCGCCGGGCGCGATCGAGGATGGCCGGCGGCGCCGGCCGGTAGTTGTAGGTCGCGCCGGGAACGGGGCCGGTGGCCAGGATACCGGAGTTGAGCGGGCCGCCGATCACGACGCCGATCCCGCGACGCTCGCAGAGCGGCAGGAAGGATTCCAGCGCCTCCTGCTCCAGCAGCGTGTAGCGCCCGGCCAGCAGGAAGCAGTCGAAGTCGGCGGCCTCGGCCGCGCGCTGGCAGGCCTCCCACTCGTTGACGCCGACGCCGATCGCCCGCACCCGCCCTTCGCGCCGCAGCCGCTCGATCGCCCGGTAGGCGCCCGACATCGCCTCGCGGAAGCGGGCGGGAGCGCCCTCGGCGCCGTGAGTGAAGGCGTCGATGTCGTGGATGTAGAGGACGTCCACCCGGTCGAGCCCGAGGCGGCCGAGGCTCTCCTCCACCGAGCGGAGCGCACCCGCCTCGCTGTAGTCGAACCGCGGCACGAGGGACGGCAGCTCGACGTAGGCCCCGGCCGGCGGCGTCCCCGGCTCGAGCACGCGTCCGACCTTCGTCGAGAGGACGAAGCTCTCGCGCGGCCGGCTCCGGAGCGCCTCGCCCAGCCGCCGCTCGCTCAGCCCGTGGCCGTAGAGCGGCGCGGTGTCGAAGTAGCGGAGGCCGCGGTCGTAGGCGCCGTCGATCGCCTGCCGGGCCGCGTCGGCGGCGACCGGGTTGAAGAGGTTGCCGAGCGGGGCGCCGCCGAACCCCATCCGGGTCACCTCGACCGCCGACTTCCCGAGCCTCCGCCGCGCGCCGGGCTCCATCGTCATCCCGAGGCGACCACGCCCTTCGTGACCAGGATGTTGCCGTAGGCCCGCGTATCCCCGGTGGCAACGACCGCGAAGGCCGCCCGCGCCCGCTCGTAGAAGGCGAAGCGCTCGAGCGCCACCAGGCGCACCGGGCGCCCGGCGGCGGCGTCCACGATCGGCTGGAACTCGCGCACCGGCGGCGGGACCGCCGCGGGGTCCCCCACCACGGCCATGACGGCGGCCGGCGTGTCGGTGAAGGTGTCGAGGGGCAGGAGCGAGAGGACCGCCTGGAGCGCCCGCGGCGCCGGGACGCCGTCGAGCCGGACGAGGCGGCGGGCCACCGAGACCGCCGGGAAGTTCGCGTCGACGACCGCCAGCTCGTCGCCGTGGCCCATCGCGGCCAGCGCGTGGAGTAGCTCCGGGGCGAGCAGCGGGTCGATGCCCTTCAGCATGGGTTGGCTTCTCCTCTGGAGCCCGGTGAGCGCGCGGCCTTCACCATCGCACGACGGCGCTCGCCCGCGCAACCGCGTGCTATGCTCTCCCCATGGTCGGCCGGCCCGGATCCCCGCGTCGATGAGCCTGGCCCGTCCCCTGCGCGGCATCGTGCCACCCATGATCACGCCGCTCTCCGCCCGCGACGAGCTGGACGTGGCCGGGCTCGAGCGGCTCCTCGAGCACGTGCTGGGCGGTGGCATCGCCGGCCTCTTCATCCTGGGCACCAGCGGCGAGGCGGCAAGCCTCGGCTACCGGCTCCGCTACGAGCTGGTCCAGCGGGTCTGCAAGCAGGTGGCGGGCCGGGTCCCCGTCCTGGTCGGGATCACCGACACCGCGTTCGTCGAGTCGGTGCGGCTGGCGGCCCACGCCGCCGACGCCGGGGCCCAGGCGGTGGTCCTCTCCTCGCCCTACTACCACACGGTCGCCCAGCCCGAGCTGTGGGAGTACCTCCAGCACATCGTTCGCGAGCTGCCGCTGCCGGTGTTCCTCTACAACATGCCGAGCCTGACCAAGGTGCCGTTCGCCCTCGACACCCTGCGGCGCGCCATGGACCTGCCGCAGATCGTCGGGATCAAGGACAGCTCGGGAGACATGGGCTACCTCCACCAGGTGGGCCGGCTGGTCGCGGAGCAGCCGGGGTGGTCCGTGCTGGTGGGGCCGGAGGATCTCCTGGCCGAGGCGGTCCTCCTCGCCGGCGCCCACGGCGGCGTCAACGGCGGGGCGAACCTGATGCCGCGGCTCTACGTCGAGCTGTACGAGGCCGCGGCCCGGCGAGACCTCGCGCGCGTCGCCGCGCTCCACGCGCGGGTCGTCCAGGTCGTCGGCACGCTCTACGCCGTCGGCCACCACGGCTCGGCCATCATCAAGGGCCTCAAGTGCGCCCTGTCCCTCCTCGGGATCTGCGACGACTTCATGGCCGAGCCCTTCCACCGCTTCCGCGAGCCCGAGCGCGACCAGATCCGCCGCCACCTCCAGGACCTCGGCCTCCTGGCCCCATGAAGGTGACCGTCCATCCCGACCCCGCCGCGGCGGCCCGCGCCGCCGCGGAGACGGCGGCGCGCCTCCTGCGCGAGGCGATCGCCGCGCGGGACCGGGCGGCCTTCGTCGCGGCCACGGGCGTGTCTCAGATGGCGTTCCTCGCCCACCTGGTGGCGGCACCCGGCATCGACTGGACGCGGACCACGCTGTTCCACCTCGACGAGTACATCGGCTTCCCGCCCGACCACCCGGCGTCGCTCCGCCGGTACCTGCGCGAGCGCCTCACGAGCCGAGTGCCCGTGGGCACCGTCCACTTCATCCAGGGGGACGCCCCCGATCTCGCCGGGGAGCTGGCCCGGCTCAACCGCATCCTCGCCGCCACCCCGGTCGACGTGGCCTTCCTGGGGATCGGCGAGAACGGGCATCTGGCCTTCAACGACCCGCCGGCCGACTTCGAGACCGAAACGCCCTTCATCCTGGTCGACCTCGACGAGACGTACCGCCGCCAGCTGTTCCGCGGCGGCTCGTTCGCGTCGCTGGACGACGTGCCCCGGCGGGCCGTCTCGATGTCGATCCGCCAGATCATGAAGGCGGGGAGCGTCGTCTGCACCGCCCCGGAGGGACGGAAAGCGCGCGCGGTGACGATGACCCTCGAGGACGAGATCGCGCCGCGGGCGCCCGCATCCATCCTGAGGCGGCACGCGCGCTGCTTCCTCTTCCTCGACCGCGACTCGGCCGGCGAGCTGTCGCCGGAAACGCTCACCGCCTTCGCCGACGCCTGACGTCCCTCCCCACACCGGGCAGGGCCAGCCTCTGCATCCCTCCCCCCCGACTGTCCGTCAGTGGGGGGAGAGGGTCAGGGTGAGGGGCGCCCTTCTCGCGCGCCCGGCCGGCCCTACCGCTCCAGGTCCTGGAGCAGCTCCCGGGCGGTCTCCCGGACCGCGGGGTCCGGCTCCGCGCCGGCGAGCTCGGTCAGGAGACCGGTGACGCGGGGGTCGCGGGCCCCGTCCCGGACGAGCAGCCGGAGGGCGAGCAGCCGGACCCCCGCCGCGCGGTCGGTCCCGGCGAGCGGGAGCACGGCGTCCACGGGGACCGCGCCCTGTCGCATTAGCAGGGTCAGCGCGCTCTGGAGCACGGTCTCCTCGCGCTCGCCCCGAAGCGCTGCCAGCGCCGTCTCCCGAGCGAGCGCCCGGTCGCGGCTGGCGCTCAGCGTGACGAGGGCCGTCGCCCGCATCGCCGGATCGGGACCCGACAGCGCCTCCGTTCGGAGGCGAGCCAGCTCGGCGGGGTCCTCCGGTGCCGCGGCGACGGGCCGGCGCGTCCGCCGACCCACCGTCCCCGGCGGCAGCGCCCTCGGCACCGACTCCCCCACCTCGACGTCGGGGTCGGCGTCGCGGGCCACGCCGACGGACGGCCCGGGGTACACGCGGACCTCGGCCAGGCCAGCCGGCGAATAGAACAGGACAAAGCCCTGCTTCCCGAGGATCCGCCGGAGCCCGTCCTCGAGGCTGACGTCCTCGACCGTCAGGGTGATGGTCTCCCCGGACGCGAGCGGCGCCGATTCGATCTCGATCCGGACACCGCTCGCGGTGGCCACCTCGGCGAGGACGTCCTCGAGCGGCGCCGCTCGCGCGCTCACGGAGAGCCGGCCCGCCTCGTAGCGGACGGTCAGCTCGCTCTCTTCCGCGCCGGCCAGCGCCGGGAAGACCAGGAGCACGAACAGCAGCCAGCGCCTCACGGCCACCGTCCGCGCGGGTCGAGTCAGACCCGCGCCACCTCCACCATCGCGTCGAAGGCCGACTGGCCGGCCGCGAAGGAGAAGAGATCCACCGCCTCGTCAGGCAGGCTCGGCGCCCCCGAGGTCAGCCGGTTCAGCCCCGTCCAGCCGTCGCGCATCCACACCGTCCCCGCCGGCACGCGCTCGGTGACCCGGGCGCGCGCCTCGAACTCGCCCCGATCGTTCCAGATCCGGATCGCCGCGCCGTCCTCCAGGCCGCGGACCCGGGCGTCGGCTGGCGCGATCCACAGGGACGGCCCGGGGTCGAGGCGCGCCAGCGTCGGGAGCGCCTGGCCGTGGTCGTAGAAGCCGTGGAACGCGGTCAGGGTCCGCCCCTGGCGGAAGCTGAGCGGGTAGCGATCGGACGTGGGCAAGGGCTCGTAGACGGGGAGCGGCGGGAGCCCGAGCTTCGCCGCCCGCTCCGAGTAGAACTCGACTTTGCCCGACGGCGTCGGGAACGCGAGGTCGGGGTGCGCCACGTGGGAGATGGCGAGCGCCCGGATGCCGCCCTCCGCCCGGAGCCCCGCCACCGTCGCATGGCCCGTCGCCGGGTGGTCCAGGATCGCGTCGAGCGGCCCCTCGTCGGTCGTCCACGGGTAGAACTCGGCGCCGAAGCCCAGCCGGCGCGCCAGCTCCCGCATGATCCACGCGGCCGGGCGGGTCTCGCCGGGCGGCTCGAGAACCGGGGGCATCAGGTAGAGGTGGGTGTTGGTCGCCTTGCCGCCCAGCTCCTCGAGCCACGAGGTCGAGGGCAGGACGACGTCGGCGTAACGCCGCGCGGTGTCGTTGAGGAAGAGGTCGTGGCTCACGACCAGCTCGGTGCGGGCCAGCCCGTCGGCCAGGTCGCCCGCCGCCGCGAACGAGGAGAGCATGTCGGTCCCGAAGAGGAGGAGGACGCGGACCCGGCCCGAGACCAGGGACTCCGTGATGCGCGGCATCTGGTTCGGGACGTAGTCGCCGGGCGGCCGGCGCTCCGGCAGGGTGATGTCCCGCATCGCCTGGCCGTGGGACGCGGCGCCGTGGCGGGGGCCCAGGCCGCCGCCCGGCATGCCGAGGTTCCCGGTGAGGGCCGGCAGGCAGGCGACCGCCCGGGCCCCCTGCCAGCCGTTCGCCCCCTTGTGCATGGAGCTTCCGCCCAGGAGGATCATCGCGGGCTTCGTTCCGGCATACCGGCGGGCCAGACCTCGGATCCGCTCGGCCGGAACGCCCGTGACGCCGGCCGCCCACTCGGGGTCGTGCGCCCTCACGTGCTCGGCCAGCTCGGCGAGCCCGACTGTGTGGTTCTCCGTGAATTGACGGTCACATAGCCCTTCGCCAATGAGGACGTGCATCAGCCCGAGCGCCAGGGCGGCGTCGGTCCCCGGCCTCAGGAGGATGACCTCGTCCGACTGGGCCGCCGCCTCCGTCTCCCGGACGTCGACGGTGACGACGTGGGCCCCCCGCCGGCGGGCCGCCGCCAGGTAGCGGCCCGTGTTCGGCTGGCTCGCCAGGTTCGCGCCCCAGAGGACGATCAGGCGCGCGTGCGCCCCCATGTCCTCCTTCGTGTTCGTCTCGAGCGGCCCCGTCAGCCCGATCCCGAAGCCGCCGAGCCCCCAGCAGATCATCGCCGGGTGCCACCACTGGCAGCCGTGGAGGTGCGCAAAGCGTCTCAGCAGGTGGGAGCCAACCCGGGTGCCGTAGTTGTTCGCGAACAGGCCGTGTCCCGACCAGAGCCCCACCGCCTCCCGCCCGGCCCGCTGCATCCGGTCGACGATCCGGTCGAGCGCCTCGTCCCAGCTCGCCCGCCGCCAGGCGTCGTCGCTCCGCCGGTCCCGCACCAGGGGGTGGAGCAGGCGCTTCGGGTTCCCGATGATCTCCCGCGAGGCCTGGCCGCGAACGCAGAGGAACCCCTGGCTGTCCGGGTTGTCGGGGTCGCCCTTTACCGCCAGCAGCCGCCCGTCCTCGACCTCGACCAGCATCCCGCAGAGGGTGGGATGGCAGTTCATCGGGCACATCGTGCGGACGGTCCGTCGTGGCTCCATGCCCCGCATTCTAACCCGGCCGGCTCTCCTGTTTCACTCCAGGGCCTCCCCACCCACCCCCACTCCTTCTCAGCGGTCGCTCTCCTTCAGGCTCTTCAGGATCTCCTCGACCCGCCGGAGCTCCTCGCCGAACCCCGTCCAGTTCCAGCGCCGCAGGTGCTCCTGCGCCCGCTGGAAGTGCTCGAGCGCCTGCCCGGCCAGGCGCTGGCCCGGCTGCCCCGCGGCCAGAGCCGGGCCCGGCGCGGGGGCGGCGGCCACCTCGCGCCCCCGGCCGAAGATCTGCTGGAGCGAGGTCTCCAGGGTCTCGTCCATGGCGATCCGGTTGCCGAAGGCCGTGATGACGCGCTTCAGCTCGGGCAGCCGCCCCCGCTCGGCGGCCAGGTAGAGCGGCTGCACGTAGAGGAGCGACTCCTCGATCGGGATCGCCAGCAGGCTCCCCCGGATCACCTGGGAGCCGGCCTGGCTCCATAGCGAGATCTGCTGCGAGATGAAGGCGTCCTGGTCGATCCGCGCCTCGACCTGGCGGGGGCCGAAGACCAGCTTGCCCTTGGGGAAGTCGAAGAGGACCAGCTTCCCGTAGTTCGGGAGATCCGACCGGGCGGCCAGCCAGGCGATCATGTTGTCGCGCCGGACCGGCGTGAACGGCAGCAGGAGGATGAACTCCTCCCGGCTCTCCGCCGGCAGCCGCATGATCGTGTAGTACGGCTCCATCTCGACGTCGCGCCCCTCGGACTTCCGGATCGGGATCGTCCACAGGTCCTCCTTGTTGTAGAAGACCTGGGGGTCGAGCATGTGGAACAACGCGTACATGCGCGCCTGGATCCCGAAGAGATCCTGGGGGTAGCGGATGTGAGCGCGGAGGTCCTCCGGCATCGCGCCGATGGGCTGGAACAGCTCGGGAAAGGCCCCCGCGTAGGCGCGGGCGATCGGCTCGTCGGGCTGCACCAGGTAGAAGCGCACGGTGCCGTCGTAGGCGTCCACCGTGACCTTCACCGGGTTCCGGATGTAGTTCCCGAGGGCCGGGGTCGGCTGGGAGTAGGGGAAGTGCGCGGACGTGGTGTAGGCGTCGAGCATCCAGACGATGCGCCCGTCCGCCGTGATCACCGGATACGGGTCACGGTCCAGCCGGAGGAAGGGCGCGATGACCTCGACCCGCTCGGTGATCGCACGGTGGAGGAGGATCTGGCTCTCGGGTCCCACCTCCTGGGAAAGGAGCATCTTGATCTCGGCGAACCGGGCGGCGAACAGGAGCCGCCGCCACCACGAGCCGATGGCCACCCCCCCCTTGCCCGCGTACCGCGTGTAGACGTTCTGGTCGCCCACCGGGTAGTTGAGCTCCGGCCGCAAGGTGCGGACGAGGACGTAGGGGTTCGCCACCTCGCCGAAGTAGATCTCGGGCTGCGTCATGCGCAGGGCGGCGGTGCCGGCGGGCGGGATGTCCTTGACGAAGAACTCCGGCAGGCCCTCCCGCGTGACCCGGTTCACGGGGCCGACCACCGCGCCGTAGCCGTGGGTGTAGACGAGGTGCTCGTTGAGCCACTCCCGGTTCTGCAGGTGGGCGTGCGACAGCTCGCGGACGGAGAGCATCAACTGGCGGTATTCCCCGTCGAGCCGGTAGCGGTCGTTGTCCACGTCCACGAACTTGTAGTAGGGGCGGATCTCCTGGAGCTGGGCGTAGGAGTCGAGCGCCGGCCGATGCTCCCACAGCCGGATGTTCTTGATCGTCGTGTCGTTTCGCTGCAGCAGGGCGGGCGTCAGCTCCTCCTGGGCGGGGAACGGACGGACCTCGATGCGGTCGAGCCCGTACGCCCGGTTGGTGGCGGCGATCGTGCGCTCGATGAACGGACGCTCGGCCACGATCTCGTTCGGCGACACGTGGAGCCGCTGGACCAGCGCGGGATAGGCGCCGAGGCCGAGGAGGCTGCCGGCCAGCCACAGCCCGACCCCGGCCACCGCCAGCCGGAACCCGGGCCGCGCGATCTGGACCAGGCAGAGGACGGACGCCAGGCCGGCCAGGCCCATCACCAGGCTCAGCACCGGCAGCGTCGCGTGCACGTCGGCGTAGCTGGCCCCGAACGCGGCCCCGCCCGACGAGAGGAGCAGCGCGTAGCGATCCAGCACGTAGCCCCAGACCTTCACCAGCAGCAGCGCGGCGACCAGGGCCAGGAGGTGGCCCTTGGCCCAGGGGTGCACGATCAGGCGCTGGGGCACGAGCTGGATCCCCCGCGCCAGGACGTAGACGGCGGCCACGGCGAGCGTGGCGAGGACGAGCGCGAAGAGGAGGAACTGCTGAGCGGCGGCCAGGAACGGATACACGAAGACGTAGAACCCGACGTCCCGGCCGAAGAGCGGATCCGTGGCCCCGAAGGGGACCGCGTGGAGGAACCGGATCGCCTCCGGCCACCGTCCGGCGGTGGGGGCCGCGAGCATGAAGGCGGCGACCATCGAGCCCGGCAGCAGGAACCGCCGGTAGAGCGGCTCGATCACCGTCCACGGCGGGCAGTTGCGGGAGCTGAGATACCTCCTCGGCGTCCAGGAGCGTCAGGTCGCGCCCGTGTCCGCGACCGGTCAGGCGCAGGTTCCCGTAGAGGAGCGCGAAGACCCCGGCGCCGGCCACCAGGGCGAGGAGCACCTTGGTCACCAGGACCTTGCCGAAGACGCCCGGGTACCCGACCTCGTGGAACCAGAGCCAGTCGGTGTAGAGCTTGACCGCCTCCCCGGCGAGGGGGAGAAGGATGAACGCCGCCGCGACGAGCAAGAAGAATGAGATCCGCCGCATCCGGCCCTCCTGGGATCCAGAGCCCCGCGCGTCCGCTCGGAGTCTCCGTGGCCCCGTCGGGCTGTCGCCGTCGGGGGCGGGTTGGCGAGTCCCGCGAGCCGGGGCGAGTCCGCCCGTCGGCCGGGGACGCGTGACGGGCCGCTCAGCGGCCGGGCGGGCTGCGCGAGAGGTCCGGGCGGTGCTCGGGGTCCGGGGGCCACCCGGAAGGATCCCGGTCTTCGCAGCGACGGGGCTCCCCCAGGGCCGGCGGCGGGAGGCGGGCGGGGTCGGGGGCCAGGCCGAGGACCGCGAGGAACGAGGCGCTGCCGGCAGCGCTCGGATCGTGATCGGCCTGAAGCTGGCGCGCGAGGGGGGTCCCGCGGGCTCGCACCAGCGGATGCGCCGGCGCGGCCAGGAGCGCGTCGCAGAGCGGGAGGAGGTAGGCGAGGAATCCCGCCACCGCCCCGAGGGCGAGCAGCCGCAGGGCCCGCCGCCCCTCCATCCGGGCGAGCGGCGTCGCCACGCGTCCCCGCCCCTCCCCACGGCGCGTCATCAAATCCCGACCACTCCTGTTCCGACCAGGAGTCCGAGGGCACTGACTACGGCGCGATGTCCGGACATTCCGCCTGTACCCGATCCGGTGACGACGACCGGCCACGCCGCTCAGGGGAGCGCGCGCAGCATCGTCTCCGCGTCGCTGACCTCGAACTTTCCCGGCTGCTCGACGTGGAGCGCCTTCACGACGCCGTTCTCGACCAGCATCGAGTAGCGCTGCGAGCGCACGCCCATGCCCCGGGGGGTCAGGTCCATGTCGAGGCCGAGCGCCTTCGTGTAGGCGGCGCTGCCGTCGGCCATCATGCGGACCTTGCCCTCGCTCTTCTGGTCTCTCCCCCACGCCCCCATGACGAAGGCGTCGTTGACCGAGATGCACCAGACCTCGTCCACGCCCTTGGCCCTGAGCCGCTCGTGACCGGCCAGGTAGCCGGGCACGTGCTTGGCCGAGCACGTCGGGGTGAAGGCGCCCGGAAGGCCGAAGATCACGATGCGCTTGTCCTTCGCGAGCTCCCCGACCTGGAAGGCGTTGGGGCCCGCGTTGCACCCCGGCGCTTCCTTCTCCAGAAACTCCGTCAGCGTGCCCTCCGGGAGACGGTCACCGACCTTGATCGACACAGATCCCTCCTCTTGCGGATGGTGGATGAGCGGTTCGGGGCGGCCAGGCCGCCGGAGCCCAGAGTACCACAGGCCGCGCGCCGCCCCCCGGGGGGCACCCGTTGAATCGGCGGCGACCCCGGCCGCATCCCAAGGGCAGCACCGGACGACACCCGATCGGCCTGACGGGCCGGACACTCGGAGACGAGGAGAGCCCAGACATGAGCGCCCCCGACGCGACCATCGAATCCCTGACGGAGACCACCTTCTTCGACGCCGTGGCCGCCCAGCCCGGCCTGGTCGTGGATTTCTGGGCGCCCTGGTGTGGACCGTGCCGGGCCATGGCCCCCATCCTCGAGGAGGTCGCGCGCGAGGCGCCGGCCGGCGTGCTGGTCGCCAAGGTCAACGTGGACGAGCAGTCGGCCCTGGCGGCGCGCTTCGGCATCCAGGCGATCCCGACCCTGCTCTTCTTCAAGGACGGCGCCGTGGTCAACACCGTCGTCGGCGCGGTCCCCAAGGCCGAGCTCGTGAAGCGCCTCGACGCGCTCCGGGGCTGAGAGCTTGCGAATGAAATGATCGGTCTCTCCCACACCCCCCTCCCCCCAGTGGGAGGGGGAGGGGGGCTGGGGGGTGGGCGGGAGGTCCCGAATTGAGCGCTCCGATGGCCGCGATCCAGGAAGGCCGGAAGGCGCCCGACTTCACGCTCCCCGACGCCGCGGGCAAGGCGGTCTCGCTCGCGGCCTTCAAGGGCAAGGACGTCGTCGTCTACTTCTATCCCCGGGACGACACGCCCGGCTGCACCAAGGAAGCGTGCGGCTTCCGTGACCTCTGGAAGGATCTCCAGCGGGCCGGGGTCGTCGTCCTGGGAGTCTCCGCCGACAGCCCGGCCTCCCACGCGAAGTTCGCGAGCAAGTTCGCGCTCCCCTTCCCGCTCCTCTCCGACCCCGAGCGGAAGGTCATGGAAGCCTGGGGCGCCTACGGCGAGAAGGTGCTCTACGGGAAGAAGACGAAGGGCGTGATCCGGTCGTCGGTCTGGATCGGCCCCGACGGCACCGTGCGCAAGCACTGGAAGCGGGTCGCCGACGCCGCCAAGCACCCCGCCCAGGTCCTCGACGCGATCCGCGGGCGCGTGGCCGGCTGACGCCTGTCAGCGGGTCCCCTTCAGGGCCGCCCCCACGGCGGCCGGCAGCGGCCGCGCCTCCAGCTCCTCCAGCGGCAGCGGCAGGGCCAGGCTCCAGTTGGGCCACTCGGTGACGGTGCCGGGCATGTTGGGGCGCTCGGGGACGGCGCAGGCATCCTCGAGGGTCGCGGTGACGAGCATCGAACGGGCCTCGCCGAGGAGCCGGTAGGTTCGCTCGACGACCTGCTCGACCGGCGCCCCGTCGGGCAGGTCGGTCATCCGGCGGAGGCGGTCCCTGATGGCCCGGGTCCCCGCCTCGTTGGGCTGAAGACCGATCGCCTGCTGGTCCCGCAGGTCGGCGCCGGTCCAGAGCCCCGCGACGGTGGGGAGGTCGTGGGTGGTCACGGCGGACATCGCCAGCTTCGGGAACCCCGACGGCCTCCCGCTCTCGAACCACACCAGGCGACAGGACAGCACCCGGCACGCCCGGAGACGCTCCCGCATGCCGGGCTCCACGGTCCCGAGATCCTCCCCCACGACGACGGCGCCCGCCCGGTGGCTCTCGAGGGCGAGGATGGCGAGCAGGTCGTCCACCGGGTACCGCACGTAGGCGCCCTCGGCGGGGCTCATCCCGCTCGGGATCCAGTAAAGCCGGAAGAGCCCCATGACGTGATCGACCCGGAGGCCGCCGGCGTGGCGGAGCGTCGAGCGGATCGTCTGGACGAATGGGTCGTAGCGTGCCGCCGCCAGGCGGTGGGGAACGAAGGGCGGGAGCCCCCAGTCCTGACCCCGGGTGTTGAACACGTCGGGTGGCGCCCCCACGGTGACGTCGGCGGCGAGGACGTCCTGCCAGGCCCAGGCATCGGCGCCGCCGGCGTAGATGCCGATGGGCAGGTCCTGCATCATCGGGATCTCCGCCGAGGCCCGCGCCAGCTGGGCGTCGAGCAGCCACTGGAGCCACTGGTGGAACCGCAGCCGGTCGGCCTGCTCCGCGCGGAACCGCGTGACGGCCGGCGCCGCCGGGCGGCGGTACTCGGCGGGCCAGCGGCGCCAGTCGGGGCCGTGGTGCTCGGCGAGGGCGCAGAACGTCGCGAACCCGACCAGCCCCTCCCCCTGCTCGGCGCAGTACCGGTCGAAGGCGGCCTCGCCGCGGAAGCGGGGCCACAGGAGCCCGAGCGCCTCCAGCTTGAGGCGGAGCACCGCGTCGCGGTCGATGCGGCGGCGTTCGTCGAGGGCCCGGCCGGCCGCCGCGAGCCGCTCGATCTCCGCCCCCGCCTCGGCCGCGCCCGGCACCTCCTCGACCCGGAGGTACAGGGGGTTCCGGAAGCGCCGGGTCGTCGGCGAGTAGGGGCTCGGCTCGAGCGGGACGATGGGCGCGACGGCGTGGAGCGGGTTGACCATCAGGAGCCCGGCGCCCAGCTCGCGCCGGGACCAGCGCGCGAGCCGCCTCAGGTCGCCGAGGTCCCCGATGCCCCAGCTCTCGCGTGACCGCGCGGCGTAGAGCTGGACGGCCCAGCCCCAGGCGCGGAGGTCGGGCGGCAGGTGGCAGCGACCCGGGGTCGCGATCAGCCGGACGGGCGCCCCCCCGTCGTGCGGCCACAGCTCGTGGTAGCCGAGCGGCAGGTCGCGGGGAAGGCGCCGGTCCACCCGCAGCAAGGCGCCGTCCTCGAGCCTGAGCTCGGCGGGGCCGTCGAGCGGGAGCCGCTGGCCGGGGCGGACCACGCGGACCGGGGGCGGTCCCGGGGGCGCCGCGTCCCGCTCGACGCCCATCGCGACGCGGAGCGCGGCGCGCGTCGCGTCGGAGGTCACCCGCCACTCGCGGCGGGCGTCCTCGAAGCCTCCGACGATGCCCCAGGCATCGGAGGTCGCCCGCCTCGCGACTCCCTTCACAACCCCCACGGCATGTAGTCTACGGACCTTGGTTCCAGCGGTCCACCGATCTCGGTCCCCTCACCCCGACAGGCGAGGTGGACCATTTGCCGTGGTGTCGCACGATTTGCTCGGCCTCCCCGCTCCCCTGCCGCCTGACACCCGCGCTCTGGCCGCGCTGGCGCTCTACCAGCCGCGCTTCGTCTGGCCTCCCGACTTCCACGAAACGCACGAGTGGCGCGTGCTCCGTGAGGACATCGCCGAGCACGGGATCCGGACACCGCTCCGGATCCTCCGGAACGGCTGGGTGATCGACGGAACGCACCGGTTCCTGATCGCCCAGGAGCTGGGGCTGGAGCGGGTCCCCGTGCAGGTGGTCCCGCTCTCGCTGGGACGACCGCCCGACGAGCCGCTCTCGGCCCTCGATCGGCTGCGGATCGTGCGCGCGGCGCTCCTCGGGCGCGTCCGCCGTGAGCTGAAAGCCCGTCCTGGGCGAGAAGTCAGTGCTCAACGCCCTCGGCTTCGGCGGGGAGGTCGAGGGCCGCAGCCTCTTCGGCGTGAGCGTCGCCGGCGACGCGATCGCACAGTACCGCCGAGCGATCGTCGTCGAGGGGGAGTTCGACGCGCTGGGCTGGTACGCCGCCAGCCTCGCGGACCGAGCGGAGTTGCGACGAGCAGTGAGCGTGATTTTGTAGAGGCAGTGTCGGCGAAGCTCACTGCCTTCAGGTAGGGCAGGGTGATCAAAGTCTTCGCTGGTATTCACCATTCCGATTCGTTTCATCACGGCGCGGGAAGGCCAGTTGATGACGCTGGTGAACGACACGACTTCGTCGAGGTTGAGCCGCTCACCCTTGCCCCAATAGCTTCTCGCCAGACGCCAGCCAACCTCGACGCACGGCATGAACGGCAAGGCCCGGCGAGGTACTGACAAGCCCACGAAGCCAATGAACGCGCGCGATTCCACGTGCTCGACTGCCCAGTTGCTCCAACCGCGTTCTTCGAGCTCGGATTGCCAGACATCAATGGTTCGAAAGCTTCCCTCGCGGGTACCGACACTGGCGAAGTACTTCATGACCTCCGGGTCAGCGTTCATCGCAGCGAAAGGCTCGCGGTCCTGAGGCGCCCATTGACGCAGCCGGAGGCGTTCTGTGCTGAATTCGATGATCTCGGCCATGGCCGGCGGTCAGTTGTTTTCTGGCAACCCAGCCTTGCGTGCTCCCTCAACAATCCGTTGGAATTCCTTGCGGAAGGCTGGATTGTCGGAAGTTCCTGCTCCTTCCTGCACCAGTGTCTGCACCGTGAACCCTGGCCTCAGCTTCAGGAGCTCCGCGACCGCGGCCGCCGCCTCTGCGTTCTGCCCCCGCCAGGCGTACGCAGAGGCGAGATCGACGTAGGCGAAGTAGAACGTCTTACCGGTCGCAAGCGACTTGAGGCACCATTCGATGGCCTGAGCGTCGCGCGCCAAGTGCGTGTTCGCGTGGCAGAGGACGAAATACCAGACATACAGCTCAGGATCGCGCGGACTTAGACGTATCGCCTTCTCGACGGGCGCCAATGCATCCGCTGCCCGACCAATCAGATTCAAGTTCCGCGCCCGTCCAACGTATGCCGCTGCATGGTTACGATCGAGGGCGATGACCCTATCGTATGCCGCAAGCGCCGCATCAAACCGATTGGATAATCCGAGAACCTCGGCCTTCACGTAATGCGCTTGGGCATAGTTGGGCGCGGCGGCGATGGCCCGCGTGGCTGCTTCGTCGGCACGGGCCAGCACCTTGGCAGGTTCGGGATCCCAACGGTTGCGGTAGACGGAAGTGAGGGCTTGAGCGAGCCCGACCCTGGCTTGACTATTCTCGGGATCGATTCGAAGAGCATCCTCGAACAGCCCGACGGACCTCTGCACATCCTCCTTATTCGGCCCTCCATTCAAGACCGACCAGCCACGCATGGTGAGGTCCACCGCATCCGGGTCGGCGCGCTGCGCCCGGCGGCCTTCAACATTGACGAGTTCAACACTGAGCATCCTTGCAAGTCGGTTCGCGATGCCGAAGTTGCCCTGGAGGGCCAGCGTGCTTTGGTCGACGTCCATCTGTTCGGCCCACAGATGCGCGCCGGTGCCCGCGTCGATGAGCTGCGCGTTGACGCGGACAGTGCCTCCCATGCGGCGTACGCTCCCCTCGAGCACATACCGGACACCCAACTCGCGGCCAATCTGCCGGACATCGACGGCCTTGCCCTTGAGTGTAAACGCAGTGTTCCTGGAGATAACAAAGCTTCCAGCAATTTGCGACAGATCACTTGTCAGGTCTTCAGTTATGCCATCGGCGAAGTACTCCTGGCTCGGATCGCCACTCAGGTTGCTAAAGGGCAGCACGACGATTGAGAGACGCGGCGCCTCTGTTCTGCCTGCTAGCTGACTTGGAAGGAAGGGCGGGCCCATCCACCAAGCTCCTCCCGCCCCGAGGAGAACCAGGAACGCCGCCAGGCCCCACACGATCCAACGCCTGCGGTCCGTTAGGGTGGGGCGTCTGGCGAGCGTGGCCACGGCCTTGGCGGATGCGCCCGGGATGTGGAGTTGATACATTCGCACGGGCTGCTCGATGTTCTTGACCTGCCGCTCGCCCACATCCTCGAAGGTGAACGGCAGTTTGCCGCGGACCTGATCGTAGACGGTATTGGAAACGAGCACGCCACCCGGCTGAGCCAGTGCTTCCAGCCGCGCCGCGATGTTGATGCCGTCACCGTAGATCCGGGTCTCGTCGTGGATCACATCTCCCAGATTGATCCCGATGCGAAACCGCATGCGGCGACTCTCGGGCACCCGGAGGTTGCGCTCGGCCATCACGGTCTGGATCTCGACCGCACACTCGGTGGCGCCTATGACGCTGGGAAACTCAGCCATGATGCCATCGCCGGCGGTGTCGATGATCCGCCCACCGTGCCGGCCGACCAGCGGCAGGATCACGCTCTGATGGGCCTTGAGGTCGCGCACGGTGGCGGGCTCGTCCTCGTGCATGAGCCGGCTGTAGCCCGCGATATCGGCGGCAAGAATGGCGGCGAGGCGGCGCTGTATGGAGGGCTCTTCGTCTTCGTCCATGACGTGTTCTCTGCGCTCGCACAGGCGAGCAGATGGTAGTGTTGCACATCGCCCTGCGGATCGCCAGAACGATGCCCTATTTCGTGGATGCCGGCTGGAGTCCGGGCCGAGCTGGACACGGTCATCGACGGGCTCGAGCGGTACCTGCGCCCCGAGGGCCCCCCACGCGGGCCTCTCACCCCGGTCGAGATCACGGGGCAGTTCCTCCGCGAAGGGCTGCGCGGCCGGACCTCGGAGCCAAACGGGGAGACGAAGCCGTGACGATGAATGGGCACGCCGTCCGTCCGGGCACTCACGCGTGCCCCCGGATTCTCGACGAGCCTCTCCGCCTCCTTGGCTTCGACGCCGAGGACGGCGCGGTGGGCCTCACCCTCTTCCACGACGCTGCACCTCCTGGGGGCCTCGTTCTGGGGCATCGTGATCGGCCTGGGGGCCGCGAGCGGTCTGCTCCTGCTCAAGCGAGGCCAGCCACCGGGGATCGTCGCCCATCAAGCAGCTCCTGGTGGGCTCGATCCTCACCGTCACGCCGGCCGAGGTCGGGACGCTGGCGGCGCTCTACGCGGCGATCGGCCTCGGACACTGGCTGGCCCGCCGCCCGCTCCTCGAGATCTCCTTCGACCCCGACGGGGCCGGGAGCCGGCGGGCGGCCGGCTGGTGGGACGTCGTCTTCTACGTCTCCTTCGGGGTGGTCGTCACCAGCTCGGTCCGGATGGCCGGGGTCCTTCTCGTCTTCTCCTACCTCGTGGTCCCCGCCACGGCCGGCGCGCTCCTCACCCGCTCGGTCGCGGCGCGGCTTGGCATCGGCTGGACGCTCGGCACCGCCGTGAGCCTGGTCGGCCTCGGCGCCTCGTACGCCTGGGACCTGCCGACGGGGGCCACGGTGGTCGCGGCGTTCGGCGCCGTGCTCGCCGCCGTGGCCGGCGGCCTCGGCGTCGCCGCCCTTGCCCGCCGCGTGCGGGCGCGCGGCCTGGCGGCACTGGGCGGCCTCGGCCTGGCGACCTGCGCGCTGGTCGGGCTGGCCGGCCTCCTGCTGGCCGCGTTCCCCCGCATGGATCACCCGTGGCTCGACGGGCTCGAGGCGCTGGCGCCGCCGGTCCAGCTCGCCTTCCTCACTCCCGGCGAGCGGGCGACGTATGGCGAGAGCCGCGAGGCGATGGAGCGTGGAATCGCCGAGCTGGGGCGCCTCCGCGCGGTGCAGCAGGAGGTCCAGTGGGGCACCCGGGAGATGCCGGCCGAGCAGCAGGAGCGGCTCCGCCAGTTCCTGGCGAGCCGGGGCGAGATCGCGGCCGGCGACCGCATGGTGCTCCGCACGTTGCGGGGGAAGGCGCGGGAGCGCCAGCGCTTCCCGCTGGGGCTCCCGCTGGCCGCCGCCGGCGCCGCGGGAGCGCTGGCGCTGCTCAGGCTCCGGAGGGTCGATCCGCGCCGAGCTCGATCCGCACGCCGTGACCGGCCAGCTCCCGCAGCAGCCGATCGAGGAGCGGGCCGGTGACGAGCTGCTCCGGGGTCCGCACGCCCGTCGCCGTGATGTCACCGCGGGCCGCCATCCGGGCCACGATCGCCGCGGTGAAGCTGGTCGTGCGGGCCATCGAGGTGAAGCCCGTCCGCTCGTCGTAGCGATCCACCAGCTGCGCGCTGGCGCGGTCCCGGCGGCCGGCGCGCTCCCCGACGGCCTCCACGCGCAGGAGCGTGAGGTCCCGCTCGCCGTCCCCGAGCCGGACGTGGGGGTAGAGGACCGCGTCCACCACCCGCTTCGGCACCACCGCGATGCCGTCGACCAGGACCGGCTCCTGGGCGAGGAGCCCGAGGTCCTTGAGCACGGTCGCCTTCGCCGCGTAGCCCGGCCAGCGCACGGTCTTCTGGGTCCCGAGCCGGAGCCCCCGGAGCGCCGGCAGGTCCAGCAGCCACGGCCGGAACCCGTCGTGCCAGGCCTCGCACTCCCCGGCCTCCGGGAACGACACGGGCTCGACCCCGGAGTACCGGGGAACGAGCCGGAGCCGACCGTCCTCGACCGTCTGCACGTCGCTGTCGCGGAGCGGGAGCTGGGTGCCCCCGAAGACGATCTTGTAGCCGAGCGGCGCCGTGGGCCGCTCGGGGATGCCGCCGCACTTGATGTGGAGCTCGTCGACGCGGTCGAGCCGCTCGGCCAGGTGGCGGGCCAGGATCTCCGTCAGCCCCGGCTCGACGCCGCAGCCGAGGACGACCAGCCGCCCGGCCGCGCCGGCCTCTCGCCGGAGCTCCTCGACCTCGGCCGGGCCGGGCCAGGTGAGCGTGACGATCGGCACCCCCGCCCCGATGGCCGCCCGGACGGCGAGCGCGGTGGCGCCGCTCGGGACCGCGGAGACGACCGCGTCGAAGCCCGAGAACGAGGGCCACCGCCGCCGGCCGGTCGGCGAGGTCGAGGCGAACCGGGGCCAGCTTGTCGGCGCCGGGCTTGCCGGCGAGCCGGCGGAGCCCGGCATCGAGCTGGCGCTCGCTCGCGTCGCACACGCCGACCCGCGAGACGTCCGGGTCGGCCATGGCGTCGAACGCCGCCGCCGGCCCCATGAGCCCGGTACCGAGCACCAGGATGCGCATGCCGCGCGTCATTGTACTCCGAAGGCGGGATGCCGGTCCCCCGATACGGCGGCCTCCGTTGCCCTCACTCCCCGTCGCCGCCACTCCCCGTCGCCCGCCTTGTCGGGGGGCTCCCTAATCATCTATGCTGATGGGCGGCACGCGAACCTGGGGGCAGGAGAAGGAGCCGTAGTGACCAGCGAGGAGTTGCTGAGCCGCATCAGTGTAGATCCGAGGGTCTGCGCAGGAAAACCCTGCATCCGCGGTACCCGCATCTACATCGCGATCATCCTCGATGCGCTCGCGGAAGGCCTGACTCCCGAGCAGATCATCGATCACTATCCGCAGCTGACGCTGGACGACATCCACGCAGCATTGGCCTACGCGGCGGAGCTGGCTCGAGAGAACGTCTGGAAGGTCACCGCAGGGCCGTGAGGCTCAAGCTCGATGAGAACCTGTCGCGCCACCTGAAGGAGAGCCTCAGAGCATTCAGCAAGGATGTGACGACCGCGGCGGAAGAGGGACTTCTCTCACAGCCTGACCCGATCGTCGCCGAGGCGGCCAGGGCTGAGCGCCGGATCCTCATCACGCTCGACCTGGAATTCGCCGATCTGAGGAAATACCCTCCTGGAACTCACCCGGGCATCATCCTCTTCCGGCCTCAGACGTTCGGTCCGCTCGCGGTCAACCGCCTGGTGGCGACCTTCTTGCGCGACACCGACCTGCAACATCTCGCGGGATGTGTCGTGATCGTCGAGCCCTCCCGGGTTCGCGTCAGGCGGCCGCCACTCGAACTGGACGCTGAAGGCTGGAAGGACGTCCAGATCTGATCCAGGGGCTGTCGTCCGGCAACTCGATGTTCGTGTGCCGACAAAGCGCCTCGGGTCTCCCATAGTATTCGGCCAGCGGCGCCAGTGATCCCCTTCGTCGCGCGCCGGCTCGCGCTGATGGTCGTGCTGCTGGCCGCCAGCTCCGTCATCGTCTTCGCGGTCGGGCGGCTGGCCCCCGGCGATCCGGTCCAGCTCCTGATGGGCGACCTCCACGACCCGGCCCTCGAGGCGCGGATCCGCCGGGAGCTGGCCCTCGACCGGCCGCTGTGGGAGCAGTACCTGCGCTTCGCCGGCCGGGCGGTGCGGGGCGACCTGGGCCAGTCCTATGCCAACCCGGGCCGGTCGATCGCCCGGATGCTGGCCGACGCCTTCCCGGTCACCCTGCGGCTGGCCGGCGTGACGATCGCCCTGGCCGTGCTGCTGGGGGTCCCGCTCGGCATCGTCTCGGCCGTCGGTCGGGGCTCGGCGACCGACGTCCTGGCGCGCCTGGTGGCGCTGGTGGGCATGTCGGTCCCGAGCTTCGTCGTCGCGATCGGCCTGATCCTCACGCTCGCGCTCGGGCTCCACGCCGTTCCCGTCTCGGGCTGGGGCGAGCCGCGCCACTACGTGCTGCCCGTCCTGGCCCTCCTGATCCAGCCGCTCGCCTACATCACGCGGGTCACCCGGGCCGGCGTCCTCCAGGTCCTCACCCAGGACTACGTCCGCACCGCCCACGGCAAGGGCCTCCCCGGCTGGGCGGTCCTGGCGCGCCACGTCCTGCCCAACGCCGCGCTCTCCGTCATCACCGTCGTGGCCCTGGCGCTGAGCTACGCCCTGACCGGGGCGCTCGTGGTCGAGACGATCTTCCGGATCCCCGGGATGGGGCAGGCGGCGATCGGCGCCCTCTTCGCGCGGGACTACCCGATGGTGCAGGCGGTCGGGCTTCTCTACACGACCATCTTCGTCACGACCAACCTGTTAGCCGACGTGGGCTACGCGCTGATGGACCCCAGGATCCGGTACTGAGGGATGCGGGCCCCGAACCCCCTCACCCTTCCCTCTCCCCCGAGGCGGGGGAGAGGGTATCTCTGTCTGCTCCCTCTCCCTCCCGAGGGAGGGAGAGGGTCAGGGTGAGGGTGGGGCCAATGGCGGGCAGTCGGGGGCTGCGGGCGTTCGGGCGGGATCGGGTGGCGGTCGTCGCCGCCGTCCTGCTGGTGGGGGTGGTGGCGGGGGCGGTCGCGCTGCCCGGGCTGCTGCCCTACCGCTACGACCAGCAGGATCTCGACCGCACGTTCCAGGGCCCGTCGCCCCGGCATCCCCTGGGCACCGACCAGTACGGCCGGGACCTCCTGGCCCGCCTCGCCTACGGCGGCCGCCTCTCGCTCCTGGTGGGCGGGGTCACCGTCCTGGCGGCCGTGCTCGTCGGCGGCCTCCTCGGCGGGCTGGCCGGCTACGTGGGCGGCGCGCTGGACGAGCTGGTGATGCGCGTGACCGACGTCCTGTTCGCCTTCCCGGCCCTGCTGCTGGCGATCCTGCTGGCGGCCATCCTCGGGCCCGGCATCGCCAACGTGGTGATCGCGCTCACGCTCGCGACGTGGCCGCCGATGGCGCGGACGGTGCGCGCCGAGGTCCTGAGCCTCAAGGCGCGCGACTTCGTCAGCGCGGCGGTCGCCCAGGGCGCCGGCCCCGGCCGCATCCTGGTGCGCCATCTCCTCCGCAACACCGTGCACCTGGTGGTCGTCCGCGCGACGCTCGACATCGGCCCGATCATCCTGACCGAGGCCACGCTCTCCTTCCTCGGCATCGGGGTCCAGCGGCCGATCCCGTCCTGGGGCGTGCTGATCGCCGACTCGTTCCAGTACCTCCAGAGCTTCCCGGCCCTGGCGGTGATCCCGTGCGCCGTCCTCTCGGTCACCATCCTCGCCCTCAACTTCTTCGGCGAGGGGCTGGCCGAGGCGGTGGACCCCGGCCTCCGCCGCGCCCATTGACACCCCCCACGGCGGAACGCTATCGTCGGCCCGACACCGGTCTCGCCGATCTCTCACGTCCGATCGGAGGCTCAGCATGCGACGAGGCACCGCCCTCGGGCTGTCCGCGCTCACCGCCGCGATCGTGCTCGCGCTCGCCGCTCCGCCGCCCGGCGCCCAGTCGCCGGTCGTCTTCCGGTCGGCGCTCGTCGGCGAGCCGCCGCACATCGACCCCCAGCGCATGGCCGACTTCGGCTCGGCCACCGTCACCGCCCAGGTCTACTCCACCCTGGTGCGCGTCGACGACAAGCTCCAGATCGTCCCGCTGGCGGCGCAGAGCTGGTCGGTCTCCCGGGACGGCCTGACCTGGACCTTCAAGCTGCGCGACAACCTGGTCTTCCACAACGGGCGCAAGGCCGACGCCAGCGACGTGAAGTACTCGTTGACGCGCCTGGCGTCGCCGGACTCGCGCTCGCCCAGCTCCCGGCTCCTCCTGGCCGACGTGGCCGGCTTCGAGGAGGTGAACAAGGGCCAGGCGACGGAGCTGACCGGCGTCCGGGTCGTGGACCCGCTGACGGTCGAGATCCGGCTCCAGTCGCCGCCCAAGGGCGACCTCCTGCCCCGGCTCACCCACGTCTCGACGGCGATCATCGCCCGCGAGGCCGTCGAGAAGGGCGGGGCGAACTGGCCGGAGACGAATCCGATCGGCACCGGGCCCTGGAAGCTCAAGGAGTGGGTGCACCGCTCGAAGGTCGTCTACGACGCGTTCCCCCAGTACTTCGAGGGGAAGCCGAAGCCGGACCGGCTCGAGATGCCGATCGTGCCGGAGGCCGCCACCCAGCTGGCCATGTACCAGAACGGCGAGCTGGACGTCGTCCTGGTCCCGCTCGGCGACTACCCGCGGCTCAAGAAGGACCCGCGCTGGAGCAAGGAGATGCGGGAGTGGGACCGAGCCCAGACCCAGGTCCTGGCGCTCAACCCGCGGGTCTACGCCCCGTTCAAGGAGGTCAAGGTCCGCCAGGCCTTCGCCCACGCGATCGACCGGACCAAGGTGATCAACCAGGTCTTCCACGGGCTCTACATCCCGGCCGGCGGGATGCTGCCGCCGGGGTTCCCGGGGTACGACAAGGACCTGAAGGGGCTCGACTACAACCCGGCACGGGCCCGGGACCTCATCGCCGAGGCCGGCTTCCCCGGCGGCCGAGGCCTGCCGCCGCTGACGATCACCGTGAACCCGGTGACCACCGACTACCGGATGATGGCCGAGCCGATCGCGGCGATGCTGAAGGACACGCTGGGCGTGCCCGTCGAGGTGCAGATCCAGGAGTTCGCGAGCTTCACCGCCGCGATGAACAAGCGCGACGTGCTCCCGGCCTTCATGACCGGCTGGAGCGGGGCCATGCTGGACCCGAACTACTTCCTGGAGCTGTGGCTCCACAGCAAGTCGGCGCTCAACCGGGTCAACTACGCGAACCCGGCGTTCGACGCGCTCCTGGAGCAGGCCAACGCGAGCCCCGACCGTGCGCGCCGGGCCGCGCTGTTCGCGCAGGCCGACCAGCTCGTGGTGAAGGACGTCCCGCTGATCCCGATCATGTACACCCGCTTCGTCTACCTGCTGAGTCCCAAGGTGAAGGGCCTGGACGTGATGCCGCTCAATCTGGGGTTCGGCTCGTTCCGCACCGTCGAGCTGACCCGGTAGGAGGAGACCATGGCCATCTGGGACGACGTCATCCCGCGCGAGGAGCGCGAGCTCTACGAGCGCGGCGGCTGGGGCGGCCGCGGCGGGTTCGGGCGCCGGCCGGCGCTCCTCGTCATCGACATGTACACGGCCTTCGTGGACCCGGCGTACCCGTTCGCCAGCCCGGGGGCGCGCGAGTGCGCGAGCCAGATCCGCACCCTCCTGGGCGCCGCCCGGGCCCGGGGCGTCCCGGTCTTCCACACGCGCGGCGAGCGGACGACCCGCGCGGTCGAGCGAGGCCGCTGGAAGACGGCGGCCGTCTACACGCCGATCATGGAGCGGCCGGAGGCGTACCAGATCGTGCCCGAGCTGGCGCCATTGCCCGAGGAGCCGGTCATCGTCAAGGCCTTCCCGAGCGGCTTCGCCGGAACCAACCTGCTCAGCTACCTCATCTGGCACGGCGTGGACACGGTGATCGTCACCGGGACCGTGACCAGCGGCTGCGTGCGGGACACCGTGCTCGACGCCTTCAACCACAACTACCGGATCATCGTGCCCCAGGAGGCGGTGTGCGACCGCGGGGCGACCTCCCACAAGGTGACGCTCTTCGACATCCACATGAAGTACGGCGACGTGATCCCGCTGGCCGAGGTGCTGGAGTACCTGAGCCGGGTCGAGCAGGGCGAGGTCAAGACGCCCGCCGAGCTGGCCGCGCGGTAGCCTCGGGCCCCACCCTCACCCCGACCCTCTCCCTCCCGAGGGAGGGAGAGGGAGCGGAGGGCACAGGAGGACGATACGTGATGCGCGAGGTGAAGTGGCCCTACGGCTGGGGTCGGGTCGGCTACGCGTGGGAGGACCGGGAGCCGTGGCTCCACCTCCCCTTCCCGATCGCGGAGTACGAGTCGCGGGTCGAGCGGCTCCGCCGGGGGATCCGCGAGCGCGGGCTCGACGGCCTGCTCGTCCACGGCAATCGCGCCGAGCGGGCGCCGATCCGCTACCTGTCGAACTTCGAGGACTACTACGGCGGCGACACCCTGATGGTGATCCCGCTGGCCGGCCCGTTGGGGCTCACGACCAACGCGGTCATGCACGGCGAGCCGATGCACTCGGGGATCCAGGACACCTGGGTCCGCGACGTCCGCTGCGCCCCCCACCCCCGGACGGTGGACTACCAGACCACGACGATCTACGACCACCTGGAGGACTTCCTGACCGAGCGCGGCCTGACCGAGGGAACGCTCGGCGTCTCGGGCGAGTACGCCTACCACGCCCGCGAGTTCCTGAAGCGGCGGTTCCCCGGGCTCCGCCAGGTGGAAGCGGCCGGCCTCGTCGGCGAGACCATGATGCGGAAGAGCGACGCCGAGGTGGCGCTCATGAAGCAGGTGGCGCTGGTGAGCGACGCCGGGATGATCGCGCTGATGAAGGCCGCGAGGCCCGGGGTCAGCGAGCACGATCTGGCCGCCGAGGCCAACTACGCCTTCTTCAAGGCCGGCGCCGAGGACACCGCGTTCCCCATCGCGTCCTGCGGCGGGCCCCGGAGCGGCTTCAAGCACGTGGCGCCCTCCGACCGCCGGCTCCAGGCCGGGGAGATCGCCTTCACCGACATGGGTGCCCGCTTCAAGGGCTACTGCAGCGACACCGCCCGCGGCCGGGTCGTCGGCGACGCCCCCACCCCCGAGCAGCGCCGGTTCCTCAACGCCCAGATCGACGATCGTCCACGAGACGATCGCCATGGTGAAGCCGGGGGTGCGGATCGGCGACCTGGCGGCCCGGGCCGCCGAGATGGCCAAGGAGTTCGGTTACGAGGAGTGGTTCTACTTCCGTGGCCACGGGATCGGCGCCACCACGCACATCCCGCCGAGCTTCGTGCCGGGCAGCAACGCGGTCCTCGAGCAGAACATGACCTTCGCCTACGAGCCGATGCTCGTCCGGAAGGGCTTCGGGACGGCGTGCGTGGAGGACCTCTACGTGGTGACCGCCACCGGGTGCGAGCGGCTTTCCGAGGCGCCCGAGAAGTGGTGGGAGTGACGCCCAGCCCCTCCGACCCGTTTCCCTCCGGGCCGTCGTTCGACCTGGTGATCTTCGACAACGACGGCGTCCTCGTCAACAGCGAGCCGGTGGCCAACGCGGTGCTGGCCCGCCTCCTGACCGAGTACGGCTTCCCGTGCACCACCGAGGAGTCCATCGCCGCGTTCATGGGCCGCTCGGTCCCCCAGGTGCGGGCGATCGTGGAGGCACGCCTGGGCCGGCCGCTGCCCGCCGACCTGGAGAGCCGCTACCGGGCCGACCTCTACCCGACGTTTCAGGACTGGCTCCAGCCCATCCCCGGCGTCGTAGACGCGCTCCGGGCGATCGCGCTGCCCGTCTGCGTCGCCTCCAGCGGCACCCACGAGCGCATCCGCCTGACGCTCGGCTGCACGGGCCTCTGGGATCGCTTCGGCGGCCGCGTCTTCAGCGCCCAGGACGTGGCGCGCGGCAAGCCGGCCCCCGACCTCTTCCTCCACGCCGCCGCGACCCTCGGCGTCGAGCCCGGCCGGTGCGCCGTCGTCGAGGACAGCCCGGCCGGCGTCACCGCGGCGAACGCGGCCGGCATGACCAGCTTCGCGTTCGCCCGCCTCGCCCCGGCCGCCGCGCTCGGCCACGCCACCGGCGGCATCTTCTCCGACATGGCGGATCTGCCGGCGCTCCTGGCAGGAGGCTGACGCATGCCCGGGCCCTATGATCTCCAGACCGTTTGGCAGACCGACTGGACGCGGATGGCGCGGCTCATCGTCCGCGAGGCGCTGCAGACGCAGCCGGGCGAGCGGGTCCTGCTCCACGCCGACCCGACCTACTTCCCGGCGCTGACCGAGGCCGTGCGGATCGAGGTCAACCGGGCGGGGGCCGTCGAGCTGGCCACCCACGCGCTCCACCCCCCGGGGCTCGAGCGCGTCCGGCGGGAGCTGCGCCGGCGCGAGGAGCCGGAGACCCGGGCGCTGGAGGACCGGGCGATGGCGGCCGTCTTCGACCTGGCCGACATCTACGTCTGGCTCCCGACGAGCTGGGCCTACAACCTGGGTCAGACCGAGAAGATCCTGGAGACCTGGCGGGGGCGGGCGATCCACTTCCACTGGATCATGGAGACCGGCATGGAGGCCGGCCTGTTCCGCACGCTCTCGCAGTACTACGACGAGGCCCTCTACGTGGACACCGTGGCGCTGACCGCGCACCAGCGGCGCCTCATCGCGGCGCTCCGGGACAGCACGGTCGAGATCACCGACCCGCGCGGCACCCGCCTCTCCTTCCAGCTCCCCCGGGCGCATTTCCACGTGGGCAACGGCGACGCCTCCAAGGCCTTCATCGACGGCTACGCGCGACCCGGCAGCGCCCGCGACCGCGAGGTGGAGCTGCCCTGTGGGGCCATCCGCACCGTGGACATCGCGGTGGCCGAGGGCGTCCTGGTCACGCCGCCCGAGACGTTCGCCGGCCGCCGGGTCGGGCGCCTGCGCATCGAGTTCCGCGGCGACCGGATCGTGGGGATCGAGAGCGAGCACCACGCGGCGTGGGTGCGGGCGGTATGGGGCGCCGAGACCGGCGACAAGGACCGGATCGGCGAGTTCAACGTGGGGGTGAGCCCGAGGCTCCGGATGCTGCCCGGCGTCAACTACATCCCCTACTACGGCTACGGGGCCGGCATCATCCGGCTGAGCCTGGGGGACAACGCGGAGTCCGGCGGGCGGAACCGCTCGAGCTATCACCACTGGATCTTCCTGACCGACGCCACCGTGCGAGCCAACGGCCGTCCGGTGATCGAGGCCGGCGAGCTGATCCTGCCCTGACCCCTAGCGGCCGGGCCCCCGCCGAACCCGGTTCCGGTACTCGATCAGCTCTCCCATCACCGACGGTGGCTTGATCAACCTCTGCAGCGTCAGCTCCGCCGGGACGTGCTGACCGATGTTGTTCGCGTAGGCGATCTGCGTCTGTCGGAGAAACCGCCACGCGGACTCGTAGTTGACCCGGACGCGTCCACCGATCATGAGCGAGCCGCGACCCCATTCGAATCTCAGCAGGTACAACAGCGACTGCGAATGCATCGCGACGTCGCACGTCTCCTCGGGCACGTCCGACTCGTGGAGGCCTTCGACGAGGTCGAACACCAGGGACCGGGCGTGGTCCCAGAGATAGATCGAGTGCGGGCGGCAGATATCCCTGCTCCTTGATGCGGAGAATCTCCGCCCAGTCGTTCTTCGCTCTGATCCGCGCCACGTAGCTCTCGAACTCGTCCAGGATCTCCTCCAGGCTGGCCGTCGGGCTCGTTCGCCGGGGTCGCTCGGGCAGGGACCGGTAGACCTGCTCCCACCGGTCCAGCGCCGGCTGATTGTCCCGGGGGTCACCGACGTACCACTCGTCACCGACGAACATCACGACCGGCTCGCGCCCCCCGGGCGGCGACCCGCCGGGCGGCTTCGTCCACCCGGCTGTTGCACTCGTTCAGATGGTAGCTCTCCCGATGCGAGAACCAGGCAAAGCTCGCGAACGGGATGACGTAGTCGGGCTCGAGGGCCTCCATCTGCTCGTCGACGTATCCGAGATGCCGCTCGGCCGCCACCCGCTGGAGCTCGGGCTCGTTGCCCACCCAGCTCGCATAGGCGAACTGCGTCATCAGGACGTCGAGGTCGCCGCAGGCGGCCCGGATGGACGCCAGCTCCCGGTGATCCGGCTTGCCGTCGTTGAGGTTCAGGACCTGCTGGCCGAACGCCTCGACCAGAAGCCACGAATCGAAGCCGCGGACCCTGGCGCAGGTGACCCGCACGTCCTCGCTCAGCCGGTAGGCTTCGTGGTCGCGCAGCTCCTCGACCGGGAACCCGAGGCGCTGGCAGAAGCTCGCGACCTTCCGGTCCAGCGTCTGCTGGATCAGGACGGTCACGCGTGATCGTCTATCCCGGGGAATGGCGCCGAGCGCCTGCGGCGAGAAGTGATCGGGATGCTCGTGCGAGAGCCAGACGTAGTCGAACTCCATGTCGGCGAGCGACCGCCCGGTTTCGACCATCAGATCCCAGCCGTCGTTGAAGACACTGCCCTCCAGCCACGGGTCGCACAGGATCCGCGACGATCCGCACTGGAAGACGACGCAGGCGTGATTGACGAACTCGATCTTGATGCGTCGTGGGACGCGGGCGGCGTCGTCCATCGTTGACATAGGCGCCGATCTTAGCACGCAGGTCCTCGGGGACCGCCAAAGAGGGAAGCCTCACGGCGCCGCCGGCGCGCCGGGGGGAACCGAGGCTCAGGGGGAGGCGGGACGGTCCTCCCGGCGGACGAAGTCGGCGAACGGGCCCGAGATGCGCAGCACCTCGTTGAGGTACCACGTCCGGAGGACGAAGGTCACCACGAACAGGTCGCCGGCGATGCCGGCCTGCACCGTCTCGGGGGTGACCGGAGCGAAGGCCAGGCTCCGTGGCTGGACCCCCCCGGTGAAGGCGGCGAAGTCGATCCGCCGCCCCTCGGGGGTGACGGCGTAGAGCCGGGCGGCGGTGCGGTCGGCGACGAAGAGGGCGCCGCCGGGCCCGGCCGCGATCGCCGCCGCGTGCGGCCCCTCCAGCACCATCCGCGCCGCCCCCTCGGGACCGACGCGCCAGATGTGGCCGACGCCGTCCTGCCACGGCGCGGCGGCGGCGCCATCGCCGGCGATCCACAGCGATCCCGCCGGGTCCAGGGCCAGCATCCGGGCCCGCGGCACCGTGAGCCCCAGGTAGTGACCGTCCAGGACCTTGCCCGACGGGTCCAGCTTCACGACGCGGTCCCGCCCGCGGTCGGCGACGTAGACGTGGCCGGCCGGATCGACGGCGATCCCTTCCGGCTGCTTGAGGAGGGGGGGCTGCCCGGGCGGCGGGGTGCCACCGGCGAAGAGCGCCGGCTGACCGTCGCGCACGCGATAGACGACGCCGATCTCGCGGTCCGGGTCGTAGGTGGTGAGGAAGAGTGTCCCGCGGGCGCTCACGGCCCCCACCTCCGGGTTCCGGAGCGGCGGGCCGTGGAAGTAGCGCAGCTCTGCCGCCGGCGTCAGGCGGACCCCGCCCGGCGGGATCCGGTAGACCCGCGAGAGGAACTCCTCGGGCTGGCCGGCGCCGTAGCGGCTGCCGCTCTTGGCGAGGTAGAGGTGGCCGGTGGCGTCGACGCCGAGCGTCGTCGCGACGGGGACGCCGCTCGAGCCCGGCTCCGAGCCCCGGTCGAACCCCTGGCCGCTGACGTACACCCGCTCGGCGAAGCCGGCCGGCAGGATGACGCCGGCCGACACTGCCATGGGGATCGCCAGGAGGCCGAGCGCCGCCAGCGCCGCGCGTCCTCCCCGCCCGGAGGCCGGCTGCATGCGGTTCTCCTACGGCGCCACGTAGCTCGTCTTGACGACCGTGTAGAACTCCCGCGCGTACCGGCCCTGCTCGCGCGGGCCGTAGTTGGAGCCCTTCCGGCCGCCGAACGGCACGTGGTAGTCGACCCCCGCGGTGGGCAGGTTGACCATGACCATGCCTGCCTGGGCGTTCCGCTTGAAGTGGCTCGCGTGCTTGAGGGAGGCGGTCACGATCCCGGCCGACAGCCCGAACGGCGTGTCGTTGGCCAGCGCCAGCGCCTCGTCGTAGTCCTTGGCCGGGATCACGGTGGCCACCGGCCCGAAGATCTCCTCCCGGTTGATGCGCATCGCGTTGGTCGTCTCGGTGAAGAGGGCCGGGGACAGGTAGTAGCCCTCGCGCTCGCGCTTGAGCCGCTCGCCGCCCCAGGCGAGCCGCGCCCCCTCCTGCTGGCCCACCTCCAGGTAGCGGAGGTCCTGGTCGAGCTGGCTCTGGTCGACCACCGGGCCGATCTCGGTCCCCGGCTTGAGGGCGTCGTCGACCTTCAGCGCCTTCATGCGCTCGATCATGGCCGCGACGAACCGGTCGTGGATCGCGCGGGTGACGATGAGCCGGCTGGAGGCCGTGCAGCGCTGCCCGGTCTGGAAGAAGGCGCCGTTGATCGCGCAGCTCACCGCCACGCCGAGGTCCGCGTCGTCGAGGACCACCAGCGGGTTCTTCCCCCCATCTCGAGCTGGACCCGGGCCAGCCGCTCGACCGCCTTGCGCGCGATCTGCCGCCCGGTCTCCACCGAGCCGGTGAAGCTGATGCCCTCGACGTCGGGCGACGCGATGATCGTCTCGCCGATCGCCGACCCCCGGCCCATCACCAGGTTGAAGACGCCCTTGGGCACGCCGGCCCGGGCCAGGATGTCCGTCAGCGCCCACGCGCTGCCGGGCACCAGGTCGGCCGGCTTGAAGACCACCGTGTTGCCGTAGGCCAGGGCCGGCGCGATCTTCCAGGCCGGGATGGCGAGCGGAAAGTTCCACGGGGTGATGAGACCGACGACGCCCAAAGGCTCCCGGGTGATCTCGACGTCGACGCCGGGGCGCACCGACGGCAGCCGCTCGCCGGCCTGGCGCACGACCTCGCCCGCGAAGAACTTGAAGATGTAGCCCGCCCGGCCCGCCTCGCCGATCCCGTCCGCGAGGATCTTCCCCTCCTCGCGGGCGAGCAACCGACCCAGCTCATCCCGGCGCCGGAGGATCTCGTCGCCGACGCGGTCCAGGAGGTCGGCCCGCTCCTGGATGTTGCCGCGCGCCCAGCCCGGGAACGCCGCCCGGGCGGCCGCGATCGCCGCCCGAGCCTGGGCGGCGTCGGCGCGGGCGTACTCGCCGACCACGTCGTCGAGGTTCGACGGGTTGACGTCGCGGTTCGTGTCCGGGCCCTCGACCCACTCGCCGTCGATGTAGTTCCTGTTGAGCATCCTGACCCCCTTCGACCGGATGGACGTTCCCCCCGAGTCTAATCGGTCCCCGCGCGGGGTACAATTGCAGCGTGGTGAAAGACCGGACCGGCACCCGGGCGGTCGAGTTCCAGCTCGACGACACGCGGGGGGACACTCACACGCTCGACCGGTACCGGGGGCGCTGGCTGCTCCTCGTGTTCCACCGCCACCTCGGGTGACTGCCGTGCCGCGAGCACCTGTCGCAGTTGCGGCAGCACGAGGCGGTGCTGGAGGGCCTCGCGGTCGCGGTGCTGGTCGTGACCTTCGAGGCGGGGTTCCTCGCCCGGGCCTACGTCGAGGACACCCGGCTCGCCTGGCCGCTCGTCGTGGACGAGTCCCGCGTCCTCTACGCCGCCTACGGGATGCTCCGGGGGCGCGCCTGGGACATCTGGGGCCCCGCGACCTGGCTGGCCTACGCGCGGAGCCTGGCGCGCGGCGGGGCGCTCCGGCGCGCCACCGGCGACGTGAGCCAGCTCGGCGGGGACGTGCTGATCGACCCGGACGGCATCGTGCGGGTGCACCACGTCGGGAGCGGCCCCGCCGACCGGCCGTCGGTCGAGTCGCTGCTGGCCGTCGTCCGGGCCGGGAGCTAGGATGCGCGGCAGCCGACTGAGCCTCGTCGCCGCCCTTGCCGGCCTCCTCCTGGCCGCGCCGGCGGCCGCCGTCGAGGTCACCTTCCCGCTGACGATCGAGTACGACCTGCTCCGCGCCGCCCTGCGGAAGCACCTGCGGGAGACCGGCGGGGAGCTGGTGCTGTGGCGCTCGGCCGATGGCTGCCGCACGGCCGGCCTGCGCCAGCCGACCGTGACGCCGGCCGGCGGTCGGCTCCTGATCGCCGGCCCGGGGTCCGTGCGGGCCGCCCTCGGCATGCTCGGCTACTGCTGGGGCCAGGTGGGCTGGGACGGCCAGGTGGAGATCCTGGCCCGGCCCGAGATCGGCCGCGACTGGCAGGTGCGCCTGCGGGATCTCGACACGCAGCTCTACGACGCCAACCGCCAGCAGAGCGGGGTCGTCCCCCGCGTCTGGGAATCCGTGAAGGGCTGGGCGGAGGCGGAGCTGGCGAGCTTCACCTTCAGCCTCGGCAACCCGGTGGACGAGATCCGGGCCTTCCTCGGCGCGGTCGGGGGCGGGGCTCCCGGCGGCCCGCTGGGCGCCGCGCTCCAGACCCTGCGCCCCGTCGCCGTCGCCGTCGAGCCCGACGCGGTCAGGGTCACCATGGCGCTCGATCTGCCCGCTGCGCCGCCGGTGACCCGGGCGCCGGAGGCCGCGCTGACCCCGGCCCAGCTCAAGCGATGGCAGACCACGCTGGACCAGTGGGACGGCTTCGTCGTGTTCGTGATCAAGGACCTCGGCGTGTTCAACGCCGATCCGGCCGCGCGGAGCGAACTCCTCGACCTCCTGCTGTCGAGCCGTCACGAGCTCCTGGCCGTCGCCGGCCGCGGGCCCCAGACGGGAACGGATCCCGTGCGCCAGCTCTTCCTGAACGTCTGGAGCCAGCTGCGCGTGATCATCCGCCGCAGCATGGCCCAGACCGGCGACGAGAACCAGGCGCTGCGGTTCGCGACCTTCCTGGCGGGGGGCGACGCGCTGGCCGCCATCGAGGCGGCCGCCCCGTCCCTGGGAATCGAGATCTCGGCCGACGGCCTGCGGCGGCTGGCCCGCCTGCTCGCCCCGGCCTACACAGGGGATCCTCTCGAGTACTCGGAGCTGCCCGACGCCACCCTGCGGCAGATCTTTCAGTTCCGCGATCCCGACGCGCCACCCCGGCGGCCACGCCGGAAGCCGGCGGGCAGCGGCTGGTGGTGGCCCGGGCCCCGGGCGGCGTACGCGCAGGCCGCCGACGACGAGTGGGCGGCGCTCGGGCGGCGCCTCGATCGCTGGGTGCCGACCACCGACCAGCTCCGGGCCTACCGCGCGACGGTAGCGCGCCTGCTCGCCGTGGCGGCCGAGCGCTCGCTCGACGGCGATGGTCTGCCCGAGCGGTTCGACGACCTCTATTACCACCTCGTCAAGACCGTCGCCTGGCAGGAGAGCTGCTGGCGCCAGTTCGTCCGCAAGGGGGACACCGTCACCTACCTCTTCTCCACTACCGGAGACGTGGGCCTCATGCAGATCAACGCCCGGATCTGGCGCGGCTTCTTCAGCCCGGAAAAGCTCCGCTGGAACGCGGCGTACAACGCCGGCGCCGGAGCCGAGATCTTGATGCACCACCTCATCCGCTACGGCATTCGCGAGGCCCGGGAGCGGATGGAGGACGCGGCCCGGGCGACCTACGCCGCCTACAACGGCGGCCCCGCCCGCTCCCGCCGGTTCCGGCAGAGCCAGACGCCGCCCGCCATCCAGGCGATCGACCGGGGCTTCTGGGAGAAGTTCCGGGCGGTCGCGGCCAGCCAGGCCGACACCCGGGTGCTGTGCCTGCCGCCCGGCATCCCCTCGTAGCTCTCGCGGGAGGAGACATGGACTTCGGAATCGCCGGCAAGATCGCGCTCGTGACGGCCGCCTCCAAGGGGCTCGGCCGGGGCTCGGCGGAGGCGCTCTCGGCGGAGGGATGCCGGGTGGCCATCTGCGCCCGGACCCGGGCCGACGTCGAGCGCGCCGCGAAGGAGATCGCGGCGGGGAGCGGTCACGAGGTGGTGCCGCTCGTCGCCGACATGGCGCGGGCCGCCGACATCGACAGTCTCCTGGAGGCCGTCCGGCAGCGGCTCGGCGACCCCGACATCGTGGTTTGCAACGCCGGCGGTCCCCCGCCCGGCACCTTCGCCAACACGACGCTCGAGCAGTTCCTCCCCGCCCTCGAGCTGTCGATGCTCAGCTCGATCCGGCTCACCTACGGCGCGGTGCCGGCGATGAAGGCCCGGGGCTGGGGCCGTGTCGTCTACATCACCTCGGTCTCCGTCAAGCAGCCGATCCCCTACATCCTCCTCTCGAACACCGCCCGGGCCGGCCTGACCGGCTTCATGAAGACGGTGGCGCGCGAGATCGCCGCGACGGGCGTCACGATCAACGCCGTCCTGCCCGGCAGCCACGCGACCGACCGGGTCCGTCAGACCGCCGAGAACCGGGCGAAGACCGAAGGGATCACCGTCGAGGCGGCGATCGACGCCCACAAGGCCGGCAACCCCATGCGGGCGCTTGGCGACCCGCGGGACTTCGGCGCGGTGGTGGCGTTCCTCTGCTCGCAGCAAGCGCGCTTCATCACCGGCGAAAACGTCCTAGTAGATGGCGGCTCCTACGCCGGCCTCGTGTAGCGGGTGGGGCCGATGAGCGTCGCAACGGTCATCTCGGTCGGGACGCGCTCGGCCTGCGGTCGTTCATCCCGCCCGGGACGCGCTCGGCTCGCGCCTCGCGGACGTCCCGGGCTCCGGGCGTCCGTCCCGACCTATGGTCGTCGTTCGGACGGCCTTCGGCCTCTGGGGTCGTCGCCGATCCTCGGCGTACTCGGAGTACGCCTGCGGTCGGCGACTCCCTGCGTCCTTCGGACGGCCTTCGGCCTGGGGGCGCTGCTCGCTCCTCGGCCCCGCCCCCGAGAGCTAGAAGGTGACAGGATTGTCTGGGTTGTCGCGGGCTGACGAAGATGCAGTTCCCACGGGCGCTGCGGGCGCTCGAGCACCGCGACTTCCGGCTGTTCTGGACCGGCCAGCTCGTCTCGCTGGTCGGGACCTGGATGCAGTCGGTCGGGCAGTCGTGGCTGGTCCTCGAGCTGACCGATTCGCCGCTCCGGCTGGGCATCATCGGTTCGCTGCAGTTCACGCCGGTCCTGTTCCTCTCCTTCCTGGCCGGCGCCGTCACCGACCGCTTCCCCAAGCGGGTCCTGGTGGTCGGGACCCAGCTCGCGCTGATGTGCGTCGCCTTCACGCTCGGGTTCCTGGTCTGGACCCGTGTCATCCAGTACTGGCACGTGGCCGTGCTGGCCACCTGCGTCGGCGTGGTCAACGCCCTCGACATGCCGGCCCGCCAGTCGCTGGTCGCCGAGCTGGTGGGTCCCGCCGACCTCGTGAACGCCGTCGCCCTGAACTCGGCCATGTTCAACGGCGCCCGGATCGTGGGCCCCGCCATCGGGGGACTCCTCATCGCCCGCTACGGGGTGGCGATCGCCTTCTTCCTCAACGGCGCCAGCTTCCTGGCCGTGATCGCCTCGCTGCTCGCCATGCGGGCGGAGGCGCCGGCCCGGGTCGATCGTGGCACGACCATCCGCGGGGAGATCGCCGACGGCCTCCGCTACGTGATCGCCTCGCCGGTGATCTCGCTGATCCTGAGCCTCGTCCTGGCGGTGAGCCTCTTCACGCTGAACCACAACGTGCTGGTGCCGCTCCTGGCCCGCGAGGTCCTCGGCGAGGGCGTGCACGGCTTCGGCCTCCTCATGTCCGCGCTCGGCGCCGGCGCCATGACCGGCGCGCTGGCGCTGGCCCTGCTGGGACGCGATCGGGTGCCGCTCGGCGTCATCGTCGCCTCGGCGGTGGTGGTGACGGCGGGCGTCCTCTCGCTGGCCGCCATCCGCCAGTTCGGGCCGGCCGCCGCCGTGCTCTTCGTCGTCGGCGCCGCCCAGATCGTCTTCCTGGCCAGCTGCAACACCACGATCCAGCTCGGGGTCCCCGGCGAGCTGCGCGGCCGGGTGATGAGCATCTACGTCATGGTCTTCGCCGGCGTGACCCCGGCCGGCGCCTTCCTGATCGGCTCCATCTCGGAGGCCTTCGGGGTGCCCGCGGCCTGCCTGACGGCCGGTGGCCTCGGACTGGCCGTGGTGCTCGGGCTCACGGCCTTCTGGCGACGGCGCCGGGCCGGGCGTGTATCGTGAGGCGAGGAGGGGTGTGATGGCGAAACCGGGTCTCAGCAGGCGGACGCTTCTCAAGGGCGGCGTGGCGGCGGTCTCGGCCGGCCTCGCCATCGGCTGGGAGCTGCCGGCGACGACGCGGGCGGCCGGGGCCGCCGGCGCCGTCTTCAGCCCCAGCGTGTGGCTCCGGATCGACGCCGACGGCCTGGTGACGATCGTCAACTCCCAGTCGGAGCTGGGTCAGGGCACGCTGACCTCCATGGCGATGGTCATCGCCGACGAGCTGGACGCCGACTGGTCCCGCGTGCGGGTCGAGCAGTCGGGGGCCGATCCCGCCTTCGGGAACCCCAACTTCGGTGGCCAGCAGCTCACCGCCGGCAGCCAGTCGATCCGCGGGATGCTGCCGACCTGGCGCCGGGCGGGCGCCGCCGCGCGCGAGATGCTGGTGGCGGCGGCGGCGAAGGAGTGGGGCGTTCCGGCCGGCGCGCTGCGCACGGACAAGGGCACCGTCCACCACGACCCGACCGGCCGGCGGCTGACCTACGGCGAGCTGGCCGACAAGGCCGCCGGCCTGCCGGTGCCGCAGAGCCCGAAGCTCAAGACGCCGGACCAGTGGACGCTGATCGGCAAGGGCGTGCCGCGGCTCGACACGCCGGACAAGGTCAGCGGGCGCGCGGTCTACGGGATCGACGTGACCGTGCCGGGCCTACGGGTGGCCACCGTGGCGCGCTGTCCGGTGTTCGGCGGCACCGTGGCCGGCTTCGACGCGACCCGCGCCCGCGCGGTGCCGGGCGTCCAGCGGGTCGTCCAGATCAGCTCGGGGGTGGCGGTGGTGGCCGACAGCTACTGGTCGGCCAAGCGGGGCCGCGACGCCCTGGCCGTCCGGTGGAACGAGGGGCCGAACGCGAAGCTCGACAGCGCGGGGATCCGCCAGGCCTACCAGGATGCCGCCCGCCAGCCGGGACTGGTCGCCCGCCGGGACGGCGACGCCGCCGCGGCGCTCGCCCGGGCGAAGGTGCTGGAGGCCGTGTACGAGGTGCCGTTCCTGGCCCACGCGACCATGGAGCCCCAGAACTGCACGGCCCACGTGCGCCCTGACGGCTGCGACGTGTGGGCGCCGACCCAGAACCAGACGGGCGCCGAGCGGGAGGCGATGCGCCTCACCGGGCTGCCCCGGGAGAAGGTGCGGATCCACACCACCTTCGTCGGCGGCGGCTTCGGGCGTCGTGGCGAGATCGACTACGTCACCGACGCCGTCGAGACCGCCAAGGCGGTGGGCGTGCCGGTCAAGGTGATCTGGTCACGCGAGGACGACATCCAGCACGATTTCTACCGGCCGTCCACCTACAACGTGCTCCGGGCGACGCTCGGCCCCGACGGCCGGCCGGTGGCCTGGTCGCACCGCCTCGTGGGCCCCGGGCTCTTCGTGGTGCGCGGCCGGCCGGCGAGCCAGGTCGACCCCACCGCGGTCGAGGGCGCGGCGAACCACCCGTACGAGGTCCCGAACGTGCTGGTCGAGTGGAGCCACAAGGACCTCGGCGTCCCCGTCGGCTTCTGGCGGTCGGTCGGGGCGTCCCAGAACGCCTTCGTCACCGAGAGCTTCGTCGACGAGCTGGCCCACGCCGCCGGCAAGGACCCCTTCGAGTACCGGCGGGGGCTCCTCGGGCCGTCCCCCCGCCACAAGAACGTCCTCGAGCTGGCGGCGGCCCGGGCCGGCTGGGGCACGCCGCTCCCACGCGGCCGCCACCGCGGCATCGCGGTGGCCTTCTCCTACGGGAGCTACGCGGCCGAGGTGGCCGAGGTCACGGTCTTCGGCAACGGCACCCTGCGGATCCACCGGGTGGTGTGCGCGATCGACTGCGGTCTCCCGGTGAACCCGGATCAGATCCGGGCCCAGATGGAGGGCGGCATCGTGTGGGGGCTGACCGCGCTCCTGGGCGAGATCACGATCAAGGACGGCCGGGTGCAGCAGTCGAACTTCCACGACTATCCGATGCTGCGGATCGACGCGGTGCCCGGTCATCGAGGTGCACATCGTGCCGAGCCAGGAGGCCCCGGGCGGGGTCGGCGAGCCGGGGGTACCGCCGATCGCCCCGGCGGTGTGCAACGCCATCTTCGCGGCGACCGGGAAGCGCGTCCGCCGCCTCCCCCTCCGCTCCGAAGAGCTACGTCGCGACTGATCGCCAGCGACGGAGCCCGATCCTTCCGGCTCCCCCCTCCCCCCGGTGGGTGGGGGAGGGGGGCTGGGGGGGGAGGAGGGAGGTGACGAGAATCAGACCGGGAGGCAGGCCCGCGTCGCCAGGAGCGCCTCGCGAGCGACCTCGGCCGGCGGCCGGGCCCAGGCCGCCGGGTTCGGCGCCTCGTAGCTCGCGTAGCCCGTGTAACCCTTCCGGGCGAGCACGGCGAAGAACTCCGGGAAGGGCACGCTCCCCTGGCCGGGGGGCAGGCGATCGGTGGCCTTGCCCGGCTCGAGCCCCTGGCGCGGCACGTCGCTGTACTGCACGTAGCCGATCTCCTCCAGCGCCACGCCCGCGAGCGCGGCCGGCGGCGTCCCGCTCCGCTCGAGATGGTAGCTGTCGAGGAGCAGCCGGACGTGCGGGTGATCGGCGGCGGCCAGCAGCTCGCGCAGCGCCTCCAGCCGGTTCCACTGCTCGACCTGGGAGTTGAACTCGAGGGCGAGCGTCACCCCCTGCCCGGCGGCGAGATCGCCGACCTCGCGGACGCTGGCGACCGCCCGCCGGAAATCGCCGGCCCCGCGGTCCACCGGGCTCATCACCGTCCGGCACCCGAGGGCCGCCGCCCAGCGGCAGGACTCGGCGAAGGCGTCGAGCAGGCGCCGGCGCTCCGCGCCATCGGCGTACATCCAGCCGAGCTCGACGCCGACGCAGGCGACGGGCAGCCCGCTGGCCCGCACCAGGTCGAGCACGGCGGGCGCCGGCTGGCCGGCCGCGGCCGCCCGCGCGAAGTCGAGCCGGCGCAGCTCGACGGCGTCCCAGCCGGTCTCCCGCACGAGGCGCAGCACCTCGGCCAGCGGCGTGGTGTCGAGGGTCCAGGTGTGGAGCGCGAGACGCTGCGCCATGAGCTCAGCGCACCCGCAGGCGAGGGTCGATGGCGTCCCGCAGGGCGTCGCCGACGAAGTTGCAGCCGATGGCGACCATCAGGATGGCGACCCCCGGGGCGGTCGAGATCCACCACTGGTCCACCAGCTCGCGCCCCTCGGAGACCATGGCGCCCCACTCGGGGGTCGGCGGGACGGCCCCGAGGCCCAGGAACGACAGCGCCGCCGTGATGATGATGGCGTTGCCGACGTCCATGGCCATGAGGACCAGCGAGGGCGCGACCGCGTTCGGCAGGATGTGGCGCAGGAGGACGCGGCGCTGGCCGAGACCGAGCGCCTGGGCGGCCGCGACGAAGTCCCGCTCCTTGAGCGCCAGCACCTGGCCCCGGGCCAGCCGCGCGTAGGGCGGCCACCACACGACCAGCAGGGCGAACATGGAGTTCTGGATGCTGGGGCCGAGGGCGGCCGCGATCGCCATCGCCAGGATCAGCGACGGGAAGGCCAGCACCATGTCCACCACGCGCATCGCCGCCTCGTCGGGCCAGCCCCCGACGTAAGCGGCGAGTCCCCCGTACAGGGTCCCGAAGATGGACGCCACCACGACGACGACGGCCGCCACCGGCAGCGACACCCGCCCGCCGTACAGGACCCGGCTCAGCACGTCACGGCCGAGGCCGTCGGCCCCGAGCCAGTGCGCGACCGACGGCGCGTCCAGCCGGATGTCCAGGTCCTGGTCGACGGGATCGTAGGGGGCGATCGTGGGCGCGAGCGCCGACGCCGCCACCCACGCGACGACCACGAGGGCACCCAGGACCGCCGTCGGCTTCCGCACGAGCTGGCGCCAGACCTGGCCCGCCTTGCGCGGGGATGCCACCTCGCCGACGACGCGGGAGGCGCTCCGGGTCACACGTGTGGCGGACGTCGCCGAGATGGTGGCCATGGGGTCAGGAGTACCGGATCTGGGGATCGAGCCAGCCGTAGAGCAGGTCGACCGCGAGGTTCACGAGCGTGTACATGACACCGATCACGAACGTCACGCCCATGATGGCCGGGAAGTCGTTGGTGACGGCCGACTGGAAGGCGTAGCGACCGAGCCCGGGCCAGGCGAAGATCGTCTCCGTCATCACGGCGCCCGAGAGGAGCCCGCCGTAGGCCAGCCCGAGGACGGTCACGGTGGGGATCAGGGCGTTGCGGAGGGCGTGGCGGGCGACGACCCCCACCTCCGGGATCCCCTTGGCGCGGGCCGTGCGCAGGTAATCCTGGGACAGGGCGTCCAGCATCGACGAGCGCGTGACGCGCGTCACCAGCCCCAGGACCGAGCTGGCCAGCACCAGCCCGGGGAGGACCAGGTGCGAGACCGCGCTCCGGAACGTGGTCCACTCGCCCGCCACTGCCGCGTCGATCGTGAAGAAGCCGGTCAGCTGCGGCGGCGAGTCGATCTGGGGGCCGAGCCGCCCCGGCCCCACCGTCCAGTGGAGCGTGGCGTAGAACAGGACGAGCGAGGCGGTGGCCAGCCAGAAGATGGGAATCGACACGCCGATCAGCGACACCAGACGCGCCACGTGATCCACCGGGCCGTCGCGCCGGATGGCCGCCACCACGCCGAGCGGCACCCCGACCGCAAGCGCGAAGAGCACCGCCGTGGTCGCCAGCTCCAGCGTCGCCGGCAGGAAGTGAGCGAGGTCCTTCGTGATCGCCCGCCGCGTGTTGATGGAGGTTCCCATTTCCCCTTGCAGGAGGTTGCCGAGGAACGCGAGGTACTGGATGTGGAGCGGCCGGTCCAGCCCCCACTTCTCCTTGAACGCCTTGACGATCTCGGGCCGCTGGGAGGCCTGCTGGCCGAGGTTCGAGACGATCGGGTCGGCGGGGACGGCGTGGGCGATGAGGAACGAGATCAGGGTCACCCCGAGCACCGACACCAGCAGGAGCCCGAGGCGCCGCGAAACGTACTGAGCCATCTAACCTTGACGTCGCACTTCCCTCTCCCCTGCCGGGGGACAGGGTCAGGGTGAGGGACAGACCACGCGGCGCTGCAAACCCTCACCTCGATCCTCGCCCTGGTAGAAAGAGGGAGCGGACTGGAACGCTAGTTCTTGACGACCGGGTAGATGCGCGCGGCTCCCAGGGGCAAGTACTCGTACCCCTCGATGTTCGGCCGCACGACGACCTCGGCCTTGCCCTGGACCAGGTTGACGTAGGGGCCGTTCTCGACCATGTAGGCGAGGAGCTCCTTGTACATCGCCGACCGTCGCTTCTGGTCGAGCTCCGCATCGGCCTTCTTCGCCATCTCCTTGGCCTTCGGATCGTCAAAGCGGAGCCGCGGCGCCCAGGTGTGGAGGATCATCTGGCCCGTGAAGTCGCTGGCCCCGATGTAGTCCGGCTGGTTGTAGGAGATGACCGCGATCTCGCCCTTGGCCCGGTACGCCGTCATCATCACCGAGAACTCCACCGGGACCAGCTGGACCTCGATCCCGACCTTCTTCAGGTCGGACTGGATCTTCTGGGCGATCGACTCGTAGGTGATGCCGGCCGGCGAGGCGCCGGTGCCGTACTTGAGGGGGAACTTGAAGCCGTTCGGCACCCCGGCCTTCGCCAGCAGCTCCTTGGCCAGCTTCAGGTCGTTCTTGGGGTTCAGCCGGTCGGCGTCGGCCTGGGTCTCGAGGCCGAGGACGCCGATCGGGATAGACGGCGGGGCCGATGACCGCGCGGCCGTTGGTGAGCTTGATGATCCCGTCGCGGTCGACCGCGTGGCGGATGGCCTGGCGGACCTCCTTCTTGGCCAGCTCCGGGTGGAGCGCCGGATCCACCGTCAGCCCCATGTACATGTTGTCGAGCGATTGCCCGATCTGGACCTTGACGTTCTTGTTGCTGCGCATGGCGGCGGTGAGGTCCGGCGTGATGTTGACGGCCACGTCGACGTCGCCGTTCTCGACCATGAGCTTCTGGGTGGCCGGCGACGGCACGTCACGGATCTCGATCTTCGCGATCTTGGCCGGGCCCTTCCAGTAGTTGGGGTTCCGCTCCATGGTGATGACGTTGTTCTTCTGCCAGCCCCGGAGGATGAACGGGCCACCGCCCGCCGAGTTCTGGTTCAGCCATTCCTCGGCCTTGTCGTCCTTGTCCGCGGTCGGCGAGTCGCTGGCGCCGTGCTCCCTGGCGAGCTTCGAGTCCATGATGGCCGAGTTCGGGCCCGCGAGCACCGGCAGCCAGTCGGCGAACGATTCGTTGAGGACGGTCTTGACCGTCATCGGGTCGACGACGACGACCTCCTTGAGCGGATCCATCATCCAGCCCGGGTTGCCCTTGAGGGTCTTGAGGCGGGTCAGACTGAACTTCACGTCCTCGGCCGTGAACGGGTTGCCGCTCGCGTGCTTGACGTTCGGCCGGAGCTTGAACGTGTACTCCTTGCCGTCCGACGAGACCTTCCACTCGGTCGCCAGCACCGGCACGAAGGTGTTGAGGTCTTTCGGGCTCTTGTGGGCGACGAGGGTGTCGTAGGCGTTGAGGCAAACGAACGCCGCCCCGTACTCGAACTCCCGGCCCGGGTCGAGCGTCTTCACGTCCGACTGTTCGAGCGCCATGATGAGGGTCTTCCCACCGCCGGCCGGCTGTCCGGTCACCGGCTGGAAGACCCCGCCGATCACCAGCACCACCAGAACGAGGCCGACACATGCGAGCGCGCGCTTGATGATGATCCTCATGATCCTCCTCGCGAGAACCCGGATTTCAGACTTCGCCAAGTGTGCTACGCTGGCCACACTTCCGGGGCATCGTGCGTCCGCGCAACAGACGCCCAACTATAGCAGTGGCGCGACGCCTCAACAAGCCGGGGGAGGCCCGATGAAAGAGCTGGCGCGGCACATCATGGTCGACTTCCTGCCGATGAAGGACTTCGCCGAGAACCCGCTGATCATCACCGAGGGGCGCGGGATCCACATCACCGACGTGGACGGCCGGCGCTACATCGACGGGCTGTCGGGCACCTTCTGCGTGAACCTGGGCCACGGCAACAAGGCCCTGGCCGAGGCGGCCACCCGCCAGTACGAGCGGCTGGCCCTCGCCATCCCGACCCTCGGGACCAGCGACCGCGCGCTGGAGCTGGTGAAGGCGCTGCTCGACGTGATGCCGAAGCAGTACACCATGGTGAAGCTCCTGTCGGGCGGCTCCGAGGTGACCGAGGCCGCCATCAAGATGGCCCGCCAGTACCACAAGCAGACCGGCGCCGCGACGCGCTACAAGGTGCTCTCGCACTACCGCGCCTACCACGGCGGTACCGGCCACGCGCTGGCCGCCGGCGGCTGGCCGGGCTGGCGCGCCGCCTACGAGCCGCTCCCGGCCGGCTTCATCCACCTCCACACCCCCGACCCCTACCGGCCGCCGTTCCCCGGGTCGCCGGAGAGCCTCGGCGCGACCTACGCCCGGCTGGCCGAGGAAGTCATCGAGCTGGAGGGGCCGGAGACGATCGCCGCCTTCATCACCGAGCCGATCCTGATGTCGGCCGGCGTCGTGGTCCCGCCGGCGGACTACCTGCCGCGGATCCGCGCGCTCTGCGACCGCTACGGCATCCTGCTGATCTACGACGAGATCATCACCGGCTTCGGGCGGACGGGCACGCTGTTCGCCGCCGAGCACTGGAACGCCTGGCCCGACATCTTCTGCCTCGGCAAGGGGATGAGCGGCGGCTACGCCCCGCTGTCGGCCAACGTGCTGACCGGCCGCGTGGCGCAGACCTTCTTCGGGAAGGCGTCCGAGGGCGTCCAGTTCCACGCCGGCCACACCTACGGCGGGAACCCGGTGGCCTGCGCGGTGGGCCTGGCCGCCATGCGCCAGATCGCCGAGGAGCGCGTCGTCGAGAACGCCAAGGCCCGCGGGGCCCAGGCGCAGGCCCGCCTCCGCGAGCTCCAGCAGCGCTACCCGGTGATCGGCGACGTCCGGGGCGAGGGCCTCCTGATCGGGGTCGAGTTCGTCGAGGACGCGGCCAGCCGCCGGCGCTTCCCGGTGGAGGAGCAGTTCGGCCTCCGCGTCCGCGAGGCCGCACGGCGCCGGGGCCTCCTCCTCCGGGCCAGCCACTGGATGGTGGCCCTGGCGCCGCCGCTGACGATCTCGGCGGCGGAGACGGACGAGCTGCTCGACCTCTTCGAGGCCTCGCTCGGCGACGTCGTGGCGGGGAAAGCATAGCCCCCACCCCTCTCCCTTCCGGTGGGAGGGAGAGGGGTGGGCTCACGGCGGGGTCAGCGAGCCGGTAGGAGCTGTTGCAAGATCCCGTCGTTCCCGCTCGGATGAGCGGCCTCCGGGGTGATCGTGAGGGAGAAGGTGATCACGTTCGAACGATTCCCGGCGGCATCGACAACGGTGAAGGTCAGCTGGTACGTCCCTGCCGGAACCGGGTTCGTGAACAGGATGACGCCGACCGTGTTTCCCTGAAGGGTGCCGGCACTGATCGCAATCGTCAGGGTTTTCGTGCCGTCGTTCACCTCGACCTGTCCGCCGAGCAGGTCGTTGTTCGGATCGGTCACGGTCGCCGTGATCTGATACCGGTTCGCCGTGTTCGCCTTCTCGGCGGTCAAGGCCACGATCCGGAAGTTCGTCACCACCGGGGCGTTCGTCAACGTGCTCGTCGTGGCGCCGCCACCGCCTCCACCACCACCACCGCAGCTCGCAATGAGCATGAGGCCCGCCACGAGGGCGGCGTAGAGCGTCATCGTACGCTGGTCGCGCGTCGGCCGTTTCATCGCTGGATCCCCCCTCTTTGAGGTTTTGCCGGACGGCTAGAATTGGGAGCGGACGATGGAGATGCCGTGTAAGCCAGAAGAGCCACACGGTCGAACGAACTGGATCCGAGAGGCAGTCCCGTAGGCATGGGCCCTCCCGCCAGGGACGCCGGGCCAGTGTCGGTCGAGGGAGTGGCATGAAGCTAGCGGCAGGCTCGGGGCGTGTCAAGGGGAAACTCGCGAGGGGAAACACCCGGGGGGTAAACCCCTGGGTGTCGCTAGAGCAGGGCGCGGAAGAGCGTGCGGGCGTCGTCGCGGCCGAGCGGGCGGGGCAGGACGGCGGTGCGGTCCCAGCGCATGTGGGTCACCAGGGTCTCGACGTCACCCTCGCCGAGCCCGAGCTGGCCCAGGCGCGTCGCGAGCCCGCAGCGGTCGAGGAGGCGGGTGAGACGATCGGCTGCCGCGTCGAGATCCGCCACCCCCAGCGCTTGCCAGAGTGCCGGGAGCTTGTCGGCGATGGCCGGTGCGTTCCAGCGGAGGAACGCCGGCAGGGTGATGGCGACCGCCTGGCCGTGGGCGACGCCCCAGAAGATGGTCAGCGGGCTCGACACGGCGTGGCAGACGTTGGGCCGGCTGTTGCTGTAGGCGATTCCCGACACCGTGGCCGCCAGCGCGCAGGCGGCGCGCGCCTCCCGGTCGGCCTCCCGGCAGGAGTGCTCGAGGTGGGCGGCGTAGAGCCGGATCACCTCCAGGTTCAGCGCGTCCGAGATCGGCCCGGCCTCGCGTGACCAGTACGACTCGAACGCGCTGGTGAAGGCGTCCGCCCCGGTCACCGCCGCCAGGTCCGCCGTCATCCCGAGGGCCAGCTCCGGGTCCACCAGCGCGACCGCCGGGAAGAGGCGCGGGTTGGCCAGGTGGAGCGAGCGCTTCGCCTCGATGTCCCACAGCGCGGCGAACGGCGTCACCTCGCTGCTGCTGCCCGAGGTGGTGGGCGACGGCGATCACGGGAAGCCCCGGTCGCTCGAACATCCGCGTCGGGGTGATCCCCTGCCCCATCGCGAACTCGCTCGCGCGACCGTCGTGGGTGGCCAGGATCGCCGCCGCCTTCGCCACATCCAGGGCGCTGCCGCCGCCGATCCCGACCACCAGCCCGGCGCGGCTCGCCCGCAGGGCGGCCAGCGCCCGCTCGGCGACGTCGGGCGACGGGAACGGGGGCACGTCGTCGAACAGCGTGACCCGCCCGGGGCCGAGGCCATCGAGCACGCGCTGGAGCGCGCCGCTCGCCCGGAGGCTCTTCCGTCCCGTGACCAGGAACACCGGGGCCGTCGCGCCGGCGACCTCGTCGGCCAGCTCGGGCAGCCGGCCGAGCACGCCGGCCCCGTAGACGAGCCGGGTCGGGTTGAGCCAGCCGAGGGTGGCGGGAAGCGTGGTCACCGGGAGGTCCGCGTCAGTAGCCGCGGGCGCGGTCGACGCGGTTCCGGAGCGGCCGCCCGGCCAGGTAGCGTCGCGCGTTGTCGAAGAAGAGGTCGAGGCAGCGCGCCACGTAGCGCACGCCGTCGTCCACCGCGCAGTGCGGCGTGATGACCAGGTTCGGCGTCGTCCAGAGCGGCGAGCCTGGCGGCAGCGGCTCCTCGTCGACGACGTCCAGGACGGCGCCCGCCAGCTCGCCCCGCTCCAGCTTTTCCGCCAGCGCCGCGTTGTCGATGACCGGGCCGCGGCCCAGGTTCACGACCCCCGCGTGGGACGGCAGGAGGTCGAGCTGCTTCCGGCCGATCAGTCCGCGCGTCTCCGGGGTCAGGGGCAGCGTCACCACCAGGAAGTCGGCGCGGGGCAGCACCCGGTCGAGCTGCTCCGGCGGGTACACCCGCTCCACCGCGCGATGGCGGCCGGCCGCCCCGTCGCACGCCGAAGACCCGCAGCCCGAACCGGCGGGCCACCCGCGCCACCTCGGCCCCGAGGGCGCCGACGCCGACGACCACCAGCGTCCGTCCCTCGATGGTCGAGGTGAACCGGGGCTCCCAGCGCCGCTCGCGCTGGCGGGTCACGAAGTAGGGGACGGCGTGGTTCAGCATGAGGAGCGCGGTCAGCGCGAACTGGGCGCCCTTGGGCCCGTGGACCCCGCTGGCGTTGGTGAGGACGACGCCCGCCGGCAGGATGGGCAGCACGTCCTCGACGCCCGCGTTGGTGGACTGGAGCCACCGGAGCTTCGGCGCGCGCGCCGCCAGGTCCTGCTCCCCCACGTGGCCGGTCATCAGCACCTCGGCCGTCAGGAGGTCGGGATGGGGCTCGCCGGGCTGGTCGCCGTAGGTGACCGCGAGCCGGCGGGCGACCGCGGCGTGGCGCTTCGCGGCCGCCGCGAACCGCTCGGGCGTGACCTCGAAGACCGGGTTGGCGTGCGGGTCGTTCTCGACGTGGACGCGCAGCCGGCGGGGCATCGAAGACACCCCTCACCCTGCCCTCTCCCCCGCGGGGGGAGAGGGTGAAAGGAGTCGCGTCAGGTACGCGGAGAGGGCGGCGCCTTCGCGCTCCTGGAAGCGGACGCCGGCGCGGAGCTGCTCCAGGTACTGCTCGAGGGTCTTGCCGCCGAGCTGGATGCCGTTCGTCGCGAAGAAGGCCCGCACCTCCTGCTCCCACGCCGGGCTGATCAGCGCCGTCACCCCCTCGTACATCCGGCGGTACGCGCTCGGTGGGTAGAGGCGGGCCATCGTCTGCCAGTGGGCCTTGACGAACTCCCAGGCCAGCCCGCGCCCGTAGACGCTGGCCAGGAGCGCGCGGACCACGAACGGCGCGTCCTGGCTCCGGATCTCGGCGCTGAGGGCGCGGTCGAGGGTCTGGGCGAGGATGGCCGGCCGCCGGAATCCGGCCAGCGCGTAGAGATAGCGCTGTTCCTCCTGCGGCGTCCGCGCGCGGCGGAAGCGCTCGAGGAACTCTGCGTACTCGGCCTCGCCGCCGCTGGCGGCCAGGACCGCGATCACCGCCGGGAGCACGTTGGGGTCGAGGGCCGACTCGTCCTCGCGGTAGCGCGCGTAGCGGCGGCGCGCCTCCGCCTGGATCTCGGGGTCGTCGCCGAGCGTGCCGAGGGCCCGGATCAGGTCGCCCCGGAGCTGGCGGTCGAGCTCGCGCTCGCCGGGCCGTGGCTCCCAGCCGAGCCGGGCGACGGCCGCCCGCAGCCGGTCACGCGCCAGCGCGGCGAGGCCGGGCCGGACGGCGTCGTCGATGACGCGATTCACGTAACCGAAGGCCCCGATCACCACCATCCACACGTTCCGGTCGGTCTCCTCGCGGAACCGCGCGGTGAGATCGAGATACTCGACGGCCGGCAGCATGCCGGCCTGGCAGAGCGCGAACAGGTCGCTCGCCAGGTCGAAGCGCTCGATGGGAGCGAGGCCGGCCAGCGCCGCCAGCAGACGCTCCCGCAGGGCGGCGGCGTAGCCCACCCGGTAGAAGCCGTGGCCGCCGGCGTTGGCCACCACCCACTCGACCGGACCCTCGAGGGGGACCTCCGCGCCGGCGGCATCGAGGAGCAGTCGCCGCTCGACCGACCGGCCGCCGACCGAGGTACGAAGGATCATGGGCACCCGCCAGCGTTCCTCCGGTGGGGTCTCGGCCTCGAGGTAGGTGAACCGGCGCTGCGTCAGGCGCAGCCCGCCCTGACTCTCCTCCACCGTCACCAGCGGGTAGCCCGGCTGGAAGACCCAGCCGTCCATGATCTCGGGGATCGGCTGGCCGGCCGCATCGCCGAGGGCCCGCCAAAGGTCGGTGGTCTCGGCGTTGGCGTAGGCGTGGCGTCGCAGGTAGAGCCGCACGCCGTCCCGGAAGGTGTCGGGCCCGAGGTACTGCTCGAGCATCCGGAGGACGGAGGCGCCCTTCTCGTAGGTCAGGAGATCGAACATCGCCTCACAGTCGCGCGGCGCCTCGACCGGGAACTCGATGGGCCGCGAGGCCCGGAGCCCGTCCACGCCGAAGGCGGCCGCGCGGGAGACCCCGAAGTTCACCCAGCGCTCCCACTCGGGCTTCCAGGAATCGACGGCTACCATCTCCATGAAGGTGGCGAACGCCTCGTTGAGCCAGATCCCGTTCCACCAGGCCATGGTGGCGAGGTCCCCGAACCACATGTGGGCGACCTCGTGAGCCACGACGTCGGCGATGCGCTCCAGCTCGACGTGGGAGGCGGCCGCCTCGTCCACCAGGAGCGCGGTCTCCCGGAACGTGATGGCACCCAGGTTCTCCATGGCGCCCGAGGCGAAGTCGGGGATGCCGAGGAGGTCGAGCTTGTCGCCGGGGTACGGGATGCCGTAGTAGTCCTCGAAGAAGCGGAGGCTGAAGACGCCGGCCTCCTGGGCGAAGCGCGCGAGGTGCCGCTTGCCCGGCACGCACCAGATCCGCAGCGGCGTCGGCCCCACCATGACGGGCTCGGTCGCCTCCAGCTCGCCGACGAAGAAGGCGACGAGGTACGTCGACATGCGGATCGTGTCGGCGAAGGCGACCGCCCGCCGCCCGGGCCCGGCCGGCCGCTCGCTCACGACTCGCGTGTTGGAGACGCCGGTGTAGCCGTCGGGGACCACCAGGGTCACCGCGAACACGGCCTTGCACGCCGGCTCGTCCCAGCACGGGAACGCCCGCCGGGCATCCACCGCCTCGAACTGGGTGGCGGCCATCGTGTGAACGGCTCCCGCCGCGTCCTTCCAGGTGCTCCGGTAGAAGCCGTGGAGCTGGTCGTTGAGGATGCCGGTGAAGCCGAGGGTCAGCCGCCACTCTCCGGGGTCGAGCCGCGCCGGGAACCGGAGCCGCGCGCGCTCGGTCTCGGGCTCCAGGGTGGCGGTGCCCTCGAGGGTGCGGTTCCCCGCGCCCTGGATCGCGACCGACCGGATGGCCAGGTCCGCCGCGTTCAGCACGATCTCGTTGACCGGCTCGCGGATGGTGACGGTGACGGTCTCCTCGCCGGCGAAGCTGCCGGTCTGGAGGTCGGGCTCGAGGCGGATGTCGTACCGGCTCGGCACGACGCTCGTCGGCAAGCGATAGCTCATCTCCCTACCTTCTGCTCGGTGAGCACGTGGCGTCCTGACCCCTGGCAACCGGACCCGGAGGTCATGTTCCAACCTGTTCGAACGAGAAATGCGGAAGGTCGGCACGTTGTCGAGCGTGCTCGATGGTGAGAGCGCACATGTTCCCTTCGGCATCGAGGTCGAGCTGGGTGTTCTCGTCGAGATCCTTCGTCTCGACGATACCGTCCGGCTTGAACTCGATGTAGAGAGTATCAGTGTCCTGGAAGTACTTTACCTTCATGGCTCGAACGAACGGTCGAAGAACGCAGTGTGTACGGTCTCGCCGTCAGGCAGCAGCACGACACGCAGATATCTGCCCTCCATCTCTTCGATCCGTCCGTCCAACTCGAATTCGGCCATAGGATATGCTGATCTCAGAGTGATGGCAAATACTGCGCGGTCACGCGGCCTCATAGGGGCCCGAATCGTCGGGCCCGGGCAACGTGAGACCGCCCGGACTCGAGGACCGGGCCCGCGCCCGGTCGGGCGCGCGGCTTGACACGACTCGGTCGGCCGATATACTGACCGCGCTCGTCGGCGGGTGATCGATGCATCGTTACATCCTCGAGCGGCTCGTCCAGCTCTTCGTCGTCCTCCTCTTTCTCTCCATCATCGTGTTCACGATCGTCCGCCTGATCCCGGGCGATCCGGCCGCGGTCATGCTCGGGACCGAGTCGACGCCCCAGGCGCTGGCCCAGATCCGCCGCGAGATGGGCCTCGACGCCCCGATCCCGGTCCAGTACGTGAAGTGGCTCCAGAACGTCCTGGCCGGGAACTTCGGCACCTCCTGGGTGAGCAAGAAGCCGGCGCTCGGGCTGATCCTGGGCGCCCTGCCCGTCACCCTCCAGCTCGTCGGCGCCTCGTTCCTGGTCGCCCTGCTGATCGCCTTCCCCGCCGGCATCGTCTCGGCGCTCCGCCCGCGGTCCTGGGTGGACCAGGGCACGACGACCTTCGCCCTCCTCGGCCTCTCGCTCCCGAGCTTCTGGCTCGGCATCATGATCGATCCTGCTCTTCTCGCTCGAGCTGCGCTGGCTGCCGCCGTCCGGCTACCTCTCCGTCACCGCCGATCCCCTCGGCGCGCTCCGGACCACCGCCATGCCCGCGCTCACGCTGGGCGTCGCCCTGGCCGCGCCGCTGACCCGGTTCCTCCGGTCGGGCATGCTGGACGTCCTGGCCCTCGACTACGTGCGGACCGCGCGGGCCAAGGGCGTCCCCGAGCGGAGCGTGATCGGCCGCCACGCGCTCAAGAACGCGCTGCTCTCCGTCATCACCGTGCTCGGCCTCCAGGTCGGCGCCCTCCTCGGCGGCAGCATCGTCATCGAGCAGGTCTTCAGCTGGCCGGGGATCGGCCGGCTCTCGCTGGCCGCGATCCAGCAGCGCGACTACGGCGTGGTCCAGGGGATCGTCCTGTTCGTCGCCGCCGGCTTCGTCCTCGTGAACTTCGTCGTGGACCTGGTCTACCTCTATCTCGACCCGCGGATCCGGTATGGGACGGCCTCCTGACCTCGCCCGGCGCCGGGGCCGGCTGGCCGGCGTCCTGCGCGGGCTCTTCGGGAGCCGGACCGCCGCCTTCGGGGTCGCGCTCACCGTGCTGTTGACACTGGTCGCCGTCTTCGCCCCGCTGGTGGCGCCCTACCGGCCCGACGAGATCCACCCCATCGACAGCCTGCTGCCGCCGTCGGCGCGCTACCCGCTCGGCACCGACGACCTCGGCCGCGACATCCTGAGCCGCATCGTCTTCGGCGCCCGCGTCTCGCTCATGGTGGGCGCCATCGCCATCGGGATCGCCGCGGCCACCGGCGTCCCGCTGGGGCTGGCGGCCGGCTGCTACGGCGGCCGGCTCGACTCGCTGATCATGCGCGTGATGGACGCGCTCCTCGCCTTCCCGGCGATCCTGCTGGCCATCGCCCTGATGGCGGTCCTCGGCCCGAGCCTCCAGAACGCCATGATCGCGATCGGTGTCATCTACATCCCCGCCTTCGCCCGGATCACCCGGGCCAACGTGCTCTCGCTGCGCGAGAAGGAGTTCGTCGAGGCCGCCCGGGCCCTCGGCGCCGGCGGCCTCTACGTGGCCGCGCTCGTGATCCTGCCCAACTGCCTCTCGCCGCTGATCGTCCAGGGCTCGCTCGGCGTGGCCAACGCCATCCTGGTGGAGGCGGCGCTGTCCTTCCTCGGTCTCGGCGTCCAGCCGCCGGACCCCTCGTGGGGCTCGATGCTCGCGTACGGCCGCAGCCTCCTGGGGCAGGCCCCCTGGTACGCCACCTTCCCCGGGCTCGCGATCTTCGTCACCGTCCTCGGCCTCAACTTCCTGGGCGACGGGCTCCGCGAGGCGCTCGACCCCCGGCTCCGCACCATCGAGCGAACCCCGTGACACCGAACAACGGAGGACCATCCATGTCGGACACGCGACCTATCCTCGACCTCCTGGAATCGCAGGGACTTCCCCTCACCCGGCGCCAGCTCCTGCGCCTCACCGCGCAGGGCGGCCTGGCGCTCGGCGGCCTCGCCCTGGTCGGCGCCGCCGACCCCGGCCCGCGGCCGCCCAGGGCGGCGGCACCTTGAAGATCAACATGGCGACGGACATCCAGCAGCTCGACCCGCACCTGGTCACGGCGTGGAACGACTACTGCCCCTGGGAGTCCGTCTTCTCCAGCCTGACCGCGCTCGACCGCGACTTCCAGCCGATCCCCGACCTGGCCACCGCCTGGACCCAGCCCGATCCCAAGACCTACGTCTTCACGCTCCGCAAGGGCGTGCTCTTCCACAACGGCCGGGAGATGAAGGCGGACGACGTCAAGTTCTCCTACGAGCGGATCCAGAGCCTGGGCGGCAAGAGCAAGTGGTACACGCTGCTGCTCGACCTGGACCGGGTCGAGATCCTCGACGACTACCGGGTGAAGGTCTCCCTCAAGCAGCCCTCGGCGCCGTTCCTGGCCAACATCGCCTTCGCGATGATCGTGGCCAAGGAGAACGTCGAGAAGATCGGCGTGGAGCCGGTCGGCACCGGCCCGTTCCGGTTCGTCGAGCGGGTGCCCAACTCTCACCTCCTGGTGCGGAAGTGGGAGAAGTTCTACGTGAGCGGGCAGCCGAAGGTCGACGAGATCCGCTGGGTCCCGACCGTCGAGCCGGCGACCCGGGTCGCCAACCTGAAGACGGGCACCATGGACATCATCAGCGAGGTCCCCTTCGAGGCGCTCCGCGACCTCCGCGCCACGCCGGGGATCACCATCCACGAGCCGAAGGCCTCCTCGGCCTACGCCGTCATCCTGATCAAGCACGCCCCGCCGCTCGACAACAAGAAGCTCCGCCAGGCGCTGGCCATGCTGGTGGACCGCGACGCGCTCAACCGCACGGTGTTCTTCGGTGTCGGCACCACCGAGCAGGGCTGCAACCCCTTCCCGGTCGGTCACTGGGCCCACGAGAACGTCAACTGTCCGAAGTACGACCCCGACGCCGCCAAGAAGCTCCTGGCCGAGGCCGGCCATCCGAGCGGGATCGAGCTGGAGTGGAAGGTCATCGGCACCCGGCCCGACACCGTCAAGGTGGCCGAGGTCTGCAAGGAGACCTTCCGGAAGGGCGGCGTGAACGTGAAGCTGGTCCAGCTCGAGTTCGCCACCTGGGTCCAGCAGGTGTACCGGGACAAGCAGTTCCAGCTCGGCCAGACGATCTTCCTCCGGGAGGCCGACCCCGACGGGCTGGTGGTGAGCGCGCTCTTCACCGGGGGCCAGAACAACCCCGGCGGCTACAGCACCAAGGACATGGACGCGCTGCTCACCCAGGGGCGGGGCGAGCTGAACCGGGAGAAGCGCAAGGCGATCTACAAGCGGATCGCCGACATCGTGGCCGACGACGTGCCGTTCATCCGGGTCCAGCCCCAGCCCTTCCTGTGGGCCTCGACCGGCAAGGTCGGCGGCTTCTACATCAACAGCCAGTCGCGCCCGTTCGTCGCGCTCCGGGAGGCGACCCTGTCCCGCTGACCCGTCGCCCCCGCCTTCTCTTCCTCCCACCTTCTCCCCCACCGGGGGAGAGGGTGGGAGAGCGCGGCACGGCCGGTGCTTCGTCTCTCAGTCGGAGGCGAGAACGATGCACCCCGCTTCCGATGAGAGCGTCGAACCGTGCGCGGGGAGGAGAGCCGTCGGGAGGGCATGCCGGCGGGCTCCGGCGACGGTTGAGGCCACCGTCGGGCGAGTGCGCGGCTCCGGACCATCGGTCAGGAAGGAGCAGGGAGAGATGGATTCGCCGGATCGTGGAACGGCGCGACGCCGGCGGGACCCGATCATGACCGCGGGCGCGGTTCCCGCGGGCCGGCGCGGCCGGTCCACCGGACCAGCCATGAAGCTCGTCGGCCTTCTCGTCCTTGGCCTCCTGGCAGCCGCCTTGCCCTCGGAAGCCCAGCCGGCCGGGAAGAAGCTGCCGCGCGTCGTGCTCGTCTTTTCGACAACCCCCGTGGCGGAGATGCTGGGGCCGGACCCGGTGGCCCTCGATGCGCGGGCGTTCGTCCACGCCCTCCGCGACCGCGGTTGGATCGACGGCCAGACGGTCGTGATCGAGCGCCGGTCGGCGGAGGCCAGATGGGACCAGGTCCCTGCCCTGTTCGCCGACGTGGTCCGCCAGGAGCCGGAGGTGCTGGTCACGGCCTCGCTCCGCATGGTCCGGGCGGCGAGAGATGCCACGACGACCATCCCGATCGTCATGTTCATGAGCGATCCCGTAGGTCGTGGCCTGGCCGCGAGCCTGGCGCGACCAGGTGGGAACGTCACGGGGCTGGACATCGACGTGACCCCCGATCTTGTCGCCAAGCGGGTCCAGCTGCTCAAGGAAGCCTTGCCCGGCCTGGCCCGGCTGGCCGTGCTCTCCGGCAGTGTCGGGCTGCCGCGGCTCCAGCAGGCCCAGGCGCTCGTCAAGTCGCTCGGCATCACGCTCGTCCCGCTCGACGCCGAGAGCGGTGGGAAGCTCGAGGGCGCGCTCCGCACGATGACGCGAGATCGGCCTGACGCCGTGATGGTCGACGACATCGCTTCCCTTTACGATTGGCGAGGCCGGATCGTGGAATTCGTCTCGGGCCACCGCCTCCCCACTCTGGCGCCCTGGCGGGAGTTCGCCGAGTCCGGCGCGTTGATGGCCTACGGGTATAACATTTTCGACCTGTTGCGCCGGCAGGCAGGGTACGTGGACCGCCTCCTGCGGGGCGCCAAACCCGGCGACCTGCCGATCGAGCGGCCGAGCAAGTTCGACTTCGTGGTCAACCGGAAGGCCGCCCGGGCGCTCGGGCTCACGCTGCCCCCGACCGTCGTCGTGCAAGCGACCGAGGTGATCGACTGATCCTCGAAGGGGCCCGCGACACCGGAGGGGTGGCCGAGCGGTTGAAGGCGCCGGTCTGGAAACAGGCTATCCAGGGGAGCGGGACGCGAGTGGATTGGCCGCGGGGTGCAGGACCCCGATCGCCCAGCCGAGGTCCAGGCGCTCGCCGCCCCAGCTCGGGCACCCCGTCCGCGCGTCGATCGCGAGGCCGTTCGCCCGATGGGCTGCGACGAGGGCCTGCGTCGGGTCGAGCGGCACTGCCGGCGGCGCCGGGACCTCGGGGAGCGGCCGGCCGTCCGGCGTGCTGAAGCCCAGCGTCCCGTCCGGGTCTCGCGCGACCCCGTAGCCTTCCTCGTGGACGGCGCGGTGGTGGAGCCAGCAGAGAAGGGCAAGGTTGGCCAGCCGGGTCGGCCCGCCGTTCGCCCAGTGGTGGAGGTGGTGCCCCTGGACGTGGCGCACGACGCAGCCCGGGAACCGGCACCCCCGGTCCCGCGCCTGCAGCGCTCGCCGCAGTGCCGGCGGAATCGTCCGCGTCCGCCGCCCCACGTCGAGCACCTGCCCGTCGCCCGCGTGGCGCAGGATGACCCGGGTCGCGTCACACGCCAGGCGCCGGGACGTTTCTGCAGAAACGTTCACGCCGTCTTCGAGGGCCGACTGCCCCGGCTGGGCGGGGTCGGCCAGCGCGGCGGCGTCCACGTGGACGACGACCTGGTACCGCTCGCTCCCCGAGCCCGGATCGAGCCCCTGCGCGAGGGCTGTCTCCGCCACCAGCGCCAGGGCGTCGGCCTGCTGCTGGCCCTGGGTCGGTGGGTCCATCTCGGCGCCTCCCACCGCGGCCGCCCGCCTCTTCGCGTACAGCGCCTCGCGCGCCGCCTCCAGCGCCCGGATCAGCACCGCCCCCACCTCCGGCTCCAGCCGCCCCCGGACCACCATCATCCCGTCCGTGTCCGGGTACACCTGGAGCGACCGCCCCCGGTGGCGCGCCGCTGCCTCCTTGGCTTCCACCTGCCGGTCCACCCGCCGCCACCCCCGCACGATCCGCTCCACGTGGGCCGCCGTCCCGGCCCGCCCCACCGCCAGGAGCCGCGCCTCGGTCTCCGGGGTGGCGACGCGCGTGAGGGCGCGGACCTTCGAGTAGGACAACTCCCCTCGGGCCAGGGCAACTGCCAACTGAGGCAGCTCGCCGAGCGCCCGCGCCACCCGCACCCGCTCCCGGGCCGCCCCCAGGTCGAGCCCCACCCGCCAGCTCAGCCACGCCGCGCAGGAGCGGAAGCCGTTCCCCCAGCCGCCTCGCGCGTCGAACTCGCGGATCAACTCCAGCAGCCGCGCGATGGCGGCGTCGAGGTGGGCCGAGAGGGTGGCGATCTCGTCGCCGAGGCGGTCGAGATCGGCCGCAGGAGTGGCGGGTGCGAGCGTCGTGGCAAGGTGCATGGCGAGCCTCCTGTCTCGCACCCTACCACGCGAATTTCGACGGCCCTGGGAGGCCGCCCAGCGGCACATCGGCGAATGGGAGTGATTTTTGGCCCGGCGCCGGCAGCGCGCGGGGTGAGGGCCGGCGTGGACCCGCTAAGCGAGACTGACGGTCGAGGCCGCGACTGCCACGAGCCCTCGGCCAGAAATTGTGTCAAGCAGAAAATGAGGTGCCCGTGACCGAGACCGCGGAGGAGTACCAGGCCTCTCCGCGAACGGCGTCAGGCCTGCGAGTCATTCGACTGTGCCGATCATCCGCCTCACGAGACGAGGTCCCGCGCCGGGATGGGCTCACCGTCGAGCACGCGCTGGATGTTCGCGAACGCGTGACGGGCCACGCTGGCGACGTTGTCGAAGACCGAGCCCGCCAGGTGGGGCGCGAGGACGAGACCCGGCACGGCTGAGCCCGAGCAACGGATGGTCGGCCGGCGGCGGCTCGGCGCCGAACACGTCGATGCCGGCGCCGGCCAGCCGGCCGCCGGCCAGCGCCTCGGCGAGCGCCGCCTCGTCCACCAGCTCCCCCCGGGCCGTGTTGATCACGATCGCCTGCGGCTTGAGCCGCGCGATCCGCTCCCGGGAGAGGAGGCCGCGCGTCGCGGGCGTGAGCGGCACGTGGAGGCTGACGACGTCGGCTTCCGGGAGGAGCGCGTCGAGGTCCTGGAACCGCACCCCGAGCGCGCGCCTCGTCCGCCGCCGCCAGCCGCCGCACGTCGAAGTAGCGGACCTCGGCGTCGAACGCCCGCAGCCGCTTCGCCACTTCCCGGCCGATGGCCCCCAGGCCGATCAGCGCCACCGTCCGGCCGCGGAGCTGTCGCGCCTGGACGCGCTGCTCGTCGCGGGCGTCGCGCCACTCCCCGGCCCGGAGCTGGGCTTCCCGGTGCGGCAGGCGGCGCAGGACGGCCAGCACGAGCAGCAGCGTGAACTCGGCGACCGGGACCGCGTTCGCGCCGGCGGTGATGGCCACCGGGATCCCCCGCGCGCGCGCCGCCGCCAGGTCGATCTTGTCCACGCCGATGCCCCACTTCTGGATGAGCCGGAGTCCCGGGGCCGCCTCGATCAGGCTCGCCGGGATCGGCGTGATGCCGCCGACGAAGAACGCGGCGTCGGCGACCAGGGGCCGCCGGTCGGCCGGATCGGCCGGCGTGGCCATGCGCAGGGTCACCGTGGCCGGGCACTCCGCCTCGATGGCGGCGCGGATCTCGGCCCCGTGGGGGTCGAGGAACACGACGACGGGTCGGGCCGGCGCGCCGCCCGGCGGCGACGCCACCGCGCTAGTCCCGGCGCCGGCGCGCCTCGGTCGCCGGCGTGGGGAACTCGTCCGGGTCGATGGGGATCTCGACGATGACCGGCTGCCCGCTCCCGAGGGCGGCGCGGACGGTGTCGCCGATCAGGTCGGGGTGGTCCACGTGATACCCCTTGGCCCCGAAGAGCTCCGCGAACCGGTCGTAGCGCGGGTTGCCGATGTCCGCGCCGACGTACCGCGCCTGGTAGAAGTGCTTCTGGTAGGCCTTCTCCGAACCCCAGCAGTTGTTGTTCAGCACGAGGACCGTCACCGGGATCCCGTGCCGGACCGCCGTCTCCAGCTCCTGGGCGTTCATCAGGAAGCCGCCGTCGCCGTGGATGGCGAGCACCGGGGCCGCCGGGCGCCCCAGCTTCGCCCCGAGGGCGGCCGGGAAGGCGAAGCCGAGGCCGCCGAGGTCGAGCGGGGTGAGGAAGGTGCGGGGCTGGGTGAAGTGAAGGCGGTCGTAGCCGTAGGCGGGCGCGGCGCCGGCGTCGAGCGTGACGATGGTGTCCGGCGACAGGACCCGCCGCAGCTCCGCGTACACCCGCTGCGGCTTGATCGGCCGGGTCCCGAGGCCGGCGTCGGCGGCGAGGCGGGCCTGGCGGCGGGCGCGGTGCTCCTGCCCTTCCCGCCGCCACGCCTCGCGCGGCGGGGGCGGCCCCGCCGCGTCGAGCGCGGCCAGCAGGGCCGACAGCGCCTCCCGGGCGTCGGCCTGGATGCCGACGGCGACCGGGTAGATCCGACCGATGTCCCGCGCGTCGATGTCGATCTGGACGATCGGCGTCCCGCGCCGGACGTAGCGCTCGTCGTAGAAGGTCGTGAAGTGCCCCAGGCGTGACCCCACGACCAGCAACAGGTCGGCACGCCGGCAGATCGCCGCCGCCTCCGGCGCCCCCGCGCGACCGAGCGGGCCGACGTAGAGCGGCTCGGTGTTGGGCACCGCGTCGTTGCGCCCGTAGGCGGTGACCGTCGGCAGCCCCTCCCGGGCCCCGAGGCGGACGGCCAGCTCGCCCGCGTCGGCCCAGGTGACCCCGCCCCCGACGAGGAGGAGCGGGCGCTCGGCCTGCCGCACGAGGCGCACCGCGGCGCCGATCGCCTCCGGGTGCGGCGGCGGCGCGTGCGTCGGCCGGTAGCGCTCCGGGGGATCGATCTCCAGGTCCAGCACCTGGTCGTTCAGGACGTCGCGCGGGATCTCGACGAACACGGGACCCTTGCGTCCCGTCATGGCCGTGCGCAACGCGTGATGGAGGATCTCGGGGATGCGCTCGGGCTGGGTCACCCGGACGGACAGCTTGGTCACCGGCTGGAACATGCCGACCAGGTCGAAGTCCTGGAAGGCGTCCCGGCCGTGGTGGGCCAGCGACGGTCCGCCGGCGATGGCCACGACCGGGGAGTGCGCCACGTGGGCGGCGGCGATCCCGGTGAGGAGGTTGGTCGCCCCCGGGCCGCTGGTCACCAGGCACACGGCCGGCGTGCCGGTCACCCGGGCCAGGCCGTCCGCCATGAACGCGGCGCCCTGCTCGTGGCGCACGTTGACGTACTCGACCGTCTTGTCGTCGTAGAGGACGTCGAGCACGTCGAGGAAGGTCGCGCCCACGATCCCGAAGACGTGGCGCACCCCTTCGGCCTTCAGGATCTCGATCACCGCGCGACCGGCGCTCATCATGATCGGGACCTCCCTCCTACCCCCCCAGCCCCCCTCCCCCACCCACTGGGGGAGGGGGGAGCCGGAGGCTATCGATTTCTCTGTAGGCCTTCAGCCCGTGGCGATCGCGTAGACGTCCTGGACGCCGTCCGGCAGCCGGGACTCGTGCCAGGTGCGACCCCCGTCCAGGGTCCCGAAGACCTGGCCCCGGCGCGTGGCGCAGAACACCCGGGCGGGGTCGCGCTGATCGAGCGCGACGGCCATCATGGTGCTCTGGGCCTGCACGCCGTGGTCGAAGCGCGTCCAGGTCCGGCCCACGTCCGGGCTGCGATAGAGGGAGCCGTCCTCGCTGCTGGCCGCCGGGCTGAGGCAGGCGAAGAGCACGCGGGGATCGTGGGGGGAGACCCGGACGTCGCGGCCGTACCGGAGCGGTGAGAAGCGGCCGACCTCCATGTCCTCCCAGCGCGCGGCGCGGTCCGGGCCGCGGAACAGACCCATGCGACACGCCAGGACCACGCTGCCGGGCTCCGCGCCGGTCACGCACACGGCGTGGCCGTCCAGCATGCCCTCGACGTCGGTGTCGCTCACGATCCGGCTCTTGAGGTCCGGGCGCTCGGCGAGCCGGAGCAGGTCGGCGCTGCAGTCGGTCCAGCTCGTGCCCCCGTCGAGGCTCCGCATGACGCCGCCGACCTCCAGCGCCGCGTAGAGCTCGTCCGGGCGGGCGGGATCGACCGCCAGCCGCATCACCCGGCAGGCGAAGGGCGCCTTCACGCGCTCCGGCTGCCGGCCTCCGGGAGCCGGCGCCAGGTGTCTCCGCCGTCGTCGCTCCGGTAGACGGCGACCGGGGACCCGCCCAGGTAGAGGCGCCGGGGATCGCTTGGGTGCACGAGGATCGACCAGACCTGGACACCGGCGTCGGGGAACCCGAGGCGCTCCCAGCTCGCGCCGTGGTCCGTGCTCCGGTACGGGCCCTCCTGCGTTCCCAGGTACACGACTTCCGGATGGCGCGGGTCAACCGTGATCGCCTGGACGTGCGGCCGCTCGGGCAACCCCCGGGTCACGACCTCCCAGCGGTCGTCACCCATGGCCCGCCGGAAGAGTCCGCCCACCGTGCCGGCCGTCCACTGCGCCGCGCCGACGTAGACGTAGCTGCCGTTCTCCTCGGTTCCCATCGGCCGCTCCTCTCTCCTGTCAGCCCCCGCCCGATCACGCGCCGTCGGTCGGCAGGTCGAAGGGGGCGGGGTCGGCGAAGCGCCGCAGCACGTTGGTCGTGAGCCGCGCGACGTTGTTGTCGTAGCCGTTGTGCGAGAGGCTGCCCGCGTAGGCGATGGAGCCGGTGGAGAAGACGGCCCCGCCGTTCGGGCGCTCGAAGAACACCATGTCGGCGCGGATGCCGGCGAGAACTGGCGCCCGTCGGTGCCGCGCGAACGACACGTTCATCTCCTCGTTGACGAGCTGGAAGGCGTTGGAGTGCTCCTCCGAGGACGCCACCACGAGCGCGTGCGGCGGGGAGCCGAGGCCGGGATCGAAGGAGTCGATCTCGAGGCCGGCGGCGCCGCCGCCCGAGAGGCCGAAGTCGCCCGAGGATCTCGTCCTCGACGCCCTCGAAGATGAAGCGCGCGCGGGGATCGCGGCTGGCGGCTGGTGCGCCGGTAGTAGGACGAGGCGTCGAAGCCCTGGGCGACGAAGCCGACGCCGGCCAGCGCGTTCGGGCGCGCGGCCCTGGCGCCGCCACAGCCCGCCGTACTCGCCGGTCGAAGCTCTGTAGTACTCGCCGGGCTCGGTCGACCCAGGCGCGCGTGCCGTCCTCGGCGCGGCGCACCTCGATCATCCCCGGGTGCGTCGCGGTGATACGACACCCGCCAGTAGAAGCCGTTGCCGCCCATGTACATCAGCCGCCCGCCCCGGCCGAGGTAGGCGTCGAGCGCGTCCAGCATCTGCCGCGAGTCGTACTCGGGATGGCAGCCGGTGAGCACGACCCGGTAGCCGGCGAGCAGCGACAGGCCCTCGGCGTGCAGATCGTCGTCGGTGATGACGTCGTAGCCGACTGCCCGTGCGCTTCCAGCCAGTCGAGCAGAACAGAAATCGAGGAACGAAGTTCCAGAGCCGGCCGGTGGGCCGGATGTTGACGATCGGCCGCAGCCGCGAGACGTGGCAGACGCCGGAGCCGTCCGAGTGCGACGTCGTAGGTCGAGACGCCCAGCTCCGGGTGCGTGCATCAGCAGCAGTCGGTCGGCGTCCATCGACGGTGCAGCGGCCGATGAACAGCTCGGTCCGCGCGCCCGGACGCATGCGCCCGCGATAGTTCGAGTAGGCGAGGTAGGTGGCGGTCGAGGCGAGGAACGCGACCGGCCGCGCGGCGGTCGCGGCGCCGCGCGGGGGCCGGACGAAGAACGACGACCCAGAAGTCGGGACCGCCGCTCGGCCTGCAGTCGCAGCCGCGTAGACGCCGCTGCGCAGGCCGGCCGGGACGGTCGAGCGTGAAGTCCGTCTCGCCAGCCGGCGTCGTAGAGGTCGTCGTCGTGGAAGTGGATGGCGCCGTACTGCTCGGGCGCCTGTCGTCCAGTCCATCTCGGCGCCGGTCCAGTTGTGGCCGGTCATGGCGCGCGCCGGGAGATTCACCGTCTCGCCGTGCAGGCGGTTCGGCGAGCGGTCCGTGACCCGCTCGGAGCCGATGTCGGCGGCGAAGTCCCACTCGGCGACGACCGCCGTCTCCAGCCCGACCGGCCGCGGGCCCTCGACCAGCGCCCCGATCTCGGCCCGCGTCAGCGCGCGATTCGCGACCCGCGGGCGATCGAGCTTCCCGTTGAAGTGGGCTCCGGTCGGCGCCCGGCCCTCCCGGCCACCGGCCTGCCAGGCGGCCATCAGGAACGGACCGGGGGCCGGCCGGGGCGCGATCGTGACCGACCGCTCCACGTGGAGGGCGCCGGCGACCCCGAACGTCCGGTCGGCCACCGGCTCCTGCCACAGGTGGACCGCGCGGCTGGCGGCGTCGAAGCTGGCGGCCACGAAGTACCAGCGCCGCTCGGCCAGCGGGACGCCGGTCGTGACCACTTCCACGCGGCTTCCGTCACCGAGCCGCAGGGTGAGGGCGCCGCGCTCGTCGAGCGCGAGCCCGGCCCCGGCGCGCGTCGCCTCCGACCAGGTGCCGAGGAGCGCCTGGGCGCCCTTGCCGGGCCGGGTCGGCCAGACCAGCGCCTGGAGCGTGAAGCTGGCCAGCGCGAAGAGCGGCGACGCCGGCACCGTCACCGACGAGCCGACGTGGAGCGGCTGCACCCGGCCGCGATGCTCGCCGCTCACCGGCGTCGCCACCTCTTCCTCCCGGAACCCGGGGGCGTCCGGCCCGGTGTCGGGGGCCAGCAGCCGGACGATGTCGGCGCGATACGCGGTGACGCCGTGGCAGCTCACCTTGAAGCCGATCGTCTCCCCCGGTGCCACGCCGGCCTCGTCGGCGTAGGCGAGGATGGCCCGCTCGGCCGTCGGCACCGCGACCGCCGGCGCCGGCCCCGCCGCCGGCTCGCCCAGCTCCCGCCCGAGGTCGTGGCCGGTCAGCGCCTGCCAGCGCAGCTTGAAGACCGTCCACTCGGCCTCCTCGAGGCGGTCGAAGACGAAGCCCGGAACGACCTCCAGCCGCAGCGGGTCGCCGGTCATCCGGGCGAGCACCCACTGGGCGTGCGACCGGGTCATGATCAGGTAGTGCTTGCCCTGGACGGGCGCGCTCCGCATCCGGTTCAGGACCGCCTGGAGATCCGGGCTGTGGACGCCGAAGGGGCGCGCCTTGAACTCGCGCGCCAGGTCGAGACGGGACGGATCGATGTCGAGCATGAGGCCTCCGATCGGACCCGGGGTTCGCGCCGTCTATCATAGCCGAGCCGCGCCGCTGTGCCGGTACCGAAGCAAGGCCGGCGTGCGCGCGGTGATCCAGCCGGTCGCCACCAGGCAGCCGACCCCGCCGGTGACGACCGCGAGCGGGGCGCCGAGCCAGTTCGCGGCCAGCCCCGCCTCCAGCCCCCCGAGCTGGGGCGCGCCCTGGAAGAAGACCATGTTCACGCCGACCACCCGGCCCCGCAGGCGGTCCGGCGTCTCGAGCTGCCGGATGATGTTCCGCAGCACCATGCTCACGGTGTCGGCCGCCCCGCTCGCCGCCAGGCAGAGGAGCGTCAGCCAGAACGCGCGCGAGAGGCCGAACGCCACGCTGGCCAGCCCGTAGACCCCGACGGCCACCACCAGCACCCGGCCGCGCCACTCGATCCGGTCCACCAGGCGGACCATCGCGGCGCCCGCCAGCAGCGCCCCGATCGACGGGGCGGCGTAGAGCCAGCCGTAGCCGTGGGCGCCGACGCGGAGGATGTCCTGGGCGAAGATCGGCAGCAGGATCGTGGTCGTGGAGAAGAAGGTGGCGAAGGAGTCGAGCAGCATCGTCGAGCGGATCAGCGGCGCGGCGAACACGAACCGCACGCCCTCGACCAGCGCGCGGAGGCTGATGTCGGGGCGGGTGCCGGCGGCCGGCCTCGGGACCTCTCGCATCGCGACGAGCGAGGCGATGACCGCGACGAACGACAGCCCGTTCAGCGCGTAGGCCCAGCCGATCCCGAGGGTGGCGATGACGACGCCGCCGAGGGACGGGCCGACGACCGAGGCCGTCTGGGACATGATCGTGTTGAGGCTGATCGCGTTCGGCAGGTGCTCCCGCGGCACCAGGTTGGGGACGAGCGACTGCCGGGACGGGCTGTCCACCGCCCCCGCCGCCGCGTTGAGCCCGGCCAGGAGGTAGATCGGCCAGGCGACGCCGAGGCCGCGGAACGTGAGCACGGCGAGCGTTCCCGCCACCAGCCCCATGGCGGTCTGGGTCGCGAGCATCAGGCGGCGGCGGTCCCGGGCGTCGGCCACCACCCCGCTCACCGGGCCGAGAAGGAGGATGGGGAGCAGGCGCACGAGCCCGACCAGGCCGAGGGCGAGCGCCTTCCCGTCCGGCGGGGCCAGCAGCGCCACGTGCCAGAGGATGGCCGCCGTCTGCATCGTCGAGCCGGACTGGGAGACGAGCTGACCCAGCCAGAGCAGGCGGTAGTTCCGATGCCGGAGCGCGACGAACGGGGAGGCCCGACGGCTCGCGGCGTCTACCAGCGGCACGTCCCGATGGACGCGGCTAGCCCGTTCCGGGGGCGAGGCGCGCGGAGAGGCCCAGGCGATCGAGGATGGCGGTCAGCTCGGCGCGCGTCACGTCGTCGAGCTTCGGGCCGGGCGGGCGGACGAAGGCGCTGGGAATCGCGCCCCGCCGGCGCAGCACCTCCTTGCGGAGCGCCAGGCCGATCCCCTGCTGGCCGTCGTACCGGATGAAGGAGGCGGAGCGGTCGAAGAGCGCTGCCGCGGCCCCGACGTCGCCGCGCCGGAAGCGCTCGTAGATCTCCACCAGGACGTCGGGGAACGCGAAGGCGGTCATGACGCCGACCGCGCCACGGGCCAGCTCCTCGATGAAGTAGAAGGCGTTCATCCCGCCGAAGACCCGCAGCCGGTCGCCGCCCGGGAGCCGGCGGAGCGCCGTCAGCTTCGTCGGCGTCGGCGGCTCCTCGAGCTTGACGTAGCGGCAGGCCTCGATCTCGCTCGCGATCCGGGCCAGCAGCTCCGGGGACATGATGACGCCGGTGGTCACCGGCTCGTCCTGGACGACGATGGGGATCGCGATCGCGGCCGCCACCTCGCGGTAGTGGGCGAGGAGCGCCCCGTCGCCGCGGAGGCCGCTCGGGGGCGCGACCATGACGGCGGCGGCGCCGGCCGACTCGGCGGCCTGGGACAGCTCGACCACGACCCCGGTGCCGCCGTGCGAGGTGCCGACGACGACCGGCAGCCGGCCGGCGGCGTTCTTGACGAACAGCTCGGCCACCCGGCGGCGCTCGGGCTCGGTCAGCTTGTGCGCCTCGCCCATGATGCCGAGGACGTTCAGCCCGTGGACGCCGCAGCGGGCCTCGAACTCCACGAGCCCGGCGATCGCGTCCTCGTCGACGCGGCCGCGCTCGTCGAACGGCGTGACGGTGATCGGGATGACGCCGGCCAGCTCCGCGCCCATCGATCGCCTCCTTGACGCCCCGCGGGGCGTCCCCTATCGTACACGAGTCGCGTCAGCCAAAGGAGCGTGGGTGGCCAAGGAGTCGAGCGTCGCGCGCATCGAGACCGTCGCGCATCCCGGCCTACCCCAAGGTCCTCTGGGTGCGCGTCCACGACGCGGCCGGTCGGGTCGGCCTCGGCGAGACGTCCTACGGACCCGACGCGGTGGCGGCGTTCATCCACGGCGACGTCGCCCCGTACCTGCTCGGCCAGGACGCGGGCCAGCTCGACCGCCACTGGACGGCGATCCATCGCCTCGGCCTCGGCGCCCGGGCTCGCGGCGCCGAGATCCGCGCGCTGTCCGCGATCGACATGGCGCTCTGGGACCTCTACGCCCGGCGCGTCGGCGAGCCGCTCTACCAGGTCCTGGGCGGCCTGACCCGCGAGCGGATCCGGATCTACAACACGTGCGCCGGCTACTCCTACGGGGTCACCCGATCCGGCCCGACCGATCCGGCGGCGGTCGACTACCGGGCGGCCGGGCCCTACGAGGACCAGCACCGCTTCCTCACCGATCCGGCCGGGCTCGCCCGGGACCTCCTCGCCGAGGGCACCACCGCCATGAAGATCTGGCCGTTCGACCGCTTCGCCGCGAAGACCCGCGGCCAGTCGATCGAGCCGGCGGACCTGGAGGCCGGGGCGGCGCCGTTCCGGCAGATCCGCGAGGCGGTCGGTGAGCGGATGGAGGTCGCCCTCGAGCTGCACGGGCTGTGGGGCCTGCCGGCGGCCGTCCGGATCGCCCGGGCGGTCGAGCCGTACCGGCCGATGTGGGTCGAGGACCCGATCCCGATGGACAACCCCCGGGCGCTCGCGCGCTTCCGGCGCGCCACCGCCATCCCGACCTGCGCGAGCGAGACGCTGTCCACGCGCTCGGCGTTCCTCGCCCTCTTCGAGCGGGACGCCGTCAACATCTGCATGCTCGACGTCTCGTGGGTCGGCGGGATCTCGGAGGCCCGCCGGGTGGCGGCCCTGGCCGAGGCCTACCACCTCCCGGTGACCCCGCACGACTGCGTGGGGCCGCTGACCTACGTGTTCTCGGTCCACCTGGCCCTCAACGCCCCCAACGCCCTCATCCAGGAAACCGTGCGCGCCTTCACCACCGGCTGGTACCCGGAGGTCGTGAGCGACCTGCCGCCCATCCGGGACGGCCACGTGCATCCGCCCGACGGACCGGGGATCGGGACCGAGCTGCGCCGCTCGTTCCTCGAGGACCCGCGCCTCGTCCGCCGCACCTCCGAAGGCTGACCGCCGAGAAGGGAGGAGTCGTCATGGCCCGATTGACCCGGAGGGACTTTCTGAAGGCCGGCGGCGTGGCCGCGGCCGGCGCCGCCGTGGCGACCGGTCGCTGGGGCGCCGCCCCCGCCCTCGTCCATGCCGCCGGAACCAGCCTGCGGATCGGGATCCCGTCCGACATCCAGCAGATCGACCCCCACCTCGTGTCGTCGGCCATCGACTACACGCCGATGGAGGCGATGTTCGAGTCGCTCACGACGTTCGACCGGAACATGAACCCGGCCCCGAGCCTGGCCGAGAAGTGGGACCAGCCGGACTCCCGGACCTACGTCTTCACCCTCCGCCGCGGCGTCAAGTACCACAGCGGGCGGGAGCTCCGGGCCGCCGACGTGAAGTGGTCCTTCGAGCGGATCATCGCCTTCGGCGCCAAGAGCAAGTGGGCCTCGTACCTGGCGGACGTGGCCAGCGTGGAGCCGCTCGACGACCTCCGGGTCCGGATCACCCTCAAGAACCCGAGCGCGCCGTTCCTGTCGAGCATCCGCTACGCCGCCATCGTGCCGCCGGAGGAGGAGGCCAACCTGGCGACCCGCCCGGTCGGCACCGGGCCCTTCCGCTTCGTGGAGCGGGTCCCCAACGTCCACGTCAAGGTCGCCCGGTTCGGCGACTACTGGCGGAAGGACGCGAAGTACGTGGACGAGCTGGTGCTGTCCCCGGTGCCCGAGGCGCAGACCGCGGTGGCCAACCTCCAGGCCGGCGTCCTCGACCTCCACTACAACGTGCCGCCCAAGTTCAAGGCCGACCTCGACCGGTCGCCGAACGTCAAGCTGTACGAGCCCCAGCCCTTCGCCACCAACTACATGCTGATGCTGATCCGCCACGCCCCGCCGCTCGACAACGTGAAGGTCCGCCAGGCGCTGGCCATGTGCACCAACCGGGAGCTGATCCACCGGGCCGCGATGTTCAGCGTGGGCGAGCCCGGCTGTAGCCCCTTCCCGGCCGCCCACTGGGCCCACAGCGCGGACGTCGCCTGCCTGCCCTTCGACCGGGCCAAGGCCAAGCAGCTCCTGAAGGAGGCGGGCCACCCCGACGGCCTGGAGCTGACGCTGAAGGCCAGCCCCCAGTACCCCGAGTTCGTGCGGACGGCCGAGATCTACGAGGCCCAGTGCCGCGAGGCCGGCATCCGGCTCAAGATCCAGGCGATCGAGTGGGCGGCCTACGTGAAGGACCTGTACGGCGAGAACAACTTCCAGCTCGGCCAGAGCGCGGTGGTGCGCGAGTTCGACCCCGACGCCATGACCTCGGGCGTCTTCGGCACCAAGGCCAGCGGCAACCCGGGCCTCTACTCGAACCCCCGGATGGACGAGCTCCTGCGAATGGGGCGCGCCGAGCTCAACCGCGACAAGCGCAAGGCCATCTACAAGGAGATCACCCAGCTCGTCGTGACCGAGGTCCCGGCCATCCGGCAGCAGACCTGGCCGGTCCTCTGGGGCGCCAGCACCAAGGTGAAGAACCTGTACGTCAACGCCCTGGGGCGGCCGAACCTCCTCGAGATCGCCGTGGCCTGAAGGACGGACGCGGAGGGAGGGCGGCGGCTCTCCCTCCGCCCGGACCCCGTCCCGGTGCAGCGCTACCTCGTCCAGCGGCTGGCCCAGCTCCTCGCCGTCCTCTTCGTCGTCTCCGTCATCGTCTTCACCCTGGTCCGGCTCATCCCCGGCGACCCGGCCACGGTCCAGCTCGGCAGCGAGGCGACGCCGCCGGCGCTGGCCGCGCTGCGGAAGGACATGGGCCTGGACCGGCCGCTCTGGATCCAGTACGGCTTCTGGCTGCAGCACGTCCTGCGGGGCGACTTCGGCCGCTCCTGGGTGAGCCGGCAGTCGCCGCTCGACCTCATCCGGCGCTTCCTGCCGGCCACCCTCCAGCTCACGGCGCTGGCGTTCGCCATCGCGCTCGCGATCGCCTTCCCGGCCGGGATCCTGGCCGCGCGCTATCCGGGCTCGTGGCTCGACCGCGCGATCACCGCGCTGGCGCTCATGGGCGTCTCGCTCCCGAGCTTCTGGCTGGCGATCATGCTGATCCTGGTAGTCGCGCTCCGCACCGGGTGGTTCCCGCCGTCCGGCTACGCCTTCGTCGGCGACGACCCGGCGCTGGCCTTCCGGACGACGGCGCTGCCCGCCTTCACGCTGGGAGTGGGCCTGGCCGCCCCCCTCTCGCGCTTTCTCCGCTCGGGCCTGCTCGACGTCCTCGGCGCCGACTACATCCGGACGGCCCGCGCCAAGGGCCTGGCCGAGCGAGCGATCCTGACCCGTCACGCCCTGAAGAACGCGATGCTGCCCGTCGTCACCGTGCTGGCGCTCCAGCTCGGATCGCTCGTGGGCGGCACCTTCGTCATCGAGCAGGTCTTCGCCTGGCCGGGCATCGGCCGGCTGTCGCTCACCGCCATCCAGCACCGGGACTACGCGGTGATCCAGGCCGTCGTGCTGCTGGTCGCCGGCGCATTCGTGCTGGTCAACTTCCTCGTCGACCTGGTCTACGTCTGGCTCGACCCGCGCATCCGCTTCGAGCCCGAGCGATGAGACGGGTCTGAAGCCATCGAGCCCCTCCAGCCCCCGCCTTCCCCCCGGTCGGTGGAGCCGAGCGGGGGTCGGCGGGGGTGGGCGGGCAGGTCCGCGCACTGATTCAATAGTGAGGGCGGGGGGTGCGTCCTGGGCCGCGCTGGGCGTGGTGGGGCTCGTGGTGGCCACCGCGCTGCTGGCGCCCTGGCTCGCGCCCTACGCGCCGAACGACATGCAGCCCGATCTGCTGGCGCCGCCCGGCGGCCGGTACCTCTTCGGCACCGACGACCTCGGGCGCGACATCCTGAGCCGGGTCATCCACGGCGCCTCGGTCTCGGTGCTGGTCGGGGTCATCTCGATGGGGACGGCGGCCGTGATCGGGGTGCCGCTCGGGCTGATCGCGGGCTACCGGGGCGGCTTCATGGACATCCTCGTCATGCGAGTCCTCGACGGCCTGATGGCCTTCCCGGCGATCCTCCTGGCCATCGCGATCATGGCCGTCCTCGGCCCGTCGCTCCAGAACGCGATGCTGGCGATCGGCGTCATCTACATCGCGCCGTTCGCCCGCATCGTGCGGGCCAGCGTGCTGTCGCTGCGGGAGCGGGAGTTCGTGGACGCCGCCCGGGGGCTGGGAGCCGGCGGCCTCCGGATCGTGGCCCGCCACGTGATGCCCAACTGCCTGTCGCCGGTCATCGTCCAGGCCTCGCTCGGCATGGGCTACGCCATCCTGGTGGAGGCGGCCCTCAGCTTCCTGGGCCTGGGCGTCCAGCCCCCCCAGGCCTCGTGGGGGTCGATGCTCGCCGAAGGCCGCGGCTTCCTCGATCGGGCGCCGTGGTTCGCGACGTTTCCCGGCCTGGCCATCTTCGTGACGGTGCTGGGTCTCAACTTCGTGGGCGACCGGCTGCGCGAGGCCCTGGACCCGCGCCTCCGGACCCTGTGACCCCGTGAAGAGGAGCAGTGCATGAGCGGAGCGAATCCCGTGCAGCGGATCACTCGCGAACAGGCCCGCAAGTACGCCTTCGACTGGCGCGACGAGCCGCTGCTGCGCGTCCAGCCCGGCGAGAGCTTCGAGATCGAGACCTACGACGCCAGCACCGGCTACTTCAAGACGGCCGAGGACAAGGCCATCCCGGCCCGGCGGCCGGGCTTCGACCGCGTCCCGCCGCTGGCCAACCCGATCGGCGGCCCGGTCTTGCTCGAAGGGGCCGAGCGCGGCGACGCGCTGGTCGTCACGATCGAGGACATCCTGGTCGACGACTACTCGTGGATCGCCGTCGGCCCGCGCCGCGGGCCGCTCGGCGAATCGACCCGCTGGCCCGAGCTGTCGGCCGACTACACGACGAAGATCTTCCGCCACACGCCCGGCCCCAGCGGCACCACGCGCGACGGCACGCTGCACTTCAACGACGCGCTCTCCTGGCCGATCACGCCGTTCATCGGCACGCATCGGCGTCGCCCCCGACCGCGAGGTGACGACCAGCCTCGACGGCCAGGGCGAGTGGGGCGGCAACCTCGACATCCGCGACGTCGGCGCCGGGCAACCGGATCTTGCTCCCGATCTTCCACCCCGGCGCCCTCTTCTACCTGGGCGACGTCCACGCCAGCCAGGGCGACACCGAGTTCACCGGCACCGCCGCCGAGACGAAGGCGACCGTGCGCCTCCGGCTCGACCTGGTCAAGGGCAGGCGCATCCCCTGGATGCGGATCGAGAAGCCGGAGTCGATCGTGTCGGTCTTCGCCTACCGGCCGCTGGAAGTCGCCGTCGAGACGGCCACGATCAACCTGATGGACTGGCTGATCACCGACTACGGCTTCACGCCGACCGACGCCTACTGCCTGGTGAGCACCTGCCCGGACTTCCGCATCAACGTCTACCAGATGTGCAGGGTGGGCAAGCTCAGCTACGTCGCCGGTGCCGAGCTCCCCCGTCGCTATCTCTGAGGGCGGCGTCCGCGGCCACTGGCACGCGCCGGCCGCCCCGTCGGGGGACGCGCTCGTCCTCACCCACGGCGCCGGCTCGAGCGGCGACGCGCCCCTCCTGGTCACCGTCGCCGAGGCCTTCGCGGCCCACGGGATCGCCGTGCTCCGCTGTGACCTGCCCTTCCGTCAGGCGTCCCCCACCGGCCCGCCCCGGGCGGGCGCCGCGCCCCGTGACCGGGAAGGTCTCGAGGCGGCGGTGGCCCTGGCGCGCAGCCGAGCCGCCGGCCGCGTGTTCCTGGGCGGTCACTCCTACGGCGGGCGCCAGGCCAGCATCCTCGCGGCCGAGGAGCCGTCGCTGGCGGACGCGCTGCTCCTGCTCTCCTACCCGCTCCATCCGCCCCGGCGTCCGACCGAGCGACGGACCGCCCACTTCCCGGAGCTCCGCACGCCGGCGCTCTTTGTCCACGGCACCCGCGACCCCTTCGGCTCGCTGGAGGAGCTGCGGGAGGCGCTCGCCCTGATCCCGGCCCCGACCCGGCTCCTCCCGATCGACGGCACCGGCCACGACCTCGGCCGCCGCCCCGCCGCGGTCGCCGCGGCCACCCTGAACGCGTTCGGGGAGCTGCCCTTCTGATCCCCTCTCCCCATCGGGGGAGAGGGTCAGGGTGAGGGGATCTACTCGAGGTCGATGCGCCGCAGGGCCTCGTCGGCCAGTGACCGGACGAGCGGCCTCGAGTCCTCCAGGGCCTCCTGCAGCGCCGGGATCGCCTCCCGGGCGTCGGCGCCGAGCTGGCCCAGCGCGGCCGCCGCGCTCGCGCGGACGTGAGTGCGCGGATCCTTGAGACTCCGGGCGAGGCCCGCGACCGCTGCCGGGTCGCTGGTGCCGATGCGTCCCAGCGCCAGCGCGGCGCTCGAGCGCACGTCGGGATCGCGGTCCGCGATGCTGCGCGTCAGGCCCGGAACCGCCTCGTCCGCCGCGTCGCCCATGCGACCCAGCGCCTCGGCGGCCGCGACCCGAACGTCAGTTTCGGAGTCGTAGGCGAGAAGCGCCCCCAGGTCGGGCACCGTCTCGGCGGCCAGCGGCCCGAGCCGCCCGAGGCTGCGGGCGGCGCTCGTCCGCACCGCCGGGTCGGGACTCCGCAGCGCGGCGCCGAGCGCCGGCACCGCGGGGACGCCGGCGCGGCCGAGCGCCTGGACGGCGCGGAGTCGCGCCTCCGCGGAGGCGCCGTGGAGATCAGCCTGCCAGTCGGCCAGGCTACGGCCCTCGTGGCCCGGCTGGCCGCTGCAGCTCGCGAGCGCGAGCACGACGACCAGCCACCGCGAGATCGACCATGCCGTCGGCCGGAGCGTGAGCGGAGCGCTCATCTCGGAACCTCCCGCCCATCCCAAGCCCCCTCCGGCCCGTGGGCAGACTCCGGTCCCTCCGGCCGCACCCCATGAGGAGGGCCGGAGGGACCGGGTGCTTCGCGAACTCTCTCAGTGTCCCGGTGACCTACGGATTCCCACCCATCAGGCTCTGCATCTCGGCCCGCAGCTCCTGCATCCGCTGCCGGATCTGCGCCGCCTTGGCGAGCTGGTCCGGCGTGAGCACGTTGCGGATCTCCAGAGCCGTCTGGAGACCTTCCTGACCGAGCTGGTCACGGAGCTGGCTGATCTGCTGCCGGATCGCCGAGGCCTCGTCGGCGCTCACCGCGCCGGCCGCGTAGAGCTTGTCGGTCAACTGTGTGGTGAGGGTCCGGATCTGACCCCGCAAGGCCTGGAAGCGCGGCCGGTGACTGGCCAGGATCTGCCGCACCTGATCCCGCTGCGCGTCCGTCAGGCCGACGCTTCTCAGGATCATGCGCAGTGGGAAGACCTCTCCCCCTGCGTCCGGACCACCGCCCGGACCGTGCCAGCCACCTCGCATCGGCATCCCCTGGGCCCCGGCCGTCGTCGCGGACAGGCTGATCGCCAGGAGACCGACCAGTCCTGCCGCCCATCGCCATCCTGATCGCATCAGGAGCCTCCTCATGTGTCGGATTCGGTCGCGGCATCCCGGTTGACGTCACGATCCAACGCGGGATCCCACGAGAATAACGGTTCGAGACCGGTTTCGGATGACACGGTGGCCGCGACCAGGTCGTCGTCGAGCCAGGCGGCCTCGATGGCCACCGGCGCCGAGGATCCCGCCGGGGCGAGAGCGCTGGAGACGTCGCCGAGGAACGGGACGACCTCGGCGCTGCCCGAGCGGGCCGGCGCGGGGGGCCGCGACGGTCGCGCGTGCCAGGCTCCGACGCCGGCGACCGCCACGACGCCGACGAGCATCGCCGCCACCGCCACGCGACGCCACCCGCCGGCGACGGCCTCGTGGCGGCGGGGCGCCCCGGCCGGGAGCGCGCGGAGCGTGGAGCTCAGGGTGTCCAGGTCATGAGTCAGGCGGTCACGGCGCGCGACGCACCGGGGACAGGCCCGCACGTGGGTCTGCTCCTCCGGCTGCCCCTCCCCCTCGTGCACCAGCCAGAGCGTCCGGTCGGATACGCAGCGCCTCATGTCCCGTCTCCCAGGGCAGCCCGCAACCGCTGGACGGCCCGAAACAAATGCCGCTTGACGCTGCCGGTCGTCACGCCAAGCTCGTCGGCGACCTCCCGGGTCGACCAGCCCTCGACGTAGCGAAGGACCACGGCCTCGCGCTGTCGTGCGGGAAGCTGGCGAAAGACCCGCCCGATCCGCTCGCGGCCGACGGCGTCCAGCGCCGCCCGCTCGGGGGTCGGGGCCACGTCGACGACTGCCACGTCCTCGATCGGCTCATGGAGGCCCCGCCACCATCGCCACCACCCCGAGCGTCGCCGGTCGCGGCAGGCGTTGACCGTGACCCCGTGAGCCACGGTCCCCACCGCATCGGCCGGTCCACGGCCGGATGGGCCCGGAGCAGCTTGAGGAAGACCTCCTGCGCCACGTCCTGGGCCTCCTGCCGGTCGTCCAGCAGCAGGCGCGCGAGACGCACCACCCGCCCCCCGTGCTCGCGGTAGAGCGCCTCGCACTCGGTCGGCGAGGGCGAGAGGTCGACCACGGCCTTCATCCGCCGATCGGTCCCATGGAGGAATAACGCGGGCAGCCCCCGATTGGTTGACATGGGGCCATGCGCGAGGACCCCGCGTCTGGCTCGGCGCCTGAGACCGTTGACCCGCTATCGCACGCCAGAGCCTGAATGCGCGCGTTCAAAATGGCGGACAGACCGCGGTCGATGCGGCCTCGGCATCAACTGCACCTGCAAGGTACTGCCGGTCGCCGCGGCGATCTTCGCCAGGGTCGTGGTTGTGTACCCGGTATAGCTGGCGCGCTCCATTCGCGCGACGCCAGTCTGCTTGGTGCCAATCCGCTCCGCAAGCTGAGCTTGGCTAAGCCCGGCGCGCTGCCGCGCGATCGTGATCTGATTCGCCAGCTTCAGCCGAGCAAGCTCCATCTGAAACGCCGCGTTCAGCTCGCTGTCGCGAGACAGCTCCCCCCGAATCTCCTCCATCAGAGTCTTTCGCTTCGCCATCCCCTTATCCCTCCTGTTCCACCGCCCGCTTCCGGCTCCGGGCGACGTCCAAGTCACCTTTCGATGTTTGCTCCGTCTTCTTCACGAAACCGTGCAGGAGCACGATCCGACGCTCCGGCCGGAAGCAGTAGAGAATCCGAATGGCCCCTTCCGAGTGGGCAATTCTCAACTCGTAGAGACCTGCCCCCATCGGCTTGGACCTCGGCATCTTGAGCAAGTTCCCGTACTGCTCCAACATCGCGAGCGCCGCGTACACCTTCGGCTTCGCCGGCTTCGACAGGCCCGTGAGGAACTCCCTCACTGGACGCCCACCGGCCTCCGTCCTATAGTCGTCCACATCCCAGTGGACATCGCTCATCGCCGTCACGATAACAATAGAGTTATCAGTGGGTCAAGCACATAATTGTTATACTGGGGGTCGCTGTCTGGGAGGCACGCGGGCCCGTCGGCCTCTGAATCATTGCCCAGCAACGACGGCACGGCCCAAGCACCGTGAGTCGCTCGGCCGCTCTTCGTGCCCCTTCTGCGAACGGCCGTTGATCAGACCATCTAGTCTGTTGCCAGCTCGGCGCGGCGGCCCCGATGATAGTCGGCGAGGGCGGCATTGGCGGCGGCGATCGTGTCCAGCTCGGCGACCACGCGCGGCAGCTCGCGCCCCGGGAGGGCGACGTACAGCTCATCCTCGGCAAGGTCGGTGTAGACCCGGTTCCCCACGCACCCCAGGCTCATCGCCACGCCGCCCCCGAGGGCGGCGGGCAAGGCCATGCAGGTGGGCCGGCCGAGCAGCGGGAGCTGCGGCGTCACCCCGGCCCGCACCGCGGCCTCGTAGAGCCACATCAGGCGGCCCGGCCGCCCGGCGATCAGGACCACGTCCGGATCCACCGGGGTCGCGCCGAGGGGCGCGTAGACCACCGCGCCGGGCGTCTTGGGGAGCCGCGGAATCCCCGGCACCTCCTCGATCCGGACGTAGCCGAGACCCGTCATGAAGCCGAGCGTCTGCTCCAGCTCGGCGACGCGCTCGGCCGGCAAGGGGATGTTGTGGGTGTAGCTCCCGACGGCGCAGTTCGCGTGGTCGCCGGGAACGGTGTAGAAGGCGCGACCATCGGCGGCCAGCCGCCAGAAGCTACAGCCCGACGGCTCGCGGCCGGTGAACCGGCTGACGCCGGCCGGCGGCACGTCCCGGAAGGCGACCGCCACCGGCCGGCGGCGCGAACCCGCGGTCTCGGACAGCGTGCGCTCGATCGCGCTCCAGTCCGGCACGGCTCAGGCCGCCTTCCACTCGCCCTGGCGGACCAGGTCGTCGGCGACCGCGGCCAGCCCGCGGCCGAAGCCCTCGATGACCCGGTCCACCTGCTCCCGCGTGATGCAGAGGGGCGGCGAGAAGGCCACGACGTGACCGACCGGCAGCGCGCGCACGATCAGCCCGTCCTCCAGGCACCGCTGGGCGACGCGCTGGGCCACCTTGGTCTCCGGCGCGAACGCCCGCTTCGCGGCCTTGTCGGCGACCAGCTCGACGCCGGCGATGAGGCCGACGCCGCGGACCTCCCCCACCAGGGGATGGCCCCCGACCGCCTCGCGGAGCCGCGCCTGGAAGTAGCCGCCGACCCGCGCCGCGTTGCCGACCATGTCCTCGCCGAGCAGGATGTCGAGGTTCGCCATGGCCGCCGCCGCGCCCACCGGGTGACCGCTGTAGGTGAAGCCGTGGGCGAAAGCACCGGTCTGGGGCGAGGCCTCGGCCAGCACCGCCCAGACCCGCTCCGAGACGAAGCACGCCGAGAGCGGGAAGTAGCCGCTGGTCAGTCCCTTGGCCGCCGTCACCAGGTCGGGCTCGATCCCGAACACCTCCGAGCCGAAGTTCCGCCCGAGCCGCCCGAAGCCGCAGATCACCTCGTCGGCGATCATCAGGACGTCGTGCTTGCGCAGGACCGCCTGCACCTTCTCGAAGTACGTGGCCGGCGGGACCAGCACGCCCCCGGCGCCCATCACCGGCTCGGCGATGAAGGCCGCCACCGTGTCGGGCCCCTCCCGCTCGATGAGCCGGTCCAGCTCGGCCGCCAGCGCCGCCGCGTAGGCCTCCTCCGACTGGCCGGGGGCGGCGTCCCGGTAGGAGTACGGCGTCGCGGTGTGGAGGATCCCGGCGATCGGCAGGTCGAAGGCCTTGTGGAAGGCCGGGAGCCCCGTCAGGCTGGCGGTCGCGACGGTGGTGCCGTGGTAGGCCAGGAGCCGGGCGACGATCTTCTTCTTCCGCGGCAAGCCGCGCAGGTTGTTGTAGTACCAGACCAGCTTCACCTGGGTGTCGTTCGCCTCCGACCCCGAGTTGCCGAAGAAGACCTTGCTCATCCGGCCGGGGGCGATTTTCAGGAGGCGGTCGGCCAGGCGGATCTGGGGCTCGTTCGACATGGACGAGAACGTATGGTAGTAGGCGAGCCGGCGGGACTGGGCGGCCATCGCGTCGGCGACCTCGGTGCGACCGTAGCCGATGTTCACGCACCAGAGCCCGGCGACCGCGTCGATGTACTTCCGGCCCGTGATGTCGGTCAGCATCACCCCGGCGCCCTCCGCCATGATCCGCGGCCCGGTCTTCAGGTGATCGGCGATCGAGGTGGCGGGATGGAGGACGCTCTCCTTGTCCAGCGCCTCGAGGGTGGCGGACGACGACGGCTCGGCGGTCATGTCGGCTCCTTCCCCACCTGGCGGCGGGTCGTGACGTGGTGGCGATCGAGGGCCATCACAGATATCATACGCGAGGCACGCGCGCCCGGCATTCGCCCGCATCCGCCAGCAGCCGCCAGCAGCAGGAGGAGGCACACGCATGACGGTGGCCGACGGTCCCGCCCGACTCGAGGCGCTCCGCGCGGAGCTGAAGCGACATGGACTCGCCGGCTTCCTGGTGCCGCGCGCCGACGAGCACCAGGGCGAGTACGTGCCGCCCCACGCCGAGCGTCTGGCCTGGCTGACCGGCTTCACCGGATCGGCCGGCCTGGCGGTGATCCTGGCCGACGCGGCGGCGATCTTCGTGGACGGACGCTACACCCTGCAGGTCCGCCAGCAGGTCCCGGCGGCGCTCGTCGAGTATCACCACGTCACCCAGAGCCCGCCGACCGACTGGATCGCCGGGCGCCTGAAGGCGGGTGACCGCCTCGGCTACGACCCGTGGCTCCACACGGTCGAGGGCGTCGAGCGGCTGCGCGCCGCCTGCCGGCGGGCGGGCGCTGAGCTGGTCCCCTGCCCGTCGAATCCGATCGACGCCATCTGGCTCGATCGCCCGGAGCCGCCGCGGGCGCCGGTCGTCCCGCACGACCTCGCCTACGCCGGCCGCGCCTCCGTCGACAAGCGGCGGGAGATCGCCGGCGCCCTGGCCGAGGCCCGGGTGGACGCCGCGGTGCTGACCGCGCCCGACTCCGTCGCCTGGCTCCTCAACATCCGCGGCGCCGACGTGCGCTACACGCCCCTGCCGCTGGCGTTCGCTCTGGTCGACCGGGACGCCACCGTCGACCTCTTCCTGGATCCCCGCAAGCGGACACCGGGGCTGGCCGAGCACCTCGGCCCCGACGTCCGGGTGGCGCCGCCCGTCGAGCTCGGGCCCGCGCTCGATCGGCTCGGCGGCGCGCGCCGGCGGGTCCAGCTCGACGCCGCCAGCGCCGCCGCCTGGATCTTCGAGCGGCTCACCGCGGCGGGGGCCGAGGTGGTGCGGGGCGTCGATCCGTGCAGCCTGCCCAAGGGCTGCAAGAACGAGGTGGAGCTGGCCGGGGCCCGGTCGGCCCATCGCAAGGACGGCGCCGCCCTCTGCCGGTTCCTGGCCTGGATCGCCCGCGAGGCGCCGCGGGGCGGGCTCACCGAGACCGGCGCCGCCGATCGGCTCGACGCCTTCCGGGCCGAGCAGCCGCTCTTCAAGGAGCCGAGCTTTCCGACGATCTCCGGTGCCGGGCCGAACGGGGCCATCGTCCACTACCGCGCGACGCCGGCGACGGACCGGGCGCTCGGCCCCGGCATGCTGTACCTGGTCAACTCGGGCGGCCAGTACCTCGACGGCACCACCGACGTCACCCGCACGGTGGCGATCGGGTCGCCGACCGCCGAGCAGCGCGACCGCTTCACGCGGGTCCTCCGGGGCCACATCGTCCTGGCCACGGCGCGCTTTCCGAAGGAGACCAGCGGCTCCCAGCTCGACGTGCTCGCCCGCCGCCCGCTCTGGGAGGCCGGCCTCGACTTCGACCACGGCACCGGCCACGGGGTCGGCAGCTACCTCGGCGTTCACGAAGGCCCGCACCGGATCTCGAAGTACCCCTCGACGGTGGGGCTCCGGCCGGGGATGATCGTCTCGAACGAGCCCGGGTACTACAAGACCGGCGAGTACGGCATCCGGATCGAGAGCCTGGTCGCGGTGACGCCGCCCGCGCGTCCGGCCGGAGGCGAGCTGGAGCTCTTCGGCTTCGAGACGCTCACCCTGGCCCCCATCGACCTCGCGCTGGTCGAGCCGGCCGCGCTCGGCCCCGACGAGATCGCGTGGCTCGACGCCTATCACGCGCGGGTCCGCGAGGAGATCACCCCGCTGGTCAACCCGGATACCGCCGCCTGGCTGACCGAGGCCACCCGCCCCGTCGGACGCTGACGGCCCGGTGGGACCCGTTCCGCTCGACGACGCCACCCGGCAGGCTTTCGGTGTCGAGCCGGGCTGGTGGTTCGCGATGCGTCATCGTGTCCGCTGAGGAGGCCCCCATGCCGATCCAGAGCCGCTATCTCTTCACCGCCGCCATGGACGTCGAGCCCGAGCGCGAGGCGCTCTTCAACGAGGTCTACGACCGGGAGCACGTGCCGCTGCTGCTCCAGGTCCCGGGCGTCGTGTCGGTGGCGCGCTTCGAGCGCCGCGAGCTGACGATGGTCATCGGCGGCCAGCGCCGGACGATCGAGCTCCCGCGCGAGCCGGCCTACACCGCGCTCTACGAGCTGGCGAGCCCCGAGGTGCTGGTGAGCGACGCCTGGGCGCGCGCGGTGGACCAGGGCCGCTGGCCGGGCGAGGTGCGGCCCTACACGAAGAACCGCCGCCACGTCCTCTATCACCGTCTTGGCGACTGAGCCTGGGACCGAGAGTGCGTGAGCCACTGGGTCCCTCCGGCACCCCCCTCCCCCCGGCCAAAGGCCGAAGGCCGTCGAACGGTGGGGGAGGGGGGTTGGGGGGGTGGGCGGGAGGTTGCGAATCATGCAGCTGGCCCGGGCCGCCCTGGCCACGCTCTGTCTCCTCGGGGCCGCGGGGTGCGCCCCGCGGCTGGCCCGCCCCGTCACCGAGCCCGCGCTCGCGCTGCGGCCGGCGCCCGGCCCCGCCCTCCGCGACGACGGCGACCTCGCGTCGCTGCGCCAGGCCGTCGAGCACAGCCTGAGCTGGCTGGCCACCGAGCCGCCGGCCCGGCTCCTCGTCTTCGGGCCGCGCACCGTGACGGCGGCCGAGCAGCGCCGGGCCCTCGAGGTCCTCCGCGCCCGGCTGGCCGACGACCCACCCCCCGCCGCGCTCGCCGCCTGGATCGTCGAGCGCTTCGAGGTGCTGGAAAGCGTGGGTGGTCCGGACGGGGCGATGCTGGTCACCGGTTACTACGAGCCGGTGATCGCGGCCGCGGAGGCGCCGAGCGCCGAGTACGCGGTCCCGATCCTGCGCGTGCCCGACGATCTGGTCGAGGTGTCGCTCGAAGCCTTCGACTCGCGGTGGCGGGGCGAGCGGATCAGCGGGCGCGTCGAGAAGGGCCGCCTGGTCCCCTACTGGAGCCGCGCCGAGATCGAGGCCGGCCGGCTGGCGGCGCGCGGGCTCGAGCTCTACTGGGCCCGCGATCCCGTGGACGCCTTCGTCCTGGAGATCCAGGGCAGCGGCGCCCTCCGGCTGCCCGACGGCCGCGAGGTGCGGGTGGGCTATGCCGCCGCCAACGGCCGCCCCTATCGGCCGATCGGCCGACTCCTCGTGGACGAGGGCCAGCTCGCGCGCGAGGCCGTCTCCCTGCCCGCGCTCCGCGCGTGGCTGGCCGCCCATCCGGAGGAGCGGGCCCGCGTCCTCCGGTACAACGAGTCCTACGTCTTCTTCCGCCGCCTCGACGGCCCGCCGGTCGGCTACCTCGGGGTGCCGGTGACGCCGGAGCGCTCGATCGCTACCGACCGCCGCCTCTTCCCGCCGGGCGCCCTCGCGTTCCTGGTGACCGAGCGGCCGCGTCGCGCCCCTGACGGCCAGATCGCGTGGATCCCGCTGGCGCGCTTCGTGCTGAACCAGGACACGGGCGGCGCGATGCGCGGACCCGGCCGGGTCGACCTCTTCTGGGGCCGGGGCGACGACGCCGAGCTGGCAGCCGGCCTCATGCGGCAGCCGGGCCGCCTCTACTTCCTGGTGCCCCGCCCCTAGCGTGTGGACAACCCTAACGCCGCGCTGCATGCCGCGTGTAGTTGTCGAGCAATCGATGCGCGGCGATACCTGCCAAGCGTCCCCGCTCGATAACGGACTTCGCCGCATGCTCGCGGCACGGCGCTTCGACGCCGACCGGTAGACCGGCAGGCAGGGCATCCAGAAGCTCGACCAGAGGCAACTCGCCCTCGCCTGGCAGGTAGCGGCCGCCACGGGCTTCGGCTTTCAGAGCATCGTTGCTCTCCGGCCGCGGGCCGCGGGCATCGGCGAGCTGGCAATAGGCCAACCAGCTCTGATCGAGCTCGGCGATGTGCGATGGCGTGCCGCCGGAGCGCGCGAAGTGCAACGCGTCGATCAGCACCCGGCCGTTCGACCGGCCCGCCGCCTTGACCAATCGGTGAGCGGCCCGGATCGTCGGCACCTTCGTGTACGCCGCGAACTCCATCCCTACTCGCAGGCCGAACTTCGCGGCTTCCTCGCACAGCCGGGCGAAGCTGTCGGTGAGGCGCGCCTCGTCGGGGTCGTGGCCCATCGTCAGCAGGTTGCGCGTCCCAAGTCGTTGCGCCGCCTCGAGCGCGGGGCGAAGAGCCGCGATGTCGATGTCCGGCCCGATCCATACCGTTTCGACGTCCAGCACCGTGACGCCGGCGTCGGCGAGCCGGGCCCGGATGGCGCGGATCAGCGGCTCGTTGCCCACGACCGGAACCAGGGGGTCCCCGGGAGTCGGAGGCACGAGACGCAGCCCCACCGCGTTGAACCGGCCTGCCACCGCAGCGTCGATGTGCTCCAGCGGATGGGCGCCGGAGACGGTGAGCCAACCGAGCGACAGACAGAGATCGTTCACGATGCAGGCCCTGATGCCGTCGGATCACCTGCGGAGCTTCGCGAGCTAGTCGATCGGGACGAAGATGCAGTGGCGGAGCGTGCCGTCCACGGCCTTCGAGAGGTGCCCGCGGCCGGTCGTGTCCTCGACCAGGATCACCTCGCCGGCACCGATGACCCGGCTCTCCCCGTCGCTGGCCGTGATCCGCACCCCGGCGTCGAGGTTGATGATGTACTGGCGCCGAGGTGCCGGGTGCCAGTCGAGGTCATAGGTCGGCGGCACCTGGCGGAAGATGATCCCGGTGGCCGGAAGGCGACGGGACAGCTTGCCGGAGCGGGTCTCCTCGACCCACTCGACCTCGATGTCCCGGAAGTGCGACTCGCCGCTCGCGTCGGTGTACAGGTTGTGGATGCGCATGGAGGCTCCTACGCCGCGGGGCCGTGAACACGAGCGGAATTGTTCCGAGCCGGTCGCCGGCGCGGTCCGCTCCGTCCCGCCCGGTCCATGCCCGGTCTATCGGCGCGGGATCACGGGACGCCGAGCCGCCCGACCCCGGGGAGCTTCAGCGCCGGCCGGCGGACGTCCACGCCGAACGTCAGGCCGAGCAAGTTGACCTCGATCCCGTCGTCCCACCCGACGAGGACCCCTGCCAGCCCGAGCAGCGAAACCTGGACGCCGGTGCCGCTCGGGGCGAGACCGGCCGGAGCGCCGCCCGGGAGGTAGTCCTTCCCGATCGCGGTCGGCGGCATCCGCAGCCGTAGCTCCGGGACGGCGCGGCCGATGTAGGCGGTGAACGTGTTGCTGTTGGGGCCAGGCCACGTCCGGTAGCTGTCCGGGTACGGGTAGGCGGCGACGGCAGCCTCGACCCTGGCGATCAGCTCGTCCACGCCGGCGCCGCGCCGATCGACCAGAAGATCGGGCTTCACGCCGAACCAGTAGCCGTCGGCGATCGTCCGGTTCTTCCGGATCGCGGGGGCGCCGCGATTCACGCCCCAGCCCATGACCTCGTAGCGGGTGTAGTCGGCCGCCCCGGTCGGCTTCATCGCGACCCAGGTATGGACGCCAAGAACACCCTTCCAGCCGACGGCGCGGGCCGCGTAGACCTGGATGACGGCCTCGGGCGTCGTCACGGGATCCGGCGCCTGCTCGGACGAATCGCGGCGGGCCGCCCACCAGTTCGGGTCGCGCTGGAGCGCCGAGCAGCTCGCGATGATGGGCAACAGGAGCGATCCGAGCGCGATCCGAGCCGTCAGGCGCATGCTCGAGAGTATACCGCGGTGTCCAGTCCGACCGGGCCACGAGCCGAGACCACCGCCGCCCGACCTCCACCGCGTCCGCCACGCCATCGGGAGCACCGTGTTCAGAACGCCACGGTCAGAACGATGCCCAGCCGACACAGGCGGCGATCCTGCGTCAGGCCGATCAGGTAGGTGACCGCGCCCAGGACCAGGATCGGCAGCACACCGGCCGGTCCCGCGAAGTGGGTGTGGAACACCGCGCAGCTCACCACCAGCAGGAGGAGACGGAGCCGAGGCCGCGTCGCGAGCCAGAAAAGCGGAAGCGCCGTGCCGCCGAAGATCACGAACCGGTAGGTCAGGAATATCATGGGGGTGGCCCGGCCGGCCCAGGGTAGCGTGAGCCCGGGGCCGGACCCAACGCGAATCCTCCGGCGCGGCCTGTCGGCGCCGGCCGGCGCCGACACCCCGTCGCGACGGACGGCCGGGGCTATCATGAGGCGCGATGCGCATCGGGGTGGACCTGGGCGGGACCAAGATCGAGGCGATCGCCCTCGGCGACGACGGGAAGGTGGCGCTCCGCCGCCGGGTGCCGACGCCGCGCGACGACTACGCCGCGACGCTCGAGACGGTCGCCGGCCTCGTCGAGGCCTTCGAGCGCGAGCTGGGCGTCCGGGCGGCCGTGGGGATCGGGACGCCGGGGGCCGTCTCGCCGGCGACCGGACTCGTCAAGAACGCCAACAGCGTCTGGCTCAACGGGCGGCCGCTGACCGCCGATCTCGAGCGGCGGCTGGGCCGCCGCCTTCGCCTCGCGAACGACGCCAACTGCTTCGCCCTCTCGGAGGCACGCGACGGCGCCGCCGCCGGCGCCCGGGTCGTCTTCGGCGTGATCGTCGGCACCGGGACCGGGGGCGGCCTCGTGGTGGACGGCCGCGTCTGGACGGGGCCCAACGCCATCGCCGGGGAGTGGGGCCACAACCCCCTGCCCTGGCCGCGCGAGGGGGAGTGGCCCGGCCCTGCCTGCTACTGCGGGAAGACGGCCTGCATCGAGACCTTCCTGTCGGGGCCGGGCCTGGTCCGCGATCACCAAGAGACCACGGAGGCGCGACTGGACGCCCTCGAGATCGCGGCCCGGGCGGCGCGCGGCGACCCGGCTGCCGAGGCGAGCCTGGTCCGCTACGAGGAGCGGATGGCGCGCGCGCTGGCGAGCGTCATCAACGTCGTCGATCCGGACGTGATCGTGCTGGGCGGCGGGATGTCGAACCTCGCTCGCCTCTACGACGCGGTGCCGCGCCTGTGGGGCCGCCACGTCTTCTCGGACCGCGTCGACACCCGCCTGGTGCCGCCGGGCCACGGCGACGCCAGCGGCGCTCGCGGCGCCGCCTGGCTCTGGAAGCCTGGCGAAGTGGCCGGCGGCTGGTAACCTGGGAGCCCGTGAGCCAGACGCGCGTCGTCCTGCTCGGTGCCAGCAACCTCACCCTGGGCCTCCCGACCGTGCTGGCCACGGCGCGCGCGCGGCTCGGGCCCGGCCCCCTGGAGGTCCTCGTCGCCGCCGGCCACGGGCGGTCCTATGGCCGGTGGAGCCGCGTCTTCTTCCGGGGGCTCCCGGCGATCCTCGGCTGTGGCCTCTGGCCCGCCGCGCGGCGACCGGCCAGCGGTCGGACCTACGCGCTGGTCACCGACATCGGCAACGACCTCGCCTACGGCGCCTCGCCGGCGGAGCTGAGTGGCTGGGTCACCGCCTGCCTCGACCATCTGGGGGAGCTGGGCGCCGAGATCGTCGTCACGCTCCTGCCGGCGCAGAGCCTCGCCCGTCTCAGCCGCTGGCAGTACCACCTGGTGAAGAGCCTCCTGTTCCCGGGGCGGCGGCTGCCGTTCAGGACGCTCCACGCCCACGTCGCCGAGGTGAACGCGCGCCTGGCGGCGCTGGCCGGCGAGCGCGGCCTCACCCTCGTCGCGCCCCAGCCCCACTGGTACGGCCGCGACACCATCCATGTCCGGAAGAGCCAGCGGCCAACCGCCTGGGCGGACATCTTGTCCCAGTGGAGCGCCCCGCGCGCCCGCGGACCGATCGGCCGCGTCTCGAGCCGGGGCCTGGCGCCCGAATGGCAGACCCTCTTCGGCGTGTCGCGCCGCCGCCCCCAGCCAAGCGGCCGGCTGGACGACGGGACGACCGTCTCCCTCTTCTGATCCGCGGGCGGCGCTGGAAGCCGGGCGGAGCCGGAGCGCCTTGTCTCGGAGGACCCGGGGGTCTATCTTGAGGGGCGTGCTGGCCAGCCCCGACGTCGTCGCGCTCGGCGAGCGCGGCTTCTTCGTCCACGACGACTGGCTCGGCCGGGAGCCGGCCCTGGCCGTCCATCGCGAGCTGGAGACCCTGGCGGTGGACGGGCGACTGCGACCGGCCGGGGTGAGTCGCGGCGCCGGCTATCGCGTGGACGCCGCCACGCGGGGCGACGCGATCCTCTGGCTCACGCCCGAGGACAGCCCGCCCGCGGTGACGGCGCTGGTCGCGGAGCTGGTGGCCCTCCGCGACGCGCTCAACCGCGAGGCCTACCTGGGTCTCGATCACCTGGAGCTGCAGCTCGCCCGGTACGCCGGAGGCGGCGCGCGCTACCGCCGTCATCGCGACGCCGTCGCGGGCCGCGGGAGCCGCCGGGTCACCGCCATCTACTACGCCAACCCGGCGTGGCGCGAGGACCACGGGGGGGCGCTTCGCTTTCACCTCCCGGACGGGCCGGTGGACGTCGCGCCGATCCTCGACCGCCTCGTGGTCTTCCTGAGCGAGCGGCTGGAGCACGAGGTGCGGCCGACCTTCGCGACCCGGCTGGCCGTCACCGCCTGGCTCTACGGTCGCGACCGTGCCCCGGCCTGACGGCAAGTGGAGCAGTCGAGGGCCTCCGACACCCCCCTCCCCGGGTGGCCACCGGAGGGGCGGGACGCCGCGAGGGCCGCAGGCCCGAGCCGTCCCGGCGATCCGGTCAACCGAGGGGGGCCAAAGGCCGAAGGCCGTCAAAGGATCTGGGCGGGAGGTCCCGAACATCGGCGTGACGGCCCGCCGAGCGAAACGCCAGTGGTGGGTCAGGATCCTCTGGCTCGGGCTCGCCGCCCTCGGCCTGTGGCTCGCGTACGAGGCGTGGACGTGGCCCGATGTCGGGGCGCTCGCCCGCCGGAACCCGACCACGACCGCGTTCATCGAAGTGTACAAGCGCCAGGAGCGCGCGGCGGGACGGGACCCCCGGGTGCGGCGCATCTGGGTGCCATACGGCGCCATCTCGCCGCATCTCAAGCGCGCGGTGCTGGTCGCCGAGGACATCAACTTCTTCTCGCACCGCGGCTTCGAGCTGACGGAGATCCGGAACGTCCTGGAGCAGGCCCTCGAGGAGGGCGAGCTGCGCCGCGGCGCCTCGACCATCACCCAGCAGCTCGTCAAGAACCTCTGGCTCTCGCCCTCGCGGAACCCGCTCCGCAAGGTGAAGGAGGCCATCCTGACCTGGCAGATCGAGCGGAGGCTCGACAAGCGACGCATCCTCGAGCTGTACCTGAACGTGGTGGAGTTCGGGCGCGGCATCTACGGGGCGGAGGCGGCCAGCCGGCACTACTTCGGCAAGGCGGCGGCCGAGCTGACACCGGACGAGGCGGCCCAGCTCGCCGCCAGCCTGCCGAATCCCACGGCCTGGCACCCCGGCTCCGCGCAGTCGCGCCTATCGGCGCCACGTCGAGCGGATCCAGCGGCGCATGGCCAAGGCCGAGTTCCTCTGGAAGCAAATCTGATCCAACGGTAGGAGGGAGGTTTCAAATGCCCGCTCCGATCTTCCTCGGCTACGACCGCGCGGCGCTCGACCGCGAGTACAACAACCGCGCCAAGGTCGCCGACTTCGCCGACTACCTCGCCCGCTACACCCGGGAGAGCGAGGCGACGCGACAGGCCCTCCCCGGCCGGCTCGACGTGGCGTACGGCCCGAAGCCGAGCGAGACGCTCGACGTGTTCCCCGCCCCCGGCCGCGGCCCGGCGCCGGTCCACGTCTTCGTCCACGGCGGCTACTGGATGGCCCTCGACAAGCGCGGACTTCAGCTTCGTGGCCCGGGGGCTCCAGCCGGCCGGGGCCGCGGTCGTCGTGATCAACTACGCCCTGATCCCGACGGTCGACATGGACGAGCTGGTCCGGCAGTGCCGGGCGTCGATCGCCTGGGTCCACGCGAACGCCGCCTCGTTCGGAGGCGACCGGGAGCGCATCTTCGTCTCCGGGCACTCGGCCGGCGGCCACCTGGTGGCGATGCTGCTGGCCGCCGACTGGCCGGCCTTCGGGCTCCCGCCCGATCCGATCAAGGGCGGCTGCGCGATCAGCGGGCTCCACGACCTCGACCCGATCCGCCTCTGCTACCTCAACGACACCTTGAAGCTGACGCCTGAGGAGGCGCGCCGCAACAGCCCGATTTACCTGGCGCCGCGAACCCGCTCCCCGCTGCTGATCCCGGTCGGCGGGGACGAGGGCCCCGAGTACCACCGCCAGACCGAGACGCTGGCCGCGGTGTGGCGGAAGCAGGGCGTGCCGTGCGAGGTGCTGGACATGGCGGGCATCAACCACTTCTCGATCATCACCCAGCTCGAGGACCCGAAGAGCGAGCTGAGCCGCGCCATCCAGCGCCAGATGGGGCTCGCCGCGTGATCCGGCCATGATCCGGCCCCTGCCCGGCCGCACGCCGCGCGTCGATCCCGAGGCCTGGGTCCACCCGGCGGCCGAGGTGATCGGCGACGTCACGATCGAGGCCGGGGCCAGCGTCTGGCCGACGGCGGTGTTGCGGGGCGACCAGGACAACTACGTGCGGCTCGGTCGCGACTCGAACGTCCAGGACGGCTCGATCCTTCACGTCACGCCGCGGTACCCGTGCGTCGTGGGAGCCGGCGTGACGATCGGCCACCGGGCCGTCGTCCACGCGTGCACGATCCACGACCACGCCCGCATCGGCATCGGCGCCGTCGTCCTCAACGGATCGGTCGTCGAGGAGGGCGCGCAGGTCGGGGCCGGCGCGCTGGTGCCGCCGGGCAAGGTCGTGCGGGCGGGGTGGCTGGTCATGGGCGTCCCGGCCAAGCCGGTCCGTCAGATGAGCCCGGAGGAGGCGGAGGAGATCCGGGAGAACGCCCGCGAGTACCTCGCCCTCTGGCGGGACAACTACGGGCCGCGGTGCGGCACGGCGTGAGAAGACTCGGCCGGCGCGTGATGCTCCGGGTCGCCGCGGTGGGACTCGGGGTCCTGCTGGCGCTCCCGATCGGGGAGCTGGCGCTTCGGGTCCTGGCCCTCTTCAGCCCCGACGTGCGCTACCTGGCGAGGGCCCGGGGCAGCCAGGCCACTCCGCGGTTCACGAGCCTCACGCAGTACCTCGCCTCCAAGTCGGACAGCGTCGTGCCCCATCGCACGTCGTTCAACCACTGGACCAACGGCCTGGGCTTCCACGACGAGGAGTTCGTCGTGCCGAAGCCGCCGGGGCGATTCCGGATCATGGCGGTGGGCGATTCGTTCACGTACGGGCTGGTCCCGTATCCCCGGACCGCCATGACCCTGCTGGAGGGAGGGCTGCGCGTGGCCTGTCCGGAGCGCGACCTCGACCTCCTCAACTTCGGGATCGTGGGGGCGGGCGTCCCGGACTATCGGACGATCGTCGAGCTGGGCGCCACGACCTACGAACCGGATCTCGTCTTGCTCAACTTCTACGTCGGCAACGACGGCCCCAATCTCTACTTCGGCGAGCGGGAGGGCGGGATGTCGCGCTCGTTGCTCCCCCATTCCTACCTCTGGACGTACGCCCGCAACGCGCTCCGGCTGCGGTGGAGCCTGGTCTCCAACGCCCTCGCCGGCCGCACCCAGAGTCCGGCGGCGGCTTGGGCGCCGGCCAACGCCAAGCCTCGCGGCGGGCACGTAGTCGACCCGCACTACCGGCTGCCCGACGACGACCCCTCGCTGGTCGGACCGCTGTTCGAGGAGAGTGCGTTCACCGGCATGCTCGGGCGCGAGCTGGGGCGGCTGTACGTACCGGCCGATCCGCACGAGGTGGAGCGCGCCTGGCGATTGCGGCTGGAGGCGCTGGAGGCCACGCGGGCCCACGTCACCGAACACGGTGGTCGGCTCGTCGTCGCGCTCTATCCCTCGATCCTCCAGGTCGACGCGCGGCTTCGCGCCGAGCTGATCGATCGCCTGCGGACCCGGCGGCGCTATGCCGAGCTGACCGGCGCCGACATCGACGCCACGCTCCCGAACCGGGTGCTGGCCCAGTACTGCCGAGCGCGGGACGTGTCCTGCTTCGATCTGACGGCGACATTCATCCGGGCCAGCCAGGAATCGCCCGAGCCGCTCTACAAGGTGCGAGACTTGCACTGGACTGTGCGCGGGAACCGGGTAGCCGCCGAGGCCCAGGTGGGCCACCTGGCGCCGGTGGTCTGTCCCGCCGCGGGCACCGCGAGGAAACGATGAGCGACGAGCTCCGAGAGACCACCCGGCGAACGGCCGCCCGCCTCTTCCACACGCTCCGGGGCGGCACCGGGTTCGAGCTGTGGAAGCGATTCGACAAGGACCTGGCCCGGGAGCTGTCGATGTTCTTCACGGGCACACTCTACAGCCGCGAGGTGATCCCGCAGCGCGACCGGGAGCTCTGCGCCGTCGCCGCCCTCACCGTGCTCAACCGGCGGCCGGAGCTGCGTGCCCACCTCCACGCCGCGCTCAACGTCGGGGCCACCCGTCAGGAAGTGGCGGAGGTGATCTTCCAGATGGTGACCTATGGCGGGATGCCCGTCGTGGTGGACGCCCTGGAAACGTTCAAGGCCGTCCTGGTGGAGCGCGGCGAGTGGACCGAGTGAGGGCCGAGTGGGATCCGGCGAAGTACCTCGAGTTCGCCGGGCCGCGGCTCCAGCCGGCGCTCGACCTCCTGGTCCGCGTGCCGCTCGCGGCGCCGGCCACCGTCTACGATCTGGGGTGCGGGGCGGGGAACGTCACCCGCCTCCTCGGCCAGCGCTGGCCCGGCGCCGCGGTGACGGGTGTCGATGCCTCCGCCGCCATGCTGGAGGCGGCGGCCGGGGCAGCGCCCGGCGTCCGGTGGATCGAGGCGGACCTGCAGACCTGGACGCCTCCCCGCCCGGCCGACCTGATCTTCTCCAACGCGGCGCTCCACTGGCTCGACGACCACGCGCGGCTCTTCCCCCGCCTGCTCGCGGGGCTCGCGCCCGGCGGGGTCCTCGCGGTCCAGATGCCGCGCAACCACGCGGCCCCGTCCCACGCCGAGATGGTCCGCGCCGCCGAGGGCGGCCCCTGGCGCGAGCGGCTGGCGCCGCTTCTCCGCCGGGCGCCGACCGCCGCCCCGAGCGCGTACTACGACTGGCTGGCCCCCCACGCGGCGCGGCTCGACATCTGGGAGACGGAATACCTCCATGTGCTCGAGGGCGAGCGTCCGGTGGTCGAGTGGACACGGGGCAGCGCGCTCAAGCCGCTGCTGGACGCCCTCGATGCGCCCGAGCGCGAGGCGTTCCTCGCCGACTACGCCGCGCGCATGGCGGCCGCGTACCCACGGCGCGCCGGGGGACGCACGCTCTTCCCCTTCCGCCGGCTCTTCATCCTCGCTTCCCGGTAGCGCGGCGCTCTTCCAGCTCCTCGAGCGTACGCGGCCAGTCCTGCTTGAGGAGGCGTGACAACGCCCGGTCGGCGAGGAGCTTGCCGCCCGTCTGGCAGCGCGGGCAGTAGTTGGTCTCGTTCTCGGCGTGGACGATCCGCTGGATCGGCGTCCCGCACACCGGGCAGGGCTTCCCGTAGCGGCCGTGGACCGCCATCTCCGGATGAAACGCGGTCACGTGCTCGGGAAAGCCCTCCCCGGCCTCGCGCCCGAGCCGGGCCGTCCACTCGAGGAGCGTCTCCCGGGTCGCGGCGTGGAGCGCCTCGATCTCGCCGGCGGTGAGCCGCCGGGTCAGCCGCACCGGCGACAGGCGGGCCCGGTGGAGGATCTCGTCGGAGAACGCGTTGCCGATCCCGCTGAACAGTCGCGGGTCGGTGAGGACGCGCTTGAGCGTGTGGCTCTCCCGGAGGAGCGCGGCCCGAAACGCGGGGAGGTCGGCCTCCAGCACCTCCAGGCCCCCCGGGTCGTGCTCGCGGAGCGCGGCCTCGCCCCGGACGAGGTGGAGCGACGCCCGGCGGGTCGAGCCGGCCTCGGTGAAGAGCAACGTGCCTGAAGCGAAGTCGAAGGCAGCGAGCCCGATCTTCCCGGGAATCTTGATGCCAGCCGGCCTCCAGTGGAGGCGCCCGGCGATCATGAGGTGGACGAGCAGGAAGACCTCCTCGGGGAACGCCAGGACGATCCGCTTGCCGGCGCGGCGGAGGGCGAGCACGGGGCGTCCGGTCACCGCGTCGAGCGGGGGCTCGACCGATCGGAGCAGGAAGGGGTTGGCCAGCCGCACCCGATCGAGGACCCGGCCGACGATCCGAGGCTCGAGGGCCTGGAGGTAGACGAGGATATTCGGTAGCTCCGGCATAGGGGGTCAGGCCTTTCAATCTTATCAATCCGGAAGGGCCGCATGCCGTGAGTGACGCAGCCTCAGGGCGACGGAGTCTGATCCCTCACGCGAGGCGCTCGTGCCACTCGAGTCCTCCCGGTAGCTCGCTGGCCGCGTATTCGAGATGGACAACCCGCCGGTGCGCCGGGCGGGAACGATGATCGAGCCCCCGCGGTCGAGCGTCTCGACCGCTCCGGCACCCCGGCTAAATCAGCGAGGCGATCGTCTCCCCCACCTCCGTCGTGGACGCCTTGCCGCCGAGGTCGCGGGTCAGCGTCTTCCCCTCGGCGACCAGGCGCTCGATGGCACCGACGATGGCCGCCGCCGCCTCGGGGTGGCCCAGGTGCTCCAGCATCATCGCCCCGGTCCAGATCTGGCCGATCGGGTTGGCGAGCCCCTTTCCCGCGATGTCTGGAGCGGAGCCGTGCACCGGCTCGAACATCGAGGGGTACGTCTTCTCCGGGTTGATGTTGGCGCCGGGGGCCAGGCCGATCGAGCCGGCGATGGCCGGGCCGAGGTCGGAGAGGATGTCGCCGAACAGGTTCGAGGCCACCACGACGTCGAACCAGTCGGGGTGCTGGACGAAGTGGGCGACCAGGATGTCGATGTGGAACTGGTCGGTCCTGACGTCCGGGTACTCCTTCGCCATCGCCGCGAAGCGCTCGTCCCAGTACGGCATGCTGTGGATGATCCCGTTCGACTTGGTGGCGGAGGTCAGGTGCCGGGCCGGGCGCCGCCGGGCCAGCTCGAAGGCGTAGCGCATGATCCGGTCGATGCCGTGGCGCGTGAAGATCGCCTGCTGCACCGCCAGCTCGTCGTCGGTCCCCTTGTAGAGCCGGCCGCCGATCTCGGAGTACTCGCCCTCGTTGTTCTCGCGGATGATGACCATGTCGATGTCGTCCGGCCCGCGACCGGCCAGGGGCGACCGCACGCCCCGGAGGAGCCGCACCGGGCGGAGGTTCACGTACTGGCGGAAGGTCCGGCGGATCGGGATGAGGAGGCCCCACAGCGAGACGTGGTCGGGCACGCCGGGGGCCCCGATCGCCCCCAGGAAGATGCCCTCGAACGCCCGCAGGCGCTCGAGCCCGTCCTCCGGCATCATCCGGCCGGTGCGGGCGTAGGCCTCGCAGCTCCAGTCGAACTGGGTCCAGGCGAAGTCGAAGCCGAAGCGGCGGCCGGCCGCCTCCAGCACCCGCATCCCCTCCGGCACCACTTCCTTCCCGATCCCGTCACCGGGAATCACCGCGATCCGGTGCGTCGTCATCGCGTCCACCTCCGACACCTCCCGCCCACCCCCCCAACCCCCCTCCCCCACCCACCGGGGGGGGGGGGAGCCGGCGGAACTCATTCCCTCTCCCGCGCTCAGCACGCGCCGCCCGCCACTGGCTTCTTCGGCGGCTCGATCAGCTCGATCCGCGTGTCGTCGGGCGCCCGCATGAAGCAGATCCGCGGGCCGTTCGGCACCTGGATCGGCCCCTCCAGGAGCTTGGCGCCGAGCCCCTCGAGCCGCGTGATGTCGCTCTCGAGGTGCTCCGAGTCGAAGCCGAAGTGCTCGAGCCCGTGGTGGGCGCCGGCGTCGCCGGGGCCGAGGCGCTCGCCGGTCCGGGCGCCCGAGATGTTGACGAAGAACCCGCCGTCCTCGCTGGTGCAGCGGACGAAGCGGTCGCCGAAGACCCGGACGTCGTCGCTCAGGATCTTGAAGCGGAAGGCGGTGACGTACCAGTCGGCCGTCTTCCGCGGGTCCGGCGCCTTCAGGTGGATGTGGTTGATCCGGTATGGCATGCCGTCTCCTCCGGGTGCGGGCTGGGTGGACGATGGGAATCCGTACGACACGCGAGCCTATCCCGTGAGTTTCCGGGCGTCAAGGCGACTGCCGCACGACAGGCCGCACGACACCCGGGCGGTGTCAGGTCCGGACGCGGCGGGGCAGCGAGGCCAGCACCGCGCGGGCCTCGCGGACGATCGCCGCCACGACCTCGCCGGCGCCGGGCAGGTCGTGGACCAGGCCGACGCCCTGCCCCGCGTACATCGGGAAGTACTCGCGATCCGCCCGGGCGACCGCCGCCTGGTACACGTCCTGGGCCGCGCTGGTCTGGAGCAGGCTCGGCAGCACGGGCGCCCCGGCGGCCCCGTACTCCCGCTGGAGCGTGTTCCGGAGCGTGCGGGCCCACTGCCCGGTGAAGGCCTCGGTCATGGTCGTGGCCGTGCCGTCCGCCTCGAGCAGGCTCTTCTTCCAGAACTCCGGCGCCATCGACTCCCGGGTGGCGACGAAGCGGGTGCCGAGCAGCACGCCGCTCGCCCCCAGCGCCAGGGCCGCCACCAGGCCGCGCCCGTCGGCAAGGCCGCCGGCGGCCACCACCGGCACCCGGACGGCGTCCACCACCTGGGGCACGAACGACACCGTCCCGACGCTCACCGTGTCGGGCGCGGCCGGCTTCACGCCCACCGACCGGTGGCCGCCCGCCTCGCTGCCCTGGGCGATCACGGCGTCGGCCCCGGCGCCGGCGGCGGCCCGGGCGTCCTCGACGGTCGCGACCATGGCCATGACCTTGACGCCCCGCTCGTGGCACCGCCGGATCATGTCCGCGTCCGGCAGGCCGATGCCCGCGCTGAACACCGGGACGCGCTCGTCCAGGATCACGCCGAGGGACGCCTCGATGAGATCCGGCACCTGGGCGGGGCGGGCCAGCGTCGTCGGGATCTCCAGGCGCTCGCGGAATCGGTTGAGCGTCCCCTGGACGGCCCGGATCGTCTCCTCCGGCAGGCGCTGCACGTCGGCGGGCGGTCGTAGCTCGGAGTGAAGCCACAGGTTGACGCCGAAGGGCCGGTCGGTCAGCTCCCGGATCCGGCGGATGCGGCGGCGCAGCTCGTCGAGCGGCACGTTCAGGCCCGCGATGATGCCGAGTGCCCCGGCCCGCGACACCTCGGCGGCCAGCTCCGGCCCGGCGACGTTGCCCATGCCCGACTGGATGATCGGGTACTCGATCCCCAGCAGGTCGCACAGCGCGGTCCGGAACGGCTCACCCAGAGTCGCCATGTCGGCAGAATAGGACACCCCGGGAAGCGTGGCAATCGAGTCTCCGGCCGGCTGCCAGGCAGGCCCGGACGGCGGCTCCCGGCGGGGGCCGGGAGCCCCAAATGGGCCCTCAGAGGACCCTCCAGCCACGGTGGCCAGTCGTGCTAGCTTAGGTGGACCATGCGCCTGGCCCCCAAGATCTTCCTGGCGAACTCGCTGGTGATCCTGGTCCTGGTGGGGGTGGAGGTGTGGACCCTCACCGAGGTGGCCCGGCTCATCACGGCCGACCGCCAGATCGCCGTCCGGACCGCCGACGCCCTGCGGCTCGAGGCGTCCCTCCGGGAGCGGGTCGCCGAGGCCCACCGCCTGGAGATGCGCGCCGTCGTGTTCGCCGACCGCGAGTACGTGGCTGTCCCGAGCTACGAGGCCTTCCGGATCCAGCAGGGGCTCGACCTCCTCGGCACGTTCCTGGCGAGCGACGCCGAGCGGGGGGCCTGGCGCCAGGCGATCGACGCCTTCATCCGCTACCGGGCGGCGGTCGCCAAGAGCCGCGAGGCCCGGGCCCGGGGCGACCGCGATCGGGCGGCCAAGGTGCTCGACTCGGAGGGCCAGGCCTCGAACGGTCAGCTCATCGCCGCCCTCGAGCAGCTCACCGACCTGACCCAGGCGGCGCTCAACCAGAGCCAGCTCCAGGCCTCGGCGGCCCTCGGCCAGGTCCAGAGCGGCGTCGCCCAGCTTCGCGATCGGACCTGGCAGGCCGTGGTCGTCGCCCTCGTCGTCGCACTCCTCGCCGCGCTGGCCGGCACCGCGCTGATCGCCCACCGCATGACGCACTCGCTCCGCCGCCTGGCCGGCGCCACCGCGTCGCTGGCGGAGGGCTCCTTCGAGCCCGTCCCGGTCGAGAGCGCGGACGAGATCGGGGCGCTGGCCCGCTCGTTCAACAGCATGGCGGCCCGGCTGCGCGAGGTTGACGCGATCAAGGAGCAGTTCTACGCCACGATGTCGCACGAGCTGCGCTCCCCGCTCACCTCGGCCCGCGAGGCGGCGCACGTCCTCCAGCAGGGCGGCCCCGGCCCCCTCACCGAGAAGCAGGAAAAGCTGGTCGGGATCATTCACGCCAGCGCCGAGCGGCTGCTGCGCCTGGTGAGCCAGGTCCTCGACCTGTCCCGGCTCTCGGCCGGGCTCCTGCCGATCGAGCGAAGCTGGATTGACCTCGACCGCGCGGCCCGCCGTGCGGTCGAGGAGATGCGCGTCCAGGCCAAGGAGCGCGGGGTGACGCTGGCCTACGACCGCGCACCCGGCGCGATCGAGATGTTCGGCGACGAGGACCGGATCGTCGAGGTGCTCGTCAACCTCCTGGCCAACGCCATCCGCTTCACGCCGCCCGGCGGCACCGTGACCCTGCGAATCCTGGACGCCGGGGCCGACCTCGAGGTGCAGGTCGAGGACACCGGGGCCGGCATCCCGGCCGACAAGCTGCCCGTGCTGTTCGAGCGGTACCGCCAGGCGCACACCGGCCACGGCGGCACCGGGCTGGGGCTGGCCATCGTCCGCGGCCTGGTCGAGGCCCACGGGGGCCGGGTGACCGTCGAGTTCGACCGAGGGCCGCGGCAGCCGGTTCACCGTGTTCCTGCCCCGGAAGGCCGGCGACGCCGCCGCGCCCGCGGTGACCGGTCCGGTGTGAAGCGCTCGGTCCCGCTCCTGCTGACGTCCTTGCTGGCGCCGGCGTGCGCCGCGACGCCGGTGTCTGCGCCCCCGCCGGTCTCGGCTCCGGCTCCGGTCTCGGCCCCGGCCCCGGCTCCGGCCCCGGGCAGCAGCCTGCTCGCGCGCGCCGACGACCGGCTGATGGCGGCCCAGTACCGAGGGGCGCTCGCGCTCTACGACGAGTTCCTGAAGACCTATCCCGACGACCCCGCGACCCCCCGGGCCCGCGCGGCCCGGGCGCTCGTCGAGCGGCTCCTGATCGTCCAGACCGAGAACGAGCGGCTGCGCCGGGAGCTGGACGTCCGGCAATCCGACCTGGCCGCGCGGCAGACCGAGATCGACCAGCTCCGCGCCGACCTGGAGCGGCTCCGCCGGATCGATCTCCGCCAGGGCCCGGCGCCGCCACGGTGAGCGACCCCGCCGCGCCCTCCCGCTCGGTCCTGATCGTCGACGACGACGCCAGTCTGCTCGGCTTCCTGGCCTTCTTCTTCGAGGACAAGGGCTTCGAGGTCCACACCGCCCGGGACGGCGTGGAGGCGATCGACCTGGCGCGCCGCCACCACCCTCCGGTCATCATCACGGACCTCATGATGGGCCAGATGCACGGCTTCGAGCTGATCCGGCAGGTCCGGGCCGACCCGGCGCTCGGCGAGGCCATCGTGATCGCGATGTCGGCGAAGGTCTACAAGTCGGACCAGGACCGGGTCCGCACGCTCGGCGCCACCGACTACGTCGTGAAGCCCTTCCAGATCGAGGAGCTGTTCGAGCTGGTCCAGCGCCGGCTCGGCGAGCGCGACGCCTCGAGGGGCGCGCTGTGAAAGTCACCTTCTGGGGGACGCGCGGCTCGATTCCCGCGCCGGGCCCCCGCACCGGGCTGTACGGCGGCAACACCGCGTGCGTCGAGGTGCGGTGCGGGCCGGACATCCTGATCTTCGACGCCGGCACCGGCATCCGCGAGCTGGGCCAGGCGCTCATGGGGGAGTCTCTCGGCCAGCCGCTCACGCTTCACCTGTTCATCAGCCACACCCACTGGGACCACATCCAGGGATTCCCCTTCTTCAGGCCAGCCTACGAGGCGACGACGACCCTGCACGTCTACGGCTCACCGGGCCAGGGACGGTCGCTGGAAAAGCTCCTCCACGGCCAGATGGACTCCGACTACTTTCCGGTCGGGCTCGGCGACCTCGCCGCGTCGCTCGTCTTCCACGAGTTCCGGGGCGAGGACTTCCGCATCGGCGACACGACGATCGCCGCCATGTACCTGAACCATCCGGGGATGAACCTCGGCTACAAGGTGCAGCGCGACGGCAAGACACTGGTCTACGCGACCGACCACGAGCCCTATCGCTCCACCCTGCCCAACGTCGGCCAGCGGGGGGAGCGCGGCTACCAGCTCGGCCAGCTCCTCGACGAGGGGATCGTGCGCTTCGCCGCCGGCGCCGACCTCTACATCGGCGAGGCGCAGTACACCGACGACGAGTACCGGAGCCGGATCGGCTGGGGCCATTCGTCGCTCAGCGCGACGGTCGGGGTCGCCCTCCAGGCCCGCGTGCGGTCACTGGCCCTGTTCCACCACGACCCGATGCACACCGACGAGATCGTGTCCGAGATGCTCCACAAGGCCAAGCAGCTCCTGGCCTCCCAGCACTCGACCACCCGGTGCTACGCGGCGGCGGACGGCCTGGTCGTCGAGGTCTAGTCTTCCGGGAGAGCCGGCTCCGGCTCGAGAGTCACGGTCCCTGGGCGGGGCCGAGGAGCGAGCAGCGTTAGGACGCGGAGCGCCGTCCGCAGGCGAGCCGCATGCGTCGGGATCGCGCGACTCGCGACCCTGCCGGCGGTCCCGCAAGTGGGGCCGAGATCGGCTAAGACCAGTGTCGCAGCCGACTGCGACGCTCTCGGATCCGCCCTAGGCGGCGGGGCCGAGGCGGCGGCGCGCGCGGGCCAGCGCTAGCCCCAGGATCGAGGCCGCGATCGACAGCGTCTCGCGCTCGTCGAGGTCGAGGCCCAGCGGATCGCCCTCCTGGAGATCGAGCCAGACGACGTCCTCCCCGGCCGGGAGGCGCAGGCGCCCGCCCCCTTCGGGGAGGCGGAGGCCCCGGGGGCCGAACCGGTGCGTCGTCGCGTCGGACGCCAGCAGCGAGCCGGGGTTCAGGCGCGCGGTGGGAGCTCCCGGAGCCGCCGCACCCGGTGGCGTCACGGCGATGACGCGCTCGTCGGCGTCCCGCAGGGCCACCGTCCCCAGGCGGAAGGCCCGGCGCAGGTCCTCGAGGACGCCGTCGAGCGACGCCCCCTCGGCCAGTCGCCCGCTCACCCCCTTCAGCACGTCCAGCTCCCCGGCCGCGCGGCGGGCGGTCTCGGACCAGCGGGCCCGGCGGGCGCCGAACGCGGCGGCGATGAGCCCGCACCCGACCAGCCCGGCGAACGCGATCACGTCGTCCGTCTTGCTGATCGCCAGCGTCAGGTAGGGCTCGGTGAGAAAGAAGTCGAGGCTCATCGCCGAGACGAGCGCCGCCAGCAACGCCGGCCCGCGGCCGCCCATCTCGGCGACGACGATCGTGAAGGCCAGGAACACGAAGGCCAGGTTCGACGCGGACGTGACCGCTCGGAGCGGGATCAGCGCGACTCCGAGCGCGACCGCGCCCAGCCCGGCGACCGCCAGCCACACCTCGATCGGGTCCTCTCGACTCATCGATGCCTCCTCGCGGATCCCTGCCCGCCGGCTAACTCGCGTCGAGCCGGGCCTCGGGTGCCTTCTGGGCGGCGCAGACCCACTCCGGTACCTCGTTGGGATCGGGCCGCTGCTCGGTCATGGCGTCAGACCTCAGTTCGAGACCTCCCGCCCACCCCCCCAGCCCCCTCCCCCACCCACTGGGGGGAGGGGGGAGTCGGAGGACGCCATTCCTTCACACGCTCTCACGTCAGCCAGTGCAGGAGCGCGGTGGCGAGCGAGAGGAAGATCGTGATCCCCAGCACGTCCTGGAACGCCGTCTCGAAGGGACCGGCGGTGAGGGCGGGGTCGAAGCCGAGCCGCTTGGAGAGCATCGGAATGGCCGTACCGGCCACGCCGGAGAGGTTGACGGAGATGAACATGGACACGGCGACGACGAGCCCGAAGGCCGGCGAGTGCCAGAGGAGGCCGATGATCCCGACCAGGATGCCACACACTCCGCCGAGGATGCTCGACGTCTGGATCTGCCGCCGCAGGGCCTCCCACCAGCGCGCCAGCTGCACCTGGCCGGTCGCGAGACCCCGGACGACCATCGTCACCGACTGCAGTCCCGTGTTCCCGGAGATCGCCTGGATGACCGGCATGAAGGAGGCCAGGAGGATCACGCGGCTCAGGGTCTCGTCGAAATAGTGGATCACCACCCCGGCGCACAGCTCGATGAAGAGGGTGGCCAGCACCCAGGGCAGGCGCATGAGGGCGATCTGCCGCGGGGAGCGCCGCTCCAGCTCGGCGGCGTCGGAGCCGGCGATCCGGAAGATGTCCTCCGAGGCCTCCTCGCCGACGATGTCGATGACGTCGTCGACGGTGATCGTGCCCACGAGGTGATGCCGGCGGTCGACCACCGGGACGGCTACGAGGTCGTACTTCGCCACCAGCCTCGCCACCTCTTCCTGGTCCATCTCGGGCGTGACGCTCACCACGTTCGCTTCGCGCACCGCGAAGACCGGGCTGCTCGGGTTGGCGATGAGGAGCCGCCGCAGGGGGACGACGCCGACCAGATGGCGGTGATCGTCTACCACGTACAGCTCGAAGGCGCGCTCCTCCGAGACCGACTTGCGGATGTGCTCGATCGCCTGTTCCACCGTCGCCCGCTCGTTCACGGCGACGAAGTCGGGTGACATGAGGCGGCCCGCGGAGTGCTCCGGGTACTCGAGGATCTCCTGGACCTCTTCGGACTTCTCCTCCCGCATGAGGTCGAGGATCTTTTCGGCCTGCTCGGTGGGCAGCTCGTCCACGACGTCGGCGGCGTGCTCGGGCGGCATCTTGTCGAGGATGCGCGAGACCTCGACCTCGTCGAGCGCGCGCACCAGCTCCAGGAGGGCGTCGTCGTCCAGCTCGGAGAGGACCTCGCCGGCGCGCTCCTGCGAGAGCATGCGGACGACCGCGATCTGATCGGCCAGCGGGAGCTGACGCAGGGCAGCGGCGACGTCGGCTGGATGCGACTCCTCGAGCCGGGCCTGGTCGCGGGGATCGGCGGTCCCCTTGACCAGGCTCTCCATCGCTTCGCGCAGGCTGGCGGCTTCGTCCATTCCTGGGCCTCGCCCGTATTGTACAGGTTGAGATGGACCTCCGACGTGACCGCCGCTAACTCTCCTCGGTCAGCTGGTCCCGGATCCGTCGTTCAGGCGCCGACCATCACCGGCACCGGCGCCTCCTTCAGCACCGCGCGCGTGACCGACGTGAAGAAGAGATCCCGACGTGGGGGAACGCCAGGAACACGAAGGCCAGGTTCGACGCCGACGTGACCGCTCGGAGCAGGATCAGCGCGACTCCGAGCGCGACGGCGCCCAGCCCGGCGACGGCCAGCCACACTCGATCGGGTCTTCTCGACTCATGGATCCCTCCTCGCGGAACGCTGCCCGCCGGCTAACCCGCGTCGAGCCGGACCTCCGGTGGCTTCTCGTGTGAGCCCGCACCGAGCGCGCTCCGGAGTCGCTCCGACTCCGCGCGGAGCTGCGCCTGCTGCGCCGCCTCCGCCAGGATGGCCCGCTCGATCGCCAGGGCGGTCTGGGCGGCGAAGGTCTCGAGCAGGTGGAGCTGTTCGGGCGCCGCCAGAGCCTGCGGGCTCGCGGGCTGCACCCCCAGGACCCCGATCGTGCCCCGGGAAGCCACCAGGGGCAGGTAGAGCGCCCGGGCGCCCGGCAGGGTGTCGCTCCCGAGACCGGCCATCTGGCCGTGCTCGTAGACCCACTGGCTCACCCCGCGCTCGCTCGAATCCGCCTCCGCCATCGACTGCGCGACCGCCCGGGGAGCCAGACGGCCGGCGGCGTCGGGCAGGAGGACTCCCACCTCGCTCGAGAAGACGTCGCCGACGTGACGGACCGCCACCCGCACCAGCTCGTCCACCCCGCGCGTTCCGGCGAACTCGCGGCTGATCGCGTAGAGCGCGGCCGTCCGGCGCTCGCGCTCGCGGGCCGACTCCGCCCGCTGGCGAACCCGGACCGTCAGCGTGCTGATGACCGCGGCGACCAGGAGCATGACGGCGAAGGTCACGAGGTACTGGGTGTCGGACACCGCGAAGCTGAGATAGGGCGGCACGAAGAAGAAGTCGAAGGCGCCCACGCTGAGGATCGACGCCAGGATCGATGGGCCGCGCCCCGACCGGGTGGCGACCAGCACCACGCCGAGCAGATAGACCATGACCAGATTGACGAGCTCGAGGTACGGGAAGACGACCGCGCTCACGCCGGTACAGAGGGCCACGACCCCGAGCGCCAGGCCGTACGCTCGCCAGTCGATCCGCTCGGGACGGGGCTGCGGGGTGGCCGCGCGCGGCGCTTCCTGCTCTCCGGTGATCAGGTAGACGTCGATGTCGCCGCTCTTCCGGACCAGGTCGTTGACCACCGAGCCGAAAAGGACCTCCCGCCACCGGGACCCGGCGGGCTTGCCGATCACGATCTTGCTGACGTTCTTCTGCCGGGCGTGGGCGACGACCTCGTCGGCCACGCTGTGGCCGGTGAGCGTGACCGTCTCCGCCCCGAGCTGCTCCGCGAGCCGGAGGTGCTGTGTCGCGCGGTCGCGCTCGGCCTGGGGAAGGCGCGCCTGCGCCGGCGTCTCCACGTAGGCCACGACCCACTCGGCCCGCAGCCCGGCCGCCATCCGGCGAGCGGCCCGCACCACGCGGGCGGCGGACGGGCTGGGGCTGACGCAGACCAGGATGCGCTCGGTCACCGGCCACGGCGTCGGGATGGCGTGGTCCCGGCGGTAGACGTCCATCTGGGCGTCCACGCGGGCGGCGGTGGTCCGCAGGGCCAGCTCGCGGAGCGCGATCAGGTTCCCCTTGCGGAAGAACTTCTCGACCGCCCGCTCCGCCTGCTCGGGGAGGTAGATCTTGCCCTCCCGCAGGCGCTGGAGCAGGTCGTCGGGCGGGAGGTCGACCAGCTCGACCTCGTCCGCCTCCTCCAGGACCGAGTCCGGCACGGTCTCCCGCACCTGGACGCCGGTGATCTTGGCGACCACGTCGTTCAGGCTCTCGATGTGCTGCACGTTGCAGGTCGTGTAGACGTCGATGCCCGCCTTCAGCAGCTCGAGCACGTCCTGCCAGCGCTTGGCGTGGCGAGCGCCGGGGGCGTTGGTGTGCGCCAGCTCGTCGACCAGGACCAGCGGCGGGGCGTCGGGCGAGGGCCGCGTCCAGGTCGAATTCCTGGAGCCGCGCACCCCGGTGCTCCACCGTCCGGGGCGGCAGCTGCTCGAGCCCGTCGAGCAGCGCCTGGGTCTCCGGCCGGGCGTGGGGCTCGACGTACCCGACCAGCACGTCGACGCCGGCGGCCCGCCGCTCCCGGGCCTCCACGAGCATGGCGTAGGTCTTCCCCACCCCGGCGGCGGCGCCGAAGAACACCTTGAGCCGGCCGCGGGCGCGCCGGGCCTCCTCCTGGCGCACCCGCTCCAGCAGCGCGTCCGGGTCGGGTCGGTGCTCGATCACCGGCGGAGGCCCTCCGGCCGCCTCACGCCCCCACGAACACCGGCACCGGCGCCTCCTTCAGGACCGCCCGCGTCACCGAGGTGAAGAAGAGGTCGCGGAGCGGATGGTGGCCGTGGGCCCCCATGACGAGGAGGCCCGACCGCAGGCGCCGGACTTCCTGGAGGATCACCTCGGCGGGCGCCTGGTCGGAGGCCAGCGGCTGCAGGCGGCTCCGCACGCCGTGCCCGGCCAGGAACCGCGCCGGGCCCCGGAGGCGCCGCTCGGCCTCCGCGTACTCGGGGTGGATCGCGAGCAGGTCGACGATCTCGTCGCCCGCCAGCCCGAGGAGCACGAAGGTCTGGAGCGTCCGCATGACCTCGCGGCCTGCGCCGTAGGCGACGAGCATGCCCCCACCGGTCACCGGCTCGCGCGGGACGACCACGACGGGACGCGGGCTCTGGCGGAGGAGGTGGCTCAGCGTCGGGTCGGGCCGGTCCGGCTTCTCGAACTGGAAGTTGGCCTCCCGGCCCAGCACGACGGCGTCACAGCTCTCCGCTTCCCGGACGATCTGCTCGTCCGGTCGACCGATCTCCTCCACGACCCCACACCGGACGCCCGCCTCGACGCAGCGTCGCCCGAACTCCGCGAGGAACTGCGTGATGCGCTCGTGGGCCTCGGCGCGGCGCACCTCGTCGCGATGGCGCTTGTACGCGGTCCCGCCCAGCGGGACGGCCTCCCGGGGGGAGATCGAGAGCTCGTCGAAGACACCCAGGCCGACGAGCTCGGGGCCGAAGCGGCGCCCCCAGTCGATCGCGAGCGCGGCAGCGGCGTCGGCGTGAGCCGTGCCGTCCATGGCGACCAGGAGCCGGCGGATCACCGGCCACCTCCCGGCGCGCGGTCAGGGTCTGTCGACATCGGGCCCTCCTCGGCGCGGCGGCCGGACCGCCGCCCTTCCGGGATCACGTGAGCCAGCACGGGACTCGGTGCCCGGGTGCATTGTACGCGAAGCCGTCCGGAGCCAGACCGCGCCGCCCAGGCGCGTCCTGGCGCGGGCGGTCACGGCCGCCGGCGCGACCACGCCAGCAGCGGGGCCAGGTCGTCGAGACCGAGCGTCCCGACCAGGCGCCCGTCCTCGAGCACCAGGAGGCGGCCGCCGGCCACGCGCTGCAGCCGGCAAAAGGCGTCCCAGCAGGAGGCGGCCGGCGCCGTCGTCAGGTCATCCGCGAGGCCCACCATGACGTCGGACACGGTGGTGGTCGACCGCTCCTCCTCGGGCACCGCCCCCACCTCGCGGTAGGTCACGATGCCGACGACGGCGCCGCCGGCACCGAGGACGGCGGAGCCGGTGCCCTCGGGCGAGAAGTGATCGCGGACCAGCTCGTCGACGGTGGTGTCGGCCGGCACGGCGGCGCTCTCGAAGGTCATCGCGACACGGACCGGAATGGGCTCGAGCGCCCGCTGGACGGCCAGCCGGACCCCGGCGGCGCCCGCGGCTCGCCGGAGGTAGAGCCCGACCGCGACGAGCCAGAGTCCGGCGATCGCGCCGGTGCGCGCCGTCGACACGATGCCCAGCCCGACCAGCGCCATGGCCACGACCGCACCGACCCGGCTCGCCGACCGGGTGGCCCGGTCGTGGTCGCCGTGCCACGCCCACAGCGCCGCGCGCAGCAGCCGGCCGCCGTCGAGCGGAAAGCCCGGCACCAGGTTGAAGGTGCCCACCGTGAGGTTCATGACCACGAAGTGGCCGAGCACCGACGTCACGCCGGGCGGTGCCCCGGGCACGAGCAAGGCGACCCCGCCGGCCAGCGCCAGCGCGTAGCTCGTCATGGGACCGGCGATCGTGATCCAGAGCTCGTCCGGCGGCGACGCGGGCTCGCGCTCGAGCTCCGCCACCCCGCCCAGGCCGTGCAGCGTGATCCGGGCCACGGGCAGCCCCCGCCGCCGCGCCATCAGCGCGTGGGAGAGCTCGTGCAGCAGCACCGACGCGAAGAGGAGGAGTGCTCCGATCAGCCCGTAGACCCAGTGCACCGCCGGCGGGCTGGCGGGCAGGTGCCGGGGAAACGATCCGGTCGCGAGGACCGCGGCGAGGAGCGGCACGGTGACGAACCAGCTCGCGTGCACGCGAAGCGGGACGCCCAGGACCGGGCCGACGCCCAGGAAGAGACCGCTCGCCGGGCTCACGAGGAGGCCCGGGGCCTGGCCGCGGCCCGGCGCGGGCGGCCGGACCCTCCGGCTCCGGGACGCTGCGCCCGGAGGCGGTCGGCCCAGGCCGACCAGTCCACGTCCAGGGCCCCCGCCACGTAGACCGTGGACGTGACGCCCGTCACCGCTCCCACCAGGATCACGAAGCCGAAGCTCTCGAGAGCCCGGCCGCCGAACACGAAGAGCATTCCGGCCGAGAGGACGATGGTCGCGACCGTCAGCACCGTTCGGGACAGCGTCTGATTCACCGCGAGGTTCACCTGCTGGGCGAACGGGACCTTCGCCTGCGTCGTCCGGGACCGGATCTCCCGCAGCCGGTCGTACATCACGATCCGGTCGTTGACGGAGAATCCGATCACGGTCAGGAGGGCGGCCAGCACCGACAGGGAGAACTCCCGGTTCGTCAGGGAGAGCGCCCCCAGGCAGATGAACACGTCGTGCGCCAGGCTGATGATCGTCACCACCCCACCCCGGAAGTCGAAGCGCAGCCAGACGTAGAGGAGAATCCCGCCGAGCGCGGCGAGGACGGCGTACGCCGCCTGCCAGCGCAGCTCGCCGCCGATCTGGGGCCCGATGAACTCCACGCGCCGGACCTCGGTGGGGCTCGTCCCGTCCGGATCCAGCGCCTCGACGATCCGTCGACTCAGCTCCGTCGGGCTCGTCGAGGTGGAGTGGGTCCGGATCAGGACATCCCGCGGATCATCGAAGACCTGGAGGATGCTCTCGCCGAGTCCGACCGTGGCCAGGCGCGAGCGGACCGTCGCGATCGGCGCCGGCTGTGCCAGCCGCACCTCCACCAGCGTCCCGCCGGTGAAGTCGATGTCGTACAGCAGTCCGCCCTTGACGAGCATCGAGCCGAGTCCGAGGAGCATGACGGCGATGGAGACCGCGTAGGCCCAGCGCCGCTTCCCGATGAAGTCGTAGGCCGGGTTCGTGAAGATCGTCAGCATCCCGCTCACCTCCACCCGCCTGGATCACGGCCACCTGCCATCCGGTCGGGACCCCGTCCGGCGTGGATCCGAATCATGGTCCCGGGATCAAGCAGCAGATGCTCGACGATCGGCCCCAGGGCGAGGGCCGGGAAGTAGCTCAAGGCGCCGACGATCAGGATCGTGCCGATGACCAGGGCGCCGAACAGCGGCGTCTCCGTCGGCAGCGTCCCGTGCCCGGGGGGCCGGCGCTGCTGCTGCGCGAAGCGCCCGGCCAGCGCGAGCGCCGGGATCGCCAGGCCGAAGCGCCCGGCGATCATCGCCAGCGCGATGGTGACGTTGTAGAACGGGGTGTTGGCGCCGAGGCCGGCGAAGTTCTGGCCGTTGTTGGCAAAGCAGCTCGCGTACGCGAAGAGCATCTCGGTGAAGCCGTGCGCGCCGGGGTTCGAGATCGTCGAACGCCGCGCCGGCCGGTAGAGCGTGCCCAGTCCCAGTCCGTCACCACCGCCAGCGCGGTGAGCGGCAGGATCACCAAGGGCGCCACGATCGTGTACAGCGCGATCAGCTTCATCTCCGGAATGGTGATCTGCTTGCCCAGGTACTCCGGGGTCCGCCCGACCATGAGCCCGGCCACGAAGACCCCGATCAGGGCCATCATGATCATGCTGTACAGGCCGGTGCCGAGCCCGCCGAAGACGATCTCGCCCAGCAGCATGTTGACGAGCGGCACCGCTCCGCCGAGCGGCGTATAGCTGTCGTGCATCGAGTTGTACGAGCCTGTCGCGCCGTTCGAGGTGGTGACCGCCGCCAGCACCGAGCCCCCGATGCCGAACCGTGTCTCCTTGCCCTCCATGTTGCCGCCCGGCTGGGCATCGCTGGCCACGATGTCCACGCCGAGCCCGGCCAGATGCGGGTTCCCGCGCTGCTCGGCCCACTCACACGCGACGAGGCCCGCCACGAAGAGCACGACCATGACCCCGAACAGCAGCCAGCCCTGGCGCGGGCGCCCGACCATCCGCCCGAAGGTGTGGGTCAGCGCGGCCGGCAGCACCACGATGGCCAGCATCTCGAGCAAGTTCGTCAGCGGCGTCGGGTTCTCGTAGGGGTGCGCGCCGTTCGCATTGAAGAAGCCGCCGCCGTTGGTGCCCAGGTTCTTGATGAACTCGAGCGCCGCGACCGGCCCCTGGGCAGGACCTGCGTCGTGACGGCCGCCCGTCCGCGGCCTTCGTCGACTGGAGCAGCGGCACCGCCTGGTAGGGGTTGAAGTTGAGCGGCACCCCCTGCCAGACGAGCACCAGGCTGCCCACGACGCAGAGCGGCAGCAGCACCCACAGGATCGCCCGCACCAGGTCCACCCAGAAGTTGCCCAGCGGCCGTCGTCGCTCGCGGGCCAGCCCGCGGATGAACGCGATCCCGACGGCCAGCCCCGCCGCGCCGGCCAGGAAGTTCTGGGCCGCCAGTCCCACGATCTGGCTGAAGTAGCTCATGGTGGTCTCGCCGCCGTAGGCCTGCCACGTGGTCGTGGTCGCGAAGCTGATGGCCGTGTTCATCGCCAGGTCGGGCGCCACCGGGTCGGGCCGGAACGCCGGGTCGAAGGTGTGGAGGACGGGCTGGAGGCGCAGGATCACGTAGAGGAGCAGCGTCCCGGCGAGGCTGAACAGCAGGAACGCGGTGGCGTATCGCTTCCAGTCCATCTCCTCGCGCGGATCGACGCCGGCCCACCGATAGATCGCCCGCTCGAGCGGACGCATCACGGGATCGAGGAACGTCCGCTCGCCGGCGAAGACGCGCTCCAGGTACCGGCCGACCGGCCGGACGAGCAGGAGCACGAGGCCGAGGAACAGGGCGTACTGCAGAGGCTGAAGGGATTCACGCTGCGCCCTCCGGCCGGGCTCGGCCCGCCGGGCCTCGCCCGTCCGGGCCGGCCCCCGCTCGGCGTGGGGACCCGGCCGTCCCGTGCCTACGGCCGGGGCGGGCCATGCTCGGGCTCCTCTCGCGCGCGGTCAGCCCGCGGCGCCGTCGAGCGCCAGGTTCAGGCGCGAGGACGTTGACGCGCGGCTCGCCGAGCACGCCGAGCTGGCGGCCCTCGATGTGCTGCTCGACGAGCTGGCGGACCGCCGCCTCGTCCAGCCCGCGCGCCTTCGCGACCCGCCGCACCTGGTAGCAGCGCCGCGGCCGGGCTGATGTGCGGGTCGAGCCCGCTGCCGGAGGCGGTGACCAGGTCGACCGGGATCGGCGCCGTGTTGCCGGGATCGGCCGCCCGCAGCGCGTCGATCGCGCCTTGCGCCGCGTCGTCGAGCGCCGGGTTGGAGCGGCCCGAGGTTCGAGCCGGTCGAGGCGCCGGCGTTGTACGGCGAACGGCGCGGTGGCCGAGAGGCCGGCCCCAGAAGTACTTCGGGTCGGCGAACGGCTGGCCGATCAGGCTCCGAGCCGACCGCCTTGCCGTCCCGCACGATCAGGCTGCCGTTGGCCTGGCGCGGGAACGACGACCTGGGCGATGCCGGTGACCAGCAGCGGATAGACGACGCCGGTGATGACGCGTGAGCAGCACCAGGATCACGAGCGCCGGGTCGAGCTGGTCGCATGTGTCGTGGCATCGCTTCGGCGTCGCTCAGGCCAGGCCGCAGGGCGACCAGGAGCAGGTCGATCAGCTTGATGCCGATGAACGGCGCGATCAGCGCCGCCGACGCCGTAGATCAGCAGGTTGCGGCGCAGCAGCGCCGACGGCGCCGAGCGGCCGGTAGCGCACGCCGCGCAGCGCCAGCGGGATCAGCGCGATGATGATCAGCGCGTTGAAGATCACCGCCGACAGGATCGCGCTCTGCGGGCGTGGCCAGGTGCATGACGTTCAGCGCGTTCGAGCGCCGGGTAGGTGGTGGCGAAGGCCGCCGGGATGATCGCGAAGTACTTGGCGACGTCGTTGGCGATGCTGAACGTCGTCAGCGCGCCGCGCGTCATCAGCAGCTGCTTGCCGATCTCGACGATCTCGATCAGCTTGGTCGGGTTGGAGTCGAGGTCGACCATGTTGCCGGCTTCCTTGGCGGCCTGGGTGCCGGTGTTCATCGCCACCGCCACGTCGGCCTGGGCCAGCGCCGGCGCGTCGTTGGTGCCGTCGCCGGTCATCGCCACCAGCCGCCCGCCGGCCTGGTAGCTCGCGGATCAGCTTCAGCTTGGCCTCGGGCGTGGCCTCGGCCAGGAAGTCGTCGACGCCGGCCTCGGCGGCGATGGCCGCGGCGGTCAGCGGGTTGTCGCCGGTGATCATCACCGTCTTGATGCCCATCCGGCGCAGCTCGGCGAAGCGCTCCGGATGCCGCCCTTGACGATGTCCTTGAGCTGGATGACGCCGAGCACCGTGCGCGCCGTCGGCGACGACCAGCGGGCGTCGCCGCCCTCGCTTGGCGATCCGCTCGACCATCGTGCCGCACGTCGGCCGGGAACGTCGCCGCCCTGGCTGCCGCACGTAGGCCTCGATCGGCGTCGGCGGCGCCCTTGCGGATCTGCGCGGCCGTCCAGGTCGACGCCGCTCATCCGGGTCTGCGCGCGTGAAGGGAACGAACGTGGCGCCGAGTCTCGTGGACGTCGCGCTCGCGGAGGCCGTACTTCTCCTTGGCCAGGACGACGATGCTGCGCCCCTCGGGCGTCTCGTCGGCCAGCGAGGCGAGCTGGGCCGCGTCGGCCAGGCTCCCGCTCGTCGACGCCCGGCGGCGGGGATGAACGCGGTCGCCTGGCGGTTGCCCAGCGTGATCGTGCCGGTCTTGTCGAGCAGCAGCACGTCCACGTCGCCGGCCGCCTCGACCGCGCGGCCCGACATGGCGATGACGTTGGCCTGGATCATGCGGTCCATGCCGGCGATGCCGATCGCCGACAGCAGCCCGCCGATCGTCGTCGGGATCAGGCAGACCAGCAGCGCGACCAGCACGGTCACCGTGACCGGCGTGCCCTGGCCGCGCCGCCTCACGCTGTAGATGCGAGAACGGCAGCAGCGTCGCGCGTGGCGAGCAGGAAGATGATCGTCAGCGCCGCCAGCAGGATGTTGAGCGCGATCTCGTTCGGCGTCTTCTGGCGCTTGGCGCCCTCGACCAGGGCGATCATGCGGTCGAGGAAGGTCTCGCCCGGGTTGGCGGTGATGCGGACGATCAGCCAGTCCGAGAGCACGCGGGTGCCGCCGGTGACGGCGCTGCGGTCGCCGCCGCTCTCGCGGATCACCGGCGCGCTCTCGCCGGTGATCGCGCTCTCGTCGACCGAGGCGACGCCCTCGATGACCTCGCCGTCGCCGGGGATGACGTCGCCGGCCTCGACGAGGACGACGTCGCCCTTGCGCAGCGACGCCGGCACGGTGACCGTGCGTGACGTCGGCCGCCGCGTCGCGGCTCGATGCAGCTTCTTGGCCTGGACGTCGCTGCGCGCGCGCTGCGCAGCGCGTCGGCCTGCGCCTTGCCGCGGCCCTCGGCCATCGCCTCGGCGAAGTTGGCGAACAGCACGGTGAACCACAGCCACGACCGAGACCGCCGAGGATGAACCCGGCCGGCGCCTCGCCGTGGCCGACCAGCGCCTGGACGCACAGCGCCGGTCGTCAGGACGCTGCCGACCTCGACGACGAACATCACCGGGTTGCGCACCTGCATGGCGCGGGTCGAGCTTGCGGAACGAGTCGACCATGCGCGCGGCGCGACGATCGGCGCGACTCGAACAGCGGACGCGCTTGACGTCGTGTCGCCATGGTAGCTGCGACCTCCGTCGCTACAGGCTTCGACGCTCAGTCGATCATGCAGGTGCTCGACGATCGGTCCGAGCGCCAGAGCGCGGGGATGAAGGTCAGCGCGCCCACGAGCACGACCACGCGCGACCAGCAGCACGACGAACAGCGGCGTGTGCGTCGGCAGCGTGCCGGCGCCGGCGGGCACGTTCTTCTTGCGCGGCCAGCGAGCCGGCGATCGCCAGCGCCGGGATCGCCAGCCAGAAGCGGCCGAAGAGCATCGCGAGCCCGAGGGCCGTGTTGTAGAACGGGCGTGTTCGCGCCGAGGCCCGGCGAACGCGCTGCCGTTGTTGTTGCCGGCCGACGAGAAGGCGTAGAGCATCTCGCTGAAGCCGTGCGGCGCCGGGGTTGAAGATGCGTGGCCTTGCCGCCCGGCGCGTCGACCACCGCGACCGCGGTGCCGATCAGCACCAGCGACGGGCGGGATCAGGATGACCAGCGACGCCATCTTCATCTCGTAGGCCTCGATCTTCTTGCCGAGGTACTCCGGCGTGCGGCCGACCATCAGCCCGGCGACGAACACCGCGACGATGGCGAAGATCAGCATGCCGTAGAGGCCCGAGCCGACGCCGCCGAAGATCACCTCGCCGAGCTGCATCAGCCACATGCGGCACCAGGCCGCCGAGCGGCGTGAACGAGTCGTGCATCGAGTTGACCGAGCCGTTGGAGGCGGCGGTCGTCGCCGTCGCCCAGAGCGCGGAGTTGGCGATGCCGAAGCGCACCTCCTTGCCCTCCATGTTGCCGCCCGGCTGGAGGGCGCTCGCCTGGCTGGTCGACGCCGAGCGCGGCCGAGGCGCGGGTTGCCGCGCTGCTCGGCCGCCAGCACAGGCGCCAGCAGGACGGCACGAAGCACGACCGTCATCGCCGCCAGCACGCGCCCAGCCCTGGCGCGTGTCGCCGACCATCCTGCCGAACGTGTAGCAGAGGGCGCGCCGGGATCAGGAGGATCGCCAGCATCTCGAGGAAGTTCGAGAGCGGCGTCGGGTTCTCGAACGGGTGCGCCGAGTTGACGTTGAAGAAGCCGCCGCCGTTGGTGCCGAGCTGCTTGATGGCGATCTGCGAGGCGGCCGGGCCGACGGCGAGCATCTGCTCGGTCGCACTTCGCGCTGGGCTGCCTCGTCCGGACCGGCTTGCCGTCCGTCGTCTCGGCACTCGTAGTCTGGACGACCGTGCTCGCGTAGGGCCGCGAAGGTCTGCACCACGCCCTGCGAGACCAGCGACGAGCGCCAGCACGAGCGACAGCGGCAGCAGGATGTAGAGCGTGCTGCGCGTCAGGTCGACCCAGAAGTTGCCGATGGTGCTCGGCCGTGCGGCGCGACGAAGCCGCGGATGAAGGCGACCAGCACCGCCATGCCGGTCGGCGGCCGAGACGAAGTTCTGCACCGTCAGCCCGAGCATCTGGGTCAGGTAGCTCATGCGTCGTCTCGCCGCCGTAGCCCTGCCAGTTGGTGTTGGTGGCGAAGCTGACGGCGGTGTTGAACGACGAGTCCGGGCGAGACCGCGCCGAGGCCCTGCGGGTTGAGCGGCAGCAGGCCCTGGAGGCGCTGCAGCAGCGTAGACGGCGAGCGAAGCCCGCGACGTTGAAGAGCAGCATCGCGAGGGCGTAGGTCTTCCAGCCCATCTCCTCGTCCGGGCCGGACGCCGGCACAGCCGGTAGATCAGCCGCTCGAGCGGCCCGAGCACGCGGTCGAGGCCGAGCGGCTGGCCCTCGTAGACCCGCGCCATGTACCGCCGAGCGGCTTCGCCAGCGCCAGCAGGACGACGAGGTAGAGCGCGATCTGCAGGTACCCGTTCGCGGTCATGAGAACACCTCCGGCTTCAGCAGCGCCACCACCAGGTAGACGAGGAGTCCGAGCGACACGATTCCGCCGATCACGTAGAGCGCCATGGCGCGATCCTCCGGTCTTCGGGCCTAGAGTCGGTCACACAGCTCGATCAGGCCCCACGACAGGGCCAGGAACCCGACGATGATCCCGAGGTACAAGACGTCGAGCATGGAATGCCCTCCTCAGAAGAAGGAGTAGTAGACCGACACCGAGAACGTGTCCTGGCTCTTGTTCGTCCCGCCGGAGAACACGCGCTCGTCGGCCTGGTCGTGCCGGTACTCCAGGCGCCCGACCAGCCCCCGCCAGATCTTGTACTGGAGCGTCGCGGTCACCTCGAAGAGGCCGAGCTGGGAGCCGAACCCGGTGCGGACGCCGTCCGCGTCGTCGAAGTACTCGAGCCGCACCGCCGTGCGGAGCTTCTCGGTCCAGTCGTAGGCCGCGTAGCCGGCGATTCCCCACCAGGTGGCGGTGCCGCCGTCCGGCGCGGCGTCCTCCTCCCCGGCGACGTCGAGCTCGGCGGCGAGCGTCACGTTCTTGATCCCCGTGTAGGCGACGACCAGGTCGAGGAGCGCCCGCAGGTTCGTCTGGTCCCCCGTCTTCTCCGGGCCCACGATGAAGTTCAGGGTCGTCGACAGGTCCTTCACGCCCGTGTAGGCGACCGAGACCAGCCCGGAGGGCGCGCCGTTGCGGTCGGTGGCCACGTCCCAGCCGAGGACCGGCCCGGCGGTGACCGTGAGCGCGTCGCTCACCGGGTAGAGGCCGAGCAGCCCGACGTGCGTGAGCGGCGTCGCGAAGGTGAAGAGGAAGCCCCGCGAGAAGTTCAGGTCGTTCGGCGACTCGATGACCTCGTAGCCGATCGGCGTGACGAACTTCCCGCCCTTGAGCGTGAGCCCGGCGCCCACCGGGACCTTGTAGGAGAGGTACGCCTCCTGGACGTCGAACTTGTCGGTGTCGGTGGGGGCCTCGTCCGCGTCCCGGAAGATGCCGATCGCGTGGTTGAACTGGGAGTCCTCGCCCCCGGTGAGGACCAGCCCGAAGCCGAAGGGGTAGCGCTCCGAGGGCTCCTTCTTCACGCTGAACTCCGCGATGTTGAAGGTGTACCCCCGGTTGACGTCGTAGAAGCGCAGCTCGTTGGTCCCGTCGGTGGCGTCCCCGCGGAGGTTGAACGTGCCGCTGTTCTCCACGTAGGCGAACCAGACCAGCTCCTGGAACAGCGTCTTGGGCGCCTCCTTGGGCGGCTCGGCGCCCGTCGTCTGGCCGAAGGCGCCAGTCGCCGCCACGAGGACGGCGCCCACCGCCAGCACGGCCCGCCCCGCTCGCCACGCGCCCCGGCGGCGGTCAGCGCCCGCCACGATCCAGGGTGTCCCGTCCTCACGCTCGGCCACGGTCCCCTCCCTTCCTGGCGTCATGCCAGGGCGTCCGACTCCCGGCCCACGGCCGGGTCCGGCGCCAGCAGGAACCCTCCCGGGAATCTCCGGGGAGGCGTCGGATCCCGCGAGGGCCCTCGGCGCCGAGGTGCGGGAGCGCGCAACAGCGGTGCCACGGACCCACGGCGGCGCCAAGCGGGTCGCCTCAACGGCCCTCCAGGAATCCGCACTCCGAAGTGTCGTCCATACCAGGTCAAGATGGCGTCAAATCCATGCCCTGGGGCATCAAGGGCGCGTAAAGACCCGGTAAGTTCGGACGCCCCGGCCCGGCGGCAGCCTCGGGGACCACATGTGGCGTCGCCGCCCCATCGGGGACCGGGCGCCCCAACTGGGGAGGCAGCGTCCCCGGCCGGCTTGACCCCGACTGGCCTCCGGCCTACACTCGCCGCACTCGCCGGTTCAGGAGGCCTGGAGACACCTCAGGGCCATTACCCGCCTCGTTCGCTCGGCCCTCAGCCTCCACGCCGCGCCGCCGCTCGCCGCCGAGGCACGGCGGGGAAAATGCATCGGATCGGAGTGCTGCCGAGCTCTCCGTGATTCGCGATTCGGTCCTGGTCCGGCGGGCAGGATCCATCGCCCGTCGGTGAACCTCGGGAGGGAGGGCCGTCCCATGCGTGTTCCGTGGTCTCATCGTGGCTGATCCTCGTCATCGCCGCCATCGCCCTTCTGAGCACGGCCGGCCAGATCCTCGGCCTCTACACCGACTGGCTCTGGTTCCGCGAGGTGCAGTTCACGTCGGTCTTCGTCACCGTGCTCCGGACGCAGGTCCTCCTCGGGGTGGTCACGGGCGCCGCGTTCTTCCTGATCCTGTACGGCAACGTGATCCTCGCCCGGCGGCTCGCCCCGCGCGAGGTCCTCGTGGCGGCGGACGACGCCCTCGGGCTGCCCAGTCCAGAGATCCTGGAGCCCTACCTCCGCCGTCTGGCCTTGCCCGTGAGCGTGATCCTGGCCCTCCTCGCCGGCTGGCTGGGGACGGGCCGATGGGAGCTGGTCCTGAAGGCTCTGAATCCCACGCCGTTCGGCATCCGGGACCCGCTCTTCGACCAGGATGTGGCCTTCTACGTGTTCCAGCTCCCGCTCTGGAGCTCCCTCTATGGCTGGCTGATGGGGGTCCTCATCCTCTCGGGTCTGGCCGCGATCGCCGTGTACTTCTGCACCCGGGGCATTCAGGTCTCCCCCGAGGGCCGTCTCGATCTCCCGACGGGCCCGGGGTCACCTCCTGGTCCTGGCGGCCCTGCTGCTCCTCCTGAAGGCCGCCGGGTACCGTCTGGCCATGTTCGACCTCCTCTTCTCCCAGCGGGGCGTGGCCTTCGGCGCCGGCTATGCCGACGTCCACGCCCAGCTCCCGGTCCTGAAGGCCCTGATGGTCCTGGCCGGCCTGGTCGCCGTCCTGTGCCTGGTCACGATCCGTCTCCGGAGCTGGCGCCCCCTCCTGTGGAGCGTCGCCGCGCTGGTGGGCGTGGCGATCCTGGGCGGGGTCGCGTACCCGGGTCTGATCCAGCGGTACCAGGTGTCCCCGAACGAGATCGTCAAGGAGAAGCCGTACATCGACTTCAACATCCGCTACACCCGCCTGGCCTACGGCCTGGACAACATCGAGGAGCGGGAGTTCCCGGCCGAGCAGACGCTGACGCTTCAGGACCTGCGCAAGAACGACGCGACCATCAAGAATATCCGCTTGTGGGACACCCGGCCCCTGCTCGCCACCTACAGCCAGCTCCAAGAGATCCGGACCTACTACAAGTTCACGGATATCGATATCGATCGGTACACCATCAACGGGGAGTACCGGCAGGTGACCCTGTCGCCGCGGGAGCTCTCCGCGAAGGATCTGCCGAGCCGGATCTGGATCAACGAGCGGTTGACGTACACGCACGGCTACGGCGCCGTGGTGAGCCCGGTGAACCGGGTGACGCGCGAGGGGCTCCCCGAGTTCTGGGTCAAGGACATCCCTCCGGTGGCCTCCAGCGATCTCCGGATCTCCCGCCCGGAGCTCTACTTCAGCGAGCTGGCCACCGACTATGTCTTCGTGAAGACCCGGGCCAAGGAATTCGACTACCCGGCGGGGGACCAGAACGTCTACACCACGTACGAGGGACAGGGCGGGATCCCGCTGGGGTCCTTCTGGCGCAAGGCGCTGTTCGCGGCGCACCTGGGGGACCTCAAGCTCCTCCTGTCGAACGACCTGACCACGGAAAGCCGGGTGCTGATCTACCGGAACATCCGGGAGCGGGTCCAGCGGATCGCCCCGTTCTTCCGGTACGACGACGATCCCTACATGGTGATCTCGGCGGCGGGGCGCATCGTCTGGCTCCTGGATGGCTACACGGTCTCCGACCGGTTCCCGTACTCGACGCCGACGCGCGGGCTGGGCAACTACGTGCGCAACGCCGTCAAGGTGACCGTGGACGCCTACGACGGGACGGTGCACTTCTATGTCGCGGATCCGGCGGATCCCCTGATCCGCACGATCGCGCGGATCTTCCCCGGGCTGCTCCAGCCGCTCGACGCCATGCCGGCCGACCTCCGCGCCCATATCCGCTACCCCGAGGGGCTGTTCCGGATCCAGGCGGGGATGTACGCCGTCTACCACATGCGCGACACCCAGGTCTTCTACAACAAGGAGGACCTCTGGAGCATCCCGGTCCGCCCCGTGGGTGGGCAGGATCAGGCCATGGAGCCCTACTACCTCATCTTGCGCCTGCCCGGCGAGCCGAAGGAGGAGTTCGTCCTCCTCATCCCCTTCACTCCCAGCAAGAAGGACAACCTGTCCGCGTGGCTGGCGGCGCGGAGCGACCCGCCCCACTATGGGAAGCTCGTCGTCTACAACTTCCCCAAGCAGAAACTGATCTACGGACCCCGGCAGATCGAGGCCCGGATCGACCAGGACTCGTTCATCTCCCAGCAGCTCTCCCTCTGGAACCAGCGGGGCTCCCAGGTGATCCGGGGGAATCTCCTGGTCATCCCCATCGAGCGCTCCCTCGTGTATGTCGAGCCGCTCTACATCGCCGCCGAGAAGGGGCAGCTCCCGGAGCTCAAGCGCGTGATCGTCGGCTTCGGGGACCGGATCGCCATGGAGGAGACGCTGGACGGGCGCGATGGCGCGGGTGTTCGGTGGACCGGCGCCGCGGGCGGGGGCCGAGGTGGCGCCGAGTCCCCCGGTGGGGGCCGAGGGCTCGGTGAAGACGCTGCTGGATGCCGCGGCCTCCGCCCTCACGCGCGCGAGCGAAGAGCTTCGCCGCCTGGGCGAGCTGTTGCAGCGACTGCGGGAAGCGGGCGGGCGCTAGGATCAAGGGAGCCGGTCGCCCTCTGCTCCACATGCTCGATCCCCCCATCGGCGCCAGGAGAGCCCGTGTCAAACGGGCCGGGCCGGCTGGAAGAGCAGCGCGTCGCGGCTCAGCGTGACGTCGAGGGCGCCGATCGACGCCAGACGCCCGCGCCGGCTTGCGCGACCGGCGCGATACGAGGTGGTCATGACGTCGCGGATGGAAGCGGCGTCGAGGCGCGCGACGTGACGGATGCGCTGGCGGCGCGCGAGCGTGAAGAGCGGCGCGAACGCCGCGATCGCGCTCTCCACGCGATCCCGCACGATGCCCTCGCCGAGGATCGCGTGGCGCAGCTCGATGAGATCGTCGGGCCCGGGGACGACGACGAGGAGAGTGCCGTCATCGCGGAGGACGCGCCGGAACTCGGCCGCGTTCCGTCGCGCCGTGATGGAGGCCACGACGCGAAACGACGCGTCGGCGTACGGCAGGAAGCGGTCGGCGTTCGCCACGACCCAGTGAAGCCCGGGATACCGCCTGGCCGCGGCGTCGATCGCGGCCGCGGAGATGTCGAGGCCGTGTCCCTCGCACGTGAATCGCGCGGCGATCGCCGCAAGGTGATGGCCCTCGCCGCACCCGACCTCGAGGGCGGCGTCGCCCGGGCCGAGCGTGAGGAGCCTGACGATCGCCTCCGTGAGCGGCGTCTCGAATCCCCGGGCGAGCAATCGCCGCCGCGCCGCCAGGACGTGGGCCGAGTCGCCGGGACGGGCGGCCTTGCGGTCCTGTGGCTGAAGGAGGTTGACGTAGCCGCTGCGGGCGATATCGAAGGAATGTCGGCGCGGGCAGGCCAGGCGACTCTCCTCGCGCACCAGTGGTCGGCAGCAACCCCGGACTGGGCAGAGGAGGACGGTCACGACGTCCCGCCCCTGAACGCGCGAAAGAGGCCGGTCCTCATTTCACGTGGTTCCATCCTCTCATGATGCCGCATTCGTGCAGGCTGAGGCGGGGCACGAGATCACGACACCGTGTGTGCTACGATCGCGGACCGCCGCAGTCCACATCAAGCGGGATCGGGGGCGATGTGAGCGGCCGCCGCGATCGCGCCTCCGGCGATCGCCGCTCTGAGGAGGCCTCGATGTCAACACGACCTCCAGCACCAGCAGCAGCCTCTCGTTCGAGCGCGCAGCGCGCCGAGGAGATGGCCGCGCTGGAACGGCTGCTCGGCCTGTGCGAGGTGCAAGCCGTCCGCTCGGGCGTGCCCTTCCCGCTCGGAGCTCGTCCGCGGGCCGACGGCGTCAATTTCGCCATCTTCAGCCGGCACGCGACCGGCGTGCGCCTCGACCTCTTCGCGAGTGCCGAGGACGCCACCCCGACGCGGAGCATCGTCCTCGATGCCGCCCGCAACAAGACCGGCGACGTCTGGCACGTGTGGCTGGCCGGCATCCCCCGGGGCCAGCTCTACGGGTTTCGCATCGCGGGACCGTACGCGCCCCACGAGGGCCACCGCTTCAATCCGAACAAGCTCGTGGTGGACCCCTACGCGACGGCGATCGCGCCCATCGCCCGCCATGACCCGTCCCGCGCGGCCGGCTACGATCCGGCCTCGCCCGCGAAGGACCTGTCGTTCTCCGATGTGGACAATGCGGACACGGCCCCCAAGGGCGTCATCACCCATGGGGACTTCGACTGGCAGGGCGACCAGCCTCTCCGCCACCCCTGGGGATCGACGGTCGTCTACGAGCTGCACGTCCGCGGCTACACCATCGATCCGAGCGCGGGCACGGAGTTCCCCGGCACGTATCGCGGCCTGGTCCAGAAGATCCCGCACCTGAAGGATCTGGGCGTCACCGCGGTGGAGCTGATGCCGGTCCAGGAGTGCAGCGAGAGCGAGTTGCCACGCGTCAACCCGTCCACCGGAGAGCGCCTGAAGAACTTCTGGGGATACGATCCGATCGGCTTCTTCGCACCCCGAGCCTTGCACGCCAGCGTCCGCGAGCACGGCGCCCAGCTCCTCGAGTTCAAGGAGATGGTGCGGGCCTTCCACGGCGCCGGCCTCGAGGTGATCCTCGACGTCGTCTTCAACCACACCTTCGAAGGCAACGAGCTGGGGCCGACGGTATGTTTCCGGGGAATCGACAACGCCATCTACTACTGGCTGCAGGACGACAAGCGGTTCTACCGCGACTTCACCGGCACCGGCCAGACGATCAACGCGACGCACCCGTGCGTGCGCGACCTGATCCTCGACGCGCTGCGCTACTGGGTCATCGAGATGCACGTGGACGGGTTCCGCTTCGATCTCGCGTCGGTGCTCGGCCGCGATCGTTCGGGTCGCGTGCTGGCGGACGCGCCCTTGCTCGAGCGCATTGCCGAGGATCCGATCCTCCGCGACACCAAGCTCATCGCCGAGGCCTGGGACGCCGCCGGCGCCTATCAGGTCGGCTCGTTTTCCCTGCGCCGCTGGGCCGAGTGGAACGGCCACTTCCGGGACGACGTGCGGCGGTTCTGGCGGGGTGACGCGGGCATGGTCGGCCGCCTCGCCAGCCGCATCTGCGGAAGCTCCGATCTCTACCGCGGATCCGGCAAGGGACCCGAGTGCAGCATCAACTTCGTCACCTGCCACGACGGCTTCACGCTGAACGACCTCGCCAGCTACGAGCGGAAACACAACGAGGCCAACGGGGAGCACAACCGGGATGGCGTCAACGCGAACTACAGCGCGAACTACGGGGTCGAGGGGGAGCCCGACGACCCGGCGATCGAGGCGATCCGGGTGCGGCAGATCAAGAACTTCCTGCTCACCCTGGCCATCTCGCGGGGCGTGCCTATGCTCCTGGGGGGAGACGAGTTCCGCCGCACCCAGCGCGGCAACAACAACGCCTACTGCCAGGACAACGAGACGAGCTGGGTCGACTGGTCACTCCGGCAGCGGCACGACGCGATCGTTCGCTTCACCCGGAACGTGCTCGCCCTCCGTCGGGCCCACTCCGTCCTGCGGCGGGAGGCTTTCTACCGCGACGAGGACATCCACTGGTTCGATCCCGCCGGACGGAGCCCGGATTGGCTCGACGCCCGCCACAAGCGCCTGGCGTGCTTGATCCGCGCCGACGACGGCGCCGACCTGTACCTCATGTTCAACGCCGATACGGAGCCGAGTCCCTTCCTCCTGCCGCCCCGATCTCCGTCGCGGGAATGGCGCCTCGCAGCCGACACCGCGCGCCCCTCACCATGGGATGCCTGCGCCGTGGGTGAAGAGAGTCGTCTCCCGGACGGGACCAGCCACGAGCTGGCGGCCCGTTCCAGTGCCGTCCTGCGTGACGCGGCCTCGCTACGACTGAAACATCCGCACGGCCTCCTCTCGCGTTCCGCAGATATCGAAGATCCGGTGCATGCGCACGAGCTCGAACACCGCCCGGACCGGCTTGGACACTCCGCAGAGCTTCACGTCGCCGCCCTTGGCGTTCAGCTTCCGCAGGCACGAGATGAAGGCGCCCAGTCCGGAGCTGTCCACGAAGCGCAGCCGGCTCAGGTCGAACACGAGCCTCGTCGTGGTCTCGAGCAACGGGGCGACGTCACTCTTGAACTCCGCCGCGTTGCCCGCGTCGAGCTCCTCCATGGGCACCAGGGCCACGGTCACGTCGCCCATCCGGTCGAATGCGATTGCCATCGTGTTCGTCCCTCACCTCGGGTTCAGCGCATCTTGACCAGGGCGATACAGTTGCCCCCGCGCTCGTCGCGATAGTAGCGGACGTCGTCGACGCTCCTCGTGATCAGATAGACGCCGAATCCGGACTCGCGGGAGCCATCGAAAGCGGGCGGGGGCACCGCCGACGGATCGAAGGGATCTCCGAGATGGTGCAGCCGGACCGCGACATGGTCCGGAAACGCTTCGGCCTCGAGATGAATCCGCTGATCGGCGCGCCCATGGTAGGCGTGCTTCATGACGTTGCTGGCTGCCTCGTTCACCGCCAGCTCAAGCTCGGCCACGCGGTCCTCGTCGAGCGGTGGCCCGGGAAGTGCGCGGCAGAAGGTGCGCACGAATTCGCGGGCCCGGCTCAGATCTTTGAGGTCGCTGCGAATCTCCGTCTCCCCTCGCGCGAGCGGACGCCGGCGCTCTCCGACCTCGACGGCCACACACGTGAGGTCATCGGTCAGCCGGTCCGAGCCGGCAAATGCGAGGACGGCCGTGCGGATCGCGCCCACCAGCGCGTCGGGCGCGAGATTCGCGTTCGTCTGGACACAAGCCATCAGACGGTCCGCGCCGAACCGCTCTCCGGCGGGATTGGACGCCTCCGTGACCCCGTCCGAGTAGAAGAGGAAGGCGTCTCCGGCCTCGAACGGGACGGTGATCTGATCGTAGATCTCGCCCTCGCGGATGCCGAGCGGCAGGTTGTCTCCGTGGACCATCTCGCAGCGATCGGTCCCGCCCCGCACGTGGATGACTCCCGTATGTCCGCAATCGACGAGGTCGAGGCGGCGGCGGGTCAGGTCCACGCGGGCGTAGCACAGGGTCACGAAGCTCTCGAGCTCGATCAGATGCCGCGCCATGCCCGCATGGGCCAGGGTCACGACCTCCCGGGGCTCCGGAAGTGCCCCGACCGGGGACAGCGCAATCAGGTGGCACAGGGCCTCCGTGAAATGGCTCTTGGTCGCCGCGCCCAGGAGCGCGGCAGGGATTCCCTTGCCCATCACGTCCGCGACGATGAGGTCGAGGCTCTCGTCCTGGTGGGTGAAGAAGTCGTAGAAATCGCCGGCGATCCGCTGCGAGGGGACGGTCGAGCGCGGCCACGCGCAGTCCGGGGATGTCCCGGGGCGGCTCGTCCAGGAGCAGCATCTGCTGGATCTTGAAGCCGATCGCGACCTCGCGCTCACGGGCCACCTCTTCCACCTCGGCCCTCTTTCGATCGGCCTGCGTGCGCAGCGACACGATGCCATAGCCCAGATCGCCGGCCAGCTCGCTCAGGAGCCTCACCTCCTCGTCCCCGAACGCCTCGATCTCCGGGGAGTAGATCGTCAGCGCGCCGAACGGCTGGCCCTCGGCCACGAGCGGGATGGCGATGCACGAGGCGTATCCGCGCCGGAGCGCATCCGCGCGCCACGGCGCCAGCTTCGGGTCCGTGCCGATGTTCTTCGCGATCTGGATCTGGCCCGTGCGGATGCAGGTCCCCGTCGGCCCGCGGCCGCGCTCGGAGTCCGCCCAGGTGATGTTCGCCGCCTTCAGGTACCCTTCGTCGAACCCCGCTTGCGCGATGGGCCGCACGGTCCGGGCGGCGTCCCCTTCCGCATAGCCGACCCAGCAGAGTCGATACCCCGCCTCCTCGACGATGATCTGGCAGATCTGCCGCAGCAGCGCGGACTCGTCGGTGGCGCGGACCAGGGCCTCGTTGGACGTGCTGAGGGCACGATGCGCGCGATTGACGCGACGGAGCCGTTCCTCCGCGCGCCGGCGCTCGATGGCCATGCCGAGCACGTTGGCGACCGCCTGGAGGAAGTTGACCTCGTCTCCCGTGAACACCCGCCGACGCCGGCTATGGGCGCCCAGGGCGCCGTAGGGGCCTTCCGCGGTGGAGATGACCACGCTCATCGCGCTCCCGACCTCTTCACCGAGCAGCCGCGGCAGCGGGGCGAAGCGTGTTTCCGTCGCCGCGTTCTCGACGATCACCGGGCGGTCGCTGAGGACGGTGTATCCGGGCTGGGAGCCACGGCTCTTCACCGTCGCTCGCCCCACGACCCCTTCCTTCCAGCCGACGCCCGCGCGCAGGAGGAACTCGTCGCCGCCCGGGAGCATCTCCGCGACGTTGCAGTAATCGACGCCGAGAGCCCGGGCCACCCGCGTGACCGCGCCGTCCAGCACCTCCTGCAAGGGCGCGCCGCGCAGGGCGTCTTGCCCCAGCTCGGCGGCTTCCGCCTGCAGGCGAGCCAGCCGGCGGATCTCGTCCTCCGCCCGCTTCCGCTCGGTGATGTCCTGGACCGTGCCGATTCCGCCTCACGGCGCGGCCATCCGCGTCGAACTCGACCTGCGCCCGCTCCCGCACCCATTTCAGCTCGCCGCCAACGACGATGCGGTGCTCGATGTCGTACGGGGCTCCGCGCAGGGCGGCGGCCCATGCCTGATCGACGGCTTCCCGGTCCTCGGGGTGCAGCGAATCGAGGAAGGCCTCGTAGGTCAGGGCCGTGCCCCTGGAGACTCCGAAGATGCGAAACACTTCATCGGACCAGGTGAGTCGATCGCGGGCGACGTCCAGATGCCAGCTCCCGAGGTGCGCGATCTCTTGCGCTCGATTCAGGTTGGCCTCGCTCGCGCGCAGCGCTTCCTCGGCTTGCTTGCGCGCGGTGATGTCACGCGCCGCGGCGAAGACGCCGATCACCCGTCCCCCGCTGTCCCGGTAGACCGAGGCGTTGTACAGGACCGACGTGAGGCGCCCGTCGCGGTGGCGAAGCTCGAGGGCGTAGTCCCGCACGAAGCCTTCCTGAAACACCTGCCGATAACCCGTCCGGGCCTTCTCCGGGTCGGTGAAGTACTCCGAGAAGTCCGTGCCGATCAGCACCCCGCGAGGATGCCCGGTCGCCGCCTCGGTGGCCGCATTCACGTCGGTGATCCGCCCGTCCGGGCCGATGGTCACCAGCGGGTCCAGCGCGGCCTCGATCAGGCTCCGGTTGTAGGCACTCGCCTGCCGCAAGGCCTCCTCCGCCCGCCTGCGCTCGGTCATGTCGTAGACCATCGAGCGGCTCATCAGATAGTTGCCCGTCGGGATCGGTGATCGCCGTCGCGCTGAGGAGCACGGGCAGGATCGTGCCGTCCTTGCGGACCAGGTCGAACTCGATGTCGCGCACCGTGCCTTCCGTCTTCAGTCGCGGGAACGCGGCCTCGAAGGTGCTCCGGCTCCTCGGCGCGAGGAGATCGGGGAACTTCACCTTTCCGATCACGTCCTCGCGCGCATATCCCAGCCACTCCAGCTCGGTATCGTTGATCCGGACGAAGACGCCGTCCTTGTCGACGGAGTGATACCCGCAGGGCGCGTGGTTGTAGAGATCGCGGGTCTCGTCCGCCGATCTCTGCAGGGCCTCCTCCGCCTGCTTGCGCTCGGTGATGTCGTGCACGGTGCCGCGCACGAGCACGACGCGGCCATCGGCATCGCGCTCCACTTCCCCGCGGCCCGTGATCGAGCGCCGAGCCCTGTCGGCCGTCACCAGCTCCAGGTCCAGCTCGTACGGGGCTCCCGTCCGCAGGGCCTCTTGCACCGCCGCGTCCAGCCGAGCGAAGCTCTCGGCCGTATAGAAGCGGGAGTGCTCGCGGTAGACGGGGGGAGGCAGCTTCGGATCGCGGCCGACGATGCGGTACAGCCCCTCGGACCAGGTGACCCTGTCGGTCGCTGGCTCCCACGACCAGCTGCCTACTCGGGCGAGCCGCTGCGCCTCTCTGAGCTCCTCCTCCCGCCGGTGCAGACCTCCCTCCGCTTTCCGGCGTTCCACGTCGGCGCGATCGATGAGGAATCCGACCAGCACCGTGAGGTTTCCCAGCAGGGCGATCATCGCCACGATCATCAGGGTGCCCCCGCTCCACGCGGAGGCGAGACCCGCGGACAAGGCTTTCCACCACAGGGCGCCGATCAGGATCGGAATGACGATGGCCGCGGGCAGCAGGCGCCGGACGAGCGTTCCGCCCACACTGGAGCTGACGAACAGGGCCGGGACCCCCCGTTCGGTGCGCGCACAGACCACGCCGAGAGACAAGAGACACAGGGTGACCGCCGTCTGCAGCGCGACGTGAGTGTAGGAGATCGCTGACTTGAGCACGAAGTCGAGCAAACCCACGATCGAGGCGACTCCCGCCACACCCGCCAAGACCTGGGCGGGAGAATACCGGCGCGATCGCCACCAGATCGTCCAGTCCAGCCCCAGCAGCGCGAGCCCCAGGAGCAGGAAGTCCAGGGCGGTGATCGGCGCCATCAGGCCCGGACGAACGCTTCCAATCGCGTCCGCGGCGGTTTCCTGGAACAGCCACTGATCGATCCCCAGGTCCCAGCCGATCACGTGCTCGGTCAGGCTCAGCAGGCCCACCGCCGCGGTGAGGGCCGCCAGCAGCTGACCGCCGAGCTTCCGGGCTCTGGGGACGGGGCGATCGTCCACTTTCCGCATCAGCCACAGCGAGAGGCCGATCGACACCAGACAGACGGCGGTGTTGGGCTTGATGACCACCTGGCCCGGGATGACGCTCTTGAGGACGGGAATGCGAAACATCCAGCCGGCGAGTCCCAGCACTCCGACGGCGGCGGACGCCACGCTCGTGAACGCGATGAAGCGACGCAGGCCTCTGACCACTTCGGGATCCGCCAGCGCGCGCGCGGGCTGTCCGGCGGACGTGCGGATGGGGCGGGCGGCCGCGACCACCCCGATGACGTGTCCGCGGTCGTCCCGATAGACCGACGCGCTGTACAGGACCGACGTGCTGTGCCCGTCGCGGTGTCGGAGCTCCAGGGCATGGTCGCGCACGAAGCCAGCGCGCCACGCCTGCTGGTACCCGGCCCGGGCCCGCTCCGGCTCGGTGAAATAGCCGGAGAAGTCCGTCCCGATGAGCTGGGCTCGCGGGCGGCCGGTCACCGACTCGATGGCGGCATTCACGTCGATGATCCGGCCGTCGAACCCGATGGTCACGAGCGGGTCGAGGCTCGCCTCGATCAGGCTTCGGTTGTAGGCGCTCGCCGACCTCCCGGCCTCGGCCTCGGCGGCGCGCCGCTTTGCCCGGTCCGAGAGTTGCCCCGCGGTGACGGCCGTGACGAGAAAGGCGGTGAGCGCAACCCAGTTCTGCGGATCGGCGATGGTCAAGCTGTAGATGGGCGGCAAGAAGAAGAAGTTGAAGCAGAGCATGCCGAGCACCGACGCCACCGTCGCGGGCCTGCTGCCCCGGACGGTCGCCACGAAGAGGACGACGAGCAGATACGCCAGCGCCACGGTCGTGGGGCTGAGCGTGGCGTGAAGCGGCGCGAAGATGGCCGTCACGACAGCGACGCCCAAGATCGCCGCCCAGTATCCGGCGCCTCGTCGGTGCGAGATGTCGACTAGCATGACGGGCCACCTCCGCGGGGGGCTTCCCGCACGTCGCCCACCAGGGATTCCAGGACGTCTTCCAGGGTGGCGATGCCCAGCGTCTAGCCCTCGACCCGGCCGATCCTCCAGATGTCCCGGGCGTACTCGCTGACCGTGCGATCGCTGGAGAATCGGCCGATCCGGGCGACATTCAGGATCGCCTTGGACGCCCACGCCGCCGGGTGCCTGAACTCGCCGGCCACTCGGTCCTGTGTCTCGATGTACGCGGGCAGGTCGGCGAGATGGAAGTAGACGTCTCCGCCGTCCAGGATGGACCGGGTGATCCAGCGAAAAAGCCCGGGCTCCTGCCGACAGAACAGGCCGGAGTCGAACGCGTCGACGATCCGTCTCACGGAGGCGTTCTGCTCGTAGAGGTCGCGTGGGCGGTAACGCCTGCCGTCGCGCAAAGCCTGGATCTCGTCCGCGGTCAGGCCGAAGATGAAGATGTTCTCGGCGCCCACCTCGGCCCGGATCTCGACGTTCGCGCCGTCGAGCGTCCCGATCGTCAGCGCGCCGTTCATGGCGAGCTTCATGTTGCCGGTCCCGGAGGCCTCCGTTCCGGCGGTCGAGATCTGCTCGCTCAGATCGGCGCCGGGGATGATCTTCTCCGCCAGCGACACGCGGTAGTCGGGTACGAAGACGACCCGGAGCCGGCCCTTCACCCGCGGATCGTGGTTGATCACCGAGGCGACGCTGCAGATCACCTTGATGATCTGCTTGGCGACCTGGTACCCTGGCGCCGCCTTTCCCGCGAAGATGCACGTCCTCGGCACGGGCGGGTCCGTGCCGTCCTCGACGAGGCCGAGATACTCGTGAACGATGTGCATGACCCGCAGCAACTGCCGCTTGTACTCGTGGATCCGCTTGATCTGCACGTCGAAGAGCGACTCCGGATCGACGGTGATCCCGGTCGTCTCCTCGATCACGCGGGCCAGTCTCTCCTTGTTGGACCGCTTGATGGCCAGGAACTCGCGCTGGAAGGCGGCGTCGCTCGCCCATGGCGTGAGCTCGCGCAGGCGGTCGAGGTCGGTGATCCATCGATCGCCGATCGTCCGGCTGATCAGACCCGACAGCAGGGGATTGGCCTGGACCAGCCACCGGCGGGGCGTGACGCCGTTCGTCTTGTTGTTGAACCGCTCCGGCCAGAGCCGGTAGAAGTCGGGCGCCAGCGTCGTCTGGACGAGCCGGCTGTGAAGCGCGGACACGCCATTGATGGAGTGGCTGCCGACGATGCTCAGGTGGGCCATTCGCACCTGCTTCGACGGCCATTCCTCGACGAGCGACATCCGCTGCAGGCGGGCGTCGTCACCGGGCCAGAGGGCCGCGACGTGTCGCAGGAAGCGCCGGTTGATCTCGTAGATGATCTGCAGGTGCCGGGGCACGACCCGCTCCAGCAGGAAGACGGGCCACTTCTCGAGCGCCTCCGGCAGCAGCGTGTGGTTCGTGTACGCCATGGTCGCTTGCGTGATGTCCCAGGCGGTGTCCCACGGGAGATCTCGCTCATCGACCAAGATGCGCATCAGCTCGGCCACGGCGAGGGCGGGATGAGTGTCGTTGAGCTGGATGGCGACCTTGTCCGGGAACGCGTCGAAGCCGCCGGGGTGATCCCGCTCGTATCGCGCGACGATGTCTCGCAGGGCGCAGGCGACGAGGAAGTACTCCTGGACCAGCCGGAGCTCCTGGCCGGGGGGCACGGCGTCGGACGGATAGAGGATCTTGGAGACGGTCTCCGAGGCGATCTTCTGTTCCACGGCCTTCACGTAGTCGCCGGTGTTGAAGATCTGCATGTCGAAGTCATGCGACGCCCGTGCGGAGAACAGCCGGAGGAGGTTCACCGTCCGGCCTCCGTAGCCGACGACGGGGAAGTCGTGGGGCACGCCGATCAGGAGCCGCCACTCCAGCCACATCGGGTTGTACTGTCCCCGGCGGTCCACGCCGTGCTCGATTCGGCCATAGACCGGAACGAGACAGGCCTCCTCGGGCCGCTCGATCTCCCAGGGTGTCGGGAGGGCGCGCCAGTTGTCCAGCCTTTCCCTCTGGTCGCCGTTGTCGATCTCCTGGCGGAACACCCCGTAGTCGTAGTTGATGCCGTAGCCGGCCCCCGGCATGCCGAGCGTGGCCAGCGAGTCCAGGAAGCAGGCGGCGAGCCGGCCGAGCCCGCCGTTGCCAAGCGCGGCATCCCGCTCGCTCTCCTCCACGAGCCCGAGGTCCACGCCGATGCTTCCGAGCGTGTCCCGACAGAGCTCGTAGATGCCCAGATTGACCAGATTGTTGGTCAGGCACCGTCCGAGCAGATACTCGATGGAGAGGTAGGCGACGTGCTTGGCATCCGCCTGCCGATGGCGTGCGCCGGTCTCGAGCAGCCGGTCGACGAGGAGATCCCGCACGGCGAGCCCGACGCACTCGAAGAGCTGGTGCGGAGAAAGCGTTCCCCACGCCTGAGCCAGCGAGTACCTGGCGTGCCGCTGGATGGATTCCCGCAACGCGGCCGCCGACACCGGGAGATCGTCTCGAACGTGGCTCATTCGCCGTGCGCGTGAGGCAGGGCGTGGCGGTCGATCGCTCAGTCCCCGACCACCAGGACCGGGCGCCCGGCGTGCGCGGCGACCGTGGTCGAGACCGAGCCGAGCAGCGCCGCCTTCACGGCTCCGCGCCCGCGGGTGCCCACGACGACGAGATCGTAGCCGCCATCGCGGGCTGCCGCGATGATCGTCTCGGCCGGAGCGCCCCCGAGCAACTCGGTCTCCGGCTCCAGCCCGCTGGCCTCGTGGACCGCCGCGCGGGCGCGCTCGATGATGGCGCGGGCCTGGGCGAGCGCCTCGGAGAGCGCCGTCGAGTAGTTCGGCTCGCCGAGAGCGGCCGACGGCTGGTGGTAGACGGCCAACAGGGTCAGCCGGGCGCCCAGGGCCCGGGCCATCCGGGCGGCCGCCCGGGCGGCGCCGAGTGCGTGGTCGCTCCCGTCCACGGCGGCGAGAATGCGCTTGAAGGCAGCGGGCGTGGCCATCGGCAATCTCCATGGCGAAGAAGGAAAGGCGCACGCGGTCGCCCGGCGACGAGGCCCGCGCGCCTCGATCATAGCGCGAAAGCTCGTGGCGCATTACCACGAGGAGCGGAACCATCAGGGGATCGGCGACGAGTTACTCACGCCCGACAACCGCGCTCTCCGGGCCAGCCACGTTCGTCACCCTGGGCAGTTGGGGGGGCTGCGCGACTACTGCAGGGCCGGCCCAGGCGTGGAATGGGTTTTCGGACACTACGGGAATTGTCTCGCAGAATCGGCCCGCCAGCGTGGCGCTTGGCCTGGAGGCCAAGCGCCACGCCGCTCGGGCGATCAGCGCTGATCGCTCTTCTTGACGAACCTGTGCCCGTTGGCGCAAGCCCGCCACTGCTGGCGAACACGCCTGGACGGGGCGCCGCAGCAGCCGCACGGCGCAGTCGATTCGAATCCGAGGGCGGCCTTCGCTGCGACTTTGACTTCCCTCTCGGCCGGCTTCCTGCCCATCTCACTCCTCCGGGTCTCGCTTGGTCCGATGCCCTGTGACGCCGCCCTTCGGCGTCCGGACAGGCGGGCGTCACGTACAGACAGAGTTATACCGTGCGCGCCATCAAGAACGCGTAAAACCGGGGCGTAGCCCCGTCAAGAAGTCATCAAGTTCCACGGTGGCCGGGGTGGCCGAGACCCGCGGCGCCACCGACGCGCGGGTCCTTCGCGACCATCGCCTAGCTCGGCGGCGTCCAGTCGCCGCCGGCGCTTCTCCGAGCTTGCGCCGTCTCGTAGATCTGCGTCCGCACCAATGGATATTCCTTCAGGATGAACTCGAACGTCGGCCGGTCGAGCTCGAGCAACTCCGTCGTCATGACCGCGATGATCGTGGCATTCCGGGGCTGGTCGAAGAGCAGGGACGTCTCCCCGAAGAAGTCGCCCGCGAACAAGCGCGGACGCCCCTCCTCCCCGCTCTCCCCGGACCGCTGTACTTCCAGGAGGCCTGCCGTCACCACGAAGAACGAATGCCCTTCCTCCCCCTCGCGGACCACGACACGTCCGGGTTCCACCACGACGCTCTTGGAGAAGTCCGCGATCTTCTGGAGCGCGGCTCGGCGGGAGCGCCTGGAACAAGGGGACCCGGCCCATCAGGTACGCGCGGGTCGGCGTCAACAGGTTTCGCGCGCCGGCCACGCCCTGCTCATGGATCGCCGCGACCTGCTGCTCGGCCTTCGCGCGCACGAACCCGCTGATGATCGAGGCCTCGAACAACTGCTGGATGACGGTGCGGCTGCGGGCCTTGACGGCATCGGCAATGAACGAGGTTTGAACCGCGGCCCCGTAGTGCGGGTACGCGCGAAAGAACGTCTGCAATTCCCGGTCGGCCTCCACGAGCCACTGCCTGACCAAGCCGCTCACGGGGACCGTGAGCGACGAGGGCTGCGACTTCCTCCAAGGTGAGCTTGAGATGGAGCAAGACCTCCAGACGGATGGTCAAGCGGTGGAGCCGACCCCCGATCTTGCTCAGGAGATATCTCGTCAAGAACTTGCCCGCCACTCCATTCCGGTCCGGGGCCCCGAGCCCGAACGCAAATCCCGTCAGTCCCGTCAGGCCCTCTCGATGGAACGCATCGAGTCGCTTCGTCACCAGCTGCTGCAATTCCCAGTAGGCGTCCTTCGAGAGGACGCCATCCGCGAGCCGCAGATCATATGACCCGGCGTTCGCGGAGGAGCAGGGCGCTGACGCTGAATCGGACGTCCGGATCCTGCCGATACTCGTCGCCGGTGGCCTGCGCGGCCCCGAGAGCCTTGCGCGCGCTCGTTCGTTGTTGCTCGACGAGGGCCCGGGACAGGCCTCCCGTGTCCGCGGCTCTCGAGAGCTGATCGAAGGCGGCGCCTTTGGGCGAGGGCGAGGGCTTCCACGTAGAATCGCCGATCGGCCGGCTCCAGCTGATCCAGCTTGAGGACGCGCAGGACCCCCTTCGTGGTCAGGGCATTGATCAGGAGTGTCGCCGTCACCACGGCAATCGCCAGGACGGCGAAGAGTTGCTTGTGGGGAAATCCCTCGGGCAGGAGAAGCACCAAGCCCAGGGCGAGCCCACCCCGGAGGCCACCCCAGAACAGCACGACCTGGTAAGCGATGCTGATCGGCGGGGAGAGGCGAAGCGCGTTGACGGCGGGAATGGTGAGGAAGACGGACAGGGCCCTCGCCAGGTAGGCGATCCCCACCGTGGCCGAGATGACGGCGAGATTGCCGCGGATGAGCGCGGGGTCCGCGGCGAACCCCACCGCGACGAACACGACGACATTCGCGCTGAGGGCCAGGAACTGCCACACGTGCCGCATCCCATCCAGGGCGTCCCGGTTCAGCTCCAGGCGCGCACGACGCCCCAGATAGAGCCGACCACCAAGGTCGAGATGACGCCGCTGACCCCCAGGTAGCGGTCGGCGATGATGAAGCTCAGGTAGGCCGCGACCACGGTCACGCCGAGCTGAGAAGCCCCGGAACGTGAGGTGAGCTTCAGGAGCAGGCTCATCATCGCGGCCATGGCCAGGCCCACGAGCGCGCCGCCCAGGGCGACCTCGATGAACTGCAGGACGCCCCGGACGATGAGGCCCGTACCGAGCTGAGAGGCCGCGGTCGCCGCCAGGAGCACTCTGAACAGCACGATGGCCGTGCCGTCATTGAGGAGGCTCTCGCCTTCGACCAGGGTGTTGAGGCGGCGGGGCGCCCCGACCTCCTTGAACAGCGCCAGGACCGCTACGGGATCGGTCGCGGAGATCAACGCCCCGAAGACGAGGCTCGGGTAGCAGCTCGAAGCGAAACACCCAGTGCAGACCGTAGCCGATCAGCGCCGTTGACACCACCAGTGCCACGATCGAGAGAGCACCCAGGGGAAGGAGTTCCTGGCGGAGCTGATCGAAGTCGAGACCGTAGGCCGCTTCGAAGATCAACGGAGGGAGGAGCACGAGCAGAACGAGATCCGGAAAGAGTTCCGTCAGGTGGCCGATGTAGGTGGCGCCCGCGTGGCCACGGACGGACATGCCGGCCGCCACGCCCAGCACGACGAGGAACACGCTGTGAGGGACCCTGAGTCTGGACGCGGCCCAGGTCCCCAGGAATCCCACGGCGAGGATCGACATGAGGGCGACCACGACGGTGGCCATCGAATCGCTTCTACCCTTTCCCGAGCGTCAGCGATGCGGACCGTCGAGGACACGCGGAGCGCCGGCGCCGGGCAGGAGGGGTCGGATAGCAGCACATCCACGTCGCGACTCTCCGGCGCCCGCGTCGTTCGCGCGGACGAGTACCTGGGCCAACGTGCCGCTATCGTACCAGAACCGAGGAATGCCTTCGAAGTGGGATGCCCGGCTCAGCCGACCGGAGCGACGCGGCGATACACCTCGAGGTAGTCCATCGCCATGCGTCTGGCATCGAACCGCTGTTCGAATGCGCGGCGGCAGGCAGCCCGGCTCAGGCGCTCGATGCTGCCGACCGCCCGGACGGCGTCATCGACGCTGTCCACGATGCGTCCGGTGACGCCCTCCTCCAGCACTTCCGGGACGGATCCGCGACGCCACGCGACGACGGGCGTTCCGCAGGCCGGGCCTCGATCATGACCAGGCCGAATGGCTCAGGCCATTCGATGGGGAACAGCAGGGCGGCGGCCTTGCCGAGGAGGTCGTCTCTTTCGCGGTTGCCGATCTCGCCAACGAACTCGACGAGCGACTGTGACGCGTGGATCAGCGGCGCCAGCGTCTCGTCGAAGTAGTGCCGCTCCTCCGGGTAGATCTTCGCGGCGATCTTGAGCGGCACACCCGCTCGCCGGGCGATCTCAATTGCACGATCCACCCGCTTCTCGGGCGACATCCGCCCGAGATACGCGAGGTACGTCCCTGGTTCGGCGCGAAATGTGAAGGACTCGCGCGGCAGGCCATGGTAGACGGTCGCCTGCCAGTTTGCGTCGGGAATCGGACGGCGCTGATCGTTCGAGATCGACACCAGCGCAACGTCTCGGTACTCCCCGAGCAGTGCCTGCAGATCGTGCGGGTGGACCATGCCGTGTAATGTCGTGACGCTCGGGCATCGGTGACGTCGCACGAGCGGGAAATGCAGGTAGTCGGTGTGGAAGTGGATCACGTCGAAGCGGCTGACGTCCTTGAACACGAGCTCCATCAACCGGACGTGATGGGGCAGCGTCTCCCGGACATCCAGGCGGTAGGTGGGAATGACGAAGGTCAGATCGTGTTGTTCCATGTCAGATGCCCAATCGCGTGGGTTCGACACTTTCGGCAGTCATCCCAACTGGCGGAGAAGACCTTTCAGGAGCGTCTCGCGCTGCTCGAGCCCCTCGCGGAAGTCGACGCTGTTGGTGCCCACCATCTCCAGCCGCACGTGCCGAGAGGTAGGTGGTGACGATGGACCTCAGCTCGGCCCGCTCCTCTTCGCTGATTTCGAGCGTCTTCATGACGCACCTCGTCGCGGGGGAATCCCCTCGGTCGCCGACATCCAACCAGGTCGCCTCACCAGCCCTACGGGAGCTGCACGACGAAAGTGTCGCCCACGCCGGATCAAGATGGTGTCAAGACCATCCCCTGGCGCGTCAAGGCCGCGTAAAGGCCCGACGCCGGGCGAACGTGCCACAGCAAGGTCTGCGCCAAGCGCCCACGTCGAGGGATCCAGAGTCGTCGCCGCGCGCGAGCATCTCCGGACCCGCGGCTGCAGATGGACGAGCAGACTCCGAGGAGCCGTGATCCGATCGTCCCCGCCGGTCGACTGCCCGATCGTGGCCGAAACCGCGCGCGGTGGCTCGTCACCCGGCGGCCGGTATGGCGGGTAGTCCGTGTACCCCCGCTCGCCTCCGCCATAGAAGGTCGTCGGATCGGGCTCGTCGAGGGGAGCGCCGGCTGCGAAGCGCTCGGGCAGGTCGGGATTGGCGATGAACAGGCGGCCAAACGAGATCAGGTCAGCTGCCCCCGAGGCGATCGAGGCCTCCGCGGTCTCCCCGCGGTAGCCGCCGTTGGCGACCAGGGCTCCCCGGAACGCGGCCCGCAAGCGCGGCGTCATCCGTGCTTCCGGGGGCTCCGGCCCGAGCGGCTCGAAGACGTGCAGGTACGCGAGGCCGAACTCGTTCAGCCGCGCGGCGATGTGCCCGAACGTCCCGGCCGGATCGCTGTCGCGCATGTCGTTGAGCGAGCTCGTCGGGGAGAGCTGGACGCCCACGCACCCGGGGCTCCACGCGCCGCACACCGCCTCCAGGACTTCCAGGAGTAGCCGCGCGCGACCCTCGACAGACCCGCCGTAGGCGTCGACCCGGGTGTTGGACCCGTCGCGCAGGAACTGGTCGATCAGGTATCCCTGCGCCGCGTGAACCTCCACGCCGTCCAGCCCCGCCTCGCGCGCCCGTCGAGCGCCCATGGCGAACTGAGCGACGATCTGTCGGATCTCCGAGGGCTCGAGCGCACGTGGCGTCGGGAAGGACTCCGTCCCGGAGGCGGTCCGTATCTCCCCCCGGATCGCGATGGCTGACGGCGCCACTGGCGCCGCCGAGCCCGGGAGCATGGACGGATGCGACACGCGCCCCGCGTGCCAGAGCTGGAGGAAGATCCGTCCGCCGCGGGCGTGCACGCTCCCCGCCACGCGGCTCCAGGCGGCAGCCTGAGCGTCCGAGTAGATGGCGGGGCTGCCGGGGTAGCTGGCACCCATCGCCGACACGAGGCTGGCCTCGGTGACGATGAGCCCGGCGGAGGCGCGCTGGGCGTAGTAGGTCGCCGTGGCCGATGTCGGCGCGCCGTCCGGACCGGCGCGGCGGCGCGTCATCGGCGCCATGGCGATCCGGTTCCGCAGCTCGTACGGGCCCAGCCGGACGGATGTCAGCAGATGCCGGGGCGGCGGTCGGCTCATGTCCGCATGGTAGAGTAGCTCGGTCTCACGGTCATGTGTCCGGATGTCGTCACCCGCCGCGCCGTGTGGGTGGGGATGCTGCTGTACCCTCGGCACACGCTCCCGACCGCCCTCGCTCCGGTGGCGGTGGCCGTGGGCCTCGCCGCTCACGACGGCATCCTCGCGCCCTGGCCGGCGCTCGCGGCGCTCGTGTCGGGCTGGCTCATCCAGCTCGGCGGCGTCATCACGGACAATTACCACAACCTGACCCGCCATCCGGATGACGTGGAGCACGCGCTCTTCGTCGAGGCGCTGCGCCGTGGCGTCGTGACCATGACCGAGCTGCGCCGGGCGATCTACGCCTGCTATGTCGGCGCCGCACTCGTCGGGATCTACCTCCTGTACGTCGGCGGTCTCCCGGTCGCGCTCGTTGGACTGGCGAGCGCCGCCGCGAGTCTCGCGTACTCCTCGAACCCCTTTCCCCTGGGCGACCATGGGCTGGGCGACCCGCTCTTCCTCATCTTCTTCGGTCCGGTGTCCGTCGTCGCCTCCTATTACGTGCAGGCGGCCGCGAAGCTCGCCCCGCCGTGGACGCTCGGCCTTCCCGCCGGCACGGTGACGGGGACGGCCCTGGCCGCCGGTCTGGCCGTCGGGGCGCTCACGACGACCATCCTGCTCGTGGACAACATCCGCGACCTCGACTACGACCGCTCGAAGGGCGAGCGGACCCTGGCCGTCATCATCGGCGCCAGCTGGACGCGGATCGAGTACGCCGCGCTGCTGGCGTTCGCCTACCTGATACCCTTCTGGTTCTGGCTGAGGGCGGGGTTCGGCCCGTGGGTGCTCTTGCCGCTGGTGTCGCTGCCGTACGGCCTGCTGGTCGCGCGGCGGGTTTGGCGGGCCCGGACGCACGAGGCGCTGATTCCGATGAGCCCGCAGGCCGGCCAGGTCCTGCTCGCCTACTCGTTCCTGTTCGCGCTCGGCGTGGCGCTCTAGAGGAGCCGCCGGGTCCCGGCCGGCCGGCTCCCGCGCCGCGGGGATCCCTCTGCTACAATCGAAGCTCGATGAGCCGGCGCGTCTATCTCCAGACCTACGGCTGTCAGATGAACGAGCGCGACTCCGAGGAGATCCTCGGGATCCTGACCGCCCAGGGCTACACGCCCGTCGCGCGCGAGGACGAGGCCGACGTCGTCCTCCTCAATACCTGCTCGGTGCGGGCCCACGCCGAGGAGCGGGCGTTCGGGAAGATGGCCATCCTCCAGCAGCGGAAGCGCGAGCGCCCCGACCTCGTCCTCGGCATCCTCGGCTGCATGGCGAAGGCCCAGCGGGAGGAGGTCTTCCGGCGGCTGCCCCAGGTCGACCTGGTCGCCGGCCCGGCCGAGATCTACGACCTGCCCGATCTCCTGGCCCGGGTGGCCGAGTCGCGCCAGGGTGCCGTGGATCCGGTGGGCGCGCAGATCCTGGCGGTCGACCGGGCGGTGCGCCCACTCGACCGGCGGCCGGCCGGCGACTGGCGGCGCCCGGGCGCCACCGCGTTCGTCACGATCATGGAAGGCTGCGACAAGCGGTGTGCCTACTGCATCGTGCCGATGACCCGGGGGCAGGAGGTGTCACGGCCGCTCGGCGAGGTCCTGGAGGAGGTGCAGCAGCTCGCCCGCGCCGGTTACCGGCAAGTCACCCTCCTGGGCCAGAACGTGAACTCGTACGGCAAGCGGTTCCCCGACGGCTCGGGCTACCGGGGGCCGGCCCTCCGGCGGCAGCTCCTGGCCGAGGCGGCCGGCGACGGCGGCGGGGACGACACGCCGCGGCTGGTCGACTTCCCGACGCTCCTCCGGCAGATCGACGCGAAGACGTCGATCGAGCGGGTCAAGTTCACGACGAGCCACCCCTTCGACGCTCACGAGGAGCTCTTCCGGGCGATGGCCGACTGCCGGGCGGTCTGCGAGTTCCTCCACCTACCGATCCAGTCGGGCTCCGACCGGGTCCTCCGCGCGATGCGCCGCGGCTACACGGTCGAGTCGTACACGGCCAAGGTCGCGCGGCTTCGGGCGCTGGTCCCGGACGTCGCGCTCTCGACCGACATCATCGTCGGCTTCCCCGGCGAGACGGAGTCCGACTTCGAGGCGACGACCGCCCTGATGGCGGCCATCGAGTACGACAGCGCCTTCGTCTTCAAGTACTCGCCCCGCCCGGGCACCGAGGCGGCGACGTGGGCGGACGACGTGCCCCGGGCCGTCAAGGAGGCGCGCAACCAGGCCATCCTCGCGCTCCAGGCCGGGATCTCCCGGCGGAAGCTCGAGCGCTGGGTGGAGCGGGAGGTCGAGGTGCTCGTCGAGGAGCGGAACCGGCGCGGCCAGCTCGCGGGCCACACCCGCACCAACGTCAACGTCGTCTCTGACGGGCCCGACTCGCGCATCGGCGAGCTGGTCTCAGTACGCGTCGAGCGGGTCACCGCGACCACCCTGATCGGCACGCTAGCGGCCTAGAGTTCCTCTCCCTCACCGCACGCGGAGGCGAGGAAGCCGCCCTCTCCCGACGCCCCCCTCCCCCCGGTGGGTGGGGGAGGGGGCCAAGGGCCGAAGGCCTTCGAAAGATCGGGTGGGTGGGAGGTCCCGAAGGTCCCGGAGGGCAGGGAGCCTGACGCGCTACATCGTCAAGCGGCTCGGATTCGCCGCCCTCATGCTGATCGGGGTGTCGCTCATCCTCTTCACCCTGATGCGGCTGGCCCCCGGCGGCCCCGAGGCGGTCCTCATCGGCGGCGAGTTCTCCCAGGAGGTGGCCGCCCGCATCCGCCACCGGCTCGGTCTCGACCGGCCGCTCCTGGTCCAGTACGGAAGCTGGGCCCTGGCCGCGCTCCAGGGCGACCTCGGGCGCTCCTTCAAGACCGGCGACCCGGTGGCCACGCTGATCTGGGACCGCTTGCCCTCCACGCTCCAGCTCACCGGCGGGGCCCTCGCCCTCGCCCTCGTGGTCGCCGTCCCGCTGGGCGTCCTGGCCGCGGTCCGGCGGAACACGGTCTGGGACACGCTCGGCTCGGCGGTCTCGCTCTTCGGCATCTCGTTCCCGAGCTTCTGGCTGGGGATCATGCTGATCCTCCTCTTCTCCGAATTGCTGCGCTGGCTCCCGCCGTCGGGGCTCAGCGAGTACGGCCGGGAGGGCGACCTGGCCGCGCGCCTCCGCCACGCGATCCTCCCCACCCTGACCCTCGGCCTGATCCAGATGGCGGCGTTCATGCGCTTCACCCGGTCGAGCCTGCTGGAGGCCCTCCGCCAGGACTACGTGCGCACCGCCCGGGCGAAGGGGCTGTCCGGCGGGCGCGTCGTCTGGCGCCACGCCCTCCGCAACGCGCTCATTCCCGTCGTCACCGTGGTCGGCCTGTCGCTGCCGACCCTGGTCGGCGGCGCCGTCCTCACCGAGACCGTCTTCGCCTGGCCCGGGATCGGGCGGCTGGCGGTCGGGGCGGTCTTCGAGCGGGACTATCCGGTGATCATGGGCGTCAACCTGCTGGTGGGGGCGATCGTGATCACGGCGAATCTGCTGACCGACCTCGTGTACTGCCTGATCGATCCGCGGATCTCTTACCGGTGAGGGCGGCGGCGGCGCGCCTGCTCCACCACCGCCGGGGCCTCCTGGGGGGGATCGTGGTGGCGCTCATGGTCGTGACCGGCGTCCTGGCCTCGGCCATCGCGCCCTACAGCTACTCGACCCAATCCCTGCTCCAGCGGCTCCAGGCGCCGAGCGGGAGTCACTGGCTCGGGACCGACGGCTACGGGCGCGACGTGCTCACGCGGGTCATCTGGGGGAGTCGCGTGTCGCTCGAGATCGGCTTCGTCGCCACCGGCCTGTCGATCCTGGTCGGGACCGCGCTCGGCGGCGCCGCCGGCTACTTCGCGGGCCCGGTGGACACCGGCCTCATGCGCGTCGCCGACGTCTTCCTGGCGGTGCCCTCCCTCTTCCTCATCCTGGTCGTCGTCGCCCTCTACGGCGCCAGCGTCGCCAACACCGCGCTCGTCGTCGGGCTCGTCACCTGGGCGCCCGTCGCCCGCGTCGTCCGCGGCGAGTGCCTGAGCCTCCGGGCCCGCGAGTTCGTGGACGCCGCCCGCGCCCTCGGCGCCAGCCACCGGCGGATCCTCGGCCGCCACCTCCTGGTCAACGCCCTGCCCGTCATCATCGTCCAGGCCACGCTCCTGCTCGGCCAGACGATCCTCATCGAGTCGGGCCTGAGCTACCTGGGCCTGGGCGCCCAGCCGCCGCTCCCGAGCTGGGGCAACATGGTCGTCGAGGGCCGCCAGTTCCTGGCCTCCGCCTGGTGGATCGCCACCTTCCCGGGGCTGGCCATCTTCCTCACCGTGCTCGGCTTCAACCTCTTCGGGGACGGGCTCCGCGACGCGCTCGACCCGGCGCTGCGCTCGCCCCGATGACAGGATCCGGGGGGGGTCTCGGAAGACCCCCCCGATTCCCCCCTCGGAGGCCGCGGAGAAGCCGCGGCTCGAAGTGGAACGCCACGGCCGCGTGGCCAGAGCCCGAGGGTTGCGAGAAGCCGACGGGCGACGGCACGGGAACCGTCGGCATTTGCTTCACAGGCGGCGAGCCGGCCGCGGGCCACAGGCGGAGGGTTTTTGTTTATGACAGGCTCCCTTCGGGAGCATAATCGTCACGCAATGAGGGACGGCGACGACAGCCGCGAGGGCCCCCGTGGATCCGGGTAGACGGCTCGTCTACCGGTTCTTCTCCCTTCCGCACCAGCAGCGCATGGTGGTGATCGAAGCCCTGGGGCTGGCCGAGCCCGACGACGGCGGCGTCTCCGACATGGAGCGGTTTCGTCGGTTCTTCCGGAGAGCCAGGGAGGGGAACATGCTGGCCGGGGTGTGGCGCGAGGTCGAGGCGCTGCATCCTGACGGCGACACAACCTCCAATCCTTTCGGAGCCGCGTAGGAGGGCACGATCTTGCACCGATACTTTGCGGATTGGTACCGCACCGCCGCGATCGAGCCCCAGCCCGACGTCCTGGCCAAGCGGTGGGAGGCGATCTCGAGCCTCGTCTACTCGCTCGACGCCGCCGAGGCCCTGGAGGTCGTGCGCCTCTTCTACGGCTCCCCACGCACCGACCACCGCTTCGTCGAGCGGTACCGCGACAGCTTCAAGACGCGGGACCTGACCTTCCCGATGCGCGACAACGACGCCGAGCTCCGGGTGCTGGCCGGAGCCACCATCGTCTCGCTCCTCGACGTCCGGAGCGGGCCGGTGGCGGACATGGCTGCACTGGCCATGGCGTGCGCCGACTGCCGCGGGCTCCGCCCCGGGGAGCGAGTGGCCGACATCCTGCGCGAGTCGCGGAGCTACCTGGCGGCGCGCTCGGGCGGCCTCCGCGCCCCGAAGCACGTCAAGAGCCTGACCCGACCCAGCGTCGACCTGGAGGGCCTCCTGGAGCCCCGGTCGTCGGGAGCGTCGGGCAAGCCGGCGCGGGACGCCGACTTCGACCGCGTCCTGGAGCCCTTCCAGTCGGTCGGGCAGACGAAGCAGGCCTTCGCCACCGGGAACGCCATGGAGGCGATCCAGAACGTCGCCTCGGCCCTGCTCGAGATCGCGGCCGCCGCGGCCGAGGTGACGCAGGAGCACGCGGAGCGGCTCCGGCTCCAGCGCGAGGAGACGAACATCCTGTGGTGGCTGTTCGCCGAGCACAGCCGTGACCTGGGGCACGCGATGGCCGCCTTGCCGCTGCCGGCCGCGTGCCTGGTGGCCGGCAAGGAGCTGGCCGACCTCACCGACGTGTTGCCCGGCCCGCTGGCGGCGATGGGCGTGCTCGACAAGATGCTCCGGGTCGTCGAGCGCGAGCTGCGGGGGGGAACCACGGTGCACCAGGCGGTGAACGAGGCGCCGCGGGAGTGGCGGAGCCGCTGGCTGGCAGGCCTGAACGCGGAGCCAGTGGAGGACCTCTGCCCCGTGATCTGCGCCGTGCGGCGCTCGATCGACAGCGACGGCCCCGATGACTGGGTCCCGTCGGTGCGCAAGGTCACGGGCGTCAACCTCTACGCCCAGGTGGGTCCGCTGGACCTGGCCACGCAGGTGTACGAGGAGGCGCTCTTCATAGGGGCCCTGACGCGCCAGTCCTGAGGGGGCAGGGCCGATGAGCTTCGCAACGTTCATCTCGGTCGGGACGCGCTCGGCCTGCGGCCTCGCGTCCGTCCCGACCTACGGTCGTCGTTCGGACGGCCTTCGGCCTTTGGGGTCGTCGCCGATCCTCGGCGTACGAGGAGTACGCCTCCGGTCGGCGACTCCCTGCGTCCATTGGACGGCCTTCGGCCTGTGGGCGCTGCTCGCTCCTCGGCCCTGCCCCAGCGAGGTTGCCCCGTGAGTGAGGGTCGGTCATCGGGTGATGGGGTAACGAGGAGCGAGTCCGTTCAGCTCGGTAACTGGCTGGAGCTGCCGGATGGGGGGGATCTCGGGCTGGCGGCCGCCGAGAGCTTGGTGCGCGCCGCCGTCACCCGGGTGGTCGTCCTGGCCGGTCCGCCGGACAGCGGCAAGACGATGCTACTCACGACCCTCTACGAGTCCTTCCAGCGTGGGCCGTTCGCCGGCTACCTCTTCGCGGGCTCCCGGAGCCTGCTCGGCTTCGAGCGGCGCTGTCACCTGGCCCGCATCGAGTCCGGGCGGGTGACTCCCGATACCGCTCGGACGGCGGCCACCGCCGAGCCACGGTGGCTCCACCTCCGGGTCCGGCCCGCCGCCCTGGACGGGCCGGGGCGGGACCTGTTGCTGACGGAGATCCCGGGGGACCTGGTCCGGCTGGCCAAGGACTCCACCGACGAGTGCCGCCGGATGACCCTGAGTCGCCGGGCCGACCACTTCGTCATCCTCGTGGACGGGGCGAGGCTGGGGCAACGGCAGCACCGGTTCACGACGGCGAACGACGCGGCGCTGCTCGTCCGGAGCTGCCTGGACGCGGAGATGCTGGGCCGGTCGTCCTTCGTCGACGTCGTCTTCACGAAGTGGGACCTCGCGACCGCGAGCACGCCGCTCGACGAGATGGAGCAGTTCGTCACGGCCTTCACCGAGCGGACGCGGCAGCACTGCGCGGAGCGACTCGGGCGGCTCCGCTTCATCCGGGTGGCCGCGCGGCCGGTGCCGGGGAGCCCGCTCGGCTTCGCGCACGGGCTGGCCGAGCTCTTCGCGGCCTGGGTCCAGGACAGTCCCGCCTTCGGGCCGGCGCACCGGGTCCCGGTCCCTTTGCCGGAGAGCGCCTCCGAGTTCGACCGTTACCTCTGGCGGCGGCTCCCTGCCCTGCGACCGGTCGGCTGAGAGGCCATGCGGCGGTCGCCACGGATGCGCGAGCGACGGGACAGCCGGAGGGGGGGTCCGGGCCACCGGAGGGACGCGGCGTCCCGAGGGCCGCAGGCCCGAGGCGCCGCGGCGATCCGGATGGAGCGCGTAGCTCCCCCCCGGCCCGACTGACCGATGCCGCCCGAGAGCAGGCAGCTCGTGCTGGGACTGCCGGGAAGCGGCAAGACCACCTTCCTGTCCGCGCTGTGGTATCTCGTCGTCTGGGCCGAGGTCCCCACCTCGCTCCGCCTGGATCGACTCCACGGCAACAAGGAACACCTCAACCGGATCTCCAGCGACTGGCTCTCGTGCCGCCCGGTCGAGCGCACGCCCATCGGGTCGGACACGATCGTGTCGATGAAGCTGGTGTCCACGGACGGGACGGAGCGGACCGACGTCTACTTCCCCGACATGTCGGGTGAGCTGTTCAACCTGCAGTGGAAGGAGCGCCGGTGCTCCCGCGCGCACTACGAGCTGGCGCGGGCGGCGTCGGGGGTTCTCCTGTTCGTGCACCCCGGCACGGTCCTCGAGCCGGTGGGGATCGACGAGGTGGCGCCGATCGTCGCCGAGGTCGGCCCGCTCCGCGGCGACGACGAGGATGATGCGCCGTCGCCCTGGGACGCCGACCGGGCCCCGACGCAGGTGAAGCTCGTGGAGCTGCTCCAGTTCCTCGTCCGGGAGCCGATCGGGCTGCCGCATGTGCGGGTCGCCGTCGTCGTGTCGGCCTGGGACCTGGTCGCCTCGCGCGCGGCCACGCCGGCCGCCTGGCTGGCGGCTCGGCTGCCGCTGCTCGACCAGCACCTCCGCGGCAACCCCGAGTGCTACACCACCCGGATCTACGGGATCAGCGCCCAGGGCGGCGACCTGGGGCGCGACGGCGACCGGCTCCTCAGCAAGCCGATGCCGGCGGAGCGGATCGTCGTGGTCGGCGACGAGAGCCGGGCCCACGACCTGACGGCGCCGGTGACCTGGCTGATGGGCGGGACCAAGGGCTGGGCCAATTGACTTCGCTCGGCGGCCTCCCACCCGAGGCCTCCGGGCGGGAGATCCCGACCTGAGCGCGGTCAAGCTGCACCAGACGCTGCACGGCTACTCGGACGGTCACCGGCTGCTGGCGGCCTCCCGCAATTTCCCGCGCGAGGCCGAGCGAGCCCTCCTGATGCTGACGGACATCTCCGGGCCGCCCACCGCCGGGCTCTTCGACAGCTACCTGACCGGCTGGGCGGTTCCGGGCGCCGGCGCCTACGCGCTCGCCCGGACCTGGCTCGCGACCGAGCTGAACCGGCCGGGATGCGTCTTCACCCACACGCTGCTCATCGACGTCACGGACCTCGCGCGCATCCCGGACCTGGCGAGCCTCCGGACCCTCTTCCGCCGGCCCCGGCGCGGCGAGTCCTGGCAGGCGTACGGCCAGGCGGTCATCCTCCCGCCCTCGCCGTCCAGCCCCGAGCCGCCCGCCCGCCCGGTCGTACTCCGAGCGGGACGCCGCGCGGGTGCTGGCGGCGCTCTACGGCCGGGCCGACGGTCCGGCGTGGCTCGTCGCGGATGGCCCGGAGCGCGTGGAAGATCTAGTGCTGGCCGTCTGGAGTCAAGCCTGGCCGCGGCTCCGGCGGACGCTCGACTTCTGCACGTGGGCCCTCACCCCTCGCGCGCTCGAAGGCGACCCCTTCGACCTCCAGGTCGTCCCTTCCGCCATGAGGCGCCAGCTCCAGCGCGATCGGGACGCCGAGGCCGTCGTGATCCTCGCCGCCCGCCGGGGCGAGGAGCCGGGATCCGGCGCGATCCCGCCGTGGGCCGACGAGGCGGCCCGGGACCTCGTGGGCGAGTCGGACGGACAGGTGCGGCAGTTCCTGTGGGAGTTCGGCAAGGAGGTGGCCGCCGGGCGGGCGGTCTTCCCGGCCCTCGTCGAGATCGCGACCCAGATCGAGCCGGTCCGCCAGGGCCGGCTGCCGCTGGGGGCACTCGTCGACTCGGTCGGCTCGCGGTTCCGCGCGCCGGACGAGGCCCGCCGCCTGAAGGCAGCGCTCTTCGGCGACCGGCTGACCGGGGAGCCGCCCCTGCTCCCCTCGCTCCCGGAAGGCGACCTGCTCCGAGCCCTGGCCGCGACGGCCGAGCACGCGGGGCTGGACGCCGAGGCTCTCGGGGTCAAGCAGCGGACGATGGTGTTGTGGAAGACGCAGCCGCCCGAAGCGCTCCGGCTCGGGCAGGACGTGGCCGAAGCGGGGCCGCCGACCCGGCTGGGCGCCGAGATCCTGAGCGGCCTCGCCGAGGCCCTCGGGCCGGCGGATGCGCCGGTGATCCGTGCGCGGAGTCCGCGCTTGATCGCCGAGCTCACGCTGCGCAATCCCTCGCTGGCCGCGCCCCCGCCGCCGCCCGCCCCCGCCCCCGCTCGCGCCGCCCCCCCGAACCCTGGTGGGCAGTCGCGACACGGGCCCCTTCCCCGACCCCAAGCTCGTCCGGGTCGAGCCGCCGCGGGCCGGGTCAAGGGAGATGCCCCGCGCCGGAGCGGCGGCGACGCACGAGGTCGCCGCCCGCGGCGCGGAGCCGCTCACGGTCGCCGGCACCCTCGACTGGCTGGACGGCGCGGAGCGGCCCCCTGACATCACCGAGCGGCCCCCCGGCTGGCGGCGGCTGCTCGAGGATCGGCCGGCGGAGGTGGCGGACTGGCTCATCGGGGCCGCCGGGGCCCGCCCCTGGACCGTGGCCCTGGTGGCGAGCCTCCTCGATCCCCACTCGTCCGAGGCGCGGCGGATCGGCGCCGACGTGTGGCTGCGAGCGACCGAGGGGCTCGAGACGGCGCTGGACCGGCCGGCCTGTCTCGGGCTGATGGCGTATCTGCTGGCCCTCGGGTTCGACAACGCCGGTCCCGGCGCCGAGGCGCTGGTGGCCCGCGCCTTCGATCCCGTCTACAAGGCGGCGGCCGGCGACGAGCTCCCGGCGGAGGCGTGGAAGCTCCTGTCCTCACGCCTCCCCACCGTGGCCCGCTGGCGCGACGGCGACCCGCGCGAGCGGCTGCGGCGGGGGCTCATCGAGCGCTTCATCCGGCACGGCTGGCCTCCGGAGCACCTGCTGCACGTGGCGCACGACGACTTCACCTTCCAGCGGCTCGTGGTCGTGTGCGAGTCGAGCCGGGATGGACGGGCCCTCCTGAAGCGGCTGGCCACGGAGGTCGCCGCCGGGCGGGTCGAGGCGACCGGCATGCAGCAGACCGCCCTCGCCCCCTACGCCTAGCGGGCGGGGCCGAGCGCGCTCCCGGGGCTAATCCGGGCTCGCCGGCGCGGGTCTTGACTGGGACGCGATGGCTCGACACAATCGACCCGGACTTTACCGACCAGTAGGCACGGACAAGGGAGGCAGCGCATGAGAAGGCTCGGAGCGGTAGTTGCCGTCGTGTTGGCCCTCGTGGTTGCCGGATCGAGCGAGAGCCGTGCCGCCGGGAAGGACCTGGTGATCGGCTTCGCCGGGGACGCCACCTCGCTGAACCCGGTGATCGCGACCGACGGCCAGTCGTACATCGCCGAGTGGCCGATCTTCGACAGCCTGGTCGAGCTGGACGACAAGCTGAACGTCCGCCCCCTCCTCGCCGAGTCGTGGGAGGTGTCGAAGGACGGTCTCGCGTACACGTTCAAGCTCAAGAAGGGCGTGAAGTGGCACGACGGCAAGCCCTTCACGGCCCGCGACGTGGCCTTCACCTTCTACTCCGTGCTCGATCCCAAGGTCACCACGCCTCACCGCGCCTACTTCGACATGCTGGCGAGCTTTCCCGAGCTGACCAACAAGGACAACCCCAGGAAGCCCGAGGAGCTGGCGGTCAAGCCCATCGAGATCCTCGACGATCACACCGTCCGGTTCCGCCTGCGTTACCCGTCGGGCGCCTTCCTCGCCGTCCTGGTCAACCCGCGGGCCGGCATCGTCCCCGAGCACGTGCTCAAGGGCCAGGACCTGAACACCGCGGAGTTCAACCGGAAGCCGGTGGGCACCGGGCCCTTCAAGTTCGTCGAGTGGCGGCGCGGTGATCGTCTGGTCCTGGAAGCCAACGACCAGTACCACGGCGGCCGCCCGGCCCTGAACCGGATCATCTTCCGCGTGATCCCCGACGCCGTCGTCCTCCTCCAGGAGCTACGCGCCGGCGGCGTGGACTTCGTCGATCGGCCGCCGCTCCAGGAGGTCGGCCGCCTCAAGCAGACATCCGGCCTCCAGGTGCTGACCACCGACAACACCTCCTACACCTACTTCGGCTGGCGCCAGGACCTCGCCCCCTTCGACGACCTCCGGGTCCGCCGGGCGCTGAATCACGCGATCGACGTGCCGACGATCGTCCGCGAGGTGCTCCAGGGCTATGCGGTGGTCGCCACCGGGCAGTTCCCGCCGTCGTCGTGGGCGTTCGACCCGACGGTCAAGCCGTACGCCTACGACGTGAACCGCGCCAAGGCGCTCCTGGCCGAGGCGGGCTGGAAGCCCGGACCCGACGGCGTCCTGGTCAAGGACGGCAAGCGCTTCAGCTTCTCGATCCGTCACGACCAGGCCGACCAGTCGGTGAAGGACTCGGCGGTCATCATCCAGGAGTACCTGAAGAAGGTGGGCGTCGAGGCGCGGCTCGAGCCGCTCGACTGGCCGACGTTCGTGAAGAAGCTCTTCGCCTCCGAGTTCGAGGGCATCGTCGTCGGCTGGACCAACCACCACGATCCCGATCCGTTCGCCTACACCATCTGGCACTCGAGCCAGTGGAAGGGCCGGAACTTCGCCCACTACAAGAACCCGAAGGTCGATGAAGAGCTGGAGGCCGCCCGCCGGACGGCGAACCAGGCCGAGCGGAAGAAGCACTACGGGGACTTCTCGCGGATCCTGATGGAGGACGCGCCCTACGTCTTCCTCTACTTCCAGCAGCAGGTCTACGTCACCCGCCAGGGTTACGAGGGCTTCGTTCCGATCCCGACCTACGGCGGCATCTACCAGTCGCTCAAGGCCGTCCGCTGGACCGGCAAGTGACCGTGGGGGACGCGGGCCGTCATGGATGAGCGCGATCGCGAGGCGGGGCGCCCGTTCGGTGCCCCGGGCCAGTACGACGAGCACGGGGTCGATCTCTCGCTGATCCGCTCCAACATGCGCGTGCCGCCGGCCGAGCGCGCCCGCCGTGCCGAGCGGGCGCGACGGGCTGCCCTGCGGGTCAGGCAGCTTGGGATCGAGGCCATCCAGCGACTCCGCGAGCAGGAAGGCTTACGCTAGAGGGGACCGTGGACGAGCTGGCTTACCTCGGAATCGCCGAGCTGGCGCCGCGCCTGGCCCGGCGCGAGCTGTCGCCCGTCGAGCTGTGCCGGGCGCTGCTCGCGCGCTGCGAGCGGCTCGAGCCCCACCTGAACGCCTTCATCACGCTGGACCCCGAGCGCATCCTCGCCGAAGCCCGCGTCGCCGAGGCCGAGCTGGCGGCCGGCCGCGTGCGCGGCCGTCTCCACGGAGTGCCGATCGCCGTCAAGGACCTCTGCTGGACGGCGGGCCAGCGGACCACCGGGGGCTCGAAGGTGCTCGCCGACTTCGTGCCCGATGCCGACGCCAGCGTCGTGACCCGGCTGCGGGCGGCGGGGGCGGTCGTCTTCGGCAAGACCAACACGCCGGAGTTCGCCTACGGCCCGCTCGATGCCTACCACTACGGCCCCTCGCGGAACCCCTGGGACCTCGAGCGCTTCACCGGCGGCTCGAGCATGGGCGCCGCCGCCGCGCTGGCCGGTGGCCTCGTCCCCGGCGCGCTGGGGAGCGACACCGGCGGCTCGATCCGCGGGCCGGCGCACTGGTCCGGCATCACCGGGCTCAAGCCCACGTGGGGCCGCGTCCCGCTGCGCGGGGTCATCGCGCTGGCGACCTCGCTCGACCACGTCGGCCCCATGACCCGCTCGGCCGAGGACGCCGCGCTGCTGCTGGGCGCCATCGCCGGCCACGATCCCGAAGATCCCACGTCGGCCGACCAGGCGGTCCCCGACTACTTGGCGGGGCTGGCGGCCCCGGTCCGGGGGCTGCGGGTCGGGTGGCTCGGCGGCTATTTCCGCGACGCGCTTCCCCCCGCCATCGCCGCCGCCGTCACCGCGGCCATGGGCGAGCTGCAGCGCCTCGGCGTGGTGGTCCAGGACGTGGAGATTCCCGAGTGGCCGGCGGCCGTGGACGCGAGCCACGTGCTCATCCGCTGCGAGGCGGCGGCGGAGTACCGGACGGTGCTGAAGGAGCGCGCCGCCGACCTGATCCCCCAGGTCCGCGAGCGGCTCGAGAGCGGCGCCGCGACGCCGGCCCCCGACTACGTCGATGCCCAGCGAGCCGCCGGGCGGCTCCGCTTCGCGCTCCGCCGAAGCTTCCAGCGCGTGGACCTGCTCGCGCTACCCGGGCGGGATCAGACCGCTCCGCGCATGGACGCCGCCGGCAAGCACCTCGACGCGCTCTCGCCGCGCAACTTCATGGCGCCGTTCAACCTGGCCGGCGTGCCGGCTCTCACGGCGCCGTGTGGCTTCGATGGCCAGGGGCTGCCGATCGGGCTCCAGCTCGCGGGCCCCGCCTGGGCCGAGCCGACGCTCCTCCGCGTGGCCCACGCCTACCAGCAAGTAAGCCGACTGGCACAGGCGCCGCCCCAACCTCCCCGCCTAGGGCGGGGCCGATGTTGCCGAAGAAGCCAGGCACCAAGTGCCCGTAGGTATCGACGGTCAACTTGATCGAGTGGTGCCAAACCTGCTCCCGGACTGTCTCCGATTACTCCCGTACCCGCCGAAGTGCCTGTTCAGCCGCTCGGCGTCGTGCCGTCGCCCGCTCGACGTCTCGCCGGGCTCGCTCGGCTTCGCGCTCAGCCTGTTCCGCTGCCTGCTCCTCCTGGTCGAGGTGCCGCTGAGCTTCAGTGAGCCGGGCTCGAAGCTCCTCAACCGCGTGTCCGGCCAACTCGACGGCGTGACGCCGCTCGGCAACCGCCGCCTCGAGCGCCTGCGCGCGGCACTCCCAGCTCGCCACGTCCGACTCCGCGACCCGGAGGGCCTCGCGGGCCCGCTCCCGCCGCTCACGGTCTCGGCGCTCGGCGGCCGTCTCGTTCCGAGGGGGCTGCGCGACGGGGTTTTCGGCGCGTCCAACCATCTCGGCTGGCGGCGCCCCGCCGGCCAACGCTTCGAACCCCGGCGCCTGCAGCTCCACCGTCAGCGTGCCGCGCGTCAACTCCTCCTGCCGCGCCGGGTCCGCCGCCGCACCCCGGAGCGTGGCGGTCACCCGGGCCAGCAGCTCCGGTGACGCGCGAAAGCCCGCCGCCGTGAGCCGCTCGCGCACGCCATCCATGATTCGGCGGAACGCTGCCCGCTCCGCCGCCGTGGCGGCCCCCACGTCGCCCGACCCCCGCCCGTCCTGAACCGCCCGGAGTCGGTCCACCGCGTCGAGGAACGCCTGGACGGCCCCGGCGTCCTGCCGCGCGGTCTGATTGATCGCCCACACCGGCGAGGTCGGCTTCGTGAGGCGCTTGATCGCCGCGGCGGCATCCGGTTGGCCAGCCTGGCGCAGGCGCGCCGCCAGCGCGTCGCGAGCACGGGTGAACTCGCCGAGCGGCACCCCGAAGAGCTCGGCACCCGCCGACTCGCGTGGTGCTGGCCTGGGTCTGGCGGGCGGGCGTCTGGGCATGGAGCGCTAGGCTGAAGGCGGTCGCGCCGGGGGTAGGAGCCCGATCCGGTACACCTTCCCCGCCTGTTGTGCCTGAGCGGCGAGCGGCGCGGCGAGGAGGGCAAGGGCGAGCAGGGTGACGGCTGACCGCTTCACGAGCCACCTCCCGGTAGCCGGGATGCTACGGCGGGAGGTGGGGCGGGGTCAACAGCGGCGCTAGCCCAACTTCCGCAGTAAGGCGAGCGGCCCCGGGTGATTCCGGGGTCGCTCGGCACGTAAGTGCGCGGATGGTCGTGCCCGCGATCGCTGAGGGCGCGTGTAGTGCCGACCAAGTGCGTTGACTTCCTTCCAGCGGCAGGCGCATATGCGGGGTAGATGTACCTGCGCCACACGACGCGCGTGAAGGATGGGAAGACCCACACGTACTGGCGGCTGGTCCGCTCGGTGCGCGTGGGACGCAGGGTGATCCAGCAGACCGTCGCGCACCTCGGGGAACTGGACGTTGAGGGCCGCGCCCGGGCCAAGGCCTTGGCGCGCGCGATCACTGGGGACCGGGAGCAGGGCGATCTCTTCACGCCAGCCGAGCCCCCGACCGCACCGATGCGTGTCCGACTCGATCGCGTGCGGGTCGAGCGCGGGCGGGCCTTCGGCGACGTCTGGCTCGGCTGGACGCTCTGGCGCGCCCTCCGCCTGGACGAGGTGTGCGAGCGGCTGCTGCCGGCCGGCCGGGCGGAGGTGCCGTGGGCGACGATGGCCGCCGTCCTGGTGCTCGCCCGGCTGTGCGAGCCCTCCAGCGAGCTGCACATCGCCGAAGACTGGTATCGCCGGACCGCCCTCGAAGATCTGCTCGCCCTGCCGGCGCCGCTGGTCAACGACGACCGCTGCTATCGCGCCCTGGATCGGCTGCTGCCCACAAGACGGCCCTCGAGCAGCACTTGGTCGCGCGGCTCGGGGAGCTCTTCGCCCTCGACTATGACCTGCTGCTCTACGACGTGACCAGCACCTACTTCGAGGGCCAGGCGACGCGGAATCCCCTGGCGCAGCGCGGCCACAGCCGGGATCATCGGCCGGACTGCCCCCAGGTGTGCATCGCCCTGGTCGTCACCCGTGAGGGCCTGCCGCTGGGCTACGAGCTGTTCGCCGGCAACCGCACCGACGTGACCACGGTCCGCGAGATTGTCGAAACCATGGAGACCCGCTATGGGGCCGCCCAGCGGATCTGGGTCATGGATCGCGGCATGACGAGTGCCAAGAATCTCGCCTGGCTGCGCCAGACGGGCCGGCGCTACCTGGTCGGCACCCCAAGAGGGGCGTAGACCGCCGCTCGGCCAGACCCTCGAGGGGTCTCTCTCGCCGGGGGCCCCACCGGGGCCCCGCCACCGCACCCCTCCGCCCGCTCCTTGACCGCGAGTCCGCGCCGGGGCAGGATGGCTCGGGGTCACGGGCGATCGCGAGGCCGACGCTCGGCTTCGGCCCGACGAAGTGGGCCGTCCCGGGGGCCGGGGTGGGGGAGGCTGAGGGAGGCCGGACCTGGCCGGACGCTCGCCGCCCCACCGGAGGTGGCCGGAGGTGGCGCGTTCCTATTTCGCGTCGAGATCATGGCGATCCTGCAACGGCTGAACGGCGGCGGTATCACCGTCGTGCCGGTCACCCATGAGGATGACATCGCCCGCCACGCCTCCCAGGTGATCACGTTCCGGGACGGCCGCGTGCGGGCGGATACGCCGGTGGCCAATCCGACCGACGCCGAGGCCGAGCTGGCCACCCGGGTCGAGGAGGCCGTGGCGTGACGGCCGCCTGGGCGGCGGTGGGCATGGCCCTCAGCGCGCTGCGGGTGAACAAGCTCCGGACGACGCTCACCATGCTCGGTATCATCATGGGTGTCGCGGCGGTGATCGCCATGGTGTCGGTGGGCAGCGGTGCCCAGCAGCGCATCGCCGCGCAGATCCGCTCCGTGGGGTCGAACCTCATCATCGTCTCCCCCGGCTCGAGCACCTCGGGCGGCATCCGCTGGGGCCTCGGCAGCCAGCAGACGCTCACTCAGGACGACGCCCGCGCCATCGCCATCGAGGCGCCGGCTGTCGAGGTGGCGGCACCCTCGGTCCGCGGACCCGTCCAGGCGGTCTACGGCAACCTCAACTGGTCGACGTGGCTCCACGGGGTCACGCCGGAGTATCTCGACGCCCGAGAGTGGGGCGTCGCCAGCGGCGAGATGTTCAGCGCCGAGGACGTCGACGCCGCCACCAAGGTCGCCGTGCTGGGGGACACGGTGTGGCGCAGCTTGTTCGCCGACGCCGAACCGGTCGGTCAGATGATCCGGATCAAGAACGTCCCCTTCACCGTGGTCGGCGTCCTCGAGCCGAAGGGCCAGAACGTCGTGGGCCAGGACCAGGACGACGCGGTCCTCATCCCGCTTTCGACGGCCAAGCGGAAGGTCCTCGGCGTCAACCGGTCGAACCCCCGTGCGATCGTATCGGTGACCGTGCGGGTCCGGGACGCGGCGCTCATGGACGAGGCCAGCGACCAGATCCGCGAGCTTCTCCGCCAGCGCCATCGCCTCCAGCCGGGCCAGGACGACGACTTCCAGGTCCGCATCCTGGCGGAGCTGTTCGCCGCCCAGGAGGAGTCCGCCCAGGTCATGACAACGCTGCTGGCGGCCATCGCCTCCGTGTCGCTCCTCGTCGGCGGGATCGGCATCATGAACATCATGCTGGTCTCCGTCACCGAACGGACGCGCGAGATCGGCCTCCGCATGGCAGTCGGCGCCCGGGGACGCGACATCCTGGCGCAGTTCCTCGTCGAGGCGATGACCCTCTCGGCGTTGGGCGGGCTCATCGGCATCGGGCTCGGGGTCCTGGTCTCGCTCGTGATCGGCGCCATGGCCGAGTGGTCCACGGAGGTGTCCGTCCAGGCCGTGGCGATGGCCTTCGCGTTCGCCGTCGTCGTGGGCGTGTTCTTTGGGTTCTACCCCGCGCAGCAGGCCGCGCGGCTCGACCCCATCGAGGCGCTCCGGTACGAGTGAGGCCGGCCGCCGCGCCGTAGCGACTCCTGCGGAGTTCGAAGGATCTAGCGGACGGCGACGAGCAGCAGGCCGGCGAGGGCGGCGATGGCGAGGGCAGCGGCGAGGGCGGCGACAGTGTAGCGGCGGCGATCCGATCTCAGGAAGGGGAAGCGGCCGCCGTCGGTCTGGCGCGCCCGCATGGCGAGTGTGACGCGGCCGGTATCGAGCACCTTCGGCTCATCGCGGCGTCGCACCACGCAGATGAGCATACGCCGCTCGGCGCAATGCGCCTAACATCGGTATGCTCCCAAATGAGAACGCCCCCGCTACGCGTCGCCGGCCCGGGGCTGGCGTCGCGGGCGGGGCCGGGAGCGCCCGGCCCGGGGGGCGGGCGCCGTCTCGGCATGCTCGCCGGGGATGAAGATCAGGCGGAACCCCACGTGCTTCCAGAGGGCACGCTCCCTCGCCGTGATCCGGCGCCGGCGCTCGCTCTTGATGGGCTTGGGCGACCTCCGGACGTCGTCCTCCCGACGGTCGACCAGCACGTCCACGCGGTCGCTGAACCGGAAGCTGAGCGCGAGGCTCTCGTAGAGCGTGTTCTCGTCGCGCCGCACGATCATCAACCAGCGCGGGAACGGCACGTCACCGCCGCGGGCATCGGGCATCGTCCCCTCCCGAGTTGCATCGAGTCGAACGGTGGGTAGAAGCTACGCCGCGCCACCGGGCCCGTCAAGCCGACCGGGCCCTCCCCCGCGTGGATTTCTCCCGGCGTTCGGGGTACAAGAGACAGGGAGGTCCGCCATGATCGTGGGGGTTCCGCGCGAGATCAAGCCCGGCGAGCAGCGCGTCGCGCTCACGCCGGCCGGCGCCGGCGCCCTGGCCGAGGCCGGGCACCGGGTGCTCGTCGAGCGCGAGGCCGGGGTCGGCAGCGTCTTCCGTGACGACGAGTACGCCGCCGTCGGCGCGGTCCTCGTCGGGGTCGAGGAGGTCTGGCGACAGGCCGAGCTGGTGCTCAAGGTGAAGGAGCCGATCGAGCCCGAGCACGGGCGCCTCCGGCCCGGCCAGGTCCTCTTCACGTACCTCCACCTGGCGCCGGCCCCGGAGCTGGCCGCCGTGCTCCGCCGGACCGACGTCATCGCGATCGCCTACGAGACGGTCGAGCGTCCGGACGGGAGCCTCCCGCTCCTGACCCCGATGAGCGAGGTCGCGGGACGACTCGCCGTCCAGGAGGGCGCCTTCTATCTCGGCAAGGCGCACGGTGGGCGCGGTATCCTGCTATCGGGCGTGCCCGGGGTGCCGCCCGGCAACGTCGTCATCCTCGGCGCCGGCACGGTGGGTCTCAACGCGTGCCGGACTGCCGTCGGCCTCGGCGCCGACGTCTCGATCCTCGACGTCAACCTCGACCGGCTCCGCTACGTGGACGACCTCTTCGGCCGTCAGGCCGTCACGATCTTCTCGAACAGCTACAACGTCGACCAGGTCGTCCAGCGGGCCGACCTCCTGATCGGCGCCGTCCTCATCGCCGGCGCCCGGGCGCCGGTGCTGGTGACGGAGGCGATGGTGCGCCGGATGAAGGAGGGCGCCGTGGTCGTCGACGTGGCCGTCGATCAGGGCGGCTGCATCGCCACCATCCGGCCGACCACGCTGCTGGAGCCGATCTACCGGGTGGGCGGCGTCGTCCACTACGGGGTGGCGAACATGCCGGCCCTGGTGCCCCGCACCTCGACCTTCGCCCTCACCAACGCCACCCTGCCCTACGTCCTCCTGCTGGCGAACCGCGGGGTGGCGGCGGCGGTGCGCGAGAACCCGGCCCTGGCCAAGGGCGTCAACGTCTGGGCCGGGAAGATCGTCCACCCGCGTGTCGCGGAAGCGCTCGGCGAGGCGCCGACCCCGCTCTCCGCCGTCTTGGCCTAACCTCCTCGACTATACCGCTGCGGTACACTAGGGGCCCGGAGAGACGGTGATGCGAGCCAACAGCCTGAAGGCGAAGCTCCGTGAAGGCCGGCGGGTGGTCGGCGTGCTGCTGACGATCCAGAGTGCCGAGCTGGTCGAGCTGTTCGGGCACCTCGGCTACGATTTCGTGTTCCTGGACGGCCAGCACGGCGGCCTCACCGTCGAGAGCGCGCGGGAGCTGATCCGCGCCGCCGAGCTGACCGGCATGACGCCGCTGGTGCGCGTGCCGCGGAACGACCCGTCGGTGATCCTCGAGTACCTCGACGTGGGGGCGGGCGGCATCATCGTCCCCAACGTCGCGAGCAAGGCCGCCGCCGAGGCCGCGGTCCAGGCGATCAAGTACCCGCCCCGGGGCACGCGCGGTGCCAGCACCATGTCGCGCGCCGCGTTCTACGGCGTGACGCAATCGCCGGCCGACTATCTCCGGCGCGCCAACGAGGAGACCCTGTTCCTGCCGATCGTCGAGGACCGCGAGGCGCTGGACGTGCTGCCCGACGTGGTGGGGGTGGACGGGGTGGACGTGGTCCTGATCGGGCCCGCCGACCTGGCGCTCTCCATGGGGATCCCCGGGGGCTGGAGCGACCCCCGGGTCCAGGCCGAGGTGGACCGCATCGCCCGGGCCGCCCGTGACGCCGGACGCCCGGCGATGATCGTGGCGCTCGATCCGGAGGACGGCCGCCGTCTCATCGAGCGCGGCTTCCAGGCCCTCCTGGTGCCGAGCGGGAGCGTGATCGCCCGGGCCGCCCGCGGCTTCCTGGAAACCTTGCGGGCCTGACCGGCGTTTGTTATTTCGGGACCTCCCGCCCACCCCCCAGCCCCCCTCCCCATCGATGGACGGCCTTCGGCCTCTGGCTGGGGGGGAGGGGGTGTCGGAGGACCCGAGTGCTTCACAGGTTGTTCACAACACTCACCGGAGGGAGGAACGCATGAACCGAGCCGTCACCCGAGCCGCCGCCGCGCTGGTCGTCCTGCTGGGCCTGGCCGCCACGTCCAGCGCCGGGCCGGAGAAGATCGGCTTCCCGGCCAACTGGAAGGGCTTCGTGCTCTACAACACCGTGGATCGCTACGACAACAAGCAGTACCGCGAGCTGTACGCCTCCTCGTCGGAGGCGGTGGCGGAGGCCAAGGCCGGCCGGCCGCTGCCCGACGGCACCGTGCTGGTCCTCGTCCAGTACAAGGCCCAGGTGGACGCCCAGGGCAATCCGACGAAGGACGCCAGGGGCCGTTTCCTCAAGGGTGACCCGGTCGCCATCACGGTGATGGAGAAGCGGAAGGGCTGGGGCACCGAGTATCCGAGCGACCTGCGGAACGGCGAGTGGGAGTACGCGGCCTTCTCGATGGACGGGAAGCTGAACACGCAGGCCAACTACAAGGGTTGCTTCGAGTGCCACAAGCCGCACGAGGGCCGGGACTTCGTGATCTCCTACTCCAGCATCGCCGGCCAGATGGTCGCGGCCGCCCCCGCCGCCGCGGCGGCGCCGGCCGCCGACGTCAAGATCGCGGGCTTCGTCTTCGGGCCGGGCAAGCTGACGGTGGCGCCGGGCCAATCGGTGACGTGGCTCAACACCGACGACTCGCCCCACCAGGTGGCGGTCACGGGTCAGGCGCGCTCCGACATGCTGCTGAAGGGGCAGACGCACACGCGCAGCTTCGCGTCGGCCGGCGTCTACGAGTACATCTGCGGCCTCCACCCGAACATGAAGGGCTCAGTGGAGGTGAAGTAGGGCGGGTCAGGAGGAGAGCTTCCTCAGCTCCTCCACCGTTTCACGCGCGAGCTGGATCCCCCACTCGAGCGGGGCGACGCCGATGAGCTGGCAGCCCCGCTCGAGCTGGCGGCGGAGGTCGGCGCGGTCGCGCGGCACCGTGCCGAACGGCATCCGGCTGGCACGGCAGGTCTGGAGCACGCGCTCCACGACGGCCTGGACCTCGTCGCGCCAGGGCTGCCCCGGGTACCCCATCGAGGCGGCCAGGTCGTAGGCGCCGACGCTCAGGCCGTCGATCCCGGGGACCCGGCAGATCGCCTCGACCTCGTCCAGGCCGGCGACGTCCTCGAACAGGGCGATGACCGCCGTCTCCTCGTTGGCCCGGCGGACGTACTCGGCGGGCCCCAGCCCGAGCGGCTCCCCGCCCCGCCCGGGCGCGAAGCTCCGCGCCCCCTCCGGCGGATACTTCACCGCCCGCACCGCCCGCTCGGCGTCGGCCCGTGTCGTCACGTGGGGCACCAGGATCGTCGAGGTCCCGATGTCGAGGTAGCGCAGGATCACGTGGGGCGCGTTGGCCGGCACCCGGATCATCACCGGCACGTCGCAGAGGTCGGCCGCCCGGACCATCTCCTCGCACTCGCCCTCGGACAGCGGCCCGTGCTCGGCGTCCAGGAAGATCTGATCGACGCCGCTCCGGGCCAGCATCTCGACCAGCCGTGGCGAGTGGAACCGGAGCCCGGTCGTGAAGACCGGGCGCCCGGCCCGTAGCTTCTCCTTGATCCGGCTGGCCGCGCATGGATGCCCTCCTCGCCTGGTTGGTGGTGTCGAGCCCGTGGTAGAGTCTACCGCGAGGAGGAATCTCCCGCGATGCACGAACCCGTCGAGGTGTACCGCCGGCTGGGCGTCCGGCCGATCGTCAACGCCCGGGGCATGAACACCATGGCCAGCGGCTCCCTGATGCCCAAGCCGGTGCTGGAGGCGATGGCCGAGGCGGCGACCGCCTTCGTCGACATGACCGAGCTGAACGCCCGGGCCGGCGAGCACATCGCGCGGCTCGTCGGCGTCGAGGGCGCCCACGTCACCTCGGGCTCGGCCGGCGGCCTGTTGCTGGCGGCGGCCGCCTGCATCGCGGGGACGGACCCCGAGCGCATCGCCCGGCTGCCCGACACCGCCGGCATGCGGAACGAGCTGGTCCTCCAGCGCTGCGGGCGCATCCACTACGACCAGGCGCTGCGGACCGCGGGGGCCCGGCTGGTCGAGGTCGGCGACGCCGAGCGGTGCTCCGAGCGCGAGGTCGAGGCGGCGATCGGCGACCGGACGGCCGCGCTGGTCTTCATCGTCTCGCCGCGCCTCGCCGAGCAGGGCGTGCCCGCCGCCCGGATGGCCGCGCTCGCCCACGCCCACGGCCTGCCGCTGGTGGTCGACGCGGCCTCGACGCTGCCCCCGACGGCCCACCTCACGCGGTGGACGCAGGAGGGCGCCGACCTGGTCATCCTGAGCGGGGGCAAGGGGATCCGCGGGCCGCAGAACACCGGGCTCCTCCTCGGGCGGGCCGAGCTGATCCGGGCGGCGGCGGCCAACGCGGCGCCGAACTCGGCGATCGGCCGGCCGTGCAAGGTCAGCAAGGAGGCCATCGTCGGCCTGGTGGCCGCGCTCGAGCTGTTCCTCCTGGACGACCACCGGGCCGAGTGGGACCGGCACCTGGGCGAGGCGCGGCGGATCGCGGGCGCCGTGGCCGGGCTGCCCGGCGTCACCGCGCGGATCGAGGACGACCGGACGGTCTGGTCGGCGCCGACCGTGCTGGTGAGCCTCGACACGGGCGCGACCGGGCTGACGCCGGCCGCGGTGATGGACGCGCTCCGGGCGGGCGAGCCCCCGATCATGGTCCGCATCTTCCAGGGGGACCTGCTCGTGGACCCCCATTGCCTGCGCGGCGACGAGGCCTCGATCGTGGCCCGACGGCTGCGCGACGAGCTGACGCGGGCGTGACGCGGGTCTGCCGAGGACGGCGAGCGCTGCGGGCGGCCGCCGTCGCGCTCGCGCTGCTCTGGCTGGCCTCGGCCGCGGCCGCCCAGGACTGGGACCGGGCCCGCGCCCTCTACGAGCAGAAGCAGTACCCGGAGGCGATCGCCGCCTTCCAGGCCGTCGCGAAGGCCCGGCCGGAGTACTGGCAGGCCTGGTACTACGTCGGGGCCAGCCAGTTCCAGCTCGACCGCTATCCCGAGACGATCGACGCCTTCCGGCGCTACCTGGCCGGCGCCGGGGACAACGCGCGGGACCAGGCCACCGGCGAGTACTTCATCGGGTTCGCCCACTACAAGCTCCAGCAATACGCGGACGCGATCCCGCCCCTCAGCCGCTACATCGCGCTCACCCAGAAGAGCGGCGGACCGGTGGAGCCGGCCAGCCAGTCGGCGCTGGGTCGCGCCTACATCTTCACGGACCGCTTCGCCGACGCCGTCCCCGTCCTCTCCGCGGCGACGACCGGCATGCCGAGCAACGCCAACAACCACTACTACCTGGGCTACGCCTACCGGAGGCTCGGCCGCGCCCCGGAGGCGATAGCGGCACTGAAGCAGGCCCTGGCCATCGCGCCCCGGGACGCCGACTCGCTCCTCTTGCTGGGCGACGTGTACCTGCAGCAGGCGCGGGAGGACCCCGCGACGATCCAGGAGGCCATCGCGGTCGGGGAGCGGCTCGCGCCCGTCCGCGACGACGAGGCCACCTGGGGTCTCCTCGGGCAGGCTTACCTCGCCGACAAGCAGTTCGCGAAGGCCGCCCCGCTGCTCGATCGATACGCCCGCGCCCACGCCGACTCCGCCGCCGCCTGGTTCAACCTGGGGCTGGCCCGCTCACGCTCCGGCGAATGGGCGCCGGCGGCGGCCGCCATCGAGGAGGCCGTCCGGCTGAAGCCGGGGCACGTCGCGAGCCTGGTGGAGCTGGGCTACGTGTACGAGAGCGACCGGCAGCCCGACAAGGCTCTTCAGGCCTACGAGCGCGGCTGGGAGGCCTCCGACCGGAAGGACGAGACGGCGCGGCAGGGCATCGACCGCCTGCGGGCCCGGACCCCGTGAGCGATGCCGGCCGTCAGCGGAGGAGGGTCGCCCGCGCCGCGCCGATCCGCTCGCGGCCGTCGGGCGCGTACCAGGCCTCGACGAACGCCCGGCGGAGGTCGTCGAGCGACTCGCGGGCCCGGGCGAGAGCCGGCGCCTTCAGGGCGGCCTTGATCGCGGCGAAGGCGCCGCGGGGCTGACCGGCGAGCCGGGCGCAGAGCGCGCGGGCCTCGGCCAGCGCGTCGCCGGTCACGCGATCGACCAGGCCCCGCGACTGCGCCTCCGCCGGAGAGTACAGCTCGCCGCCGTAGAGCACCTCCTCGAGTGATCGGGCCGCAAGGCCATGGCGCGCGATCTCGAGCGCCGAGGACGGGAACGGCACGCCGAGCCGGATCTCGTTGAGCCCGATCTTGATCGGCCCGTCCACCGCCACCCGGGCGTCGCAGGCGAGAGCCAGGATGCAGCCGCCGGCGACGGCGTGGCCGTTCACCGCCGCCACCACCGGCCGGGGGAACGCGAACACCTCGAGCATGACGCGATCGAAGGCCTGCATGAAGGCGTCCATGGCAGCCGGGTCCAGCCCGTACAGGAGGACCAGGTCCAGCCCGGCCGAGAAGAACCCGTCGTAGCCGGTGAGGACGACGCCGGCCGGGTCCGCGCGCCCCGCCTCCCCGAAGGCCTCGGCCAGCGCGTCGAGGCTCCGGGGGTTCAGGGCGTTGGCCTTGCCGCAGGCCAGCCGGATCTCGATCAGCCCGTCGCGCGGCGTGATCTCGTAGCCCCGGGCCATGCCCGGCTACTTGAAGATCGAGAAGCTGATCTCCTTGGCGGTGATGAACTCCAGCAGCGCCGGCGTCCCCTCCTGCGTCTTCCGGATGCCGCGCTGGATGGCCGGGATGATCTCGCCGCGGCTGGGTCACCCGCTCGCCGTAGCCGCCGAAGGCCCGGGCCATGTCGGCGTAGTTCCCGGAGATGTCGGTGCTGCGGTACTTCTGCGGTCGCCACCTTCATGATCGGCAGCTCGATGGCCATCGAGAAGTTGTTGAGCAGGACCGACAGGATGGGGATGCGCTCGCGCACCGCGGTCTCGAAGTCCATGCCGGTGAAGCCGATGGCCGCATCGCCCCAGACGTTGATGCAGAGCTTCTCCGGCTGCGGCCAGCTTGGCCCCCATCGCCAGGCCGAGCCCGTAGCCGAGCTGCGTGGTCTTGCCCCAGCCGATGTAGGTGAGCGGGGCCACCGCGCTCCCAGAACGGCGAGAGCTGGTCGCGGGGGCTGCCGGCGTCGTGGGTGATGATCGTGTTCGGCCGACGTCCACCGTGTGCAGCAGGTCCCAGATCACCCGGTAGGGCGAGAGCGGGCACCTCGTCCGAGGTGAGCTTCGGCATCCACTCGGCCAGCCACTCGGCCTTCACGGCTCTTGATCTGCCTGGCGCCACCCCGGCTGCCCGCCCCGGGGCCGCCCGTGCAGCCGATCCCGGACCTCGGCGATCAGCGCCTCCAGCGTGAGCGCCGGCGTCCCCGATCAGGGCGTGCTCGGCGGGGACGTCCTTGTTGAGGTCGGCGGGATCCAGCGTGGCGTGGACGATGACCTTGCCCTTCGGCATGGGCACGCCGAAGTTGGTGGTGGCGAAGCTGCAGCCGATGCCGAAGATCACGTCCGCGTTCTGCAGGAAGTGGTGGACCGGCCTTGGGCATCGAGCGGCCGCCGGACCCGAGCGACAGCGGGTGGTCCTCGGGGAAGGCGCTCTTCCCCTGGAGGCTCGTGGTGACCGGGGCCTCCAGCAGTTCGGCCAGCTCGCGGAGGGGCTGCCAGGCCCGGGCGTAGTGGACGCCCTGCCCGGCGTAGATGACCGGGCGCTTGGCCTCCACCAGGACCCGGCGCCACCTCGGCGACCGCCTGCGGGTCCGGGCCCGAGCGGGTCCGCAAAGGTCGGCCGGTAGGTCAGCGGCTCCGGCACCTCCTCGGTCGAAGACGTCGGCCGGGATCTCGACCAGCACCGGGCCGGGGCCGGCCGTTCTCGCACCTGGGTGAAGGCCCGCCGCATGGCGTCCGGGATGGCGTCGGCGCAGCGTGACCTGCTCGCACCACTTGGTGATGTGGCGGTAGTTGAGGAACGAGTTGAAGTTCGGCGGGATGTTGGTGAGCCGGCGCGGGATAGCCGGCCGGCAGGACGACGATCGGCACCGACTCGCCGTAGGCCTGGGCCACGCCGCCGAAGGCGTTCTCGGACGCCGGGCCCGTGCTGCATGGCGAAGACACCGATCCGCTGGCCCGAGGACAGCCGGCTGACCGCGTCGGCCATGTGGAGGCCGGTCCGCTCCTGGCGGACGATGATCGTCCGGATGTCGGCCTCGGCGGCGGCTTCGATGATCGGGTTGACGGGGTAGCCGATGAGGAACTCGACCCCTTCGCGCTTGAGGATCTCGGCGACCGCGGCGGCACCTTTCATGGCATCCTCCTGGTATTGGCCAACCGCATAAGGGTGACGGACTCACTCCGGAAAGTCAAAGGGGGTACGCGATGCGGCTCGAGAGCCGGGTGGCGCTGATCACGGGGGCCGGGTCGGGGATCGGGCGGGCCTCGGCGCTCCTCTTCGCCCGGGAGGGCGCGCGGGTGGCCGTGGTGGACGTGCGGGAGGACGCGGCCAAGGCGACCGCCCAGGCGATCGAGGAGGCCGGCGGCCAGGCCCTGGCCATCCGCGCCGACGTGAGCCGGGCGTCCGACAACGAGGCGGCGGTGAGCCAGACGCTTGCCCGCTGGGGGCGGCTCGACGTCTTCTTCGCCAACGCCGGGGTTCCCCAGGGACCCGACGAAGGTCGAGGACGTGGACGAGGCGACCTTCGACCGCATCATGGCGGTCAACGTCAAGGGCGTGTTCCTCGGCGTGAAGGCCGTCGCGCCGGTGCTGAAGCGCCAGAAGGCCGGGGTGATCCTGGTCACCGCGTCCACCTCGGCCATCCGCCCCCGGCCCGGCGTCCAGTGCTACTCGGCGTCCAAGGGCGCCGTGGTCTCGATGGTGAAGAGCCTGGCCCTCGAGCTGGCGCCGTTCGGCATCCGCGTCGTCGCGATCGCCCCCGTCGCCACCGAGACGCCGATGCTCCCGACCTTCATGGGCAAGCCGGCGGTGGACGACGAGAGCCGCGCCCGCTACATCGCGACGATTCCCCTCGGCCGGCTCAACACGCCGGAGGACCTGGCAAAGGCGGCGCTGTTCCTGGCCTCCGACGACGCGGCCATGATGACCGGCACCTGCGTCGAGGTCGACGGCGGCCGCTGCATCTAAGGCGGGCCCACTGACTTACAACTGACCCGGAAGGGCAAGCCCGAGCCGGTGCAGGCATATGAGGTCGTCGCCGCGGGGACGCCCCGGACCCGGCTCCAGGTCGAGGCTCGAGCGTTGACCTACAAGGATGGCCGAGCCCGTTGACCCGGTACGTATATCTGTGGCATATACATGAGTGGTGGCGAGCGAACCAGATCTGGCCGGGTGCACCGGGTTCGAGTGGGATGAAGGCAACATCCTCAAGAACTGGGAGAAGCACCGGGTCTCGGCATCCGAATGTGAGCAGGTCTTCTTCAACCAACCGCTGGTCGCGGGCGAGGACGAGAGGCACTCCGGCCAAGAGTTTCGTTTCTACGCCCTGGGTCAGACGGACTCTGGCAGGCGACTGTTCGTGGTGTTCACCGTGCGCGGCACTCTCATTCGGGTGATCTCGGCAAGGGAGATGAACCGCCGCGAGAAGCTGGAGTACCAAGCGAAATGAGGAAGAAGGTCCCGCACTTCAAGTCCGAGTCGGAGGAGCGCAAGTTCTGGGCAACCGCTGACTCGACCAGGTACATCGATTGGAGCCGAGCGCAGAAAACCGTGCTCCCCGATCTGCGCCCTTCGCTCAAGACGATCTCGCTTCGGCTTCCTGAACTGATGCTCGAGGAGTTGAAGCTCCTCGCGAACAAGCGAGACATTCCCTACCAGTCGCTACTCAAGGTCTTCCTGGCCGAGCGCATCGAGGAGGAATTGCGACAGCGCAATGGCCGCACGAGGAGGTCTGACTCGGTTCAGCGGACGAGCCGCCCGGCGGCCCGCCGCTAACCGCGGAGGTTGGCAGCACCGGCGATACGACTGACATGGAAAGGAACCTCGCCCTCCGTGAGATCCGGAGGACGGCAGAGGCGAATGGTGGCAAGCCGTTCGGCTGGCGCCGCTTCCTCGCGGAGACAGGCATCAGGGAGGCTGACTGGCTTGGCGTCCATTGGGCGCGCTGGAGCGATGCCGTCCGCGAAGCCGGCTTCTCTCCTAACCGGCTCAATCCGGCGTACGAGAACGATCTGCTCCTCGACAAGCTGGCAACCCTGTCGCTCGACCTCGGCCGCTTGCCTAATCGAGGGGACCTGCGCTTTCGGGAGGCCCGCGACCCCGCCTTCCCAAACCCGAAGACCTTCAGCCGCCTAGCGAAGGCCTACCCTTCCTGCTGGCCCTGATGGGCTACGCGCCGAGGCGGCCGACGGGGGCCTGGCGGTCGGGGCCGGTCAGGAGGCGGCGGATGTCGTCGGCGTAGGTCACCTCGCTGTCGTCCTCGGGGGCGTAGCCGAGGACCCGCCGGGCGCTCTCCAGCGACCAGAAAGCCCGGGTGTTGCCACTGATCCCGTAGACGACCAGCCACGGCACGCCGTGCTCGTTCTCGATCCGCGGGGTGTCGATGGCGCGGCGCACGAGCTGGCGCCAGTCGCGCTCACTGAGCCAGGCGCCCAGGTCGCGCTTGAAGTTGGCCAGGCCGGAGCCGCCCGGCCCGGCGTGCTGCTCGCGGAGCGCCCCCTCGTAGTGGCGCCCCGCCACGTCGCGGGGCGCCCCGATGCGGAGCAGGACGACCTCGAGCTTCCGCCCGAATCCCCCGCAGGCGTAGACGAACCCGAGAAGCTCGTAGCCGGCCTTGGCCCACCCGTAGAAGTTGTCGGAGAGCGGCAGGTCGGCCGGCGAGACCACCTCGCGCAGCCTGACGTGGACGAGCGCGTGCTCGTACCAGTCGGCGGCGTGGTTCGAGCTGGCCATCACCACCCGGCGCACGCCGGCGTCGTAGGCGGAGCGGTAGACGTTCTGGGCCATCTGGACGTTGCCGAGCTCGGTGTCGAAGCGGTCGATCGCCGGCACGTCGGCGCCCCATGCCCCTTCACGGCCGGGATGGCGGTAGCCGAGGTGGACGACCGTGTCGATGCCGTCGAAGAGCTGCCGGTACCGGGTCCGATCGAGGGCGCTCAGGTCGGCCACGGTGACGCCCGGCACCGGCGTCCCGTCCCGATCGACCTCCCGCACGTCCACCAGCCGCAGCTCGTAGGCGTCCCGGAGGGCGGGCAGGAGCTGGGCGGCCAGGTAGCCGCTGGCCCCGGTGAGCAGGACCGTCCGCTTGGCTGGCACGATGGCGTCTCCTTCGCGGTCAGGGGGTGACTACCACCCCATCGCGTAGCCGTTGCGCCGGGGGTCGGCTCCGCCCATGAGCCAGCCGCTCGCCCTATCTTGTAATACCGCCTGGACGCCGCCGACCCGCATCGACCAGGCGCCGAGCAGGTCGAGCGCGTAGCCCCGCGACTCGAGGGCCCGTCGCGTCGCCTCCGGCACCCGCGACTCCAGGCGCAGCATCCGGGCCGGGAGCCCATCGACCGCCTCGTCGGCCCAGCGGAACCGCGGCGCCCCGATGGCGTCCTGGACGTTGAGGCCGAAGTCGAGCATGTTGGCCACGACCTGCACGGTGGTGACCAGGATCCCGTAGCTGCCCGGGGTCCCGACCGTCGCCCAGAAGGCGCCGTCGCGGAAGAGGTGGAGCGGCGCGACCGGCCACTCGTGGCGCTTCCCCGGCCGGACCACGTTGGGATGGGCGGGGTCGGAGCTGGTCCAGTGGAGCGCGTTGTTGAGCGCGATGCCGGTCCCGCGCACGACGACGCCGCTGCCGAAGCCGCCGCCCAGGCTGTGGGTGATGTTGACCGCCAGGCCGCTGGCGTCGCACGCGGCCAGGTGGGTCGTGGACGCCGTCCCGGCCGAGCCGCCGCGGATGCCGGCCCCGGCCGCCAGCGGCGTCCCCGCCGGCGACCCGAGCCGCTGCCGCATCTCGGCCCGCAGGGTCTCGGTCCGCTCGGCGCCGAGCAGCCGCGCCACCGGGACCTCGACGAAGTCCGGATCGCCGACGAACCGCTCGGTGTCCATCCGCGCCGCCCGGCACGCCTCGGCGATGACCGCCAGGTGGTCCGGCCCAAGGTGCTCCATCCGGCCCAGCTCCCAGCCGCTCATGCCGTTCAGCGTCTGGAGAATCTGGAGGGCGCTCGCCGGCGGCGGGGGGGCGAAGACCTGGACGCCCCGGTAGGTCGTGCTGAGCGCCTCGGTCCACTGGAGGGTCGCCGGGTAGCCCGCCAGGTCGCGGCGCGTGATCAGGCCGCCCTGTTCGGCCAGGTCCCGGACCAGGGCCTCGCCCAGCTCGCCGTCGTAGAAAGCGCCGATCCCGTCGCGCCCGATGCGGCGGAAGGTCTGCGCCAGGTCGCGCTGGACGATGGGCGCGCCGACGGCGGGCGGCCGGCCGCCCTGGAGGTAGACACGGGCGCCCTCGGCGTTCAGCCGCTCGTAGTGCTCGTCGAACATCTGGCGGTCGAACACGGTCAGGGGGCAGCCCGTCTCGGCCAGCTCGATGGCCGGCTCCAGGGCGTCGGCGAGCGAGACCGTCCCGTGGTCGGCGAGCAGGCGCGCCCAGCCGGCCAGGTTGCCGGGCACGGCGACCGACAGCGGCCCGCTGTCCCGCGCGGCCTGCGAGAGCTTCTCGGGGGTGCCGCCCTCCGGCGCGCGCCCCAGGAAGTTCAGCGCCTGGGGTGTCCGGCCCGGTCGGCTCAGCAGCAGGACGCCGCAGCCGGCCAGGCCGGACATGTAGGGCTCGGCCACGCCGATCGCCGCCGCCGCCGCCACGATGGCGTCCACCGCGTTGCCGCCGCGCGCCAAAAGCCGCAGGCCGGCCAGGGTGGCCAGCGGATTCGCCGTCGCCACCATGCCGCGCCGTCCCAGCGCCACCGGTCGCAGCCCGAACTTGTTCGCGTAGGTCTCGTGCCCCATGAGTCCTCCCTCTCGTGGATTCGTCCCTGCTCGAAGGACACTACCCGCGCCGGCCGCCCTTTGCAACGGCCGACTGCGCTCGGGTAGAATGCCACCAGCCGCGTCCGGGCTCCGCTGCAGTGTCGACCGTCCGTCCACTCCGAAAGGAGGCACGCCATGGCCACGCAGGCTCACCGTCACACGCGCCGCGACTTCCTGAGGACCTCCGCCGGCCTCGTCGCCGGCGCCGTCGCCGCCGGACGGCTCGGGGACCTCCACGCCGCCGGCGAGTCGAAGCTGGTGATCGCATACGGCATCCCGCTACTGACCCTCGACCCCCACAAGCACGACAACAGCGTCCACGAGAGCGTGCTCCGGAACATGTTCGAGCCGCTGGTGACGCTCAGCGCCGACCTGACCAAGGTCGACCCGCTCCTGGCGACGTCGTTCTCCCGGCTCAACGACCTCACGATGCAGTTCAAGCTCCGCCAGGGGGTGAAGTTCCACAACGGGGAGGACTTCGACGCCCAGTCGGTCAAGTTCACCGTCGAGCGGACGCTGAATCCCGACACCAAGGCGCCGCTCCGCACCACCTACCAGACCATCGAGCGGGTGGACATTCTCGACCGCTACACCGTCAACGTCGTGACCAAGAAGCCTGACCCGATGCTGGCCCGCCGCATGTCCAGCTTCCACATGAACATGCTGCCGCCGAAATACTTCGGGACGGCCTCGGCCGATGAGCTGGCCCGGAAGCCGGTGGGCACCGGCCCTTACAAGTTCGTGAGCTGGCAGAAGGACGCCGACTTCGTCATGGAGGTCAACGCCGGCTACTGGGGCTCGAAGGCCACGATCCAGCGGGTCACCATGCGGACCATCCCGGAGACGGGCACCCGGCTGGCCGCGCTCCTGGCCGGCGACGTGGACATCATCACGGCCGTGCCCCCGGACGAGATCGACCGCGTCAACAAGAGCGGCAAGGCCCGGGCTACCGCGCTGCCCGGGAACCGGATCCCGTTCTACTTCATCAACGTCCGCAAGGAGCCGCTCAGCAACAAGCTGGTCCGCCAGGCCGTCAACTACGCTTCCAACATGGACGGCATCATCAAGGCAATCCTCGGCGGCCACGGCTTCCGCCGGGCCGTCATCTCCAACCCCTGGCACTTCGGCTTCGACCCGACGGTCCCGCCCTATCCCTACGACCCGAACAAGGCCAAGGCTCTGCTGGCCCAGGCCGGCTACGCCGGCGGCATCAGCCTCAACATGCACGCGATCCAGGGCCGCTACCCGAAGGACAAGGAGATCGCCGAGGCCCTGGCCGGGGAGCTGGGCAAGGTCGGCATCAAGGTGACCCTCAAGTTCTGGGAGTGGGGGGCCTGGCAGGACGCGGCGGACGCCGGGAAGCTCGACGACCTGATCTTCGCGAGCTGGGGCAATCCCTGGATGGACGCCGACGGCACCTACTTCCCGCTCTTCCGAAGCGGCGGGCGCTACACCAAGAACTGGACCGGCTACGGGAACGAGGCGCTCGACGCCCTGCTGGAGGAAGGCCGCACGGTGCTCGACGAGGGAAAGCGCCGCGAGATCTACGGCAAGGTCCAGCGGCTGATGATCGATGACGCCCCTGCCCTGTTCATGCATGCCCTCGAGGACATCTACGGCGCGAGCACCCGCGTCGAGTGGAAGCCCCGCTCCGACGAGATGGTCCGCCACTACGAGATGACGCTCAAAGCCTGACCCCGCTCGCCCTTCCCCATCCTCCCTCTCCCCCGACTGTTTCATCAGTGGGGGGAGAGGGTCGGGGTGAGGGGGTCTCCTCGTCATCGTGACCCGCTACATCCTTGCCCGCCTCGTCGAGTCGGTCGTCGTCATCCTCGGGGTGCTGCTCCTCGTCTTCGTGATCCTCCAGCTCACCGGCGACCCGGCCCGGCTCATGCTGCCGCCCGAGGCCACGATCGAGGACATCGATGGCCTCCGCCGGCAGATGGGCTTCGACCGGCCCCTGCCGATCCAGTTCGCGCGCTTCCTGGCCGGCGCGGTCCGGGGTGACTTCGGTAGCTCGCTGCGCTACCGCGACCAGCCGGCGCTGGCGGTGGTCCTCGAGCGCCTCCCGGCCACCGTCGAGCTGGCGTCGGCGACCCTGGCCTGGGCGATCCCCTTCGCCTTCATCCTCGGCCTCGTCTCGGCGGTGCGGCGCGCCTCGCTCCAGGAGAACGCCGCGATGCTGACCGCCCTGCTCGGCCAGTCCATGCCGACGTTCTGGCTGGGCCTCATGCTGATCCTCGTCTTCTCGGTCAACCTGGGGCTCCTGCCCTCGTCGGGCCGGGGCGACATCAGGCACGTCATCCTGCCGGCCATCACACTCGGCGGCTTCTTCATGGCCCGGCTGACCCGCCTGGTCCGCTCGGGGCTCCTCGACGTGCTCGACCAGGATTACGTGCGGACGGCGCGGGCCAAGGGTCTCGGGGAGCGCGCCGTCGTCGTCCGCCACGCGCTCAAGAACGCGGCCATCCCGATCGTCACGATCATCGGCCTCGACATCGGCACCGTCCTCGGCGGCGCGGTGATCACCGAGACCGTCTTCGCCTGGCCGGGGGTCGGCCGGCTGGCGATCGACTCCATCGCCGTCCGCGACTTCCCGGTGGTCCAGGCCGATGTCTTCGTCATCGCGGTCGCCTTCGTGGTGATCAACTTCGCCGTCGACGTCCTGTACACGTGGCTGGATCCCCGCGTGCGGCTGGCATGAGCGCCGAGGCGCGGGCCCTGGGCGCCCCGGGGAGGGTCGCCGCGCCGCCCGCGGAGCGACGGATCGCCCGTCGGCCCTCGGCCGCGATCGCCGCGGCGCTCGTGCTGGCGAGCGTCTGCCTGGCGGCGCTCACGGCGCCCTGGATCGCCCCCCACGACCCGCGCGAGCAGGTGCTCGAGCGGCGGCTGCTCCCACCCGCCTGGACCGCCGGGGGCCAGTGGGCGTTTCCGCTCGGCTCTGACCACCTCGGCCGCGACATCCTGAGCCGGCTGATCTACGGCTCCCGGGTGTCCCTGGTGATCGGGATCACCGCGGTCGTCATCTCCGGCCTGCTGGGCGTCACGCTCGGGCTCCTCGCCGGCTACTACGGCGGGCGGCTGGACGCCCTGATCATGCGGCTGGTGGACATCCAGCTCGCCTTCCCGTTCATCCTGCTCGCCATCACGGTGGTGGCGGTGCTCGGCGCCGGGCTCCGCAACGTGATCATCGTCCTCGGAGTCGCCGGCTGGATGTACTACGCGCGCCTGGTCCGCGGCGAGGTGCTCGCCCTGAAGGAGCGGGAATTCGTGGTGGCGGCCCGCGCCCTGGGGGCGCCGAGCCACGTGATCATCCCGCGCCACCTGCTGCCGAACGTCCTCACCCCGGTGATCGTGGTCGGCACCTTCGCGATCGCCACCAACATCATCACCGAGGCGAGCCTCAGCTTCCTGGGTCTCGGGGTGGAGCCCGCGATCCCGACCTGGGGCTCGATGCTCGCTGACGGGCGGGCCTACATCGGCCGCGCCTGGTGGCTCACGACGCTCCCCGGACTCGCCATCCTGCTGACCGTGCTGTCGATCAACCTGCTGGGCGACTGGATCCGCGACCGGCTGGACCCGCGCCTGCGCAGGCTGTGACCGTGGACGGCGCGTTGACGCAGTCCGAGGCGGTTGATATAAGGACCGCACGGTGACGGGGCCGGTGGCGCTCTCGCGGTCGTCCGGTCGGGTGGAGCGCTCGCCGTCCGCGGACGCGGCGCGGCGGGCCGGGTCGGGCCGCCTCCTCGGCTGGCTCCGGCGCGAGGCCGCCACCGCGGCGGCGCTGATCGTGCTCGGGGTCCTGGCGGTGCTGGCGGCGGCGGCGCCCGTGGTCGGCCGCTACGACCCCCTCGACCAGGACCGGCAGAGCCGCTTCGAGGCGCCCTCGCTCCGGCACCTCTTCGGCACCGACGAGTTCGGCCGGGACATCTGGAGCCGCGCCGTCCACGGCGCCCGGGTCTCACTCCTGACCGGGGCCGCGGTGGTCCTGGCCGCCGGCCTCGTCGGCGTCCCGCTCGGGCTCCTCGGCGGCTACGCCGGCGGCTGGACGGACACCGTCATCATGCGGTTCCTCGACTTCCTGCTGGCGGTGCCGGCGATCCTCCTGGCCATGGCCATCATCGCGGTGCTGGGGCCGGGCGTCCTCAACGCCGTGCTGGCGGTGGCGGTGGTCAGCATCCCGGCCTTCGCCCGCATCGCGCGGGCGAGCACGCTGGCGCTCAAGGAGCGGGAGTTCGTCGTCGCCGCCCGCGCCATGGGCGGGGGACCGGGCTACCTCATGTTCCGGACGATCCTGCCCAACGCCGCCTCGCCCCTCCTGGTGCAGGCCACCGTCGCCGCCGCCTACGCCATCCTGCTCGAAGCGGCGCTGTCCTTCCTCGGCCTCTCCTCCCGGCCGCCGGAGCCGAGCTGGGGCTCGATGCTGAACACCGGGCGCTCCTTTCTCTACCAGGCGCCGTGGTACGGCCTCTTTCCCGGGGTCATGATCACGCTGGCCGTGCTCTCGCTGAACGGGCTGGCCGACGGGCTCCAGCGGGCCTTCGCCGGCGGCGCGCTCGGCGGCGCCCGGCCAGCGGCCGGCGCGCGAGGCTCGGCCTGATGCTGCGTTATGCCCTAGTCCGGCTGGTCCACCTGCTCCCCGTCCTCCTGCTCACGTCGATCGCGGTCTGGCTGCTGATCTACTTGATCCCCGGGGATCCCGCGGTGGCGCTCCTCGGCCCGGATGTGACCCCGGAGCAGCTCCAGCGCGCCCGCGCGCAGATGGGCCTGGACCGGCCCTGGCCGGTCCAGTACGCGCTCTGGCTGGGCCGGGTCCTGGAGGGCGACCTCGGCGTCTCGTATCTGAACGGCCTCCCCGTCCGCACCATGCTGGCCCAGCGGGTCCCGGTGACCCTCCAGCTCACCGTCGCCTCGCTCGTGGTGGCGCTCCTCATCGCGGCCCCGCTCGGCATCCTCTCGGCGGTCCGACCCCGCTCCTGGATCGGACGGGTGGCGGCCGGCTACAATGCTCTCGCCATGGCCGTGCCGACCTTCTGGCTGGGGATCCTGCTCGTCCTGCTGTTCGGCCTCTACCTCCGCTGGCTGCCGACCTCCGGCTTCGTCCCGATCTGGCAGGAGCCCCTCCGGGCCCTCCGCTTCCTCGTCCTTCCCGCCGTGACGCTCGGCGCCTACGTGTCGGCGGTCCTGGCCCGCTTCACCCGGGCGGCGCTCCTGGAGTCGCTCGGCCAGGACTACGTCCGCACCGCCCGGGCCAAGGGGGTCGGCGAGCCCGGCGTGGTCGGCGTCCACGCGCTCAAGAACGCCCTGATCCCGGTGGTGACCGTGCTCGGGCTCCAGTTCGGCGCCTTCATGGGCGGCGCCGTCATCACCGAAGCGATCTTCGACTACCCCGGCCTGGGGCGGATGCTGCTCCAGGCGATCCTGACCCGCGACTACACCGTGGTCCAGGGGACGATCCTCTTCGTCGTCTCCGCCTTCGTCGTCATCAACCTGCTGACCGACCTCGCCTACGCGTTCCTCGACCCGCGGATCCGCTACTCCTGAGCAAAGGAGACTGCCATGACCCGTCCCCTGTCCCGTCGCGCCGTCCTCGCCGGCCTCGGCGCCGGCGCCGTCCTCGGCCCCGGCCTCTTCACCGCCCGCCGGGCGGCCGCCAAGAAGAAGGGCGGCACCCTGACCGTCGGCATGCCGAACGACTGGAACACCTTCGATCCCCACGACCTCTCCTTCGCCAACTTCACGCTCCAGCAGAACCTCTACGACACGCTCATCCGCTACGACCAGAGCCTCAAGCCGCTGCCGGGACTGGCCGAGCGCTGGGTCATCGCCCCCGACGGCCAGTCGGTGACGCTGACCCTCCGCAAGGGCGTCAAGTTCCACAGCGGGAAGGATCTGACCGGCGCCGACGTCGTGAAGAACTTCGAGAAGGCGGCCGACAAGGACCGGGGCTGGAACATGCTGCCGGCGGTGGCCAACGTCGAGGGCGTGACGGCGCCCGACGCCGGCACCGTGGTCATCAGGTTCAAGAAGGTGTCGCCGGAGATCACCGACCTCCTCCAGGCGATGGCGATCATCGAGCCGTCCGCCGATGGACTCCCTGAAGAACCGGGGGTCGGGCACCGGCCCCTTCAAGTTCGTCGAGTGGGTCCCGGGCGATCACACCACGCTCGAGCGCAACCCGACCTACTGGGGGGCGCCGGCCCCGTGGGTGGACCGGGTGGTGTTCAAGGTCTTCGGCGACTCCGACGCCATGGTCGCCGCCCTCCAGTCGGGCATCTGCGACCTGGTCGTCTCGCTGCCGCCCAAGGACGTCGCCCGGCTCGCCAAGGAGTTCAACCTGGTCCGCGGCCACCCCGGTGCCCTGACCTACGAGCTGCGCGTCGAACGGCGCCAAGCCGCCGTTCGACAAGAAGGAGGCCCGCCAGGCGCTCCTCTACGCGATGGACCGGAACGGCGTGGTGGAGAACGTGCTCTTCGGCGTGAGCCAGCCGGCGGTGCTCCCCTTCAGCCGGGCGTCGGCCGCCTACGACCGCCTCCGCCCTCACCAAGTACGCCTTCGACCTCAAGAAGGCCAAGGAGCTCTTCGACAAGGCCGGGATCAAGGGCGGCAAGGCGGAGTGTCTCGCGCTCCCGCAGTTCCCCGAGCTGCCGGCGATCGCCCAGATCATCAAGGCGGACCTGGCCAAGATCGGCTTCGAGATGGAGCTGGTGATCCTGGACTCGACCCAGTACTACAAGCGCGTGCTGGGCGGCGACTTCCAGCTCGCCATGTCGTTCTCCGGCAACACCCAGAAGTACCCGTCCCGCGTCTCGCTCAACAGCATCTACCGCATCGCCAACAACCCGGTCTGGGGCAACAATACCCCCAAGGCGTATGCGGACGCCGTCGCCGAGGCGAGCCGGCACGGTCGACCCCGCCAGGCAGAAGGCGGCGTTCGCGAAGCTGAACGCCGCGATCCTGGACGAGGCCTGGGTGATCAGCATCGCCTACCGCCAGAGCGTGTTCGGCCTGGCCAAGCACGTCCAGGACTTCGCCTTCACGGTGGACGACATGGCCGTGCTGGAGCAGGTGAGCCTGGAGAAGTGACGGCGCGCTGCCAGTGGGTCGGGGAGGATCCCCTCTCGGTCGCCTATCACGACCGCGAGTGGGGCCTCCCCGTCCACGACGATCGGGTGCAGTTCGAGTTCCTGATCCTGGAGGGCGCCCAGGCCGGGCTCTCCTGGATCACCATCCTCCGCAAGCGCGAGAACTACCGGAAGGCCTTCGCCGGCTTCGACCCGGCGGCGGTCGCCCGCTTCGGCGCCCGCGACGTGCGGCGGCTCCTCGGCGACGCCGGCATCGTCCGCAACCGGCTGAAGATCGAGGGGGCCATCCGGAACGCCAAGGCGTTCCTGGCGGTCCAGCAGGAGTTCGGCAGCTTCGACCGCTTCGTCTGGCAGTTCGTCGGCGGCCGCCCGAAGCGGAATGCCTGGACGCGCATGGGGCAGGTGCCGCCCCGGTCGCCGGAGTCCGACGCGCTGAGCAAGGCGCTCAAGCAGCGGGGCTTCACGTTCGTCGGCTCGACGATCTGCTACGCTCACATGCAGGCGGTCGGCATGGTCAACGACCACACCGTGGATTGCTTCCGATACCGGCAGGTGTCCAGAAAGGGACCCAGGTCATGAGCGAGACCGATCGGCTCTACCAGGAAGCGCAGCGCCACCTCGCCGGCGGCGTGTCGGCGGCGGCGCGCGTGCACGCGGCCCTGGGGCGGCCGCTCATGGTCGCCCGGGGCGAAGGCGGGCGGCTCTACGACGTGGACGGCAAGGCCTACGTCGACCTCCACACGGGGTCCGGCGCCTCGCTCCTCGGCCACGGCCACCCGGCGGTGCGCCGGGCCGTCCAGCAGGCCCTCGACCTGGGGATCGTCTGCGCCCACGAGACGCCGTACCAGGGAGAGGTCGCCCGCAAGCTGAGCGCGATCATCCCGTGCGCCGAGCTGGTCCGCTTCACCAGCTCCGGCACCGAGACGACGTGGCACGCGATCCGGACGGCGCGCGCGTACACCGGCCGGTCGAAGGTCGTGAAGTTCGAGGGGCACTTCCACGGCTACCACGACTACCTGGGCTACAGCTCGTGGCCGCCGCTCGACCAGGCCGGCCCCGAGGACGCGCCGGCGGCGGTCCCCGAGAGCGGCGGCATCCCGCCCGAGCTGCGCCAGCGTTCGTCATCGTGCTCCCCTGGAACGACGCCGGGGCGCTCGAGCGCGCCATCGCCCGCCACGGCAGCGAGATCGCCGCCGTCATCATGGAGCCGGTCAACTACAACTCGGGGACGATCCTGCCCGCCCCCGGCTACCTGCAGGCGGCCCGCCAGCTCACGCGCGACGCCGGGATCGTCCTGATCTTCGACGAGATCCTCTCCGGCTTCCGCACCGGGCCGAGCTGCATCCAGGGCTACTCGGGCGTCACGCCCGACATGTGCACCCTGGGCAAGGCGCTCGGCGGCGGCACGGTGCTCAGCGCCTTCGCCGGCCGGCGGGAGGTGATGGACGCGGTCGCCCCGCGCGGCCGGGCGGTCCACAGCGGGACCTTCAACGCCCACCTGATCCCGATCATGGCCGCCAACGCGTTCCTCGACGAGATCGCCCGGCCGGACTTCTGGGCGAGCCTCGAGCAGCTCGACACCGCCCTCTACGCCGGCCTCCGCGACGCCTTCAAGCGCGCCGGCCTTCCGGTCTGGGTCCAGGCCCTCGGCGCCCGCTTCAGCCTGCTCTTCGGGCTCGAGGCGGAGCCGACGACGTACCGCCAGGCCGCCCGCCACGACCGGGAGATGGCACGCCGCTTCTACGCCGCCGTCGTCGAGGAAGGCGCCTACTTCCACTTCCAGTGGCACCACGGCATCTCGGCGACGCACACCATGGCCGACGTCGAGCGGGCGCTGGAAGCCGTCGACGTCGCCGCCCGCCGCGCCGCCCGCGGCTGATTCGATTCCCTCTCCCCCGAGGCGGGGGAGAGGGTCAGCGTGAGGGGGTCCCGTGCGCATCGCCATCGGCCAGTTCATGGAGGAGTCGAACACCTTCGTCCGCCAGCTGGCGGACCTCGAGCACTTCCGGAACAACCAGCTCCTCCTGGACGATGACGTCGCGAAGCTCCGGGGGACGCGGGCCGAGGTCGGCGGCTTCCTGGACGCCCTCGGCCGGCTGGGCGTCGAGGTCGTGCCCACGGTGGCGGCCAACTGCGTGTCGAGCGGGCCGGTCCCCCGGGAGACCTTCGAGACCCTGAAGGCGGAGATCCTCGAGCGGCTGGCGGCTGCCGGCCCGCTGGACGGCGTGCTGCTCGCCCTCCACGGCGCCATGGTGCTCGACGACGCCCCCGACGGCGACGGCGAGCTGCTCGCCGCCGTGCGGGAGCAGGTCGGCCCGCGGATGCCGGTCGTGGCCACGCTCGACCTCCACGCCACCATCACCCCCCGCATGGTCGAGGCGGCCGACGCCCTCGTCGGCTACGACACCTACCCGCACATCGACCTCTACGAGACCGGCGTCAAGGGCGCCAACCTCGTCGTGGCCGCCGCCCGCGGCGAGGTCCAGCCGGTGACCGTCTTCGCCCGCTCGCCGATGATCGTCCCTGCCGAGGGCATGGGGACCGCCGACCAGCCCATGGCCGGCCTCCTGGCCGAGGCCAAGCGGCTCGAGCAGCGACCGGGCGTCCTGTCCGTCTCGCTGTTCCCGGTCCAGCCCTGGCTCGACATCCCCGAGACCGGCTTCAGCGTCGTGGCGGTCGCCGACGGCGCCCGGCGCGCGGCCGAGCTCGAGCCCGTGGTCCGCGAGCTGGCCTGGAAGGCGTGGGAGGCCCGGCGGAAGTTCGAGGCGAACCTGCTCGCGGTGGACGACGCGATCCGGCGCGCCCTCGCGCTGGAGGGTGGGCCGGTCATCCTCTCCGACTCCGCCGACGGCACCGGCGCCGGCTCGCCCGGCGACAGCGCCGCCGTCCTCGAGCGGCTCCTCGCCCTCGGCGTGCGGGAGCGCTGCCTGGTGACGGTGGTGGACGCGCCGGCCGTCGCCCGGGCGATCGAGGTCGGGGTGGGCCACGACCTGACCGTCCCCGTGGGCGGGCGGCTCGACCCCCGCTACAACCGGCCGGTCACGATCACCGGTCGCGTCCGCCTCCTCTCCGACGGCCGGTTCATCTTCAGCGACCAGAAGTCGCGGGGCACCGAGGGCCACATGGGGCGGGCCGCGGTCATCGAGGTCGGCACGGTCTCCGTGCTGGTCACCGAGCGGCCGGCGTTCACCGTCGATCCCGCCTTCTACCGCGCGGTCGGCCTCGAGCCGAAGGACGCCAAGATCGTCGTGGTGAAGTCGGCCCTCCAGTTCCGCGACGGCTACGGCCCCTTCGCGAAGGCCATGTGGGTGGTCGACACCCCGGGGCCGAGCACGGCCAACCTGAAGCGGCTCGACTGGCGCCACGTCAGCCGGCCGCTCTTCCCCTTCGACGACGACTTCGAGCCGGCGATCCGCACGGTCGTCGGACGCGAGCGGCGGTGACTCGGCTGGCGGCCGCCCTGGCCCTGGCGATCCTCGCCGCTTCGGGCGCGGCCGACCTGCACGCGGCCCCCCTCCCCCGCGTCGGCCTGCTGGCCACCGGTCGCTGCGAGGCGAATCGCAACTACGACGCGTTCCGGCGGGGCCTCCGCGAGCTCGGCTACCTCGAGGGGCGCGACATCGCCGTCGACTGCCGGGACGCGGGGAGCCGGCCGGACCGGTTGCCCGGCGCCGCGGCCGAGCTGCTGCGCCTGAAGCCCGACGTCCTCGTGACCGACAACTCGGCCTCGACGCGCGCCGCCATGCGGGCCACGAAGACGATCCCGATCGTCATGGGAACCGTCGGCGACCCGGTGGGCAGCCGGTTCGTGGCCAGCCTGGTCCGCCCGGGGGGGAACGTCACCGGCCTCACCCTGGTGACGACCGAGCTCAACGCCAAGCGGCTCGAGCTGATCCGCGAGCTGGCGCCCGGCAATCCTCGGGTCCTCGTCCTGGGGAACCCGGACAACCCCATCACGCCGATCCAGGTCCGGGAGCTGGGAGAGGCGGCGAAGCCGCTCGGCGTGGCGCTGCGGGTCGTCGAGGCGCGAGACGCGGCGGGCGTCGACCAGGCCTTTGCGAGCGTGGCCGGCGAGCGCCTGAGGGCGCTGCTGGTCCTGCCGGACTCGGTCCTCTACGGCCAGCGCGCCCGGATCGTGGCGCTCGCCGCCCGGGCCCGGCTGCCGGGGGTCTACGAGGCGAGAGAGTTCGTCGAGGCGGGAGGCCTGATGGCGTACGGTCCCCGGATCGTCGACAACTTCCACCGGGCGGCCACGCTCGTGGACAAGATCCTCAAGGGCTCCCGGCCCGATCGGATCCCGGTCGAGCAGCCGACGACGTTCGAGCTCATCGTGAGCCTGCGGACCGCCAGCGCGCTCGGGCTGACGATCCCGCAGTCGATCCTCCTCCGCGCCGACGAGGTCATCCAGTGAGGAGGCCGCCGCCCGACCCGTCTCGGATCGAGGTCGTCGATCCAAGGGTGGCGGCCGTACGGGGAAAAGGACGGCCGCCGTGACTGAGTCGGAGCGCGCCAGGTGGAACGCCCTGGGCCAGGGCTATCTCCCCGGTCTCCTGGGTCTGGAGATCCGCGAGATCGAGCCGGGGCGCGTCGCCAGCCGGCTCCCGGTGCGCCGCGAGCTGTTCGCGCCCAACGACTACCTTCACGCCGCCAGCGTGGTGGCCCTGGCCGACACCTCCTGCGGCTACGGGACGGTGGCCAGCCTGCCCGAGGGCGCCCGGGGCTTCACCACGATCGAGCTGAAGACGAACTTCCTGGGGACGGCGCGCGAGGGCGCCATCGCCTGCGAGGCGACCCTGGTCCACGGCGGCCGCACCACCCAGGTGTGGGACGCCCGGGTGACCGACGAGGCGACGGGAAGGTGCTCGCGCTCTTCCGCTGCACCCAGATGCTGCTCCGCTGACGCGCGAGGCATCGAACGAGGAGCGACGCGATGACCATACCCTCCACGATGACGGCGGTGGTCCTGCACGGTGCCGACGACATGCACGTCGAGCCGCGGCCGGTGCCCGAGCCCGGCCCCGGCGAGGTCCTGCTCCGGGTGAGCGTGGCGTCCATCTGCGGCACCGACGTCAAGGTGCTCCACCGGAAGCTCATGGGCCAGCCCGACGGCGAGTTCGTCATGGGCCACGAGTACGCGGGGACGGTCGCCGCCCTCGGTCCCGACGTGGACGAGGTCGCGGTCGGCGACCGCGTCGCGGTGGAAGTGCACAAGGGCTGCGAGCGCTGCGAGAACTGCGTCAAGGGCTGGTACACGTCCTGCTCTGAACTACGGCAACGTCGCCAAGGGTCACCGGGCCAAGGGGCTGACCTGCGACGGCGGCTTCGCCGAGTACGCGGTCAACCACATCAACACGCTCTATCGCCTGCCGGACAACCTCACCTTCGAGCAGGCGTGCATGGTGACAACCGCCGCCTCGCCGCTCTGGGCCATCGACCTGATGGGCGGCTACGTCGCCGGCGAGACCGTGCTGGTCCAGGGCCCGGGCCCCATCGGCCTCATCGCGGTCCAGCTCTGCAAGGCGCTGGGAGCCGAGCGGGTCATCCTGAGCGGCACCCGGGACGAGCGTCTGGCGATCGGCCGCCGGCTCGGCGCCGACCACGTCGTCAACGTGCGGAACGAGAGCCTGATGACGCGGGTCCACGAGATCACCGGGGGCAAGGGCGCCGACTCGGTCCTCGAGTGCGCGGGCGGCCCGACCTCGATGCAGGAGGCGCTCGAGTGCGTGAAGCGCGGCGGCCGGATCGGCGTCGTCGCCTGGTACGCCGGGCCGGTCCAGGTGGACATGAACCTGGCGGTGCGGAGCAACGTGCGGATCTACGCCGCCCGGGGTGAGGGCGGGATGAACTGCGGCCGGTCGCTGGCCCTCATGGGCGCCGGGAAGATCGTGGCTGATCCCATCATCACCCACCACTTCCCGCTCGCCCGGATCCACGACGCCTTCGACGCCTACGTCAAGCGCGCCGGCAACGCGCTCAAGGTGGTGCTCCATGTCTGATCGGCTCCGCGTCGCGCTCTCCGCCCTGCTGCTGCTCGGGGTCGCCGCACTGCCGGCCCGCGCCCAGGAGACCCCGCGCTCCGGGGGCGAGCTGGTGTTCGTGGTCCCGGCCGAGCCCCCCTCCTACGACGCCCATCGCGAGGAGACCTTCGCGATCGTGCACCCGGCGGCGCCGCACTACAGCACCCTGCTGCGGGTCGATCCCGCCGACCGGAGCGGGACCCGGATCGTCGGCGACCTGGCGGAGTCATGGTCGGTCTCCCGGGACGGGCAGACCTACACGTTCAAGCTGCGACCGGGGGTGAAGTTCCACGACGGCAGCGACTGCACCGCGCGCGACGTCAAGGCGACCTACGACAAGATCATCTTCCCGCCGCCGGGGGTGGCGTCGAACCGCAAGGGTGAGTACGTCAACGTGGAGTCGGTCGAGGCCTCCGACCCGTCCACGGTCGTGTTCCGGCTGAAATGGCCCTCGGCCTCGTTCCTCGCCTCCCTGGCCTCGCCGTTCAACTGGATCTACAAGGCCGACCTCCTGGCCCGGGACATCCACTGGTACGAGCGGAACGTGATGGGCACCGGCCCCTTCGTCTTCGTCGAGTACGTGAAGGGCAGCCACTGGGTCGGCCGCCGGAACCCGGGCTACTGGGACAAGGGGAAGCCCTATCTCGACGGCTACCGGGCCCTGTTCATCCGGGATTCGGCGGCGCAGGTGGCGGCCATCCGCGGCCAGCGGGCGATGATCCAGTTCCGCGGCTTCTCGCCCCCGGAGCGCGACACCCTGGTCCGCGCCCTGGGGAGCGCGAGCGCGGTGCAGGAGAGCCCGTGGGAGTGCTGGAACCCGATCGCGATCAACCACGAGCGGAAGCCCTTCGACGACCGCCGCGTGCGCCGGGCGCTCTCCCTGGCGCTGGACCGCCACCAGGGGGCCCAGGCGCTCTCGCGCCTCACGATCCTCAAGGAGGTCGCGGGCGTGCAGGGGGTCGGCACGCCCTTCGCGGCCTCACCGGCCGAGCTGGAGCAGCTGGCCGGGTACGGCCGCGACATCGGCCGGTCGCGCACGGAGGCCCGCCGGCTGCTCCGCGAGGCCGGCGTGCCCGACGGGTTCGCGTTCACCTTCAAGAACCGGGCGATCCCCAACCCGTACGAGGCGCTGGGGGTCTGGCTGGCCGACCAGTGGCGGCAGGTCGGGCTCAACGTGAAGGTGGAGACGCTGGAGCTCGGCGCGCTCTACGCGGACATCCGCGCCGGCAGCTTCGAGGTCGCCGCCGACTTCCACTGCAGCTACATCGTGGAGCCGGACCTCGCCCTGTTCAAGTTCCAGTCGGTCAACGTCAGCCCGGTGAACTACAGCCGCTACACGGACCGGGTCCTGGACGCGCTGTACGAGAAGCAGAGCCGGGCCACCGACCGGGACGAGCGGCGACGCCACATCCGCGACTTCGAGCGGCGCCTCCTCGACGAGGAGGCGCACTACCTCTACACCTTCCAGTGGCACCGCATCGTCGTCCACAGCGCCCGGGTCCGGGGCTGGACGATCACGCCGAGCCACTTCCTGAACAACCAGCTCGACACGGTCTGGCTGGCCGCCGACTGACCGACCGCTCCGGGCCACGGGCGCGGCGTCTCGTCACGTCTTCCGGGCGCGGTAGCGAACCCCGGGCATGCCGTCGAAATCGGCATCCTGGGTCCAGAGCGTGGCGTGGTGGAGTCGGGCGGTCGCCAGGACGACGCTGTCGGCCATCGGGAGCCGCGCGTCCAGGCTCGCGCGGGCGGCGGTCAAGGCGACCCGAACATCGAGATCGACGACGGAACCCTGCTGCATGACAGCGACGGCACGCAGCGCCTCACCCTCGCTTCGCTGCTGAAGGACACGCTTAAAGACCTCGTAGATCGTCAGCGAGGGGACGACCAGTGACCCGGTCTCCTGGATGGCCCCGGCAAAGAAGGAAGCATTCGGGCCATCGGCAAAGTACTCGAGCCACGCGCTCGAATCGACGACGTTCATGCGCGATCGGGCTCACGGGGAACCCGGGTGTCGATCCCCTTGAGGAAGCCTCGTAAGCGCCGCGCTGGCTGAAGCGGGATCAGCTCGATGCGGTCCTCGTACAGGATCGCCTGGATCTTCTGCCCGGGCGCGAGACCCAGCCTCTCGCGGATGGCCTTCGGGATGACCACCTGGAACTTCGGGGAGATCGTCAGCGTCATGGCGCCTCCATCGATCGATTAATCGTATGTCGAACATGCTATCGATCGAAGTCGCGTATGTCAACGAGTCTCCGCTCAAGTTACGCGAGCTGTCGCCAGAGCTTCGCCAGCTCCGTGAGGGCCGCCGGCGGGAGCGGCCCCTTCGCCATCGCCGCCGCCGCGTACTCCAGGTGCTCCTGGCTGGAGTAGCCGAGGAGCACGGTGGAGACGGCCTCCGAGCCGAGCGGGAAGCGGAGCGCGGCCTCCACCAGGCTGCCGGCGTGGCCGTCGCGGACCAGGGCCTCGAGCCGGCGGGCGCGCCGCACGTCCGTCGCGTAGTCGGGCCCGGAGGCGATCGGCTCGACCGAGGGCACCGCGACCGGGTGGCGGGTCTCGGTCCCGGAGAGCGCCCCGGCGGCCAGGGCCCGGATGACGATGACGCCGACGCCCTGGCGCCGGGTGTGGTCGAGGAGCCGCCCGAAGTCCTGGGCCGGGAAGCCGGCCGGGACCGCCACGCCGGCGCTCGGCTCGAGCAGGTTGTAGCAGACCTGAGCCGTGTCGAGCACGCCGGCGTCGATGACCCGGTGGAGGGCGGCCGTCTCGCCGAGCGCGGTGATGCCGTAGAACCGGATCTTCCCCTGCTGGCGGAGCCGGTCCAGCACCGGGACCACGGCGTCGAGAACCTGGTCGGCGCTCGGCGAGGCGCCGACGAGGTTGTGGAGCTGGAAGAGGTCCACGCGCTCCATGCCGAGGCGCTGGAGGCTCGCCTCCAGCGAGCGCGTGATGGCCCCCGCGGCGTCGCCCCACTCCGTCGCCTCCACGCGGAACTTGGTCCCGACGTACACCGAGGCCTTGAGCGCCCGGAGGGCCTGGCCCAGGTGGCGCTCCGACACCCCGTCGCCGTAGGCCGGCGCCGTGTCGAAGTAGTTGATGCCCAGCTCGAGCGCCCGGGCCACCGCCCGCTCGCGCTCGGCCGGCGCCCCGCGGATCATCAGCCCGCCGACGTTGCCGCAGCCGAAGCCGAGCGCCGAGACGCGCAGCCCGGTCTTCCCAAGCGTGCGATAGTCCATTTATCTCCTCCCGCCTACCCCCCCAGCCCCCCTCCCCCACCCACCGGGGGGGAGGGGGGAGTCGGAGGATCGGTTTCTCACGCCCTCAGGACATCATGAAGCCGCCGTCCACGTTCAGCGCCTGGCCAGTGATCCCGCCCGATCCGGGCAGCGCCAGGAAGACGGCCGCGTGGGCGATCTCCTCCGCCTCGATCATCCGCCGGAGGGGCACCTGCCGCTTGTAGTAGCGCTCGAAGATCTCGGTCCCCGCCATCGGGCCCGCCTTCGTCGATTGCGCCCTGATGCCCATGCCGGCCCGCACGTAGCCCGGGCAGATCGCGTTCACCGTGATGCCCACGTAGCCCTGGGAGCCCAGCTCGGCGGCCAGCGCCCGGGTGAGCCCGACCACCCCGTGCTTGGAGGCGGCGTAGGCGGTGATGAAGCCGTGGCCCCCCATCTTGCCGAAGACCGACGCGATCGTCACGATTCGCCCGCGGCCCCGCCGCATCATCTCGGGGAGCGCGGCCCGGATGGCCCGGTAGGTCCCGTTGAGGTTCACGTCGATCACCCGGATCCAGCTCGCCTCGTCCTGCTCGGCGAGAAGGCCGGGGCCGTCGATGCCGGCGCAGGTCACCAGGACGTCGAGCCCGCCGAGCTCTGCCACCGCGCGATCGGCGAGCGCGCGCATGTCCTCGCTCCGGCTCACGTCGCAGCGAACCGCGAGCGCGCGGGCGCCGGCCCGTCCCGCCTCGTCGGCCACGCCCTCGACGGCGTCGATCAGATCGCCGAGGACCAGGCCGGCCCCCTCGGCGGCGAAGGCGAGGGCGATCGCCCGGCCGATCCCGCCCCCCGCCCCCGTGATGGCGACCACCTGGCCCGTGAGCCGCACCGCGCGATTCTAGCATTGGTGTTACCATCGACGCCGGACCGCCCACCCTTCTCTCGGGAGGACAGCGCATGACCACCGAGCGGTTCTCAGGCGGAGCCCGTCTTCAACTTGTGGCTCGGGACCAACTGGCAGCGCTACCGGAACGAGGCGGCGCTCGACCTCCTGAAGCAGGCGCTGACGACCCCGAGCCGGCCCAAGCGACTCGAGCTGATCCGCGCGTTCCAGGCCCAGGCGGCCGAGGACGTGCCGACCCTGCCGCTGGCGCCGCGGGTGCTCCTGAACGCGGCGAGCAAACGGCTCCGGGGCTACGCGCCGAGCCCGGTCGGCAGCCTCTGGAACGCCGCCGACTGGACGAGGGAGTAGCCCGCCGCCTTCCGTCCGGATGCTCTCCTACCTCGGGAGGCGGGTGCTTGGCGCCGGCGCCCGCCTCCTCTTCATCTCGCTGCTCCTCTTCCTGCTGCTCCAGGTGCCGCCCGGCGGCCCCGCCGACATCTACGCCGCTGACCCCTCGGCCTCGCCGGACGCCGTCGCGCGCCTCCGGACGCTCTGGGGCCTCGATCGCCCACTGCTCGCCCAGTACGGCATCTGGCTCCGCCGGGCCGTCACCGGCGACTGGGGCCAGTCCTTCGGCGAGCACCGGGCGGTCGCCGCGGTCGTCCTCGAGCGGTTACCGGCGACGCTGGCCCTGAGCGGGAGCGCGCTCGCCTTCTCGCTGATCCTCGGGCTCGCCTTCGGCGCCGCCGCCGCGGCGACCCGCCGACGCGGCCTGCAGGCGGGCGTCCAGGCGCTCGCCGTCCTGGGCATGAGCGTGCCGACCTTCTGGAGCGGGACCCTCGTCATCCTGGTGTTCGCCGTCTGGCTCCGGTGGATCCCGGCCGGCGGCATGGCGACGATCGGCGGCGCGTTCTCGCTGACGGATCGGCTGGCCCACCTGGCGGCGCCGGTGATGGTGCTCGGCTCCGTCTACGTGGCCCAGTGGACCCGCTACGTCCAGGCGGGACTCAATGAGACGCTCCGCGAGGACTACGTCCGGACCGGCCGCGCCAAGGGCGTCCGCGAGGGTGGCCTGCTCCTCCGGCACGCCCTGCCCAACGCGGCCATCCCGCTGGTGACGGTGATCGGGCTCGAGACCCCCCGGATCCTGGCCGGGGCCATGGTGACCGAGGTCGTCTTCGCCTGGCCCGGGCTCGGCCGGCTCCTGACGGCGAGCCTGCTCGCGCGCGACTATCCCGTCGCGCTTGGCGTGCTGATGCTGCTGGCGGTGGCGGTCGTGGTCACCAACCTCGCGACCGATCTCGCCTACGGGTGGATCGACCCGCGGGTCCGGGTGAGCGAGGAAGCCCGGTGACCGCCTGGCGGCGGTTCCGGTCGTCCCCGCTGGGCATGGCCGGCGCCCTGACGCTCGCCGTCCTGGCCCTGGCCGCCCTCGCCGCCCCCTGGCTGGCGCCCCGCCCGCCGGACGCGGTTGACCTCCGCGCGATGCTGCGGGCGCCGGGCCCCGCGGGCTGGCTCGGCACCGACGAGATCGGGCGCGACGTGCTGAGCCGCCTGCTCCACGCCGGTCGCGCCTCCCTGCTCCTCGGCGTGGGCGTCGCCGTCGCCGCGGTCGGGCTCGGCAGCGTCCTCGGCGGCCTCGCCGGCTACCTCCGCGGCTGGGTCGACACGACCGTGGCCGCGCTGGTGGACGCGCTCCTGTCCATCCCGACCCTCGCCCTGGCCATGGTGGCGGCGGCGCTCGTCCAGCTCACGCCGGGCCGGCTGATCCTCGTGCTGTCGCTCCTGTCGTGGACCACCGTCGCCCGCCTGGTGCGCGGCCAGGTCCTCGGCCTGGCCGGCTGGCCGTTCGTCGAGGCCGCCCGCGGCCTCGGCGCCGGGCGCCTCCGGATCCTGGCGCGCCACGTCATGCCGAACGTGATCGCCCCCGTGCTGGTCGCCGGCACCCTCCTGGTCGCCAACGCGATCCTGATCGAGTCGGCACTGTCCTTCCTCGGCTTCGGCGTGCCGCCGCCGACCGCCACCTGGGGCGGCATGCTCCACGCGGCCCAGGTGCACTTCGTCGAGGCACCGTGGCTCGGCATCTTCCCGGGGCTGGCGATCGTGGCCGCGGTGGCCGGCGTCAACTTCCTCGGCGAGGGGCTCCGGGAAGCCCTCGATCCCCGGTTGCGATAGAATCGGACCGCCATGGCGACGCCGCCGCCCCCACCGCCTGTCACGCTCGACCTCGAGTGGGAGGGCGATCTCCGGTTCAGGGGCCGTGCCGAGACGGTCTCGCTGGTGATCGATGCGGCCAGGGCGGCCGGGCCGTCGCCGGTCCAGGCGCTGGCCTTCGCGCTGGCCGGCTGCATGGCCAGCGACGTGGTCGCGATCCTCGTCAAGGGGCGGGCGCCGCTCCGCGGCCTCCGGGCCCGGCTCGTCGGCGAGCGGCGGAGCGAGGAGCCCCGGCGCTTCGTGAAGATCGACCTCCACTTCGTCGTGACCGGCGAGGTGCCGCCCGAGAAGGTCGAGCGGGCCCTGGCGCTCTCCCGCGAGAAGTACTGCTCGGTGTGGCACTCGCTCCGGGAAGACATCGCCTTCACCACCTCGTTCGAGATCGAGGGCGCCGGCAGCCTGGGATAGAATGGGGGTCGGGAGGATCGTGCGCCATGCGTTTCTACACCTTCGAGATCGTCATCGAGAAGGAAGCCGAGGACGACGGCTACGCGGCCTACAGTCCTACCCTTCCCGGCTGCTTCAGCAACGGCAAGACGATCGAGGAGGCCAAGCGGAACATCCGCGAAGCGATTCAGCAGCACATCGAGGCCCTGCTGGCCCACGGCCAGTCGGTTCCGCAGAACGAGCGGCTCGTTCACGTCGAGGAGTTGACCGTCGGGGTTCCCTGATGCCGCGGCTGCCCCAGCTCACTGCGCGTGAGCTGGTGCGATTCCTCAAGTCACAGGGTTTCGTCGAGGATCGACAGACTGGCAGTCACCTGACGTTCTGGCACGAGGAGCGGCGGGTAGCAGCCACCGTTCCGATCCACACCGGGGCCGACATCGGTCGAGGTCTCGCCGCGCGCATCCTCGAGGACGCAGGCTTTTCCGTCGAGGACTATCTTCGGCTGCGATGAGAATCCCCCGCAACTGACCAGGAGGCGCCAATGTCGACCCGGCACGCTCCCCGAGCCCCGCTGTTCGAGTTCCGGAAGGTGGCCGACGGGGTTCACGTGGCGGTGGCGGCGCCGGCCTACAAGGTCAACTCCAACACCGCCATCATCGAGACCGGCGACGGCGTCCTGATCGTGGACTCGCACTCGAAGCCCTCGGCGGCCCGGGCGGTCGTCCAGCAGCTCCGGGACATCACCCGGGAGCCGGTGCGCTACGTGGTCAACACCCACTTCCACTGGGACCACTGGCAGGGCAACGAGGTGTACCCGGCGACCTACCCCAACGTGGAAGTCATCACCAACACCATCACCCGGGAGGCGATGATCCGGAAGAGCCTCAAGCGGATCCAGGACCACGTCCGCTCGGTGCCGGCTGAGATCGTGAAGCTCCGGGCCGACCTGGCCGCCGCCACCGGGCCCGAGCAGCGGGCCGAGCTGGCCTGGAACCTCCAGCAGGCCGAGGCCTACCTGGAAGAGATCCGCGCGCTCGAGCCGACCCTGCCGACCCTGGCCTTCGAGAACACGATGCGGATCTTCAAGCGGGACCGGGAGATCCACCTGCTCTACCTGGGGCGGGCCCACACCGAGGGCGACGTCTTCGTCCACCTGCCGAAGGAGAAGCTGGTGGTCACCGGCGACGCCGTGATCGCGTGGGCGCCGTTCATGGGCGACGGCTACCCCGAGGACTGGGGCCCGACGCTCCGGCGGCTCGAGCGGCTCGACGCCGACCTCCTGCTCCTGGGCCACGGCGAGCCGGCCGGCCGGGAGTGGCTCGCCGTCTTCCGCGGCTACGTCGAGGACCTGGTGGACGCGGTGCGCCAGGAGGTCCTGACCGGTGCCTCGCTGGACGAGGTCAAGCAGCGGGTGCCGGATCGGCTGGCGCCGGCCTACGAGCAGGCCTTCTCCAAGTACGGCGCCTACCGGCCCTGGCGCACGGGGATCCTGACCAACATCGAGCGCGTCTTCGCCAGCGTCAGCTAGACACGACGCCCCCTCACCCTGGCCCTCTCCCCCTCCGGGGGAGAGGGAACGGAAGGGCCCGCGTCAGAAGCCCAGCGATTCGAGGAACCGGTCGGCCTCGGGCTTCCACACCGGGACGAAGTCCACCAGCCGGTGGCCGTCTCGCGGCAGCCCGCCGAACAGCACCAGGCGCCCGTTGCCGCCGGCCTTCTCGAACGACTCGAAGTACCCGCGGATGGCGGCCGCCGAGTAGTAGGAATCCCCCTCCCCGTAGAGCCACAGCATCGGGAGCCGCGTGGCCCGTCCGGCGTCCGCATAGCCGGGCGAGTTGCGATCGCCGCAGCGCTGGCCCGACCAGCCGCCGGCGAAATTGATCACCGCGCGCAGCCGGCTCCGATGGCGACCGCGGGCCGCGTACACGACCGACAGGTAGCCGCCCCGCGACTGTCCGGCCATCAGCAGCCGGTCGCCGTCGACGTAGGCCTGCTGCAGCACGTAGTCGAGGACGCTGTCCACGTCGCCGAGGGCACTCGACACCCCCGTCGCCACCACATCCGGCCCGCAGCCGTAGGGCTCGTCGTAGGAGCCCTCCGAGGCGCCGCGCCCCTTGCGCATCGGCACCACGACGGCAAAGCCACGGCGCACGAAGTAGTGGGCCTGCGCTTGGAACGTCAGGGTGAGAGACGCCGGAATGGCGCCGGGCCCCGTCGAGCCGTGGTTGAACACCACCAGGGGGAATCGGCCCGATCGGTCGGGCCGGTAGAGCGTGGCCTCGAGCCGGACCGCCGGCCCGGCGCCCGGCGTCACGGGGATGAAGATCGGCTCGGGCTCGACCCGGTACGTCTCGCCGGCGACCAGTCGCGGCCAGCGCATCGCGAGTCGCCGGCTCCACGCGGTGCAGCACGACGAGCGCGCCCGAGCGGTCCGTGTCGAAGTGTCCCTCCAGCCGACCGACCGGGGTCAGGGCATACCGCACCCTGGCCGCCCCGCCCCGAAGCGTGAAGGACAGCGTCCCGTCGGCGATCCGCGCGGTCACCCTCGACCAGGCCGCCGCGATCTTCCATTCGGGCCCGTCGCCGACGGCGTAGACGACCGTCGCCTGGCCGTCGCTGGCCACGCTCTCCACGACGAGGACGTGGGGAAGCACACCGCTCCAGGCGTCGCCGACCCAGACGCCGAGCATCGGATGGACGCCGTCGCCTCGGGCAGCGGCGGGCGGCGGCAGCTGGAGGTCGTCAGGCAGCGCGACCGGCTCCGCGTGCGCGAGCCCGGAGCACGCCACGAGGCACACCGCGCCGATCAGCCGGCGCATCATGACCCTGACCCACCGGCCAGGAGGCGCTCCAGCCGCTTGAGCTGCTCGCCGGTGCCCAGGGCCAGCAGGCGGTCCCCGGCCTGGATCACCAGGTCGCCGGACAGGCCGACCGGGCTCCCGTCCCGCAGGATGGCGAGGACGGTGGCGCCGGTGGCCCGGCGGATGTCGAGGGTCTCCAGGGTCTGCCCGAGCGCCCGGCTCTCGTTGGGCACCGCGATGTCCTCGATGACGAGCGCCTCCGACCCACGCCGGAGCGCCGTCTCGAAGAAGTCGATCACCGCCGGGCTGAGGATCAGGTGGGCCAGCCGGTGTCCCCCGATGGCGTACGGGCTGATGGCGCGGTTGGCGCCGGCCCGGGTCAGCTTCGTCACGCTCGACTCGTCCACGGCCCGCGAGACGATGTAGAGCACCGGGTTGAGGACCCGGGCCGAGAGGACGATGTACATGTTGGTGGCGTCGTGGCCCGTGGTGACGATGAGCCCGCCGGCCCGGCGCACCCCCGCCCGCTCCAGGACCGCGTCCTCGGTGGCGTCGCCCCGCAGGTGGAGGTAGCCGCGCTCTTCGGCGTGGCGCGCGGCCGCCTCCCCGGAGTCCACCGCCACCAGCGGCCGGCCGGCCGCGGCCAGCTCCTGGGCGGCCTGGCGGCCCACCCGCCCCAGCCCCGCCACGATCACGTGCCCGCTCAGCTCCTCGATCCGGCGCTCCATCCGGTGCACCCCCTTCGGGTCGGCCAGCCGCGCGCTGACCAGGTACTCCATCACCGCGCCCAGCGTGTAGAAGAGGCTCCCGATGCCGACGAAGGCGAGGACCATGGTGAAGACGCGGCCGGCGCCGGTCAGCGGCCGGACCTCGCCGTAGCCGATCGTGGTGATGGTGGTGACGGTCATGAACAGCGCGTCCAGCCAGGAGCCGCCGGTGTCCCGCCAGAGCACGTAGTAGCCGGCGGTGCCCACCGCCACCACCCCCAGCACCAGCGCGAAGGGCAGGACGAGCCGGGCACGCAGCGAGCCGAGATCCGAGCCGTTCACGAGCGTCGGGGTATTTTACACGCCGGACCGGCCGCACTACACTGAGGACCGTCGAGTGAACGGGAGGCCTGTGGCATGCGCTTCTTCCTCGCGATGTTCGCCCACGAGACGAACACGTTCAGCAACATCCCGACCGACCGCCGCCAGTTCGAGGCGCGGGACCTGCGCTACGGCGGCGAGATCCTCGAGGTCTACCGCGGCACCGGCACCTGCCTGGGTGGCATGCTGGCAGCCGCCGAGCGCCACGGGGTCGCGCTCCTGCCCTCCGTCGCCGCCGCCGCGTCGCCGGCCGGTCCCGTCACCGGCGACGTCTACCGTCACGTCCGCGACCGCCTCCTCGCCGACCTGGCGGCGGCCGGCCCCGTCGACGGCATCCTCCTCGACCTCCACGGGGCGATGGTGGCGGAGACCGCGGACGACGGCGAGGGCGAGCTGCTGGCCGCCGTCCGTCGCGCCGTCGGACCCGACCTCCCGATCGCGGTCACGCTCGACTTCCACGGTAACGTCACCCCCGCCATGGCCCGGCACGCCACGCTCCTCCACGGCTACAAGACCTACCCGCACGTGGACATGGCGGAGCGGGGCGTCGAGGCGACCGAGCGGCTGATCGACGTCGTCGCCGGCCGGCTCCGGCCCACCGTGGCCCTTCCGCCAGCCCCGGCTGCTGCCGCCGATCGGCAGCCAGCGGACCGCGGTCGGTCCGATGCGCCGGCTCTACGACCTGGCCGGCGAGATGGCCGGGGACCCGGGGGTCGCCTCCATCTCGATCTTCGCCGGCTTCCCGCTGGCCGACATCGCCGACGCCGGGCTCAGCATCTACGTGGCGACCCACGACGACGCCCCGCTGGCCGAGCGGCTGGCCGACCGGCTGGAGGCCGTCGCCTGGGAGCACCGGCACGAGTTCGCCCACCAGGGGCTGCCGGTCGCCGAGGCGGTCGCCCGGGCCCAGGCGCTCGAGGGCCGGCCGGTCGTCCTCGCCGACATGGCGGACAACACCGGGGGCGGCGCCGCCGGGGACGGGACGGAGATCCTGCGGGAGCTGCTCCGGGTCCGGGCGCCCTCGGCCGTGGTCGCCTGCATCTGGGACCCCGCGGCCGCCGCGGCCTGCGCGAAGGCCGGGGTCGGCGTCACGGTCACGCTGCCGATCGGCGGCAAGGTGGACGACCGCCACGGGGCGCCGGTGGAGGTGACCGGGCGCGTCCGCGCGCTCGCCGACGGGCGGTTCGTGCACAAGGGGCCGATGCTCCGGGGCGTCGAGGGCCGGCTCGGCCTCACCGCGGTGCTCGACGCGGGCGGGATCAAGATCATCCTGATCTCGCTCCGCTGGCAGACGCTCGATCCCGAGATGCTCCGGTTCGTGGGGATCGATCCCCTCGCCGAGAAGCTCCTGGTCCTCAAGTCCACGATCCACTACCGGGCGGCCTTCGAGCCGATCGCCCACGCGATCCTCGAGGTGGACGCCCCCGGGCTGTCGTCCTCGAACCTCTCGCGCTTCGAGTTCAAGAAGGTGCGGCGGCCCATCTTCCCGCTGGACCCGATCTGATGGGACGCCGCGCGCCCGTCCGGGCGCTGGTCGGCCTGGCGCTCGCGCTGCTCGCCACCGCGACCCCGGCGCAGGAGAAGCCGACGCCCGAGCCGGCGGTCACCGCCATCCCGGTCCCCGAGGTCGCCGGGCGGGCCGAGGAGGTGACGGCGCTCCTTCGGTCGCTCGACCGGCTGCATGGTCCCGTCCCCCGAGATCGAGGCGATCGAGCGGCAGCTCGAGGCCACCGGCCAGCGCCTCCGGCTCCGGGTGGAGCGGACGGCGCAGGCGATGCAGGGGTCGCCGCCGCTGATGGTGCTCGACGACCTGGCGGAGGAATGGCAGGCCGCGCGGCTCGACCTGGTCGGGTGGAACGAGCGGCTCACCCGGCGCGCGAGCCAGATCGAGCAGGAGCTGACTCGGCCTCACCGGCCTGCGCGAGGTCTGGGTCCGCTCGCGCGACGCGGCCGGGGCGTCGATGGCCCCCCAGCCCGTGACGGAGCGGATCGACGCCATTCTCAGGGCCATCGCCGAGACCCGCGCGAAGCTCGAGGCGCAGCGGGCCTCGATCCTCGGCATCCAGGCCCGGGCCGCCCAGGAGCTGGCGCTGTGCGAGGAGACCCTGGCCCAGCTCGGCCAGGCCCGGAGCCGGGCGGTCGGCCAGCTCCGGGCGCGGGACAGCGTGCCCATCTGGAGCTCGGAGCTCAGGACCCGGGCGTGGCGCGAGCTGCCCGCTCACATCCGCGAGTCGGCCCGGGTCGAGTGGGCGCTGCTGAGCGGATTCATGGCCGCGCACCGGCACAAGCTCCCGCTCCACGCGGTGCTCTTCCTGGGCTTCGCCTGGCTCCTCTACTCCCTGCGCGCCCGGGCGCGCCGCTGGGTCGAGGCAGACCCCGGCGTCGAGGCGGCCGCCCTGGTCGTGGCGCGGCCGATCTCGTCGGCGCTGGTCCTGAGCCTGCTGATCGTCCCCTACCTCTACCCGCAGGAGCCCCGCGTCCTGCGGGACCTCGTCGGCGCGCTGATGCTGGTCCCGGTGCTCCGGATCATGCGGCCGCTCCTCGATCCGCCCGTCGTCCCGGGACTGTACGCGCTGGGCGGGTTCTTCCTGATCGACCGCCTCCGGAACCTGGCGGCGGTCCTCCCGCTCCTCGAGCAGGTGCTCTTCCTCCTGGAGATGCTCGTCGGCGTCGTCCTCGTCGCCTGGCTGCTCGCCACCACGCGCCCGGCCGCCCGCGACGCCGCCCCGGGCCAGGGCGGCGCCCGGGCGCTGGTGCGCGGCGCCTTCCGGGTGGTGCTCGTCGTGCTGGTGACGGCGTTCCTCGCCGGCGCCGTCGGGTACATGGGACTGGCCCGCCTGCTCGGGATCGGGGTCCTCGGCAGCAGCTACCTCGCCCTCGTGCTCTACGCGAGCGTTCGCGTCCTCGAGGGGCTGGTCGCGTGCGCCCTCCGCGTCCGTCCCCTGGTCTGGCTCAACCTGGTCCAGCGCCACCGCCCCCTGCTCCAGCGGCGGGTGACCACCGCCCTGCGCTGGCTGGCGGTCGGCATCTGGCCGGTGATCACCCTCGACCAGTTCGCGCTCCTGGAGCCGGCGGTGGCGACGGCGCGGGCGGCGCTGGCCACCGACCTGATCCCCGGCCACCTCACGGTGACCCTGGGCGACGTCGGTCGAGTTCGGGCTCACCGTCTGCTCGGCGTTCCTCCTCTCGGCGCTCGTCCGCTTCGTGCTGGAGGAGGACGTCTATCCGCGGGGCCAGCTCACCCGCGGCCTGCCCAACACCGTGTCGAGCCTGCTCCACTACGCCATCCTCTTCGCCGGCTTCGCGCTGGCGGTGGCCGCCCTCGGCTTCGACCTCAACCGGGTCACGATCCTGGCCGGCGCCTTCGGCGTCGGCATCGGCTTCGGGCTCCAGAACGTGGTGAACAACTTCGTCTCGGGACTGATCCTGCTCGTCGAGCGGCCGATCAACGTGGGCGACGCCGTCCAGCTCGGGGACGTGAGCGGCGAGGTGCGGCGGATCGGGATCCGAGCGAGCACGCTCCGCACCTGGGAGGGGGCCGAGGTGATCGTGCCGAACGGCACCCTGGTGTCCGAGCGGCTCACGAACTGGACCCTCTCGGATCGGATGCGGCGAATCGACCTGTCGGTGCTGGTGACCTACGGCTCCGATCCGGCCCAGGTGCTCGAGATCCTCCGGGACGTCGCCCGCAGCCATCCCCTGGTGCTCCGCGAGCCCGAGCCGATCGCGCTGTTCATCCGCTTCGGCGACTACGCGCTGCACTTCGAGCTGCGCGTCTGGACGGACCAGTTCGACCTGTGGCTGCAGACCCGCAGCGAGCTCGGCCTGGCCCTCCACGCGGCGCTCGCCGCGGCCAAGATCGAGATCCCGGTCCCGCAGCAGGACATCCGGCTGCGGCCCGCCCCTCCCGGCACCTGAGGCATGACGCTCGGTCGGGTCGGGCGGATCCTGCTCTTCCGGGTCGCCGCCTGCGTCGCCCTGTACGTCCTCCTGGGGAACGCGCGGTCCATCCGGCCGAACCCGTTCATCCCGGGGGCGATCGTCGCGGTCAACATGGTGGTGCCCGTGCTGGCCGGCATCCTGTTCGGGCCGACCCACCGGCTTCCTGGCCGGCGTCCTGGGAACGGCGCTGAACGCCCTCTCCCCGGCGGGGTCCGCCGTTCGAGCGGCTGGCGATCCTGCCGCACGGCGTCATGGGCTTCGTCGCCGGCTGGCTTCGCGGCCGGGCCCCGGCGCCGATCGCGGCCCTGGCGCTCCTGCTCGGCCACGTCCTGAACCTGGCCTTCTTCGCGCTCTTCCGTCTGATGCCGGCGACCGCGCTGGCGGGGCCGGCCCTCTGGACCGGCATCCTCTACGAGACGGTGATCGGGGTGATGTCGGTCACGGTCATGGCCGGCGTGTACCGCCTCGGCTTCGAGCCGGCCCGGACCTGACCCGACGCCGGCATGCCCCTCTCGTCCCATCCCACCGTCTGGAAGGTGCTCGTCGTCCTCTTCCTGGCGCTGACCACCGTCGTCGGGCTCTGCTTCTACTTCCGGGAGATGTTCCTGACCCTCGTCATCGGGCACGTGCTGATCGTCATCACCGAGCGGCTCATCGTCGACTATCGCCGGCGAGTGGCCAGCCTCAAGCTCTCGACGTGGATGCTGGCGCTGTACGGTCCGGTCACGGCCGGCTTCTGGCTGGGCGCCGCGCTGTTCCTGGTCCAGGACTCGATCACCGACCTCGGCGGGGCGCTCCAGCACCTGGCCGCCGAGAAGCCGTCGCTCCGGGCGGCCTACGCCGAGAAGATCGAGCCGTACGTCCCGCGCCTCGTCGCCCAGACCGTGCTGCCCGAGGACCTGGTCACCCGGCTGGTCGAATCCGTCGTCGCCCTCGCCGCGGACTTCGCCCGCGACCTGCTCACCGTCCTCGCCCTCGGGATCCTCCTCATCCCCCTCCAGACTGTGCTCTACTTCCGGCGCCGGGAGCAGACGCTGCGGCGGCTTCTGGCCATCACCCCGCGCCGGTTCCGGGCCGGGGTGAGCCGGCTGGTGCGGGAGGTAACGAGCCGCACGACCGAGTACCTGGCCGCCCGCATCGTCGAGAGCACGATGGTGGGCAGCATGTGCTGTCTGGGCTTCTACCTGGCCGGGGTCAAGGGCTGGCTCGTCTTCGGCGTCCTCGCCGGGGCGCTCAACATCGTCCCGTTCATCGGGCCGGTCCTCGCCGCGGTACCCCCGCTGGCCATCACGCTCCTCCTCGACGCCCCGGTGGTCGCCCTCTACGTCATCGTCACGATCGCGATCGCGCAGCTCGTCGACACCTACTACCTGGAGCCGTTCATGATCTCCGGCCGCCTGCGGCTGGACGCCCTGCTGGGGGTCGTCCTGCCGTTGGTGGCCTTCAAGCTGTTCGGCCTGATGGGGATGATCCTGGCCCTCCCGATCTACTCGATCTACGCCATCGTGCTGCGGGTGGCCTACGAGGAGCTGGTCCGGGCCGTCGGCGACGGGGGGTGAGGCCTGGCGCCCGGCTGTCGATCCCCGGACACACTGCACGGAAATCGACAGCCGACTGTTCGAGAATCGGCAGCCGGCACTCGCTCCCACTCCGACGCCGCATCGGGCGCGGCAACCGGCGAGGCCTCCGTGGCCCGCGACTTGCTACGGGTTCCGCCGGAGATGGGCATGAGCGTGTGGAAAGTGCTGCTCGCGCTGGCCATCGCGATCGCCGTCAGCCAGGTGGGTCAGTGGCTGGGGCAGAGCGCGGTGGCGTCGCGTCCGGCCGGCCTCGGCCCGGTCCGCGCCCCGGACTTCGCGCTCTCCCAGCTCCTCAAGTAGGGCGGGCCCGCGGGCGGCCCATCGCTGCTCACCAAACCCCAAATCGGCGACCATCCGGCTCGGGTTGCACCCTCTTTTCCCTCTCCCCCTTTGGGGGAGAGGGTGAGGGTGAGGGGGAAGTCATGCCCCCCGATCGACCCTCACCCCGACCCTCTCCCTGGAAGGGAGAGGGAGCGGAGAGGCGCCGTGCCGTCACCCCGTCCTCGCCCTGGAGTGAGTTCGTACCGCGCTCGGCTCGCTCGCTCATCCCCGTAGCGGCTCTCGGACCGCTGATGAAGGTGCTGTATTCGCCGTTTAGGGCTAACCCTTCCGGTCAAGCGTCGTTGAGCGGCTCGCCGGGTCGTGATAGTCTCGCCCCGGCCCTGGTCCGACACTCCAACGCGACCCCGAGGAGGCCTCCATGAGTGCTGACCCAGAAGGAAGTGCCGTCCCGAAGGCCGAAGGCCGAAGGCGGGACGACCAGACGAAAGACGCGATCGGCGCGGCCGTGGACGGGCTGGCCGGCGAGCTGGAGACACTGTCGCGCGCGATCCACGACCACCCCGAACTGGGCTACCAGGAGACGAAGGCCAGCGCCTGGTTGGGCGAGTTCCTCGAGCGCCACGGCTTCAAGGTCGAGCGCGGGGCCGGCGGCGTGGAGACGGCGTTCCGCGCGAGTCTGGAGACGGGCGACGGCCCGACCATCGCCATCCTGTGCGAGTACGACGCCCTCCCCGGCATCGGCCACGCCTGCGGCCACAACGTCATCGCCGGCGCCGGCGCCGGCGCGGGAGCGGCGCTGGCGGCGGTGAAGGCCCGCCTGCCCCGCGGCCGCATCCTCGTGGTCGGCACCCCGGCCGAGGAGGGCGGCGGCGGCAAGGTGAAGCTCATCCGGGCCGGCATCTTCCGGGACGTGGACTGCGCCATGATGATCCACGGCTTCGACCGGACGCTCCTCCACCAGGACCTCCTCGGGATCGTCCGGATCACCTTCGAGTTCACCGGCAAGGCCGCCCACGCCTCGGCCGACCCGTGGGCGGGGATCAACGCGCTCGACGCGTGCGTCCAGACCTACACCGCGGTGAGCATGCTCCGGCAGCAGGTCCGGCCCGACTGCCGGATCCACGGGATCATCACCAGCGGCGGCGCCGCCCCCAACATCATCCCGGAGTACGCGGCGGCCAGCTTCTACGTCCGGGCGCCCCGCATCGACACGATGTGGGACCTCTCCAGGCGCGTGGTCGCCTGCGCCGAGGCGGCCGCCCGCGCCACCGGCGCGACCCTCAAGGTCGACCAGGCCGACAACGTCTACGAGCCGCTCAAGCGCAACCAGACGCTCCTCGACCTGTTCGACGCCAACATGCGGCAGGTCGGCCTCGCCGAGGGCCAGGCCATCCCCGACCGCCTGGGCTCCTCCGACATCGGCAACGTCAGCCAGGTGATCCCGGCCATCCAGCCCATGATCGGCATCGCCCCCACCGGGATGGCGATCCACACCCGGGAGTTCGCCGCGGCCGCCGTCCAGCCGATGGCCTGGACCGCGATGCTCGCCGCCGCCAAGACGATGGCGATGACCACCTACGACCTCCTGGCCGACCCGGCGAAGGTCAAGGCGGCCAAGGAAGAGTTCGCCCGCGGCTGAGTCGAAGGCCCGCGCCGGCGGGGCCGACGAGCGAGCGTCATCCGGGGCCCACGGGGCGCACGCACGCCCTCCCAGGCACTTGTGCCCGTCCGGGGCGAGCCGAGACCGGGCTGACGCTCTTGACAGTTCCTGGCCGGTGGGGCCACGGTACACGGCGCGCCTGTCACCGGCGGCGCCGGCGCCATCCGCCGCAGCCGGCGAGGCCAACGGGTTTTCCGCACGGTCCACGTGCTGAGCCCAGTTCCCGCGACGATGAGGGAGGAACGATGCTCACGACGACGATGAACCGCCGCCACATCCTCCGGCTGGCCACGGCCGGCGCCCTGGCCCTGGCCGCACGACCCCGGCCGGCCGCCGCCCAGGCTCGCCCGGGCAGCGGGGCCTCGCTGCGCCTCTGGTCCAATCATCCGGAGTGGAAGGACGCGCTCCGCCGGAACCTCGACGTCTTCGAGCAGAGCAGCGGGATCAAGGTCGCCCTCGAGCCCAAGCCGGGGCCCGAGTACCTTCAGATCCTGTCCACGACGATGCAAGCCGGTGAGGGCCCTGATCTGCCCGGGATCCCGCCGGGCCCGCTCGTCTCCCAGTTCTTCAAGAGCGGCTACATCGTGGACCTGACCGGCAAGGTCCACGCCGACCGCCTGCTCGACATCGTCCAGCAGCGGGTGGTCCGCGACGGCAAGGTGCTCGGCACGCCCTTCGGCAAGTACACGGTCGGCGTCTACTACCACACCGACGTCTTCGCCAAGCACGGGCTCCAGCCGCCGCGGACGTGGGAGGATCTCAAGGCGATCTGCCAGACGCTCAAGCGGGCGGGAGTGACGCCGCTCATGATGCCGGCCCGCGACGGCGTCATCCCGGCCTTCTACTACATGCTGACGGCCTCCAGCGTCATGGGGCCGGTGGGCTTCGTGGACCTGCTGGCCGGGAAGCGCAAGCTGACCGACGCCGATCTGGTGGCCGCGGCCCAGCTCCTGCTCGACCTGGTGCCCTACTACCCCGAGGGCTTCGCCGCCATCTCCTACGCCGAGGGCAAGGCGACCTTCGCCCGCGGAGCGACCGCCATGATCCTCGGCGGCACCGCCGACTACGCCGGCTACGTGGCCGTGAACAAGGACGTGAAGCTCGACTTCTTCGCGTTTCCGCCGCCCGGGGCGACCAGCGGCGTCCCCGCCACGGTGAGCGGGCTCGAGCTGATCTACACCGTCAACGCCAAGGGCAAGCACGTGGACGCGGCCGTCCAGTTCGTGGACTGGCTCACCACGCCGGAGTCGAACGCGCTCTTCGCCAGCTCCATCACGCTGCCCACGGTCAAGGGCGTGGTCCCCGGCAACAACCCGATCTGGGCCAAGCAGGTGCAAGAGGCGAAGCACGACGTGCCGACCTGGCGCGACGTGGACGCCACCGCCCCGGTCTGGACCGCGCTCACCCGCAACATGCAGGCGGTGCTGCTCAACCAGCTCAAGCCGGCCGAGCTGGGGCAGCGGGCGCAGGCGGCCCTGGTCACCCCGTAGGCGACGTGGGCACCGCCGCAGCGGTCCGCGGGGCGGGAGCCTGGCGCCTGGCCTGGCCCGACCGAACCCGGTGGGCCGCGGTCTGGCTCATCCTGCCGGCTGCGGCGTTCTACGTGACGTTCGTGCTCTACCCGGCCGGCTCGGCGTTCGTGCTGAGCCTGTACGACTGGAGCGGGATCGGACACGAGCGGAACTTCGTCGGGCTGGCGAATTTCCGCGAGATGCTGGCCGGCGAGGAGTTCTGGAGCGCGCTGGCCCACACCATCTGGTTCTTCGCGGCGATCGTGGCCTTCCAGTCCACGGTCGGGCTCTTCCTCGCGGTCCAGCTCAACGCCCGGCCCCGCTTCCACGCCGTCTACCGGGTGCTCCTCTTCCTTCCGGTGACGCTCTCCCTGGTCAACACCGGCTTCATCTGGCAGCTCATGCTCAGCGCCCAGTTCGGCCTGGTGAACCCGCTCCTCCGCGCCGTCGGCCTCGGCGCCCTGGCCCGCCCCTGGCTGGCCGACCCCCTGACGGCGCTGCCGACGGTGATCCTGGTCCAGGCCTGGCAGTGGATGGGCCTGCCGATCGTGGTCTTCCTGGCCGGGCTCCAGGGCGTGCCGCGGGAGCTGCTCGAAGCATCCCAGATCGACGGGACCGGCCGGTGGACCCGCTTCCGGCACGTCGTGTTCCCCCAGCTCGCCCCAGCCTTCACCGCGATGACCATGCTGTCGTTCATCCGGATGTTCAAGGTATTCGACATCGTCTACGTCCTCGCGGGGCCGACGGGCTCGCCGGTCGGTCGCACCAGCACGCTGGGGACCGTCATCTACTCGTCGGCCTTCGGGACGGGCGGGGCCTACAGCACGTCCTTCCGGATGAGCTACGCGATGGCCGTCGCCGTGGCGTCGTCGCTCCTCCTGCTCGTCCTGTCGGCAGCGCTCCTGTGGGCGCTCCGCCGGCGGGAGCGCGACCTGACGTGAGGCCCCGGTGGTGAGTGCATGCGTGAAGCAATCGGTGGCTCCGGCCCCCCCCTCGCCCCGCCACAGGCCGAAGGCCGCGCGATCTCGGGCGGTGGCCGCCGGCCGCCAGGTGGTGCTGCTGGTCGCCTCGGGCCGTGACGGTGCTGCCCGTCGTGTTCCTCTACCTGAACTCGTACGTGGTCTCGCGCCCTGGCGCCCCGGCCACGAAGAACTCCGAGCGCCGGCCTCGCCGCCGCCCGGCTCGGGGCTTCGGGGGTCTTCCGAAAGACGCAGGGAGTCGCCGACCGCAGGCGTATGCTGCATGCGCCGAGGATCGGCGACGACCGAGGACGCCACGGTCGGGACGGCCGAGAGGCCGCAGGCCGAGCGCGTCCCGCGTCGCCGGCCGGACGCGGGTGCCGCTCGCGGTCGGGGAGCGGCTGTACACCAAGCACGACCATAGGTCGGGACGGCCGAGAGGCCGCAGGCCGAGCGCGTCCCGACCGAGATGAACGATGCGACGCTCATCGGCCCCGCCCGCTACAGCTTCAGGTGGGGGTCGAGCCAGTCGCGCAGGGCGTTCCCCACCAGGTTGATGGCCAGGGTGGTGACGAAGATGGCGAGGCCGGGGAAGGCGGCGATCCACCACGAGTTGAGCATGTAGACCCGCCCCTCGCCCAGCATGTTGCCCCAGGCCGGCGTGGGCGGCTGGACGCCGAGGCCCAGGAACGACAGGAACGACTCCAGGATGATGACCTGGGCCACCTGGAGCGTGGCGATCACCACGATCGCCGAGGCCACGTTGGGGAGGATCTGGCGGAAGACGATCCGGGCGTGGCCGCTCCCCAGCGCCCGCGCCGCCAGGACGAACTCGCGCTCCCGGATCGCCAGCGTCTCCGCCCGCACCACCCGCGTGTAGATCGGCCAGCCGGCGGCGCCGAGCACGGCGATCATGTTCACCAGGCTGGGGCCGAGCACGGCGATCACCGCCAGCGCCAGCAGGACGAACGGGAACGTGAGCATGACGTTGACGAGCGTCATGATGAGCCCGTCGGCGCGACCGGCGAAGTAGCCGGCGCCCAGCCCCAGCAGGACGCCGAGGAGGGCCGAGATCGCCACCGCGGCGACGCCCACCACCAGGGAGACGCGTCCCCCGTAGACGACCCGCGAGAGCAGGTCGCGCCCCACCTGGTCGGTCCCCAGCCAGTGCTGCGCGGCGCCGCCCGCCATCCAGGCCGGCGGGGCCAGGCGGTGCCGGATGTTCACGGCCAGCGGATCGTGGGGGGCCACCCGCGGCGCGAACACGGCGCTGGCCACGATGCCGAGGAGGACGACGCTCGCCGCCACGCCCCACTTGAGCCGCCACAGCCGCCGCCACGCCACCCGGCGCTCGGCCGCCGCGCTCGACCCTGGAACGACGCGGCCGTCGACGGCGGCCTCGGTGCGGGCGGTGACCGCGCTCACGCGCCGACCCGGATCCGGGGGTCGATCAGGCCGACGGCCAGGTCCACCAGCACGTTCACCACGACGATGACCAGGGCCAGGAGCACGACGGCGCACTGGACCACCGGAAAGTCCTGGTTCCGGATCGACTCGACGGTCAGCGTGGCGACGCCAGGCCAGGCGAAGACCGTCTCGGTGATGATGGCGCCGCCGAGGAGCTGGCCGAACTGGATGCCGAGCACGGTGATGACCGGGATGCACGCGTTGCGGAAGGCGTGCTTGGCTACCACCCGCCACTCCCGCACCCCCTTGGCGCGGGCCGTCTTGATGTACTCCGTGCTCATCACCTCGATGACGCCCGACCGGACCAGGCGCATCGACACCGGGGCCAGGAAGGCGCCGAGGCAGAGGGCCGGCATGACGAAGTGCTGCCAGGTCCCGTAGCCGGAGGCCGGGAGCAGCCGGAGGTGGACCGCGAAGACGATGATCAGCATGATGCCGAGCCAGAAGAGCGGCATCGCCTGCCCGGCCACCGCCACCACCGTGCACAGGTTGTCCACCAGCGAGTGCCGCTTGAGCGCGGCCAGGACGCCGAGCGGCAGGGCGATGGCGAGCCCGACCCCCAGGCCGGCCAGCGTGAGGTAGATCGTCGGCGGCATCCGCTCCAGCACCAGGCGGAAGGCCGGCGTGTCGGCGTACCAGGACTTCCCGAAGTCGCCCTGGACGGCCTGGCTGGCGAAGCGCCAGTACTGGACCCAGAGCGGCTGGTCGAGGCCGAGGAGCTTCCGGTAGCGCTCGAACTCCTCCTTGCCGGCGTTCTGGGGCAGGAGCAGCAGCACCGGGTCGCCGATCACGTAGAGGATGGCGAACGAGAGGACCGAGATCCCGACGACGACGACGACGAGCTGGACGAGCTGGCGGGCGAAGTAGTTTCTCACGGGGCGACCGGCCGGCTGCTCTCCTCCACCCTCACCCCGACCCTCTCCCTCCCCGGGGGAGGGAGAGGGGGTGGCGGAGGAAGAGGCGGGTCACTTCTTGCGGAGCGTCACGACGAACATGCGGTCGATCTCGTCCCGGGGGGCCTCGTACTCCACGCGGTTGCTGATCCCCCACACGCCCCGGAGTCCCCACTTGAAGAGCGCCGCCGCGTCGTCGAAGAGCATCTTCTGGACCCGGACGTAGATGTCGGCGCGCTTCTTCTGGTCCAGGGTCGAGCGGCCGGCCACGATCAGCTCGTCCACCTCCTTGTTGCAGTAGTAGCTGAACGGCTGCTCGCACTTGAAGATGTCGAACACGATGGCGTCGGCGTCGAACACGGAGTAGTAGCCCCAGTTGAAGTTGGACATGGGGCCGGCCTTGCCGTCCCGGGTCCGGGTCGAGAAGACCACGGTCTCCCCGATGTACTGCTGCTGGGCCCGGATCCCGACCTTGGCCAGGTCGGCCACGATCGCCTCGTTGGTCTGGAGCGTCGCCGGCTCCGTCCCCTCGAGTCCCGTCTGGAAGCGGACGTCGAAGCCGTTCGGGTAGCCGGCGTCGGCCAGGAGCTTCCTGGCCTGGGCCTGATCCTGCCGGTACGGCTTGAGCCCGGGGTCGAAGCCGAAGGCCATCGGGTTGACGACGGTCGCCACGCGGTCGCCGAGCCCGTTGAGGACGTGCTTGATCACCGCGTCCACGTCGACCGCGAGGTTGGCCGCCTGCCGAACCCGGCGATCGGTGAACGGGTTGGGGCCGCCGCGCGCCGCCTGGTCGAGCTGGAGGAAGGCCGTCCTCAGGATGGGCGACGTCCCGACGCGGGCCGAGCCCGACTTGCTGATCACGTCCATCTGGTCGGGGGGCACCGACTTGATGATGTCCACCCCGCCCGAGACGAGCTCGGCGATCTGGGTGGCCTGCTCGGGGATGATCCGGACCCGGACGTACTTGAAGGAGGGCTTGGGCCCCCAGTAGTCGTCGTTCCGGACCAGGAGGTGCTCCTGCTTCTTGTTCCAGCGGACGAGCTTGTAGGGCCCGGTGCCGACCGCGTTCTCCTGCATCCACTCGTGGCCCTTCTCCCGCATCGCCTTCTCGGAGGACATGACCAGCGCGGTCATGCGCTCGACGAAGAGCGGATAGGGGCCGTCGGTCTTGAAGCGCGCCGTGAGGTCATCGACGACCTCCACGCTCTTGACCTTCAGGTGGTTGCCGCGAGCCGGCATCTTCTTCTCGGGATCGAGGACCCGCTCGAACGAACCCTTGACGTCGCGCGCGGTGAAGGGCGAGCCGTCGTGGAACTTCACGTTGGGGCGAAGCTTGACCTCCCACGTCGTGTCGTCGAGCGCCCGCCAGGAGAGGGCCAGGCTCGGGCCGACCTTCCCGGTCTTCTGATCGCGGGCGGCCAGGTGGTCGAAGACGTGGTAGCCGAGGATGATGGCCTCCCGGAGGACCGAGTTCGGCGGGTCCCACGTCCCGACGTCGGAGAGGAGCGCGTAGACGACGGTGTCGTCCTTGGTCTGGGCCCGGGCCTCACCGGCCGCGAGGAGCCCGAGCACCAGGGCGAGCGTGACGGCGAGGGCGAGGACACGAGCCATGACCGCCTCCTCTACTTCTTGCGGAGCGTGGCGGTGAACATCCGGTCGACCTCGTCGGCCGGGGCCTGGTACTCCACGCGGTTACTGATCCCCCACACGCCCCGCAGCCCCCACTTGTAGAGGTAGGCGGCGTCCTCGGAGAGGAGCTTCTGGGCCTGGGAGTAGATCTCGGTCCGCCGCTTCGCGTCGAGCGTCGAGCGCCCGGCGTGGATCAGGTCGTCGAGCTGCTTGTTGCAGTAGTAGCTGTACGTCTCGCCGCACTTGAAGACGTCGTAGAGGATCGCGTCGGCGTCGAACACCGAGTAGTAGCCCCACGACCAGTTGAACATCGGCCCGGCCTTGCTGTCCCGGATCTGGGCGACCAGCACGGTGTTGTCGCCGATGTAGTGCTGCTGGACGCGGAAGCCGGCCTTGGTCAGGTCGGCCACGATGGCGTCGTTGGTCTGCTGGATGGCCGGCTCCACGATCGGCGGTCCGGTGTTGAAGCGGACGTCGAGGCCGTTCGGGAACCCGGCCTCGGCCAGGAGCTTCTTGGCCTGGGCCAGGTCCTGCCGGTACGGCTTGACGGCGGGGTCGAAGCCGAACGCCATGGGGTTGACGGCCGTCGGCGTCCGGTCGCCGAGGCCGTTCAGCACGTGCTTGATCACCGCGTCGATGTCCACGGCCAGGTTGGCGGCCATGCCGGACGCGCCGGTCCTGGAAGGGGTTGGGGCCGCCGCGGCCGGCCTGGTCGAGCTGGAGCATCGCGGTCCGGAGGATCGGCGAGGTCGCGGTCCGGGCCTGCCCCGACTTGTCGATCACGTCCATCTGGTCGGGCGGGACCGCCTTGATCACGTCCACCCCGCCCGAGATCAGCTCGGCGATCTGGGTCGCCTGCTCGGGGATGATCCGGACCCGGACGTGCTTGAAGTACGGCTTGGCCCCCCAGTAGTCGTCGTTGCGGACCAGGAGGTGCTCCTGCTTCCGGTTCCAGCGGACCAGCTTGTAGGGGCCGGTGCCGACCGGGTGCTCCTGCATCCACTCGTGCCCCTTCTCCTTGATCTGCTTCTCGGACTGCATGACGAGCGCGCTCATGCGCTCCACGAAGAGGGGGTACGGCCCGTCCGTCTTGAAGCGCACCGTGAGGTCGTCCACGACCTCCACGCTCTTGATCTTGGCGTGGTTCCCCCGGGCCGTCATCTTCTTCTCGGGGTCCAGGACCCGGTCGAACGTCGCCTTGACGTCCCGCGCGGTGAACGGGCTGCCATCGTGGAACTTCACGTTCGGGCGGAGCTTGACCTCCCAGGTCGTGTCGTCGAGGGTCTTCCACGAGACGGCCAGGTTGGGGCCGACCTTCCGGGTCTTGAGGTCGCGGACGGCGAGGTGGTCGAACACGTGGTAGCCGAGGATGATCGCCTCCCGGAGGACCGAGTTGGGCGGGTCCCAGTTGTCGATGTCCGACTGGAGCGCGTAGACGAGGGTGTCCTCCTTCGTCTGGGCGGCCAGGTCGGGCGCGGGCGCGAGGCCCAGGACCAGCGCGACGAGGGCGGCGGAAAGGACGGCACGACCCATAGGATCCTCCTTGATACGGTGAGGCCGCGGAACCGTCTTCGGGGTGGCCCTCATCCTAGCCAGGGACGCCAGGCCTGTCAAACGGCCCTATAATGTGGGCCGTCGTCGAAAGGAGTGTCGCGTGCCCGATCGAATCCTCGACCTCGCCCGGTCCGGCCAGGATCTCGCGATCCGGTGGGCGGACGGCCACGCGAGCCGCTTCCACGCGATCTGGCTCCGGGACGGCTGTCCCTGCCCGGCGTGCGCCCATCCCGGCACCGGGCAGCGGCTCCTGGAGACGGGCGTCATCCCGGACGATCTCGCGCTCGCCTCGGCCCGAGTCAATCCCGACGGCGACGTGGAGGTCGCGTGGGCTGACGGCCACGCGGGCGTCTACCCCACGGCCTGGCTCCGCGCCCATTGCTACTGCGACGCCGACCGGCCGGGTCCCCGCCGGTGGCGCTCCTGGCGCGCCGAATCGCACACCGGGCTCCCCGAGGCCCGCCACGCCGACGTCGTCGCCGATCCGTCGGCGCTCCGCGACTGGCTGGCGGCGGTCGACGCCTACGGGTTCGCCCTCCTCCGTGGCGTGCCGGCGGTGCCCGGCGAGGTCTGCCGGGTCGCCGAGCTCTTCGGCCACGTGCGCGAGACGAACTACGGGCGGCTCTTCGACGTCCGCTCGGTGCTGAACCCGACCAACCTGGCCTACACGGGGCTCGGGCTCTCCTGCCACACCGACAACCCGTACCGCGACCCGGCCCCGACGCTCCAGCTCCTCCACTGCCTGTCCTCGAGCGTCGACGGCGGAGACAGCGCGCTGGTGGACGGCTTCGAGGTCGCGGAGCGGCTCCGCGCCACCCGCCCCGATCAGTTCGACCTGCTGGCGCGACTGCCGGTCCGCTTCCGCTTCCGCGATGCCGAGGCCGAGCTCACGGCCGAGCACCCGGTGATCACGCTGGACGCGCGGGGCGAGGTGGCGGCGATCCGTCTCAACAACCGGGCCAAGGCGCCGCTCGCCGTCGCCCCCGACCTGGTCGAGGCGTACTACGCCGCCTACCTGGCGCTCGCCCGGATGCTGGAGAGCCCGGAATGGCAGCTCCGGTTCAAGCTCGACCCGGGTGACCTCTTCATCGTCGACAACCTGAGAATGCTCCACGGCCGCACCGCCTTCTCCGGCGCGGGCCAGCGCCACCTCCAGGGCTGCTACGCCGACATGGACGCCCTGCGGAGCCGGCTGGCCGTGCTGAGCCGCGCATCGGCCGCGCCGGCGACGACACCCGCGTGAGCGACCCGATCGACGAGCTGTTCGAGGCGTACCGCCAGTACGGCCGGACGGCCTACCTCGGCGAGCCGCTCTCGATCACCGACCACATGCTCCAGACCGCCCAGGCGGCCGAGCGAGACGCGGCCGCCCCGGCGCTCGTCGCCGCCGCGCTGCTCCACGACGTCGCGTATCTGCTCCGCCGGCCCTCGGGCGAGGCCGCCGACCCCGACCTCGACGGCCGCCACGCGGAGATCGGCTTCGCCTTCCTGTCGCGCCGGTTCGTCCCGGCCGTCGCCGAGCCGGTCCGCCTCCACGTGGCGGCCAAGCGCTACCTCTGCGCCGTCAACCCGGGCTACCGGGCGGCGCTCTCGCCGGCCTCGATCCGGACCCTGGCGGTTCAGGGCGGGCCGTTCGGCCCGGCGGAGGTCCGGGCGTTCGAGGCCACGCCCCACGCCCAGGACGCCGTGCGGCTCCGCCGCTGGGACGACCAGGGCAAGGTCGCCGGGGCGCCCACGCCGGACCTCGAGCATTTCCGCCCGATCCTCGAAGCCCACTTACTCGGGAGAGCATCATGACGCTGGCATCCAAGGAGATCCTGCGCCGGCTCGGCGCCGGCGAGTCGATCGTGTCCGTCTGCGCGGCCGCCGGCCTCACGCGGCCCGAGCTGGACGCGTGGTGGGCGGCGGAGACCGCGGCCCGCGTCCCCGCGGCGAGCGGGACGCGGTCGGCGCCCGGCGGGATCCAAGCCGAGATCCACCGCGACGGCTGGGGCATCCCCCACATCTACGCGGAGCGCGACGAGGCGCTCTTCTTCGCCTTCGGCTACGCGATGGCCCAGGACCGCCTCCTCGATCGGGGCGGCCTCCCGGTCAAGGGCGACGGGACCACCGTCTGCAACACCGGCTACGACCCGAACTACCTGGCGCCGATGGGCGCCAACTACCGGCTGATCGCCGAGCTGGCCGCGTCACCGCCGGGGCTGTGGGCGGTCGACGCGCAGGGCCAGTCCGGCCACCCGGGCAGCCCCCACTACGGCGACCAGCTCGCCGAGTGGATCGGCGCGCGCTACCACTACCTCTCGCTGGACCGGGGGGAGGTGGCGAAGACCATCCGCCACACGCTGACGCTCGGGTAGCGCGCCCCGGCCCCCGGAGTCGTCGGAGGTCGAGGGCGAGCGTCCGGCTACACGGGGTAGGTCTTGGGGTTGCCGACCTCGACCTCGAGATAATCGCCGGCGGCGAAGATGGGGATCGTGAGCTTTTCCGGGCCCTCGCCGCCGCGGACCTCCTCGACGTGGCCGTCGATCTCCTTGTCGGTCGCGAAGGGGTCGTGATGGATCAGCGCCACCGCCTTCACCTGCCCGTAGTGCGCGATCCGGCGGACGCCCACGGGATCGCCGTGCCCCCAGCTTCCCCGCTCGCCGCAGTAGACCTTCTGGTCGTACTGGCAGTCCTGGACCAGGAGGTCCGCGTCCCGGGCGTGGTCCTTGAGCGCCTGCGAGACGCTGTCCACGTTCTCGTGATCGAACAGCGTGACGAGGGTTCGCCCGGTCGGACCTTCCTCGAACCGGTACCCGATCGTCTTCTCGGGGTGGTTCGTCCGCGTCATCTTGACCACGAGGCACTCGCTGACCGGCACGGTCCCGCCGTCGAAGGTCATTCCGCCGCCGCGCTGGAGCCGGCGCTCGTAGTCCTCGACCGACAGGATCGCCATCCGCATCATCGGGTGGAAGACGACGACCTCGGTCGAGGGAAAGTCCACGACGTGGTGGTCGATGTGGCTGCCGACCTCGGCGAACGGGACCGGGAAGATCGGCGGCTGCATGAGGGCGGCCATCACCTCCCGTGGCCCCTTCCCGTATTCGCCCGGTCCCACGAACGTGATCGCGAAGTCCTTGTAGTACGGAAACAGGCTCCCGGGGAAGCCGACGACGTGGTCGATGTGGTAGTGGGACTGGAGGATGACGAGCGCCCGGCCCTCCCGTCGCATGAAGTCCCGGGAGGCCGCGATGATCCCCGTTCCCGAATCGACGTAGAGGTGGTGGCCGGGCGGCAGGCACTCGGAGTTGATCTCCAGGCACAGCGTGTTGCACCCGTACCGCGTGCGCTCCGGACTGAAGAGCCCGAAGCTCCCCCCGTACCCCAGAACTTGACTCGCATCGCCGCTCCTTGAGTCGAGAGTGGACGGTCAACTCGACGCAGTGCGTTTTACGGTATTGGATTCGAGTACCGCTGTCAAGAAAACGGCGGCAGAAACCGGCGGCGGTGCTTGCTTCACGGGCCCTCCTCGTGCGGGTGGCGCTCCACGGCCATGCCCGAGCTGCCTGAGGTCGAGGCCGCCCGCCGGCTGGCCCAGCGGGTGGCGGCCGGGCGCCGCATCGACGCGGTATGGTGCGCGGCCGATCCGATCGTCCTCGACGGGGCGGCTCCCGCCCGGATCCGGCGGGCTCTCGTCGGCCGGCGGATCCTCGCCGTCCGGCGGCACGGCAAGCACCTCTGGCTGGAGCTCGATCGGCGACCGTGGCCGATCCTCCACTTCGGCATGAGCGGTGGGCTCTACACGCCCGGGCGCGGCGTCTGGCTCGTCGCGCACGGCCGGAACGATCGATCGTCTTTCGTCGGCGTCCGGAAGGCGCGACGGCGAGGCGATGCGCCGGGCGGACGCCGACCGGGATCCGTCTGGCCCCCGCGCTTCACCAAGCTCCGGCTCACCTTCGACGGCGGCGGCGAGCTGGCCTTCGCCGACCCGCGCCGGCTGGGGCGCCTCCGCCTCCGGGACGACCCGCGCCGCGAGCCGCCGATCGGCCAGCTCGGCTTCGACGCCTACCGCGAGCTGCCGCCGGTCTCCCGGTTCCTGCGAATCGCTGCGGCAGCGGGCGGCGCCGATCAAGGCGGTGCTGCTCGACCAGACCTTCGCCGCCGGCGTGGGCAACTGGGTGGCCGACGAGGTGCTGTACCAGGCGCGGATCGACCCGCGGCGACCCGCCCGCGAGCTCACGCCGGCCGAGGCCCGGCGGCTGCGGATGCGTCTGCGCTCGGTGCTGGCTACCGCCGTGCGGGCCGGGGCGGACAGCGCCCGCTACCCGCGGACGTGGCTGTTCCACCGCCGCTGGGAGCGGAACGTCACGACGGCCCGGGGCGAGCCGATCCGCCACCAGACGATCGGCGGCCGCACCGCGGCCTGGGTGCCCGGCGTCCAGCGCTGAGCCGTCCGCTCCCTCTCCCTCCCTGGCGACGCGGGTTCCGATCAACGTGATCCCCACCCCCGACCTGACGGCCGTGAGTACCTGCCCGCTTCACCAGCAGTGGCTTCCTTGACAAGGGGTCGGCTGCCGGGTAAGGTCGCGGCGAGCGGACCTGGCAGACCCCTGAACCCTGGCCTCGGCCTCGAGAGGACCCCCTGGAGGAGAAACCACGATGAGCACACGGCGCGGTGTGGTCGCGATGATCGGCGTACTCGTCCTGCTCGGGGCCGGAGCACCGGCGATGGCCGCCGACCTGAAGCTCGGCGCCACGCTCTCCCTGACGGGAGGGACCGACGAAAGTGAGAGCCTGTGAAGGAATGGGGTTCTCCGGCTCCCCCCTCCCCCCGGTGGGTGGGGGAGGGGGGCTGGGGGGGTGGGCGGGAGGTCCCGAACTGAGGTCTATCCGGCGAGCAGCTTGGCGCGGAGGTCCTGGACCTGCTGGGGGAAGGGCCGGCCGCCCGGGGCCGTCATCGGCGTCTGGTCGGCCAGCGTGGTGGAGAGCTGGACGAGCACCGGCCCCTCCTCGCGCAGGAGGGCGGGCAAGCGCCGCCGGAGCTCGTCGAGGTCCTCGATCGTGTAGGCGTTCCGGTAGCCCGCCCCCTTCGCCATCGCGGCGAAGTCCACCCCCGACCCGCCCGGGATCTCCTGGGCGCCCGAGGTGTGATAGACCGCGTTCTTGAACACCAGGTGGAGCAGGTTCCGCGGGGCCGCGCCGGCGATGGTCGCCAGGGAGCCGAGCTGCATCAGGAGGGAGCCGTCCCCGTCGAAGACGATCACGCGCCGCTCCGGCCGCGCCAGCGCCAGCCCGAGCCCGAGCGACGAGGCGCCGCCCATGAAGCCGACGCAGGTCACCGAGAGATCGTCCGGCGCGATCGTCCGCCAGGAGGGCGACGTCGTCATGGTGGGCACGCAGATCGCGTCGCCGCGAGCGGCGGCGATGACGCGGAGCACCTCTTCCGGCTTCATGGCCATCGGTCAGGCCTCCCGTGAGGGTCGGTCGATCCAGAACCCGAACCGGCCGAGGGCGACCGGCAGCGTCAGCCACGCGATGACGTTGGCGGTCGTGCTCGGCGGGGTAGGCGAGAGAGCCTGGCCCCCGAAGGCCAGCGCCGACAGCGCGACCATCGCGGCGACCAGGGCGAGCCGCTTGCGTCGGCCCGGGTGGGCGACGGCGCCGAGGTAGAGCACGAGCCCGGCCGCGACGAGCGCGGCTTCCACGCCGAGCGCGACGCCGAGGTGATCCCACAGTCCGAAACCGATCGCGAGGGACCCCGGCCCGGCCAGCGGCAGCTCGGGCGGGTGCTCCAAGGCGTCGCACGGAAAGTGCGAGAAGACCGCCAGGGCCACGACCGCCGCGGCGGGCGCGCGCCGCGGCCGGCCCCGCAGCCAGGCCGCCGTCGCGCCGAACGCGAGGGCCGACCAGGCGAGGCTGGCGAGGAGCCCGTGCGAGTACGGGAACTCGAAGCGGAGATAGTGGAGCCTCGCGTAGTCGTCCGGGACGATGACCCGCTCCAGCCCGAGCCACACGAACAGCCCCAGCAGGAAGTCGAGCAGCAGCGCCGCGGGGAAGAGCACGCCGAGGCTCACCTGGTCCTCGGCGCGCCGCAGCGCGAGGCCGACGCCGAGGTGGCCGACGAACATGGCGTCAACCGGGGGGTCAGCTGGTTTCCAGGCCGACGAGGAGCGCCGCCGGGCCGCGCCGCTGCCAGGCGAGGCGGTAGTACTCGGGGATCAGGTGGACGTCGTTCGGGCCCTCCAGCCGCGCGTGGGGTACCGCGAACGTGTCGAGGAGCGGCTCGCAGAACCGGACCATCGAGTGACGCGACTCGCGCGGGTCCTTGTCCTTCTCGCGGCTGAGGAGCCCGATGAGGTAGAGCACGGGCACCTTGCCGTCCATGGCCACGCCGCGCAGGGTGTTGATCGAGGCGTAGAGCCCGGCGTGCTGGATCATCAGCACGAACGGCTCCCCGCCCATGTAGAGCCCGGCCGCGATGGCGTTGGCCTCGTCCTCGGTGGAGCAGGTGACGACCCGGATCGCCCGCTCCTTGTCGAGCGCGGCCAGCACCGTCCGCTGGTGGGTGTCGGGCACGCTCAGGACCCAGCCGAGGGGCTCGGCGTGCCCCGACGCGCCCCGGCCCTCGGCGGCCAGCGCGGCGCGGGCCTCGCGGAAGGTGTCCTTGAGGGTGTCGATGACGAGCGACGCGGGAATCGATTCCGGCATGCGGGCCTCCTCGTGGCAAAACCGGCCTTATACTACCAGATCGGGATGAGCGCACGCGGGATCGTCTTCGACCACATCGCGATCGGGCTGCCGCGGATCGCCGACGCGCCGGCCGGTGGTAGTCGGCGCGCTGGGCGGCGTGCCCGAGGCCGCCTCGCCCTCGCGCGGCTTCAACTGGGGCTGCTGGCTCTTCGCGGGCGGTGGGCGCGTCGAGATCCTGGAGCCGAGCGGCGCGGACGGCTTCCTCCACCGCTTCCTGGCCCAGCGCGGACCCGGCATCCACCACGTGACCTTCAAGGTCCCGAGCCTCGACGGCGCCTGCCGGCGCGCGCAAGGGCTCGGCTACGAGGTCGTCGGGCGCGACGAGTCCCGCCCCAGCTGGAAGGAAGCGTTCCTCCACCCCCGCCGAGCGCTGGGCATCGTGGTGCAGCTCGCCGAGGCCGCCGGCCCCGACGACCGGCCACCCTTCCGCATGCCGATCCCGCCGGGGCCGGCCGCCCCGCCCCCGCCCGTCACCGTCCTCGGCCTCCGGCTGCGGGCGCACTCCCGGGAGCGGGCGCGGGCCCAGTGGGAGACCGTGCTCCAGGGCGAGGCCTCGGCCGGCGAGGACGGCGAGCTCGTCTACCGCTGGCCGGGCTCGCCCATGCGGATCGCGGTCGAGATCGACCCGGGGGCCGAGGAGGGGCCGATCGGCATCGAGGTATCGAGCGAGCGAGCCATCACGCTGCCCGGGCGCCCGCTCGGCGTGACGTGGCTCACCCGGAACGGCGAAGGAGGAGCCGACCGATGACGTCGTCGAGCCAGACGGGGAAGGACCCGGTCCCGGGGCGCGTGCTGCAGGTCGTGGAGATCCCGGCGCGCCACGGGGCGGCCATCGAGGTGGCGCGGGGCCAGGCGCTCCGGGTGATCGACGTCGAGGGCCAGCAGGTCGGCGACCTGGTCTGCTTCAACCGCCACGACCTGGCCGAGCGCTACTCGCCCCAGAACACGGTGCTGTTCAACCGGACGATCTACCCGAAGGTGGGCGCCGCGCTCGTGTCGGACCGGGGCCGGCCCATGATGCGGCTCGTCGCCGACACGGTCGGGGTCCACGACCTGATCTGTGGCTCCTGCAGCGACGAGTACTACCGGAACCGCCTCGACCACCACGCCCCGCACCGGAGCTGCCGCGGCAACCTGGCCGAGGCGATGGCCCCCTGGGGCATGGCCGCGCGGGAGATCCCCTTCTCGTTCAACCTGTTCATGCGGTGGCCGGTCGATCCCGACGGCACCCTCGTGCCGATGGCGCCGGTGTCGAAGGCCGGCGACTACGCGGACCTCCTGGCCGAGATGGACCTCGTCGTCGCCAACTCGGCCTGCCCCTCCGACATCACCCCGACCAACGCCCACAACCCCACGTCGATGCGCTTCGTCCTCTACGCCCCGGCGCCATTGTAGGGCTCATTCGGACGCCAAGGCCATCGCGGCCATCGAGATCACGGCCAGCACGATGGAGGTGTCCCAGCCGGCCGATTTCGCTAGGATCCTAGACGGCATCGAAAGACCCCTCGCTACCGATCGAGATGGGATGAGCCCGGGCGAGCTGTCCGTTGCCGTCGTCGGCGGGGGCATCGGCGGCCTGGCGGCGGCGCTCTCGCTGCTGCACGCCGGGTTCGACGTTCAGGTGTTCGATTCCGGCGATCGGCTGGCTTTACGCGCACGACGCCGCGGTGGCCGAGGCGGCAACGCAATGACTAACCGCGTCAAGCCGAGGCTGGCCGGCCCATCGGCATCGAGAGGGGGAGCGCGCGGACCATGGCGCTGCCCGGGCATCTGCTCGGCGTGACGTGGCTCACCTAGAGCGGCGACGGAGGAGCGGACGTGCACGCGCGGGCGCAGCGGTGAGCCGACCCGGCGACGCTTCCTCTCGGCCGCCGACGCCTTCGTGTTGCGTGTTGCGCAACACGCAACAGGACCGGGGCCCTGGACGCCGCGACTCTCAGTCTGACCTTCGACTCAGCGAACCCTCTCAGCCGGCGCGCTCGGGCTTCACGAGCGCGCCAGAGCGCTCCATGCGCTCCAGGCTCTCCTCCAGCCGCTCGCTCCGGAAGTCGAAGATCAGCTCGCTCACGCCGAGGCGCGCGTAGGTCGCGATGTCGTCCAGGACCTCGACCCTCACCCCAACCCTCTCCCTGGAAGGGAGAGGGAGCGGAGAGGGGGCTAGGCTTGGCTCCGCGCGCGGGCGAGGCCGGCCTCGAGGCGGTCGACGGCCTCGTTGATCGCGTCCTCCGACGGGGCGTAGGACAGCCGGAGGAAGCCGGCCGAGTCGGGGCCGAAGGCCTCGCCGGGCGAGACGACCACCTTGTGGTCGAAGAGGAGCCGCTCGGCGAGCGTCTTCGTGTCGTGGGTGATCGCCCGGACGTCGGGGAAGACGTAGAAGGCGCCGTCGGGCCGGGGGCAGCGGACGCCGGGGATCCGGTTGAGCCGCTCGACGATCAGGTCCCGGCGCCGCTGGTACGCCTGCCGCATCGCCTCGACGCAGTCCTGAGGCCCGGTGAGGGCCGCCAGCGCCGCCCGCTGGGCGCCCGCGTTCACGCACGAGGCTACCTGCTCCTGCACGGTCGCCATCACCTTCAGCATCGGCGCGGGGCCGGTCAGGTAGCCGACGCGCCAGCCGGTCATCGCGTACTCCTTGGAGAAGGAGTAGATGGAGACCGTCCGGTCGGCCAGCCCGGGGAAGGCCGCCGGGCTCACGCTGCGGATGTCGCCGTAGACCAGCGCCTCGTACGCCTCGTCGGAGACCAGCAGCAGGTCGTGGCGGACGACCAGCTCGGCGATGGCGTGCAGGAGGTCGCGCGGGAACACGGCGCCGGTCGGGTTGGCCGGGCTGTTGATGAGGATCGCGCGGGTTCGCGGCGTGATCGCCGCCTCCAGCGCGTCCACGGCCGGCAGATAGCCGTTCTCGGGGGCGACGCGCACGAACACCGGTCGGGCCCCGGCCAGCGCGATCTGGGAGACGTAGTTGCAGTAGCACGGATCGGTGACGATGACCTCGTCGCCGGGGTCGAGGCCGACCAGGAACGTCAGCATGAGGGCGTTCATCGCGCCCACCGTGACGAAGACCTGGGTCTCCGGGTCCACGTCGAGGCCGTTCACCCGGCGGAGCTTCCCGGCGATGGCCTCGCGCAGATCCCGGTAGCCAGCGTTCGGCGAGTAGCGGGTCCAGCCGTCCCGGAGCGCCGCCTGGCCCGCCTCCACGATGTGGGCCGGCGTCGGGAAATCCGGCTCGCCGACGGCCAGGCTGACCGCGCCCGGGACGTCCTGGGCGGCATCGTACATGTGGCGGATCAGCGAGGCGGGCACGCCGCTCGCCCGCGCCCCCGCCAGCTCCTTCCGGTGTGTTCATGACGCCCCCTGGGAGCCTGGCGTCACGCCGCCGCGATGGCGGCGATCTCGACCAGGTACTGGGGTCGGGCCAGCCGGGTCTCGACGGTCGCCCGGGCCGGCGCCTGCCCCTTCTCCACCCAGGTGTCCCAGGCCGCGTTCATCTCGTCGTAGGAGCCCATGCTGCCCACATACACGGTGGCGGACAGGAGCTTCGACTTGTGGCTGCCGAAGTGCGCGAGCACCGCGTCGATCTTCCGGAGGATCTGCTCGGTCTGTCCCTTGGCGCCGGCCGACGGGTCGTCGGCTACCTGGCCCGCGATGTAGATGGTGTCTCCGTGCTTCACGCCCTGGCTCAGCCGCGCCCCCACGCCATGACGGTCGATGCTCACTGGCTCGTCCTTTCTCTTGATGGTTGCCGGTTAACCTACGAGAACCACACGCGTTCAGCCGTTCCCCCCATGATCGCGTCCAGCTCCGGCTTCGACAGGGATCGCAGCGCCCGGGGCAGCAGGTTCCGGTTGCGGACGTAGCCGCAGCCGGCCAGCACGTGGGGGAAGTCGGAGCCCCACATGCACCGCTCCGCCCCGAAGGCTTTGACCACCGCCTCCACGAACGGCATCGCGTCCGGATAAGGGTAGCGCTCGCGGCACCAGTGGTGGAAGCCGGAAAGCTTGGCGTGGACCTGGGGCAGGCGGGCGACGTCGAGGAGCGCCTGGAAGGCCGGCTGCCCGAGGCCCTCGGCCGGGACCGGGTTGTTGAGGTGGTCCACGACCACCCGGACCGAGGGGAAGCGCCGCAGGAGGTCGTGGAGGCGGGTCAGCTCGGGCCCCACGGACAGCGGGCAGACGATCGTGCCAGTCTCGGCGATCGCCTCCCAGAGCGGGAGCGTCTCGTCGGTCCCGAACCAGGGTCCGGGCGCCGGGTCCTCGCCCGCGCGGCGCTCGCGCAGCCGGATACCCGTCACCCCCTGGGCCCGCCAGCGCCGCAGCGCCTCGGGCGCCGCGGGGCCACGGGGGTCGATGACGCAGACGCCGCGGAACCGGTCCGGGTCGCGCTGGAGGCAGCGGGCCATGTACGCGTTGTCCCAGTGGTAGAACCAGGGCTGGACGAACACGGCCCGCTGGACGCCGGCCTCGTCCATGTAGTCGCGGAACAGCTCCACCGGCGCCGGGGACTGGGGGCTGTAGGCGTTCGTCATCGGCCCCGGGTCCTTCCCGGCCGCCGTCTCGTCCCAGACGTGGAGGTGCGAGTCGATGATGGGGCTCATTCAGAACTCATCGGTCGAGGAACAAACCGCCGCTCAGGTTCAAGTTGGCGCCGGTCACGTAGCTGGCCTCGTCCGAGGCGAGGAAGACGGTGGAGGCCGCCACCTCCTCCGGCGTCCCCTCGCGGCCGAGCGGGATGACCAGGCCCGGGAGCGTCGAGCCGGCGGTGCCCCCCATCTCGGTGGCGATGAGGCCGGGGGCGAGCGCGTTGACGCGGATCCCGTGGGGCGCCAGCTCCTTGGCCAGCGAGCGCGTGATCGAGACGAGCCCGGCCTTGGACGCCGCGTAGTGGGCGCAGGGGTTGAGCCCGCCGCTCCAGGCGGCGTCGGAGGCCACGTTCACGATGACCCCGCCGCGGCCGCGCATCGCCCGGGCGGCGGCCTGGGCGCAGAAGAAGGCGCCCTTCAGGTTCACGTCGAGCAGGCGGTCCCAGTCGGCCTCTTCCATCTCGAGGGCCGGCTTCCGCTCGAACAAGCCCGCGTTGTTCACCAGCACGTCGAGCCGGCCGAAGGCCGCGACCGCCGCCGCCACCACGCCCCGGGCCTCGGCGACCCGGCCGAGATCGGCCGCGTGCCAGACCGCGCGGCGGCCGAGGGCCTCGATCTCCGCGCACACCTTGGCGCCCGCCGTCACGTCGCGCCCGTTGACGAGGACGTCGGCGCCCTCCCGGGCGAACGCCAGCGCGATCGCGCGGCCGATGCCGCGCGTGGCGCCCGTCACCGCCGTCGCCTTGCCGCGAAGCCTCACGCCCGGATGCCGTCAGGCCTTGGCGAGCACCGTGCCGGCCAGCTCGCCCACCAGGTCGTCGAAGGCGGCCACCGTCTCCGCCACGTCGGCCTCGGTGTGGGCCGCGCTGGTGACGCCGCCCGTGTAGCTCATCAGCTCCATGCCGCGCGCTCGCAAGCCGTTCTGGACGGCGGCGACCACGGACCCGGGGATCGACTTGAGCGTGACGGCGTCGAGCGTGCGGAGGGCCTCGCGAGGGCGACCGCTCCCGGGGGCGGCCTCCAGGTAGACGTGGAACGTCGAGGCCTCGCCGTAGACGTAGCCGGCGATCCCGCGGCGGTCGAGGACGGCATCCAGCTCCTCGCGCAGCCGGGCCGCGATCGCGTCGGCGTGGCGCTGGGGCTGGCCGGTGGACACGATGTCGAGACAGGCCAGGGCAGCGGCGGCCGACACCGGGTTGGCGTTGAACGTCCCGAGGTGGAGCACCCGCTGGTGGCGATCGCGGCGCGCGTCCCCGCGGATCGTCATCAGGTCCATGACGTCGGCCCGACCGCAGACGGCGGCGCCGGGCATCCCGCCGGCGATCACCTTGGCGTGGGTCGAGAGGTCGGGCGTCACCCCGGACCGCTCCTGGGCTCCGCCGGGCGCCCAGCGGAAGCCGGTGATCACCTCGTCGAAGATGAGGAGCACGCCGTGGCGGGTCGCCAGCTCGCGGACGCCGGCCAGGAAGCCGGGGGCGAGCGGCACCGTCCCCCACGAGGCGCCCGAGGGCTCGAGGATGATGGCGGCCACGTCGCGGTCCGCCCGCAGGGTCCGATCGAGCCGGTCGAGGTCGTTGGCCGGGATCATGATCGAGCCGAGCGCCGTCCCGGGGGCGAGTCCCAGGCTGGTCGGCGCGTCGAAGGGACACGCGAAGCCGCTGACGAGGTCGTCGTGCCAGCCGTGGAAGTGACCCTCGAAGCGCAGGAGCTTCCCCCGCCCGCTGAAGGCCCGGGCCAGGCGCGCGGCGAGCATGTTGGCCTCGCTGCCCGAGTTCACGAAGCGGACGCGCTCGGCGCACGGGACCAGCCGCGTGATCGCCTCCGCCCACCGCACCTGGTCCGGGTGGTCGTTCCCGAAGTGGGTCCCGCGGCCGACCGCCTCCCGGACGGCGGCGACGATGGCGGGATGGGCGTGGCCCAGCAGGAGGGCGGCGTTGCCGAGCCCGTAGTCGATGTAGCGATGGCCGTTGACGTCCCACTTGTAGGCGCCGAGCCCGTGCGAGATGCAGGTGGGCATCGGGCTCGCGTGGCGGAGGTCGTGGCCAACCCCGCCGGCGATCGCCTGCTGCGCCCGCGCGTACCAGGCCGCCGACTCGGGCCGCGTCTCGGAAAGCCGGCCGCTCACGTCTCCGTCGATCATGCGCTCGCTCCTCTTTCTGATGGACTACAATGCCCCGGTAGCGTAGCACGGAACCGGAGGTGCCATGACCGTGAGCGACCGCATCGTGATCGTCGTGCCTGGCGACTTCCCGCCCCAGGTCCAGGGCTCGCTTCACCTCGATCGGCTCGAGCCCTACGGTGAGGTCGTCCTCTACACCGATCGCCCCAAGACTGTCGACGAGCAGCTCGCCCGCGCGAAGGATGCGGTCTGCCTCATGAACACCCGGGGCGCCGTGAAGTGGCCAGCCGAGCTGCTGCGGGCGCTGCCGCGGCTCCGGATGGCCACCGTGTGTGGCATCGGGACCGACGCCTTCGATCTCCGCGTGGCCCGCGAGCTGGGCATCGTCGTGTGCAACGTCCCGGGGAAGACGGCGCCCATCGTCGCCGAGCACGCGCTCGGCCTCATGCTGGCCGTCGCCAAGCGCGCCCCCTTCTACACGGCGGAGCTCAAGGCCGGCCGCTGGACCGTGCGCGACAACGTCTACCTGCGGGGCAAGACCCTCGGGGTGGTGGGGACCGGCAACATCGGCGCCGCGACGGCCCGGCTCGGCCGGGCCATCGGGATGGAGGTGATCGCCTGGACCTTCCACCCCACGCCCGAGCGGGAAGCCGCGCTCGGCATCCGCTTCGTGCCACTGGACGAGCTGTTACGCACGGCCGATGTCGTGAGCCTCCACCTCAAGCTCACCCCCGAGAGCACCGGGCTCATCGGCGCCCGCGAGCTTCAGCTGATGAAGCCCGGCGCCATCCTGATCAACACGGGGCGGGGCGCCGTCGTGGACCAGGCGGCCCTGGTGGACGCGCTCCGGAGCGGCCGGCTCGGCGGCGCCGGCCTCGACGTCTACGAGCGGGAGCCCCTGCCTGCCGGCCACCCCATCGTCGCCTGCGAGCAGGTCGTGCTCACCCCGCACAACGCCGATCAGACGCCCGAGGGCACGGACCTCCTCAGCGCGGGCGTGGTCGACAACGTCATCGCCTTCCTGGAAGGCCACCCCCAGAACGTCGTGAACTGAGCCCGGAGGGGGCGGTGTCGCGCGAGTACGCCGAGGCGCTGAACGCGCACTACCGGCGCCCGGAGCTGGGCGCCGCCATCCTGGCCGCTCTCCGCGCCGCCGGCAAGGACCCGGAGCGGCTGACGCCCGGCGACCTGGCGCCGGTCGATCAGTTCCACACGCGCGGCCGGGACGCCACGCTCGAGCTGGCGCGGCTGGCCGGGGTCGCGCCGGGGTCACGGGTCCTCGACGTCGGCGGCGGGCTGGGCGGACCGGCTCGCACCCTGGCGGCCGAGTTGGAGTGCCACGTGACCGTGCTCGACCTGACCGAGGCGTACTGCCGGGTGGGCGCCGACCTGACCCGGCGCGCCGGCCTCGCCGACCGGGTGCAGTTCGAGCACGGCGACGCGCTGGCGATGCCGTTCCCGGATGGCCGCTTCGACCTCGTCTGGACCCAGCACAGCTCGATGAACGTCGACGACAAGGCCGGCCTCTACGCCGAGGTCCATCGGGTGCTGCGGCCCGGCGGCCGCCTGGCCCTCCACGAGATCATGGCCGGCCCCGGCGGTCCTGCCCACTTTCCGGTGCCGTGGGCGCGGCAGCCCTCGCTCAGCTTCCTCCAGCCGCCCGCCGAGGTCCGCGCGCTGATCGGCCGGGCCGGCTTCCGCGAGCTGGCCTGGCTTGACGGGACGGCGGCGGCCGTCGAGTGGTTCCGGCAGCGGGTCGCCGCCGTGGCGGCCGCGCCGAGCCCGCCCGCGCTCGGCCTCCACCTCCTGCTCGGCGAGGACTTCGCCGCCATGTTCCGCAATCAGGTCCGGAACCTGGAAGAAGGCCGGATCGCCGTCGTGCAGGCGGCCTTCGACCGGCCCGTCGTTCCGGCACCCCCCTCCCCCCCGGTGGGTGGGGGAGGGGGGCTGGGGGGGTAGGCGGGAGGTTCCAAAAAATTCAGGCCGGCCAGGTCTGGACGCCGCCGTCCACGCGCAGGACCTGCCCGCTGACGTGCCGGCCGGCCTCGGTCACGAAGAACTCGACGGCGGCGGCGATGTCCTCCGGCTGGCCGTACCCCTCCAGCACCTCGCCCTTGGCCAGGACATCCGGGCGGGCCTGGCCGGTGGCCACGAAGCGGGGCGTCATCGTGCCGCCGGGCGCGACGCAGTTGACGGGAATGTTGAACGGGCGGAGCTGGACGGCGAGGCAGCGCGTGTACTCGTGAACCGCCGCCTTGGCGGTGGCATAGATCGCGCCGTCGGCACGCCCGTCGAGGCCGGCGACGCTGCCGATGGTGACGATGCGGCCCGACCGCCGCTCCATCATCTCCGGCGCCACCTCGCGGCAGACCAGGATGCAGGAGAGGAGGTTGCGGTCGAGCACCGCCCGCACGTCCTCGACAGCGATGAAGACGCAGTCGTTCCGCTCGGGCTTGCCGCCCCGGGGCCCGGTGGCGCCGGCCGGCCCGATGTCGCCACCGGCGTTGTTGACCAGGATGTCGATCCGGCCGAGCTCGGCGCGGATCCGGGCGACCGCGGCCTTCACCGCGGCCGGATCGGTCAGGTCGGCCGCCACCGCCAGCACCCGGCCTCCCGTCTCCGCCGCGACGTCGCGGGCCACCTGCTCGAGCGACTCGGCCTCGCCGAAGGCGCGGGCCGACGTCGGCGTCGTGCCGTGCACGACCACGGCGGCGCCGAGCCGGCCGAGGCGCGTCGCCATGACCCGGCCGAGCCCCCGCGACGAGCCCGTCACCCACGCCACCGTGCCGTTCAGCGGTCGGTCGTCTGCCATCGCTCCCCTTTCTCGCCGATGAGCCCCGCCGCCATCGCCCAGCTCAGGCTGGTGACGGTCAGGCCGTCGGGAATCGCGTTGTCGACGACGAGACGCCGGATCTCCCCCGGCGTGAACCACCGGAGGCCGAGCGTCTCGTTCACGTCCAGCGGATCGGAGTGGCGGGCGAGGCGGCGGGCCAGCATGACGTGGAAGACCTGGTTGCTCGACCCGTTCGACGGGTGATAGGCGCCGAGGCGCTGCCAGGCCGACGCCCGGTGGCCCGTCTCCTCGTACAGCTCCCGGGCTGCCGCGTCCTCCACGGACTCGCCCGCCTCGATCCCGCCGGCCGGCACCTCCCAGCCGCGGGTGCCCGTGATGAACCGGTAGTGGTCGATCAGCAGGACGCGGCCGTCGTCACCGACGGGGACGATCGCCACCGCGGCCCCGAGGTAGTCCAGGACCTCGTAGTCGGGTATCACGCTGCCGTCCGGCAGGCGCACCGACCAGTGCTCGACGTTGAGAAGCGGCCCGGTAGACCGTCCGCTTGGACAGCACTTCCCACGGCTGCTCGTCCCGGCCGTCCGGCATCCCGCCGTATCTTAGCCCAATCCGAAAGAAGGGTCGCGCGACGGGCGAGCTGGCCACCCCGCTGCACGGCGATGGACACCGGGGGCCCGGGTGGGAGCTGGAGGTCGGGCGCCGCCTGGCGGCGGTCTCGTCAGCGGATCAGCCGCGCAGCCCGGGCGATGACGCCCACCGGGATGGCGAGACCGAGCTCCGCCGCCGACTTCAGATTGAGGACCAGATCGAAGGGCGGGTGCTCGACCGGCAGGCTGCCCGGCTGGGCGCCTCTCAGGATCCGCGCCACCATCTCGCCCGCGATCCGGCCCATCTGCTCCTGGTTCGGCCCGATCGCGGCCACCACGCCCGGAAACATCGCCAGCTCCGGGTCGCCGACCAGGAGCGGCAGCCGGTGGGCGAGCGCGGCCTTGCCGATCTCGGTCCCCGACCGGCGGAGCCAGGCTTCCCGGAGGACGAAGACCGCGTTGACGTGCTCTTGATCGAGGGCCACGAGAGCGCGCGGGACATCCTCGGCCTCGGCGATCGGGCGTCGCGCGATCGTCAGCCCGAGAGACGGCGCGGCCTGCTCCAGGTTGGCGAGCTGGACCCGGTCGGGAGGGAAGCCGGGATCGAAGAGGACGCCGAGCCGCCGGAGCCCGGGCACGACCTGCAGGAACGCGCGAAGCCGGCGCAGGCTGGCCTCGGCATCGGCGCTGGCGACACCCGTGAGATTCCCTCCGGGAGCCTCGGCCGAGGCCACCAGCCGGGCCGCGACGGGATCGGCGACCGGGCAGAAGACGATGGGCACTCCCGGCGCCCCCTCGCGGGCGGCCTGGGTCGCCTGGCCGAAAACGGTGACGACGGCGTCGAGGCCGCGCCCGACCGCCCCGGCGATGGCGGCCCGGGCCTCGTCCATCGAGCGGGTGTTCACCACGTCGAGCTGGATGTCGGCCGCGCTCTTGAAGCCGCCCGCCTGGAGCCCCTCCGAGACGCCGGCCACCAGCGCGCCGTAGCCGTCGAGTGGCCCGACGATCAGGACCCGGGGCGGCGTCGCGGCGGCGGCCGGGCGCACGTCGCCCGCCGGTGAGCCCGCGAGCCCCGCGAGCGCGAGAATCAGTCCCAGAACGGTCGCGGCGCCCCTTCGCGAGGCTCGCTCATCCATGGCATGCCCCCCGGTTCTCCGGCGCGCGCCGGGTCGGACGCCAGCGTAGTCCAGCACCGGAGCCGCGTCAACGCGCGCGCCGCCCGGTGCAGTGGCGGGCGGTGCCAGGAGTGGGATATGCTGGCCGCCAGTCGGGACGAGGAGAATGGGAAGACGACTTCCCGTGGGAGGAGACTGAGCCATGGCTGACCTTCGACGCATCCCCGAGACCGAGGCCGAAGGATTCGCGGAAGCCCTGGGTGCCGGGGGGCTCCCCCGCCGGGAGTTCCTCCGGCGCGCGACGCTGCTGGGACTCGGCGCGGCCACCGGGCCGGCGACGGCCCTCCTGGACGCGGTAGCGCCACGCGGCAGCGCGGCCCAGACCACACAGAAGCGCGACGTGACCTTCGCCCAGGTGGGTGACGTGGCGAGGTTCGACCCCCACCTCAGCACGGCGTCGAACGAGATCCGGGTGACCTTCAACATCTTCGACACCCTGATCACCCGTCGCCCCGATGGGAAGCTCTATCCCAGTCTCGCGACGGAGTGGAAGCGGGTCGCCCCGACGACCTGGCAGTTCAAGCTGCGCCAGGGCGTCAAGTGGCACAACGGGGATGCCTTCACCGCCGAGGATGCGCGGTTCTCGATCGACCGGACCTACAATCCCAGCTTCAAGACGCTGGTCGCCACGGTGTACACGACCGTCGACCGGATGGACGTCCCCGATCCTTACACCCTCGTGGTTCACACCAAGAAACCCGACCCGCTGCTCCCGGCCCGGCTGGCCGCCTACGGGGGGCAGATCGTGCCGAAGCGGTACGTGGAGCGCGTGGGACCCGAGACCTTCAACGCCCAGCCGATCGGGACCGGACCGCTCCGCTTCGTGTCGTGGACCAAGGACGACCGGACCGTCCTGGACGCGTTCGGCGATTACTGGGGAGGGCGGCCCGATGTCGACCGCGTGGTCCTCCGCCCGATCCCGGAGACGGCCGCCCGCATCGCGGCGCTCCTGAAGGGCGAGATCGACCTCATGATGCTCCTGCCCCCCGACCATCTCGATCGCGTGAACCAGCACCCGACCACCCGATCGGTGTCCACCCTCTCGTCGGTCCTCTACGTGATGGCCGTGAACTCCAAGGTGCCCCCGCTCAACAACCCGCTCGTGAAGCAGGCCCTGTCCCTGGCGGTCGACCGTGAGGCGATCGTCAAGGAGCTGTGGCGGGGACGGGCCGCCGTCCCCAACGGGCCGATCCTGAAGAGCGACAACCACTACGACCCCTCGCTGCCGCCGCTCCCGTACGACCCCCGCGAGGCCAGGGAGCGCCTCAAGAAATCCGGGTACCGGGGAGAGCCCGTCTACATCGAGACGTCCGGCTACACCCTCAACGAGAAGGCGACGTCCGAGGCGATCGCCGCCATGTGGAAGGACATCGGGGTCAACGCCGTCGTGGAGGTGATCGAGTACTCGGTGCGGGCCCAGAAGAACCGGGAGCGCTCGTTCAAGGGGCTGTGGTGGTCGGACCCCGCCTCCACGCTCTCGGATCCCGACGGGATGATGTGGCGGCTCCTGGCGCCGGGCGGCCTGCAGGACTACTGGCGACACCCCGAGTTCGACGAGCTGGGCGAGGCCGCGCGCTTCAGCATCGACGAGAAGTTCCGGGACGAGGCGTACCGGAAGATGACGCGGATCTTCCTGGAGCACAACCCGTGGATCGTGGTGCTCCAGCCCTACGACGACTACGGGCTCCAGAAGTACGTCGAGTGGACGCCGCATCCCCTCCAGTTCGTCGAGGTGCGGAACTTCAACCTCCGCCTCCGGCGCACCTGATCCGTCCGAGCCGTCAGCCGATCCCCGCGGCGGGCATGCCGGCCCGCCCGGCTGAAAGGAGCCGAGTTCCATGCAGCCGAAGACCGTGCCGGTCCCGATCGGGCGCCCCAGCTTCATCAACGCGCCCCGCTGCGACAGCCTGGATGCGCTCCAGGCCGACGTGGCGATCATCGCCTACCCGTTCACCGTCCCCTACACGCTCGAGTGGTCACGCCAGCCCTCGAGCTGGGCGCCGAGCGCGATCCGCGAGGCCTCGCTCCGCTACCCGAACTTTCTCACCCACTACGACATGGACTTCGGCTCCGAGCTGTTCGCGGGCCGGAAGGTCCAGATCGCCGACTGCGGCGACGTCTTCGAGGCCGCCGGCGAGTACGACGCCAACATCCGGATGGGGACCGCGGTGCTGAAGGAGATCCTGGCGCGGGGGGCGGTCCCCATCGTGCTCGGCGGCGACCACGCGACCACGGTCCCGATCATCCGCGCCTACGAAGGCCGGGGGCCGATCTGCGTCGTCCACATCGACGCCCACCTCGACTTCCGCGACGAGGTGAACGGGATCCACGACGGGCTGTCGAGCCCCATGCGCCGGGCGTCGGAGCTGCCCTGGGTCACCTCGATGATCCAGATCGGCCTGCGCAGCGTGGGCAGCGCCCGTCAGCGGGAGGTCGACGACGCGGCGGCGTTCGGCAGCATCCGGGTGCGCGCCGAGGAGCTGCACGAGGCCGGCGTCAAGGAGATCCTCCGGCGGGTGCCGGACGCCTCCGCCTACTACATCAGCCTGGACACCGACGCCCTGGACCCGGCGATCGCTCCCGGCATCAACGCGCTCGAGTTCGGCGGGCTCACGTACTACGAGGTGAGCAACCTGCTCCGGGGGATCGCCGCCAAGGGGCGGATCGTCGGCTTCGACATGGTCGAGATCGCGCCGGGCAAGGACCATCAGAACATGACGAGCCTGCTGGCCAGCCGGCTGATCCTGAATCTCCTCGGCGCGATGGCGCATTCCGGACAGATCGGGCGCTGACACCGCCGGGCGCGGGCGAGGAATCGATCGGTGACCGAGTTCGCGAGATACGGGAGTCCCTACAACTGGCTGCCCGACGAGGTGGGCCCGCCGGGCCAGCGTGGTGCCGCGTTCATCCACGATCTCACGCTCGAGGGCGACGGCGAGGAGATGGCCGGCGTCAGCATCTCGCGCGAGAACAAGCTCGAGATCGCCAGGCGGCTGGCCGAGATCGGGGTGGCGGAGATCTCGGTGCTGGGCAACTCACCGCGCCCGTCTCCCGAGGACGTGCGCGAGGCCGAACAGGTCGTCGCCCTGGGGCTTCCGGTCCGGGTCGGCGCGTTCGTGAAGACCGAGGAGGAGATCCAGACCGCCGCTCGAATCGGTCTGCGGGGCGTCACGATTCTGGTATGGGTCAACGACCGCTCGCTGCCGGCCGGCATCGGCGGCCGGGACGTCCTCGCCAAGAGCCGCCACCTCACCGGCGTCGCCAGGGAGCGCGGACTCCACACCAACTTCATGGCCATGGATGCGACCCGCACCCGGCCCGAGTTCCTCAGAGAGATCATCGAGGCCGTCGAGCCGACGTGCGACGAGTACACGATCGCCGACTCGCGGGGCGTCATCTCGCCGTATGGCCTCCGCTACCTGATCGAGCAGGTGAGGACCTGGACCGACCGACCGCTGCAAGTGCACTGTCACAACCACTCCTCGATGGCGCTGGCGAACGGCGTCGCCGCGGCCCTCGGAGGCGCCACGGGTCTCCAGACGACGGTCAACGGGCTCGGCGAGCTCGCGGGACTCCTCGCGCTGGAGGAGATCGCCGTCGCGTTGCCAATGCACGCGGGGATCTCCACCGGGATCGACCTCACGCGGCTGAAAAGCCTGTCGGATTTCGTGGCGCGGGCCACCGGCGTCGCGATCAGTACGCACAAGCCGGTCGTCGGCGATCGCGCGTTCTGCATTCCCGAGACCGAAGACATCCAGCAGATCGTCTATGGGCGGGCGACCCGGGGTGTCCTCGAAGAGAGCGTGGTGTATCCTCCGCGTCTCGTCGGCAACCGGCTGCACGTGTCGATCGGACGCAAGTGCAACGAGTACACGGTCCGTTACCACCTGTTCGCCAACGGGCTCACGGCCGAGTCCGACACGATCCGCAAGATCGTCGAGGCGGTGCGGGCCGCGGCGGGGGCAGCGGACGGCTTCTATCTCATGGACGAGGCGACGTTCCTCGAGCTGGTCCGCCACGGCGGCTTCGCCGTTCGGCCCCTCGCCGCCGGGGCGCGCGATCTGGGCCCGAGCTCCGGCTGATCGCCGCCCGCTCGACCCCCCCCAGGGTCCAGCCCGCCCGCCGGCACCGGGAGGGCGAGGGAGCAGATAGCAGACGCCGCCGATTCCTTGGCGCCGCGCCCACGGGTCGGGTATCGTCGGGGCGTGATCCGGCTGACCGCGCGCAAGATCGTCTCGGTGAACACGGCGGACGAGGGCAGCGGAGCCGAGCGGGTCGCCTGGAATCTGTTCAAGGGCTTCGAGCGCCGCGGCCTCGAGTCCTGGCTCGTCGTCGGCGACAAGCGAACCGCCGATCCGCGCGTCCTCCCCTTCCATTCGAGCCCGCATCTCGACTACCGGCCGTATGCCAGCCCCGGGTTCCAGGAGGAGCTCCGGCGCGCCAAGTGCCGAGACAGCGAGCAGGGCCTCGAGGACTTCCACTTTCCGTTCACGACGCACCTGCCAACCCTCACCGGCTCGCCGCCCGACGTGCTCCTGCTCCACAACCTCCACGGCGGCTACTTCGACCTCCGCGCGCTGGCATCGCTTTCACGACAGATCCCGACCTTCCTGGTCCTCCACGACTTCTGGGCGATGACGGGGCACTGCGCGTATCCCGTCGGGTGTGCGGGCTGGGAGACGGGCTGCGGGAGCTGTCCCGATCTCTCCCTGCCGCCGGCGATCTCCCGGGACGCCAGCGACGTGAACTGGGCTCGCAAGAAGCACGTTTACGGGGGGGTGCGTCTTCGCGTCGCCACCCCGACGCGGTGGCTTCGGGATTCCGTGGCGCGGTCCATCCTGGCGCCCGCCATCCAGGACCTCCAGGTGATCCCGTGTCCCATCGATCGCCGGACCTTTCGCCCGGCGGAGCGCGAGGCGGTGCGCGCCGCGCTCGGCCTGCCGCAGGACGCGCGCATCCTCGTCTTCGGGGCCTACCGGGCCCGCTCGAACCCCTACAAGGATTCCGCGACGATCGAGGCGGCCGTCCGTCACCTGGCGGAGTGGCTCCCCCGGCAGCGGATCCTGTTCATCGGCCTCGGCGAGGCGGCGCCCGAGCAGGTCGTGGGCAACACGCGGCTCCGATTCCTGCCGTTTCAGCCCCAGGAGACGCTGGCCCGGTACCTCCAGGCCGCCGACGTCTACGTCCACGCGGCCCGGGCGGAGAACGCGGGCCTCATCGCCGCCGAGGCTCAGGCCTGCGGGACCCCGGTCGTCGCCACTGCTGTCGGCGGTCTCGGCGAGACCGTGGCCCACGGCGAGCGCGGCCTCCTCGTCCCCGCCGCGGATCCCGAGGCCATGGCGGAGGCTCTGCGCCGGTTGCTCGCGGACCCTCCGCTCCGGCACCGGCTGGGCGCCGAAGCCGCCCGCTACGCCCGGGAGCACTGGGACTCGGCCCGGATCGAGAAGACCTATCTCCGGTGGTTCGAGTCCGCGCTGAGCGACCTTCCCCCCGAGCCCCAGCCCGCCCGGCTCCCCGATCTCTTCACGAGAATGGCGCGCCACGTCACCGATTCGTATCGGCCATCACTCCTCCGGGGCCGGTAGCCTCGGCGACGACTCCCACGGGTGGCGCCCGCCGACAGGACCGGGCGGCCGCGATGCGCTACACTCGGCGCATGCCCGCAAGCACGCGCGGCCCCGAGCCCGGCGGGGGTGGGCGCCCGGGCCGTAACCGCCGGCTCCTCGCGCTCGCCGTGCCGGCCGCCCTGGTCGCGGTGTGGGAAGGGAGCAAGGCGCTCTTCGCGATCCCGACCTACCAGCTCCCGCACGTCCACGAGATCCTCGGCGAGTTCCTGCGAGAGGGCGCCGACGGCAGCCCGTGGCTCCTGATCATGGCCCACAACGCCGCCTACACCGCCCTCGAGAGCCTGGCCGGCTTCGCCTTTGGCGCGACGGCGGGACTGGCCCTGGCCATCCTCTTCGCGGGCTCGCGGCTCCTGGAGCGCGGGCTCCTCCCGTACGTGATGGTGTCCCAGACGGTGCCGATCCTGGCGGTGGCGCCGATGGTGGTGGTGTGGCTCGGCACCTCGTGGGTGTCCAAGGCGGTCATCGCCGCGTATCTCACCTTCTTCCCGGTGACGGTCAACATGCTGCGGGGCCTCCGGTCGGTCGACCCCGACGCCCTCGCCCTGATGCGGGCCCTCGCCGCGACCCGGCGGCAGGTGTTCCTGAAGCTCCGCTTCCCGGCGGCCCTCCCGTACCTCTTCGTCGCACTCCGCCTCTCCGCGACGGCCAGCGTCGTCGGCGCCATCATCGGGGAGCTGCCGGTGGGGAGCCGGTTCGGGATGGGCGTCGTCATCATCAACGCGGCCCAGTACTACAACTGGCGGCCCGCCAACCTGTGGGCGGCCATCCTGGTCTCGGCGCTGCTCGGGATCGCGTTCTACCACGCCGTGGCCGCCGTCGAGCGGCGCTGCGTGGCCTGGCAGCCGGCCGGGCGGTCCGCGTAGGACGTGCCGATGTCGCGCCTCCCGATGATCGCGCTCGACGGCGTGGGCAAGACGTTCCCGAGCCGGGCCGGCGCGACCGAAGCCCTCCGCGACGTGTCGCTGGCCATCGAGCGGGGTGAGTTCGTCTCGCTGATCGGCCCGTCCGGCTGTGGCAAGTCCACCCTCCTGCGGATCGTCGGCGACCTCGTCGCGCCGTCGGGCGGCACGGTCACCGTGAACGGGAAGTCGCCCCACCAGGCGCGTCTCGGCCGGGACTACGGCATCGTCTTCCAGGCACCCGTGCTCTACGACTGGCGCACGGCCGAGGCGAACGTCCGCCTGCCGCTGGAGGTGATGGGCTGGCCGCGGCGCGAGCAGGACGAGCGCGTCCGGACCCTGTTGCGCCTGGTCGGGCTCGACGCCTTCCGCCGTCACTTCCCGTGGCAGCTCTCGGGCGGGATGCAGCAGCGGGTGGCCATGGCCCGGGCGCTGGTGACCAGCCCGTCGATCCTGCTCATGGACGAGCCGTTCGGGGCGCTGGACGAGATGACGCGCGAGCGCCTCAACCTGGAGCTGCTGAGCGTCTGCGGCGAGACCGGCGCCACCGTGCTCTTCGTGACCCACAGCATCGCGGAGGCGGTCTTCCTCTCCAGCCGGGTGGTGGTGCTGAGCCCCCGCCCGGGCCGCATCGAGCGGGTGGTGGACGTGGACCTGCCGCGCCCCCGCAGCGAGAAGACGCGCGCCCTGCCGCGGTTCTTCGAGCTGGTCACCACCGTGCGCGAGCACCTCGTCGAGGACCCCGGCCTCGCCGCCGGCCCCGGCCCGGACGGAGCGGGGGCGTAGCCGGTGCGCCGGCTCCGGGAGAACCTGCCGGCTCTCGGCGTCTTCGTCCTCGGCATCGCCGCCTGGGAGGCCTTCGTCTTCGCGTTCGCGATCGAGTTCTACCTCCTGCCCGCCCCGCACGTCATCGTGGCCAGCCTCCGCCAGAGCTATCCGGTCCTGCTCGAGGCGAGCCTCTACACGTTCGGCGAGGCCCTGGCCGGCTACGGGCTGGGCTGCGGCCTGGGACTGCTGGCGGCGATGCTATCGAGCCGCTCGCCGGCCTTCGCCGGCCTCGTCCTGCCCTACGCCATCGCCTCGGCCTCCGTCCCGATCGTGGCGCTGGCGCCGCTGGCGATCGTCTGGTTCGGAATCGGCCCCGGGTCGAAGATCGCCATCGTGACCGTGATGACCTTCTTCCCTACCTTCATCGGCACGCTGCGCGGGCTGCTCTCCGTCGACCCCCGCAGCCTGGAGCTGATGCGGAGCTGCGCGGCCTCCGAGTGGCAGGTCTTCCTCAAGCTCCGCCTGCCGCACAGCGTGCCGTTCATGTTCACCGCGTTCCGGGCCTGCACCACGCTGGCCATGATCGGCGCGGTCGTGAGCGAGTTCTTCGGCGGCCCCATGAAGTCGCTGGGCGTGTACATCAAGAGCACGGCGAGCCTCTTCCAGACCCGCCAGGCCTGGTCGGCGATCCTCGTCGCCTGCCTCCTCGGGCTCGCCTTCTACGCGGTGGTGGCGCTGGTCGAGCGGCTCGCCGTCCCCTGGCGGGCGGAGCGGGAGCAGGGGCGGGCGTGACGAACCGAAACCCACGTGACGTCGGGAGGAATCGGTGATGGCGCGACGGACGACCGTGAGACTACGGACGATGGGGCTGGCGCTCGGCGTGATGGTGGCCCTGGGAGCGGCGTGGCCGGCGCCGGCCGCGGCCCAGGCCACCAAGGTGCGGCTCCAGCTCAAGTGGGTGACCCAGGCGCAGTTCGCGGGCTACTACGCCGCGAAGACCCGCGGCTTCTACACCGCCGAGAATCTCGATGTGACGATCATTCCCGGCGGACCGGACATCGTCCCCGAGCAGGTGGTGGCCGGCGGGGGCGCCGAGTTCGGCCTCGACTGGCTGCCGAGCCTGCTCTCCGCGCGCGAGCAAGGGGTGCCGCTCGTGAACATCGGCCAGGTGTTCGCGTACAGCGGCATGCGCCAGCTCGCCTTCAAGACCTCGGGCATCAAGACGGCGGCGGACCTCAAGGGCCGGAAGGTGGCGGTGTGGTTCGGCGGCAACGAGTTCGCGCTGCTGGCCACCCTGGCCAAGTACAAGATCGATCCCCAGAAGGACCTGACGCTCGTGCAGCAGCCGTTCGACATGAACCTCCTGCTCCAGAAGCAGGTCGACGCGGCGGCCGCCATGACCTACAACGAGTACAAGCAGGTGCTGGACGGCGGGGTGAAGCCCGAGGACCTGGTCGTCATCGACTTCAACGCCGAGGGCACGGCCATGCTCGAGGACGGGATCTTCACGCGCGCCGACTGGCTCCGGGCCGGCAAGAACAAGGAGACCGCCGCCCGCTTCCTGCGGGCATCGCTCAAGGGGTGGGAGTTCTGCCGGGACAACGCCGGCGCCTGCGTCGACCTGGTCCTGAAGGAGAGCCCGGTGCTCGGCAAGCCGCACCAGGCCTGGATGATGGCCGAGATCAACAAGCTCGTCTGGGGCCCCCCGGCGCCCAAGACGCCGGCGGGCAAGATGGACCCCGAGGCCTTCAAGCGCACCGCGGACATCGCGCTCAAGTTCGGCGTGATCAAGAAGCCGGCCGAGCCGGCCGCCTACACGCACGACGTCTGGGACCTCTCCCGGACGCTCCGCTGAGAGGCAAGGAGTCGGGTCTTCAGGCCCCCCCCTCCCCCCGGTGGCCGCCGGAGGGCGGGACGCCGCGAGGGCCGCAGGACCGAGCCGTCCCGGCGATCCGATCAAACGGAGGGGGGCTGGGGGGGTAGGCGGGAGGTCTCGAACAGTGTTTCGGATCGGGATCGACACCGGGGGCACGTTCACCGACGTGGTCGCGGTGGACGAGGCGACCGGCGAGGTCTTCGCGACCAAGACGCCGTCCACGCCCGCCGACCCGTCCCTCGCCGTGCTGGAGGGGCTCCGCAAGATCCGCCGCCTGGCGGGCGCGGACGAGGTCAGCGCGGTCTGCCACGGGACGACCGTGGCGACGAACGCGCTCCTGGAGGAGCGGTTCGCCGACCTCGGGCTGGTGACGACCGAAGGGTTTCGCCACGTCCTGGAGATCGCGCGACAGAGCGTCCCCCAGGGCTACGGGAACTCCTACTTCTGGGTGAAACCCGACCGGATCGTGCCGCTCCATCGCGTCCGCGAGGTGCCCGAGCGCCTGAGCCATCGCGGCGAGGTGCTCCGCGAGCTCGACGAGGCGGCGGCCCGCGAGGTGGCGCGGTGGTGCCAGCGCCAGGGCATCACGTCGATCGGCGTGAGCTTCCTCCACGCCTACGCCAACCCGGCCCACGAGCAGCGGATGCGCGCGGTGCTCGAGGAGGAGCACCCGGGGGCCCACGTCTCGCTCTCGTCCGAGGTGTGGCCGGAGTACCGCGAGTACGAGCGCACGATGACGACCCTGGTCGACGCCTTCGTCAAGTCCCGCGTGGCCAGCTACGTGGCGTCGATCCGGACCCGCCTGGACGCCGAGCTCGGCGCCGGCGTGCCGTTCTACGTCATGAAGTCCAACGGCGGCGTGATCTCCGCGCGCGAGGTGGTGCGCCACCCGATCACGACGATCCTGAGCGGGCCCGCCGCCGGCGCCCTCGGGGCGGCCTTCCTCGCCACCTCCGCCGGCTTCGAGCGCATCCTGACCATGGACGCCGGCGGGACCAGCACCGACGTCTGCCTGGTCGAGCGGGGCGAGCCGGGCCTCACCTCCGACGGCGCCGTCGGGCGCTTCCCGGTCAAGGTGCCGATGATCGACCTGGTGACGGTGGGGACCGGGGGCGGCTCGATCGCCTGGCGCGCCCCCGACGGCGGCCTGAAGGTCGGGCCCGGCAGCGCGGGCGCCGATCCGGGCCCGATGTGCTACGGCCGCGGCGGCGCGCAGCCCACGGTCACCGACGCCCAGCTCATGCTGGGCCGCATCCCGCCGCGCCTCCTCGGCGGCGAGGTCCCGCTGTCGGCCGACCTCGCCCGAAAAGGGATCGAGGGTCTGGCCGCCGAGCTGGGACTCGGCCCCGGGCAGACGGCGGAAGGCATCCTCGAGATCGCGGCCTGGAACCAGGCGAACGCCATCCAGCAGATGAGCGTCAAGCGCGGCCTGGACCCGCGCGACTACACGCTGGTCGCCTTCGGCGGCTCCGGTCCGCTCCTCGCCGGCCGCCTGGTCGACCTGCTGGGGCTCCGGGCGGCGCTGATCCCGGCGTCGCCGGGGACCGTGTCGGCCTTCGGCCTCCTGATGGTCGACCTCAAGAACGACTACGTCCAGACCTGCGTCCAGCGGCACGATCGGCTGGACCACGCGCTCGCCGACGCCCACCTGGCGCGACTCGAGGCCCGCGCCCGCGAGGCGCTGGACCGCGAGGGGGTCCCGGAGCCGGCCCGGCGCTTCGTCCGCCTGGCCGACCTCCGGTACTTCGGCCAGGCCTGGGAGGTGACCGTGGAGCTGCCGGCCGGCGAGCTGGATGCCGCGCGAGCCGCCGAGACGGTCGAGCGCTTCCACGCCGCCCACGAGCAGCGCTACGGGTACAGCTACCGCGAGGCCGCCGGCCGCCACGCCGTCGAGTGGGTCAACCTGCGGGTGGTCGGCATCGGGCTGGCGAGACGGCCGGCGCCCTGCGCCACCCCCGCCGGGGACGGCCAGGCGGAGCGCGCCCGCGCGGGCACGCGGGGCGTGGTGTTCGACGGGCGCGAGGTCGCGTGCCCCGTCTACGACCGGGGCCGGCTCCGGCCCGGCGACCGGCTTGCCGGCCCGGCGATCGTCGAGGAGTTCGGCGCCACCACGGTGGTCTTTCCCGGCCAGCGGGTCGAGGTGGATCGCTTCGCGAACCTGATCCTGTCCCGGGTGGACGGCCGTCCGCCGGCGGCCGAGCGCACCCCGGGCTCCGAGACGGTCGCGGCCGATCCCATCGTCCTCCAGATCGTCCAGGGCAGTCTGGCCTCGGTCGAGGCCGAGGTGGAGACCGCCATCGAGCGGACCGCGCGCTCGCCGATGATCCGGGAAGCCCGCGACTTCCGCGCCGGCATCCACGACCGGCGCTGCCGCAAGCTCACCGGTCGCTCCTACTCGTCGCTCGTCCAGCCGGTGGTGCGGGACTTCCCGCCGGAGACCATGCGTCCCGGCGACGTGTTCTTCCACAACGACGTCTACGAGTCGGAGGGCGGGATCGGGCACCTGCCGGACCTCTGCGTCACCGTGCCGGTGTTCGATCCGCATCAGGACGGCCGGGTCGTCGCGTTCGTCCAGGCCTTCGGCCACCACGACGACATCGGCGGGGCCGTGCCCGGCTCGATGCCGTCGCACGCGACCAGCGTCCACGAGGAGGGCCTGATGGTCCCGCCGGTCAAGCTCTACGACGCCGGCCGCCCCAACACGGACGTGCTGCGCATCATGACCCGGAACTCGCGCCTGCCCGACAGCCTGCGCGGCGGACCTCGACGCGAGTGCTCCGCCTGTCGCCTGAGGGCGCGCGCCGGCTCGCCGCGCTCTTCGGCCGGTACGGGACGGCGCAGGTGGAGGCGTGCTTCGAGGCGATCCTCGCCCGGACGACCGAGACGTTCCGGCGCGAGTGCCTGGCCCAGATCCCCGACGGCACCTGGGCCTGGGAGGACTACGCCGAGCACGACGGCGTCGACCCGCCCCGGCTCCACGCCCAGCGCATCACGCTGACCAAGACCGGGGACCGGCTGGTTCTCGACTTCGCCGGCACGAGCCCCCAGGCCAAGGGTCCGATCAACCACGCCGGCGACTACGCCGACGGCGTGCTTCCTCAAGAAGTGGCTGGCGCCCGATCCTGCGCAACCTGGCCGACACCCCGGAGCGGATGGCCGAGCTGGACGTCAACGAGGGCGTGGTGCCGCTGCTGGAGATGCGGTTCCCGCCGCCGGGCACGCTGCTGACGCCAGTCTTCCCGGCGCCGACCAACGCCCGGACCTTCGTCATCCTGCGCCTCCTGGGCGTCCTGGCCGGGGCGCTCGCCAAGGCGACGAACGGCCGGATGCCCGCCGACCAGGAGACGATCCGCTACACCGGCGTTCCACGGGGTGGACCCGGGCGGCGAGTTCTACCTGATGCGCGAGGTGCTCGGAGGCGGGTCGGGCGGGCGGTCCTACGCCGACGGCGAGGACATCGTCCACGTCGTACCGGACAGCAAGAACCTGCCCGTCGAGTTCACCGAGACTCGCTTCCCGCTGCGGGTCGAGCGGCTGGCGCTGGCCGTCGACTCCGGCGGCGCGGGTCTGCGGCGCGGCGGGCTCGGCTACCTGAAGGAGTTCCGGACGCTCTGCGACGGCTACTTCATGTCGATGGCCGACCGCTCGATCCTCGCCTGCTGGGGGCTCAAGGGCGGCCGGGCGGGAGCGCCCTTCCGCGTCACGGTGGATCCCGGCGGACCGGGCGAGCGCGTCCTGCCGGGGCTGGTCGACGACGAGCCGATCCCGGCCGGGACTCTCGTGCGCGTGGAGACGACGGGCGGCGGCGGCTGGGGCGATCCACTCGAGCGCGAGCCCCCGCTCGTCCTCCTCGACGTGGCGCAGGGCAAGGTGTCGGAGCGCGCCGCTCGCGAGGAGTACGGGGTGGTGGTCCTCGCGGGCGAGGACGGCGAGCCCCGACTCGACGCGGGCGCTACCGCCGCCCTGCGGGCGCGGATGCGCGCGGCGCGCAGCCGGCTCCCGTTCTTCGATCGCGGGCCAGGCTACCGCCGCCTGGCCGGCCGGGACGCCGCCGACGTGGACCTGGCTCCGTGAAGCCCGTGCCTTCGCCGACCCGTTGCCAGCACCGATCCGGGTCGTCTGACCGAGCGCGCGTCACGTGTCGAGCCGGAGCGCTTGCAGCTGGCTCCGCATCTCGGCCATGTCTCGGAATCGCCTTTCGGGCTCCAACTGAATGGCACGATGGACGATCGCGGCCAGCTCCGACGGAATGGCCGCATCGAGATCCGTGAGCGTCGGGGGAGACGCCATCCGGTCCTTCCGAATCAGCAGAGAGATCGCGTCTTCGAGCGAACGATCATCGACATCGAACGCTGGCCGGAGCGCCAACAGCTCATAGAGCACGGCGCCGACGGCAAACATGTCCGATCGCGGGTCAACCTGCCCGCGCGCTTGCTCGGGCGGGATGTACCGCAACGTTCCAGCGAGCTCCGGTGAGCCACCCTCGCGGCCGGACACCCTGATCGCGGCGCCGAAGCCGATGATCTTCACGCCGCCCGGCGACGGAAGGAAGATGTGGGCCGGCTTGATGTCGCGGTGAACGATGCCGGATCGATGGATGTGCTCCACCCCTTCGCACACTTGCCCGATGGTAGACAGCGTCTTGGCAAGCGGCCATCGGATCCGGTCGTTCAGCACGCGGCGCAGATCCGTGCCGTCCAGTAGATCGAGCGCGCGATAGTACCAGTCGGCAGTCTCGCCGAAGTCGTGGAGTCGGACGACATTCGGGTGATCAAGACTGGCCCAAGCTTCTGATGCCGCGCGCAGGACAGCCGAGCGCCCCTTCCCATTCTCCCCCGGCTCCTTCGGTCTCGCCTCCAGAGTGACCAGGCGGCCGAGCCGAGTGTCACGAGCCGTGAAGTGCTCGGTCACCCCATATCGGGCCGTCCGTTCGAGCAGGAGGTATCGGTCGATCTTCTCTGGAACCATTGACGAACCCTCCGGGGGTGAGTTCCTGCTGCCGTCGAGCTGGCCAGATCCACGGCCCCCCATCCCGCTGACACGCCGGGCTGCTCTTCCCCCCTTCCGCCGGACGTCCCCCAGCTTGTCAAGTGTTGTGCAACATGCAACATTCCCAACGAGGCTGGCACGCCCTTTCAGCGATGGTGCGAGTGTCACCGGGCGGCTCCAGGGCGCGCTCGCTGGGGGCGGATCTCGGCGCCGGCCGACGGCAGCGCCGTCCCCTGGAGGCCCTTCAGGTATGCCACCAGGTCGATCAGCTCGCCGACGGTCAGCTTCTCCCGGTAGTCCGGCATGATCGACGATCCGTCCGGACCGGCATAGCCCGGTCCATCGACGATCTTCGCGTCCGGATTCATGATCGACTCCACGAGATAGGCCGGATGCTGGCGGCCGATGTCGGTCAGCTCCGGCCCCGGCCGCTCGGGCGGCGGAAACGGTTCACCCTGCACGACATGACACGCAAAGCACCGGAGCTTCACGAAGACCGCGCGGCCCCGGGCGGCGTCGCCGGCCGGCGGGGTGAGGCTCGCCCCCCTTCCGGCGCCGCGGCTCTGGAGAAACTCCTTGACCGACACGTGGCTCGCCGCCTTCCGGTCCAGCTGCTGGGCATGGCGCCCGGGCGTCCCTTCGCACAGGACGGCGGTGCACGCGAACACCGCGACCGCGAGGACGGCTTCGCCGGCGAGGTAGGCGGCGAATCGCGCGGGCGCCGCCGGCCTCGCCACGCTCGGGCGGCCGAGGAGCGCGAGCCGGGCCAGGCGAGACAGCCGGGCGCCGGCTCCGCGAGAGGGGCGCCCGGCTCCGAGCTGCGGAACGATGAGATAACGGGTGGCGGCCCCCAGCGCGGCAAGCGCGGTCACGACGAGCAGCTTGAGGATGAGCACGCGACCGTATGGGCTCGTCCACAGCGTGGACACCGGCCCGAGCTGCGTCCACGCGCTGTATGCGCCGGTCAGGACCACCGCGAGCAGGCACGCACCCGCCAGCCGGGAGAAGCGCCGCGCGAGGGTGGCCAGCACCATCGGCGGCCACGGAGGCTCCCGGCGCAGAACGAAGAGCGGAAGACCGATCAGTCCGCCGGTCCACGCGGACGCCGTCACCGCGTGCGTCCAGTCGACCGCGACGCTGAGGGTCAGATCACCCCACTCGGCCGCGTGACCGGCGAGGGTGGTCGTCAGCGCCACGCCCAGGGCGACGAGCAGGCACCCGATCCGGAGCCCGGTGGGGCGCGCGAGCGAGAGGGCCACCGCCAGGACCAGCGCCGCGCTGCGCGCGATCCAGATCGAGCCGAAGTGCGTCCGCGTCAGCACGTCGGGCACCGCCCCGACCGCGACCGCGAGCGGAGCCTGCGCCATGACCTGCGTTCGAACGAGCAGGTCGGCCGCGGTCGTCAGAACCAGGCCGACGAGGGCGGCCGTGATCCACCGGCGGAGGCGAACGCGGGCCGCCACCAGCTCGGGGGCGCCCGCCGGCAGGATGAACCCGTCGAGAACCAGCCCACCGATGGCGGCCGCCAGGCCCGCCAGCCCCAGCCCGTGGATCAGCGTGGCGGCCAGGGGCTGCGAGATCATCAAGGGCACCGGTCGCGCCGGTCACTGGACGCGGAAGGCGAAGTCGCCGTCCTTCCGGTGGCCGTCCCGCGCGACCACGCTCCAGACGACGCGATACCGTCCCGGCGGTACCGGCGGCAGCCCCACCTCGAGGAGGCTCGGGTCGCCCTGGCTCACGTGACCGTCCCCGCGGTCCACCCGCTGCCGGTCGCGATTCTCGACGCGGATCGTGCTGAACACCGGCTCGATCGGGCCATCGAACCAGACGCGAACCTGGGCGGGCGGCCCGCTGACCGTGGCGCCCGCCCGGGGATCGGACCGCTTCAGGAAGGCGTGCCCCCACGCGCCGTCCTGAGAAAGCAGAAGCGCGAGCGCAGCCAGCGCGCCCCACGCCCCGACCACCCGGCGGGGCCAGGCGTTCGGTGAGGGCGCACCCATCCCGCCTAGCCCACGACGTCGTACGGCCGCATCATGTCGTTGTCCTCGTGCTCGAGGATGTGACAGTGGAGCACGTAACGGAACTTCTCGCCCCGCCTGACCGGCGTCCCGGTCGGCAGGTCGAACCGGGCGATGATCCGGGTGACCTCGCCCGGGAACGCCTGCACCGTGTCCTTGAAGGCCGGCCGCTCGTTGGCCGGTGGGGTCACGCGGGGTCCGGTGAACATCAGGCGGCCGGGATACTGCTCCACGTCGAACGGCTGTCGGTCCAGGATCTGGAACTCCACGAGGTGGACGTGGATCGGATGGGCGTCCCCCGTCGTGTTGATGAGCCGCCAGATCTCGATGGACCCCTCCCGGGGGTCTTCGGTCACCGGGTCGGCCCACGGCGCGTTGATCAGCCCCATGATGGGATTGTCCTGGACCGACGCCAGCTCGATGAGGACCAGGTCCCGGGTCCTGACGGCGTCCCGGGGGCTCAGCAGAGGAACGGGGGCGAGGCGCCTGGGCACCGCGCTGCCGTCGCGCCCGCGGAGGCGCCGGGTGACCTTGAACAGCATCACGTCGGGCGGCACGACGTCGTCGCCATCCGGGAAGGGGGCCTTCGCGTCGTTGTTCAGCACGAAGAACCGGCCCTCGGCGTCCGAGAAGTCGATGATCACGTCGAAGCGCTCGGCGGGGGCGATGGTCAGGTCGGCCAGCCGCACCGGCGCCGGCAAGAAGCCCCCATCGGTCCCGATCTGCACGAACGCCGGCCCGGGCCGGCCGAGGCTGACGCCGGCATGCGTGCTCTGGTTGAGGGTGAGGTGGTAGAACCGGGCATTCGAGGCGTTCAGGATGCGGAACCGGTAGCGCCGCGGCTCGACCTCGAGGAATGGCCACACGGTACCGTTGACGAGCACGGTGTCCCCGAAGAACTCGGGAACCCAGACCGGTGGGATGTCCGGATCACCCGGCGCCTGTACCGGGTAGAAGAGCGATCCGTCCTCGTTGAACGACCGGTCCTGGATCATCAGCGGGATCTCGTACGGCCCGCTCGGGAGGTCGAGATCGTCCTCGACGTCGTCCCGGAGGAGGTAGAAGCCCTCGAGCCCCGTGTAGAGGTTCAGGCGCGTGATCCCGAGCGCGTGGTCGTGGTACCACAGCGTGGTCGCCTGCTGGTCGTTCGGATAGTGATAGGTCCGGGTCTCGAAGAAGGGCCCGGTCTGGGCGAAGCCGTTCGTGAACCACGCCTCCGGATAGCCATCGCTGTCGGGCAGCACCTTGTGGCCGTGGAGGTGGACGACCGTGCGCACCTCCGGCGTCGGCGGCTCGTCGCCGTGCAGCGTGGGATCCAGCGGGAGCATGTGCGTGGCGGGCAAGCCGTTTCGCCACTGGACGGCGATCGGCCGGCCCCGGCGCGCCTCGAACGTGGGGCCGGGGTAGACGCCGTTGTAGCCCCACAGAGTCGTCGGGTCCAGGTCGCGATGGAGCCGCTGCGTGAACTGTCGCATCGTGACCGTGAAGAGCGGGACCCCGTGCGGGAACCCGCTGGGACTGATCACGCTGGGAATGGAGAGCGGGTCGACGAACTTGGCCAGGGCTCCGCCGACGCTCTGTCCCTCGGCTCGTCCGACCCGGAGCAGCGACAGGGCCCCACCTCCCAGGGCAAGGGTCGCTCCGGCCGCGCCGCCCAGCTTCAGGAAGGCTCGCCGTTCCATCGAGAAACGCCGTGGTCCCCTTCGCATCGTTCTCTCCTTCTCCGCCGACCCCGGGCCGGACAGCCCCAAGACCGGGTGGGCCGTGGCGGCCGACCTGGGGGTCTCGTACCTCGGCGGCTCAGCCGATCCACTCGTCCTCCACGGCGGTGGGGCAAAATCGCCTCGCCGATCACGACGCGGAGGCAAGCACACCCCGTGAAAGCTGAGCGAACCTGGTGCCAAGTTCTCGGGTTGCCCCGAAAGGTCTTACGCCACGCAGGGGTCAGGCCGGGATGGCCGCGGCGCTCGAGCCGCCATCGTTCTCAAACGTGGGAGTGGAGCGGGTTCACTGCCTCAGAGGTGAGAATCGTGACGGGAAAAACCCGGATACGGGCCTCGGCATGACCCGGGGACGCCGAGGCGCAGCTCAGGACGGACCGGGGCCGCTGCCGAGCAGGCCGCCGTGGACCGCGCGGATCTCGAGGTCGGCGCCGTCGGTCATGCCCAGCATGCGGAGGGCGATGGGCGCGACCTCGGCGCGGCCGCCGTTTCCCGGCGTGATGACGGTGACCCAGGCCCGGAGCGGGGCGCCCCTGAGGTTGACCAGCTCGACGACCGCGCCCTCGCCGACGCCGAGGCGCGCGGCGGTCCCGGCGTCGAGCCGGATGGCCCGCCCGCGCTCCGTCTCGAGCCCGGGGCCGGCGCTGAGCCGGATCCGCAGCCGTGCCGCCCGGAGCGCGGCCCGGCGCGCCGCGGTGGCCCTGGCGTCGATGGCGCCGCCGGTGACGACGGCGCCGTACGCCGCCTCGGCGGCGGCCGGCGTCACGTAGCCCTCGGCGAGATCGGCGGCGATGAGCGCGGGGTCCCGGTCGAGGGCATCCCCGAAGCCGCCGCCGCCCGAGCTCTCCATGACGACGACGTCGCCGGGCTCGAGGGGGAAGCCGCTGACCTTGCCGGGCAGCGAGGAGGGCTCGATCGGCTGGGCGCCGCGGCGCACCCGGAAGCGGTTGGGGGCGCCGGGCCCGCCGCCCCGCACGCCGAACGGCGGCAGCACCGCCTTCTCCGCCAGGACCGAGAGCCGGGTGCCCGCCGCCCGGACGCGCACCTCGCGCGCGAGGCCAAGGCCGCCCCGCCACTGCCCGGGACCCCCGGAGTCCTCCCGGAGCGCGGTGCGCTCGACCCGCACCGGGTAGCGCTGCTCGACCGCCTCGACCGGCTGGAGCGTGGTCATGTCGCTCTCGGTCCACGCTCGGACGGCGTTGCTGCCGTCGCCGCCCTCGAAGCCGCCGGTGCCGCCGGCCGGGTACTCGTAGAAGATGAACGTCTCGCCGGTCGCGGGATGGGGACCGCCCACGTAGCAATGGTTGCCGCCGCCCTTGAGATCGCCGGTCACCCGGCCGTCCAGGGCCTGAGCGAGGGCGCCCATCACCGCCGACTCCACGCAGTACTTCACCTCGACCATGCCGCCGCAGGGCGCCGGCGGGTTGGCGTTGACGATGGTGCCGAGCGGCGTGATGACGGTCAGCGGGCGGAACGCGCCGGAGTTGACGTCGGAACCGGGGTCGAGGAACGCCTTGATGACGGTGAAGGCGCCGGTGGGGGCCATCGCCGGGCCGACGTTGGTCGGGCCGGCGGTCTGGGGCGAGGTGCCGGTCAGGTCCACGGTGATGGTGTCGCTCACCACGGTCACCCGGGCGCGCACGGTCAAGGGCTCGAGCCGCTCGCGACCACTCTCGAGGTGGGCCTCGTACACGTACTCGCCGTCCGGCAGCTCCCGGATCTGCGACCGCATGCGCGCCTCCGCGCGGTCCATCAGCAGGGTGACGGCGGCGCGGACGGTGGCGGAGCCGTAGCGGGCGGCCAGCCCCTCGACGCGCTCGGCCGCCTTCCGGCAGGTGCCGATCATCGCCTGGAAGTCGCCCTGGCGCTCGCGCGGGCCCCGCATGTTGGCGAAGAGCAGGTCGAGCGCGGCCTGGTTCGGCCGGCCGCGGTCGACGATCCGGATGGGCGGGATGCGGACGCCCTCCTGGAAGATCTCGGTGGCCCCCCCGGAGAGGCTCCCGGGGCTCATCCCGCCGACGTCACCCCAGTGGGCGCGGACGACCGGGAACACGAAGAGCTCGTCGCTGCCGCCCGGGCCCCCGGGCGCGAAGAGCGGGTAGATCATCGCCACGTCGTTGAGGTGGGTGCCGCCGGTGTACGGGTCGTTGTGCAGGAAGATGTCCCCGGGGTGGATGTCGTCGCCGAACCGCTCGCGCACCGCTCGCATGGACCAGGCGATGGGCACGATGTGCAGCGGGTGGTCCTGCCCCCTGGACATGGCCACGATCTGCGCGTGCCCGTCCATCAAGACGCACGAGAAGTCCTCGCCCTCGTAGAGGATCGAGGAGTAGGCGGTGCGCACCAGGGTGACGCGCATCTCCCGCACGATCGACACGAACGCCTCGCGCAGCACCTCCAGCGTGATGGGATCGATCACGCCGGATCCTCCAGATCGAAGCAGAGATTGCCGTGCTCGTCGAGAGCGCCCCGCCACCCGGGCGGCACCACCGTGGTCGCGCCGAACTCCTCGACGATCGCCGGCCCCTCGAGCCGGGCCTGCTCGGGCAGTCGCTCGCGCTCCCACACGTCACAGTCGTGGGCGACGCCGTCGAACCACACCGGCCGCCGCTCGACCAGCGCCCCGGCCAGGGCGCGCGTCCCGCTCCGATACGGCGCGGCGGTCGGCTTCGCCACGACGCCGTAGGCGGTCAGCCGCGCGTTGACCAGCTCGATGGCGGCCTCGTGATTCGCGTGGCCGTAGGCGCCGAGGTGGCGACGGTGAAACTCCTCCTCGATGGTGGCGAGGGGCGCCCCGGCCGGCGCCGGGACGCTCAGCTCGAACGCCTGGCCGCGGTACCGGAGGTCGAGCGATCGGAGCAGGCGCTGCTGGTCGGCGCCGAAGCCCTCGCCCTCGAGCCGGTGCCGGGCCGCCCGCTCCATCCCGGCGAAGACGTCGGCGAGGAGAGCCACGCGCTCCCGCAGCGGGCCGACCCGCGTCCGCACGTCGTCGTGCTTGATGTCGGAGGCGAGCAGCCCCAGGGCCGAGAAGTTGCCCGGGTGCCGCGGCACCAGCACGCGGGGGATGCCGATCTCGCCGGCCAGCGCCAGCGCGTGCATCGGGCCGGCGCCACCGAAGGCGATCAGGGTGAAGTCCCGCGGGTCGTGGCCGCGCTGGATGGAGATCTCGCGGATGGCCGACGTCATGCGGGCCACCGCGATCCGGAGGATGCCCTCGGCCAGCGTCTCGATCGCCATCCCGCCCGAGAGCGTGGCGGCCAGCGCCCCGACCACCTCCCGCGCCCGCGCCGGGTCGAGCGCGATGCTGCCGCCCAGCCGCCGGTTCGCGCCGATCCGGCCCAGCACGACGTTGGCGTCGGTCACCGTGGGCTCGGTGCCGCCGAGGCCGTACGCCGCCGGGCCCGGCGTGGCGCCGGCGCTCCGCGGTCCCACCTGGAGGCTCCCGTCCACGTCGAGCCAGGCCACCGAGCCGCCGCCAGCCCCGACACTGTGCATGTCGAGCTGCGGCACCTTCACCGGGAAAGCCCCCACCATGCTGTCGGACGTCATCACCGGGGCGAGGTCGCGGACGAGGCAGACGTCGGTGGAGGTGCCGCCCATGTCGTAGGTGATGAAGTCGCGGACCCCGGTGGCCTCGCCCACGTGGCACGCCTGGCTCACGCCGCCGGCCGGGCCCGAGAAGAGGGTCTTGATCGGCAGCCGCCGGGCCGTGTCCGTGGTCATCATCCCGCCACTCGAGCCCAGGGTCAGGACGCCGTGCGCGTAGCCGGCGGCGGTGAGCCGCTCCTCGAGCCCGGCCAGGTACCGGTCCATGAGCGGCTGGAGGTAGGCGTTGAGCACGGTGGTCGAGAAGCGCTCGAACTCCCGGTACTCGGCGACCACGTCGGCCGAGCACGACACCGGCACCCCGGGCTGCCGGCCCTTGACGAGATCGGCGACGGCGTGCTCGTGCGCGGGGTCCAGGTAGGAGTGCAGCAGGCACACGGCGAGGGCCTCCGCGCCGGCGTCGAAGGCGGCGGCGAGAGCCCGCTCGACGCTGCCCCGGTCGAGCGGCACCAGCACGGTGCCGTCGGCGTCGAGCCGCTCGGTGACCTCGAAGCGGTGGCGCCGCTCGACCACGGGCTTCGGTCGCACGAAGGTCGGCACGAACAGCGCGGGGATGTTGCGCTTGGTCCGCCCGATCTCGATCAGGTCCCGGAACCCGGCCGTCGTCAGCAGCGCGACCCGGGCGCCCCGGCGCTCGAGGACGGCGTTGGTTCCGACGGTGGTGCCGTGGACGAGCCGCCGCACCTCGCGGCCGGCGATCCCGAGGGCGTCCAGCCCACCCAGCACCGCGGCGGCCTCGTCACGCGGCCGCGACGGGATCTTGGTGACGGCGACCCGGCCGGTGGCGGCGTCCACCGCGGTGAGGTCCGTGAACGTCCCCCCCACGTCGATCCCGACAACGAACATGCCGGGATCATAGCAGACGCCCATCGGCCCGACCCGGGCCGGGGCTCTTGACCACGGCAAGGTGCCACGCTACAAGTACGCCCAGCCACTCCGACTCCGACCTTCATCCGGCCCGGCTTTGCCAGATCAAGAGGTCGGGAGGTGACGCTGGCATGTCAACCACTTCCCGCTTGGTACCTCGCAGGAGTGTCGCGTGGGCAGCAGGCTACCCGCGGCCGCAGGCAGGACCTCGGATGCTCTGGACCCTGGATGGGAACTGCGGTCCGCTCGTCGCGTGGAGTGTGCTCAAGCATTTCCGGCGGCGCGTCAGCGTCGATGAGATTGTCCGCCGCTGCCGCTGGTCGTCGCAGCACGGCACGTTCACGATCGGGATGGCGATTGGGCTGTCGGAGCTGGGACTCACCGTCATCATGCACACCGACCCAGACCCGGCCCCGAATGCACTGGAGCGGAAGCTCTACGCCACGGCACGTCGCCTCGGCATTCCCATTCGACCGGCGGTGCCGCTCGCTTTCTTGCTGGACCACCTTGCTCCTCAGTGCATCCCGATAGTCTTCTACGACGAGATCGGTGGAGACGGGCACTTCTCGCCGCTCTTCGGAGTTCGGCGAGGTGCTCTCGACCTTCCATATGCCAACTCGCGTGTCTCGCCCCGCAGCTTCGCCCGTCGGTGGCGGGCGGCCGGCGTCTGCCGGCAAAGCCTCCTCGTTAGCTCGACGAGGTCCTAACCAGCATGACTGACCTTTCAACTCAGTCCACGGAACCGGGTGCGGTCCCAGGCCTCATGCTGGACGAGTCCCGGCTTGTCAAGTGTTGTGCAACATGCAACACTCCCGGCGTGGCTGGCACACCCTTCCAGGAATGGTGCGAGTCGGTCCTTCGCTCGCGCGGCTGGACGCTCCGCGAGCTGGCCCGACGGCTCGGTGTGAGCGCGAGCACGCCGTACCACTACCGGGCGGGCAACGTCCTGCCCTCGGTCGCGATGCAGCGCCGGCTCGCCGACCTCACCGGCACGCCGGTCGAGGAGCTCGGCGCGCCTGGTCTGGGAGAGCAAGCGCGGGGACGGCGCCGAGGCGTCCGTCTCCCCGACATCGGAGCCCCAACCCAAGCCGTTCCGTGGCAGAGTGGGGATGCGATGGCGGGGCTGGCGGAGCCGCCCGCTCGGCGTCAAGTTCACGATGTACCGGACGGCGGGAGTGGAGGACGAGCCGCTCGAGCGCCTCTACGAGCTGGCCACGAAGCGACGAGCCAGCCTGGAGACGACGCTGAACGAGGCGCTGACGATCGCGCTGCCGCTCATGGAGCGACGGCCGGGGCGCCGGCGCTCCGAGCCGTGACCCTGAAGCGCTACGGAGGACCGACCCGATGACGACGACGGCCGAGGAGATCCGGCACCTCTGGACCCACCGGACGCAGGACCACCCGTGGCTCTCCGACGAGGAGCTGGTCGTCGACCGGGCGGAGGGTGTGTGGGTGTGGACCCAGCAGGGCAAGAAGCTCCTGGACGGGTTCGCCGGACTCGCGGTCGTCAACGTCGGCCACGGCCGTCGCGAGATCGCCGAGGCCATCGCCGAGCAGACGGTGCGGCTCGCGTACTATCCGACCACCCGGCAGTTCTCCAACCCACCGGCGGCCGAGCTGGCCGCGAAGCTCGCGACCCTGACACCGGGCGATCTCGACTACACCATGTTCGCGGTGAGCGGCTCCGAGGCCAACGAGCGCTCGATGCAGATCGCCCGGCACTACTGGCTCGCCCGGGGCCAGGCCGGCAAGTACAAGGTGATCTCCCTCCAGGGCGGCTACCACGGCGCCACCGCCGGCACCTTCGCGGTCTGTGGCTTGCCCCAGATGGCCGAGGCGTACGCCCCGCTGGCCGTCCCCGGCTTCGTGAAGGTCGCGCCACCCTACCCGTTCCGTGACCGGGGCGCCGGCACCGACGAGGAGCTGGTCCAGCGCCGGGCTCGGGAGCTGCGCGAGGCGATCGTGCGCGAGGGCCCGGAGACGGTGTCGGCGGTGATCATGGAGCCGGTGCTGTCCGCGGGCGGCTTCATCATCCCACCCCTCGGCTGGCTCCGCGCCGTGCGGGCGATCTGCGACGAGCTGGACGTGCTGATGATCGCCGACGAGGTGATCACCGGCTTCGGGCGGACCGGGCGGTGGTTCGCCTGCGAGCACGAGGGCGTGGTGCCCGACCTCATGTCGGTGGCCAAGGGCATCACGTCGGGGTACATTCCGCTCTCGGCCAGCATCGCGCGGGGGCGGCTCGCCGACGCCTTCCCCGGCGACGCGAAGCACGAGAACGTGCACCCGAACACCTACGCCGCCCACCCGGTGGCCTGCGCGGCGGCGCTGGCGAACATCAAGATCATGGAGAAGGACAACCTCGTCGAGAACGCCGAGGCGATGGGCGCGCGGCTCCTCGCCGGCCTCGAGGGCGCGGTGAAGGGCCGACCCCTCGTCGGCGAGGTGCGGGGGCGCGGCCTCCTGGTGTGCGTGGAGCTGGTCGAGCCGGACGGCTCCGGCCGGCCGCTCGACCCCGCCCGCGTGGAGCAGCTCGACCGCCTGGCGTGGGAGCGCGGGGCCATCGTGTACGCGCGCGGAAGCGTGGTCCGCCTGGCCCCGCCCCTCTGCATCACCCGCCAGGAGGTGGACCAGCTCGTCGACATCGTGGCGGCCAGCATCGCCCGCCTCGAGACCGACGCGACGTGCTAGCTTCCCTTCCCTTCCGCTCCCTCTCCCTCCCTCGGGGAGGGAGAGGGTTGGGGTGAGGGTGGGGCACGACGCTTTACCCCTCACCCTCCCTCTCCCCCTTTGGGGGAGAGGGAAAAGAAGCTCCGGGCTAGGGGCCCGGCGACCGGCCTCGCCCCGCGCACGCGAGGCAGCACCTCGCGCGCCATCCGCGTCATGTACCCGCGCTCGGGATCGTCGGGCTCCGGCGGGCTCGGGATCGGCTGCAGGACGACGTGGTCGAACCGGGCCGGCGCCGCGCGGAGCAGGGCGGTCAGCCGCTCGGCGACCTCGGCCGGCCCGCCCCGCAGGCTGAACGCATCGGCGGCGCGGTCGGGCAGGAAGCCGACGGCGTGCCCGCTGGCCTCGAGGTCCGGCGCGTGGTGGAAGTCGGGCCAGACCCCGTGCTGGCGCTTGAGCGTCTCCGGGTCCGGGCCCGCCCAGGCGAGACCCGGGGCGGCGAAGAGCGTCGGCGAGTACTCGTAGTAGCCGGCCGCCATGGACCGGGCCATCGCCAGCGCGCGCTCCGCGTCGTCCACCAGCACGGTGTGGAACACGGCGCCCAGGCGGACGGCCGCCGGGTCCCGCCCGGCGTCGACGGCGCCGGCGCGGACCGCCTCGACGGCGCTCGCGATGTTCGCCGGATGCGTGCCGACGCGGATGAAGACGCCATCGGCCACGCCGCCGGCCATCCGCAGCGTGCGGGGGCCCCCCGCCGCGATCCAGATCGGCACCGGCCGGTGGTGCGGCAGCCGCGCGGGCCGCGCCGCCCCGACGTCAACCGGCTCGCCGTCCAGGAGCGCGCGCATCAGCCGCGTGCTCGCCTCGAGCTCCTCGACGCGCGCCGGCCGGAGCCCGGCCAGCCGGACGGCGGTGTCGCCGACGCCCCAGCCGAGCAGCGTGCGCCCGGGGGCCAGCTCGTCGATCGTCGCGATCGACGACGCGGTCACCGTGGGGTGCCGGTTCACGGGATTCGCGAGCAGCGGCCCCAGCACGATGCGCTCGGTCGCCCGGGCCGCCGCCGCCAGCAAGACGTAGGTGTCGCGGCGCCGGAGCTGGGAGTCCGGCTGGAACGCCGCATCCCACCCGAGCGTCTCCGCCCGGCGCACGTCCGCGGCGAACGCCTCCACCGAGCGGGCCTCGAAGCGGTTCAGACCGAACCGGGGCAGCACCTCGCCATCGTACACGAGGCCGGCGCCGGAGGGCGTCAGCGCGGCCCGAGGGGCCGTGCTACGATCCACCCTCAGCGATGGAGCGACGGCAGCTCGGCCGGACCGACATGGCGGTGAGCGTCCTCGGCTTCGGGGGCCCCTCACCGAGGAGACATCATCGTGGCACGATTGACCGGAAAGCGCGCGCTCGTGGAGCAGCTCGTCGCCGACGGGGTGCGGTACGTCTTCGGCAACCCCGGCACCACCGAGCAGGGCTTCATGGACGTCCTCCAGGAGTATCCGCAGGTCGAGTTCATCCTGGCCCTCCACGAGGGCGTCGCCGTCGGGATGGCCGACGCCTACGCGCGCGCCGCGCGCCGTCCGGCCTTCGTCGAGGTCCACACCGGCCCCGGGCTCGGGAACGCCCTGGGAATGATCTACAACGCGCGGACCGGGAAGACCCCGATGGTGGTCTACGCCGGCCACTCGCCGAGCAGCGCCGCGCTCCAGGAGCCGCTCCTGTCGAGCCCCCTGGTCGAGATGGCGCGCCCCCTGACCAAGTGGGCGGCGGAGGTCCAGCACGCCCACGACGTGCCGCGCGCGCTGCGGCGCGCCTTCAAGACCGCCATGGAGCCGCCCCCGGGACCGGTCTTCCTCTCGCTCCCCCTCGACGTCCTCGACGGCGAGGCCGAGGTCGAACATCGTGCCGACGACGTTCACGAACTGGCGCGGGCGGGTCAACCCCGCGGCCATGACGGAGGTGGCGCGGCTCTTGCTGGCGGCCGAGCGTCCCATGCTGATGGTCGGCGACAGCGTGGCCCTGGCCGAGGCCCAGCCCGAGGTGGCGGCGGTCGCCGAAGCGCTCGGCGCCCCGATCTTCGAGTGCTACGCCTCCGAGTTCAACGTCTCGACCAAGCACCCGCTCTACCTGGGCAGCGTCAACTTCGTCGGGCCGGGCCCGGTGCGCGCCATCCTGGAGGGGTGCGACGTGCTCCTCGTGGTCGGCGCGCCGCTCTTCCGGCTGATCTTCCCCGAGCCCGAGCGGAGCCCGCTCCCGCCCGGCGCCCGGGTCATCCAGATCGACCTCGACGCCTGGGAGATCGGCAAGAACTTCACCCCCGACGTCGCGCTGCTCGCCGATCCCAAGGCGGCCCTGGCCGAGCTGGCCGAGCAGGTCGGGCGCCTCCGTACGCCCGCCCAGGCCGGCGTGGCCGCCGAGCGCGCGGCCCGCATCGGCGAGCGGACCCGGGCCCAGCGCGCCCGCTACTGGGAGGAGGCCAAGAAGAGCTGGGACGCCAAACCCATCAGCGCCCCCCGCCTGATGCACGAGATCCGCCACGCGCTGCCGGACGACGCCATGGTGTTCGCGGAGGCCATCACCAACGCGCACCACCTGGCGGCCGCGATGTCGCCGACCGCGCCCGGCCGCCTGATGCGGTCGCGGGGCGGCGGCATCGGGCCCGGGCTGCCCGGAACGCTGGGCGCCCAGCTCGCCCAGCCCTCCCGCAAGGTGGTCGGGGTGTGCTCCGACGGCGCCGCCATGTACAGCATCACCGCCCTGTGGACCGCCGCCCACCATCGGATCCCGGCCACCTTCGTCATGCTCAACAACGCGTCCTATCGCATCCTCAAGCTGAACATGGTGGAGTACCTGGGGACGGCGGCGCGGGACCGGCGGTTCATCGGCATGGACCTCACCGACCCCGAGCTGCGCTTCGATCGGATGGCGGAGTCGATGGGCGTGCCCGGCCGGCGCGTGGAGCACCCGGACGAGCTGGCGCCCGCCCTGCGCGACGCGCTCGCCCACGAGGGGCCGTCGCTCGTGGACGTCGTCATGGAGGGCCCGGTCCCGATCCCCTGATCTTCGGCGCTCCTCGCGCCCGGGAGGCCGCCCTCCCCGACCCACCGCGGACCCAGGCCCGTCCGCGCGCCTGTCCCGCGACCGTCCAGCCCGGGACCGCCCGAAAACTTGACTCCGTCGGGCCCCACCCGCTAGAGTGCCGCCACCCGACGGAGGTTCCACACGTGGGCCAGGGAGGGCCATGTCATGGCGGAGCCATCAGGCGGAACCGACACCCGGGCCGGCAAGCGCACCGCACCGATCGACCCGACGGCGGCGATGGGAAGCCTGTGGGGGGACGCCGCCCCGCCCCGGGGGGCACCGCCCCGGGCGGCGCCGCCCCCGACGCCCGCGACCGCGGCCGCGACCCCGCCCGCGTCCGGCGGCCCCGAGCACCACCTCACCTTCCACGGCACGGGCGCGGCGCTGTTCGGCATCTTCGTCGTCACCGTCTTGCTGTCGCTCGTCACCCTCGGCATCTACAGCTTCTGGGCGAAGGTGCGGATCCGCCGCTATCTCATGAGCCAGACCGAGCTCGAGGGCGATCGCTTCGCGTATCACGGCACCGGCCGGGAGCTGCTCAACGGCACGCTGAAGGCCGGCCTGCTCTTCATGGTGCCGGCCCTCATCCTCAACGTGGTCCCGTCGCTCGAGCTCGACGTCTGGCTGACGGTCGGCGCCATCGTGCTGGCGTATGCGATCATCGGCGTGCTGATCCCCTTCGCCATCGTCGGCGCCCGACGCTATCGCCTGAGCCGCACCTCCTGGCGCGGCATCCGCTTCTCCTTCCGGGGTCGGGCCCTCGACTTCATGAAGCTCTTCCTGAAGGGCGGGCTCCTGACGCTGGTCACCCTCGGCCTGTACTATCCCGTGTTCGTGGCGCGCCGACAGACGTTCCTGGTGTCCCACTCGTACTTCGGGAGCCGGCGCTTCGCGTTCGACGGGAGCCCGCGCGACCTCTTCCGGATCTACGCCGTGGCATTCCTGCTGTGGCTCCCGACGCTCGGCCTCTACTGGTTCTGGTTCCGGGCGCGCCGGCAGCGGTACATGTGGGACCACACCTCCTTCGGCGGCGCCCGCTTCCGCTCCACGGTGACCGGCGGCGGGCTCTTCGGGCTGCACGCCGTGAACCTCCTGCTCCTCCTGCTGACGCTCGGCTTCGCCTTGCCGTGGGTGATGGTGCGGACGACGCGGTTCACCTTCCAGTACCTCGCGCTCGCCGGCCCCCTCGACCTGGACGGCATCGCCCAGGAGGCCCAGCCGGCGTCGGCGACCGGCGAAGGGCTGGCCGGCTTCCTCGACGCGGGACTCGACCTCGACGGGTGACGCGGCCGGCCGCCGTCGCCCGGGAGTGGGACGCGCACTACCTGGACGGCCGGACGGCCGCCCGCCAGCGCGCCCGGGTCCATCTCCAGCCCACCGGCCTGGAGATCGTGACCGAGGACGGGGCCCGGCTCTGGTGGCCGTACGGCGAGATCCGGCAGACGCAGGGCACCTACGCGGGTGAGCTGGTCCGGCTCGAGCACGGCGGCGAGCTGGCCGAAGCCCTCCTGATCCCGGACGTCGGCGTCCTCACCGCCCTCCACCGCATCGCGCCCCGCGCCGCCCGTCACTTCCACGACCCGGCCCGGCGCCGGCGGCGCATCCCCCTCGTCCTGGCCGCAGGCGTCGCGGCCATCGCCACCGCCGCCGTCCTCTATCTGTGGGTGATCCCCTTCGCCGCGTCGGTCGTCGCCGCCCGGGTGCCGGTGTCGTGGGAGGAGCAGCTCGGCCGCAGCGTGGTGGAGCAGTTCGCGCCCGTCCGGGAGCGGTGCACCGGCGCGGAGGGGATCCGGCAGCTCGAGGCGATCGTGACGAGGCTGACGTCCGCGGTCCCCGGTTCGCCGTACACTTTCCGCGTCTTCGCGGTCGACCGGAAGCCGGTGAATGCGTTCGCGGCCCCCGGCGGGTACGTCGTCGTCTACCGGGGCCTGATCGAGCGGGCGAATAGCCCGGAAGAGATGGCCGGCGTCCTTGCGCACGAGGTGCAGCACGTCCTCCGGCGCCACGTCACCCGCGCGCTCTTCCAGCACGCGTCCGCCGGGATCCTGCTGGCCGCGGTGACCGGCGACGCCACCGGCACGGCCGCCTACGCCGTCGAGGCCGCCCGCACGCTCGGGACGCTTCGCTACAGCCGCCAGAACGAGGAGGAGGCGGACGTCGAGGGACTCCGGCTGCTCCGGTCCGCCGGCATCGACCCGAGGGGGATGATCGCCTTCTTCGAGTCACTCCGGCAGACCGAGCTGAAGCTTCCCGGCGCCCTGGCCTACGTCTCCACGCATCCGGCGACCGAGGCGCGGATCGCGGGCCTGCGAGCCCTCGCCGCCGCCGCGCCCGCCGCCCCCCCGACGCCGCTGCTGTCGCCCGAGGGGTGGGCCGCGCTGAAGGCCGCCTGTCCGGCCAAGCCCTAGCCCGGACACCCGCCGCCGCCCGCTGCCGCTCGGGGTCTTGACCGCGGCCAGACGTCGCGCTACAAGTGCGGGCAGCCGCTTCAACCTCGTGCGACCGAAACAGCCAGCCAAGGAGCAGGGCGTGGAATGGCGCGAGCTGATCGTGGACGGCTACGACCGGTTGCCGGAGCTGATGGAGGGGGTGCTACGCGGCCTTCCCGCGGCTGATCTCGACTGGCAGCCCCACCCGGACTGCAACAGCATCGGCTGGACGGCCTGGCACCTGACCCGGGTGCAGGACGGCCAGATCGCCGACCTCATGGGCGAGGCGTCGCTCTGGACGCGCGACGGCTGGCACGCGAAGTTCGGGCGGCCCCCCGACCCCGAGGATTCGGGGTACCAGCACACCGCGGCGCAGGTGCGAGCCTTCAGGTCTCCCAGCGCGAAGATCCAGCTCGACTACCTGCGGGCCACGGTGGAGCGGACGAAGCAGTACCTGGGCGCGCTCGCCGCCTCGGAGCTCGACCGCGAGCTGGACGAGCCGTGGCAGCGACCGTTGCCGACGGTCGGCGTCCGCCTCGTGAGCATCCTGACGGACTGCCACCTGCACGCCGGCGAGGCGTCCTACATCCGCGGCCTGCTCAAGGCCCGACGCAAGCCGCCCCGGCCGCCGGCCCCGAAACGCGCGGTCCGAGTAGCGGCACGCAAGACCGCGCCCAAGAAACGCAAGAGGTGACTCTCCGCTCCCTCTCCCTCCCTCGGGAGGGAGAGGGGTGGGGTGAGGGTGGGGCCGATCCGTCCTACGCCGACCCGCTCGGGGTCAGGTCCATCGCCTCGACGACCCGCGAGAACGGGATCTTGGCGGTCTCGTTCAGCTCCTTCACGACCTCCGGGTTCGGCGCCTCGAACAGGCACATGCAGCGCGCCTCGCCCGGAACGAAGGTGCTCCGGATGTAGCGGACCTTCTTCCCCTGCGCGGTCATCTGCTTCCCCGTCTCGATCGCCTTCTTCTGGGCGGCGGCCAGCTGGTCCATCGTGATGCCCTTCAGCTCTCGCTCGACCATGTACACGGCCATGGGAAGACCTCCTTCGGGTGGTGGCGGGTGGTCGGTCGTCGTGGTTACTGGAGCGGCGAGTACGGGGTCGGTTGCCAGATCTCGCTGCGGATGCGGGCCACGATCTGACCGTCCCGATGGGACTCGTCGCGGACCCGCTGCCAGTCCTTGTCCGACCGGAAGGCGGCCCACGCGCGCTCGCGGTGGGCGAGGTCGTCGAAGGCGACCAGGTAGTTCAGCACGCCGCTGGTGCCGATCTCCGCCTCCCAGAAGCCGATCACCTTGATGCCGTGCTTCCTGAAGAAGCCGAGGGTGTGGTTCTGGAAGCGCGCGTGCATGGCCGGCATCCGGCCCGGCAGCACCTCGTACATCCGCATCTCGTAGATCACGCCGCCCTCCTGTCGGTTGGTTGGTGAACCGCGCCACGCGGTGGAGCCACTGTACCGCGGCGGCGTGTCCGCGAACAACCGGGCGCGGCGGCTACGCGAAGATCGCTTCCGGCAGGAAAGCCGAGACGATCCAGTTCGGCGCGTCGACGATCTCGCTGATCTTGAGATCGACCGCCACGCTGCAGACGACGTACGCCTCCTCGCGGGAGAGGCCGCGCTCGGCGACCAGGTGGTCGACCATGTAGCGGATCGCCTGCTGGGCGGCCGGGAAGAGGTCGGGACCGTGCGCGGTCGTCACGAAGTAGGGCCCGCCGTCCACGGCCAGCGGGCCGCGGGTGCGGAGCTGGGGCTCGTAGAGCGACCGGCCCGGCTGGAGGCCGACCCGCATCGTGACCTGCGCCGACATCTCGACCGCGCTGATGCACACCTCGCCGTCGCCCTGGACCGCGTGGGCGTCGCCGACGCTCAGGAGCGCCCCCTCGACCCAGACCGGCAGGTAGACCGTCGAGCCCGCCGTGACCTGCCGGATGTCCATGTTGCCGCCGTTCTTCCGGGGCGGCATCGTGCTGTGGCCGCCCGGCTCGTCGAGGGCGACACCCAGGACCCCGGGAAACGGCGCCATCGGGACGGCCACCGCCGGCTTCCGCCGCCCGCGCATCCGGGCGTGGGTCCGGTCGCCGAGGTCCCAGAGCTGGAGGAACGGCTTCGGGAACTCGACCTCCGGCAGGAGACCGCGCCCCGGGCGGATATGGGTCCAGCCGAAGGTCGCCGGGCGCACCTCCAGGATCTCCACGGCCAGCGCATCGCCGGGCCGGGCGCCCTCGACCCGGATCGGGCCGGTCAGGGGGTGGCCCCGGAACGCGCCGCGGGCGGCGACGTCGGCGTCGGTGGAGTCGAGGGTGTAGTAGCCGTCGGCGGCGTCCCGGGTGTCGACCACGACCGTGTCGCCGGGCCCGATGGTCAGGCGCGGGGGGATCGCGTTGTTCCACTCGTAGTGGACCAGGCTGGCGTCGAGTCGGTGCGCTCGGTCGGCGGTCATCGACGGCTCACGCCCTTCCCGGGACCACCGGCGGGATCCGATCGGCCCACGGCGCCGCCGCCTCGAAGGCGGCCGCCGCCCGCAGCACCGCCGTCTCCTGGCGCCGGCGCCCCACGATCTGCAGGCCGACCGGCAGGCCGGCCCGCGTGAACCCGCACGGGACCGAGATCACCGGGAGCCCGGTCACCGTGATGCCGTAGGTCAGGTAGGCCCACTGGATGTAGTTGTCGAGCGGCTTCCCGTCGAGCTCGGTCGGATAGGGCTGCTCGACCGGGAACGGCGTCACCGCCGTGGTCGGGAGGATCAGGAGGTCGTAGCCCTCCATGAACGTCCGCACCCGGTGCCAGAGCGCCGTGCGGGCCTTCTCGCCCCGCGCGATGGCCTGGGGCGTGAGGCCCAGCCCCTGCTCGATGTTCCAGACCAGGCCCGGCTGCATCTCGGCCTTCCAGCGGGGGAGCTTGTCCGCGTGGAGCGCGACCATCGACAGGCCCCGGGTGGCCATGACGATCTCCTCCACCTCCGAGAAGTCGCAGCAGGCGGCCTCGACCCGGGCGCCCAGCGACCGGAAGACGCGCGTCGCGCCCTCCGCGACCCGGATCACCTCGGAGTCCACCGGGATCAGGCCGTTCAGGTCGGGCGTCCAGGCGACCCGCCAGCCCTTGACCGACGGCGCCTTCACGGCCCGCGGGAACTCCCGGGTGTCCACCGCGTAGGAGAGCGGCGCCCGGTCGTCGGGGCCCGCGATGACCGAGAGCATGAGCGCGATGTCGGCGATCGTCCGCGCCATCGGGCCGGAGACGGCGAGCCCGTCCCAGCCCAGCTCCTTCGGGTAGACCGGGACGAGCCCCGCCGTCGTCCGGAACCCGACCACGCCGCAGAAGGCCGCGGGCATCCGCAGCGAGCCGCCCAGGTCCGAGCCCTGGGCCAGCGGCCCCATCCCGGTGGCCAGCGCCACGGCGGCGCCGCCGCTCGAGCCCCCGCAGGTCAGCGCGGGGTTCCACGGGTTCCGCGTCGCGCCGAACACGGCGTTGAAGGTGTTCCCGCCCGCCCCGAACTCCGGCGTGTTGGTCTTGCCCACGACGATGGCGCCGGCCGCCTTCAGGCGCTGGACGATCAGCGCGTCCTCGTCGGGCACGTGGTCGGCGTAGATCTTCGACCCCCAGGTCGTGCGGAGGCCCTTGGTCGGCGTCAGGTCCTTGATCGACACCGGCACGCCGTGGAGCGGCGGCAGCTTGGCGCCGCGCTTGAGCGCCCGGGTCGCGGCCCGGGCACCGGCCAGCGCCGACTCCCGGGCCAGCGTGACGTAGGCGTTGAGCCGGGGGTTCACGGCGTCGATGCGCGCCAGCACCGCCTGCATGACCTCGAGCGGCGACGCCTTCCGCGCGCGGAACAGCCGGACCAGCTCGGTGGCGGGGGTGAAGCAGAGATCCCGGTCGGGCACGAGTGGCCTCCCTGGCTGACGCGGTCCGGGCCCGGGCTGCGTGACAGCGCCGGGCCCAGCCGCCGATATTCCGATCAGGCGTGGCTCTCGCTCAGCATGACCAAGTATACTTCACGAGTTCCGAGCCACGCCGAGCAGGTGGCCGGGCCGTTCTCACTCTTGACGAACACGATGCCGACGATGTTGACACCGACAGCGTTGTACCGGCCGAGCACTGCCATCTACCATCTGCCTACAGTCCTGTACTCCCACTCCCGCCCCGAGTGGCCGCGGCGATCGCCAGTCCGGCGCACGCATCCTCAGGAGGAGATTCCCGACACCGGTCTCCTGAGCAGTGACCGGAAACGATGCTCCCCGGTGCCTAGGTGCTCGCGTTCCGACTCAGCCGCAGACGCGCTCCCATTGGCCGGTGGCTTGGTTCAGCCGGTACCGGCAGGTGGGGCTGCTCTGTGTGACAATGAAGACCACGTCATCGTCCGGGCCGCAACCCTGGAAGATATCGATCACGGATTCCTCGTTACCCGAATTGACCCTCACGCGAAGCTCCGAGACCTGCCCCGACACAGGTGGACGAGTTCGATCGAACGTAAGATCCCGCTTGATCTTGTACGTGAACCCCCCTTCCGCTCCAGCTACCTTGATGTGAACTTTGTCACCGGGAGTATGGGCGGTTTCAACTTGCCGCCAGGTCTCGCTCGCCCTGTTCAATCGGATCTCCAAGTGGGAGAAGGGTCCGGCGTCCTGTGTGGTGCTGGCTGGTTTGTCGATGATGTGACCAGCCCGATCGTACGTCAGCACTGCCCCGTGCACTTCCTGCTGAATGACATAGCCACGCTCCGCCTGTGAGGGACCGTTGGCAGGCATTTGCTGCTCTCCTCTCTGGTACCGGTCGTTGATGGACTGGTCGCTCTCTTGTGCCGTGCGAGCCGTCCCGGCTCTCGCAGCAGATCTCGCGCACGGCCAGTACGCCGACCGACACCTCCTCTCCCGTTGAGGTCAGCGCGTCAGAAAGCCAGTGTCAGCCGCAGCAGGACGAGACGTTCTGGGTAGAAGGTCGGGTTTCCGAAGTCCGAGTCGTTGTAGCGGAACCGCTGGTCCAGCAGGTTTCTTCCCTCCAACGTGATGAGTCCCCAGCGCCTCGGTAGGCGGTAGGAAATGGATGCGTCCAGGATCCAGAATTGGTCGCCTCCTTCGACGGTCCCTCGCGAAAAATCCCCGAACACTCCGTCTTGGTTCACGTACGTGCCGCGCACGCGCGCGGTGAATCCCCCGGGCGTGAAGACGGAGAGGCCGAGGGGGACTCGATGCGTGTCACTCTCGACGACTTCGGCGGCGCCAGGAAACTCCGCGGACCGCTTCAGACGTTCGTACTGGTACTCGGCGCTGAGAGCGAGCCAATCGGTTGGCGCCCAGTAGAAGTATGCGCGAGCCAGGCTTTCCGTCCACGTCACCCGGTCTGGCTTTGTGATTCCCGTGTCGAGATCGATGCCTACAAACGAGATGTCGAGCTCCCGGTGCGCAAATTCGGCGCCGATGTACATGTTTCGGGGCAACCGCTGGTTGACGGCGACACCGTACCGCCACGTGTCGGTCCCGACGCCCGCGTCGTCGAATAGTTGGTTGAATCCCGCCACTTGCGTCGGCTCGATCGATTGGCCGGAGATCAAGGGGCGTTGCAGAGTCCTGAAGAGGGCGGCGCGCACCGTTGTGGAAGGAACCGGATTCCATACGATACCCAGCTTCGGGTTGACCTCGGTGTCGTCGTCCACTGGGCTCGACAGCGTGTCCACGCTTGCTCCGACGGTGAGGGTCGTGTGGGGCAGGAGACGGAGATAGGTGTAAATGTACATGTTGGCGAAGTCGGTCCTGGAACTGCCGGAGCCGCTGGTGACCTCCGATCCGAAATACGCGGCGCCGCTCACCGCACTGAAGCGCCTCCCTCGGAAAAGATATTGCAGCTCTGGATTGTACGCGGTGCGATCCGTCCGGGAGCTGGTGCCAAAGATCTCGGACGTCAAGCGAAGGTCTTCGTATATGAACGACCCGACGAACAGGGAGGCGGGGCTCACAGCGTGACGGAGACCGAGGCGTACGGAGTCCGTGCGGAGGTCGTCCCTGAGGTCCAGCTCGAAGTTTTGGGGGTCGAATCGGAGCGGGAGATCGCCCACCTCGCGTTCGCTGATGCCGGTACTCGGCCTGGACGCTCGTGCTGGCCGACAGCTGCAGCTGAGCGAAGACCTGGTAGACGTTCTCCTCGAGGTCGTTGTTGGGGCGGAACCCGTCGGTCTCGTAGTGGAGCTGGCCCACGCTGACCGACAGGCGGTCCCAGATCCCCGTGACGACCACCTGGTCCCCGTAGGTGCCGTTGCCCCCCACCAGGCCGCTGGCCAGGAGATGAACGCCGTTTCGAGCGAACAGTGAGTTCCACTCACCGAATCCCGGGTCCGCGGGTCCCGGCGCGAGCGAGGATGAACGAGTTGCTGAGCCCGAGCTGCGGCTGGATCGGCAGCACGTTGATCGGCTGGAGGAGCTGGGACTGCAGCAGCTCGCTCACGCGCGCCGTGTCGTGGCGTGGCAGAACCGAATAGGCGTCGGCCAGGAACCGGTGCGCCGAGTCGCTCGCGGGATCCGCGTTCACGGAGATCCAGCCCTCGACGAGCGCGCGCTGCTGGAAACCGAGATCGTCGTAGATGCGCGCCAGGCTGGCGCTGCGGGCAGCCTCGTCCTGGTCCAGCAGGAAGCGGGACCGATAGACTGCGCGGTTGTCGTTCAGCTCGATGGAGCGCTGCAACGCCGCCGAGCGCCTTCCACTGGCCGGTTGACGCTCTGGAGCCGGATGGCGTCGTAGAGCCAGGGGGTCGGATCCTGGCGGTCCAGGTCCTGAGCGAGCTTGAACTGGTCGGCCGCGAGGACCGACTCTCGCGTCGCTCGTAGTAGACCTTGCCGAGATAGCTGCGCAGGAGCGAGTCGGCGGGGTCGAGGCTGACGGCGATCTCGAGCTGGCGCTGGCCTTCCTCCAGATCACCGCCGCGGATCCGGGTCAGGCCGAGCCCGAGCCGCGGCAGGGGCGCGGCCGGGTCGAGCTCGATGGCGCGCTCGAAGGCCTCGGCGGCCTGGCGGAGTCGATCTGCGTGAGCGCCGCGAAGCCGAGCACGGTCTGGGCCCGCGCGTTGCGCGGATCCTTGCCGACGGCCTCTGTCGCGCTCTCGAGCGCGCGGTCCAGCTCGCCGGAGGCCAGCCACAGCTCGGCGAGCCGGGCGCGGGCCAGGCTGCTCTCGGGCTGAGCCTGGACGGCCTGCTGGGCGCTCGCCAGCGCGGCGGGCAGGTCGAAGCTCGCCTGCTCCGCGTAGGAAAGCGCGAGGGCGGCGGCAGCAGACCGGGGGTCCAGCTCGACGGCGCGTCGGGCGAGCCGGAGTGCCGTCGGTTTGTCGTTGCGGACGACGGCGATCACCGCGCCGAGGGCGAGCGCCCGGCTGCTGGTCGGGTCCAGCGCGAGGGCCCGGTCGATGTCGGGGGTCGCCTCGTCGACGCGGCCGACGGCGAGCAGCAAGCCGGCCCGGTAGACGAAGAACCTGGGATCCGTGACATCGGGCGGCACCCCCGCGAGGCGCGCGAAGGCCTCCGCCAGGTCCCCGGCGGCGTACGCCTCCAGGGAGCTCCGCACCAGCGCCGGCCAGGCTCTCGCCGGGCCGGTCGGGGAAGTCGGCCGGCCGCAGGTCGAGGACGGGCGGGTAGTAGAGCGCCCACTGGACCGCGTCCGGGGGACGGACCGCCACCGTCGCGAGGCTCGGTGCCTGTCCGGCCCGGGCAATCGCCGATTGCCCGGCGACCAGCGTCAGGGTTCCGGCCGGGTTCGACGCGGCCACCCGGCCCTCGATCACCGCCAGCAGGGCCTGATCGGCTCCGACCTCGATCCAGAACTCCGTGCCCTCCACCGCGGCGTTCACGAACGGGCGTGAGGACGTTGAGGCTCCGGGCCACCCGGCTCACGAAGTGCACGGCCCCGCGCAGGAGGCCGATCCACGACGTCTCCGGTGCCGGCGGGGCGTAGAAGGTGATCGTCGTGTTCTGGTCGAGACGGAGCACGCTGCCGTTCCGCAGCCGGATGGCCGCCCGGCTCCGGGCGTCCACCCGGACCATGTCCCCCACGCAGTAGGTGTCGTCGAGCCGGAGGCGCACCCACTGGGCTTCCCCGACCCGCCGGGCCTGGACGTCGCCCTGCACCGAGACCACGGCGGCGATCCAGTCCGCGCAGGTGGCCAGGGCCGCCGGGGCGGGAAGCGGAGTCGCTCCCAGGAGGCCGAGGACGACCGCGGCGGCCGCGAGGTGGACCCTGGTCGAGCGGCGCGGGTTACTTCCAGTCGATCTGGATGACGCCATCCCAGATCCCCTCCGGTGGGCTGGCGGCGAGCTGGTCACACCGCCGGCCGTAGAAGCGTGACGGCCCGTCATTCTCGTCGGCCCGGACACACTCGTCGAAGCACTGGATCGCCTCCTTCCACCGCCGCTCCCGGAAAGCCGCGAGCCCGGCGGCGAACGTGGCGCACCGGTCCCGCTGCCCGGCGTCGGCGTCGGCCTCCCGGCCCAGCAGCTCGTGGACCAGGAGCGGCCGGGTCTTGCCGGCGAGCAGGAACGTCCCGAGCTCCCGGGTGAGGAACCCGTCGACGCCTCGGAGCACGTCGTCGCTGGCCAGGACGCGGGTCTCGAGCTGCTTGTTGAGTCCTTCCAGCCGCGTCGCGGTGTTGACGATGTCGCCGACCGCCCGGTACTCGAAGTGGTCCATGGCCCCGATGTTGCCGAGCACCATCGGGCCGGAGTGCAGGCCGACGCGCGTCGGCAGCCGCCGGGCGCCCGATCGCAGGTTGAACTGATCGGTGGCGCTCGCGATGTCGAGCGCGGCGCGGCACGCCTGGCCGCGGAGCCCGGCGTCCGGCTCCGCCGTCGCCCAGATCGCCAGCATGGAGTCCCCGACGACGTCCGACACGATCCCGCCGTGACGCTTCACCGGCCCGAAGATGACGGCGTAGTACTCGTTCATGAACGCCGCCAGCTCCTTGGGGTCCATGGTCTCGGCGAGCGCCGTGTAGCGGTGGGCGTCGGTGGACAGGCAGGTCCCGTACGCGAGGTCGCCGCTCTCCCGCACGTTGCCGACGGTCCTGGCCACCTGGTCCGCCACCTGGGCCGGCACGTAGAAGCCCAGCGCCCGGCGGACGTTCTCGCGCTCGCGGAACGTCCGGCGGTATCGCCACAGGACCGCCCCGACGAAGGCGAGGGGCGGCTGGAAGAGCAGCGGCACGACCACCGGACACCAGACGGCCTCGGTCTTGAAGGCCCGCAGGGCGGCGAGCAGGTAGAGGCAGCCGGCGGCGACCAGGCTGGCCGCGGCCACGGCCGGCGCCAGCAGCCCCGTGAGCAGCCCGACGACGAGCCCCCAGAGGACCGGGGTCGCGAGCTGCCACGCGGGGGCGAGGGGGTGGACCGGCATCATCTCGAGGAGGTTCGCGAACGCCGTGGCCGCGATCTCCACCCCGCTGAGATCGTAGCCGGTCGGCTCCGAGAAGACGGTGTAGAAGCCGTCCTTCTGGTCGAGACGCAGGTTCTCGGACAGGCCCACGAACACCGCCTTCCCGCGCAGGTCGGCGGCGGGAGGGTCGGCCTGGAGGACCCGATGGTACGGCAGCGTCGTGATGGTCCGGGGCGGGCCGTAGAAGTTCAGGTACTGGCTCGGCGGCGCCCGGTACATCTCGAGCAGGGCGAGCAGACGACGCCCGGGCCGCCTCGTCCCGGGCGCGCCCGCCGGCTCCGACCGCAGCCGCTCGCGCATCCGGTCGATCGTCGGCGCCTCGTGCTGCAGGATGTCCCGGACCAGACGGACGAGCCGTTCGGCGTGTCCGGCGGCGACGACGGCCGCTCGATCGCGCGGCAGGCGTTCCGCGTGATAGGGGCTCACCTCCTCGAAGAGCCGGACGAAGCGGTCGTAGGCGTCCAGGGTGAAGACCTGGAAGGCCACCACCGGGAGGGTTGGCAGGTCACCGGCGCTCGTCTTGAACGTCCAGTACTGGCTGACCCGCACCGGGGTCTTGGGCAAGGGAAACGGCGCGACGGCCAGCGCGGCGTCGTCGAGGAGGGCCACGGGCGGGACGGCGCGCTCGACGATGAGGTGGCCGCCGGGAGTCCCGGGCATGGGGACCGTCTCCCGGGTCAGGTACTGGCCCAGGACCACGTTGCGCCCGCGCGCGAGCGCTTCCGCCAGGCGCCGGTCGTCGTCCGGGACGCCCGGCTGATCGAACACGATGTCGAACGCGACCATGGCCGCCCCCTGGCGAGACAGCGTGTCGAGGAGGCGGGCGTGGAGCGTGCGCGGCCACTTCGCGGAGTCCCGCGGAACTCCCAGCTCGTCGGCCGACTGCTTGTCGATGCTCACGATCACGACCTCCGCCGGCGGCGGCCGGGAGCCCCGGAGCGTGAACAGGAGGTCGAGTCCCAAGTTCTCTTCGAGCCGGGCCGCCAGCGGAACGAGGGTCGCCAGTCCGCCGGCGGTGGCGGTCAAGACGCCGAGGAGCAGCGCGGGAACGAGGCGTCTCACGCGATGGCCGGCGACGCCGCGCGGACGAGGCGGGTGAGAGGCGGGGCGGCGCCGCCCGCGGTGATCCTCGACCGCGGATCGCCACGGCAACCGACCGTGCCGCACGCAGGAGCCCGAAGGGATGTCCGGAGGCGCAATCCAGCCACGCCTACCCTCCCCGGAGCGACCGCAGGGCCAGGCGCCCACCGCTCCCACGGCCGCGCCCGGGTGGGCGCCGACAGCTCCCGGGGCGGCACACGACCGAGGCATCGCCGCCAGCTGGTGCGCCGGAATGCGCGGGTCGCCGACGGCAGAGCGTAAGAATAGACGATGAGGCCCCGCGCAGCAAGGGCCGCGCCGGCCGAGCCCGGGGTTGCCCCGGACCGGCGATCGGGTCAGAGGACGGCGGCCCGCTCCCCCGAAACCGCTACAATGTCGGCATGAGTGAAGCGGGCTGTCCCTTCTGCCAGGTGGTGGCGGCACTCCGCGACGCCGAGACGTGCGTGCACCCGACCGAGGGCGAGCTGGTGCGGAAGATCGCCGATCTTCCGGCCTCGGTCGCGCTGCTCGGCTTCGACCAGACGTATCGGGGCTACACCCTGGTGGTCGCCCGGCGGCACGCGACGGAGCTGTTTCACCTGCCCGAGCCCGAGAGCACACAGTACTTCCAGGACATGCTCCGGGTGGCGCGGGCGATGGCGGCGGCCTTCCAGCCGCGCAAGCTCAACTACGAGCTTCTCGGGAACGCCGTGCCGCACCTCCACTGGCACGTCTTCCCACGCTACCCGGACGATCCCGACCCGCTGCGGCCCGTCTGGGAGCGCGCGCGGCCTCCGCTGGCGCCGACGCCGGAAGAGGCGGCCGCGACGATCGCCGCGATCCGCCGTCACCTGTAGCCGCGCCCGCGCGGGCGAGGCCAGGTCCCGACCCCGGGCTACGTCCCGGCCCCGGCTCCCTCCGCGCCCCGGCCCCGATCCGCTGGCCCGCGCAGGGCGACCAGCGGGAGGCAGGCCACCCCGATGACGGCCAGCAGGGCGTAGACCACCGCCGGCGACGCCACCGCGAGGACGGAGGTGACGACCACCGGCCCCACGAACGAGGCGGCGATGCGCGCCGAGTTGACGATCCCGATGACGTCGCCGCCGGCGTGCTGGGCGACCCGCGCCACGACCAGCGGGAACACCGGGGCGATGCAGAGCACCTGCAGGAACCGGACGGCGGTGTAGGCCCACACCGAGCCGACGGCCCCGAGGCCGGCCAGCAGGGCCGAGGACCCGACCAGGAGGGCCGCGACGAGCCGCCGCTCGCTGGCGAGACGGCCGAGGTGGGGGGCGCCCAGCGAGCCGAGGGCGGCGGCCACCGACGACGCGAAGATCAGGATCCCGCCCGCCTCGATGGTGTCGGCCGCGGCCACGCCGAGACTGGCCAGGACCTGGGGCAGCACGGGCGCGAGGAAGAACAGGTGAATGGACCCGGCCAGGACGATGGCGGTGGCGACGACGACGTCGCGCGCGCGAAGCTGCCGCCCGTCCGCGCGCGAGCCGTCGGGCGCGGGCGGGATCGACACGAAGACGTACACGAGGCCGGACGAGCCGAGCAGGACGAGCCCCCCGATGACGAACGACGCCCGGAAGCCGAAGCGGGTGGCGGCCACGGCGCCGGCAAGGGGGCCGATCACTCCGCCGACCATCATGGCCGCCTGCACCCAGGCGACCTGGCGGCGGACCTCGGCGGCGTCCCCGGATCGTCCCGCCGCCATGAAGGCGAAGGTGGAGCTCGACCCCATGAAGCCGAGGACGAAGCGCGCCAGGAAGAGCTCGAGCAGCGTCCGGGCGAGGGCGAGCCCGAAGAAACCGATGCCCTGGAGCGCCTCGACCAGCACGTAGCAGACCTTGGGGTCGCCCCGGCTGGCCAGGCGACCCCACACCGGGTTGGTCAGCACGGACACCAGCGAGGTGATCCCGACGATCCACCCGGTCCAGCGGAGCGTGGCGGCGCCGTCGGCGGTCGAGAGGACCTGAATGTAGAACGGCAGGCTGATGAAGACGAACGACCAGGCGAAGCTGTCGCAGAACATGGCGGCCGGCACCAGGTACGGGCTGATTCTTGAAACCTCCCGCCCACCCGATCCTTCGACGGCCTTCGGCCTTTGGCCCCCCTCCCGTTTGTCCGGATCGATCGGACGGCCTTCGGCCTGGGGGGGACGGCTCGGGCCTCCGGCCGATCGGACGGCCTTCGGCCTGTGGGCGACGTCCCGTCCCTCCGGCAGGCACTGGGGGGAGGGGGGGGTCGGACGCACCGGTGGCTTCACACGCTCTTCAGTGGCGGGGGCGGGCCCGGTGGAGCGCGGTCACGCAGGCGTTCAGCTCGGTCAGGTCACCGGGCGAGAGCGGGCGCGCGCCGAAGCGGCCGCGCTCGTAGGCCGCCGTCAGCGTCTCGAGCGGGCCCGCGCACCCCGGTGCCCGCCCCGCGACGCGCGCGCAGAACTCCCGGGCCGTCTCCCCCGACGCCGGGGCCAGCCCCGCCCGGGCCAGGCTCCGGAGGGCGCGGGCGTAGTACGGAGGGAGCGGCTTCCCGGCCGCGGGCCGACGGGAAGCCGCGGCGCGCCGCCACCGCCAGACGACCAGCCCCCCCAGCAGCACGCCCACCGCGGCCACCGCCCGGGCGGCCGGCCCGGGCTGAACGTCGCGCAGCGAGGCCAGCCACGGGCCTCCCCTCCCCCACGCGGAGGTCGCTTGGTGCCGGAGCGCCATGGCCGTCTCGAGCTGGTCGCGCAGACTCCAGTTGATGACGTAGCGGTGCCAGCGCACCCGCAGCGCATCGAGGTGCAGGCCCACCGTGCCGAGGCCGCCCCCACCCTCGGCCGGGAGCCGCGGGGAGGGGTCGAGCGTCACCCAGCCCGCCCGCCCCACGTGCGCCTCGACCCACGAGTGGGCGTCGGCGAGCCGCACCATGAAGTAGCGCCCGTACGGGTTCCACTCTCCCCGCTGGAAGCCGTTCACGACGCGGGCCGGGATGCCGAGGCTCCGCAGCATGACGGCCATGGCGGCGGCGAAGTACTCGCAGTTCCCCGACCGGCGGACGAAGAGGAACTCCTCGACCGGATCGAGCGTCGTGCGGCGCTCGAGGGCGAGCGTGTAGCGGTACTCGCGGGAGAGGAACGCGGCCAGCCGGAGCGCCGCGTCCTGGGGGTCGCGGCTGCCGGCGGTGACGTCGCGGGCCAGGGCGGCGACGCGGGGGGCGATCGGGGGGAGCTGAAGGTAGCGGGCCATGGCCGCCTCGTCGAGGGGCGCGGCCGGCCGGATCCAGGGTCGGCCGGCCAGCCCTTCGTCCAGCTCGGAGACGACCACGTAGTTCAGGCGCGCGGTGGCCGCCGGGACCATCAGGCTGTCCATGTCGTCCTGGTTGACCTGGGCCGCGCGCACCCGGAGCCGGACCGGGCGCGGCGCGACGAAGATGACGTCCGTCCCGAGCGGCTCGAGGTAGAACTCCTGCACCAGGATGCGGCCGGTCCCCCGGAGGATGGCGATCGGCACGTCCCCCTCGACGACCTTCCGGGACCCGATCCGCCGGGGCTGCCGGATGGTCCAGACCCGGCCGTCGAAGTGGTCCAGGACCACGCCGCGCCAGCGGAGGTTCGGCAGCTTGTCGGGATCCGGCATCCAGTCCGCGATGTGGACGCGCATGATGACCGTCGAGTCGCTCTCGATCTCCCCGTAGCTCCCCAGCTCGACGCGATCGGAGAAGCCGGTGACCATCGGCCCCACCCGAGCGCGGAACGGCAGCGCCGCCAGCATGACGCGGGGAATGACGAAGAACCAGACCGCGGTGATGGCGATGATCGCCACCGAGGCGGCCACCGCCAGCCCGAGCAGCGCCCGCCCGGCGCCGAGCGCGTCCTCCGCCCCGACCACGGTCCGGCCAGGCGCGGGCTCGGCGTCGATCAGCACCTGCTGGAGCATGGTCAACCAGGTCGCGAGGACCACGAAGACGACGAACACGAACAGGAAGCCGACGCCGAAGAACGACGACGAGGCCGCGGTGAGCATGAGGAAGGCCATGACGCCCACCGTGCGGGTCTCGCGCACGGAGCGCAGCGTCCAGAGCCGGTAGACGACGATGAAGAGCAGGAACCGGACGAACCCGTCCAGGATCGAGGGCGCCAGCACGAGGACGTCGAGGGCCGACGCGGCGGCCCCGGCCGGCACCACCAGCCAGGTGAAGTGGGGTCGCACCGGGGGGCGCGCGCTGGCGCCGGCGACCCAGCTCCCCGCCACGCCGAGGGCCACGACCGCGACCCCCGCCGGGCCGAGCAGCTCGGCGAGATAGAGCGCGACGAGCCCGTCGGCGACGAGGAGGGAGAGGACGAGCCAGAGGAGGGGCGGGAGCGCCACTAGTTGGGGACCTCCCGCCCACCCGATCCTTCGACGGCCTTCGGCCTTTGGCCGACGGCCTTCGGCCTTGGCCCCCCTCCCCCGACCGTTGGACGGCCTTCGGCCTGGGGCGGGGGGGAGGGGGGAGCCGGAGAAGCCGATTGCTTGGCCCGTCTACCGCGCGGGATCACGGAGCCTCAGTCGAGCCCGACGCGGATCTCGCGGAGCGAGCGGGCGGCCGGCCGGTCCGCGCCGGGCGCCGTCCCCGGCTCGTAGAGGGCGAGCGCGGTGAGGATCCGACGCTCCTGATGACGTCCCCGGCCGAGTGGCACGTCGAGGTCGGGACCGCGCAGCTCGACGCCGACCCCGGTTCTCAGGAAGTGGACCGCCAGGGAGGCCACCTCGGAGAGGGCGCGCTCGAAGCGCGGCGCATCGCGGTGGGCATCGCCGGTCAGGATCAGCCGGACGTCCCGGGCGGCGTCCTCCGCCAGCTCCCGGACCATCAGCTCCGGGGTCTTCGCGCTCGAGCGCCAGTGGATCAGCCGCGGATCGTCGCCCGCCCGGTACGGGCGGAGGTTGTAGAGGTCATCGCCGCGCCCCCGGCGGCGGGTCGCGATCTGCCCGAGGCCGCCGTGGCGACGGAGGCGCTCCGGCGGAACCGGATCGATCGCCGGGAAGACGAGGACCTCGGCCTCGGACGCCGCCTGCTCCCTCCACACGAAGAGCCCGAACGGGAAGCGCGTGGTGATCCAGACCGCCGGCAGCCGGTGCCGGCCACGCCGAGGGAGCGCGACCTGCCAGGTGAGCTGGCGCTCGGCCCCGGGTCCCAGGCGCGGGACGTGGAGCGCGCGCCCGCCCGGCGCCGGCCCGGGCATCTCCACCCTGATCGCGTACGAGGCCAGGCGCCGCTTCCGGTTGCGGAGGATCGCACCGGAGATCGCCGGTCGCCCGGCGTAGACCTCCTCCGGCAAGAGCGGCGTGAGCCGGAGGCCCCGCATGGACTGCCCGGACAGGATGCCGGAGACCAGGATGACGGCCAGGAGCATCGAGACGAGGAGGTAGACGAGGTTGTTGCCGGTGTTCAGGCCGGCGATGGCGAGACCGAGCGTGACGAGGCTGTACAGCCAGCCGTCGCGCGTGAGCTGCCGCGCCGTCCACCACCGGTGGATGACGCGGGTCACCGGGGCACCGGGACGTCCTGCACGATCGCTCGCACCACGACCTCGGCGTCGCCGGACGCGGCCAGGTCCGAGACCGGCGCCCGCGTCAGCACCCGGTGGGCCAGCGCGGGCACCGCCAGCGACTTCACGTCGTCCGGGACCAGGTAGTCGCGGCCGTCGGCGAGGGCCTGGGCCCGGGCCGCGCGGAGGAGCGCGAGGGAGCCCCGTGGGCTCACCCCCAGCGACAGGAGCGGCGTCGCGCGGGTCGCGGTCACCAGGGCCAGGAGGTAGTCCAGCACCGACTCGTCGGCCCGGACGTGGTCGGCCGTGTCCTGGAGCACGAGGACATCAGCCGCGTCGACTACCGGCGCCAGCGCGGGCAGCGACGGCGTCGCCGCAGATCTCAGGATGGTCTTCTCGTCGGGGGAATCGGGGTAGCCGATACGGATCCGCAGGAGGAACCGGTCGAGCTGGGACTCCGGCAGCGGGTACGTCCCCTCGTACTCGCGCGGGTTCTGGGTTGCCAGCACCATGAACGGGCGCGGCAGCGGGTAGGTCGTGTGATCGAGCGAGACCTGCGCTTCGTTCATCGCCTCCAGCAGCGCCGACTGCGTCTTGGGCGTGGTCCGGTTGATCTCGTCGGCGAGGACGACGTTGGTGAAGAGGGGACCCGGCTTGAACACGAAGTCGCCGCGCTGCGGCTCCCAGACCGTCACGCCGAGGACATCCGAGGGCAGCATGTCCGAGGTGAACTGGATGCGCTGGAAGCCGCAACCGATGGAGCGGGCCAGCGCCGCGGCCAGGGTGGTCTTCCCCACCCCGGGCACGTCCTCGATGAGGAGGTGTCCGCGGGCGAGCAGGCCGATCACGGCGAGGCGCACGACGTCCGGCTTGCCCACGAGCGCGCGGCGGAGGTTCTCCTCCAGCCGGCGGATCAGATCCAGCGGGGCGGCCATGGCTCCTCAATACTACACGCAGCCCCCATGCAGGCCCCGAGGTTGCCGATCGGTACGGCGCCGGTCCGGCTCCGACCGGCCGGGATCTGACCGGTGCGGACGAAACCGGGCCGCTCCCGGGTGGGACACGGCCCGGCGGGTCTTTTGGCCACGCGCGCTTGAGACTCGGAACCGGCTGGCACGATCCCTGCTCGGATCTCGGGCGAGCACTCCGCCAAGACCGACGGACATCCCGGGGAGGGGTCGATGCTCGCCTGTCTCGAAGACGTTCCCCGTCCCGTCCGGCATCGCTGACGCCCGCCCATGGTCGGGCCGGATCCGGGCCATCCGCGCTGGCTCGTCGTCATCCCGCACGAGCAGAAGGAGCTCTACGAGCGGCTCCGCCAGAGTCTGAAGGCGGGCGCGCCGTTCCACGTGATCCGGAGCGCCGGCGGCGCGACCGCCGCCGGAGCGGCGGCCAGTCGCCCGACGGCGACCGGCGCCGGGCCGACCGACGCCAGCAGCGCCCGGTCGGCTCCTTCTTCATGGCGACGATCATGCGCGGCGACGGGCTCCCGACAACCGGGCTGGCCGGCGGCGAGTTGACGGTCGTCACCGCCGCCTGCCCCGCCTGCTACGCGATGGTCACCTTCGAGCTACCGCGCTTCCCGAAGCCCCCGGCCCGCCTCGACGCCGAGCTGGTCCACACGTCCGGCCAGCACTACGCCGAGATCCAGGCCTTCACGGTGTCGGGACGTCCGCTCCTGGTCCAGCGGGTCCAGGCGTTCCGCCGCGAGTCGTCGTCCTGAGGATGGCGGGCGGGTGACCGCGCGAGACGGCGAACGACGTCCAGCGCGTTCGGCGAGGCCGGGCGAGGTCTGACGGTCCGGTCAGCGAGGCGGGGTGACGATCCCCTTGCAGGTCACGGTCGGCTCGCGCCCCTCCTCGGTCCGGGCGGCGATGGCGGTGCCCTCGACCACGATCTCGCAGGTCACCCAGCCCGCTTCTCCCGCGTTCTGGGCGGTGACCTCGAGCGTGTCGCCCTCCCGCGCGCTGAAGAGCAGCTCCCACGCGGCATCGATCGGCAGGAGCACCTTCTTCTGCTCGGTGCGCCCGTCCGGGCTCCGGTACTTGAGGTTCAGGTTCATCGCGCTCCCGTGCACCCGGTACGAGACGCGGATCCCGGCCGCGAGCTGGTAGGTCACCGTCCGGACCTCCTGGCGGACGCCGCCCCCGGCCTCCGTCGCGCTGACGACGATGACGTTCGCCCCCTCCCGGAGGCTGATCGGGACATTCAACGGCACCGCCTTCGCCCCCGACTCGTTCTGCTCGTAGACGCGGGCGCCGTTGACGCTCACCCCGACCGTCGCCAGCCCGCGGTCGGAGGAGATGTCGGCGACGACGGCCGTGGCCGCATCGGTCACGCGCCCCTGGTCCGGCGGGTAGCGGAACGCGATCGTGAGACCCGAAGCGGTCCGAGCCTCCGGGGCGGTGACCGCGGGCGACCCGGCGCGCGACGAGACCGGGGGGGCGAGCGTCGGGGTGGGGGCGGCAATGGACGTGGGCGTCGCAACCCGCGGCGTCTCGGAGGCCGGTGACACCATCGCAGGCTTTGACTCGACCACCCGGATGTCGTAGTTCAGCGGCTGAGAGCCGGATGTGATGAGAACACGCCCGGCCAGGATTCGCTTGCCCCCCTCCTCGTGAAGCGTGAGCGGACCGCTACTCGTCCGCTGAGACCAGAGAACCTGGCCATCACGAACGCTGATGGTACCCGAGTAGCGATTCCTTGCCGGGTCTCCTTCGATGGCCTGAAAGGATCCGTCGTCCTTGATGGTGAGCTTGAGGGGCAGGTCGTAGCCGTCGGGATTCCGGTAGTGGCCGGACCATTCTCCGGTGAGGGCCCCGACCGTGCTCACCGGAACGCGCGGGAGCGAGGCGGGGCCAGGTGCGACCGCCGGAGCGATCAGCCGTCGCCCGGTCCCCCGATCGAGCGGGACGCGAACGTCGAAGCTGATCGGCCGGCCGTTGTCGTCCTTTCCAGAGAAGCGAATCACCATCGTCAGGACCCGGTCCAGGGGGATCCCTCCGAAGCCGCTCTGAACGCTGGCGGTGAAGGTGAACGTGCTGAACGTCTGGAGCTTGATCTGGGAGTTTGGGCCCAGACGCTCGCGGTAAGGCACCACATGAGGAGCCGAATTGACATTCTGGCCCAGCATGACGGTTTCCCGCTTCTCGAACAGGATTGCCGTGCCCCGCGTTTCCTTCAGGACGATGGAGTAGTCCCATCGGGTGCCTCGACCGTCGGATCGCAGGGCCTGTGTGATGTCAACGATCTCCCAGCTCACCGGGCCCGAGGTCGCCCCGGGACGGTCGCCCGGCGTCGTGGCACATCCGGACAGCCAGGCGGCCAGCAAGACGGCCGTGACGTGGAGAGCACTCCGGTGGCGCATGTCAACCCTCCCCTCCCCCGACGGCGCCGACAGGGTCTAGCCCGTGGAGGCATCGAGGACGCACGCCGGCTCGCGGCGGTGCCCCGGCCCTAGGCGATTCTCGTCGGGCTGTATTAGCCAACGAGCCCGGCCGGGCTGTCAAGGGGACCGGACGTTACGCCGGGAGTCGTCGTCCCGAGGAGCCCCGGCGCCTGACCGCGCCGCGTCGTCAGCGAGGGGGGCTGACGGTGCCCCGGCAGGTCACGGTCGGCTCGCGCCCCTCCTGGGTCCGGGCGGCGATGGCCGTGCCCTCGACCACGATCTCGCAGGTCACCCAGCCCGCCTCCCCCGCGTTCTGGGCGGTGACCTCGAGCGTGTCGCCCTCCCGCGCGCTGAAAAGCAGCTCCCACGCGGCGTCGATGGGCAGGAGCACCTTCTTCTCCTCGGTGCGCCCGTCCGGGCTCCGGTACTTGAGGTTCAGGTTCATCGCGCTCCCGAGCACCCGGTACGAGACGCGGATCCCGGCCGGCAGCTGGTAGGTCACCGTCCGGACCTCCTGGCGGACGCCGCCCCCGGCCTCGGCGGCGATGACCACGATGACGTTCGCCCCCTCCCGGAGGGTGATCGGGATGTTGAGGGGTACCGCCTTCGCGCCCGAGACCCTTTGCTCGTACACGCGAGCGCCGTTGACGCTGACCCCGATCCCCGAGAGCCCACGGTCGGACGAGACGTCGGCGACGACACTGCTGGTCTGCTCGGTCATCCGCGCCTGATCCGGCGGGTAGCGGAACGCGATCGTGGGACCGGGCACGGGGGCGGCCGGAGCCGCCGAGGCGGGTGCCGCCGGCGACGCGATGGCGAGCCTCGATTCCACCACCCGGATGTCGTAGTTCTGCGACGGGCGGTCCGGAGCCGTGAGGACAAGGCGTCCGGCCAGGACCCGCTTGCCACCGTCGTCGTGCAGCGTGAGCGTTCCGGTGCTGTTCGAGGTGGACCAGGTGAGCTGCCCGTCCTGGACGCCCAGGCGGCCCCGGAATCGGCGGCGCACCGGATCGGCTTCCCAGGCCTCGAAGGACCCCTCCCCGAGGACGAGCCTGAGCGGCAGATCGTAGCCGTCCGATGTCCGGTAGTGTCCCTGCCACTCCCCCACGACCAGCGTGGTCGTGGTCACCGGGATCCGGGGCAGAGCGCTCGGGCCGGGCGCGACCGGTGGAGCAGGCAGCCGCCGTCCGGTTCCCCGGTCGAGCGGGAGCCGGACCTCGAAGCTGACCGGCTGGCCGGCGTCGTCCTTGCCGGTGAAGACCCACCGCACCGTCACGCTCTTGGCGGCGGGCAGCCCGGAGGACGACTGGATCGTGCTCGCAAGCGGCAACTTGAGCTCCGCGTTGGGCGCCAGGCGCTCACGGTAGGGCACCGCCCGGGGTGCCGACTTCGTCGCTCCCAGCATCAGGCTCTCCCGGCTCTCGAACTGGATCGCGCGGCCCTTCGTCTCCCGGAGGACCAGCAGGAAATCCCACCGGATGCCGCGACCGTCGGACCGCACGGTCTGCGTGATGTCCACGACCTCCCAGCTGACGGGACCGGAGCCGGTCTGGGCGCGCACGGGTGTCGCGACGGCCCCGGCGGCCAGGAGACCCCCGCCGAGCAGCGCGATCGCGAGGCGGACACGGCCTCTTCGAGCTCGCCGCGGCATCACCCGACCGTCCCCGGAGCGGCTCATCGGCTGCCCGACCTGGCGACCTCCGCCAGGTGCTCGAGGAAGAGCTTCCGAGATCGACGCTGACATCGACTTCATTCTACGCCGAGCCGGCCAGCCTGGCCGCCATGATCGGGTCGAGAGCCGGCCGGCCTTCCTCCCGCGCCCGGAGCGCGAACGGAGCGGATCAGATGCCCGAAGACTCCCGCCAGGCGCGGATCTCGTCTCGGTGCGCCTTGTAGTGGTGGGCGCTGTTCAGATCGACGATCTTGTAGGCCGTCTTGCCGGGCTCGAAGCGCTCGTCGGGGACGGCCGCGGCCGCGGTGATGAAGTCCTCGTGCGACTCGTCGAACTCGAGCAGCACGGCCGTCACCTGCTTCTCGCGGGCGGCCGCCGCGAACCGGGCGTTCCAGGCGTCCACGTCCTCGTAGCTCACCCCGGGCGGGATCGGCCGCTCGCCCCGGGCCATCCGCTCGAGCGCCGGCCGCATCTCGCGATGCCACCCGACGATGTGGGCGACGATCTCCTTCACGCTCCAGGTCCCGAGCCAGGGCGTCGTGAGCTGCTCCTCGTTGAGCCCCTCGATCGCGTCGTGGAAGGCCCGGTACTCCTCGGCCGCCTGCTTCAGCAAGTCCAGCTTGTGACTCACGGCGTGACTCCTCTTCACACGTAGCTCGGCCCCTCGATGACCGGGTGCTTGATAGGAAGGCCTCGAGACGTCGGCCTCGAAGTAGCCGGCGTTGTCGATGGCGGCCAGAAAGTGGATGCTGGCCGCCATGTTGAGCCCGGTCATCGGCTCAATACGAGCGGGGCAGCTCGAGCACGTGCTCGGCGATGTGGTTCAGGATCATCTCGCGCGAGACGGGGGCCGTCCGGAGGAGCCGCATGCCCTCCCACGCGTGGATGATCCCGTACTCCTCCGAGAACCCGTAGCCCCCCAGGGTCTCGATGGCCCGGTCGGCCGCCTTGACCCCCGTCTCGGCGGCCATGTACTTGGCCATGTTCGCGTAGGCGCCCACGGTGGCCGGCGGGTCGCCGCGGTCGAACGCCCACGCCGCGCGGTAGGTCAGGAGCCGCACCGCGTCCAGCTCGATCCGGACCTCGGCCAGCGGGTGGGCCAGCCCCTGGTAGGCGCCGATCGGCCGATCGCCGAACACCTTGCGCTCGCGGGCGTACTCGCAGGCCCGGCGCAGGAGGTAGGCGATGGTCCCGCAGGCGGAGGCGGCGGCCAGGATCCGCTCCGGGTTCAGCGAGTTGAACAGGGCGGTGGCGCCCTGGTTCTCCACCCCCACCAGGTTCTCGGCCGGCACCCGGACCCGGTCGAAGAAGAGCAGGAACTGGTTGTGGCCCTCGATGCCCCGCATGGGGAGCTTCCGCTTCTCGAGCCCGGGGGCGTCCGTCGGCACCACGAACAGCGAGAAGCCGTGGGCCTTGGGGAGCTTCTGGGCCGCGACGTCCTTGTACGCGGTGGTCCGGGTGACGAGGAGCATGTAGTCGGTGACGTCCACGCCGGTGATGAAGACCTTGCTGCCGGTGATCTCGTAGGCGTCGCCCTGGCGCTCGGCGCGGGTGCTGATGCGGAAAGAGTTCGAGCCGGCGTCGGGCTCGGTGATCGCGAAGCAGAACTTGAGGCGGCCGGTGGCGATGCCCGGCAGGAACCGCTGCTTGAGGGCCTCGGAGCCGTTGCGCAGGATGCAGAGCGCGTCCATGCCGGTCAGGAGCAGGAGGGTGCTGGCGGCGATCCCGGCGCTCGACAGCTCCTCCAGCCCCAGCGCCAGCGCGGTGAGCCCCAGGCCGGAGCCCCCGTACTCCTCGGGGATCAGGCTTCCCATGAAGCCCATCTCGGCCAGCGCGTCCCAGAGCTCCTGCGGGTAGCGCCGCTCCTCCTGGATCATCCGGCGGAACTCCGCGCGGCGCGGCTCGAAGCGCGCCAGCAGCTCGCGGGTCGCCTTCTGGATGAGCTCGTGCTCGGGGGACAGCTCGAAGTCGAGCCCCATGGCCTCCTCGGAGCCTGCCCCGGCCCGCTGACTCGAGCCGGGTGATGGAGGCCAGTCTAGGGCGGGGACCCGGGGACCGTCAACCGCAGGGGCTGCCTCCGCAGGGGCTGCCTCTGGGCCATCCACCGCGGAGTGGCCACACCCAGCGAACCCCGAGCGCGCCTTCCCGGAATCAGCCTACCCGGTGAAGCGGCAGACGGGCGAGGACGGTAGATTGGCCGCGCCCCCAGGTCCAGCACTTGCCCGTCGCCCGCGTGGCGGAGGAGGACCCGGGTCGCGTCACAGGCCAGCCGCCGGGACGTCTCCGCGGAAACGTGCACGCCGTCCTCGAGCGCCGACTGCCCCGGCTGCCCGGGGTCGGCCAGCGCGGCGGCGTCCACGTGCACGACCACCTGGTACCGCTCGCTCCCCGAGCCCGGATCGAGCCCCTGCGCGAGGGCCGTCTCCGCCACCAGCGCCAGGGCGTCGGCCTGCTGCTGGCCCTGGCTCGGCGGGTCCATCTCGGCGCCCCCCACCACGGCGGCCCGCCGCTTCACAAAGAGCGCCTCGCGCGCTGCCTCCAGCGCCCGGATCAGCACCGCCCCCACCTCCGGCTCCGGCCGCCCCCGCACCACCAGCATCCCGTCCGTGTCCGGGTACACCTGGAGCGACCGCCCCCGGTGCCGCGCCGCTGCCTCCCGCGCCTCCATCTGCCGGTCCACTCGCCGCCACCCCCGCACGATCCGCTCCACGTGCGCCGCCGTCCCCGCCCGCCCCACCGCCAGCAGCCGCGCCTCGGTCTCCGGGGTGGCGACCCGCGTGAGGGCGCGGACCTTCGAGTAGGAGAGCTCCCCCCGGGCCAAGGCCGCGGCCAGCCGGGGCAGCTCGCCGAGCGCCCGCGCCACCCGCACCCGCTCCCGGGCCGCCCCCAGGTCAAGCCCGACCCGCCAGCTCAACCACGCCGCGCAGGAGCGGAAGCCGTTCCCCCGGCCGCCACGCGCGTCGAACTCGCGGATCAGCGCGAGCAGCCGCGCGATGGCGGCGTCGAGGTGGGCCGAGAGCTCGGCGATCTCGTCGCCGAGCCGGTCGAGGTCGGCCGTCGCGGGTGTGGGCGTGCGCATCGGGGCGAGGTGCATGGCGAGCCTCCTGCCTCGCACCCTACCACGCGATTTTCGACTGCCCTGGGAGGCCGTCAGACGGCGATCAATGCAACAGGAATGATTCTTGACTCGGTGCCCGGCGGTCCGCGGTGCGACGGGCCGACCTGGCCCCCTGGGCGGGACTGGTGCCGAGGCCGCGACCACGGCGAGCGCCCGATCAGAAACCGTGTCAAGAAGAAAGTGCGGCGCCGGGGGGCACGAAGACGTTCCGCCCAGGCGGCCGAGTCAGCCGCACAGCAGCGTCCGCAGCGCTCCCGCCAGGCGCTCGTAGTCGGCCGGCGCGTTGTAGAGCTGGGCCGAGATGCGGATCAGCCGCCGGGGCGGGGTCGGCCAGATCATGACCGGGACCTCGATCGCGAAGCGCTCGAAGAGCGCATCCTGGAGCGGGTCCTGCCGCGGACGCCGGGGAGACGGCGTGGCGCGGCCGTCCGGCAGGGGCACCGACGCCAGCGAGCCGAGCATGGACTCCGGGCTGGGCGGCGCGAGGTCGAGCGCCTGGCAGAGGACCTGGCGGGCCGCGCAGGCCAGTGCCCGGTTGTGCGCCATCACCTCGGGCCAGCCACCCGGCAGGAGCGAGCCGACGTGGCGGATCGCCTCGCCGACGCAGAGGTACGCCGTGGGGTCATCGGTCCCGTTCCAGTCGAACTCCAGGCGGAAGCGCGAACGGTCGGTGCGGGGCGAGTTGGCGCCGTGGCTGATCGACAGCGGCCGGATGCCCGGCTGCCGATCGGGACGCACGTAGAGGAACGCGGCGCCCTTCGGCGCGCAGATCCACTTGTGGGCGTTCCCGGTGTAGTAGGCGGCGCCCAGGGCACGCAGGTCGAGCGGCAGCATGCCCGGGGCGTGGGCGCCGTCGACCAGCGTGTCGACGCCGCGGGCGGCCAGCTCGCCGATCAGCCGCGCGATGGGGAACACGAGCCCCGTCGGGCTCGTCACGTGGTCGAGGAGCGCGAGCCGCGTCTTCGGGGTGACCCGGGCCAGGACGGCGCCGACCACCTCGTCGGGCGAGCCGATCGGAAACGGCACCTCGGCGACGACGACCCGGGCGCCCGCCCGGCCGGCGACGGCCTCCACGGCGTTCCGGCAGGCGTTGTAGCCGTGGTCGGTGACCAGCAGCTCCTCGCCGGCCCGGAAGGTGAGCCAGCGCAGCACCGTGTTGACCCCGGCCGTCGCGTTGGGCACGAAGGCGAGGTCGTCGGGCGGGGCGCCGACGAATGCACCCAGCTCGGCCCGGGCGGTGTCGAGGAGGCCCTCCAGCTCGCGGCTCAGGAAGCGCACCGGCTCCCCCTCCAGCCGTTCCACGAGGCCCCGCTGCGCCTCCAGGACCGCCCGCGGGCAGGCACCGAAGGAGCCGTGGTTGAGGAACGTAATTCCGGGCTCAAGTGCCCATACTTTCGAGGGTGGCATTCTCCAAATTCCTCCAAACCGCACCAAACAGTGCAACCGTAGTGCAACCTGGGTTCCGGGAGCAGCCTATCACGACGGTGATTCCCTGGTCACCGCCCCGACACGCCGGGGGGGCTCCTCCCCCGCAGATCTCATCCGTTTCCCTCGGACCTTGAAGCGGAGCTCAGCGTGCGACACGATGTTCTCCCCTGTCCCGGCGTGGAGAACCCCCGGGTTCACGAAGGTCGCGTCCTCCCGTACTGTCCGAATATTCGGCCGAGCTGTAGCTCTGGGCTGCCCGTGGTCGGCCACGGTAGAATCTTCGAATGATTGCCGACCTCTCGCCCTTGCGCGTGCTGCTCGTGACCCTCGCGGGATGGGTCAACCGCACCAACAGCACGTCATCGAGTACCTTGTGGAGGAGAACCGCGTCCTGAAGGAGCGGGTGAAGGGGCGCCGCCTCCGGCTGACCGATGATCAGCGCCGTCGCTTTGCGGCGAAAGGTCGCCGACTCGGCCGACTGGTCTTGAGGCAGGTCGCGACCATCGTCACGCCCGACACGATCCTTATACTCTGTCCGGCCGACGAAGAGATGCTCTATCCGGCCGTTAGGAAGAGATGGCAGGAAGAGATGGCTGGTAGAGGTGAGAGAGGCGGCCCTTCACCAAGCATGAGGGGACTTGTTGACCAGAGGACCAACACGTTCCGAGCCCCCGGAGGCTCAATCGCAGACTGTCCCGGTCGACAAGAGAACGGCGCCGAAGGTTCCAGAGAAAGTCGCCCCCCGGAGGGCCGGTATAAGGCCAACCTTGCCGTTCACACCTCTCCGGGCCGGGCACGACCGAGACTGAGCGGGAGGAGACGCTGAATGCGCTACTACCTGGGAGTCGACTGGGCCGATCAGCAGCATGCGGTCTGGGTCCTGGAGGAGCACGGCACGAAGGTCACGAGTCGCACGGTGCCGCACACGGCGGCGGGCTTCAGCGAGTGGGGCCGCGAGCTCCACGAGTGGCAGGCCCAGGGGATCGAGCTGTGGGCGGCGATTGAGCGACCCGAGGGCCGGGTGGTGGATTTCCTGCTCGACCATGGCGTCGTGGTCTACCCGGTGAACCCCAAGGCATTGGACCGGGCGCGGGATCGGTTTCGCCAGGGTGGGGCGAAGAGTGATCCGTTTGACGCCCGCGTGCTGGCCGACTTCCTCCGCACGGATCACGGACGCCTCCAGGCCTTGCAGCCGAGCTCGGAGGCGGCCCAAGAGCTCAAGCTCCTCACGGAGGACTGCCAGCGGCAGATCCGGCAGCAGACGCGCCTGGTCAACCAGCTCACGGCCACGCTGAAGGCGTACTATCCCCGCGGCCTGGAGGTGGCGGAGTTGACGACGGCTCTGGCGCGGGAGTTCCTGAAGGCCTATCCCACGCCGGCGGCCGTGGCGGCCCTCACCGAACGCCAGTGGCAGCGGTGGGCGCGCGCCCATCGGCTGAGCGAGGCCCGAACCCAGGAGCTCTGGGCCGTCCTGCAGCGGCCGCAGCTGCCGGTGCCGGCCCACGTCGTGCGGGCCAAGGCCCGGCTGATGCAGGCCCTGGTGACCGAGCTGGGGGCGGTGGTCGCGGCCGTCGGGGCCTACCGGCAGGCGGTCGAGGATTTTTTCGCAGCCATGCCGGCGGCGCAGTGGATCCGGACGCTCCCGATCGGTGAGCATGGGGTCACCGCACCCACGCTCTGGGCGCGGCTGGGGGATGCCCCCGGGCGGTGGGAGTCGTTTCAGCATCTGCAGGCGCACGCCGGCGCCGTGCCCGTGACCGTGAAGAGCGGCAGGCAGCACGTCGTCCACTTCCGCTTCGCTTGCGACAAGATGTTGCGGTACGTGGTCGACCAGGTGGCCTTCCTCTCGCTGCGCTCGAGTGAGTGGACGCGAGCGTACTACGACGCGCAGCGGGCGCGGGGCCATTCGCATCGCGAGGCCCTCCGGGCGTTGGGCGCGAAGTGGGTGAAGATCATCTTCGTCCTGTGGGAGCGCCAGGTGCCGTATGACGAGCAGTACCACCTGGCGACGATGACGCGACAGCAGCTGCGGCAGCGCGCGAAAAAAATCGCTTGACATGGACCAGAGAAAGTCTGCGATGGCACCGGCAGCTGATCGCCCCGGAAGTGGACGGTCACGCCGAACCGGCCAGGCCGTCCCGGGATCATGAAGGAGATCTCGTCGCTCATTGTGCGGATGGCCACGGAGAATCCGGCGTGGGGCTACACGCGAATCCAGGGCGCGCTGAAGAACCTGGGTCACGACGTGGCCCGGAGTACGGTCGCCAAGAGTCCTGAAAGACCACGGGATCCCGCCCGCGCCGGACCGGCCGTCGTCCTGGCGGACCTTCCTGCGGGCCCACTGGGGCGCGATCGCGGGGGCCGACTTCTTCACCAGCGAGGTCTGGACCCCTCGAGGGCTGATCACGTACTACACGCTCTTCGTGATCGATCTCCGGAGCCGACGGGTCCACGTGGCGGGCTCGACCCCGACCCCGGATGCGTGGTTCATGGCGCAGGCGGCGCGGCGACTGACCGACGCGGTCGATGGCTTCCTGGCGGGCCACCGCGTCCTCATCTGCGATCGCGACAGCAAGTGGACGGACGGCTTCCGCCGCATCGTCCAAGGCGCGGGCGTGCGGATCGTGCTGACGCCAGTCCAGGCGCCGAATGCCAACGCCTACGCGGAACGCTTCGTGCGCTCGATCCGCGCGGAGTGTCTCGACCGCCTGATCCTGTTCGGGGAGCGTCGGCTGCTCCGCGCCTTCGACGAGTTCGTGGCGCACTACCACGGGGAGCGGAACCATCAGGGGCTCGGCAACGAGTTGATCACCCCGGCAGCCCCGGCCCCGGGCGGGACCCACGTCCGTTGTCGGGACCGGCTGGGCGGGCTGTTGCGGTACTACCACCGCGCGGCCTGAGCCCTGAGCACGGGATGAGTTTTCGGACACTACGGGCCGGGCCGAATATTCGGACACTACGGGCCACCTCGTGGCTCGAAGCGCTGGTGAAAAGAGGCGAATAAGGGTGTAGGCTTCCGAAGCCCTTCCACGGAGGCCGCGTCCGGATAAGGGGTCACCCCCGCCGCGCCCCGTCACTGTTATCTCTTCCTCCCAGCCTCCTCTAGGAGCGCGAGGATCTCGGGGTAGCTGTCTTCCGCTTGACCAGAGCGGGTAATCTTCCAGGCGGCATATTGAAGGGCGGTCCAGCCCCGCTTGTCGGTGAAGGTCACGTCGGCTCCGCTGTCGAGCAGCATTCGCACGAGGTCGGTATTTCCCTTCCAGGCGGCATATGTCAGCGCGGCCCAGCCGGCCTTGCTGCGCGCATTGATGTCGGCGCCGTGGGCGAACAGCGCCCGCACGATGGCGGGGCGGTCGTTGATGACCGCCAGCATCAACGCGGTGGCGCCGCCATTGTCGCGTGCGTTGACGTCGGCGCCACGCTCGATCAAGGCCTTCACGATGGTGGGGTGGTTATGGATGACCGCCAGCATCAACGGGGTCAAGCCCCGCCGATCTCTCGCGTCCGGTGGCACCCCGGCGGTCAACAGGACGTCAACGCCCCGAATGTCTCCATCCTCTGCCTTCCTCAGAAGGGCGTGCTCACGCGACGCGACGCCTGTGCTCGCCACCGGCGCGGGCACCGCCCCTCTCTGACGACGCCATCCCGCCGCCGTCTCGGCCGATGGCCTGGCCGGCCGTGTCTCTGACCGATACCGCAGATCCCGGGTGCTCTCGGCTCTCTGCCGGCAGAGCCTCCCGAGTCACTTCCGGACCTTCTCGCGCGACCTCCTCAACGGCGGGCGCGACGTGCGCGACGGGCTCGCTGGTGGCTGGACTACTACCTCCCGAGCGCTCCACGGGCACGGGTGGAGAGGAATAAGTCGAGGGAGGCAGGTGAAGACTCCGCGTGAGGAAGAACAAGGGGAACGATGCCAACACAATGCCGAGCGTAGACCAGCCCAGGCGCTGAAGCCAGAACCGGCGCCGAGGCCAGAACCGAAGGAGACGGCCCTCCAGGCTGCGGAGCCCGCCCCAGATCCTGCCTGTCTCCCTCCTTGAGGTCGGGGCGCTCTCCTCTGTGAGGAGCCTGTCGGGCTCGGCGAGCTGGAGGTAATGAGCGGCCTCCTCGATGATCGCCACCGAGACCGTCTCCCGACCCGCGTCACACGCGATCCTCAACGCGTTGTCACACATCTGGTTGATGAGCCGCGGAATCCCCTCGGTATAAGCCGCGATACGCTCGATCGCCACCGGCGGAAAGAGATCGGTCCGCTCGCAGCCCACGCGCCGCAGCCGGTAGTCGATATACGGACCCACCTCCCGAGCTGTGAGCCGCTCGAGCCGACACCGCACTAGGGTGCCAGGCCCGTCTGACCGCGATCGGAGTGCAGCGACCTTGGCTTCCAGCTCGGAGAGTCCAGCCACCACGATCTGCAGGAGGTTGATGCCGCCCGGTTCGTCGCTCGACAGCCGGTGCAGATTCTCGAACACCTCCTGGGGCAGCCCGTGCGCGTCGTCGATCGCTACAACTATTAGAGTCCCCGCCTCGAACTGCGCCCGCAAAGAGGCCTTCAGCGCCTGGAGGCGCTCGAATTGGGTGCCGCCGGGATTCGCCCAGTTCAGTCGCTGGCCGAGCAAGGCCACCATCTCGTCGAAGGTTAGGATCACGTTGAAAGAGAACACGAAGGGAACTGGCGCCTCTAAGGCGCTCAGCACCCGGCGGAGCACAGTGGTCTTGCCCGTTCCGGGCTCGCCGATCAGCACGACCCATCCTTCGCGTGCGTGGATGGCGGAGAGCACGTTGGCACAGGCGTCCGGGTAGCTGGGGTTCGTGTAGAAGACGACTGGATTGGACGTGAGGGCAAACGGCTGCTCTCGAAAACCGAAGTGGACGCTATACATCGCTACGCAGTGCGACCGGCTCGCTGCGACCTGCGAGCGATGGAACGCCGCTCTCGAGACTCCGAGTTAGCGGGTCCAAGACCGCAATCACTGATGGTTCAGGATGAGTGTCTCGACGCGCCGGTTCTGCGCCCGACCGCCCGGGTTGTCCGTGCCGTCGGGCGCGGTGTTTGGAGCGGCCGGGCGCGTCTCCCATAGGGCTGTAGCGCAAGGCGCTCCCGGCGCACCCCGCTTGCGATCAACTCCTGAACGACCGTTTCCGCCCGTCTGCGCGAAAGACCGAGGTTGTACGCCTCGGTGCCAATGGCGTCGGCATGTCCCTCCAAGACAATCTTCCGGCTCATCGCCCGCGGGTGATTCAGCACGGCCGCCATCCGATCCACCACCAGGCGCGCTTCGGGTTCGAGGTCCGCGCTGTCGAAGGCGAAGAGCGCGGGCGGCAGGGTCACCATCACCCCTTTGGCCGTCTCCTCGATGAGCGCGATCCGCTGGACTTGCGGCCACCACGAACTCGGCCAGGCCCAGCCCGTCCCAGACCTGACTCCGGGCTTCCGGTCTTCCGCTGACCGGCCCGTCGCCTGTTGGTTCAGCCCTGCCCAGCCGACGCCCTGCTTCTGTAACTCAGCAATGAGCTCGCCGTTCGTAAAAGGGGTGCCGACGGGTTTGCCCTTGAACGCCGCGCATCCGCTCAGGAGTATGAAGATCGCGATCACGCTGCTGAATCGCCGCATGACTGTGTCCTCTTTCACGGCTGGAGCCATTCTACGTCCCGGCCCCGCAGCCACGTGCGAAGTGGAGGATCAACGAGATGACCGCCACCACCAGGCGCAGGTGAATCAGTCCACCCGCGACCTGAAACGCTGCCCACCCAAGCACTCCACTTACCGGTAGGGAGGATACGCGCTTCACGCGAGAGCACCTATTGGACCTAGGTCCAATAGGCGGAAGGCACCGTGGCGACTTATAACCACTAGCATGATGGAAGGGCAAGAAGTATGCGTGGTTCATGGATTTTCGGAGCCGTGGCTTTCCCCGTAGCAGCCGTATTCGGAGCCGCAGCCATCGTGGCCGTGCCAACGTACGTGGCGTCCCAGACGACGGCCGACAAGGTGGAGCAGAAAAACCAAGGCGGCCGCGCAGGACGCAAAAACCGGGATCACCGACTCGTGGTTGACGGCCAAGACCAAGGTGGCGCTCTATGCCGCTGAGCGCGTCAAGGGTGGACAGGTCGGCGTCGAGACGGTCCATGGAACCTACCGGTCAGGTCACTCCGCGGCCGGTGCGCGCGAGGCAGGCACGCACGCGCGCCGCGAGCTGCGGGATCGAGAAGGGCTTGGTCAGATAGTCGGTGGCTCCGAGATCGAAGCCGGCCCGCGTATTGACCTCGTCATCCAGGGCCGTCAACACGAGGACTGGCAGCGCCGCCGTCGCGGGCCTGGAACGAAGCACTTTGAGCACCTCCAGGCCCCCCTGTTCCGGCATCAGCAGGTCCAGCACAAGAAGATCGGGTGCCTGCGCGTCGATCAACGCGAGTGCCTCCTGGCCGCTGGAAGCTTCGCTTACGATGTGGCCGTCCTGGCTCAAAGCCTTGTTCGCGAGGGTACGGAGGTCAGGGTCGTCGTCCACGACCAGGATGTGGCTACCGCGCAGGGCGTCCCGACCCGAGTGCGGAGCCAGTGGCGTGCTGGCTAGTTGCCGGACGCTGTGCGGCTCGACGGCCAGATCGAGGCCCTCATAGGCGCAGCAGACCCGGACAGCGTAACCAAGCTGCTCGGTGTACCCGCGGGCGCGCTTCTCAATCGCCTCGACGAAAGCGTCGTCGTGGGTAGGATCGTGGTGGGTAAGAGCGAGTTGACGCACCCCCGCCGCGGCGGCCAGCCCCACGGCATACTCGTAGGTGCTGTGGCCCCAATTCTTTTTGGATAGGTACTCCTCCGGAGTGTACTGCGCATCGTGAATCACCAGGCCGGCGCCGGCCATGATTCGCGCGTGGCGCCGGTCCCCCTCGTGCACGATGGACTCGGCGTGGCTGGACGCGGGGTCGTCGTGCCAGAGCGTTTCGGAGAAGGGCTCGTGGTCGCACAGGTACACAACAGCCGCGCCGTCGGCCTCGACGCGATAGCCCAGCGTCATTGCCGGATGATGGAGGTACTGCGCGACGATCCGCGCGCCGCCGATCTCGTGCGTGCCTTCTCCGAGTTCTCGGAAGGTGATGGTGGCCGGAAGCTGGCCGATCTCGACGGGGAAGTACGTGAACTCCATCTGGCCGGAGAGGACTTCGCGCAGAGAATGTCCGCTCCCTTCTGGACCGCAGACCGTGATCTGGTTCCCGGGAACGAAGAGCGGGGCGAAGAAGGGAAAGCCCTGGATGTGATCCCAGTGCGTGTGGCTGAGCAGGATCGTCGCCGAGATGGGCTTGGGGGTGTGCGCCATGAGCTCCGCGCCGAGCGGGCGGGCGCCCGTCCCGCAGTCAAATATGAAGCAGGCGCCCCCGCTGGTCGTCACTCCCACACACGAGGTGTTGCCGCCGAAACGGACGGTGCCCGGGCCCGGCGCGGCGATCGACCCCCGGGTGCCCCAGAATCGTACTCGCATACTCCCTCCAGTGTCACTTATTCGTACTCCACCTGGAGACCGTCGAGGTACCGGGCGAGCTCCGCGGCCCGCGCGCGAATCTCCTCGGGCTCACGGCGTCCGGCCGCCTGCTCCAGGGATGCGCCGATCTCCGTAATCCGGTTCAAGCCGTAGCCGGCGCCGCATCCCTTCATGTTGTGGCCCAGGATGCGAACGTTTTCGTAATCCGCGTTTTTGAGCGCTGCAACTATCGCCTCGACGTCCATCCGTCGGTTCTCCAGGAAGCCGGGAACCAGCTCCGCGAGACTCGAGTCCACCCGGACGCGGACGCGTCCCATGGTGTGCTCTTCGATGGCGTGCAGGAGCATCGCTTTGCGGATGGGTTTGGTGAGGTGGGCCGTGCAGCCAGCATCGAGGCTCTTGCGGACCTCCTCCGGCAGCGCGTGTGCGGTCAGTGCCAGGATCGGCACCGGCCTGGCACGGTTCTCACCTTCCCACTGGCGGATCCTGCGTGTGGCGGCGTACCCGTCCATGACCGGCATCTGGACATCCATGAGCACGACGTCGTACGTGCCGGAGATGAACATCCGCAAGGCGACCTCGCCGTTGCCGGCCAGGTCCACGCTGCACCCGCTGGCTTTCAGGTAAGACTGGATCAGCAGCACATTATCCTGGGAATCCTCGGCCAGGAGGATCCGCAGCCCTGGCGCGCCTTCCAGCATGCCTCCAGGTGGCGCTGCGGGCCGCTCCACTAGAGGGGCCGTGCCGGCGCGCGCCTCCTGGATCGCCTCCAGGAGTTCGGCGCGCTTCACCGGTTTTACCAGGTACGCCGCGACCCCCAGCGCGCGGCCTCGGGCGGCGTCCCCGGCGCGGTTGTCCGAGGTGAGCATCAGGATGGTCGTCCCGGCCATGGTAGGACTCTGGTGAATGTGCTCGGCCACCTGAAACCCGTCGACTCCGGGCATGCGGCGGTCCAGCAACACGAGGGCATAGGGGACGTTGGCCTGCTGTGCCCGCAGCAGCTCCGCGAGCCCCTGCGCGCCCCCGGCCGCTTCCATCACCACGGCGCCCCATTGCGAGAGCATCTCCTTGAGGATCAGCCGGTTCGCCGTGTTGTCGTCGATGACCAGGGTCTTCACGTCCTTGAGATCCATCGGCCCGGAGGGGACCCTGAGCGGGGGCTTGCTGCCGACCGCGAACCGAGCCGTAAAGTAGAACGTGCTTCCGGCGCCGAGGCTGCTGTCCACCCAGATCCGCCCCTGCATCAGCTCGACGACGCGCCGCGAGATGGTCAGTCCGAGGCCGGTCCCGCCGAACTTGCGCGTCGTGGAGGTGTCGACCTGGGAGTAGGGGGCGAAGATCAGCTCGCGCGTCTCCTCGGGAATCCCAATCCCGGTGTCGCAGACCGCGAACCGCAGTGCGCCAGGGGCGGCGTCCTCGGGATCACGCTCGACCCGCACGATCACCTCGCCTTGCTCCGTGAACTTGATGGCGTTGCCAATGAGATCGATGAGCACCTGCCGGAGTCGGGCCGGATCGCCGAGCAGTGCGGTGGGGATCTCCGGAGCGATGCGGAGCGCCAGCTCGAGCCCCTTCTCGTGGGCGCGAATCGCCATCATCTCGAGGGTCTTGTCGAGGACCTCGCCGAGATCGAAGTCGATGCTCTCGAGCACCAGATGGCCGGACTCGACCTTGGAAAGGTCCAGGATGTCGTTGATCAGGTCCAGGAGCTGGTTCCCCGCCTTCCGGAAGATGCGGACGTACTCGCGCTGCTCCGAGACCAACGAGGTCTCCCACAGCAGGTCCGCCATGCCGATGATGGCGTTCATCGGCGTCCGGATCTCGTGGCTCATGCGGGCGAGGAAATCCGATTTCGCCAGATTGGCTCTTTCCGCCGCGGACTTGGCGCTCTCGAGCTCGACATTTTTCTCCTGCAGAACCTGATCCAAGCGTTTGCGCTCGGTGACGTCGCGCGCTGCGGCGAACACGCCCTGCAACCTCCTATCCCGATCGTAGAAGGTAGTCGCGTTGTAGGACACCACGGTTTCCTTGCCGTCCCTGGCGCGCGCGGTGAGTTCGTAGTTGGTGACCTTCTTTTCGCTCAACACCAGTTTGATAGCCGTCTCGGCCAGCTCCGGATCGGTGAAGTAGTTCTTGAACGGCGCGCCGATCAATTCGTCGCGCGTGCAACCAGTGAGCGCCTCCATCTGCTTGTTGACGTCGGTGATGATGCCGGACGGATCGGTGGTCATCAGCGCGTCGATGTTCGACTCGATGAGAGAGCGCGTGTAGAACTGCTGGTCGCGCAGGCGCTGATCGAGCTGCTTCTGGTCCGCTTCGACCTGCTTGCGCGCAGTATTATCGGTGCCGATCAACAGGTAACCGATGATGGTGTTTTGCGCGTCGCGCAATGCCGTGACCGACACGACGGCCGGAAAGCGGCTGCCATCTTTCCGGATGTAAGTCAGCTCGTAAATGTCTTCGATGCCGCGCGAGGCTTTGAAAACCAAGGCCTCGAAGCCCGGCGTAATCGGGGTGGCGAGCTCGATGCTCAACGCCTTGGCGCGCGCGATCACTTCCTGCGGATCGGAAATGTCGGCCGGGGTGATCTTGTCCAGCACATCGGCGGCCGCGTAGCCCAGCATGCGCTCCGCACCGACATTGAATAATTGAATGACACCCTTCTCGTCGGTGGCGATGCTGGAGAAGTTGGCGCTGTTAAAGATCGCGTTCTGCAAGGCGCCCGTCTTGAGCAGAGCTGCTTCATGCCGGACTTCGGTGACGGCTTCCGCCTTGCCCGCGTCGCCGTCGGGAAAGGCGGAGTCGTGGATTTGCTCGGACATGGCTGCCTCCGTTCAGATCGTGAAGCTGAAGAACACCATCACCCCGAGAACGTCGCCGCCCAGGAGGATCGGGAAGTGTAGTCCGGATTCGCAACTTGGCGGAGGCTACCGGATGAGCCGGAGCGCGGCCTCGAGGCCACGCGGACCGTCGCCGCAGCGAGCGGAGCCGAGCGAGCGTCTTCGCGATACCTTGGAGCCGACACCCGTGGCCTTTCACCCGATGTTTCCGCATCCTGCTAGACCGATAACCGCCAGGTGGCGCCCCCCCGCCGGCGGTACCTGGCAGGGTAGGCCGGCATTGCCCTGCCGGTGGAAAAGGGCGCGACCGATGGGTGATCCTGTGATGGACATGTGAGCATGAGCACACCAGACGGCATTACGTGCGGCCGGTGCCGCTGCACGAGGTCGAGCGCCTGAGCGCGTCTCGGGCGGAAACCGCGATCACGCCGAGCGCCCTCCATCATCTGACGCAGGAGCTCACAGGAAAGGGCCCGCACCCGCAGCGGCACCTCGTTTGATCACACGTTACCTTATGGCAGCCGCGGAACCGGCGCAACGAGATTCCCAAGGGCGGAAGCAAAGTCCACGTCCTGGATGAGCGCGTTTCTTGGCGCACTCTCTGGCATCCTGACGACGCTCCAACGGGTCACGCTGGCTCGGCCAACCGCTTGTCCAGCGCCGAAGCGATCATCCGGTACTTCACGCCCGCATTCGTCAGGTCGCGAAAGTAGTTCACCAAGTCGCCCCACGGGTCGTTCATTCGGTTAAGTCCCGAAATGAAGGCGACGACCGTGCCCACCTCAGTCTTCCCGTGAAGCAACAGCCACCCGCCGACAGACAGGATGCCAATGATGCCCAAGTGATACAGCAGGTTCATCAAGAAGTTCATGCCGAACTTGCGGCGAAAGATCTCCATGTTCAACCGGTATACATCGCTGACCCGGTGCCGGTACGTCTTCTCTGTACGCGCGCCCGCTGGATCGGCCGTCTCGTTGACAATGTCGACGCTGAGTGCCCGCAGGGTCTCGATGCGTACCTTTGTGCGGCGGTTGATCGCTCCCTGCAAAAACGGAATGAACAAGAACTGCGGGCAGAACAGCAGGAGCGCGACGACGGCCATCCATGGCTGCATGAAGATCATGTAGCCGAACACGCTCAGCAGGATGCCGCCGTTAAGCAAGGGCTCGGAGAAACTGCTGCCAATGAAGCCCCCGACCGCCTCCACCTCAGACACGATGATCGAGATCGCGACGCCTTCATCCTCTGACTCGCCCCCAGGTGCGGCACGGGCGACCGCGATCAAGTTTGGTTCCAGGCGCAGGCGCTGATTCGCGGCCTCGCTCACGGAACCTCGGTAGATGTTCAAGATCAGTTTGAGGCTCCCCTGCACGAGTGTCACCGCGACGTAGAGGAGGCAGAGCAGCCCAATGAGCTCGAATTCGTGGTGAGCGACCGCACCATTGACGATACGTCGCTGAAGCTCGAGTGGTGCGAGCTCAAGAAGGAACAGGGCGACCGACAGCACTGACAGGATGACCTGATCCCGACCACTCACCTTCCAAACGTACCGATAAAGATCTTTCACCGAAATGTCCGATAGTGGCGTAAGGCTTTCTCGCCGAGCAGGGACGGCGTGCAACACAGTGCTTCGCACGTTGCCCCGCCCCGGCCAACCCGTCCGAGACACCCCCGCCAGTTGAATCGATTTCTCATCGCCCTCGCTCCGGGTGCCGCACTCGCGCTCAGGTTGGGTGCCACGCAAGCCGCTCGACGCACCCGAGGGATCGGTCTAACTAACACGGGGGTCCCGATATGGCCGCAGTGCTGCCCTCGCCAGCGTGTTGCACGAGCGAGTCATCCCGTCGGGCCGCTCATTTCCCCGTCCGGCCCTCCCGGCGAAGAGCAGTATCGCAAGGCCGAGGTCATGATCAAGCTCGTCCTTCCGCACCAGATCTCCCCGACCGGGCCGTTCGGGACGGCTTCGCCGGAGCGTTCCCAGCATTCCGTCGCCCCCGCGTCAGTGGAAGACTCTGGGCTCAGGTCGGGTGCCACGCCCGTCGCTCGATGCACCCCAGGATTTGCCGAAAGAGACGTCGCGTCAAGTGGCTCTCGGCCAGCTGGCGAATGAAGGACCGGGCAGGCCCGATCTTCTCGGCGATCGAGGTGATCGCCGCCTACTGTGACTATTCTAGGATGACTTTCTGCAACAACTGAAACTTCATCGCATAGGCATAGCGCGGCTCGTCATCGCGCTTCAGTACGACCAGATCGACTTCCAGCAATGCGTCGCCTGCTTCTGCCGCGACGACTGCAAGGCTGGCCTGCCGCAGCTTCAACTCGACATCTGTCTGTACAGTTGATTTCCACGGGCCCGATTTGTGCGCATCGTCGTCGATGCAACATACCTGGCGCTGGCGGACTCAGTTCCGCTGTCGGGACCGGCTGGGCGGGCTGTTGCGGTACTACCACCGGGCGGCCTGAGCCCGAGCATGGGCTGAGTTTTCGGACACTACCGGATGATCTTCCCCATCTTGACGCCGATGGCCTACGACCCTGGCCGACCCTTCCCCCACATCTCCAACATGAGTCTGAACCTGGCGGTACGCGTCCGTGATCCGCTGGGCCACGAGGGGTTTGCTCGCGTCAAAGCTCCCGCCACCCTGCCGCGGCTCGTGCCCGTCAGTGTGCCGGGCGAGGCGTCCGAGGAGAACCCGACGAGGCCACCCCGGCTCTTCGTCTGGGTGGAACAGATCATCGCCGCCAACCTGCATCGCCTCTTCCCCGGAATGGAAATCGTCGAAGTCCACCCCTTCCGGGTGACGCGGGATGCCGAGCTGGCCATTCAGGAGCTCGAGGCGGAGGACCTCCTGGAGACGGTCGAGCGGAGCGTATGGGAACGACGCTTCGGCAGTGTCGTGCGCGTCACCATGGATCCCGCCATGACGGCGGCCAGCCGGAACATCCTCATGGAGAACCTGGAGGTCGGCCCCGCCGACATCTATACCGTCACCCCCCGCTGGGCATGAGCGACCTCAAAGAGCTGTACGCGCTGGATCGGCCCGATCTGAAGGATGTCCCCTTTCGACCCGCAATCCCCCCCTTCACTTCTCCACGGGGAGGGCGGGATCTTTGCCGCCATCCGGCGCCAGGACATCCTGCTGCACCATCCCTACGATTCCTTCGCCCCGGTCCTGGACTTCCTGCAGGCGGCCGCCCGAGACCCGGACGTGCTGGCCATCAAGCAGACGCTCTACCGGGTGGGCGGCAACTCGCCCGTGGTGGAAGCCTTGCTGGAGGCGGTGGGCAACGGCAAGCAGGTGGCGGTGCTGGTCGAGCTCAAGGCGCGCTTCGACGAAGAGAGCAACATCGAGTGGGCGCGGTCCCTGGAGAACGAGGGGGTCCACGTCGTCTACGGGCTGTTGGGACTCAAGACCCACTCCAAGATCGCGCTGGTCGTTCGCCGGGAGGAAGAGAGCATCCGCCGGTACGTGCACCTGTCCACCGGCAACTACAATCCCATCACCGCTCAGGTCTACACGGACATCGGCCTGCTGACCTGCGACGAGGTTCTGGGGAGGGATGCCTCGGATCTGTTCAACTACCTGACCGGCTATTCGGCCAAGCGAGACTATCAGAAGTTCCTGGTGGCACCGCTCACCCTTCGGGCCGGCCTGCAGGCCCTGATCGAACGGGAGATCGAGCGCGCCGGCCGGGGTGAGCCCGCGCACCTGATCTTCAAGCTCAACCACCTCGTGGACCAGCCGATGATCCAGTTGCTGTACCAAGCCTCCAAGGCCGGGGTGATCGTGGACTTGCTGGTGCGTGGCATCTGCGGTCTGCGGCCCGGCGTCACGGGACTGAGCGAGAACATCCGGGTGCTGAGCATCGTGGGCCGCTTCTTGGAGCACAGCCGCGTCTTCTACTTCCGCAACGGGGGGAGCGAAGAGCTCTACTTGGGCAGCGCCGACCTGATGCCCCGCAACCTGGACCGCCGCGTGGAGATCCTCTTCCCCATCCAGGATTCGCGGCTCGTCCGGTACCTGCGGGACCATGTGCTGGCCACCTATCTGGCGGACTCGGCCAAGGCCCGCCGCCTGCGGGCCGACGGCACCTACGAGCCGGTGAAGCCGGACCCGGGGACGGAACCCCTGGAGAGCCAGCGCTGGCTGATCGAGCATCGCCACGCGGCCATGCGCGAGCCGGTGTGACGGGCGGCGCGCCCGCCGCGGCAGGTTGTCAACAGCGTTCAGAGTCCAACGCGTCGATAAGACGTCCCCTCTTCGTTCAGTGAAGGAATGCCCGGCTGACCGTTTCTCCTTACCATCCGACGTGTCAACAGAACTTCCGACCGGTCTGATTCATGATGCCCGGCGTGCTGACCTTCACGCTCAACGGCTTTCTCCTCGTGCTGCGCGCCTCGAGGGGCCGAGCACGGTACCCAGGGCGCGGGAATCTCGGGCCAGCACGTGTCCGACGGGACGGCGACGATGCCGCGACGCGAGCCGGACGGCGTGATTATCCGGCCGCGGCGAGCCGAACGTGAAAGTGACGCGCATCTTGGTCATTGATGTGGGTGGATCCCACGTCAAGGCGCTCGTGACGGGGCGCCGCGTGCCGGTCAAGATCCCGGCAGGGCCGGCGATGAAGGCGAAGGATATGGGTGCGACGTGTGCGCAAGGCCACCGCGGGCTGGAGCTTCGATGCGGTGTCGATCGGATTCCCCGGGCCGGTGGTGCACGGCAAGCCGGTGGCCGAGCCGAAGAACCTCGGGCCCGGGTGGGTCGGCTTCAACTTCACGAAAGCGTTCGGCCGTCCGGTCAAAATCATCAACGACGCGGCCATGCAGGCGCTGGGCAGCTATCGGGGCGGGCGCATGTTGTTTCTCGGCTTGGGCACCGGTCTGGGCTCCGCGCTGATCGTCGACGGGGTGCTGGAACCGATGGAACTTGCGCACCTTCCGTATCGGAAGGGACGCACCTACGAGGAGTACATCGGCGATGCGGGACGGAAGCGACTCGGGAAGAAGAAGTGGCGACGCCATGTCATCGATGTCGTGATGCGATTCAAAGCGGCGTTTCAGGCCGACGATGTCGTAGTGGGTGGCGGGAACGCCAAGAAGCTCGACGGCCGGCTGCCCGGAGTCCGCCTGGGGTCGAACGCGCACGCGTTCCTTGGAGGATATCGTCTTTGGACGCGTCGAACACGACGCGGCTGACGTGGCAAGCTCTGGCATCCTGTACCACGTGTAGCTATTGCGATAGGGCCGGCTTCTTTCCCCATGGCGCATGTAATTGGTGAGAGGTCGACTACGAACGGTCCCGTCATGGGCAGGAGAGGGGGCCCTGAGACCGGGGACGTTGTTACCGTGGGCAGAGCAGGCCGAAGCCGAGGGTCGTCAATGGCCGGATCATGGCGTCCATATGGAAGTCGGTGCAAGAGCGTTGTCCCCCGCGATCCCGCCGTATCTCGCCCATTACCCGGTGCCTATTCGGTACCGAGCGACAGCAGCGCCGGGACGACGACGTATACCCCCACGGGTCTTGCGCCACGCGGCCGAGGCGACCACTCCCGTCTGAGGGGCGGCACGGGTTCGACGGGTGGGGGAGCGCGTGTGTCAACGTGGCCGCTGTCCGAGCGCCGTTGCGTAGATGGCGCACCCCCACTCTTCGACTCCCTCATGCGCCGGCGAGCCCCGCTCGCCCCTGGCGAGCGCGAGATAGAACGATGACCCAACCTCGCGGGAACCGTGGGTCCATCGCAGTGGACCGCTGACCGAGGACGGAGGAAGAGAGGGACACCACACACACACAACTATCGCTTGACACTGGCGGCCGCTTCAGCCTCGCGCAAGCCGCAATGTCTATCGGCGTACCTCGCCGATGTTTCACGCCTTACTGCGTAGGCGACTGCGAAACGATCGCTACCTGAGGGCCGGGATCGGATGTCTCGCCCTCATAGTCGGCCCGTTAGAGCCAAAATGATGAGAATGAGAACAATCAGACCGACGCCACCGCCCATGTACGGGCCGCCGTAACGCCAACCGCCAGGGACACCGACAAGAAGCAACACGACAAGTATGAGAAGCAGTGGATTCATGGCGTGCCCTCCTTCTCGGCGGGTTCACGGACAGTGATCACGGAGTCATCAACGTACTCGCCGGTTCCCTCCTTCGTTGCTGTCAACGCGCACCCCCAGGCGCCACCATGACGGCGAGGACCAGCATTCCGATCCCTCTCAGTAGTTTGACCAGGCCTCCATTCGCACGACGATCACGGTGAGCATTGCTCAGGGAGCCAGCTCCGCCTGCCGCAAGGTCCCTGACCTCTGCAATGGAGATACCCGGAAGAACATGCGCGGGTGCTGAGGCCCGGATTCGACGCCTCAGGCCAGACGAAGGCTGTGGCGCGTCGGTGTACACCGTACAGGTATCGGTCGAGCGAACCTCAAGCCGACGGGATGTCGTCTTGAGTGGGGCAGTCTCGCCACTCCGGGGCATGGGTGCCCCACCATCCGGCGGAGCACTATGCGGCTTCGGTAGGGATGGGTGACCCGGTAGCGGGCCGGTGCCCTAGTGGGGCGACCCGGCCCGGCCGCCGTGGCGGCCGGCTGCGTGGGGCGCTCCGGCTCGCAAGCCCTGGAAGCTGAGTTAACGCGTGGGGGATGCCAGAATCCTCGCGGTGGGTGTCACCGGAATCGCCCGCCGTTCAAGGAGCGCGTCGTGTTCGTGCCAATCGCCCCATGGGCGGTCTTCTGTCGACCGTTGACCCGGGCGGGCGCCGGCGTTCGCGCACGACGGCCGGTCCGCCCTGAAGTCGTGGCCATGGCATTCGTCTTGCGTACGTGAGCCATGAGGGGCGCCCCGGGAGGCCAATCGTGGGAGGCGACGGTGGCCAAGCGGCCCCGGGGAGGTTTGAGATACGCGACGGCACCGGTCCCATTCCCACGCGACCGCGATCCCGGCGTGAGCTCGTCGAGCGTCTGTGTTGGATCTCGGGGCCACCGAGGGCGCAGGGGCGCGGCGATAGCCCGGTCGCCCGGTGCACATAGCTGTGCCCCACACAAGCCAGACACACAGTATGAAGAGCCGGGTGCGCCTGACGGTTCGCCCCTCCCGGTTGAAGAGGCTTGGGAAGACATCGGGTCACTCTGTGGGGGTACCTACACCGAATGCGTGAAGGAGGGTCAGATGATCACGATCTCTCGCTGTTTCCGGAGGGTGAACGTGTGGGCTGTCGCGTTCCTGGCGGCCGGGGCCGTTGCCGCCTGTGCCCCGTTCCCCTCGTCGCAACAGCCGGTGCAGTCGAGCAACCCGACCGTGACCTACAACTACAGGACGGACCAGGAACTGCTTCAGGCCAACCAGAACGCGACGACGTATTGTAATCAATATCAAACGATCCCACGGACCACGAACATCACAAACAATCCGGACGGCAGCAAAGCCGTGATCTTTGAATGCGTGCGGACCACACTTCCCGTGCCGGCGCCGACCACTCCCAGCCAGAGCTACACGTATCGGACGGATCAAGAGTTGGTGCAAGCGTCGCAGACCGCTGGCGCCTACTGTCTGCAATACAGCTCGCAGCCGATGACGTCGAGCATCATGACCAACCCGAACGGAACCAAGACCGTGACGTTTCAATGTGGCCCACGTTGAACGGGCCATCGGGCGCGTAGGCGATGCAAGCAGGAGCGATCGCCTCGATCGCAGACACGGCAGAGGAAGAAGACCCATGCCCGACAGAGGGCGCAAACCACAACACGGAGCGAGGCCACGAGTCCTTGCGGGCGATCCGCAAGCGTGTGGATGTGCGCGAGGACTTTGTGCGATCTAGAGAGAGGTAGCCTCAAGGGGTGTGCAAAAGAATCATTTACACAATCATTTACACACTCTTTGACAAGACTTCTCTAGAGAAGCGGCAACTGCCGCGGGGTCATGTTCATGCCTGACACACGCCTCCGCAGAAAGGAGAGTCCCATGCCACTGCTGATTCTTATCTTGCTTCTCCTGTTTGGCGGCGGCGGCGGCTATTACGGATATTCCAGGTGGGGGACGGGTGGCGGCGTCGGAATCGTCGGGCTGGTCCTGATCATCGTGGTGATCTTGTACCTGTTCGGCGGATTGCGCTATGGAACGTCCCGGGGGATCCGGTCGCGGGCGGGCAGGTGGTGATGAGCCTCCTGCTCAACGTGCGCGAGGCCATGCCGGCGGGCGGAGCGCTCTGGTCGAGACGGCGCGCACGGATGACCGATCGCCAGGGGTACGCCTCCTCTTAGGGACTGCCCGTCCGGGGACCGCCGACGCGATCCGCGTGCCCCTCTGGGAGCCATTCCACACGACCAATCGAATGGGATGGGGCTCGGGCTCTGGATCACCCGCGGCATCGTGCAGGACCATGAGGGGACGATCGAGCTTCGTTCTCAGGCCGGCAAAGGTGCGACATGGGTCATCCGGCTGCCGGGAAGCGACGGGCCCGTGGCTGACGCGTGACGGTGGACGATTTCCACCCGCGGCACACCGCGGGTCATCGCGCGACGGGCGATGGTCCAGCGCGGACTATTGCCAGATTTCTCTTCAGCCGCCGTGGCGGAGACGGACGCCATCGCGAGAGCGGGCGTCGTGCGGCGGACTCCGCCTTTGGTCGCGCCATCGCGGCGTGGAACGCGCTGATCGAGTCGGTCGACCGCCTCGGCACGATGATGATCCCCGACGAGCGGGGCGAGAAGTACATGGCAGTCGAGCCGGACGAAGCGGCCGAGACGACCCTCAAGGAGGGGCGGTTCGACGAGGTGAAGAAATACCCGCTCGGTCAGGGTTCCGCGTCCACACCGAGGCGTTCCGGAATCGCCGAGGGCGGGGCCTACGCCTCCAAGATGGGCGTGATCGTCTTCCAGAACGTCCTGGAGGCGGTCCCGGGGTCCGCGTCCCTGACTTGGATCACTCCTTGAACCTATCGCGAACCTGTCGCAGACGGTGTTGCAGCCACCCGTCTTTCGGGTCGGTCGTCGAGAGCCTTGTATCAGGCGGCGTCACCGGCTCGGGGGTGGCGCGATGGCCCGTAATCCGCAGGACGTGAATGCGGTAGAAGACCGGCGCGAGCTCGCGTGGCGTGCCGTGGAGGATCGTTTTCGCATACGCGGGTTCCCACCACACGGCATGCCGTTTCAGCAGTGTGTGGGCGGATCGGCGGGCGCTCTGCCATTCGGGCGTATCGGGCAGCTCCTCGTAACGACCGAAGACAATGACACTCACCCACTGCTCCGGGCTCACCACCTCGGCCGCTTCGACACAGACCAGCGGGTTGGCGCGCATCCACTCGATCTTTTGGCCGACCGTAGAAAAACTGTAGAGATGCTCATTGTCGTAGGCGCAATAAACTGGCACGACGTACGGCTGGGTCCCGTTGGCGCACGCGAGGTGACAGAGACGCGTGCGAGCCAGCAGATCCAGACTCGCCTGCCTCGTCAATTCCTGGATCAACACCACGAGTTTCCCATGTCTCGGCCACGAGGTCCTCGAGTACCGGACGAAACCACGCTCCTTCTGATGAGCGGGCGGATCGCTTCGGCGAGGTCGGATCCGTCCAGCGGACCTGAGACGTGCTGGTCCCCCTCCCGCGACCGTTGCTCTTGATGTGCATCTCGGATGCCGTCGGGGGTTGCGGTCGAGACGGGCTCGTCTCCGCGGATTTGCTCGTCCCGAGGTGGCTCCACGTTCGGCTCCGGTGGGGCAAGGATGACCCAACGCGGGGCGCCGGTGCCCCAGTGAAGCGATACCGCTCGGCCGCCGTTCGGGCCGGCCGCGTGGAACGCTCCATGCGCGCCGCATTCCGGTCCGCGGACCCTGGACGCTGCAGGGCGCGGTGGTGGCGCGCGCGGCAGGCCGGCGACCGCGTCTTGCCTGTCGGCTTCGTCCGGCCCCGAGAATGCGCGGGCCTCCGCCGCCTCGAAGAGCGTCGGGTCCTTGAGGATCGCCATCGGCGGTCGCCTGTCGGCGAAGGACCCGGGCGGGGGCGACGGCCTTGCCGCTCGAGGCCGTCTCTCGGAAGTCGTGGCCATGGCATTCGCCTTGCTATGTCAGCCGTAGATGACGCCCAGTCGGCAGATCGAGGAGGCGACAGTGGTGAAGCAGCCCAGGGGAGGTCTCGGATGAGCGACGGTACCGGTACCGTTCCCACGCGATCGCGATCCCGGCGTGAACGCGTCGAGCGTGCGTTTGGCCTCGGCGTCGCCGAGGACGCAACGGCGTGGCGGCCGCTCGGTCGCCCGGCGGACCCTGCTGTGACCCACGCTCCAGACACAGGAGGAGAGTCATGAACGGACCATCATGGATCAAGGCCAGCGTGCTCGCGGTAGGGTTGGGCGCGGCGCTGGCCGCACCGGTCGCGGCGGCCACGCCGGACGCCTGGGATCACCACGAAGACGAAGCTGGCCCTCCTGACCACCGAGGGCGTGAGCGGGACCGCCATCCACGTGGACACCGTCCTCGGCCGGGTCACCTTGTACGGCAAGGTGCCCTCCGCCGGGGAGAAGGCGCAAGCGGAGAAGCGTCGCGCAGAAGATCGAGGGGGTGCAGGGCGTGCGCAACCTGCTGCAGGTGGTGGCCCCGCAGCACGTCAAGACGGTGCAGGTGGCCGATGACGCCCTCAAGACGCGGATCGAGAAGGCGTTGCAGGCCGATCCGGCCCTCCGGGAAGCGGTATCTCCGTCCAGTCCGTGAACAAGGGGGCTGGTGCTGCTGACCGGCACGGCAAAGACCTGAGCGCGCACCTGCGCGCGGTCGAGGTGGTGGCCGGGGTGCCGGCGTGCAGCGGGTGGCCAGTGAGATCCAGAGCCCCGACATGCTGGCCGACGCCAGATCTGGCGCGAGCCCTACGCCGCGACCGCCCGCGAGCCAGGCGTCCGGCATCGGGGCGGCGGCCAGTGATATGTGGATCGACCTCGCGACCAAGATGCGCTTGCTGGCCGACCCGAGAACGCCGGCGCTCGACATCAATGTGGACACGCGGGCGCGGGGTCGTGACGCTCTTCGGCATGGTGCCGACGCAGGACGCGAAGGCCGCAGCCGCGGACGATGCCCGCAAGGTGAGCGGCGTCACGCGCGTCGTGAACGAACTGCAGGTGGTGGCGAGCGCGAAGCAGGCGGCGGTGAAGGTGCGCGACGAGGAAGTGGAGGGCGCCGTGAAGAAGGCCTTTGACGCCCAGGACTTCAAGGACGTCACGGTGAAGGTGAAGAACGGCGTCGTGCGGCTGACCGGGACCGTCCCCACGGGGACGCGGCGCCTGGAAGCGGCGGTGCTCGCGCGCTCGATTTCGGGCGTGCGCGCGGTCGAGGACGATCTGCGCGTTGCGCCGGCCTAGGGCGGCGACCCTGCCGACACGGGCGCTGCCACGCCATCCGAGGCGACCGCCCGCGCGGTCGATTCGGTACGAAGGGGAGCACGCGCCATGGGTGGAAGAGTGACCAGGTCAAGGGGCGCATCAAAGAGGCAGCGGGGGTGCTGACGGGTGACGACCGCCTCAAGAGAGAGGGGCAGCTGGATCAGGTGGTGGGGAAGGCGAAGGGCACCGTGGAGAAGGCGGTGAGGGTAGAAGGACGCACTGACGGGCCGCCGATCCCGCCGCCCGGCCAAGTGATGGGCATGGGCCGACCGATCATGAGTCCGCCCTCTCGCGGC